>JAZKGW010000013.1:152402-241244 GCA_040385685.1 Verrucomicrobiota bacterium | reverse complement strand
GATGACCGGCCGCGCGATGCCGCCGGCGGTCACGAACTCGTCCTTGTTGGTGGTCTTGCCCTCGGCCTCGAAGCGGGCGGACTTCAAGGCATCCAGCAGGCGGAGGCCGGCCGCTTTCGGCATCTGGCCCCAGGTCGCGTGATCCTCGATCTCACAGCAGCCGACAATGCGCTCCCAGAGCCGGCGGGAGACGGGGGAAATGGGCGTGTTGCGCACCAGCTTGGCTCCCTGATTCTGGCGGATTTCCGCAAAGCGCGCTTTCAGGGCGTCCATGGACAGCTCCGGCAGCCAGTCGATCAGGAACGGGAAATGGTGGTTCACCGCCGCCAGGTTCCGGGCTTCCCACGCGGATAGCCGCAGCACGGCGGGCCCGCTGAAGCCGCGGTGCGTGATCAGCATGGGGCCGATTTGCGCGGCGTTGGAACCTTCGCGGCGGATCGACACCTTGGGATGGGAAACACCCGCCAAGCCGGTGATGCGCTGATCACTAACATTGAAGGCGAACAACGAGGGAACCAGCGGGACGATCGTTTGCTCCAGTTTTTTCAACCGCTCTAGCAGCTGGCTGCCTTTCAATGATCCGGAGGCGATGCAAACCACCCTCGCTCCGACCGGCTCAGTTAGGTTGTCGAACTGGAGTGAGAAGCCGCCCTGTTCAAGAGGCTCGATCCCGATTAACGGATGCTTTTGAAACAACGGGACGCCCCTCTCCCGGGCACGATCCAGAAAGCATTGGATCACGGTGTCGGAACTATCAGTGACCGGGAACATCCGGCCGTCCGGTTCCGTCTTGAGCGTCACTCCGAAACGAGCGAACCACTCCACGGTGTCCGACGGCTGCCACTGGTGAAACGCGGCGCGCAACTCGCGTGAGCCGCGCGGGTAGCTTTTCGCCAGCTCGGCGGGATCAAAACAGGCGTGCGTCACGTTGCAGCGACCACCGCCAGAGACTCGGACTTTTTGCAGGAAATGCGCGCTCTTCTCAAAGATGGCGACGCTCTTGCCCGGAGCCATTTCCGCGAATTGCAGGGCGGTGAAAAATCCCGAAGCTCCGCCGCCAATGACGGCGAGGTCGAGTGGAGCGGCGGGAATTCGAACTGGGGATTGCATCAACTTGCTGGCGGGGAATGAAGAAAGGGCAAGCGTGGCGGGCTCGGGAAAGGGTAGAAAGCCCAATTTCCATTCAGCCATGCGTCTTGGTTCCGTCAAATTCGCTGGCGTTTGGTTTTCAAAATGATACATCGCGGCTTCTGTCAAAAACCCCGCTTCCGAATGAACAAATTTGCAGTCGCCCGCTGGTCGGGAAAGGCCAAGGCTCGCGTGAGGGCGCTCGCCTTCGCGTGGTTTCCGCTATCCGCGGCGATTGCCGGCACGCCTGGTCTGGACGCCCCGGTCGCGATCGGGCCGTTTCTCAACCAAAGCCTTCCCGAGGCGGAACCCACCGGTGCCAATCAATGGTCGGTCCAGGAGACCTATACCGGAATCAACATCAATCTGCCGATGCACATCATGCCCTATCCGGGCACTAACAAATTGCTCTGCGTCGCCAAGGAGGGCCGCATTTTCCTGTTCGACGACAACGCGGCCGCCACGGTGGCGGACACCTTTCTCGATCTTCGCAGCCAGGTCTTCGCCAGCAGCGACTGCGGCATGACCTGGCTGGTGTGTCACCCGGAGTTCGGGCAAGCCGCATCGCCTAACCGCGACTACGTTTATATCACTTACAAATGGAAGCCCGCGGGGGGCGACGGCCATCAGGCGTATTGGCGGCTGTCGAGGTTCACCGTGATTTTGCAAAGCGGCAAGCCGGTCGCCAATCCTGCCAGCGAGCAGATTCTCATCCAGCAATACGACCGCCAGGAGTGGCACGATAGTGGTTGCATGATGTTCGGTCCGGACGGCTACCTTTATATCGGCATCGGCGACGAGGGCGGCGCGAACGACGAATACAATGACGGTCAAAAAATCAACGACCGCCTGTTCTCGGGAATCCTGCGCATCGACGTCGATCAAAAACCCGCCAGCCATGCGATCCGCCGCCAGCCGGCGCAACTCACGATGCCGGCCGGCTGGCCCAACAGCTTCACCGCGAACTACAAGATTCCCGCCGACAATCCTTTCAATGACATTTCCGGAGCCAAGCTCGAGGAATTCTACGCCATGGGCCTGCGCAACCCCTATCGGTTCTCGTATGACCCGGTGAGCAACCGAACGTGGATTGGCGACGTCGGCCAGGACAGCCGCGAAGAGATCGACATTCTAACAATCGGCGGGAATTACGGCTGGCCCTTCCGCGAGGGGGCGATCGCCCGGCCGACCGGCCCCCAGCCGCCGGTGGTGCCGAGCCCGCTGATCGGCACGCTGACTGCACCGGTCTGGGATTCCCCGCACGGCACCGACGGCTGCGTGGTCGGCGGCTTCGTCTACCGCGGGGCGGCCCATCCATCTCTAACCGGAGAATTCATCTCGGTTGACAACGTCAACAGCCACATCCGCGCCCACACCTTGAATGGCTCGGTGGCCACCAACACGATCCTTACGGCCATGCCAAGCGGCACCGTTTACAGCGGTACTTCGACGATCGGCCGCGATCTCGCGGGCGAACCGATCTTCGTCAAAATCAACGGCACCGGAACCCGCGGCCGTTTCTTCAAACTGGTCGGAACACCGATCGGGGGCGGACCGCCGCCGGCACTTTTGTCGCAAACCGGCGCATTCTCCGATCTTGCGACGCTCACGCCTTCACCCGGCGTCGTGCCATACACGGTGAACGCACCGCTGTGGTCCGACGCCGCCGGGAAACGCCGCTGGATCGCCGTGCCTAACAACGGCGTGCATGACACCGCCGCGGAGAAAATCACTTTCGCGCCGGAAGCCAATTGGACATTTCCCGCAGGGACCGTGTTCATCAAGCATTTCGAACTGCCGGTCGATGACTCCAATCCCACGATTCTCCGCCGGCTGGAAACGCGATTCCTCATCATTCCCACGTCGGGTGAACCGTATGGACTCACCTACCGATGGCGCGCCGATGGCAGCGAGGCCGACCTCCTGCCGGGCGGCTTCAGCGAGGCGATCGACATCACCACCAGCACCGGCGGAACCCGCCAGCAGATCTGGGAGTATCCAAGCCGCGGCGATTGCCGGATCTGCCACAATGGCAACGTGGACTATGTGCTGGGAGTGAAAACGCAGCAACTGAACGGCAATTTCACCTATCCGCTAACAGGCCGCACCGCCAACCAGTTGGAAACACTGGGTTCGCTTGGTTGGTTTGACACGACGTATCGCGCCGATCTGGTGCCGTGGATGTTGCAGAGCCATCACCTCGCGGAGAATGCGGCAAGCCTCACCGAGCGGGTCCGCTCGTACATCGACTCCAACTGCTCGCAGTGCCATCAACCCGGTGGCGTCCGCGCGCTTTTCGATGCCCGTTACACCACGGCGCTGGAAGAGCAGGGGTTGATCAATGGCGCGGTTGAATCCGATCTCGGCGACCCGGCTAACAGAGTCATCGTGCCCGGCTCGCCGGCAAATTCAATCATGCTGACAAGGCTCGCATCGCTCGACGCCCTCAAGATGCCGCCGCTGGCGAAACACCTCCTCGATCCCGCGGCCGTCGCACTCCTAACGGAATGGATCAACACGCTGGGCACCGGACCATCCGTCACGCTTTCGATTGGTTCCGCCCCCACCGGTCCATTCACGCTCAACGTGCACTTTTCGCAGGCTGTCACCGGCCTGGCCCAGGGCGACTTCGAACTCACGGGCGCGACTTCGTCGAGCCTGACCGGCAGCGGAGCGGACTATGTGCTTTCCGTTGTCCCCGCCGGCTTTGGCGTGGTCACCGTCAAACTGCCATCTAACCGCGTGGTGAACGCTGGCAATGTCGGCAACTACGCGTCGGCGTTGTTTTCAAGGGATATCGTCGATCAAAGCCTGGTGGCCTGGCTCAAGCTCGACGACGCCGGCACCACCGCCGCCGACAGCTCATCTTACGGCAATCACGGCGGCACGCTCGTCTCGATGACCTCGGCAAACTGGGTCGCCGGTCATCTCGGCGGTGGTCTTGCCTTCACCGCCACCGATCAGAGCGTCAGCATGCAAAACTATCTCGGCGCGGATTTCTCCATTTCATTCTGGATGAAAACCACCGGCGTTTTCCCAGTCACGACGAATGCGGCCCAGGGCACGGCACTTTTCAATGCCGACGTGGGCGGCGCGGCGAATGATTTCGTTGTCGCCGGAACTCGAGAGTCCGCCAACGGAGTCAACCGCATCAGTTTCCAAACCGGCATCGCGGGAGGATCTAACATCGCGCTGCATGGGACCACCGCTGTGAATGACGGGCAGTGGAAGCACATCGTCGTCACCCGCGCCCGTACCTCCGGAGTCATCAAGATCTACGTCAACGGAGCATTGGACGGTTCGGGAACCGGAACCACCGCCCTGCTGACCGCAAATCCAACCCTAACCATTGGCGCCGTCCCTGGCAGCACCGCGAACACCTTCTCGGGAACACTCGATGACATCCGCATGTTCACGACCGTCCTCGGAAACCCGGAAATCGATGTTCTCGGCGCCGGCCCCGCCCCCGCGCCACCGTATTCCCAGTGGGTCCAATCCTGGCTGCCGGGAATCTATCACCTGCAGGGACCCGATCTGGATCCGGAGGGCGACGGTCTAACCAACTTCGGGGAGTTCGCCTTCGGTGGCGATCCGCTCGGAAATGAGGTCATTCCCTCCCCGCTTGAACGCGCCGCCGATGGCAGCGTGACCTTGAGCTACCGCGCGCGCAAAGCTCCTGCAGGTGCCGTTTACGGTGTGCGAGTCTCCGGCGATCTCGCCCAATGGTTGGACGCCGCGCCTAACATCACATCCACGGTCATCCAGGACATCCCGGCCACCGACTACCAGTGGGTCACCGTGACCTATCTTCCGCCGCCCGCCGCCGGACCTAACCTCTACTTCCGGATCCAGGCCACGCCATGATATCTATCCGATCTGCGGCTCCGAAGCCGCACGCATCGTCTGCATGAGCCCGTCCATGTTCCAGAAGTCCCGGCCATCGACAATCTGCCCGTCGCGGGTGTGAAACCAGGTCACGCCGCGGAATGAAACCTTCGACCCGGACGGGACCAACCCCAAGCCCGGACCGGCATGGGTGCCCGACGCGGTCCAGTGGACACACACGTCATTGTCATCTGCCAGCGAATCGACCACCTCGATCCGGATATCCGGAATGGCCGCGAGAAACGTCGCTTGAAATTCAAGGAACGCGTCCGGCCCCACGATGTCCTGCCCGCATTCCAAGTGACCGATGGCATCGGCGGCCATCAGCACATGGGCTTGCGCGGAGTTTCTCTGGTTCCAGACATTCTCAAACCAGAGATGCCCGATTTCCTTGGCGGTTGGAAAAGTGCTCATGGGAGTGTTGAAGGGCAGGACTCTAGCAGGCGTGCGATGCGGCGGCAAGGACTCCGTTAAATCCGGGTGAAATCGCCCCGAAACGGGACATTTTCTCGACTTCAACAACTCCGACCGATGCACCGGCGCGGTTTCCCTTGCCGGTCATCCACGCTATCCCTATGACGTCGGTGGGTTGCGGCCCGAGTCATCATGAAATCGCTTCTGTTCGTCCTTGCTGCATTCTTCCTGTTGATTCCGGGCGGAATCTTCGCCGCAGAAGATCATTCGAGCGAACCGGCGTTCGTCACGGAGATGGCGAGATTTCCTGATCAGGAAAAGGCCAAGGGCTTGGACAGCATCGGCGAAAAACTGGCTTTCCGGGCCGGGGAGCAACCATTCCTGTTAGTAGCGACGATCATTTTCGTGCTCGCGATCGTCCACACGTTTTTCGCGATCCCGATCACGAAGCGCTCCCACCAGGTGCAGCACGCGCACGACGCGAGGATCCGCCGCTCGCGAGCCGCCCGCGGTGAATCGACGGATGCGGACGACCTGGTGAGCTTCAGGGCGACGATGCTGCATTTCCTCGGTGAGGTGGAGGCGATCTTCGGGATCTGGGTGCTGGTTCTGATCGCTGCGATGTTCGCGTTCTACGATCTAACGACGGTGAAGGACTACATGATGGGCGTGAACTACACCGAGCCCTTGTTCGTCGTGATCATCATGGCCCTGGCCTCCACCCGGCCGATCCTGTGCTTTGCCGAATCGTGCCTGCGCTTCTTCGCCCGCTTCGGGAAACAAACCCCGGCCGCCTGGTGGCTGTCGATCCTGGTCGTCGCGCCGCTGCTAGGTTCATTCATCACCGAACCCGGTGCAATGACCATCGCGGCGATGCTGCTGGCCAAGAAATTCTATCGACTCAAGCCGTCGCCGAGGTTTGCCTACGCCACGCTGGGGCTGTTGTTCGTCAACATTTCCGTAGGCGGCGTGCTGACGAATTTCGCCGCCCCGCCAGTGCTGATGGTCGCCCGGAAATGGGGACTCACCAGCGGGGAAATGTTCATGCACTACGGCGACAAGGCACTCGTTTCCATTCTGATAGCCAGCGCGATCTATTACTTGTTCTTCCGCAAGGAACTGGCCGCGATGGCGGAACGCGCGGGCGACCACGACGGCGATGGCACCGGCGACCTGATTGAAGAGGCCCATCAGGTGCCATTGTTCGTCACGCTCGCGCATCTCGCGTTCATGGCGTGGACGGTGGCATTCGCGCACTACCCGCCCTTGTTCATTGGCGGTTTTTTGTTCTTCCTCGCCTTCTCGCAGGCGACGGCCCACCACCAGAATGACATCCGTCTGCGCGGGCCGATCCTCGTCGGTTTCTTCCTCGCCGGGCTCGTCGTCCATGGCGGATTGCAAGGTTGGTGGCTCGCACCGATCATCTCCAGCCTCAATGAGTGGCCGTTATTTGTGGGGTCCACGATCCTAACATCCTTCAACGACAACGCCGCGATCACCTTCCTCGCCAGCCAGGTGGACGGACTTTCCCCGCATTTCAAATACGCCGTGCTGGCAGGCGCGGTCACCGGCGGCGGACTCACCGTCATCGCGAATGCTCCGAACCCGGCGGGCCAGGCATTGTTAGGAAGATTTTTTGGCGATGGTGTGTCCCCACTCAAGCTCTTGCTAGCAGCGCTGATCCCCACCCTCATCGTGGCGCTGTCCATGATGTTTTTCCCGGACCGCGGGATCGACGAGGCGTTCGCGCCGGTAGCGGAAACCAAAACCATTACTCCCTGAAATCCCATGTTCACCGGACTCGTTGAAGCACTCGGCACCGTCGTCAGCCTTGAATCGATGGGCGAGCAGGCGCGGTTGAACCTCGCAGTCCCGTTTGCCTCCGAGCTAGCGCTCGGCGACTCCGTGGCCATCAACGGCTGCTGTCTAACTGTCGCAGAATTCTCGCCCGGCGGAGTGACCTTCGATTTGTTAGCCCAAACCCTGCGCGTCACCTCGCTGGGCGAACTCGCCGCCGGATCGGTCGTAAACTTGGAACGCGCGATGATGGTGGGCGAACGGTTCGGCGGTCACTTTGTCCAGGGCCACGTCGATGGCACCGGGAATATCACCCGGGTCGAAGCCAACGGCCAGGACCACATCGTCGGGGTGGCGCTGCCGCCGGAAATCCACCGGCTGTGCATCGACAAGGGCTCGCTGACCGTCGATGGCATATCTCTAACCATCGCGGAACTCACGGCGGCCGGCGCCGTTTTCTGGATCACCCCGCACACTTGGGAACACACCCATCTTCATCTCGCCGGCATCGGACGCGCGGTGAATCTGGAAGTCGATCTACTCGCGAAATACGTGGATAAGCTACTGGCGGCCCGCGGGCTTGCCTGACTGGCAACGAAATCTGCCAATGCGGAAGGCACGCATTGTCTAAGGATACGGGCAAAAGTGCTGGCGGCTGCGCACGGATTGTCATACAATCTCGTCCAAACGGAATGAAGGGACATGCCCTTCAACAACATCAACATGCCCTGAGAATTACTGCAGGATTTTGGCGGGTTCTACCGGGATCCGTCGCCTTAACGTTTGAAAGTAGGCTTATGAAGACGAACCCTGCCTACCAACACCTCCTCCACGACTCCCCTTCACTGCCGGAGCACGGCAGCGATCCAAGCCCCCGCTGCGCCCCCCGCTTCGGCGAGACCGGGATGGCTCTCCGCCCCCCCGTGCGCCTCGTAGCAGCGCTGTTCGTGGCGGTCCTTTGCCCCGCATCGGTCACCGCCCAAAGTTACATCCCTACCGACGTCGTTGTCCCGGCGGGCGGTTCCTTCCGCCCCGACGCCATGAACGACTTGGGACAGGTCTCCGGGGGCTACACGTCCTCGGGAGGCTTGGAGCAGCCCGCCGTTTGGCATAATGGCGTGCTGACACAACTCCCGCTGCTTCCCGGCAGGGTCTCGGGCTGGGCGAGGGGCATCAACAATCACGGACAGATGGTCGGCGCGTGCTCCGGGGGCGGCCACCTTTCGCAGGCTTGTGTGTGGGAGAACGGGACCGTGAGAGCATTGCCGTCCGTTGCGGGCACGGAATACAACGCGGCGTGGGCGATCAACGATGCCGGCACGATCGTCGGCCACGCCTACACCTCGATACCGGTCAACAGCCCCTTCCGCGAGGCCGTGATCTGGCGGGGGAACACGGTCGCCAAGCTGGTCCCGCCCACCGCAGGCGCGCGCACGTGGGCACGGGCCATCGACAGCACCGGCCGGGTCGCGGTTTCGTGGACTACCGAAGACGAGTCCTCGTGGGAATGGCATCCCGCGCGCTGGACCCCGAATGTGCCCAACGGAACCTCGGGAACGATGACCACCCTGGGCACCTGGGGATCATCTTATGACATCAACGATTCCGGCGTCGTCAGCGGGCATCTGGGCTCTACCGCCTATCTGTGGAACGGGACGACGGCCATTGAGTTGGCTGACTTCTATTGGGGTCACCAACGCGCTCTCGGAATCAACAACGCGGGCTTGGCGGTCGGATACAACGAAGACAGCGATGCATATATCAACACCGCATGGGTCGCTTATGCTCCTAACGACATGCAGGACCTGAACCTTCTGCTGACCTACTCGAGCAACTTTGCGTATCCCGGCAGCCTGGTGAGCGCCCTGTCCATCAACAATGCCGGCCAGATCCTGGTTCAAACCGTCGATGCCAATTATACGCCGCAGGGGTACACGCTGCTAACGCCGTCCTCGCAGCCCCCCGGACCCCAAAATCCCGCGTCGCCGAGGTATGTTTCCGCGTATCCCGGTTTCGGCGATGTGTATCTCTACTGGCCGCCGGTCTATTTCGCCGAGAGTTACAAAGTGAAGCGTTCGACCGTGAGCGGCGGACCCTACGCGACGATCGCCTCCGGTGTGGCTGCGAACGGTTTCACGGACACCTCCGCCGTCAATGGCACCACCTACTACTACGTGGTTTCATCAGTCAGGGGCTCCTATGAAAGCGCGGATTCGCCCGAGGCAGCCGCGCAGCCGATCAACGCCGTGCCAGCGGTGCCCACCGGCGTGTCCGCCCTGGCAAATAACGGCGTGGTTTATCTGGATTGGGCATCCGCCAGCCATGCGGCAGGATACAACGTGAAACGCGCCACGGTCAGCGGTGGCCCTTACACCACCATCGCGACGGGTGTCGTTGCCATCGAATTCACGGACACGTCGGTCGTCAACGGCACGCGTTACTACTATGTGGTTTCGTCGAAGAATGGGACGCATGAAAGCGGCAATTCCGCCGAAGTCACCGCCATGCCGCTGGCAGCCCCGGGCACCTTCGCCGCCTGGGCCGCAAGCTTCGGTCTAGCCGGCGCTTCGGGGACTCCGGATGCCGACCCCGACTTCGACGGACTGTCCAACGGTGTGGAATGCATCCTCGGCAGCAATCCGACGACCCCTCCCACGACCGGAGGCCTGAGTGTCAGCCTCACGTCCAACAACATGATCTTCACGTTCCCCCGCATCGACGCTTCGGAAACCTCCGATGTGACTCTGGCAGTCGAAGCCGGTGCCGACCTCCTGAAGTTGCCCACCGCCTTCATCGTCGGCCCGACCACCGCCACCTCCAGCCCCGGCGTCACCATCCTCGAAAACGGCACCGTCGCCGACACAATCACCGTCACGATTCCGCGGAACGCCGCGCCCAGCCTGTTCGCCCGGATAAAGGTGGTGGTCGCGCCGTGAAGTATGACCCATTTGGTCGCCGTAGTTTGCCATCCAGACTGGATTCAAAGCAGGGCGATCCCCGCATCCACCGGACCGGTCACGATTACCTCTGGAAAAACGACCAAGCGCAAAGTCACCGGTGTTTGCTTCACCCCCCGCGGCAGTGCGTCCGCGCGGTCAAACGATACGGGCAAAAGTGCTGGCATCCGTGCGCGGGTTATCCTACAGAATCGAGCAGATGATTTCCCTGACTCCCCCCCGCTGTTTCCCCATCTCCTTTCAACCATCCGGACTAGTGGCGATTCTTGGCGCGCTGGCAGCGGTGTGCCTGCTTCCCGGATGCACTTCCTCCAGCTTGCGTTGCCCGGATGATCCGGTGGCGGCCAAAACTCCGGGACGGGATCCGTATTTCCAGCCTTACAACTCCATCCCGAAACCCCGTCTCGGATCCATTCCCCGCCCGGGGCCGCTGACGTTTTTCGCGACGGCGGATCCCAACCAACTGGGGAACCACGCGTATGGGCGCTCGCCATCCGGTGCCAACCAGGAAACCGATCGAGGCATCATTTACACGGTGCACGGCGGATTCATCGACATCGCCCACCTCCGCAAGTCCGCTGACTGGACGGTCTTCAATCAGGTGCGCATCCACTATGCGTTGGAAAACGGCTGGCAGTGCATCATGCTGCCCAGCAAGGAAGGGGCGGTATTCCGGATCCGATTCAATTATCCCGCATCCTGGAACACTATGGACGCTTCCCGGCGTCAGGGAGTCATCTACGCGCTATCGATCCGCATGGCGCAGCGGTTGGCCGTCACCCAGACGGCGTGGCACGAAATCGCGACGTGGTTCGGCTACTCGGCCACGCTCTATCCGGAAAAGCCGTCGGCGCTCACTTACGACGACATGACGTCGCATTTGTTAGGCGCGAAGATCGCTGGGCTGGCGTTGCACGACAGGAGCCGGGATTACAACACGGCGGTGACGTGGCATCTCAAGCAGGAACTCGACCGGCTGGGACCAGTCTCACCTGAGCAGACGCTCAAGGCGCTCGACATGGTGAAGAACAAATGGTGGGCGAATGGCTTAGTGACCAAGCGGATGCTCGACTTGGGCGAGAAAACCGGAGCAATCCAGCCGTGGATCGTGCCGGGATATCCCGATGGCACGACGGCGGCGGGCATTCCATTTCCCATCCCGTCGCTCAAAGAAGTGGCGGGCCAGGATATGAGCGGGTTCGAGCAGGTGGACTTCGCGCCGAACATTCTGCAATGGGGGAAGATGCGCCGGATCCTGCCGGGTAACCCCAGCCGTTGCCAGCCAGCTCGGGATTTTCCGCTGCTGCTGCAATACATCCGCCAGCACGAGTCGAAGCAATAGCAGGTCAGAACGGGCTTGCCCTGCCGGGGCGAGCGGCACAGCCTGCGCCCGCCTGCAAATGAGCGACGTTTCACCTGCCGAGAACCCGCCCCGGACGCCTGCCGCCGGGGTGACAAAGCGGCACGTTTTTTATTTCAGCGGGTTTGATCCGCGAGGGCCGTCGCACTATCACACGCTTTATGGTGAGCAGGCGAAACTCCACGCGCCGCTCAACGGGCTTGATCTAACGATCGGCAAACGCCGCCGCGTCGGCAAGCTGGCGAACGCGTGGACGGTCACCGCCGGTGGCTGCGAGACGGAGTATGAATTCCTCCGCTGGGACGACATCATCCGCAACCGCTGGCCCAAAAACGAGTGGCAGCTGCTGAAATCGGCGGTGCCGGTTTACTGGGTCTTCCTGAAGGCGAACTTGGTCGGGAGGTTGTTGAAAATCGCGTGGCCGTCGGCGTTGACGGTGTCATACCCGATCATCGCGTTTCTGGGGCTTCTGTTAGCCGGCGCGTTGCTGGCGGCGGCGGCGGTGATTTTGCCAATGGTTCTCGGCTGGCCGTGGTGGACCGGCGTGCTGCCGGGAGCGGCAATTTTCACGGGTGTCGTTTTTCTCGGCCGCTGGCTGGATGATCGGTTCCGGAGTTTTTGGCTGCTGCGGGTTTACGGGGCGATGCAGCCGTGGGCTTATGGAAAAATGCCGGAGCTGGACGAACGGATCCGAGAGTTCGCCGACCACATCGCGGAGCGGATCCGCGGCAGCGAGGCGGACGAAATTCTAGTCGTCGGCCACAGCGTGGGGACGATTTTGACGATCCCGCTGGTAGTGGAGTTGCTGAGGCGGGTGCCGGAATTGGGCGTGCGCGGGCCGGCGTTCGGACTGGTTTCCTTGGGCAATTGCCTGCCGTTGGTGAGCCTGCTGCCGGGTTCCGGAAAACTCCGCGACGACCTGAAAACCGTGGCGACCGCTCCTGGTGTGCGCTGGCTGGATTTCTCCGCACGACGTGACGGAGCAAGCGTGACGCAGGTCGATCCGCTCGTGGTTTCGGGGATTTCACGACCGACGGGCATTCCGGTGCGACCGCAGCAATTTCCCGTGAGGATCGTGAAAATGTTTCCGCCGGAAGTGTATGCGGTGATCAAAAAGGACATTTTCCGCATCCATTTCCAATATATCATGGCCGGTGAGCTGTTGACGGACTACGACTTTTTCGCGATCACGGCCGGCCCGCTGAGTCTGGCGGAGCGCTTTCCCGAGTAAAAAATTTCATGGCCTACACCCCACCTTACCCAGAACCGCTGGACCGGTCGTCGAAGCGATCCCTCTGGAATCTCTTCAAACGCGGCCGACGGTCGTGGCTGGCCACCCTCTATGAAGGCAGCTACTCCGGCAAAATCTCCCGGGTGCGGCTGCCGGGGGTGCAACTTTTCCTGGTGAAATTCCCGGATTTGATCAAGGAGGTGCTGGTCGATAAATTCGAGCACTATCCGAAACACGAACTCTCGGAGACGGCGCTCAAGCCCTTGTTAGGCGAAAGCATTTTCACCACCAACGGCGCGGTCTGGGAACGCCAGCGGCGGATGCTCGACCCCGCCTTCGGCCAGGCGAAATTGAAGGAAGTCTTCACCCTGATGACCGGCGGCGCGGACGCGATGATCGAGCGGCTCGACGCGGTGCCGGACGGCGGCATTGCGGACATCGAGATCGAGATGACGCACGTGACGGCGGACATCATCCTGCGGACGATTCTATCCGAATCGCTGGAGGGCGAGGGCGCGCGGAAGATTTTCAACGCCTTCAACCTGTTCCAGGAAAAGGCGGTGGTGATGATCCAGCTCAGTTTTTTCCGCCTGCCGCTGTGGCTCGCGCCGCGGCACTACATGATTTGGAAACGCACGGGCAAGGAGATCCGTGAGTTGTTAGCCGTGTCGATCCGCGGGCGTTACGAAGCCTATCAGCGCGGCGAGGTTGGCGAATACAAGGACATCCTGCAATCGCTGTTGGAGACGCGCGACACCGTGGACGGCTCGGCCTACACGCTGGTGGAGCTGGTGGACCAGGTGGCGATGTTATTCCTTGCCGGACACGAGACGTCGGCCAGTGCGTTGTCGTGGTCGTTGTTCCTGCTATCAAAATGCCCGGAGATCCAGGAGCGGCTGCATGAGGAAACCATCGCGCTGCTCGGCGACCGCCGGCCGGAGTTCAAGGACATCCCGCGGCACCGGCAGATCCGCAATGTCTTCCGCGAGACGATGCGGATCTATCCGCCGGTCGGCTTCCTCACGTTCCGCAAGGCGACGGGGGGGCAGAAGCTGCAAAGGCACGACCTGCCGGACGGTTCGCCGGTCGTCATTTCACCATGGCTGGTGCACCGCCACCGCGAGTTGTGGGACCGGCCTAACGAATTCGACCCCGACCGTTTCGAAGGCGGACTCGATCAGCAGCAATGCGCCTACATCCCCTTCGGCCAAGGCCCGCGGATCTGCATTGGCGCGGCATTCGCGATGCAGGAGGCGATGCTGATCCTGGCTTCTCTAACGCGACGCTATCGTTTCGAACCCGGCCCGGGGCCCGATCCGGAACCGACGTCGCGACTGACGATCCGCTCGCTCGACGGCATTTCACTGCGCGTCTGGAAACGCCCGAAAGTGAAGCACGAGCAGACGATTCCCGACGAACCCGAGGAAGCTCCGGCAGAAGCGGCGAAATGTCCGTTTCATTGATGCGGAAACGCTTTATTTAACCGCGGATTACGCGGATTCCACGGATTGAAGAATAGAGAAATTGTAAATTTCTTGAATCCCTCAAATCCGCGCAATCCGCGGTCAAAAAATCTCTCCAAGGCTACTCTATTCGCCAGTCTTGAGAATCTCCGTCTTCTGCGGACCGGTGACGCGGTAGCGGATGCCGGCCCAGACAATTTGCCGTCCACAGGCGGAGCTGAGGATGATGAGCAGGTGAATAAAATTGATCGCCGGATCGAGCCACCAGCTTCCCCTCACCGCCTCATCGAGTGTGTCAGCTTCCCCATGATGGAATCGGTCCGCCAGATAGCCCCGCCGAACCTGGGTGCGGATGACGTTGAGAATGATGACTACGACCAGCGGAATGAGCATCAGCAGATTTCCCTGAGCGAGGCGTGTCACATGCGTTAGAAAACTCGCCAGATAGAACAGGGGAACCATCAGCGCCATCCACCACAGCGATCGGTGGTTGACGCGGAGCTGGAAATACTGGCGGCGACCGAATTCGAAAAACGAAGCCCAGTTAAAATCGACCGGTGATGGTGCAGCGACGGATCTCACGTATTTCATCCGCTTTCCAGCTTCCCGCGCGATGGCACTGAGCCGCACGTCGTCGTTGATGCTGCCCACGAGATTTTCCGGCACTTTCAGTTCCTCGAACACCTCACGGGTCATTGCCATGGAGCCACCCCACAGGCACATCCGCCACGCGGGACCGATCAGCGGCTCGATGGCGGTGCCCATCAGCGCGATGATCCGGTTAGGAAGGGATCGGTTCGCGGGAATGATCCAGCGGTAGCCGGTGGTGAAATCGGCTTGGCCGAGATTGAGCGGCAGAGCGAGGCAGGACAGCCAGTTCTTGAAGCCGTAGAGATCTCCATCGGCGAAGGCAATGATTTCGGCGGAGCTGTCGAGTTCCTTGAAGGCCGCGAGCTGGTTGTGGACTTTCTGGCCGGTATGTTCGGCCATTCCGGCGACGATCAAACGGGCTTTAGTGAAGTTCGATTTCGCAAGGCGGTTCCGGATCGCGGCGTGGACGGGATCGGCTTCTGACTCGGTGGTGAAAATGACGTGATAGCCCGGGTAGTCCTGGCTAAGGACGAAATCCATGAAGCGGTCGAAATTTTCCGAAACTCCCTTCACCGCGAGGATCAGGGCGACGCGTTTCGTTTCCTTCACTTGCACACCACCGTCGATCCAGCGCTGGTGGGCATTGAAAAGGCGACGCGCCTTGCGGGTCTTGATCAGGCCGGACGCTGAGTGGAGAACCCAATACCAGGTCAGCAATTCGAGGGCGGCATTTCCGAGGAGATTCATCCGTCGCGCTTTGTGGCGACGCCCGGGGATTCTGGCAAGTGACTTGTGAGGAGGCTCCTTTCGGATTGAAAAACCTCCGCTTGCCGAGTGTGTCAAAATCGTCACCATCCCGCCGTGATCTCACTCGCGAA
The DNA here is from genome assembly GCA_040385685.1 of Verrucomicrobiota bacterium. Taxonomy (GTDB): domain Bacteria; phylum Verrucomicrobiota; class Verrucomicrobiia; order Verrucomicrobiales; family Akkermansiaceae; genus Luteolibacter. The sequence continues at coordinate 225,540 of JAZKGW010000013.1, read as the reverse complement.
GCTATTTGGAAAATCCGACCGGTTCTTTGAACTTCTAGCCACGAGCGCGGAATCCGCGCATCAGAGCATCGAAGCCCTCGCCCGGTTGCTGAAGGAGTCGAACGGCAACGTCTCGCTGGCGGAATTGGCCGTCGCCCGCCGCAACGAGAAAAAGAACGCGGAAATCATCAGCGAGGAGTTGGTGAAAGTCTTCGTCACCGCGCTCGACCGTGAGGACATCGAAGCGCTTTCGAAGGCGCTCTATCGCATCCCCAAGACCGTGGAGAAATTCGGCGAGCGCTACCACATCATGGATCACTTGGTGGTGGCCGGGGATTTCGCACCGCAAATGGCCATCGCCCAGGAAGCAGCGCTCGTCGTCGTGCGGATGGTGGACATGCTCGCCAAGAACCCCAAGCTCGAAGACATCAAGGCGCAAAACGACAAGATGCAGGAACTCGAAGGCCGCGCCGACCAGCTCGTCGTCAGCTACCTCAAGGAAATCTACTCCGGCTCGATGGAGCCCATCAAGGCGATGGCAATGCGCGACCTCTACGATCTGTTGGAAAAGGTCATCGACCGCTGCCGCGACGCCGGCAACGTCGTTTCCCAAATCGTTCTGAAAAATTCCTGAGCCGAGCAACCGCATGACTCTCGGCATCATTTTCCTGGTGATCTTCATCGCCCTCACGTTCGAGTATATCAACGGTTTCCACGACACCGCGAACTCGATCGCCACCGTCGTCGGCACCAAGGTGATGACGCCGCGACAGGCGATCGCCATGGCCGCCATCACCAACCTCATCGGCGCGCTCGCCGGCCACGCCGTCGCTAAAACGGTCTCCTCCGGGCTGGTGGACGCCCAGTTCATTTCCCCGATGGTCATCGTCTGCGCCCTGCTCGGCGGCATCGTCTGGAACTTGCTCACCTGGTGGTTCGGCCTGCCCTCCAGCTCCACCCACGCCCTGGTCGGCGGCCTTTGCGGCGCGGCCCTTGCCAGCGCCCATGACAACTGGCACGCCATCCTCTGGTCCGTGGAAAAGGTCAAGGACGGCAAAGTCGTGATGGAGGGGGTGCTCCACAAGGTCGTCATCCCCATGTTCACCTCCCCGCTCATCGGCTTCTTCGGCGGCTTCCTGCTCATGGGCATCCTTTATTTCCTCCTGCAAAAAGCCCGCCCGCGCTTCGTCACGCGATTCTTCGGCAAGGCGCAAATCCTCAGCGCCAGTTACATGGGGTTCGCCCACGGCTTGGCCGATGCCCAGAAGACGATGGGCATCATCACCCTTGCCCTCGTCACCGCCACCGCCACCGGCACCTTCCAGAACGCCCCGGGCTGGATGAATTTCCTCCGCATGGACAAGTCGATGCGGGCCGAGGAAAGCATCAAGACGATCCACAACGCCAAGTCCACCCCCGAGCAACTGCGCACCGCCGCCACCGTCCTCGAAACCGAAAGCGCGCGCCTCAAGCCCGGCGATTTCCGCGAAGCCTTCCAAACCCTCTCCGCCAAGGCCTATGCCGCCGTCGGGGAAACGGAATCCTCGCAACGCCTCGCCAGCCTCGCCGCCGCCACCCACAAGCAACTCGTCACGGCCGAAGACTCCCGCTTCCTACCCAAGGTTCCCGTTCTCGGAAATTTCGTCGCCGCCAAGATCAACCATTGGGAAAAGACCCTCGCCAAGGAAATGACCGCCGCCGAAGCCGCGGGCAAGCCACCTCTCACCGCCGCCGCCGGCAAAGTCCGCGACCTCTCGCCCGACGTCCCCACCTGGATCAAGATCGTCTGCTCCATCACCATGGCCGCCGGCACCATGGCAGGCGGCTGGCGGATCATCAAAACCCTCGGCCACAAGATGGTCAAACTCCAGCCCGTCCACGGCTTCGCCGCCGAAACCACCGCCGCCACCCTGCTCGCCGTGACCGGCAGCCTCGGCATGACCGTTTCCACCACCCACAGCATCACCACCGCGATCATGGGAGTCGGCTGCGCCAAACGTTTCGGAGCGCTCAATCTCTCGCTCATCGAGCGCATCCTCTGGGCCTGGGTCCTTACCCTCCCCGCCGCCGGCGGCGTGGCCTATCTGCTAGTGAAAGCCTTCCGCCTCTGCGGGTGGATTCCGTGAGAACGGTGGCGGGGATCGACCTCCGGGCGGTCCGGGAGAATGGCCCGCGAATGAGTGGACCCTGAAATGACTTTCCGGCCTCTCATCGGCGGATTCATTCTCTTTCCATCCGCGATTCGCCTCGCCAATCAAGCCTCTCAGAAACCATCGTCCGCTAGATCATGAAGACCAAGATTTCCATCGGACTGAACATCCTTTTAGTGGGCGCTCTAGGTGCGATGTATCTGAAGCATTCGCTGGCTGATCATTACTACAGGGAATTCACCGGGTTCGTTTTAAGGACGTCCGCAGATCAAATTAAGGCGGGAAATTCGGCACTGGTCCGCGATGTCCTAGGCGATGTTCATGGGAGACCTTCATACGGAGATCTAATTTCCACCTTGGGGAAGCTGAAGACTGATAAATCTGCCGAACAACACGCGGGATCCGACCACCACTAGCTCTCCAGTTTCGATGATCTCATCTCATTTCAACCTCAACCCCGTGTCCGGCACTCGCTCCCGTTAGTGGGGTCGATGCGCTTCGGTCGTCGCCATGCACATCATGAACTTGCCAATCACCGGAGGCTGCCACTGCGGGGCCGTGCGCTACGAAAGCACTGAGCGCCCGATCTTGATGATGAAGTGCCATTGCCGCGACTGTCAGCGCCTCACCGGCGGGCCTTACGTGCCTGCGGTCATTTTTCGCGATCGGGCGTTCCGCGTCACACAGGGCGAGATTCAGCGGCATACGACCGATCGCGAGAACGGAGGACACCATTTAAGAGGCTTCTGTTCGAAATGCGGCTCCCGACTGACCGGCGCGGAAGATCCTGAACGGGGCATTGTGGGCGTGGTTGCGTCGAGCCTGGATGACCCGGGCATTTTCCAGTCCCAGTTCGACATGTATGTGGAAGACGCCCAGCCTTGGGATTTCATGGACTCTTCCACTCCCAAGTTTCCACGGCGTTTTCCGCAGGGACCCACGGACTGATAGAAGGCGGATGGTTCTCCTTCCATCTTGGCTCGACTTCACGTAAACCACCCTCAAGCATCCCCATCACCCTTGGGTAGGGCGCTCTAATCACAATGTTCGGCAGAAAATGAAACGCCTTACCCTTATTATTTCACTCGTTGCGACATTACTCGTCGGATTCTATCTTGGATCAGGATTTGGCGCGGGACTTCAAATGCGATCCGACATGGCGAAGTTCTCGGAGGAGCTACGAGGAACACACTCAAAACTCAAGGAACTCGAATCCGTATCTCAGGGTATTAAGGACAGTCCTTTGTTTACACTACAGGGAATTTACGAAGAGCAGGGAAGGTTTCTGGATTTCGAGGTCTTTTCTCCTGCCCGGTTGCCTTTGTTGTTTTGGAGGTCTTCTTGGGAGACCGCTGAACGCCAGAAGACCTACGAATACCTCAAGCAAAACAACGCTGCCCCACCTCAATATTAATAACGGAGTCGAACAAGCTGCTGCATCCGACTACCACTAGCCCCTCGGTTTCGATGACTCTTCGTAATTTCAACCTCAACCCCGCGTTCAACGCTGGCTCCCTCTTGTGGGTCGGATGAGCGGGGGACGTTCTACTAAAAATACACTTATGAAAAATCCCCTGGGAGGAATCGGAGCTGGCCTCAAAGCGGCAGCGAAATCACTCGTCACCATTCCCACAAAATTCCGGGTGGGCGACGTTTCTATCACTTGTCCCCTCTGTGGCCATGACGAATTCGACCGTAGACCAATGCTCATGAACACAAGTGGAATGACGCTCATGGGCATGGACTGGCTCAATGATTCCGCGTGTGCGCTTGTCTGCCAAAAGTGCAGACGGATCGAATTGTTTGCGGAGACCCCTTCGGAGAGGTAATTACAACCTGATACTGACCAATTAGCGGGATGAATTCAAATCTGCAGAACAATTCGCGGGTCCAAACGGGCCATCAGTTTTTCAATTTCGCTTCAACCTCACTTCAATTGCGCCCGTCGGCGCGCTTCTAACGTTAGCTGGAAAGACAGACGTTAAGATGAGCATGAAACTGGAAATACGCCCCGAATCAGGTTTTCTGAGAGTGGACGCTACGGGTGAGTTTTCGTTAGCGGAAGCCAAGCGGACTTTTCTGGAGATGCTTGAGGCCGCTGCCGGGCACCAGGTCAGGAAGGTGCTCTTCGATGGTCGCGGACTTGGGGGTGCGCCCGCGATCATGGAACGGTTTTACTATGGCGAGTTCGCAGCAAAGGCGGTTGCCGAGTCCGCAGATCGCGGGCTGCTCTCGCGCTCCACTAAATTCGGATACGTGATTGAAGAGCCGTTGCGTGATCCGCAGAGATTCGGCGAAAACGTAGCCGTGAACCGTGGCATGTTGGTCAAGACCTTCGACAATCTGCAAGACGCTCTCGAATGGCTCGAAATATTGCCAGCCAACCAGCCGGATCCAGACGACGGCAAATAGCCGCGCTTGATCCACTGGCTTCCCATTCGTTCCGTCTCCAAGCCCGGAAAATGTCTGGCCAAAATCGTCCGTTCCACCGACCTTGCCAGTGAACGATTTCCACTGTTCTCCACAAAATGAAACTATTCGCTCTTCTGTGTTCTACGCTAATGCTGATGACGAACAGCTCTTTGCAGGCGCATCAGGACACTCGACTGAAATTTGAGAATGGTAAGATCACAGGACTCCCTGAGAAGTATCTTCCCGCGTCTTTCGACATCAAGAAGCAGTCACTGACCATTGGGGGGAAGTCGCTTGTTTTTCCAAATGTCTTGAGGGGGATTTTCACGTTCGACGCGAACCCTGACCCATTTGAATCTAAACCATCCAAGATAGAGGCGCATCCCTATACTTACTCCTTTTCGGGCTCTTGGTATCATGAACTGCGTGACTTGCCTCCCTACATGCTAATCACAGTGACCCCACCGGATGCAAAGATCGGTTTCGAACTGCTCATCGACATGGACAAGTTGATTTTCTTACGGGCGGATATTTTGATCGAAGGCATCAGCACAGTTCCGATTGATCTAGATGGCGTTCCCGACAAACTCCAATCTGGCGAACACGCCGGCCCTGACCAACCCGCTACCGCCGCCGAGTCGAAGCCGGAGGGTATGGAGAAACCTCAACCTGAATCGAAGGTTTCCCCCCGGTAGCGGTTGGCAGGCCTCGAACGTTCGGCAACATCATCGTGAGCGATTGTTCTCAACCCCAAAGAAAGAGCGTATGGCCAAATATCTGATTTCGTTTCCGAGTGCGGCGATGGTCGTGCCTGATGGAGAATTGGAGGCAGTGGGCCGCGACGCTCACGCCGTGATTGAAGAGGCGAAGGCCGCCGGCGTTTACGTTTTTGCCGGCGGCATCGACGAAAATGTCCCGCCGGTGCGTGTTGCGGCCGACGGCAGGGTTGCCGATGGAGGATATCCATGGGCGCCACCCCTCAACGGCGGTTTCACGGTCTTGGAACTGCCCTCTCGCGAGGAGGCCGTCGCCTGGGCTGCGCGCCTCGCTAAAGCCTGTTGCTGCGATCAGGAGCTGCGCGTCTTCGGGTTTGATCCACAATCTTGAGGATGGTGGTTGCCCACTCCAAAAAGCCGAACCAGGCGCCAGAGCCACGGCTCATCTTTAACGTTCGCTCGGAATGTTCTTAGTGCTGAAGACGAGGTCGCCGTGAAGTGATAGATGGGGCGATGGCGGCGATGCAACGGTTCCAGCGCCCCTGCCGGGGCGCTTGGTTGTTTCATGTCGCGATCCGGTGGCTGACGCCACCGGCTAATATCCAGCTACCCCTCCGGGGCAATCAAGCGTCCCGCACGCTATGGTTCAGGCCTTGAAGCGCTCGGAAACGGCGGGCCAGTTGACGATGTTCCACCAGGCGGCGATGTAGTCGGGGCGGCGGTTCTGATAGTGGAGGTAGTAGGCGTGCTCCCAGACGTCGAGGGCTAGCAGCGGGGTGCCGAGATCGGAGTCGGGGACGATGCCTTTCATCAGGGGATTGTCCTGGTTGGCGGTGCTGGTGATCTTGAGCTTGCCGTCCTGCAGAATGAGCCAGGCCCAGCCGGAACCGAAGCGCTTGGTGGCGGCTTCGCCGAAGGCTTTCTTGAAGGCGTCCATTCCGCCGAATGAGGAGTCGATGGCGGAACCGAGCTTGGCCGCATCCGCCGATGGAACGCCTGACAACGGCAGCGAGCCGAACTCCGAATTGATGGCGGCGGCGATGGCCGCAGAGGGCTTGCCGGATTTTTCCGCGGGAGCGAGGGTTTTCCAGAAGAAGTCGTGGTTCCAATGACCACCGCCGTTGTTGCGGATGGTGGTGCGGAGGGCTTCGTCGGAAACGGCGGGGAGGTCGGCGAGGAGCTTATCCAAGGGTTGCTTGGCAAGGTCCGGGGCGGTGGCGAGGGCGGCGTTGAGATTCTTGATGTAGGCGGCGTGGTGCTTGTCGTGATGGATTTCCATCGTCTTGGCGTCGATGTGCGGCTCCAGGGCATCGAACTTGTAGGGCAAGGGAGGCAGCGTGATGACCGCGGTCTCGGCACTGGCGGAATGGGGGAGCAGGGCGGCGGAAGCGGCGAGGGTGCCGAGTTTCACGAACTGGCGGCGATCGAGGGAGGAGGAGGTTTTCATGAGTTTGAATTTCTAAGGCCGATGAGTTTGAAATCAAATGCTTGTTGCGACCGGGAGGAAACGGGCAGGAACGCCTGGATCACTCCAGCGGATCAACGGTTGGCCATGACGGATTCGCGGGCGAGCGCGGCGGCACCAATAATGCCGGCTTCATGGCCGAACGCGGCGGAGAGCACCATCAGGTGGTCCTTGAACGGGCCGGAGAGCTGGGCGAACAGGTGCTCCTTGAAGGGTTTGAAAAGGAGTTCGCCAGCACGGGCGACTCCGCCACCAATGACGAGAGCCTCGGGATTGAGGAGCCAGCAGCAATTCATGGCGGCGGTGGCCAGCTTCTTGCCGACATCCTCCCATTGGGCGATGGCAATGGCGTCGCCGCGGTGGGCGGCACCGGCCAAGGCGGCGGGGGTGCATTCCTCAAGCGGCTTCTGGATCCCGGCGGCGGTGTAGGCGTCCCGGGCCATGGCGGTGATTTCGCTGTTGCCGACGTATTTTTCGAGAGCGCCGAGATTTCCATAATTGCCGGGTCGGCCGTGATAATTGATGGAGGATTGGCCCACTTCGCCTGCCCCGTGGCAAGCACCGCGGACCATCTGACCATTGGCGATGACCGCCCCGCCGACGCCTGTCCCGAGCGCCATGAAAACGACGTGCTGGAAGCCGCGGCCGGCACCGCATTTCCACTCGGCATAGGCCATGCAGTTCGCGTCGTTGTCGACCGTGACGGGCAGGTCGATTTTTTCCTCGAGGATCTTCTTGAGGGGGATGGAGTCCCAGCCCGCGACGTTGGTGAGCGTGTAAACCGAGCCTTTTTCAAAGTTGACGAAGCCGGGCATGCCCACGCCGACGGCGGCAATTCCCGGATGCCTGACCCGCAAATCCTCCACCACGCGGACCATCGCGTCGATGAGTTCCTCATGGCCGCCAAACTCCTGGGTGGCGATGGGCGGCGCGTGGTCGATGATGTGGCTTTGAAAAACGACCGCTATTTTCACGGTGGTTCCGCCAAAATCAATTCCGATGGTCAGTGGACTGTCACTCATATCGGAACGAGACCTATCGACTCGGAGGCAAATGACACGTTTTTTTCATCAATCGGGTTACAAAAATATGCGGGCTGCAATTTGCCGCAATCCGTCGAGCGTGATGTCGGGGTCCACGGCGTCGATTTCTGTTACTCCTTGGGCGATCAGCGCCGCGTCGCCGCCGGTGGCGACGATCTGCGGCTTGCCGGGGAGCTCCTCGCAAATTCGCGCGAGGATTTCCTTCACCAGTCCCCGGTAGCCAAACACCGCGCCGACCTGCATGGCGTGGACGGTGGACTTGCCTATGGCGGAGGGCGGCTCGGAAAGCTCGATCTCGGGAAGCAGGGCGGTTTTCCTCGATAGATAGCCGGACATGGCGCCCAGGCCGGGAGCGATGACTCCGCCGCAATAGGCGGGCTCGGCGGAAATGACGTCGAAGGTGACGGCCGTTCCGAAGTCGATGACGATGGCCGGAACACCGTGGCGGGTGAGCACTCCGGCGGCGTTGGCAAGCCGGTCCGCGCCGATCTGGGAAGGCTCGGGGTAGTCGATTCCCAAGCCGAGCGGGCTGTGGCAATCGAGAAAATGCAGCGGGTATTTTCCCTGGAAATACCCGGTCAGGACAAGTGCTTTGGCGGGGACCACGGAGCAGACCATGACCGCGTCGAACGTGACGTTTTCCAGCAGCACGGCGAGCGATTGCGGTGAAACCCCGGCGGTGGTTAGAACGCCTCGCCACGGCAGCAAACCGTCGCGATCAGCGAGGGCGAATTTCGTGCGCGTGTTCGAATTGTCGATGAGAAGCCAGGCCATGGTCACCACTGGTTGTTGGTGAAATTCCGGTAATCGGAGTTGGCCAGCTGCGGGACGCCTTCGCTGGCTTTGACGAGGAGTTTGCCGTCGTTGATGTGCAAGGTGAGGGGATTCGTTAGATCGGCGGCGTCGAGCCAGAATTTCAACCAGATGTCGGTGGTGCCCTGGCCTTCGCCGCCGCCGAAGGTGGTGTCGGCGGGCTCGAATTTCTTGCCGGCGGAGGTCGCAAGGTGGACCGGCTTTTGGAGGTCGTGGGTCATGCCTGGATTGACCTTCAAATGGACATGAACCCAGAAAAACGACTGGTCGCGGGTCACCAAGGTTTCCACAACCTGGCAACGTGCCGCGGAATCCGAATGCCAGGCATAAGGACGCAACCAACTCCACGCCGCAAACGCGGCGGAAGCCAGCAGGCAAACGATCAGGGAGTACCGCAGAATTTGACGCTTCACGCCGCTAGAGGAACCCGCCACGAGCCAAGCTGCAAACGAAAACGGGCGGACCGTTACCGGCCCGCCCGCAGACAGATTCAATGACCTGGAGAATCAATGTTCGTAGCCTTGTTCGCCATGTTCGGCGAGATCCAGGCCGGCTTCTTCCACTTCAGGTGCCGGACGGAGTCCGATGACAGCCTTGATGACGTAAGCAATGATCGCTGTGGCAACCACGCTCCAGACAATGGTGAGGCCGACTGCCTTCAATTGTTCCACCAGAAGCCCATCCTTGAGTCCGGCAACCACCGAGTTGGCTTTCTCATCGGCGAAGACGCCGGTGAGGATCGCGCCGAGGGTGCCACCGACACCGTGAACCCCGAAGGTGTCGAGGGCATCGTCATAACCAAGCAGGTTCTTGAGGTAGGCCACCGCAAGGAATGGAACCACACCAGCCAGAACACCCATGATCATTGCGGAACCGGAAGTCACGAAGCCGCAGGCAGGGGTGATGACAACCAAGCCGGCAACGATGCCCGAGCAGAAGCCGAGCACGCTTGGCTTGCCTTTGAGGATCCATTCGATGAGCGCCCAGGCAAGACCCGCGGTGGCCGCGCAAAGGGTGGTGGTGGTGAAGGCATTGGAGGCGATGGCATCCGCACCGAGTGCGGAACCGGCGTTGAAACCATACCAACCCACCCAGAGCATTCCGGTACCGATCATGCAGAGAACCATGCTGTGAGGAGCCATCGACTCCTTGCCGAGTCCTTTGCGCTTTCCAAGAATCAAGCAGAGCACAAGAGCACTCCACCCGGAAGTCATGTGAACCACGGTGCCACCGGCGAAGTCGATCGCCTTGATAGCGGCACCAGGATTAAGGGGACCGCACATCAAGCCGGTCGCAGACCAGACCATGTGGGCGAAAGGGAAATAAACCGCAAACATCCAGATCAGGATGAAGGCCATGATCGCGGCGAATTTCATCCGCTCGGCGATGGCACCGATGATCAGCGCCGGAGTGATGATCGCGAAGGTCAACTGGAACATCGCCCAGATGCTATCAGAAATCCACCAGTAGCCAGCGCCGGTGTTTCCGGGCTCGACTCCTTTGAACAGGGCCATGGAGAAATCACCGACAAGTGAGTTACCAGCTCCAAAGGAGAGAGAGTAGCCACAGAGCCACCAGAGCGGGGTGATCATGCAGGCGCAGCCCAAGCATTGGGCAAGCACCGAGAGGACGTTTTTACGACGGACGAGACCGCCATAGAACAGAGCCAAGCCAGGGAGAGTCATGAACAAGACGAGCGCGGTGCTCACCATCTGCCATGCGTTTGCTCCGGGACCCGGCCCCTTGACCAGCGAATCAACTCCCGCCGCTTTCGATGGCCGGTCAACGTTGTTCATGTAGGCTTCCAAGTCGGCAACCCGCTGCTCCACCGAGGGCGCGGGAAGCGCGGCAACCTCCGTGGCCGGTGCTGGGGCCGCCGCGTCCTGCGCCGACGCAGGCGTACACAAGGGGAGAGCGACTAACGCGATCGCGGCCGCCGTGAGGGCTCGCACTTTATTGAGATATCGACTGGTCATGGTGGTCAGGGTTGATCGGATGAATTGGTTGCTTGGCCCCGAAGATTCCAAATCCGCGGGGGGTTGAGCGGCGTTTAAGCATCCACCGTGCCAAAAACCGAATCCTAGGTAATCCACTGATATCAAGTCATCATGATTCTAAAAAAGTCCGAAAAAATGGAGGTTATCGCTTGCCATGACCCAAGCCCCCACCTATTCCCACCCTCATGCGGAACGCTGACCCGTGCCAAATAATTCTGGACAATTACTTCGGAAAGGTGAACTATTCGCCCCACGGAAAGTTTCCAGCAGCTATGAGGCATGCGGGATGCTAATTCCGAATCGCTCCTGCCTTTTCCGCGAAATCGGGACAGACAAGGACGCAAGCAGCAACCGAAAACCAACATAACACGATGCAAAACTACTGCAAAACCATTGGCGCCTTGGCCGCTGCCTCCGCCCTTGTGGCCGGCAACGCTCAGGCGGAAGTCGAATACGAAATCCACACCGGCTACTCCACCGAGTATCTGTTCCGCGGACTCAACCTTGGCGACAACCTTGTCGAGCTCGGCCTTGACTCAGCTTACAAGGCTGACAACTTCAGCCTCAAGGCTGGCGTCTGGGCAGGCATTTTCAGCAACTCCCCTGCCAGCACCGGCAACGACGAGGACACCGAAGTCGATTGGTATGCCGAAGCCGGCTATGACTTCGGATTTGTGACCGCTTCCGTTGGCTACATTTACTACTGGAACGTCGGTGCTCTCGGAGCAGACACCCAAGAAGTGCCGTTCACCCTCTCCCATGACTTCGGTTGGGCGAACATCTACCTCACCTACTTCTGGAGTGTCGATGGTCCGAACAACGATGGCTACATGGAACTTGGTGGCAGCCACAGCTGGGAGCTCAGCCCTTGCCTGGCCCTGACCTACAAGACCAACCTTGGCTATCTTGTCGAAGAAGGAGACTTCACCGCTTGGACGAACAAGCTCTCCCTCGACTGGGGCTTCTCCGAAAACGCGAAGCTTTCCCCATTCGCTGCCGTTTCGATCTCGCTCTCCGACAGTCCTAGCACTGCCTATGACGGTGCCGAGAACGAGTACCTTGGCGGTTCGATGCTGAGCGTGAGCTTCTAAGCAAACCCTCAAGTCATCCGACTTGAATCATTCAAAGGGCGGTCGCGAAAGCGATCGCCCTTTTTTGATGTCCGCCGCGAGTGATTATCCGCGGAACAAACAATCCATATTCCGCTTGGAAAAGCGGCTGGCCGCGGGAAAACTCCGCGGATGTACCTCGGCCTTGATTCTTCAACCCAGTCCCTCACCGCCGTTCTAATCGATCCGGCTTCCGGGGAAATCGCCTGCCAGTTGTCCGTCAATTTCGGCAACGACCTCCCCCAGTATGGATCACCGAGCGGATTTATCCCTGGTGGAACCGCTGGCGAGGTGCATGCGAATCCCCTGATGTGGCTTGAAGCGTTGGATCTTCTGTTCTCCCGCCTGGCTTCGGCAACGGATCTATCAAAGGTGAAAATGATCGCCGGATCCGGCCAGCAACATGGCTCGGTCTATCTGGATGCGACTTTCGACCAACGTCTCGCCGGGCTCGATGCATCGAACGACTTGGTCAGCCAACTCTCCGCGGCTTTGACGCGGGCGACCTCGCCGATCTGGATGGACACCTCCACCGGAGCCGAATGCGCGGAAATCACCGCTGCCCTTGGAGGTGCGGCGGAGATTTGCGGCCGAAGTGGTTCCGTCGCCATCGAGCGTTTCACCGGGCCTCAGATCCGACGTTTCTCCAAATCCGATCCGGATGCCTATGCACGCACGGGCCGCATCCACCTGGTGAGCTCGTTCATCGCCTCGGTGATCGCCGGGAAATCCGTGCCAATCGACTTTGGCGACGGGGCCGGGATGAATTTGCTGAGTCTTTCCAAACTCGGCTGGGATACCGATCTGTTAGCGGCCACCGCCCCGGATCTCGGCGCAAAACTTTTACCCCCAGCCGCCACCACCGCCGTTCAAGGAACGGTTTCGGCGTATTTTGTCAAAAAATTCGGACTTGGAGAAAATTGCCGCACGGCACTTTTCACGGGAGATAACCCGGCGTCGCTTGTGGGAATGGGCGCAACGACACCTGGCAGCGTCGTGATTTCCCTAGGCACCAGCGACACGTTTTTCGCGGCCATGCCGGGCCCCAAAACCGATCCCAACGGCTTCGGCCACGTGTTCGGGAATCCGGCGGGCGGGTTCATGTCGCTCATCTGCTTCCGCAACGGCTCGCTCGCGCGGGAAGCGCTGCGCGACCAGCTCGGCCTCGATTGGTCCGCGTTTGACCGCGACGCGCTTGCCGCCACCGAGGACGAGGCGGGAGCAAATCTCATGCTGCCATTTTTCGGCCCGGAGATCACCCCGCGGCACGACTTCACGGCACCGGTGTTAGAGCGCCCGGTCTCGCCCTCGCTGCAAGTCCGCGCGCTGTTGGAAGGACAGTTCCTCAACATGCGCCTTCACTCGCAGTGGATGGAGGTGAAAACCGAGCGCATCCGCCTCACCGGCGGAGCCTCCAAGAACGACGGCATCGCCCAGGTCGTAGCGGACGTTTTCCAAGCACCGGTCGAACGGCTGGATGTGCTGAACTCCGCGGCGTTGGGAGCGGCGTTGATCGCGGCTGCAGCCGATGGCCAGGATTTGCAGGCTCTCCAGGCGATATTCTGCAAAACCTCACCGGGTTCGGCGCTCCAGCCCAATCCATCACTTGCTGCTGTTTACAACGACGCGCTCGGACGTTTTCACTCGCTGCTCACCGCAGCGTTGACCATCCCTGGCAACTCTCCTACTGCTTCCCCGCAATGACCATTGACCACTACGCGAACCGGTTTGTCTGCGACCTCGTGGCCTACGAGCCGGGAAAACCGATTGATGAAACCGCCCGCGAACTCGGACTCGATCCTTCCCAAATCGTCAAGGTCGCCTCTAACGAAAACCCGCTCGGCCCCTCGCCGCTGGCGAAGATCGCCATGCGCGAGGCCATCGAGGAAGCCCACATCTATCCGGACGGCGGCGGCTACCGGCTGCGCAGCGCGATCGCCGACTCGTTCGGGATGGACCTTGCAAACGTGGTGTTAGGCAACGGCTCCAATGAAATCATCGAGTTGCTTTGCCACACGTTCCTGAACCAAGATGCGGAGCTGATCGCCGCGAAACATGCCTTTGTGGTTTACAAGCTGATGGCCACCTTGTTCGGCGCGAAATACGTCGAAGTGCCGGATCCGGGCTTCATCCACGACTTGGATGCGATGGCGGATGCGATCACTGACAAGACACGCCTGGTTTTCATCGCCAACCCTAACAACCCGACCGGCACGATGGTGGACCAGGATGCGATTGATCGCTTCATGGCCCGCGTCCCGGAGCATGTCATCGTGGTCTTCGACGAGGCTTACTTCGAATTTCCCGACTCGCCGCCGGACACCCTCCGCTATGTTAGGGAAGGCCGGAACGTGTGCGTGCTGCGCACGTTTTCAAAGATCCACGGCCTAGCCGCCTTGCGGGTGGGCTACGGGCTGGCTTCGAAAGGCGTCGCCACACTGCTGCAAAAGGCGAGACAGCCATTCAACGTGAATTCCATCGCCCAAGCCGGTGCCCTCGCCGCGCTGGCAGACCTCGAGCACATCGAGAAGACCCGTTCGGTCAATCGTGTTGGCATGGCGTTTTACGAAAAAGCGCTGGCCGGGCGGGGGCTGGAATACGTGCCGAGTTACGCCAATTTCCTGCTCATCAAGACCGGTGACGGCGACCGGGTTTTCCGCGAGATGCTCAAGCAGGGCGTGATCGTCCGGGCGATGAGCAGCTACAAGCTTCCCGACTGGGTCAGGATTTCCATTGGCACCGAAGTGCAGAACCTCCGTTGCCTGGAAGTCTTGGATTCCGTGCTTGCCACCACGGCGGTGGCATAAGGTTCGGACCTTCATTTGACACATCGTTTTTGATTTCCTAACATTCATATCGGGAAGACGTTCGACATGGCAGATCAGGAAATTTCAAACAACCAGAGGGAATTCCGTTGCAAGCACTGCGACGGGAAAATCCTCGTTCCCAAGGATCTTCCGCCGACAACCGGCCCCTGCCCGCATTGCGGCGGGCTGATCACATCGGGAGTGGAGGAGATCCCTGTGTTGCCAATCCCCGCGGCTCAAATTCCCCAGTTGCCAACCGTATTGACGGTCCCGGGAGTTCCGCCGGAACCGCCAGCGAAGGCTCCTCCTCCGCCGCCGGTAAGAAGCGAGTGGAAGCCAACGGTCGAACTACCGCCTCGGGAAGATCACGCGGACCTCAACCAGCCGAAAAGAAATCCAGCTCCCAAGAAGGCCCCACCGCAGAGCAGCGGCTTGATTTCGGCGATGCTGGTCCTGCTGGCGCTTGTCTTGTTAGGGGGCGGGGTAGTTTGGTTTGCAGCGAAGGAACTGGGGCGGAACATCGAGCCGCCGACCTCCAAGATCACTCCTGGGGATCCCGCCTTGAACGAGGCGAAATACATCCACAGCGGCTGGCAGAAGGACGCCTATCAGGTCCTACGCGGCTATTTGGGTGCCGCGACCACCAAGGACAAAAGTCCATTTATCCTCAACGCCGGAGTCGTGGAGCCCAAGATCGCTGAATTTTACCGCGACGGCGGACACAACGATTCCAACACACCGGCGGACGCGTATGCGATTTACGAACTCTCCGAAGAGGATCGCAAACGAGGCTTGTTCATGATGATTTATGACCAACCGCCGCAATTTGACATCAAGGAGTTTTTCCGTCCGCTCGCCAGTCTCGAAGTGCAATATGGCGTGGACGAGGCCGACCTTCTCCTAAGCACGCTGGCCCGCGCCGGAAACTTCGCGATGGAACCGTTGCGGGTGCACGCCTTTTTCAAACGCACCCCGGAAGGACTCAAGTTGGACTGGGAGATTTTCGCCCAGACCAAGTATCGGACCCTCCGGAATTTCGTGGAGCGGCCCGAGGTAGGACAGACCGGCGTTTTCCGGATCTTGATTGTAGAGGATGTCCCCGACAAGGGCCGGGCCGTCGCGGGAACCCGCACCTATCGGATCGTGGATCCTGCCAACTCCGGTGACAACGCGCGCATCAACGTGAAGGTGGACTCGGAAACCGGCCGCGCCCTTTCCAGTCTCAACTGGCGCGGCACCAAGGAGAATCGACCGCTCACCCGCACTGCGACGGTGGAGGTCAAATGGTCCGGTCCGGCGACCGCACCGGAGCTCGAAATCAGCCGGTTGGTCTGTTGGGAATTCCTCGGACTCGGTGGTCAGGAAACCCCGGCCACGGCATCAACCCAGTGAACACCCGGATCGAAATCTTGCAGGATCCGCACCGTGCGACCATCGCGGCGATCGCAAGTCCACCGGGAATGGGTGCGGTTTCCCTGTTGAGGATATCCGGCCCGGATGCGATCCAGGTGGCCGACCGGGCGACCGGGGGCAAGGCCTCCAGCTTGTTGCCGCGCACCGTTCGTTATTGCCACATCCGGGACTCTAACGGCGACACCCTCGATGACGGGCTGATGACGGTTTTCCACGGCCCTCACAGTTACACCGGCGAGGATTGCGTCGAGTTCACCGGTCACGGTGGGATCCTGGCGACCCGCGAAGTGTTAGGCCGCTTTCTCGCCTGCGGGGCCGTGGCCGCCGGGCCCGGCGAATTCACCCAGCGGGCGTTTCTCAATGGCAAGCTCGATCTCACCCAGGCGGAGGGTGTGATGGACCTGATCTCGGCACAAACCCGGCTGGCACTGCGAGCCGCCCGCAGCCAGTTGGAAGGAACACTCGGCAAGCGCACCACCGCGGCCCGCGACCAATTGCTGGAAACCCTCGCCCACCTCGAAGCGTGGATCGATTTCCCCGAAGAAGACATCGACCCGCAAACCGGCGTCCTGTTGCGCGGCCGGGTGAAGTCGGTGCTTACCGTGGTGGATTCCCTGCTGGCCACCGCGGACCAGGGCCGGGTGCTGCGGGAAGGTGTGCGGACGGTCATTTTCGGCGAGCCTAACGTGGGCAAATCCAGCTTGTTGAATCGTTTGTTAGGGTTCGAGCGGGCGATCGTCAGCGACATCGCCGGAACCACCCGCGACACCATCGAGGAAGTCGTCAACATGCATGGCATCCCGCTGCGGTTGGTGGACACGGCGGGCGTCCGGGAGGCGACTGACCGAATCGAGGCGGAAGGCATCCAGCGCACCGTTAGACAGATCGAAGCGGCCGACCTGCTGTTGGAAATCGCCGATGCCAGCAAGCAACGACCCTGCGATGCGGTTCTTCCGGCGACCGCAGCCAAGCATCTTCTGGTCCTCAACAAGGCCGATCTCGGCGAGCATCCGTCGTGGGCCGGCATCGCCGCCGTGCGGCTTTCCTGCACCCGCGGCGACGGCTTCGACGAACTCTCCGAAGCGATCCGCGGTTCGCTCCATTTCGGCGATGCCGACTGGGGGGAACACGCCGTGGCCATCAACGCCCGCCATCAGGCAAGCCTCCAGCTCGCACGCACCTCGCTGCTCGCCGCGCTGGACCTGCTAGACGATCTTTCGACCGATCCGGAACTTGCCGCGATCGACCTTCGCGAGGCCCTTGACGCGCTCGGAGAAATCCCGGGAAAAGTCGATACCGAAGATCTGCTAGGCGTGATCTTCAGCAGCTTTTGCATTGGGAAATGAAATTCTACGCCCGCCGGAGAATCCGGGCGTTGTCGAAATCATAGGGGGTCAGTTCGAGCACGATGCGTTCTTCCCGGGCAAACGCGGCTTTGGCCTCGGTCAGCGGCTTCGACAGATGGGCGAGAATCGTTTTTCCGTTAGGCAGCTCGACCCGATAAAGGACCGGGTTCAGGTTTTCCAATATTCTCCCGACGGTGTGGATCGTGGCATCTGGCATGGCTTGAGAAAGTCTTGCCCGCCGCCACCCCGAGGACAAGCCTCGGACACTGCCAGTTTCCGCCCAAATCCTGAGAGAGTGTAACGACCTTGCTTGACGGAAAGCTCAAGACGATCATGATCCCGCCTGACGAACCGTCACACTCGTTTGACGGTCTGGATCTCCAACTTTTCTCCACCCTCCACCACCATGATTTTCCGTTTTTCCACTGCCTTTGCCGCCCTGGGCTGCGTCCTCTTGGCCTCGTGCTATCCCTACGACGAAAACAAAAACAAGAAACCGGCCCCGCCCACGCAGACCCAAAAAACCATGACTCCTGCCGAGCAACAGAAGCTCAAGGAGCAACGGGAGACCATGAAGGAAAAGGAAGAACTCGCGAACAAGGAAGTAGTGCCCAAGGATCCCGCCACCGATCTCCCTACCAAGCCGGAGGATGGCACCGTCACTGCCCCGACCATTGAAAAGCGCGCGGACTATCCGGTCGCCAGCAAGGTCCCCGGCAAGGAGGGCTACGTTTTCAGCCCCTTCAACAACAAGTTGATCGACGTCAAAGACATGCCCAGCGGCACCCTGGTGTCGGACCCAACCTACCCGGAATCGGCCAAGAAGTTTTTCCGGGTGCCTTGAGATTGATTGATTACCGGTAAACCCTATCCAGGAAAACCGACCGGGTCCGGCGCACTGGATCCGGTCTCTTGCTATCCATGAAGACCGATTTCCCAACCATTACGATCCTCGGCGGCGGGCTCCTCGGCGGTTCGCTCGCCCTCGCGCTCACCGACTTGGAAAACCCGCCGAAAATTCACCTTTGGGCGCGCAAGGAGGAAACCGTTGCGGCCGCCGAAGGCCTCGGAATTACAGTGATCACCAGAGATCTCGGCGAAGCAATCAAGGACGCGAGTTTGATCATTCTGGCAGTCCCTGTCGGTGCGATGGCGAGCTTGGTGAGCGCCGCGCTGGAAGCCGGTTTACCCGATGGCTGTCTGATCACCGACGTGGGGAGCGTGAAACGCGTGCCGCACCGGAAAATCACTCCCTTGCTGGCGGGCCGGGATATCCGTTTCATCGGCAGCCATCCGATGGCCGGCTCCGAGCGCAACGGCTTGGCCGCCGTCACCCGTACCTTGTTTCACAACGCGGCCTGTTTGCTGACCAACGACGACGGCGCACCCGCCACCCAAACCGCGGCCTTGGAGCGGTTCTGGAAAAAAATCGGCTGCCGCACTTCGTGGATGAGCGCCGCGATTCATGATGAGCTCGTCGCCCGAATCAGTCATTTGCCACACCTCATCGCCGCCAGCGCCGCCCGCGTGTGCTTGAAGGATCCGTCCGAAGGCCGTTTCGGCGGTGGCGGATTGCGCGACACCACCCGGGTGGCCGCCGGCAATCCCACGATGTGGGCGGAAATCGTCATAGAGAACCGCTCGGCCCTCACCGGCCTGATCGAGGAAACCATCGCCGATCTGCGCGAAATCCTTGCCAGTCTCGAAAACGGCAACCAAGAACAAGCCCGACAATGGCTGACCACCGCCAAACAGAGGCGCGACCCGTTGAACTCACCCCAATAGCCACTGTTGCCCTATCACATGTCGGAATTTCGAGTTAGATCCATTTCAAAACTTCATGCGGAGTTCAGCGTCCCGGGCGACAAAAGCATGTCTCATCGCGCCGCGATCCTCGGCGGACTTTCCAACGGCACCTGCACCATCCGCAACTTCCTTCCCAGCGAGGATTGCGTGAATACGCTCAACGCCATGCAAGCGCTCGGCGCACGCCATGAAGTGCTAGCCGAGCTTTACGGATACGGCCCCGTCAACCTCCGGATCCACGGCCGGTCGATGAAACTATCAGCCCCCGCCGCGCCCATCGATTGCGGAAACGCCGGCACCGGCATGCGCCTCCTCGCAGGCCTGCTCGCGGGTCAGGATTTCTCCACGGAACTCTTCGGCGATGCCTCGCTTTCCTCGCGCCCGATGGGCCGGGTCACCGTTCCGCTTGGCCAAATGGGCGCGAACATCGAGACCCGCGGCGAAAAGCCCGGCTGCGCCCCCCTTTTCATCCACCCCGCCAAACTGCGTTCTATCAGTTACGAGATGCCGGTGGCCAGCGCCCAGGTGAAAAGCGCGGTGCTTCTGGCAGGAATGTTCGCCGAAGGAACCACCACCGTCGTCCAACCCGCCGAAACCCGCGACCACACCGAGCGCATGCTGGCGTCGTTCGGTGTTAGGACCCATCACGAAGGCAACGCGATCTCCATCGACGGCGGGCAGATGCCCCAGGCCTGCGATTTCACCGTCCCCGGCGACATTTCGAGCGCCGCCTTCTGGCTGGTCGCCGCCGCCGCCCTTCCCGGCTCGCGATTGTTAGTCAAGGACGTCGGCCTCAATCCGACCCGCACCGCGATCCTCAAGGTGCTCAGCCGGATGGGCGCCCACATGTCCGAGATCGTCCACAGCTCCGAAGGCGAACCGATCGGCAACATCGAGATCCACGGCGCGGCACTAACAGGCACCACGATCTTCATCGAGGAAGTGCCGAACCTAATCGATGAAATTCCCGTCATCGCCGTCGCCGCCGCACTGGCCAAGGGCCGCACCGTCATCCGCAATGCCAAGGAGCTGCGCGTCAAGGAAACCGACCGCATCACCACCGTGGTCAACGGCCTGCGAGCGATGGGAGCCGAGGTCGAGGAATTCGACGACGGCATGGAGATCGAAGGCGGCAGGCCGCTTCACAGCGCGGTGATCGAAAGTTTCGGAGACCACCGCATCGCCATGGCCTTCGCCATCGCCGGCCTTTTCGCGGACGGTGAAACTGTTATTAAAAACACCGACTGCGTGAACACTTCCTATCCGGGATTCGCCCATCACCTGGATGCCGTTCTTCACGAACGCTCCCACGCCGCAGACTTCACCCTGCCAACCGTTTCACCCGCGTGAGCCACGATCCAGCCAGCAACCACCGTTTTGCCATCGCCATCGATGGCCCCGCCGCCTCCGGCAAAAGCACGCTCGCCCGCGAAATCGCAAAGCGGTTAGGCTTGGTGATGGTCAACTCCGGAGCGATGTATCGCGCGGTCACCTGGAAAGCCCTCCAGGAAAACATCGACCCCGCGGACGAAGCGGCGGTCACCGCCATGATGGATCGCATCGACATCCATTGCGGGGAAATCGGCATGACCTCCACCTGCACCATCGACGGCATCGATCCCGGCGACGAACTCCGCGGCGAGGCGATCAATGCCAACGTCTCTGCGATTTCCGCAATCCCCGAAGTCCGCAATCGGTTAGTCCACCTCCAGCGCAACTACCTCGACCACACCAGCATCATCATGGAAGGCCGCGACATTGGCTCCGTGGTTTTCCCCGACACCCCATTTAAAATCTACGTCGATGCCGACGAGACGGTCCGCGCCGCGCGTCGCAGCCATATGGGCGAAGTGGATTCCGTCGCCAAACGCGACGCCGCCGACAGCGAGCGGACCCACGCGCCGCTGGTCATCGCCGAGGGTGCCGTGGTGCTCGACAATTCGCATCACACCATCGAAAGCGGAGTGGAGGCCGCGCTCGAAATTCTCAGGCAGCAAGGTCTGCCCGATTTGGACAATCTATCCGCCGCCCGTTGAAAACCGAATCACAGATGAGCTGGGTCTACTGGCTGGGTTGGATGGCATTCGGCGCGGCCTTCCGCACGCTTTTCGGCCTGAAAATCACCGGTGAGGAAAACCTGATTTCCGAAGGCCCTGTCCTCGTCGCATCGAATCACCAGAGCTTCCTCGATCCACCGCTCATCGGCAATCTCTACAAGACCGAGATGGTCTATCTGGCTCGCAAGACCTTGTTCGTCGGGTTCGGAAAATGGCTCTATCCGCAGTGGAACGCCATCCCGGTCGATCAGGATCGACCCGACATGGGCAGCTTGAAAACGATCATCCGCAAGCTCAAGGAGGGCGAACGCGTGCTTGTCTTTCCCGAAGGTGAGCGCACGCTGAATGGAGACATTGGCACCGCCGCCCCCGGCATCGGCCTTATCGCCGTGAAATCGGGAGCCGTGATTCAACCCGTTAGGATCTCCGGTGCCCGCGAAGCCCTCCCCCGCGGCTCCGGGAAAATCCGCTTCGCCCGCATCACCGTGGCCGTCGGCAAACCCATTCGCCTGACCGCAGATGATACCAAAGGCGACGCGAAGGAATGCTACGACCGTATCGCCAAACGAATCATGGCGGCGATCAGAGAGCTGTGATTCCCGGAATGGTGTCGGTCGCTCGGCTCGTCGCGTTTGGGGTTGAGTTGCCGCGCCCCTCCGATACTCTCCGCGCCTTGACCTCCATGAAGCATTTTCCGATTCTCAGAACGCTGGCGCTGTTAGCCGTCATGCTCCCCTCCGTGGTTTCCGCCCAAGAACCGTCCGAAAGCGTGATGGTGGTGGAAGCCCATTCCGGGAAAATCCTGGTCGCGGCCAATGCCACCGCCAAACGCCCGATTGCCAGTCTCACCAAGATCGCCACCGCAATTGTAACGGTCGATTGGGCGGCGGCGACCAACACCGACATCGGCGCCGCCACCATCACGGTGCCCCAGACCATCACCCTTGTTGGCGGGCCGAATCCGATGAACCTCCAGCCCGGCGACCAGCTCAGCCTGCGGGACGCGCTCTATTCCGCCTTGCTCGGCTCGGACAACCTCGCCGCCCTTTCCATCGCCGATCACGTGGGCCGGGAAATCCTCACCCGTCGCGGAAAAGAAGGCGATCCGGTGGTCGCGTTTGTCGCGGAGATGAACCAACTCGCCAAAGCGCTCGGAATGACCCAGACGCGCTTTGCCAATCCCCACGGCATCGAACGCCCCGGCGCGAAAGCGTATTCCACCGCAGCGGACGTCGCCCGGCTCTCGATTTATGCGATGCGGCGCAACGCCATTACTTTCATTTCCCGCCAACCGGAGCGCCAGATCAGCGTCACGGGCACGACCGGCAAGCGCAGCTATCGGGTGAAGAACACCAATGAACTCGTGGGCGAGCCCGGCATTCTCGGATTGAAAACTGGCACGACGAATGCAGCCGGTGCCTGCGTCTCCATTTGCATGGATCGTGACCCCCTAGTCCGCCCGAAGCCCGATGGCACGAAAGGCGCAACTCCGCGCCGACTCATCGTCGTCGTGTTGAACAACCCGGATCGCTTCAACCGCGCCCGCGGATTGATCACCCAAGGGTGGGATATTTACGATCCATGGCTGGCTTCCGGCGCTCCCGTCCAGAACCGCGAACGTGAGATTCTCAGCGTTCCCACCCCCCAATAGACCCACCCTCATGCGAATCGGAATCCTCAACAGCGGCGGCGATTGCCCCGGACTCAATGCGGTCATCCACGGAGTCGTCGGCGCGGCCGATCAGCTCGGCTGGGAAGTTATCGGCTTCCGCGACGGCTTCGAGGGACTGCTCCCGCCCGGCGATTTCACCGTGCTCAAGCCCAAGGACACCATCGGCATTCTCAAGCTCGGCGGCACCATCCTCGGCACCACCAACAAAGGCCACTTCGCCGCCAAAGTCGGCAAGGGTGACATCGCCGAAGTCCCGGCCGAGATCGTCGCCAAGGCGAAGAAGACGATGGAGCAGCTTGAAATCAGCGCCCTCATCGTCGTCGGCGGCGATGGCTCGCTGACCACCGGTTTGCAACTCTATAGAGAAGGCTGGCCGATCATCGGCGTGCCGAAAACGATCGACAACGATCTCAGCGCCACTGCCTTCACCTTCGGCTTCGACAGCGCCGTTTCCACCGTGGTCGATGCCCTCGACCGCCTTCACACCACCGGCGAAAGCCATAAGCGCGTGATGGTCCTCGAAGTGATGGGTCGCCACGCCGGCTGGATCGCCCTCTGGGGTGGCATCGCCGGAGGAGCCAATGTCGTCCTGCTTCCGGAAATCCCGTTCTCCTTCGAAAAAATCGCCGATTTCATCAACAACCGCGACGCCCAAGGCCATCACAGCACGCTCGTCGTCGTTGCCGAAGGAGCGTCCATGCCCGATGGCGACATCGTTACCATCGACGCGAACTGTGCCGGCGAAGTCCGCCTCGGCGGCATCGGCGAACGGGTCGCCGCCAAGATCCAGCAACTCACTGGCAAGGACGCCCGCGCCTGTGTGCTCGGCCACTTGCAGCGCGGCGGCTCGCCCACCTCGCTGGACCGGATTCTTGGCATGCGCTTCGGCGTCATGGCGGTGAAACTCGCGGCAGAAGGTGGCTTTGGCCGGATGGTCAGCTATCAGGCCTATCACGTGGACTCCGTGGAAATCGAGGAAGCCGTCCACCAGCTCCGCCTTGTCGAGCCCGATAGCGAACTCGTGCAAGCCGCCAAGGCGGTGGGCATTTGCTTGGGAGATTAAAGTTTTCAGTTTTCAGTTTTCAGTTTTCAGGAAAGCTCTCCAGAGTGCTCCCCGTGCGGGGAATCTCTTCCTGAAAACTCCAAACTGAACACTATCAACTTTTCCCCATGTCCTCCGACCCGCTGCTCCAACTTCTCCGCCGCAAGGCGCGTTTCACCGATCAGGAACTCGCCGATCTCCTTTCGTCGGATCAAGCAACCGTCGCCGGACGTGTCGCCGCGTGGGAAGGCGATGGCACTATCCTCGGCTACCACGCCGTGATCGACCCGGAAGCCACCGGCGACACTTCCGTTTCCGCTTTCATCGAGGTCAAGGTCACCCCCGAGCGTGGCGGTGGATTTGACCGGTTGGCCATGCGCATCGCCCGCTTCGACCAGGTCGTCTCCTGTTATCTCGCCAGCGGCGGCTACGATCTGATGGTCGTTGTCGAAGGCGGCGACCTCCGCGAGGTCGCCCGCTTCGTCTCGGAAAAACTCAGTTCGCTCGATGGCGTGATTTCCACCGCCACCCATTTCCGCCTCAAGACCTACAAGGAAAACGGCTTCCTCTTCGAACGCGAACCCACCACCGAACGGCTGGCGGTCTCGCCGTGAATCAACATCTCGCCGTGATCGGCGGAGGTCCGGCGGGCCTCCGGGCGGCGGAAGTCGCGGCCAGCGCCGGCCAGCGCGTGACGCTTTTCGATGGCAAGCCGTCGGTCGGCCGGAAATTCCTGGTCGCGGGGAAGGGCGGGCTCAATCTGACCCACGGCGAGTCGTTGGATAGCTTTGTTACCCGCTACTCCGGCCCCGGGCAGCCTGTGAAAATCTGGCAAAGTCTGATTGCCGGATTCGATCCGGCCGCGCTCCGAAACTGGGCCGCTGACTTGGGCGTGGAAACGTTCCAAGCCACCAGCGGTCGCGTCTATCCGAAGGCGCTCAAGGCCGCGCCGCTCCTCCGCCGCTGGATCGAGCGGTTGAGGAGCCTCGGCGTCCGATTCGAAATGAACCACCGGCTGACATCGCTTGAACCGGGAAAAACCTATCAGCTAGGATTCGCCAACGGCTCATCCGCCACCGCAGATGCCGTCATCCTCGCCCTCGGTGGCGGATCATGGGCGAAAACAGGCTCCGACGGTGGCTGGACTTCGATTTTCGAAAACCTCGGCATCGCCCACCGCCCGCTCGCTCCGGCCAATTGCGGTTGGGAACACGAATGGTCGCCTGAAGTTCTCGCCGCCGCGGAGGGCAAGCCGTTGAAAAACATTCACGTCAGTGCGGGCGATCGGTTGGCCATCGGCGAGCTCATGGTCACCCGCTACGGCCTGGAAGGCGGCGCGATCTATCAACTCGGGACCACCCTCCGTGCGATGCCGGAGCCTACGATTGCCATCGATTTCAAACCGACCTTCAGCCACTCGCAGCTTGTGGCCAAGATGGAATCCGTCCGCCGCGATTTCCTCAACGAAGCCCGCACCCGCTGGAAACTCGCGGAACCCGCCCACTCGATCCTTTCCCGTCAAACCTGGATCGATGCCGAAGCCCTCGCTCGCGAGGTGAAACACTGTGTCATCCCGCTCACCCGGCCCCGCCCGATCGACGAAGCGATTTCCTCCGCCGGCGGCGTCTGTTGGAGTGAAATCGACGACAGCCTCATGTTGAAAAAACTCCCCGGTGTTTTCGTCGCCGGGGAAATGATCGACTGGGAAGCGCCCACCGGCGGCTACCTCATGCAAGGCTGCTTCGCCACCGCCACCCGCGCCGGGAAGTCGGCGGTGGAGTGGCTCGGGTGATCCGATCAATTTCAAGATTTCAACCGCTTGATTTCCCGTGCTAGCCTCCCGCATGAGTAAAGGTTACGACACGCATCATGCCCGAGTGCTGGCCATGCAAGGGCTCGGCAAGGATCTCGCGCGGCGGGCGAAATCAAAGTGTGAACTGACTGGGGCCTCAGGGGTCCCCTTGCGACCTTACGAGGTGCCGCCAGTGGGCGAGGAACCCGACATCGAGCGGACATTGCTCATCAGCGAGGCTTGCCACGACGTGCTCGAACATCCGAACCGGCTGAAGGGCCGGGAATGGCAATGTCTGGCGGAAGTCGTCTGGAGCGAAATGCCTGCGGTGCAGGTGGTGGCGTGGCGGATGCTCAATCATTTGGCGAAAAGCGAGGACTGGGCGCGCGAGGTGATGGAGGAACTTTTTTTGGACGAGGAGGTGGAAGAGTGGGCGAAATCCAGAGAGCTCTGAGGGGAAATTCCTCGCGGGAAAAATTCCGCAAGCCGGTTTTCATTCGCAACTTCCCGCGCCTCATGAGGTTGGATGCCGCATGTTCAGCGCCGTCGCCGCCGCTACACCTGTTTTCCTAAAAATGGAGGCTGATTCCACTCCACTCCCGGCAGATGGCAGCGTGATCGATTTCACGCTGATGGAGCGCATTGGGGAGGGAGATCATGAGGCGTTCCGACAACTCGTCGTGCGGCACCAGAACGCGGTCATTGGCACGGTGGCCAAAATGTTAGGAAATCCATCCGAGGCGGAGGACATCGCCCAACAGGTGTTCCTGCGGATCTGGCGCAACGCGAAACGCTACCGGCCGGACGCGAAGTTCACGACCTATCTTTTCACGATCACCCGCAATCTGGTATTCAACGAAACCCGCCGCAAGAGCCGCAAGAAGGAGGTTTCGTCGGACGAGCGCGAGGAGAATTCCAACCAGCTCATCGAAGCCAGTCCGGATCGCCAGCCTGACGCTGAATTGCTCCAAGCAGAGCTGCAAGGTGCGGTGGACGACGCCATCGCCTCGCTGCCGGAAGCCCAGCGGATGGCGGTGGTCTTGCGGCGCTACGAGCAACTTTCCTACGAGGAAATCGCGGTGGTGCTGAATCTATCCGTTTCCGCGGTGAAGAGCCTGCTGTTCCGCGCACGTACTTCGTTGCGGGAGGCGCTGAGCGGGTATTTGGCGGAGTGAGGTTGCTCACCGCGAAAGCTGGATCGCCTCGCAGACGGCCGGGAAAATCTGGCGTTTGCGGCTAACGACGCCGGGGGCGTGGAACAGGGTTTCATCCATTCGCTCAAACGGGAATTTCGAAACCGTCGCATCTTGGCCGATGGCGAGAATCATGCTGTGATGCAGGGCGACATCGGTGATAGCCAGCACCGCAAGGTCGTACTTGTGGTGATTGAAAAGCTCCCGCAGAGCGGCTTCCAGATCCACCCGGCGCGCGGCGAATCCGTGGAGGTCTCGTTCCTCCACTTGGGAAATGCTGACCAACAGGCCCTGCTCGGTGAACTCCTTGCGATCAGCATTGAGGATTTCGTCAGGCGTGCCGTTGGCGATCAACGATCCCACCGCGAAGAACTCGTCGGTGAACTTCTTGGGATCCACGCCTGCCACGCCGCTGAGCCAGGTGAGCATTTCACGGTCCAGCAAAGTGGTCGTCGGCGAGGTCAGGCAGAGCGTGTCCGAAACGATGCCGGCGCACAGGCACATGGCCACGCTCGGCGCGGGCATCAGGCCGCGGTGGAAAAATTTCCGACCCACCAGCGTGCAGGTCGAGCCGACGGGTTCGTTGAGATAGCGGATCGGCTCGCGTGAAACGAGGTCGCCGGCGAGGCGGTGATGGTCGATGACTTCGGTGATTTCCGCTTCCTCGATGCCATTAACAGCTTGGGCGTATTCATTGTGATCCACCAACGCGAGACGGATGCGCGGCGGATCGACGAGGTCGGATTTTGCGAGCACGCCGATCATTTTTCCGCCGGCATGCTCGACCACGGGGAACAGGTCCTGATCGACCGCGGCGAGGCGTTTGCGGAGACGGGAAATCGGCTCGGATGAGCCGACGGTCTGGAAGTCCTTCTCCATCACGTGGCGCACGGTGCGGGAGCAGCGGATCAAGGTCGAGGCACTGGCGGTATCCTGATTGCAGCGCAAAACGACCACGCCTTTGCGCGCGGCGTAGGCCAGGATTTCCGCGGACACCGGGTTGTTGCCGGTGACGAGAAGCGCGCGCGCGCCGTGGTCGATGGCGTAGCGCTGGACGATCGGGCGATCGCCGCAGATCACCAGGAATTTCCCGACGTTGCCGTCCCGCACGGCCTCCTTGAGGCGCCGGTCCACGGTGGCTTGGGAGGATGCGCCCACGAGCAGGATCATGTCTTCCTCGAACTCCGGAGAAGGCAGCATCGAGCCGAGGCTCTCCGCTTGGAGTGTGTCCGCCAGCTTGGCCAGGGAAACATGGATGGTCCGCACGCTGAGGCCTTCCGTGTCGGCGGGCAGCAGGAGTTTGAGCAGATCGAAATAGCGGAGGATGCCGCACAGGTTGCCTTCCTCATCCTCGACCGGCACACAGCGGATCTCGGCGGCAAGCATGCGCCGGTAAGCCGTTAGAAAGGTGTCGGCAAGTCCCACCTTGATGACCTTGCGATGGCAGATCATGCCGGAGCTCACCCGGACGTCAGTCAGCAGCGTCGGGGCGTCGAGTCCCGCACGTTCCAGCACCCATTTGGTCCGTTGGGAAATTTCACCGCAGCGGGCTGAAATCGCGTTGGGTTCTTCCCCCACGGCGCGGAGCAGGGCGGCGTAGCCGATGGCCGAGCAGATCGCGTCGGTGTCGGGGTTTTTGTGACCAATGACGTAGAAAGGAGGCATGAATGGGGGTAGCTGGGACTCTGTTGCTTGAGGATAGAGAGGGCAGCGAATACATCAAGGTTCTTCACTGCATCAGTGCATTCGTGGCCGATCCCGGGAAAGTGGTCCCATTTCCGGCCATAGAGAAAAGGGCCGTTGCTGTCGTCCGCCCAGCCTGATAGTCAGGAAATCGAGATCATCATACCCCAAGTTCCGCCCTTCATCTCATCCTCGGTTTTCAATTTCCTTTATGAATTTCAGTTTTCGCCGCGCCCTCGAACTCGCGAGCATCCTCATCATTGTAGGTTTTCTTGGCTGGTATCTCATGAGATCGCATGGCCGCACGCCTGCCGAGATCGAGGCAACCGCCGCCCGTTTCCGCGACCGGTTCATGGAGACATCCGGGAAAGCCTTGGCTCGCGATCTGGCAAATGCCGCTGCGGTTAAGGACGATTCGGAAAAGAGCGAGCGACTCCGCCAGGCCGCCACCAGGGATGAGAAGAACCGCCTCGCCCGGATTCACAAACTCGCCACGACCCTCGCCGAACTTGAGGCGGCGTCCGGAAACTCCGCCGTCCTTGTCGAGATGCTCCACCTCCTCGACAAGCAGGGCGTGGAAGCCGCCACGAACTACGTGGAAGGAAAGCGCCAACAGATCCTCGCGGAATCCGCCCCCACTCCCGGAGATCTCCAACCGTTTTACCGCGCCGGCCAACTCGCCCTGCTAGAGGGGCGCTACGACCGCGCGGCAACGTTTTTCAGCGACGCCATCCGCCCCGGTTTCCCTAACTGGCAGGAGCCCTGCAACGAATTGTGGTATCTCCTCTTCCACACCGAGCCCGCCCGCGCCGGAAATCCGGACGACCCCGCCATCTCAGTTCCGATCTATCGGGAGAGCGAGGCGCTCGTCCGCCGGCTCCACAAGGACGACCCCGCGAACTCGGAATATCAGGTCAACCTCTTCAAGAATCTATCCAATCTCGGCGATCTGACGCTTGCCCAAGGCAACTTCGTGGAAACCGCCAGTCTCTACAACGAGAGTTTCGCCATCACGGAAAAGCTCGCCTCCGCAGCCCCGGCGAACACCGATTTCCAATGCCACCTAGCGGCCTGCCACAAACAGGTCGGCATGTTGGCCAGCTATCAGGGAAACTTCGCGGAAGCCGACCGGCGGTTCGCCATGGACGTGGCCATCCGCGAAAAACTCGCCGCCGCCAATCCCGGCAAAGTTGGCTGGCAGAGCTACTACGCCCACGGCCTGAACTTCCTCGGCGACGCGGCCAGCTCACGTAAAAAGTTCGACGTGGCGGCCGGATACTACCGCAAGGATATCGCCATCCGCGAACAACTCGTCGCCGCCGATCCATCTAACACGGAGCAGCAGCGCGCCCTTTCCGTCGGCTACAACGAGCTCGCGAATGCGAATGTTGCCCTAGGAAAAACGCCCGAAGCCACCGAGCTTTACAGCCGCGTTTCCGCCATTCGCGAGAAGCTCGGCGAAGCGAAGCCCGATGCCACGCAGATGCAGCGCGATCGCGCCCTGAGTCAGATGAAACTCGGCAACGTCGCCTACGCCAAAAAGGACTTCAAGGAGGCCAACCGTTTCTATCAGGCGGCTCTCGTTCCCCGGAAAGCCCTCGCCGACTCGTCCCCGGGCAGCGTGGAGATCCAAAACGAACTCTCCCTCTGCTACCTCGCGCTAGCCGACACCGCCGTTTCCGAAGGAGCCTACGCCCAAGCCTCCGACCCCTATCAGAAATCCCTGGCGATTCTCGAAAAACTCGTCGCTGCCCACCCGGGCAATACGGATCACGCCTCCGATCTATCCGTCTGTTACCACCGGCTCGGCAAACTGGCCACCTATCAGAAGAAGTTCGACGAAGCCGCCCGCCGCTACGGCCAGGATCTCGCGCTCCGCGAGAAACTCGCCGCCGCCAATCCCAGCCACACCGAGTGGCAGACCTATCTCGCCTCCATGTACAACGAACTCGGCGAGGTCACGGATTCCCAGGGAAAAACCGCGGAGGCGGCCCGCTACTACGGCCAGGAGTTGGCGATCCGCAAGAAGCTCATCGCCGCCCAGCCGACGAAAACCGAACTATGGGCGGACGTCGCCCGCACCTACCTGACGCTTGGCGACTTCGCCAACTCCAACGAAAAAGCCGCCGACGCGACCCGTTACTTCAATCTGGCCCGAGAGATCCGGCAAAGCCTGGTCACCAAGGAGCCGGCAAATCCCTTGCGCCAACTCGGGCTGGCATTTTGCTTCCGCAAGCTGGGCGATGTCGCCTCGCAGGAAGGCGACCATTTCAAGGCAGTCGGCCATTACGAACAATGCCTGGCCATCCGTGAAAAAGTGGCCGCGTCCGATCCGAAGAACGCCGAGTATCAAAGTGGAATTTTCAGCATCCACTCGGACCTCGCGGGAGTGGCCGAGCTAGGCGGCCGGAAGGACACCGCCACCAAGCATTTGCAGGGCGCCTATGCTGCCCTGCAAAACATCACCCGACTTGGAGCCACTCTGTCCCGCCGGGAAACCGAGGCAATGCGCCTCCTGACGAAACAGTTCGACGGTGGCTCGCGGTGAGAATCCTGCCTTACATCCGCTCCGGCACTTCGATTCCTAGCAGGTAGAGGCCTTGCTTCAGGGTCCGCGACGTCAGCTCGCACAGCGCGAGGCGGCTGGAGCGGATCGGTTCGTCCGCCTTGAGCACCGGGCAGGCTTCGAAATACGAGTGGAAGGCGCGCGCCAGTTCCAACACGTAGTTTGCTAACAAATTCGGCCGGAAGTCCTCGAGGATGGTCGGCAGCACTTCGCCGAAGCGCACCAGCAGACGAGCGAGGTGGATTTCCGCAGGCTCCTTGAGATGAATCTCCGCGGTGGTAGCGTCGAACGGCGCGTCGAGCTTGCGGAAGATCGAGCGGATGCGGACGTGCGAGTATTGCAGATAGGGTGCGGTGTCGCCTTGCAGCGCGAGCATGCGGTCCCATGAGAACACGTAGTCGGTTAGGCGGCCTTGCGAGAGTTCGGCAAATTTCACCGCGCCGATGCCGACGATTTCGGAAATCTTCACGGCTTCCTCGCCTTGCAGTTCCGGATTCTTTTCAGCGATGGCTTTCGCCGCGCGTTCGACGGCTTCTTCGAGCACTTCGACAAGGCCGACGTTTTCGCCGGAGCGGGTGCGCATCAGCTTGCGGTCGTCGCCGAGGATCGAGCCGAATTGGATGTGTTGGAAATCGCCGGTTTTTCCCCAACGTGCGGCGGCGTCGAAGAGCTGGCGGAAATGGAGTTGCTGCGGTACGCCGACGACATACCAAACATGGTCGGCCTTCCATTCGTCGATGCGGAACTGGATCGTCGCGAGATCGCTGGTCGCATAGAGATAGCCGCCGTCGGCCTTGCGGATGATTGCTGGATTGTCGGTCCAACCGTCTTCCTTGTGGACGAGGAACGGGTCATCTTCCTTCGGCTTGGTGCCGTCGGAGAAAACGCAAATCGCGCCGTTGCTCTCGCGGGCGATGCCTTTTTCAATGAACTCTTCGACGACACCGGCGAGGCGGTCGTTGTAGAAGCTTTCGCCGTGCCAGTGATCGAATCTCACGTCGAGGCGGTCGTAGATTTTCTGCAAGCCGGCTTTGGAAACATCGATGCACTTCTGCCAGATCGCGAGGTTTTCGGGATCGCCGGCCTGGAGTTTCACCAGTTCAGCCTTGCAGGCATCGAGCACGCCGGGATCTTCCTTCATGGAGGTCACCTTGCGATAGACGCGAACGAGTTCGGTGATGGGATCGGCTGTTAGCGCGGCCTCGTCGAGAAACTGGTTCCAGCCGTAAATGATCATCCCGAACTGGGTGCCCCAGTCGCCGATGTGGTTGTCTGCGATAACTTTGAATCCCAGGAAGCGCGCGATACGGGCGAGCGAATCGCCGATGATCGTCCCGCGGATGTGGCCGACATGCATCGGCTTGGCGACGTTGGGCGCGGAGAAATCGATGACCACGGTTTTGCCCGCGCCGGTGGCGGGCACGCCGAGCCGTTCGTCACGGATCAAGGAGGCGGTGCGCGCGGCGTAGGCCGAGGGCAGGATGCGGAAATTGATGAAGCCGGGCCCCGCGATGTCGGCGGTGGCGAGGTCGGTTAGATCGAGGTGATCGATGATTTCCTGGGCCAACGCGCGCGGGTTTGTCTTGCGTTGCTTGGCGAGCACCATCGCAGCGTTCGACTGATAGTCGCCGAAGCGCAGATCAGCCGCAGCGGTTACGGCGGCGGTCGCGGGCTCGCCGAGCGTGGCGGTTAGAGCGGCGGCAAGGCGGGATTCAAGTTCCTGAAGAAGCGTCATAAAAAAGGGCGGTTGAGACCGGCGGGATCAGACAGCAACCCGGGACGGCTTGGAATCGAGAATCGCGAGAACCTCCTCATGGTTTTCCGCTAGACCGAGCTGGCGGAGGACCTGGCAGTTGGTGAACATCTTCGCGATCGCCGCAAGCGTCTGCAGGTGCATGTGGTAGTCCTTGCGCGGGACGATGAAGAGGATGATGAAATGGACCGGCGCATTGTCCAAGGCTTCGAAATCGATGCCGGTCCTGGATCTCCCGAAAACGGCGATCACGTGATTGAGATGGTCGGAAAAAGCATGAGGAATCGCGACGCCGGAACCGATGCCGGTGCTGACCGATTCCTCGCGGAGCCGGAACGCCTCCAGCATTTCAGCCTCCTGGGATTCCGGCAGTTGGCCGCTGGTGACCAAATGTCTAACCAATTCGACGATTGATGGCCAGTGCTCCACAGCCTTCATATCAAGGATGATGTGGTCCGCACTGAGCAACTTGGCCAACTTCATAAAATGAATGTAAAAAACCGCAAATCGTTGCGGTGGGGCGAGTTCGTTACTGTTGCGATCCCATGATGGCAAGCGGATTTGATGGGTTCCGCGATCGCGGGAAGGATTCCGGGAACGCGGCAAGGGGTTGACGCTGGCGGTTTCGTGACTACAGCTATCCGCCATGCAAGCCGACAACGATCCGCACCCAGTCCCTGAAGCCCCGGTGGCAACCGCCGAAGTGGAGCCCGTTTCCGACGCGCCCGCCGAGGCTCTTGACCCTTGGGAGGAACTCGAAGCCGACGTCGCGAAGTGGAAGGAAATCTCGCTGCGCACGGCCGCCGAGATGGAAAACCTGCGGAAACGCACGACCCGCGAGCGCGAGGACGCAATCCGCTACGCCAACCAGCGGTTGCTGGAAGACCTCATCCCGGTCATCGATAACTTCGAGATGGGCATGACGGCAGCGTCGCAGGACACCAAGTCGATGATTTACATCGGCATGGACATGGTCCGCCGCCAGCTCAACGATTTCCTCGCCGCCCAAGGAGTCGAGGAAATCCCGACGAATGGAAACTTCGACCCGAATCTCCACGACGCGGTCGCCCAGGAAGAATGTGCAGCCGGCGATGAAGGCCGTATTCTCAAAGTCACGCGCCGCGGTTACAAACTGAGGGACCGCTTGCTGCGCCCGGCCAGCGTGGTCGTTTCCAAGGTCCCAACTCCGGCAGAATAAAGAAAATGGCTGTCAAACGAGACTATTACGAAATCCTCGAAGTTGCCCGTGACGCCAGCGGGGACGTGATCAAGAAATCCTACCGCAAGCTGGCGGTGAAGTTCCATCCGGACAAGAACCCGGGCGACCACACGGCTGAGGACAAATTCAAGGAACTCGGCGAAGCCTACGAGGCTCTCAGCGATCCCGACAAGCGCGCCGCCTACGACCGCTTCGGTCACGCGGCCTTCAACGGCGGTGCTGGTGCCGGCCGATCCGGTGGCGGCGGGTTCCACGATCCGATGGACTTGTTTTCGCAAGTGTTCGGCGGGGCCTTCGGTGGCGGCTTCGAGGAATTTTTCGGTGGCGGCGGCTCGCGCCGTGGCTCCGGCAAACAGAAGGGCAGCGATCTGCGCTACGATCTGGAGATTTCCCTCGAGGAAGCCGCCCGAGGAGTTGAGAAGGAGCTCGAAATCGAGCGCTACGTCCCTTGCGAACCGTGCGGAGCAAAAGGCTCCAAGGGCTCGGGCGGCATCAAGGCCTGCTCGACTTGCGGCGGCCGTGGCGTGGTCGCGCGCCAAGCGGGGATTTTCATCCAGCAAACGACCTGCCCGGAATGCCGTGGGGCTGGTGAAACGATTTCCGACCCATGCACCAGCTGCAAGGGCGACGGTCGCGTCCAGCGCGACAGCCGGATCAAGCTCCGCATCCCGGCGGGCGTCGATACCGGCACGCGCCTGCGTTCTTCGGGAAATGGCGATTCCGGCGTCCGCGGCGGCGCGGCGGGGGATCTCTACGTGTTCCTCCACGTCCGGGATCACGACGTTTTCGAACGCGACGACTCCGATTTGTTTTGCTCCGTGCCGCTCCCATTCTCCGTTGCCGCGCTGGGTGGCGAGTTGCAAGTGCCGTCACTCGACGGCCAATCCTCAATCAAGATTCCGATCGGCACCCAAGGCGGGACCGTTTTCCGACTTCGTGAAAAAGGCATGCCCTCACTCTCAAGCGGCCGCCGCGGCGATCTCAACGTGACCGTCCAAGTGGAAGTCCCGACCAAGCTCAACGGCGACCAGCAGGAAAAACTCCGCGCGTTTTCCGAATCCATCGGTGAGCACAATTCTCCGATGCAGGAAGGGTTTTTCAAAAAGGCGAAGCGGTTCTTTGATCTCTGACACTGTCGATAGGTCATATTGGTCCTATTAGTCCCATGGCTCGCTTTTTCCTTCCACCGGACGCATGGCTCACCGAGCCAGCGCTGTCCGGCGATGAAGCCCGCCATCTCTCGCAAGTCCTGCGGATGAAGCCAGGCGATTCGATCATCGTTTTCGATGGTCACGGTCGCCGGGCCGCCGCTGAGGTGCTCGGGGTTTCCCGAGACCGCGTCCCGTTGAAGCTGGGGAAAATCCTGCCATCGCGCTCACCGTTGCCAGCCATCACCCTGGCCCAAGCGATTCCGAAGGGAAAAAACATGGACCTCATCGTCCAAAAATCCGTCGAGCTCGGGATCGCCGCGATTCAGCCGCTGGTCACTCGCTTCACCGTCGTCCAACCGGGTGAGGGAAAATCCGAGAAATGGCGGCGCAACGCCCTCGAAGCGTGCAAACAATGCGGTCAGGATACGCTTCCCGAAATCGGCGACCCGCTTGCCTTTGATCACTGGGTCGGCAGCCAGGCCGCAGCGCCCGGGCTGAAACTCATCGCCTCGCTCGCTCCGGGCGCGGTTCCGCTGCGAAAAATTTTAAGAGATCACCCATCCACCACCCAAGCCACCTTGCTGGTGGGCCCGGAAGGGGACTTTTCCACGGACGAAACCGCCGCCGCGATTGCTGCTGGATTTCTGCCAATCTCCTTGGGCTCCATTGTCTTGCGGGTGGAGACAGCCACCCTTTTTTGCCTGTCCGCCCTGCGCTACGAGTTCGACGAGGGTTGAGCAATTTTTTTGCGAAATACGCAGTCTGAAAACGTTCAAAAATAAAAAATTAAGTTTACCTTAGATACTCGGAATGCTAATTATCCGGGCGTGATGAAGGTAAATCAACTCTTGCTGACGAGGACAGCGCTGTGCCTGTTCCTTGGCAGCGCGGGTCTTGCCGAGGCTTGGCAACCAGGCACCTATCCTGACAGTCCGCAGCGCATGCACAGCTCGGGACTCGCCGTCAACAATCAGGACCGGAACGACGTGGTTGCCTTCTGGCACGCGGTTTACCAAGCCTCCGAAGGCTACGAGAAGCGTATCAACTGGACCGGCAACTATTCAGGTAACAACGGGACAATTTCGGACGATTTCGTCAATGACGTCGAGCGGCGGGTCAACTATTTCCGCGCTATGTGCGGAGTGCATTCGGATGTGGTGGTGAGTTCGAATTCCACGGTGACCATCGAGTCCACGGACCCATTCAAGCCGTCCTCCTCCACCTTGAAAGCAAAGGCGTCGCAGGAAGCCGCCCTGATGCTGGTGCGAAATTACAATCCGCAAACCGGCACGGATCTGGCGCTCTCCCACAATCCCCCAAGCCATCTCACCGGATGGTCCACGGCGGCTTGGAACGCGAACTCCAAGGGCAATTTTGCCTTCGGGCTGTACGGACCCGGTGCAATTACCGAATACATGGTCGAGCAGCTTACCAGCAGCACCCTGACCTCATCGTGGAACTCGCTGGTCGGTCACCGTCGCTGGAATTTGTTTCCAAGAGCCACCACTTTCGCCACCGGCGACCAGCCGGGAAGCTCCGTTTCCAAGCCTCCGACGAATGTCTTCTACGTCTTGCAGAAACCCAGCGAAATGCCCGATCGGCCCTCGGGTTTTGTGGCCTATCCCGCCGCCGGATTTTTCCCGGTGAGCATCAATTCTCCTTATTGGTCGCTCAGCCGCGATGGTGCGGATTTCACCTTTGCCAACGTGAAAATGACGGATGCCAATGGCAATGCCGTGCCCATCCGCAATATCCAGAGAAGCACCGATTATGGTGATCCCGCCATCGTTTGGGAAGTCAGTCCCGCCGTCAACATCAGGTCGGTCGCCAAGGACACCACCTTCAATGTCAGGGTCAGCGGGATCGGCGGCGTTGGCATACCCGCGTCCCACAGTTATTCGGTCACACTCATCAATCCGGATCTCCTCACTTCGAACCAGCAGATCGCCGGCCCTTCGACCGTTCCACCCAATGCCACCGGCACCTACACTTTCAGCGCTCCCGCCGGAGCCGAGAGCGTGCAAGTGGTGGCGTTCCGGCAAAACTCCAGCCGGTGGAAAGAGAATGCCGAGGATCCCGGAAATTCAAATATCATCGATGGCACAACCGGGAATAACTACCCTTTGATTGTGAAACCCTCGTCATTCCAAGGCTTTGGAGTGGTTTCCGGAGCCCGCTCGTTTCACCTCACCTTTCCCACGGCGTATGACGTCATGGATCGGGGAGTTCCCGATCAATCCTTCGAACTCGGCCGCGATCTCATCACAAACTCGAAAAGCAAGCTCAGCTTCCAGTTCCGCCGGGGTTTTATGACTCGGGGCAGCATTCTGGTCATCGAAAGCTCGACCAATGGCGGTGTGACCTGGAAAGTCTTGGGCGATCCGATCAAGGGCGTCAGCGACACCCGTTCCGACATCTCCGTGTCCTCCACGAACCGTTCCCTGCCCGCGTCCGCGCTTCCGATCCGGATCCGGTTCCGCTACTTCACCAAGGGCGGTGCGATTTACACCCACGAGGCCGCACCGAAATCCCCGACCGGCATTTTCATCGACGAAATCACGACCACCGATTGTGATTGGCTGGAGCAAAGGAAGGCAAACGTCCTGGCCGCGACGGAGAATCGATTCGTTTTCAAATCTTCCACGGCAGGAGACAAGCTGGAGACGGGCGACGAATGGAAATTGCGCCTACGCACCCAACTCGGCGGCAAATGGTTTCCTCACGGTCCGGCGAAAACCGTCAAGATCACCGCATCCTCCCCGAAGTGACAGGGCCTAGCGAAGCAGCTGGCGTTTCGCGCTCTCCCAAGCATCTTCCATCTGCTCCGCGGTGGCCGCTTCCAACGTCAGGCTCCGGGCGCTGAGAAGTCGTTCCATTTCCCCGAAGCGCTTCTCGAACTTGCTATTGGCCGCGGCCATTAACACTTCGGGATCGACCTGCCGGAACCGGGCCAGATTGACCACCGAGAACAGCAGGTCGCCCATTTCCTCGGAAACCGCAGCCAAATCCCGCGCGTCCACGGCGGCTTCCAGTTCGAGCAGTTCCTCACGGATCTTGGCGATCACGCCAGACTCCACCGGCCAATCGAAACCCACTTTGGATGCCTTTTTTTGCAACTTGGATGCCCGCAGCAAGGCTGGCAGACCTTTGCCGACGCCGTGCAGATAGAGTTCATCCTCCTCGCCCTTTTCAGCGCGCTTGATCTCGTCCCATTGCCGGAGCACTGAGTCGGTGTCGGCGACATTGCTATCGCCGAAAACGTGCGGGTGGCGGCGCACCAGCTTGTCGCTGATCCCGCGAGCCACGTCGTCCAACGTGAAGCGCCCGGTTTCCCCGGCTATCTCGCTGTGGAACACCACCTGCAGCAACAAGTCGCCCAGCTCCTCCTTGAGATGCTCGAAATCGCCACGCTGGATCGTGTCCACCGTCTCATAAGCCTCCTCGATGAGATTCGGCACCAGCGATTCATGAGTTTGTTCCGCATCCCACGGGCAGCCGCCGGGAGCACGCAACCGGTGCATGATCGCGCGCAAGCGGGCGAGTTGTTGCCCGGCATCGGGCGAGTAGATCATTTCCGCGTCGGTCATCGTGAGGATTGTTTGGAGTCGGAGGCCTTTCGCAGCAAGTCCCGTTCTTCGTCGGTGAGGCTGTGCACACCCTCGCGGTAAATCTTCTCAAGGATCACATCCACCGCGGAATCCTGGTCTTTCTCCAATCCCGAGCGCGGCCGCAGTTTGGACTCCGGAGGTCGGGGAATTGCCTTGGGCCGGACGATCTCAAGCTCCTGCCCCCGCCCTAACAACCATGGATACCGCATCAGGATGAACCCGAGGATCGCCCCACCCAGATGGCCCGCCTCGCCGCCCTCGTTGCCGCCCAGCTTGAGCAGGATCGCGCCCACGGAAATCGCCATCAGCGCGATCGCCAGTTGCCGCATGGACAGTTCGATGGGCGGAATCAGCAGCATCACCCTCATATTCGGCGCGATCATCGCCACCCCGATGAAGATCCCATAGACGCCCGCGGATGCACCCACCAAATAGGCGTCTGGAACCACTCCCAGGAATACCAGCAACGTGAAAAAACAAGCCCCCGCAGCCCCGCACAGCAGGTAAAAAATGAGAAATTTCCTCGCTCCCCACCAGCGCTCCAACCACGGACCGAAAAAGAAAATCCCCACACAGTTGAACAAGACATGACCCACGCTGCCATGGAGAAACTGAAAGGTAATAAACTCCCAAATTCTTCCCTGAAACACAGCGGACTGAATCGCGAAAACCCCAAAATCCCGGAGCGGTCGGCCACCTGATGAGTTCGACAGGAGCAAATCCAGGAAATAGATGCCCAAGTTCAGGGCGAGCAGCCATTTAACCACCGGCGTGAGTTGCGCAAAAAGTCCCCCGCCCTCGCGGTGCTCGTTCCGGTGATAATCTCGGTCGTTGATACCCATCCGGCCAACCGGTTACCACGTCATCGCGCGACCCGCAAGGGCGGGTGAACATACTGTCACCGGGAATGGCTTCATCCGGCGGCGCGATTTCGGTTAGTTTGACCGGGTTGGTTCGCTTTCGGGTGGCCGCCGCCCCACGTCTCCCTTGGCTTGGGGCGGCGGCGGCTCAGCCAACTCCTCCGGGAAAATCCATTTTCTTGAAACAATCCCGCGTTTTGCCGACGTTCTATCATTGTTGTTGGTGATCAAATTTATGGGCGGCCACCGCTCCGCGTCATTGCGCCATTCGCGGCTCGGAACGACGGCGGCCCACCACGGTTTAACGAAGGCGGCGGGGTAACCCCGCCGCCTTTTCCGTTGGCCAAGCGCATGGCTTGCAGCCGGCAGTGAAGCATTGACCATTCGAAGCATCCCCGAAAGGGTTCCCACGAGCGCGTTGCCGATCCCCCCATGTCATACGATTTCTCGAACCTATCCGGCCAACCGGGCCTGCGGCAGTGGATCATCTCCGGGAAATGGAAAAGTGCGTTCGACTACCGGACTTTCGCGCGCGGCCATGCCTACGCGTCCGAACGGATGATCCGCCAGCTTGTTGCCACGATTCACTCCAACGAACGGGACGTGGTCGTTTCCGCGGCGATCCATGGCACCGCGCCGAAACCCTATCAGACCGAGGTCAGGTTCGGGATGGTGAATGAAAAATGGGGGATCGATCCCGATTGTTCATGCCCGGTTGGCTATCTCTGCAAGCACGCCGCCGGACTGTTGTCGTATCTCTCCTCCGAGCTGTCCAAGGTCCCCGAGAGTGCCGCTCCGCAGCTCAACGCGGAGCTCCGCGATTGGCTGACGAGGATCGAAGCGGCAGCCCGCGCCAGCAACCCGACCACTCCCGCTGCGGCCGCGAAACCGGAAAACCGCTTCCTCGCCTACTGCATCGAGAAGCCGCAGTTTTCCGAAAGCTCTCACATGAACTTCGTCCTTCGCGTCGGGACCCGCCAGAAGGACGGCAGCATCCGGATTTCCGACTCGCGGGCCAATGCCGATCCCTCGAGACCGCCCAAATACATGACGCGCGAGGATCTGGTCGTCGTGACCATCTATCATCAGCGCTTTCGCAAGCTCCACCTGTGGGACGACATGCCCTTTGAAGGGAGCGGGTGGGAGGAAATTCTCGCCGGTGCCTTGGAAACCGGCAACGTCTTCCACGGCCAAGAGGCCGACGATCGATCGGAACACTATCGCCCGGTCACGTCCGGTCCAACGCAGCAGGTCAAAGCCACTTGGAAAGTATTGCCAAGCGGCAGCGCCCGGCCGGTGCTCGAATGCGGGAATCCGGATTTCATCATCCTCCCCACCCTGCCGCCCCGCTATCTGGATCCCGCCACCGGCAGCCTCGGGCTGCTGGAGAGCGACCTTCCCGCGGCCATCCTCAGCGCTTGGCAATCCGGCCCGGCCGTTTCCGCCAAGGATGTTTCCATCATCTCCGAGCGTTTCTCCGCCATCCCCTCCGCCAGCCTGCCCACCCCGGCGAAAGTGGAAACAGAAACCCGCCAGGCCGACGCACCGAACCCCCACCTCCGGATTTATACCCGCACTCTTGGCAGCAAACGGGACCCGCAAATCCTAACCGTTGGATTGCTTTCCTTCCGTTACTCCGACAGCCCCCTGCTCGCGCCGCTGTCCAAGGGCCAGCTGCAAAGCCACTCGGAACTTCGCGCGGGCAAGCGCCTCGTCTGGCCGCGTGATTTCGAGGCCGAGCAAGCCCACTGGCAAAACCTCCGCAAAGCCGGCCTGCTTTCCCTAACGGGGCTCATCGCGGTCCAGCATCTCGACACCGCCGCTCTTCACTCCTTCGTTCCCCAAAACCCGTTTCC
Source organism: Verrucomicrobiota bacterium (assembly GCA_040385685.1). Taxonomy (GTDB): domain Bacteria; phylum Verrucomicrobiota; class Verrucomicrobiia; order Verrucomicrobiales; family Akkermansiaceae; genus Luteolibacter. Next base: position 184,032 of record JAZKGW010000013.1, on the reverse strand, counting down.
CACCCCGCAGCTCGCGTGGCTCGCGTTGTTGGAAAGCCCGCAAACGGCGAAACTCCGCGCTGCCGGCTGGACCATCGAGATCGATCCGAAGGCCGGTCTAACCGCCCACGATGCCGGTGAGATTTTCCCCGCCATCGAGGCCGATCCCGATCACGGCATCGACTGGTTTCGCTTCGACATTTCCTTCGAACTCAACGGCAGGCAAGTCAGCCTCATCCCCATCATCGCCGACGCCATCCGGATGGACCTGCCGTCGGCCGATGCCCCCGATCTCCCGGAGTTTCTCACCCTCCCCTGCGAAAATCCCGAGGACGGCTTTATCCGCTTCCCCGCCAAGCGTCTGATAGAAATCGTCGATCAGGTCCGCCACCTTTTTCATGGATCCGCCAGTGACGGCCCCATCCGCATCGACCGCCTCACCGCCGCCGGCGTCGCCGACACGCTCGCCATTGACTCCTCCGAGACCACCCGCGCCCTGGCCAAGCTCGGCCACAGCCTGAAGCATATCAGCTCGTTGCCGCCTGCGGAAATTCCCGCCACCGTCCGCGCCGAGCTCCGCCACTATCAGGTCGAGGGCTACCGCTGGCTCCAGTTTCTGGCAGCCCACGGCCTGCACGGCATCCTCGCCGATGACATGGGCCTCGGCAAAACCGTGCAGACCCTCGCCCACCTCGCCGCCGAGCGCGCGAAGAATCCCGGCCTGCCATCGCTCGTCATCGCTCCCACCTCCGTCGTTCCTAACTGGACGGCAGAGGCCGAAAAATTCACCCCGCATCTCAAGGTCGTCACCCTGCATGGCAAGGACCGCGCCGCGGAGTTCGGCCAGATTTCATCCGCCGATGTAGTCCTAACATCCTACCCGCTGCTTGCCCGCGACTTCCCCGAGCTTTCGCGGCAGGACTGGCACGTCATCGTTCTCGACGAGGCCCAGTATATCAAAAACCCCAAGTCCATCAGCGCCCAGAACGCCTGCAAACTCAAGTCCGCCCACCGGCTCTGCCTATCAGGCACGCCGATGGAAAACCACCTCGGCGAACTCTGGAGCTTGATGCGTTTCCTCATGCCCGGGTTTCTGGCAGACGAAAAATCCTTCAACGCCCACGTCCGCCGCCCGATCGAGCGCGACCGCTCCTCCGACGCCCAGCTCGCGCTCAACCGCCGAGTCGCGCCGCTGATCCTGCGCCGCACCAAGGACCAAGTCGCCACCGAGCTTCCCGCAAAAACCGAACTTATCCACGGCATCGAGCTCCACAAAAAGCAGACCGATCTCTACGAATCCGTCCGCGCCGCCATGGACAAACGCGTTCGCGACGCCATGGCCGCCAAGGGTCTCGCCAAGTCCCACATCATCGTCCTCGACGCCCTGCTCAAGCTCCGCCAGATCTGCTGCCACCCGCAGCTTCTCAAGTCCCCTGCCGCGCAAAAGGTAACCGACTCCGCCAAGCTCGACTATCTAACGACCGAACTGCTGCCCACGCTGCTGGAGGAAGGCCGCCGCATCCTGTTGTTCTCCACTTTCACCTCCATGCTCGCCCTCATCGAGGAGCACCTGATCGCGGAAAAAATCCCCTATCTGAAACTAACCGGCCAGACCCAGGACCGTGCCACGCTGGTGAAAGAATTCCAACAAGGCGAAATCCCCGTCTTTCTCATTTCCCTCAAAGCCGGCGGCACCGGCCTCAATCTAACTGCCGCCGACACGGTCATCCACTATGACCCGTGGTGGAACCCCGCCGCCGAGAACCAAGCGACCGACCGCGCCCACCGCATCGGCCAGACCAAGCCCGTCTTCGTCCACAAACTCGTCTGCCGCGGCACCATCGAGGATCGCATCCTCGAACTCCAAAAGCACAAGGCCGCCCTCGTCGAAGCGCTTCTATCCGACGAAACCAGCAAGCTCCGAATCGACGCGGAAACGCTCTCGCATTTGCTTTCGCCGTTGGAGTGAATTTCTATCCAAGCCCCAGCGCACTTGGTCAGGCAGGACTCGCAATGGAGCGCTGGCTTCAGCCGGCCCGTCCAGTCCAGTGATGATAGACACGCCGGCTAAAGCCAGCGTTCCTACTTCCCGACGCGCTCCGGCTCAATGCGCCACCAGTTTCGCGGCGGCGCGGCGCTGGAGCATCTGGTCGGCCAGGACGCCTAGCAGGACGACGGTGCCCATGACGGCGAAGTTGAGGGAACTGTCGATTCCCAGGAGATTGACGAGGTTCTGGAGGACTTGCAGAAGGGCGGTGCCGATGATGATGCCGATGATCGACCCCTCGCCGCCGCGCAGGCTGCAACCGCCGAGGACGGCGGCGGCGATGGCGTAGAGCTCGTAGGAGTTCGCGTGGCTGGAAGGCGAGACGGTGTTGGTGTAGAAGGCGATGAGGATGGCGGACACTCCGGTGAGCAGGCCGGCGATGATGTAGGCTCCGTTGATGACGAGGCGGGTATTGATGCCGGAAAAACGGGCGGCTTCCTCGTTGCGGCCCACGGCTAACAAATAACGGCCGTAAACCGAGCGGTGCAGCACGACCCAGAGGATGGCGCCGATGACGATCAGCAGCACGAAAGGCATGGGCACTCCCAGCAGTTTGCCGCTGGCGATGCTTTTCAAGGTTTCGAATCCCTCGCTGTTGCCAAAGCCCTTGGTGACGTCGTCAGCGACGAAGCGGGCGGCTCCCCGATAGATCAGCAGTCCGCACAGGGTCACGATGAACGGCTGCATCTTCATTTTCGTGATGAGCACGCCGTGGACCCAGCCGAAGAACATCGGAATGATCAGGGCAACGGCGGTGGCTATCGGCCAGGCCCAATCCCGTTCGGTGAGGAGAATCGCCAGAATCACTCCGCTGAGCGCGCACATCGAGCCGACGGATAGATCGATGCCGCCGGTGATGATGACCAAGCCCAGGCCGAGGCTGAAGACGCCGTACATGCCGACGGAATTGGCAAGATTGGTGAGGTTTGCGGGCGAGATGAATTTCGGATTGATCGAGGCCGTGACGATGCAGAGGACGACGAGGAGGGAGAAGATACCGAGTTCTTTTTTCATGCTGGGACGGATGGGGAAATCAAGAGGCAAAAGCGGGCTCGCTAACAGGAAGCGGGCGCCCGACCGCGAGCTGCATCACGTTTTGTTCGTTGCAGTCCTCGCGGTCGAGGACGCCGGTGATCCGGCCTTCGTGCATGACCGCCACGCGGTCGCTGACGTGGAGGACTTCCTCCATGTCGCTGCTGATCATCAAGATCACGGCACCGTTGGCGGCGAGCTCGCGCATGAGCTTGTAAATTTCCGACTTGGCGCCGACGTCGATGCCGCGGGTCGGCTCGTCCATGATCAGGACTTTGGGGCCCATGGCGAGCCATTTGCCGATGACGACCTTCTGCTGGTTGCCGCCGCTGAGGTTGCGCACGAGCGTCTCCGCGTGCGGGGTCTTGGTCCTGAGGGCCGCAATCTGCTCGTTGGCGACTTTGGTTTCGCGGCCCTTGTTGATGAGGCCCATGGATGAGTAAGTGCCGAGATCGGGGAGCGTGGTGTTCTCCCTAACCGACATGGCGGTGACGAGTCCTTCCTCGCGGCGATTCTCCGGCACGAGGAAAATGCCGTGGCCGATCGAGTCGGCGGCCTTGCGGATGAGGAGCTTTTCGCTGCCGAGGTTCACTTCCGCGGAGCCGTTCGGATCGAGGCCGCAGATGGCTTTGACGACTTCGGAGCGGCCCGCGCCGACCAGTCCGGCGAAGCCGAGTATTTCCCCGCGCGAGGCATCGAAACCGACATTCTTGTCAGGGAAACGGGTGGTCTTCACGTTGCGGACCTTGAGGTAACCGTTGGTCACCGTCGCTCCGGACGGCGTGTAGAAACTCTTGATCTCGCGGCCGACCATCTTGGCGACGATGCTGTCATGGCTGATTTCCGCCCGGGTCAGGCCGCCGGCGTTCTTGCCGTCGCGAAGCACTTCGACGCGGTCGGAGCAGCGGTCGACTTCTCCCAGCCGGTGGGAAATGTAGATGATGCTGACTCCCTGCTTGCGGAGCTCGGCGATGAGTTCCAACAGCTTGTCCGTCTCGGTTAGGGTGAGGCTGGACGTGGGTTCGTCCATGATCAGGATGCGCGCGTTCTGCGAGAGCGCCTTGGCGATTTCCACCATCTGCTGCTGGGCAATGGGAAGATCTCCGAGGCGCTTGTCGGTCGGCAGGTTGAGACCGACCCGCTTGAGGAGGGGTTCGGTATCGGCGTGGATTTTCTTGCGGTTGATCAGCTTGAACGGCGGGATCAACGGCTCGCGGCCGAGGAAGACGTTGCCCGCGATGTCGAGATTTTCGAGAACGTTGAGCTCCTGATGGATGAACCCGATGCCGAGAGCCATGGAGTCGTTCACGTTGTTGATCCTGACCTCTTTGCCGTCCACGAACAACTGCCCCTCTTCCGGCTGATAGACGCCGCCGAGGATCTTCATCAGGGTCGACTTGCCCGCGCCATTCTCGCCGCAGAGCGAGAGGACCTCGCCCTCGCCGATGGTCAAGCTGACCTTGTCCAACGCCACGACCCCGGGGAACCGTTTGCAGATTCCCCGCATCTCCAGCAGTGGTGGCTTGCTCATGGCGTTGGCGGGTCGGGTGATCGGTTACTTGCCGAGGATCTTCTTCAGATCGGCTTGGAAAGCGGCGACATCGGCCTTCTTCAGGTTGCGGGTCGGGACGATCTGCTTGCCGCCTGCAAGGGCTTCCTTGTCGCCGGCGAGGTGCTTGGCCATTTTCGTGATCGCTTGTTTGCCGAATTCGAAGGGCTGTTGGACGACGGTGCCGTAGATGTCGCCGGAGGCCACGCCTTCGAGGGTTTTGTCGTCTTCATCGAAGCAGACGATCTTGACCTTGCCCTGCTTGTTGGCGCTGCGGACGGCGTTGAGAATGGCCGGGCCGTTGTAGTTGTAGAGGCCGACGAGGCAGGCGATGTCAGGATATTTCACGAGGGTATCCTCGGCGTTCTTCTGGGCGCGAACGAGGTCGGTATCGTCGGTCCGAACGTCGATGACGCTGACCTTCGAGCCTTCGAGTTCCTTCTTGATGCCGCCTAAGCGTTGCTTGGCATTTTCCGCATCCGTCGCGCCGACGAAGACCATGATCTTGCCGCCGTCTGGCAGGGCTTCCTTGATCAGCTTTCCGGCCTCGGTGCCCGCGGCGAAATTGTCGGTGCCGATGTAGGCGACGCGCTTGCTATCAGGAGCGTCGCTGTCGTGGCAGATGAGCAGGGTCTGCTCGGCGATCTTGTTGAGGAAAGCGGTTTGGTTGGCGGGATCGACAGGGCTGACCGCGATGCCGTCCACGCCTTTGGCGAGAAGGTCGTCGAGAATGGTTTGTTGCTCGGCGGCACCGCCGGAGGACGGGATGCGGAAGTCCACTTCCACATTGCCGAGTTCCTTCTCGGCGGCCTCGCAACCGGAGCGGGCGATGGTCCAGAAGATGGCGGCGTTGTTGCTGACGAATGCGAGCTTGAGCTTTTTGCCGGAGCCGGCGGTTTCGGATTTGCAACCGGCTAGGGCGAGGGCGCAAACAGCGGCGACGGATAGAAGTGCGAATTTTGGAGTTTTCATGGGTTGGTTATTCAATCGTTCAGGGAATCATTTGGACTGTCCGTAGTAAGCATTTGCGCCGTGTTTACGGAAGAAATGTTTTTGCAACAAATGCGGCGGGGCACTGGCTGCGGACGGGTTGAGCGAGAGGGTTTTGAGCGCCATGTCGGCGACGATTTCCAGGGCCAGCGCCGTTTCGACCGCTTTGGCGGCGCTCGGTCCCCAGGCGAAAGGACCGTGGTTGCGGACGAGGACGGCGGGGACGTCCAACGGATTGAGGCCGGCGAAGCGCTCGACGATGACCTTGCCGGTTTCCCATTCGTATTCGCCGCCGACTTCCGAGGGGGTCATCGTGCGGGTGACCGGGACGGGACCGTTGAAATAGTCGCAATGGGTGGTGCCGAGGCAGGGGAGATCCAACGCGGCTTGGGCGAACGCGACGGCGCTGCGAGAGTGCGTGTGGACGACCGAGCGGATGCCGGGGAAATTCAAAAACAGGCAGCGATGCGTGGGCGTGTCCGACGAGGGGCGAAGTTCTCCTTCGATGATGTTGCCCTCGTAATTGAGGATCACCATGTCATCAGCGGTTAGTTTGTCGTAATCGACGCCGCTCGGTTTGATCGCGAAGACCCGGCGCTGGGGATCGGCGACGGAAACATTACCGAATGTTAGATCGACGAGTCCGGTTTTGGGCAGGGCGAGGTTGGCCGCGAGGCATTCCTCCTTGATGGATTGATAGCTCATGCGCGTCAGCCTTGGATGCCTTGGGCGAGGTGGAAATAGAGATCCTGCTGGCGCAGCTCGTTCTTGTAGGAACGCAGACGGGTGTCCTCGTTGATCACACTGAGTTCGATCTTCGCGATCTCCGCAAAATCTTCAAGATGCTCTGAAGTTAGAGCGTAGGAAAGGACGGTGTGGTGCGCGCCGCCGGCGTAGATCCAGGCGGCGGTGGCGGTCTTGAGATCGGGCTGGGGTTTCCACAACACGCGGGCGACGGGAAGCTTCGGCAATTCGTTTTGCGGAGCGACGCATTCGACCTCGTTGACCAGGAAACGGTGGCGGCTGCCGAGGTCGATGATGGAACCATTGACCGCCTTGCCCGGGCCGCAATCGAAGACCATGCGGCAGGGATCTTCCTTGCCGCCGATGCCTAACGCGTGGATTTCGATCTTCGGAACTTCCGATGCGATGGACGGGCAGATTTCCAACATGTGGGAACCTAACACTAGCGGGTTCGCGGGATCGAGGTGATAGGTGTAGTCCTCCATGAAGGAAGTGCCGCCTGCTAGACCATCGGCCATAACTTTCATGACGCGGGTGAGCGCGGCGGTTTTCCAATCACCTTCACCGGCGAATCCGTAGCCGTCTTCCATCAAGCGCTGCACGGCGAGGCCGGGCAGTTGTTTCATGCCATGGAGGTCTTCGAAGGTGGTGGTGAAGGCGGTGAAGCCACCTTCCTCCAGCAGCGTGCGGAGGCCGATCTCGATGGCTGCGGAGTCGCGCAGGGATTGGTGGCGGGCCGCCCCTTTTGTTAGCTCGGGAGCGACGCGATAGTCTTTTTCATAGATCGCGCAAAGGGCGTCGATCTGGAGTTCGGTGACGGCGTTGATCTTCGCGACAAGATCGCCGATGCCATAGGTATTCACTTCCCAGCCGAAGCGGATTTCGGCGGAAACCTTGTCGCCTTCCGTGACGGAAACGTAGCGCATGTTGTCGCCGATTCTAGCAAGTTTGAGGCCGCGTGAAGCATGCCACCCGCGGGCGGCGCGAGCCCATGCGGCGAGGCGCTCGTGGACTTCGGGGTCTTGCCAATGACCTACAACGGCCTTGCGTGGCAGCCGCAGGCGCGCGCCGATGTGACCGAACTCGCGGCCGCCGTGGGCGGTCTGGTTCAGGTTCATGAAATCCATGTCGATGGAATCCCACGGGATGTCGCGGTTGAACTGGGTGTGCAGGTCGGCAAGCGGTTTGCGGAGAATTTGCAGGCCTTCGATCCACATTTTCGCGGGGGAAAACGTGTGCATCCAGGTGATGATGCCGATGCAGTTTTTTTCCGAGTTCGCGTCGATGGCGAACTGGGTGATCTCGTCGGAGGACTTGAGGACGGGCTTGAAAACGACCTTGTGTGGGAGCGTGCCGGTGGCGTTCAGGGCATCGACGACGACCTGGGCGTGCTCATCGACTTTCTTGAGCGCCTCGGGTCCGTAAAGGTGTTGGGAGCCGGTGACGAACCAGATTTCAAGATGATCGAATTTGTTGATGTCGGAGGCCATGGTGTTAGCGGGATTGTTGGGCTTTGAGGGAGAGAAGGTTTTTCATGACATGGCCGAGATCGGCCGATTTGGTGACTCCGCCGAAGGAATCGTGGAGCTCGCGGTAGAGCTCGTAGAGTTGTTGATAGATCGCCTGGTGTTCGGGGTCCGGCTTGTAGCTGATTTCCTTCAACCCGGTCATTGCGGCTTGGGCGGTCTTGAAATCCGGATGCGCACCCGCGACCACGGCGGCACCGATGGCGGAACCGAGCGCACAGGATTGGGACGAGCGGGAAACCCGCATTTCGCAGCCGGTCACGTCGGCGTAGATTTGCATGAGCACCGCGTTTTTCTCGGCGATGCCGCCCGAGCAAACGATGCGCTCGACGGGCACGCCGTATTCGCGGATGCGGTCGACGATGGCGCGGGCGCCGAACGCGGTGCCCTCGATTAGCGCGCGATAGATTTCGGCTTTGGTGGTGTAGAGCGTCTGGCCTAGCAGGAGGCCGGTGAGGAGTTGGTCGACGAGGACGGTGCGGTTGCCGTTGTTCCAATCGAGCGCGAGAAGGCCGGATTGGCCGGGCTTGAGGCAGGCGGCTTCTTCGGTTAGCTGGCCGTGGAGGGAGGCGTCTTCCAACACACCTTCGACGAACCATTTGAAAATGTCGCCGACCGCGGATTGGCCGGCTTCGATGCCGAAGTAGCCGGGCAGGATCGCGCCCTTGACGATGCCGCAGATGCCGGGGATGTCCTGCACGGTTTTTTCCGCGGAGACGACCGCGCAATCGCAGGTGGAGGTGCCGATGACTTTGACGAGCGTGCCTTCATCCACGCCGCAGCCAATGGCGCCGTAGTGGACGTCCATTTCGCCGATGGCGATCGGGATGCCGGCGGTTAGGCCGAGTTTCGCGGCCCATTCCGGGCAGAGATTGCCGGCGATGGCGGAAGCATCGTGCGCCTTGTCGTAAAGACGGTCGCGGAGATCGGCGAGCTTGGGATCGAGGGCGGTTAGGAATTCCTTGTCGGGCAGGCCGCCCCAGTCTTCGGCGTAGATCGCCTTGTGGCCGGCCATGCAGACACCGCGCATGATGGCTTTCGGATCGGTGACTCCAGCGAGCAAGGCGGGGATGAAATCGGAGAGCTCGACCCACGAATAGGCGGCGTCGAAGACAGTCGGATCGACTTTGAGGCAATGCCAGATTTTCGCCCAGAACCACTCGGACGAATAAGTGCCGCCGATTTTCGCGAGGAACTGCGGGCGGAGCTTGGCAGCGGTTGCGGTGATGGCCGCGGCTTCGGGGATGCTGGTGTGGTCCTTCCAGAGCCAACACTGGGCGTTTAGGTTTGCGGAAAATTTCGGATCGAAGGCGAGGGGAGTGTTGCTCTTGTCGACCGGCAGCGGACTGGAACCGGTGCCATCCATGCCAATGCCGATTACCTGATCGTTGGAAAACGAGGGCTCGGTTTCCCGTGCGGCGGCGAGGGCGTGCAAGGTCGCTTTCTCGACGGCAAACACGTAGTCCGCCGGATTCTGGCGAGCCAAGTGGTGGTCGGACGGGTTGAGGAGGATTCCTTGGTTTCCCGAGGGGTAATCGACCACCGCGGTGCCGATTTCGCGGCCGTTGGAGCAATCGACCACCAGGGCGCGGGCTGAGTTTGTTCCATAATCTAGACCGATCGTGAATGGCATGACAGTTGCTTAATGCAGTTCCGTGCGAGCGACGGAAAGAGTCGAATCGTATGACAGTCATACTTCACACTGGACCCGGCGCTGATTTCCTGGGAAATTCGCGCCGATGTTGCAGCCGACGATGGCGGAGGTGGCCAAGGCGTCCGGGGTTTCCAAGAACACGGTGAGCTTGGCATTGCGCGGAAGTCCGAGGATTTCCGAAGCAACCCGAGTCAAAATCGAGGATGTGGCGAGGGCGATGGGATACCGGCTAAATCCGACGGTGGCGCATCTGATGGCCGAACTCCGGCAAAATCGATCCCCGGGATTTCAGGCGACACTGGCGATCATCAACGCCCACGAAAGTCGGGATGCCTTTATCAATCATCCGACGATCCCCGCTTACGTCGCAGGTTGCCGCCAGCGTGCCCAGCAACTTGGCTACCAGCTCGACGAGTTCTGGCTGCACGAGCCGAAGACCCCGGTCGCGCGCTGGCTGTCGATTTTCCGGGCGCGAAATATCCGCGGCGTGGTGATCGTGGGACTGATGCAGCGCAACCGTTTGCCGACAAATCTGGCTCCGCTGTGGGATGAATTTCCCGCCTTGGTGACCGGTGTGCGGACGCGGGAACCGGCGCTTTCGTTCGCCTGCAGCGACCAGCACACGCTGGCGTTGGTGGCGTTCGAGAAAGCGCTGGAACTCGGCTATCGGCGACCGGCGCTGGTTCTCGACGGGGTGATTGACGAATTGATCGAAGGCCGACTCTCGGCCGGATTTCTGACCGCGCAAAGCCGTTTGATGCCCGTCGGGCAAAGGACGCAGCCGTTTTACCAAGTCGCGGCGGCGCGCGGCGACCGGGCGCTTTTTTCGAAATGGTTCGAGGAAAACCAGCCGGACGTGATTTTCACCCTTTACCACGAAGTCGAGCGCTGGATCCATGAACTCGGCCTGCGCGTTCCCGAGGACGTCGGGCTGATCCAATATGAATGGCGGGCCGATCACCGCGGCTGGGCCGGGATGGATCAGCGCAACGACCTCGTCGGCGCGGCGGCCTTGGACATGCTCATTTCCATGGTCCACCACAACGAGCGCGGTGTCCCGCAGCACCCGCGGGCGACCCTGATTGGCAGCCACTGGGTTGATGGTGCGACCGTGAAAAGCATCCCGGCAGGAGGGTGAGATCTGGAAAAATTCGCATGAGGGTTGCAATTCGGGGGAATCTGTCCTAGTTCCGCGCGTCCCACGTTCGCCACCTCATGACCTCGCTTCGAATCATCGCCCAGTTTACCGCCGCCCTCGCCACGCTTTTGCTGGCGAACTGTGCCAACCAGAAGCCCGGTGCCCAAGTCACCAAGGATGGCAAATTCTTGAATCCTTTCCCCGCTGGCACCTACGACCATTTCAAGGCGGAGCCCACTTATCCCAAGACCATGACGACTTGGAAAAACGAGGACGTGCTTTCCCGCACCAATGCGGAAAACTCCTCCATCCGTATCAGTCTTGAAATGCAGCGTGGCTTCCTCATGAACGGCGAGGAAGTGGCGATCGACTATCCGGTTTCCTCAGGCATTCCCAGCCGTCCAACGCCTCCGGGCACTTACTACATCCTTGAGAAAGTCGTGGACAAGCATTCCAACAAATACGGCAAAATCTTCGATGCTTCCGGTGCGGTGGTGAACAGCGACGCCGACTCCACCCTTGACCCGATCCCCGAAGGCGGTCGCTTCCAAGGTGCTGCGATGCGCTATTGGATGCGCCTCACCAACGACGGCGTGGGCCACCACATCGGCCCGCTGCCCAGAAGCCGCCGGCCTGCTTCCCACGCCTGCATCCGGGGGCCGAGCGCCACTATTCCGATCGTCTACTCCAAGGTGAAAGCCGGGACCAAGGTCGTCGTCGAATAACAGATCATTTCCCATAAGGAAAAGGCCCGGACGCGATTGCATCCGGGCCTTTTTGTTTCTTGAAATCAAACGGGTGGGAGGATCACTCCTTCTCTTCCTCCATGAACTTGTCGTGGCCGGTCTTCTTGGCTTCCTTAAGAGTTTCGACGATCTTAGCGACCTCATCGATCTTGCCATTGAGAAATGCTTCCTCGACCTCACAGAGCGTTACGAAAAGCTTGCCGATCGATTTCCGATATTCCGCCAGTGCCTTGGCTTTGTCGGGGCCTTCCGGCATGGCTTTGAGCAGGGCAGGCACTTCCGTCGCGCTCTTCAGCGCGGCTTGCTGCGCCTCACGGGCTTGAGCAGCACCCTTCACCACATCGGTCTCGCGGCGGAAGCCTTTGAACGCGTCGTTCATCGCTTCCATCTGTTTGCCGAGCGGCGTTTCTTCCTTATCCGCAGCTCCGGCTGGCAACAGCATCAGCCCCATCGCGCAGCTCATTAGAAATAGTTGTTTTTTCATACGCCACGAATACGAGCGAATTCGGCCCCCCTTTCCAATCGCAAACTTTGCCATTTGTTTCCGCCGGTTTTGTTGGCATCTTCCCGCGCTTGAACTCGAAATCGAAATGGCGACGCCGGTTCATCCGTCTCGGCTGTGCGAGTGTGCTGGCCGTGGCGCTGGGGTGGTTCGTCGCGCCGTTCGCCGTCTCCCTGCCCGCCGGGCTGCTAAAAAATCCAGTCGTCTCGCCAGTCTTGCTCGACCGCCACGGCACTCCGTTCCTGCACCTCCCGCTGCCAGATTCGACTCGCTCCTCGCCGGTGGAGTGGGACGCAGTCCCAGCTGACCTTATCGCCTGCACGCTCGCCGCCGAGGACAAGCGGTTTTTCCAACACGGCGGCATCGATCTGTTAGCCACGCTGCGGTCCGCCCGGGATTGCCTCGCCCACCGGCGCGTCGTTTCCGGAGCCTCCACCATCACCCAGCAGCTCGTGAAAATTTCCTCACCGCCCGCCAGACGCAATCCGCTGACCAAACTCCGCGAAGCCCTGATCGCCCGCCGCTTGGAACTGACTTGGTCGAAGCGTCAGATCCTCACCGCCTATCTCAACCGCCTCGACTACGGAAATCTCCGGATCGGATCCGCCGAGGCCGCCCGGTTCTTTTTCCAAAAGCCCCTCACCGACCTCTCGCTCGCCGAGTGCGCCCTGCTCTCCGGACTCCCCCAAGCCCCCACGCGCCTCAACCCCATCAATCATCCCCGGCGCGCCACCGTCCGCCGCAACACCGTCCTCACGCGGCTCGCCGCCACCGGAAAAACCCACCCCGCCCGCATCACCTCCGCGCTTGCCGAGGCCATCATCCTCCGTCCTCTCGTCGAATCCCAACCCGCGCCCTGGCTCGCCGCCCAAGCCGCCGACCTCACCGGCCGGGTCCCCACCACCCTCGACCTCCCGCTCCAGAACGACCTTCAGGCCATCGTCCGCGAGGAAACGGCCAGGCTCAAGGATGTCAATCTCCGCCATGCCGCCGTCGTCGTCATTCACAACCCCACCGGGGAAATCCTCGCCCTCGTTTCCTCCTCCAATTGGGGCGACTCGCGCGGCGGCCAGCTCAACGGTGCACTCACCCCCCGCTCGCCCGGCTCCACCCTCAAGCCCTTCACCTACCTCCTCGCCATCGAGCGGAACCACCGCACCCCCGCCTCGATCCTCGCCGACATCCCCAGCCCGTTCCGCACCCCGCAAGGTCTCGACCTCCCGGAAAACTACGACCGCAACTACCGCGGCCCCGTCACCCTCCGCACCGCACTCGCCTGTTCGCTCAACGTCCCCGCCCTCCGCGAACTCAACCTCCTCGGTGGTCCGCGGCCACTCCACGAACTTTTGGCAAACCTCGGCATCACCACCCTCGGCGGCGATCCCTCCCTCCACGGCCTCGGGCTCACCTTGGGAAATGCTCCCGTCCGTCTGCTCGAACTCACCAACGCATACGCCACCCTCGCCCGGTTAGGCCTTCACCGCCCGCCCATCCTCTTCCCTTCAAAGTTAGATGTTGGACGTTCGGTGTTCGATGTTCCCTCTTCTTATCTAATCGCCGACATCCTCTCCGACTCCGACGCCCGCGCCCCCGCTTTCCAACCCGGCGGCCCGCTCGATCTCCCCTTCCGCTGCGCCGTCAAGACCGGCACCTCCTCCGACTTTCACGACAACTGGTGCCTCGGCTTCACCCCCGAATTCACCGTCGGCGTCTGGGCCGGAAATTTCGAGCAACAGCCGATGAAGGGGCTCTCCGGCATCGCCGGGGCCGGTCCCGTCTTCCACCGCGCCATGCGCCGCCTCCACCGCGACGTGAAACCCACTTGGTTCGAGCGCCCCGCCGGACTCGTCGAGATCACCATCGACCCGCGAAACGGCAAGCTCGTCCCCGCTGATTCCAAAAACGCCCGCCGCGACCTCGTCCCCGCCGACCAACTCCCGCCCACCGCCACTCCCGCCGATTATGATTCCACCGGCATGGCCCTCCTCGATCCCACCTACGCCGAGTGGTTCGCCAGTTCCGACAACCTCCGCCGTGGCGACCTCGCCCTGAACCCCGACCAATCCGCCCAGGAACCACTCCGCATCATCAGCCCGGCTAACAATTCCACCTTCCTCCTCGATCCGGAAATCCCCTCCGGCTCCGACAAGCTCCGCCCCGTCACCAATCTCCCCGGCACCGCCCGGTGGAAATCCGACACCCTCGTCATCGAGCCCTCCACCCCGGAGCCCATCATCCACCTCACCGCCGGCACCCACATTCTAACCGCCACCGATCCCGCCACCGGCGTGACCCACACCCTGACACTCCGGGTGAAATCGCTATGAATGAAAAGTGGCTGCCGCGTCTCGCGGCAGCCCGTGTTCGCGGCGTCTCGCCGCGAGTCGCCACTGGAAAATCCCGCCCGGTTTCCACCATGAAACCAGTTGCGCCCCATCCGATAGACCGTAAAATCCAGCCATGAATTTAGAACTCTTCTCCCTCGCCCAAGTCGGCTACGCGCCCGGCGGTTTCTCCATGACGTACATCGTCATCATCGTCGTTTCCATGCTTGTGAGCTTGCTCGTCAGCAGCACCCTCAAACGCCGTTTCCACGAGTATTCGCAAATCCCCATCCGCATGACCGGTGCCCAGATCGCCGAGGCCATGCTCAGCCAGAATGGCATCCACGACGTGCAGGTCATCAGCACCCCCGGCCAGCTCACCGACCACTACGACCCGATCAAAAAGACGGTCAACCTCAGCGAAGGCGTCTATGGCATGAACTCCGTCGCCGCCGCCGCCGTCGCCGCCCACGAATGCGGCCACGCCGTCCAGCACCAGCAGGCCTACGTCTGGCTCGGTCTGCGCTCCAAGCTCGTCCCGGCCGTCGAGTTTTCCAGCAAGATGCTCAACTACGTGATGATTCTCGGCATTCTCGGCGTCGGATTGATGGGCAGCCCCACCATGCTGTGGATCTGGATCGGACTCTTCGCCGTCACCACCTTGTTCTCCTTCGTCACCCTGCCCGTCGAGTTCGACGCCAGCCGCCGCGCCCTCATCTGGATGGAAAGCAGCGGCGTCGCCTCCAGCATCGAGCACGACCGCGCCAAGAACGCCCTCTTCTGGGCCGCCATGACCTACGTCGCCGCCGCCATCGGCTCGCTTGCCCAGCTCCTCTATTTCCTAATGATGGCCCTCGGTCGCCGGGAGTGATGTGATATAGGCATTCCTGCCTGTTCTCATCTTCCCAGTCCCAAGTTTATCCTTGAAAAGCGTCCGCAATCACGGACGCTTTTTCATGATCTCGCTGCCCGTCACCCAAGCGCGCTCGAAGCTCTACCAGCTCCTCGACCTTGCTGCCGAGTCGCACGAGCCGATCCAGATCACCGGCAAGCGTTCGAACGCAGTCCTCGTTTCCGAAGAAGATTGGCGGAGCATCCAGGAAACCTTGTATCTCGTTTCCATCCCCGGCATGAGGGAATCCATCATCGAGGGGATGGCCGAGCCATTTGACCAAACCTCCGACGCGCCCGGCTGGTGAGCTGGACGCTTCACTTCACCAAGCAGGCGCAGAAGGACGCGAAAAAGATCGCCGCCGCCAATCTCCGGCCACAAGCCCAGCGCCTGCTCGACCTCCTCGCGCAAGATCCCTACCAGTCACCCCCGCCCTGCGAGAAGCTCATCGGCGATCTTGAAGCTGCCTGGTCCCGCCGCATCAACTTCCAGCACCGGCTGGTCTATCAAGTCGATGTCGGGGAAAAGCGGGTGAAGATCCTGCGCATGTGGAGCCACTACGAGTGAGCGGTCTTCCTTATTCCGATAGGAATTGGGAAACTGCCGCGCCCGCAGCCTGCCGGGTGCCGACCAAGGGGTGACCCTTTCCCTCCCGCCCTGACCCACACCCCGCCGACTCATCAAACATCAGTTACTATCATCGATGCTTTGAAAAACGAACACCTAGCAGATTTCCCCCGGAATTCATCCATCTCAGGTCTGCCATCGTGGAAATCAAGCATCGGTTACCTTCTCCACGAGCCATTGGCACTGCGTCCCTTGGGACCATCGCCCCCGAGAATCTGCTCGCCTCAGCACACGTTTCCCACCACCCTGCCCCTGAACGAACTCTACTGTTAGGCCGAAAGACATGATCGCACCGCTTTGTGACAATTGGGAGATTTACCGGTTTGAAGATATTCCCGTGACGAATGGAAGAATCGTAAAGGAGGACCGTTCGCAATCTGCGCACTCGAAGCGGCTGAACGATGCTTTGATGCAGAGCTACCGAGGCACGAAACTTCCCGGAAATTCCTTCCTCGATTTACCCTTACTGGTCACGGACGGGAATGATGTTGGGGTCCTCCACAATATGATAAATTTCAGGATCGTCAGGGAAGACATCGCCTCAGAAATTGAGGATATTGCTCAAGAGAGTGTCCAGTTTCTGCGAATCCGCCTCCAAGATCCATCGGGTGAGCACCTCACAAATTATCGAGTCATGAATCCCCTAGCCTTGGCGGGGTTATCAATCCATCTAACCGATGCAAAGTGGTGGGATGACAAGGTTGGGGACAAAATCCAGCACTATTACAAGTTGGTCCTCGACCGCGCTACGGTGAATAGTCCGATATTCAGGATCCATGAATGCAGAACCCAAGTCTTTCTGAACGATGCTATCAGGCAGAAAATACAACAGATGGATGCACGCGGAAGTCAATTTGATGAAATCGAGACGGCCTGAGAATGCAGAGTTACATGTAAACACGATAAAATGGAATATACAATTGAAGTGCAATCGCGCGGCCTAACAATTCGTGGATGACAACCCCTCATAAGCTCCTCAATCTCCTTTCAAAAACATCTCCTTGGCGGGGTTGTCATCACTCCTGACGTTCGACAAGAATCCACACTCATGACCGAAGTATACCGAAATCGCGACAGTGCCAAGATAGGCCACCTCCAAAGCCTTCTGGAATCGGAAGGCATTAGGACCTACCTTCGCGACGAATATGGCGCGAGCACTGCCTTTCCCGAGGTGACTCCTGCACTTTGTATTCTCGAGGAAGCGGACGTGGAACGGGGCGTGGAATTGATTCGCGCCTATCTTGAGTCGTAAAGCCATCTGCTTGGCCCAAGTGCGCCTCAACTAAAAGGGGCCGAACCAACCGCTCCTTGCCGCCGTCTTTGAATTCTTCGTCCCGGCCCCGGAGCCCTTTGCCGGCCCGCCGATTGGCGCTTGCCCGCCAGTGACGCTCCGGGACATGGTTTCCCCAGACCATGAAGGAACTCATCGAAGAACTCGAACGCTGGGGAGCGGATGTGATCTTCGGGCGGGCGAAGGGGTTCCGGGCGGCGTTGATGCGGTTCGCGATGCGGGTGTTTTCCGGTGGGTTCCGGGTCATCGTGCAGATCCGTTTGCGAAGGTATCGCAAGGGCTGGAAGCCGCAGGCCTACCTCGGCACGCAGGTGGTCGCCATCGGCAACATCACGGTGGGCGGCACGGGCAAGACTCCGGTGGTGGAACTGCTGGCGCGGACCTTGCGCGACCGGGGCCGCAGCGTGGCGATCCTTTCCCGTGGCTACAAAAGCAAGAAGCTGGACCGCCCGCAAAAATGGCAGGACACGAAGGGGAAGGCGATTCCCGGCGAACGGATGCCCAAGGTGGTGTCGACGGGCAGCGCGCTGTTGCTCGACTCGAAATTCGCGGGCGACGAGCCGTTCATGCTCGCGAAGAACCTCGATGGCGTGGCAGTGGTGGTGGACAAGAACCGCGTGAAAGGCGGGCTGTTCGCCGTCGGCCAACTCGGCGCGGACACGCTCGTGCTGGACGACGGGATGCAGTATCTGGACCTGGCGCACTCGATCGATGTGGTGCTGATCGATTCCGGAGCGCCGTTCGGGACGGAGGCGCTGCTACCGCGCGGGACGCTGCGCGAGCCGCCGAAAAACCTGCGCCGCGCGAGCTACATCCTGATCACCAAGTGCAATGGCAGTTCTAACGAGGCGCTCATTTCCCGCATCCGCAAATACAACCGGACGGCGGGGATCGTGGAGTGCACGCACGGGCCGATCTATCTGGAAGACGTCTTCACGCGCGAGCGGCAGCCGTTGGAATTCCTCAAGGACAAGTGGGTGGGAGCGATCAGCGCGATCGCGGTGCCCGAGGCGTTCGAGGGCTCGCTGGAACGGCTCGGCGCACGGGTGGAAATCAAGCGGCGTTTTTCCGACCACTATCGGTTCTCGCGCCGGGAGGTGGAGCATTTCATGCAGCGCTGCGTGGAGCGGGACATGGAGTTGATCGTAACGACCGAGAAGGACGCGGTTAGATTTCCGCGGCCGCAGTCCATCGACGTGCCGGTGTATTTCCTGCGGATCGAAGTGGAAATCCTGAAAGGGCAAGAGATCTGGGATGATCTGATCTCACGGGTCTGCAACCCGCCGCCCGCGTTCGAGTCCGCGCTGCGGAACAGGGATGCGTATCGGCCGTGAGAAAAAAGTAGTCCAGGACTCCAGTCCGTTCTGCCGGTTTAAAGATCGGACTGAAGTCTTGGACTACTTTCCGGAGCTCCGCCGCCACGAATTGCGAGCTTGATGCGCGAGCGGAGAGAAGAGATGTTAGCCGGATGCCGGACCAACTTCTGCCGCAGCCGCCACCGGATGCCCCCGCGCCGGGGCCGAGCGAGGAGGCGTTGAGGTCGAGTAGGAAGATGGGTTGGCTGATTTGGATAGGCGGAGCTTCGGTCGTATTGTGTTTGGTTCTTTTGACGGTGCCGATGACGATTCGAGCAAAAAGGAGTCCTGAAATCTGGGAGGCCATGGGAAATGCCCGCCAGATCGGCTTGGCACTTTTTGATTTCGAAACTAAATACGGGAAATTCCCCGACGCATCGACCGTCGCCGAGGTGCGGCGAGATACCGGGAGCAAACTCTCCCTCCCAGACCGAACCTCCAATGATCTCTTCGCACAATTGCTTGCCGGGAATGCGTTCATCGGGAGTGAGCGGATTTTTTATGCGAAAGCGAAGAACGCAAAACGGGCCGACGATATTTATAATTCCGACGCAACGATTCTGGAACACGGTGAGTGCGCCTTTGCCTACGTTGCCGGCCTCACCGCCGCAGGCAATCCGAGCAGGCCGATTGCCTTCGGTCCTGTAATTCCGGGCACATCCACTTTGGACCAGAAATCGTGCCTCGGTAAAGCGATCCTTCTCAGAATAGACAACTCCGTGACCGCTCATCCGATCAACTCGTCCGGAAAAATCTTCATCGACGGCATGGATTTCCTCGATCCCCGCCAACCTTACTGGGACGGCAAGGCCCCGGATGTGAAATGGCCGAAGTGACGGCCCGGCTGCACGGCAGGTGATTTTCAAAATTGACATATCTCCCGGGATCGTCACCTTGCGCGTCCTTCACATGAATTCCGTCACACTCGACCTGTCCCTCTATCAGCCGCTCGCCATGGGCGCCGGGCTGCATGGGATGGTGTGCCACTTCATCGTCATCACCCGGCCATGGCTTGCGGAATCCCGCAAAGCCACCGCCGCGCGGCAGGATGAAACAGTGATCGGATAGAGATATATCCAAACCCCTTTTTCGCCCCGTCCGCCGCTTTGGTGGACGGGGCTTTTTTTGTGCCTTTCCCATGAACACGCAACCACGCCCCACGACGCTCTGGCAGGATCTGAGATCCCTGCCCGGACAATATTGGATCCTTTTCGGCGGCACCCTGGTGAACCGCTTCGGCACCTTCGTGCTGCCGTTTCTCGTGATCTATCTGCGGATGCGCGGCTATGATGGCAACGTCATCGGGTTCACCCTCGGAGCCTATGGCGCGGGCGCACTGGGCGCTGGAATCATCGGCGGCTACCTCTGCGACAAGATCGGCCGCAAGCCTACGATGCTCATTTCCTGCGGCGGCGCGGCTTGCTTCATGATGCTGCTGTCGCAAGCGCATGGCGTGGCCGCGCTCGTGACGGCCACTTTCATGACCGGCCTAACTGCCGGCATGCACGCCCCGGCGGCCGGCGCCCTGATCGCCGACCTGATCCCGCCGGAGCTGCGCGTCCGCGCGTATTCCTGCCAGAGATGGGCGATCAATGTCGGCTTCGCGGCCGGGATGGCGACGGCGGGCTTCATGGCCAAGACCTCGTTCATGGCATTGTTCATCGCGGATGCGGCAACCACCTTGCTGCTGGGCCTCACCGTGCTGATCTGGCTCAAGCCGCGTCCCGTCGCACCCGCTGGCAGAAACGGTTGGGGTCCTGCGCTCAGGCACATGAAAGGCAACATCCCGTTTCAACTCGCATGTGCGGCCTCGTTTCTCGTGTCCGTGGTGTTTCTCCAAATGAGTTGCACCTACAGCCTGCAAACGACCGAGGGCGCGGGTCTCGACGAACGCTCCTATGGCCTTTTGATGGCGCTAAACGGGATCATGATCGCCTTCATGGAACTGCCACTAACAGGATACACCCGTTGCTTCCGCCCGGTTACGATCATGGCTTGCGGCTATGTGCTTATCGGGATCGGCATGGGCATCAATGCCGCCGGTGCGAGGTTGCCGCTGCTGGTGATCAGCATGACCGTGTTCACTCTGGGGGAAATGATCGCGATGCCGGTGAGCAACGGCTACATGGCCAGCCTGGCGCCCGATGAAATGCGCGGACGCTATCAGGGAGTCATGTCCATCACGTGGAGCTCCGCCACCTTGGTCGGCCCGTCGCTCGGAATCCTGATCTATCAGATCAACCCGCCGGTGTTGTGGATTTCCATCATGGGTCTGGGATTCCTGGCCGCGGCGTTGGTGCTGGCTACTGCGCGCGGAGAGCAGCCATACGCCGTTGAATGAGAACTAACAACCCAGGCCGGATCCCCGGACTGATGTCCCGAATCGAAAGCTCCAGTGCGGACATCACAGCCGCACTGCGAGCCGGGTCTGCTTGGTCAGCGGGAATTGCTGGGCGACCCGGACGTGGGAGCGGCGGTGGATGCCGATCAACAATCCCACGGCGGCCAGGCTGAAGACCAGGCTGGTGCCGCCGTAACTCACGAATGGCAGCGGCAGGCCGTCGTTAGGGAGAAGAGCGGTGGTGACGGCGATGTTTTGGATCGCCGGAACGACGATCATGCAGGTCAGGCCGAGCGCCAGGCAGCGGTTGAAAACATTGGTCGCCTGCAGCGCGATGCCACACCCCGCGACCGCTATCAGGACGAAACAAAGCACCACGCCCATGGTGAACGGCAGGCCGAGCTCTTCACCCACGACCGGGAAAATGAAGTCGGTGTAGGCGAAGGTCAGCGTGCCGAATTTCTCCACGCCGTTGCCGAGGCCGACTCCCCAGGGTCCGCCGTTGCCCAAGGCCAGCAGGGCTCGCCATTGTTGCATGCCTAGGTTTATCTGGTGGATCGGATTTTCCAGATCAAGCCAGGCATCAATCCGCGGCCGGCGGACCGCGTCATGCATGACGAACCAAGCGGCTCCCGAGAAGGCCGTTAGGGCGGTCGGCACGATGTATCTCAAGCGGGTGCCGACGCAAAACATCATCGCCGCGATGGCGACGGAAATGGACAAGGCCGAACCCACGTCCGTCTCCGCGGCGATCAGCAGCAGCGGAATGCTCACGATGAACCCGGGAATGACAAAGCCGCGCCAGAACGTGTGGACCTCGGTCTGCCACCGTGCGAACCATGCCGCCAACGCCACCATCATCACGATTTTCGCCACTTCGGATGGCTGGAAATCCCCTACCACCGGCAGCTTGATCCACCGGTGCGATCCTAAATGGGGATTGGCGATGGGGGGCACAAAACACAGCACCAGCAGCACGCAGACTCCAACCAGCAGCCACGGTGCGAATTTCCGCAGGATCTCCAACGGAAACCTGGCGGCCATCACGGCGGCTATCAGTCCCATCCCGCACATCATCGCCTGGCGGCTAACGAAATGATAGGGGCTGAAGCCGGGCACCCAGGCACCGGTGCTCGTCAGCATGATCAGCCCGAGCGTAACCAGGGCCGCGACGGCGGTGCAGAGGATGATGGAGCAGTGGCGGGTCATCGGAGAGCGCGACCTAACGGGGAATTGCCAGGGTCATGCCAACCTTGAGCTTGCCGGCGTCGGCGATGCCGTTGGCTTTCATCAGGGCATCCTGGTTCACTTTGAATTTGTTGGCGATCCGCCAGACACTGTCGCCGCTTTTCACGACATAGGACTTGCCGGAGGCGACAACGGGCGTGGCCTTGGTCTCGGCGGAGGACGGAATGTTAGGACGGACCAGCTTGGCGCGCGGCGCGGCGTTCACGTCCACCGCAGGCACCAGGCCTTCGCCGTCGTCCACTCCGGTTGGATGCTGCTGCAGCGCGACCACTTCGGGTGCCTCGGCGGGAACGACGGCGCGCTTCGGGGGAATCCGCAGCAACAGCCCGGGCCGGATGTCGACGTGTTTGTTGATCAGGCGGAGCTCGCCCTCATCCACCCCGGCGGTCGCGGCGATCCGCGCATAGTTGTCGCCCTGCCTAACAAGAAACGGCTTTTCACCGGACGACAAGCGCGGCTCCACCCGCGGAAGGACGCTTGCCACCTCCACCTTTTCCTGATTCCCGGCCTTTGCGGATTTCGGTTCATCAGGTGAATGACCATCGAGGAATCTCTTATGAACAAAGATCAGGCCGATCGCCACGATATGGATCAGGAAGATGATTGTCAGGGCGCGGGAAATCTTCGAGCTGCTGTCGTCGGATTCCATCTCGGGAGCCGCGGCGGCCGCGACACGTTGTTTGCGACTGCCGGTGACGGCGCGCAGGCGTTTGAAAATCCCCTTCGGCACGGGACGGCGTTTGACAGGCAGAGTCTGCGGTTTCATGGCAATTAGCGGAGTTGGTGGACGAGATCGCGGAATGCATTCCCGCGTTGCTCGTAGCCCGAGAATTGGTCGAACGACGACGTTCCCGGAGAGAGTAAAACTGTGGAGCCGCGCGGCGCGAGGCTGCGGGCCGTCTTCACGGCATCGGCCAAGGTGGACACCGACTGGCAGCTAACAGCAGTGGCGAACAAGTCGGCCAGAGGACGGGCGATCTGCCCGAAGGTGACCACGGCGAGCGCCTTCTGTGTTAGAAGCGGAACCACCGACGCGTAGTCGAGGCCCTTTTCCTTGCCGCCGGCGATCAGGATCACCGGCCGGGTCTGCGAACGCAGCGCGCTCTCCAAGGCATGGAGGTTGGTGGCCTTCGAATCATTCAGATACTCCACGCCGTCAAGCGTGCGGATCAGCTCGCAACGGTGCGGCGGCGGCGCGTAGCCATGGAGCGCCTCGCGCATCGTCTGGGAGGAAATGCCCAGCGCCTGGCAGGCCGCCAAAGCCGCCATGGTATTCTCGGCGTTGTGAAGTCCCCGCAGGCTGGTATCGCGATCCATGTCGAGCCAGGTCTCGCCTCCGTGTTCGATGAGGCTTCCCTCGGAATGCCAGTCGGCGCTGCGGTCGGTCGTGGAAAACGTCACGACCTGTGCGGCCAGCACGGGCAGATCCTCGCCGGATCTAACCACTGCGGTGTCGGCCGTCGTTTGATTCTGAAAAATCCTCAGCTTGGCCGCGCGATAGTCGTCCACGGTCGGATAGCGGTCCATGTGGTCGGGCGCGAAGTTGAGCCAGATCGCGACGACAGGATGCAGGGTGGAAATCGTTTCCAACTGGAACGAGCTCAGTTCCAGCGAGACCACCGCCGGCGGGCTTGCAAGGAGAACCACTTCGGCGAAGGGCGTGCCGTAATTGCCGCAGGCCATGCCACCGAGCGCGGCGTGGGACAGGATCCGCTCGACCAGCTCGGTGGTCGTGGTTTTACCATTGGTCCCGGTGATGCCGATGATTTTCCCCTGATAGAATCGGGCGGCCAGTTCGACCTCACCGATGACTTCGCCCGTCTGCCGGGAAAATGCCGCGACGTAGGAGCCGTAGGTGTCGATCCCCGGACTCACGACCAGCACGTCCGAAACCAGCCCGGCACCGTCCGCTTCGCCCGCGTTTGGATGAATCGCGACCCCGCCCGGCATGCCGGCGAACGCCTCCGGACCCGCGCTGTCCCAGACGGATACCGTCGCTCCCTCGCGCAACGCAAGCGCCGCGGCCGCGCGGCCGCTGCGTCCCACGCCCAGAATGGCGACATGTTTTCCGGTGAGATCCATGGTTCGGTTAGGCAATCTTGAGCAGGGCTAGGCCGAACAGCGCCAGCATGATCGAAATGATCCAGAAGCGGATGATGACCTGGTTTTCATGCCAGCCTAGCAGCTCGAAATGATGGTGGATCGGCGACATCCTGAAGATCCGCTTCTTGCGCAGCTTGAAACTGCCGACCTGAAGAATCACAGACATCGCCTCCATGACGAAGACCCCGCCGATGATGACGAGCAGGAGTTCCTGCTTGGTGCAGATCGCCGCCGTGCCGAGCGCGCCGCCGATGGCCAGCGATCCGGTGTCGCCCATGAAGACCTTGGCCGGATGACAGTTGAACCATAGGAACCCGAAGCTCGCTCCCACCAGCGCCATCAGGAAAATCGCCAGTTCGCCAATGTAGCGGTTGTGGGGAATCACCAGATACTCGGTGGCCATGTAGAAGTGACCGGCGAGGTAGGCAAGGAACGCATAAGACAATGCCACGCTGATCGTGGTGCCGGTCGCCAGTCCGTCGAGCCCGTCGGTTAGATTCACCGCGTTCGAGCAACCGACGATCACGATCGCGAAAAACGGAATGATCAGCCATTGCAGATCAACGATACCGACCTTGAACAGCGGAAAACAAATTGCGCCGATGCCGATCGGATTCTCTCCCAGGCGATAGCCTGCCAGACCTTCGGCGATCTGTTGGGGAGAAGCGTCGAAGCCGGAGATCTCCTTTTTGAAATACAGGAAGCTGGCGGCGATCAGGGCGATGACCAACTGCCAGCCCAGTTTCTTGCGGCTGCTGATGCCGTCGGACTTTTTCTCCTTCACCTTCTTGTAGTCGTCACAGAATCCTAACAACCCGCAGGCGGCCATGGTGCAGGCGCAGACGGCGATGAACGGATTGAGCGGGCGCGCGAATACGAGCGTCGAGATCAGCACCGAGCCGATGATGAGAACGCCGCCCATCGTCGGCGTGCCGATTTTTCCGCCATGGAGTTCGGCCAGCTTGTGAACTTCCGCCGCGGAGCGGATCGGTTGGCCAACCTTGAGCGAGATCAGGTGCCGAATGACGCCGGGACCAAAGAAGACTGATAGAAGGAACGACAACAGCCCTGCGGCGGCCGCGCGGAAGGTGATGTATTGAAACAAGTTCAAAAACGAAAAGGTATGGGCCCAGCCGTCCTGGCCGAGCTTTCTTTCAGCTTCAAAGGCTTGATACCAAAAGTCGTAAATCGCGGGAAGCATCAGTTGCGGGGGAAGGCTGCGTTCATCACGCGTTCGACGGTGGCGGAGCGGCTGCCCTTGAAGAGGACGACATCACCGGGTTTCACCTCGCGGGCCAGCCACTTGGCCGCTTGATCGAGGTCTGGGAAATGGGGGGCGTTGTTAGCTCCTTCGGCGATGCCTTCCGAGCCTTCGCCCACGGCGATCACGGTGAGGTGGCGCTCCGCGGCAAGCGCACCCGTCCGGAGATGGGCGGCGGGGGCGTGCGGGCCGAGCTCGCCCATGCGCCCAAGGACGATGATGCGGCGCGCGCCATTACTAACAGGCGTGTCTGCCAGAGTTTCGATGGCCGCCGCCATCGACTCGGGATTGGCGTTGTAAGTGTCGTCGATGACCGTCGCGCCGCGACAGTCGTAGTGACCAAGCCTGCCGCCGGTGAGCTTGGCGCTTGATAGACCCGCCGCGATTTCAGCGGGCGAGATCCCCAGCCTCCAACCCACACCCGCGGCTAACAGCGCGTTGGTGACCATGTGCCGGCCGGGCACCGTGAGGGTGACTTCCGCAGGCTCCTCGCCTTCGATGACGAGGGTGAAGGAGGTCCCGTCTATATCATAACGAAGGTTTTCCGCACGCACCAGGCCGCGGCCGTTGCCGACGGCGGTAAGGTGCGCCTTGGTCCGCTGGCGCAGGTAATCGCGGAACTCGCAGGTGGCGGGAATGAACAAGATTCCATCCGCAGGCAGCGCACGGGCGAGCATGCCTTTCTCGTCGGCGATCGCCTCGCGGGTTCCCATGAACTCGATGTGCGCGGTACCGATGTTGGTGATGATTCCGTATTTCGGCCGGGCTATTTCACACAACGGCGCGATCTCACCGGAATGATTCATTCCCATTTCCCAGACGGCGGCGGTGTGTTCCGGTGTCGTCGCGAGGACGGTCAGGGGCACGCCGATGTGGTTGTTCAGGTTTCCCTTGGTCGCGGAAACGTTGAACTTCCGCGAGAGAACGGCGGCTGTGAAATCCTTGGTGCTGGTCTTACCGTTAGAACCGGTGACGGCCACCACCGGGATGTCCAGTTGCTTGCGCCACCAGACGGCGAGGCGTTGCAACGCCAACAGCGTGTCGGGCACGGCGAGGACTGCTGTGTTAGGCGGCGCTTCACCTTCCCAATTCTGGACGATGGCGACGGCTGCGCCGTCTGCCAGAGCCTTCGCCGCAAACGTGTCGCCGTTGAAATTCTCCCCTCGCAGTGCGAAGAACGCCGAGCCTTGCGGGAGCTTGCGGGTGTCCGTCGAGACACCACCGGAAATGATCGCGTCGCCCCGTCCCGCGGCGATGGGCACGCCGAGGATGTCTGCCAGTTGCTGGGCGGAGAGCGGGTTCATCGTTGGTCTGCAATGTCCTGGGCGCGTTCGCGCAGCGCCTTGCTCGCGTGCTTGCGGTCGTCGAAGTCGATGGTCTCGGTGGCGAACTGTTGGGTCGTCTCGTGGCCCTTGCCGGCGATAAGAATGATGTCGCCGGAGAGCGCGTTGCGGACCGCGAAGTCGATGGCTTCGGCCCGGTCTGGAATGCTGCGGAACGCTTTCCCCCGCAAACCGCCCTCGATCTCGCGGATGATGGTTAGGGGGTCTTCCGAACGCGGGTTGTCGGAGGTCACCACACACGCATCGCTGTGGCGGGCGGCGGCGGCGGCCATCAGCGGGCGCTTGGTTTTGTCCCGGTCGCCCCCGCAGCCGAAGACCGTGATCAGGCGGCGCGGGTCGAGTTCCTTGAGCGTGCGGCAGGCATTTTCCACGGCGTCGGGCGTGTGCGCGTAATCGACAAACACGGTGGCCCCGCCGGCGTTGCCGACGTTTTCCATGCGGCCCGGAACCTGCGGAGCTTCGGCCAGCGCGGAGACGGCATCGCGCGGCTTGATGCCGCAGGCGCTGGCAGCAGCGATCGCTGCCAGCAGATTGTAAACATTGAAACGCCCGATCAACGGTGCGCGAACCAGATAGGTTTTACCCTTCGCGGCGAGTTCGAAGTCCATGCCCCGCGCGCTTTGGCGGAAGTTGTTAGCCCGGAAATCACTGTGCACTCCGAAACCGAAACGGGTGACGGCCATCTTGCCGTCTAGCGATGCCGCGAGCTCGGCGCCGAACGCGTCGTCGATGTTGATCACGGCCACCGGCTTCTTCCCGTGCGGGTCGGCGGCGAGGTCGAGGAACCAATCGGCCTTCGCCTTGAAATAGGCGTCGAGCGTGCCGTGGTAGTCGAGGTGATCCTGCGTTAGATTGGTGAACACGCAGGCGTCGAAGCCGATCGCGGAGATCCGCTTCTGATGAATGCCATGCGAGGAAACTTCCATCGCCACTCCCCGGCAGCCGTTGTCGCGCATGCGGGTAAGCAGGCCGGACAGTTCGATGGAACCCGGCGTGGTGTGCTTGGCGGTTTCCACCGTTTCTCCATCATCGACGATGATCGTTCCTAACAACCCCGCGCGATGCCACGCGGCTTTCATGATGTGATGCAGAAGAAACGCGGTAGTCGTCTTACCGTTGGTGCCGGTGACTCCGGCGATCGCGAGATCCTGCCACGGATGACCTGCTAGAACGGAAGCCAAGGTGGCGACCGCGGCCCGGCTGTCCGGCACATGCAGCCAGGTAGCGGGAGCCGTGTAGTCCGACGGCTGCGCCGTTTCTGCTAGAATCGCGGTGGCACCGGCGGCCAGCGCGTCATTGATGAAGCGGTGGCCATCGAGGGTGGTGCCGCGGATGGCGGCGAAGATCATCCCCGGCGTGACCTCGCGCGACGACGCGGTGATGGCGTGCACCTCCGCGTCCAACGATCCTGCGACCGTGACTTTTGATAGACTTAAAACCAATTCGCGGAGGATCATCGGGCGGCGGTGGCGATCGGGGAACTAAGGGGCTCGGTGGGTTGTAAATTCATATGGGAGGCAACACGGGTGCCGATCTTGCTGAAAATCGGACCCGAAACATTTCCACCATAAACATTCGCGAGTTTCTTGGTCCGTGGGTCGTCGATTACCACAATGCAGACAAAGGCAGGATCCTGCGCGGGCATCATTCCCGCGAAGGAAACGATGTGGCGGTCGGAATAGTAAGTGCCGTTGCTGGGATTGTGCTTCTGGACCGTGCCGGTTTTACCCGCGACGCGGAATCCGTCGACCGCGGCGAGCAAAGCGGTTCCGCCTGTTTGCACGACCTTTTCCAAGGCAGCCCGCATTTGGACGGCGGTCTTCGGCTTGAGCACCTCGCGGACGACTTCCGGCTGATAGTTTTCCACCACGGTGCCATCATTGGCCACGAGCGATTTGACAATGTGCGGCTTGCGGAGTTTGCCATCGCCCGCGATGACCGAGTAGGCGCAGGCAAGTTGCAGCGGCGTGACGTTGGTTGCGTAACCGAAACAGGCGCGGGAAAAATCAACTTCGTTGCCGGTGTTGCGGGCCACTCCCGAATTTTCCCCCCTGAGCTGAATGCCGGTCTTGCGGCCGAATCCGTAGGCGTGGAGATATTCGTAGAAGCGTTTCGATCCAAGCTGGCGGCCGAAGCTGTAGGTTCCGATGTTGTTCGACTTCTGCAACACGCCCTCGAAGCTCAGCCATGCGGCGGGATGCTTGTCCGTGAGAGTCACGCCACCGGACTGATAGAATCCGTTATGGCAGTTGACCGACGTAGCCGGCGTGACCAAGCCTTCGTTGAGCGCGCCGGAAGTGGCCACGATCTTGATGGTGGAGCCAGGTTCGTAAATCGCCTGGATCGCGTAGTTCACCCCCGCGCCGTTGCCATCTTCTCCAAGGCCCTCGCGCAGATTGAGGTCGAAATTCGGACGGCTAGCCATCGCGAGAATCTCACCGGTTTTCGGATCCATCAGGATGACCGCGCCCTTCTTGGACTCGAATTCGGCGAGGCCGGCGTCCAGCTCTTCCTCGACGATGTTCTGAATTCCGACATCGATCGTGAGCTTGACGTTAAGCCCGGCACGCGGCGGCTTGAGGCTGCCGGAATTTCCGGGAACCACCAGCCCGCGGGCATCGCGGAAATGCTCGCGCGAGCCGTCCCGGCCTGCTAGAAATGCATCCATCGACGACTCGACGCCGAAGAGCCCGACCATCTGCGGGCTTCCCTCCTCGTCTCTCTTCTTGCCCTCGCCAGTGAAGCCGGTCAGGTGGCTTGCCAGTTTCGGAGCGGAGTACCAGCGTTTGATGGAATTGTCCCATCCAAAGCCTTGGATGCAGTTGTTATCGATTTCCTCGCGCAGATGGTCCGCGACGTCTTGCGGCAGGTCCTTGGCAATCTCGATCTTCATGATCTCCTTGCCGTTGCTGTTCCTTTTGATGGTCTGAATTTTGTCGAGAAGCTCGTCCTTCCGCATGCCGAGGGGCCGGGCGAGAATCCCGACGGCGTAGGCAATATGCTTTCGCACCAGGACCTCCGGGGATTCCTTGGCGAGCAAATCGCCGCGCAGGACATTGATCCGGAGCTTTCTTTTCGTCGCATCCAGTTCATTCCAGCGGGGCTCGGCGCTGGCTTCCTGATAGGCCAGACCGACACTGGCGATCTTCGGGTCCATCAGGTGATTCTTGTTCACGAACACCGAGGAAACCAGGATGCTCTTGGCCAGAGGCTCCTCGTGGCGATCCACGATCATGCCACGGGAAGCCGGCAGTTTTTCTATGTCATGATAGTGCTTGCGCGAGTTTTCAGCGTAGTGCTGCCGGTCAACCATCTGAATTTGAACCAATCTCCCCGAAAGCACACTGAGCCCGGTCACCAGGACCGAGCACAGGACGATGCAGCGGGTTTGGAAGGACGAACTCAAGGGCTAGGGGGCCGCGGATGCGACGCTGTGGCGGTTAGACGTGGCGGCATCGATATCCTCGACGACTCCCAAGGGAATCGGGCGCAGGGATGAGCCGTTTTGTTCGATCTGTTTGCGGATGATGAAACGGTTGAGAAGCTCGTCCATCCGCATCTCCGTAGTCTGGATATCTAGGCGGCATTGCACGACGTGGCGGTCGATCGCGTCGATTTCCCGGGAGATCTGGACCTGGCGGTTTTTGTAATACGCGTGGAGCACACCGCCGCCCGCGGCGATGGCGGCGGCGAGGATGAGCGCGAAAAACACCAGAATTGGCGTGCGGGTTTCGTGGCGGCGACGGTTCATGGCTTGGGGTCCAAAAGCTGTGCAACCCGCAGTTTGGCACTGCGGGCTCGCGGGTTCAGGGAGGTTTCTTCAGCGGTGGGGGCGATGGCCTTGCGGGCTAACAGCCGGAATTGGTAATCCGGATTCGGCCGGGGCTCCGGCCATCCAGGCTCATCGAGGAACTCGGTGGAGCGGTGTTTGAGGAATCTTTTTACCAGCCGGTCTTCGAGGCTGTGGAAAGTGATGATCAGCAGGCGCCCCCCGGGTTTGAGCGCGGCGGGCGCGGCGGCGAGGGCGGTGGCAAGCGATTCGAGCTCTTCGTTCACCGCCATCCGGATGGCTTGGAAAGTCTTGGTTGCGGGATGGGTCCGGCCGTGGCGGCCGATCGCCTTCTCGATGCAGTTCGCCAGATCCAGTGTGGTGACGAATGGCTTGACGGCGCGTTGTCTAACGATCGCCCCGGCGATCCGGCGGGCGCTCGATTCCTCGCCGTATTCAAACAGAATCCTAACAATGTCAGCTTCCGGCCAGCGGTTGACGATGTCCGCCGCGGTGCGCGGGCTGGACGGCCCCATCCGCATGTCGAGCGGGCCTTCCCGCATGAATGAAAACCCGCGGACGGCGGAGTCGAGCTGGCGGGAGGAGACCCCGAGATCCATCAGCAAGCCATCGGCCCGTTCCCCCTTTTGGATCTCGGGGATTTCCGACAGGCGTGAGAAGTTACCTTCCCAGGTGGAAAAGCGCTCGCCGTATCCAGCAAGCCGGGCGCGGGCGTGAGCCAGCGCTTCCGGATCGCGATCGACGCCGAGCACCCGGGCACCGGCCTTGAGGAAAATCTCGCTGTGACCGCCGCCACCGAGCGTGCCGTCGATGATGAATTTGTCCGGCCCTGCCTCCATCCACTCGCCGACTTCGGCTGGGAAGACCGGCAGATGATAGTCACCGGCGTCGAGGGCTTCTGAAAAATCGACGGGGGCCTGCGCTGACAACCAGCCAGGAGCAGCGCAGGCATCCGTTTGATCGACTCCACGGTGTGCTGTCCCGAGCGCCCCGTTTTGTCCCGATAGAAAATCTGTCGAAGGTCGCGCTGACAACACCCCTGAAGCAACGCGCACCCTCGATTCAAATGGCGCGAGAAGCTCTGTCCCGAGAGATTCCGCGCGCCCAGCCATGAAAATCACCAGACGCCGCACCGACAACCAGCCAGG
>JAZKGW010000013.1:142065-152302 GCA_040385685.1 Verrucomicrobiota bacterium | reverse complement strand
AGCGGTGCGGACATCTGTTTGGATCGACAAACCGGCGTGCTGTCCCGAGCCAGCCGATTCGTCTGAAAGGAAAATTTGCGATGGCCGCGCTGACAACCAGCCAGGAGCAGCGCGGACCATCGTTTCAAAAAGCGCGTGAAGCTCTGTCCCGAGAAACTTCGTGCGCCCAGCCATGAAAATCACCAGACGCCGCACCGACAACCAGCCAGGAGCGGTGCGGACATCTGTTTGGATCGACAAACCGGCGTGCTGTCCCGAGCCAGCCTGCTTGTCGGAAAGGAATCCCAACCCTGACACCCGGGCGAAAGCGACCGAGGCCGCTGTATTGCGGACCGCTTCGGGTGTCAGAGTTGGATAGGTTGACAACATTGCTGCTGTTGGGTGTGTGTGGGAAAATGATTTAGAGAATTCCGAGATCGTCGTCGTCGTCGGGGTTCATTTCGATTTCGAGCACGCGGGCGTGGTTTTCTTTGCTCCAGACTTCGAAGTGCAGGTCGCGGCCCGCTAGAACCACCTCGGATTCCGCGGCGATTCCGGCGGCTTCGCTGAGATCCTTGGGGACCAGCAGCTTGCCTTGGTCGTTCACGCTCGCCACGCGGCAGAGCATCGAAAGCTGGCCCAGTTTCGCCAATTTCTTGGCAGGAGTGAGGTCGCTGTTTTTAACGGTCTCCTTGCGCTCGTTGTAGGCCTTTTCGCTGAGGACCTTGATGACCGGCATCTCGTGCGTCTTGGAAAAAAGCAGGAACAAGGCCTCTCCAGCCGCCGGGCGCCACGCTGTCGGGATGGAAACCCGATACTTCGGGTCCATCTTGTAGGGCGTGTAACCCATGTAGCTATGTTCGGCGGTGCTCACTGGCGGGGAACTGAACTTCGTGTCAGTGCAAGAAAGTACACCGAAGTGCACTCAACCCGCAAGAATAAATTTGGCCTTTGTGAGTAAAGTTTTAAATTGCTTACTTTCAATAAGTTAAATGGCAATTTCACAAACATTTTTTGTGGTTCAGCCGGAAAATTTGGGGATAACGCCTCCAAATTGGAACAAATTCAGTCCAAATTTTATCCAAAAATGACCAAATTCTAAATTTTTAGCCTTCTGGTGTACCGAAGCAATGGTTTTGACACTGCGAGTGTACCTAAACGCTTTGCCACCCCACGCCGCGCCGCGAGAATGACGCGGTTTCGCTTCCGCAATCCTGCTTGTCTTTAATTAGGGTATATTAAAGGATTCCGCCCGGTGAGTCGGTTCAAGAAGATGTTGGCGGTTTGGCTGTGCTGCGGAACTCTGGTTTCACAGGGTCTCGGCCAGGATTTGCCGGAATCGTCCGCACCCAATGGCGTCCAAGCTCCGCCGGTTTTCGGAGTGCTGGATACGGGAGGATATTTCAATCGGAATCCCAGCGCGCTGAAGCGGATTTCCGAACATCTCCGCAAGCTGCATCAAGACCACGGATACATGATCTATCTGGTGGTGGAACCGGTGCTGATCGCCTCTTCCCCCGCTGAAAAGGCGGCCGAATTGCGGCAAGCATGGGTTCCGGAGGGAAACGGCTTGGTCGTCGTGTTCGAAACGGACAGCCGCAGCATGGCGATCGGCCGCGATTTGGTGGACCGACAATCCAAGTTTGAGAATCTCGCCCGGGTGCCCACCTATGAAGCGGCGGCCTTGCTCAGCCGGGCGATGGGAGACACCGACCCGAGGGTCGCGCCGGAAGTCTACCTCGAAGCTCTCACGGGACGAATCACCAGCGAATTCGACGGCTATTTCAAGCGCCGCGACACGCCGCCGCCGGCCACGAGGAACATGAGAATCGCCCTGCTGGTGATCGGCACGCTCTCGCTGTTAGGACTGGGGGCGATCGGCTTGGGCGGCCTGATGCGGCATTCGCGCATCGCCGGAGTCCGGAGTTTTCGGTTTCCCGCGGTGGATCTCCCCGAGCGGTTGGGTGCGCCCTGCGGCGGCAGCGTCACGGCCCGACGCTTCGCTCCGCCGGGACCGCGGGCACTCTGACCGGCTTCATCCCATGCCTGCGGACCGGCAGGTGGTGTGGCAGGATGGCGGAAAACAAATGGACCAGCGGATAAGCGGAAAGCGCGAGCAGCACCCCCATCGCCACGAAACCGACGATGAAATTGCTCGCCGAAACGATGCCGACGATCGGCAGCGTGATTTGCCCCGGCAGGACCGGCAGCGACAGGGTGTTGATCAACCACTGCCCCACATGGATTTGCGCATACCAGAAAGGCACGTTGGTGAAGGGGTTGCTGACGAAACAGGCGGCCATCGCGAAGGGCACGTTGACCTTGGCCCGCATCGCGAGAATGGCGGCGAAAATCGACTGCGGGATGAACGGCATCATCGAGAAAAACAGGCCGATCGCGAGGCCTGTAGCCACGGTATCCCGGCAAGGGACCCACAAGCTGCGGTGGAACAAGGGCTTCGAAATTTTTTGCCACCACGGGCGATGGCGGAGCTTTTTGTGGCGCAGGGCACGGAACGCCCGACGCACCATTCTCAGGTAGTGGACTTTCATGGCGGCGAACTCATCAGGCGCGAACCATTCGCCATGGCGACGGGTGAATCAACCGCAAATGCCTTGCGCGCCGGTCAGCCCTTACCCAGCCTCCCCGAAATTTCACCATGCATCCTTGGCAAGCATTCATCCTGGGCGTGATCGAAGGGATCACCGAGTATCTTCCTGTTAGTTCCACCGGTCATTTGCTCGTCGCCCAGCACCTGATGGGGATCGGCACGGCTACGGCCACGGAAAAGGCGGCGGCCGACACCTTTGCGATCTGCATCCAGGGCGGTGCGATCCTCGCGGTGCTTGGCATTTACATGAAGCGCGTGCTGCAAATGCTCCGCGGCGTGCTCGGCCAAGATCGGGAAGGCCTGAAACTCGCGATGATGCTGCTCGCAGGATTCCTGCCTGCTGCGGTCATCGGTTTGGTTTTCAACGACAAGATCGAGGAAAAGCTGTTCGGCATGTGGCCGGTGATCATCGCCTGGGTGGTCGGCGGCGTGATGATCCTCGCGACCGCCTGGTGGCGGAAACGCAATCCCGCCGCTGGCAATGGCAGGGAATTGCTCGATATGACCTGGAAAATGGCGCTGCTGATCGGCCTGCTGCAATGCGTGGCGATGTGGCCCGGCACCAGCCGCAGCCTGATGACCATCGTCGGCGGCTTGCTTGTCGGCCTCTCGCTGCGGGCGGCGGTCGAGTATTCGTTTCTGCTAGGCGTGCTCACACTAACAGCGGCGACCGCGAAGAAGGCGGTTTGGAAGGTGGAAGGACTCGACGCGTCCTACGACGTCTGGTTCGGAGGATCGAAACTGATGTGGGACACTTACGGTGCCCTCCCACTCGCCATCGGCATCATCGCGGCGGCCATCTCCGCCGCCATCGCGGTGAAATGGCTGGTTTCCTATCTGCAAAGCCACGGGCTTTCGGTCTTCGGCTGGTACCGGATCGCACTCGGCCTGGTGATCGGCGGATTGCTCCTGGGCGGCGTGTTCAAGGCCTAACAAAGGCGGACCATGTCCTTGATGAACTGACCCCACAGGAACACCAGCCCGCGGCGGGAGTATTGGAAATGACCATCGCCGGTTAGACGGATGATCCCCGTGGCCAGGTTGTGCTCCACCTGCTTGCGCATTTCCTGCTCGATGGAATCCTCGATTTCCTCGGGATCGGGCATCCTCAGCCGATCCGCCGGGATTTTCAACCGGTTCAGATAGTTCCGATGATCTGCCAGGATCTGATGGAAGCAACTGCGCTCGCAAGGGACATGGTTCCAGCGTACGTTAGGCGGACATTGGAGGGTGGGCGCGAAAGGGAAATTGGTGGTCCGCCAGATTCCCCCGTTGGAATCGTGCGAGGTGATGGAGATGAAGGCGAAGGCGACGTCGCTTTGCTCGCACAGACACACCGCCGCCACCGCGCGCTCTTCCGGGTGCCAAAACAGCCGGAAAAACTGCTGCATTCCGGCCCATTCCCAACCGCAGTCCGAGACATGCTCGAAGCCCGCTTCCTCCATCGCCGCGGCGGCTTCGGAGGCATTCGGGAAAAACGACGGGTTCGGGATTTGCCGGTGGCGAAGCCGGTTGTTGAGCGGCAACCGCATCCGCCGGATCCGCGTGAGCAGCTCGATCCATGGCAGGAAAAACCACAACACAGCCCCTAACAAACCACCCCACAGGCTGCCGGTGATGAAATAGAACAGGTAAAAACTCGCCACCAGCATCGCGAGCGCCCCGAGCTTCCGCAGGCAGTTCGTACGCGATGAACGCAGTGCCACGGCAAACACGACCAGGCCGACGACAGTTAGAGTTTCACGCATGAGGGTTCGGAGGAGGAGAAGGTGCCGCGCGGGCACTTGCTACGGGTTCCACGGATGCCGGAACCACGCAAGACCTTGTTTTTTAAAGCACTCGCCCTTTTCAGCCCCAAGCTTGTCCCAACAGCACCCGCAGTCTCGCGGGATCGGTGGCCGAAGTCTTTGCCACGAATCCCCGCGCATGGGCGAAATGGACATCTCCACAATCCTGGATCCGGGTGAAATCCAGCCCCGGATGATCGTTGTGCCGCGACAGACCGAACCCCGAGCCGCGACGGTCCGGATAGACCAGCCCCACCACATCGCCACCTTCCGGATGCGACTCGACGAACCGCGCCAACCCCGACGACGGCTCGTCCGGCAACGGCTCGGTCCGCGGGAGGAACAGCACCTTGAACGTCCCGTCCGGTGTGTCGATTTTCCAGAACTCCGCCACGTTGCTGATATCGTTCAGCCGCTCGCGCAGGTTTCTCAAATACTCGAGCAAGTCGCTGCCGATCCAGCGCATGACTTCCCACATCGGTTCGCCCGGCTGCAATTCCGTGACCCCGGCGAAGCGCCGGAGCAGCGTGGTATCGATCGGCGAGTTGAGTTTGAACAAGGTTTCCCGCGCCACGCCCAGCCACTTCGCCGTCTCATTCGGGCCGCGGGTGTCGAACCATTCCGCCGGTTCCAGCCAATCGCAAAACTGCCGCGCGTCCTCATAAATACCCAGATGCTGCAGCACCAAACTCAGCGCGCACAGCGGCGGGTGATCCTTGGGAAACTGATGGTGATCGAAATTCCCCCGCTCCGGAGCGTGCTCGTGACCGACATCGACCACCGCCGTGGAAAGATCCGCGAGATCGTCATCGGTCGGCTCGCGCCGGACAAGCGGTACCGGGTTCTCGGCGAGCAACAGGCAGCAGGCCAGAAACTCGTCTTTATGCGAGCCGCCGGGGTGGGTCAAAATTCGGGAAAACGTCATGTGGGCGGCACCATATGGATTGCGCCCCGCTTGGGAAGTTTTTTGGGTGCGGTGCAGGCCGCCCGCCCTGGAATTTAAGCAAGTAAACAACCGGACGCTCATTCCAGCGGAAACGTTCAGCTCAATCCGCTTCCACCAGGGCAAGCATTCATCCGGTTGAAGGTGGCGGAAAAGCCGGCGAATTGAGGCGGCATTGAAAAAGCCACCGATGATAAGGGTTGAACTTCGGTCAACCCGGGTCGGCTAGCATCAGGCCGCCATCCAGCCCCGCCCCACTTGACAAATCGCCGGTAGCTCCTTGGAATGATCCTGCCTGTTTCCAAGCCGATCACCATGGAAGAATACGATCTCAACCGCGAGCATCAGCGGCTGGCCGCGCTCCAGACGATGCGCCTTGCCGATCCCGACAACGTGGAAACCCTGATCAGGGAGTTGTTCGACGCCGGAACGTCCAAGTGGACCGGCTGGGACGAGCAGTTCATCACGTTCGTGGAAAATAACAGAAACACCGTCCTGCTCTACGGAAGCATCGGGCACGGCTGGCACTTTCTTTTCGCTCCCGCCGCGGGCGAGGGCTTCTGGATCTGCGCCAGCCACACGATGACCGGCAAAGGTTTCCTCCGATCGGAGTCCATCGCCGCGCTCAGGGAGGTCGCGGTGGAGAAGCATCTCTTCAGACGCTGACACATCAAAGCTGCCTGCTAGAGACTCTTTTGGGTCGGCAGCAGGGCGTTGGAAAACAACAGCCCGGCAATGAGCGCGATGAAAGCCATCAGCGCCCGATCGCCGCCGCTGGCACCGGGCAGGATGTCTTCACCGGACACCCAGTGGTTGAGAATCATGTAGGTCTTGCTGCCGGGAACAAGCAGGACGATGCCCTGCGTCATGAGGATCGATCCCGGCCCGCGGGTGATCCTGGAGTAGAGATTGCTGAAAAGCCCGACCGCCAGGGCTCCGATGAACATCCCCCCGTGGATGCCGAACCAGGCTTCCCCGGCGCTGGCGGCGCCGAACGCGATGGCCCCCGACAACAGGCCCCATAGCAACTTCCCCCGTGGGATGTTGAAGGCGATGCCAAGGCCAAGTGACAATCCCGCGAGCGCGGGCCAGGTTTTCCAAGCTGGCAATAGCGACAGGAATGCCGTGCCGTCGCCATTCCCGCGGAAGAGCAAATCGGCGACGGCCATACCGCTGATCGCGCCAAAGAACAATTTCACCAGCAGCATCGTGGCATCCACCAGCCGCGAGCTGCCGGAGATCAGGTGGCGGGCGGAAATTTCCGTCAGAGCAACCGTTAGGGCCAGGCCGGGGATGAAGATGATGATGGACGAAAGGATGACGAACGGCACATTGATGCCGACACCCGACGCCTCCACGGCACTGGCCAGCACCCCGGCGGCGAACGGCGCGAGAATCGTGACCACCGGGCTCCATCTCGCATGGCGGGCACTCAGATGAGTGATGAAGAACAGGACCAGCGACAACACCGTGGCGGCGATGCAGTCCTGTGAATTCGCGGAGAGCAGCGCGGCGAACGAGCCGCCGGCGAGCGCCCACGAAACCGCGTTGACCCACGGCGAGTAGTTCCAAGGGGCACTTGTGACCCGTTCGAGCTGCTCGACTCCGTCGCTGAAGCTGAGCCGCCCGTCGGCAATGCTTTCGACCAGATGGTCGATTTCCCACAGCCGGCCAAGGTTGATATCCGCCGGTTCCACACGCTCGATGTGGACGAATTGGTCGAGCTCGTCCTCCTCCCAGAACGCGCAGGTAAACGTCGTCGGGCTGATCATGAAACTGCCGTTGAGCCCGAGCATGCGGGTGACATTCATGAGATGCCGCTCGATCCGTTGGCTGGTGGTCCCGCATTCGTGCAACGCGCGGCCCAGCTTCACCACGAAGCGGGTTCTCATGCGGAATTCAGCGGGATCCATGGCCACGATGGCGGATCAATGCCAGCCCGGCGCGAGTCCGGCAAGGGATTCGTGATTCGGGGCGGATTGCTCGCCCTTTAAAACCACTGACTTAAGCCACCAGCGCTTTTAACCGGCGGCAGACTTCCTCGACGTTCGCGCGTGAGTTGAAGGCGGAGATCCGGAAGTAACCTTCGCCGGCGGAGCCGAAGCCGGAGCCGGGGGTGATGACCACCTGAGCCTCGCCGAGCATTTTGTCGAACATGTCCCACGATGTCAGTCCGGCCGGGCAGCCGACCCATACGTAGGGCGCGTTTTCGCCACCGAAGACGGGTAGCCCGGCGGCAGCGGCGGCTTCGCGGAGAAGCTTGGCGTTGCCCATGTAGTGCTCGATGAGCGCGCTGACCTGTTGCTTGCCTTCCTCAGAGAACACGGCGGCGGCGGCTTTCTGGACCGGGTAGCTGGCACCATTGAACTTGGTGCTGTGACGGCGCGACCAGAGTTGATGGAGCGGGATACGCTCGCCGGTGTCCGACTTGCCGCTAACGGTTTTCGGGATGACGATGTAAGCGCAACGGACGCCGGTGAAACCGCCGTTTTTCGAGAAGCTGCGGAACTCGATGGCACAATCGCGCGCGCCTTCGATTTCGAAAATGGACCGCGGGATTTCCGGGTCCTGGATGAACGCCTCGTAGGCGGCGTCGAACAGGATGATCGCGTCATTCTGCTTTGCGTATTTCACCCAGGCTTCGAGCTGAGCACGGGTGGCGACGGCTCCGGTCGGATTGTTCGGGAAGCAGAGGTAGATGAGGTCGGCTTTTTCCGTGGGGACGTCGGCGACGAATTTGTTAGCCGCGTTGCACGGCAGATAGAGCAGGCCTTCGTAGGCGCCCTTGTCATCGGCGTCGCCGGTGTTGCCGGCCATCACGTTTGTATCGACGTAGACTGGATAGACGGGGTCGGTGATGGCGATGACGTTTCCCTTTCCGAAGATGTCGAGGATGTTGCCGGTGTCGCACTTCGAGCCGTCCGAGATGAAAACCTCGTCGGCGGAAATGCCGAGATCGGCGAATTGGTTGTCCACGATCGCCTGGCGGAGGAACTCGTATCCCTGCTCCGGGCCGTAGCCCTTGAACGTGGCGCGATCGGCCATTTCATCGACGCCCTCGTGCATCGCCTTGACCACCGCGGCGGGCAGCGGCTCGGTCACGTCGCCGATGCCACAGCGGATGATGCGGGCGGCTTTGTCGGGGTTTTGTTCGGTGTAAACGCGCACCCGGCGGGCGATTTCAGGAAACAGGTAACCGGCTTTGAGCTTGAGGAAATTGGAATTGATCGTGGCCATGCGGGCGGACGTGTAGCCAGTGCCGCCGGATCGTGCAA
Source organism: Verrucomicrobiota bacterium (assembly GCA_040385685.1). Lineage (GTDB taxonomy): Bacteria > Verrucomicrobiota > Verrucomicrobiia > Verrucomicrobiales > Akkermansiaceae > Luteolibacter. The sequence goes on along the minus strand of JAZKGW010000013.1, from coordinate 143,707 downwards.
GCGGAAGAAAGCCCCGCGTCCCGCGCGGCTACGTCCACGATTTCGCTGACCGGGGCCTCGAAACGGCGTTCGTCCGCGCGGTTTCCTTGAAATGAGGTGGATTCACTCAAGTTCCCCCGGCTCCCAACCCACCGAGGCAAGAACCGCCACCAGGTGGGCGGGTATTTCCGATGTGTCGGGATGAATTGGTGGGCGTCAGGGAACGACGGTCAGGTTGTCCATGGTCGAGGTGTTCAGCGTGGTGGTACTGCCGCTGGCGACGGCGAGGCCGACGTAACAATTGCTGGCCATGGTGACGGTGACGCTGCTGATGGTGGTCCATGTGGTGCCGTTGGTGCTGCGCGAGGCGGTCACCGTATTGCCGCTGCGGACGAGGCGCACCCACAGGTTCGGCGCGGTGCCGCTGCTGCTGTTGGTGGTGGTCACCGTGCCGCCCGTCAGGCTGCGCCGCTGCCAGCGCCATGCACCGGAACCAGTGACCGTTAGAGCGGCCATGCGGGAGTTCGAGGCCAGCGTGTCACGGATCATGATGCCGACCCGGGCGTTGGTGCCGGAGTCCTGCAACGTCCTCACCCGTGCGACGATCGAGCCGTCGGCGCTGAGCGTCTGATAGACGTAGCGGAAGCCATCCGCCGTACCGCCGAAGGTGCCCGCGCCTTTCAGCGTGTGGGCACCACCGAAATACTCGGCGCTTCCCGACAAACCCGTCGTCCCGACGTCCGCGGTGAGCCATGGCAGCGGATAGGGCGTTACCGAAACATTGTCGAACGTGGCGGCGCTCAGAACGGAGTTGTTGTGGCTGGTTACCGCCAGGCCGACCGACGTGTTTGCGCTCATCGTCAGGGTCGCCGTACCCACTTGGGTCCAGGCAGTGCCATCCGCGGAGACATATGCCGTGAACAGCGTGCCGCTGCGCACCAATCGCACCCAGTTGTTCGGGGCGGCATTCAACGCCGGACCTGCGAGGGATGTGCTGCTGCCAGACGCGGAGCTCCGCGATTGGAAAGTGAAGCCATTCGATGGAGTGACGGCCACCAGCGCGTTGACGGCACCGGAGGACGAGCCACCGCGAATCATCACACCCGCCTTGGCCCATGGATCGGTGTTGGACAGGGAGGTCACGCGGGCCCGGATTTCCCCATCCCCGGACAGAATCTGCGAAACGAATTGGAAGCCATCCTCCGTGCCCCAGATGTCCGTTCCTGATCCGCTTACCGTGTAGGTGCCGGCGTTGTAGCCCGCACTCCCGGCCACGCCGACGGCGCCGATGTCCGTTGCCCCCCAGGGCGCAGGCGGTGGCGTGAGTGTCGTGGCACTGGCTTGGGCGGAGTTGGCGCTTTCGCCACCGGCGTTCATCCCGGTGATCACGTAGTAATATGTCGCGCCGCTCGGCAGGCCGGAGTCCGTGTATGTCGTCGATGCGATGTTAGTCAACGTAATGTAAGGTCCGCCACTCACCTCCGCACGCTTCACGTTGTAGCTCGTCGCACCACTGCTCGCTGTCCAACTCAATGCCACCGCAGTGCTGCCACCCGTCGCCGTCAGTCCGGTAGGCTCCGGCGGAACCGCGGGCAGCACGGTGATGGTCAATGTGGCGCTTGCCGTGCCACCTGCGTTGGTGGCACTAACGGTTGCGGCGAAG
>JAZKGW010000013.1:2484-142055 GCA_040385685.1 Verrucomicrobiota bacterium | reverse complement strand
GGCCGCGGTCGGCGTGCCATCGATCAGGCCGCTGCTCATGTTCACGTTCAGTCCTGCCGGCAGCCCTGTCGCGCCGTAGCTCGTCGGGCTGTTGCTGGCCGTGATCTGATAGCTGAACGCGACGCCGGCCGTGCCGTTCGCGCTCCCGCCACTTGTGATCACAGGTGCGAGGGGAATGGTAGTGGCCGTCACCTCTGCAGAGTTGGCGCTTTGCCCGGCCGCATTCACCGCCGACACCACATAATAATAGGTCATGCCATTGACCGTTGTTGTGTCGGTGTGGCCGCCGGCATTGAGCGTGGAGATGGTCGTATAAGGCCCGCCGCTGGTGGTGGTGCGTTTCAGTTGATAGCTCGTCGCTCCCAACGAGAGCGACCAGTTCAGCGAAACTTCGTTATCATCGGTTTGCGCGATCAGACTTGAAGGGGCGGCAGCAGTTAGCGCACCGCGAAGCGTGCCAACCTCGCTGAGGTTGAGAGCCCTATTGTAAATGCGGAGGTCGTCCACCCTGCCGTTGAAATAGGGATCTGGATACTGCGAGCGGCCGATCCAATTGTTCGTCGTATTGCCAAGGCTCGATGGCCGCAAGGTCATCGCATTGTTAGTGGAGACGGCGACACCGTTGACGTAGAGAGTGCCGGTGTTTCCGGATAGAGTCACCGCGACATGGGTCCAAACTCCGGCGGAGAGCGCAGGGCCGTTGAGCTGCTGCTCGCCACCGCCGCCACTGTTGGTGATGGAGAATCGCAAAGTCCCGCTGCCGCTGCTAGGACAAAGGAACATGTAAGCATTGGTGCCGGTGCCGATGTCAAAGATGCGAGCCCAGTTGTTGATCACATCCGGATTGATCCAAGCCGCGACGGTGAAGTCGTTCAACGCGCTCACCACGCCGGCAGGCAAAGCGACATGATCATTGGTGCCGTCCAAATCGACGGCGTTGCCCGCATTTCCAGCGGACCAGAGCGGACCATTGATCAACGTGCCATTCCGTGCGAAGCCACCCAAGTCGGCCGCGACGACACCGTTGGCTTCGTCGAATGGCAGATACGCGTGGAGCTCCGCGCCGACCACGGCGATGGACTCTGTCGAGTCCGGGCTTTCGCCAGCGCTGTTCGAAGCCATGACCACGTAGTAGTATGGGATGCCTGCGGAGACGGTGGTATCCGAGAACGAGGTGCTGGTAGGGCTGGCGATGGTCGTATACGGCCCGCCGCTCGATGTTGCCCGTTTCACACTGTAGCTGGTTGCGCCGAATGAAGTCGCCCAGCTCAAGTTGATCTGGCTGCCGGCCGCGGTGGCGGCGACGCTCTGAGGAGCGGACGGCGTTTGCGGTGTGAGCGCTCCGTAGATTTGCGCTTCATAAATGCTCGGATAAGTCGAGGAACCGCCGGTCACCGTCACCCGCACCCAGCGGGCGACGCCGGAGAAGCTGTCAGTGGTGACGGAGGGCGTGGTGTTGCCCGTGCGGTCGATCAAGGTGGTGAAATTCGTGCCGTCGTTGCTGCCTTCGACACGGTACTGATAGGAGCGGCCGTCATCGTCAAACCACTGGATCACCGCCTTGTTGACCTGCTGTGACGTGCCGAGATCGACCTGCCACCACGCGGGATAGCCGGAGGATGCAGAGCACCAGCGGGTGAAGATCGGATCCACGTCGGTGGCATTAACCGCCAGATTTCCCGGCTGCTCGCTGCTGGCCGTGACGGGCCGGAATTGCGAGAGCTGCTGCATGGGCTGCGCTTCGTTATAAACCCGGCACTCCATGATGGCCGCCCAGTTAGGAGTCGTGGTGCCCGTGATGACCACCCGCACGAAACGTCCGCTGGTGGAGACGGAATCAACCGTTGTCCCGCTGGAGGTGTTGTTCGTCCGATCCGCAGCGACAGTGAAGTTCGAACCGTTGTCGCTGACTTCAACGCGATATTGGAAAACCGCTCCAGGAAACCATGCCGTCGCGACCTTGGTCATCGGTTGGACGGATCCCAAGTCCACCTGCCACCATTGGGGAAAGCTGCCGCTGGAGGCCGTCCAACGATCGCCGGAAACGCCGTTGTTCCCCTTGGTGTCGTAGTGGTTGGCATCCGTCGAACTGGAGGCGGCCCAACAACCTTGTGAGATTACTCCCGCAGGAGGGGCGAACTGGGCCAACGGGTGGGCGAAGGTCCAATGCTGGTTCCAACTGAAGTTGTTAGCTGCCGTCCATTGGGCAACGCCCGAACCGTTTGCGCTCGCACCAAGATTATCGAGGGCTTTGCCATTGGCCTTGTTGATGATCTTGAAGAAGAACGAATCCGTCGGAACGATTTCCCAAAGCTGGGAATCGGTCGGAGTGCCGCCTGCCAGCGAAGTCATGGCGACAGGTGAGCCGTCGGTGGCGCTCCCGAGCGAATCCAGATACTTGTCGTTAGAAACATTTCTCAGTGTGAAGTGACGGGTGCCGATGATGAGATTGACATCCCACTCCTGTCCGACTCCGGAGAGAGTTTCATTTTGCGAAACCTGTGCGCCCTCCGTGGTCGACCCAAGATTGTCGAGCGTCTTGACCGAGACCCGGTTGCGCAGGCGGTATCTGTCCGGAGCGATTCCGATCGTCTGATCGCCGAACTGCAGGTTCTGGTCGCGGCGAAATGCGCCGATTATTCCCACCATCTGCGGGCCTTGGACGCCTTCCGAGTCATAGTTCGCGCCCTGTGGCCCATAGTGAGCGCCGTAGATGAACTGGCGTTCGCCCGGACCATCGTAGGCGCGGCGAAGATTGGTGGTGTAGGTGCCATTCCAAGTGCCCCAGCGTTGATGCAGGTCCCATTCACCGGTGGTGCCGGTGCCCATCCAGTGGCTGGACTCGTGCATCGCGGTTCGGTAGTTGCCCGACCCACCGAAGCGGATCTGCCCCAGGTAACCGGCGTCCGCAGTCGGCGTTCCCGAGCTGTAAACGACGGGAATGTTATAGCCGTAGGAGGCGTAGTCGTTCCACGTCTGGACGCAGGCGTTCATCGGACCGGGCCCCCATGGCCCGGCATCCCCGCTCCAGGTCATGGCGGTGGCCTCCGCTGCCAACCATGGACTCAGCAGCGGAAGTAAACGCCCTAACCATCGGCGGGCACGTGAAGCCCGGAGTGGATTCGACGCTCCGCGTGAGGCGGTGCAGTGATGTGGCTGGCCGTGGCCAGGACACGACAGTTCGGCTGCAACCGCGGGTGCGCGGCCGCTGGTGGCGGACTTCATGGTTTTTTGGGTAGGATTTTTGAAAGCCGGATGGATCGTACAAACGAACCCTCCATCTATGAGCAGCGGATTCCCTCGCCACTTTCCGCCACAAAAGAATGCGAAATATTTCGCGTGGTGCGATGAGCGTCCGAAAGGGGTGCTCTCACGCGGCACGGTGACGGACCTAACCGGACCCTCGACTCAGGCGCTATCGGAGCCGCTGGCTCCCTCAGAAGGCGGGTCGTGTTACGGCACAAACAGAACCTTCCCCGACCGCTCCGGCGCTTCGAGGCGGGCAAGGGCGTCCTGGAACGCTTCGAGCGGGAACGTGGAATCCACCGGCTGCACCAGCTTTCCGGCGGCGACCCGCGCGGCGAGATTTTGGTAAACGCCATGCACCTCGTCCACCGGCGCGTGTTCGATCCAGCGGCTCACCCACAGCCCGCGGATCTGGATGTCGCGAAAAATGAGCAGGCCGTTAGGGATGGTCACCGGCTTGCGGCCCATCGCGCCGTAGGTGATGTGGCTGCCGCCCTCGCGCAGCAGTTTCATCAGCCGCAGCGCGCTGTCGCCGCCGACGGCGTTGAAGGCGAGCGCGGCATTCGCTCCGCCGAGGACTTCCAAGGCGGAGGCGAGGCCGGTGTCGTCATCGATGAAAACCTGGTCCGCGCCGAGCGCGCGGAGTTCGTCCTCCAAAACGGGCCGGCGGACGAAGGAAATCGTGCGGATGCCGAGATCGCGCGCCAGTTGAATGACACAGCGGCCGACCGCGGAGTTACCGACATTCTGGATGATCCACGCGCCCTTTTCCAACGGACCAAAACCATGGAGCAAACGCCAGGCCGTCGCGGGATTCACCTTGAGCATCGCCGCTTGGAGAGGATCGATGTCTAACGGCAATTTATACAACGCCTCGCCCGGCACCGTGGCGTGGGACGCCCAGGTCGAGGACCGCCGGAGAAAAATCACCCGGTCCCCTTCCTCGAAATCGGCGGAACTGCTGATTTCCACGACCCCGCAGCCTTCGATGCCGGGCGTCGCGGGCAGGGTGAGTTTCACGCCATAGGTGCCTTCGATGGTGTTGAGGTCCGCCGGATTGATGGGCGCGGCAAGAATACGGACCAGCACTTCGCCGGGATCGGGGGCTAGCGAAATCAAGCTGCGGTTCTCCATTTCGAGGACCTCTCCGGGTGTTCCCGTTTGTTTGAAAACGAGCTCTTTCCCAAGGCGTGTTGTTTCGTCGTCATCCATGAATACATCCTGCCACATCTGGCGGCGACGCCAAGCGGGAAGAATCCGTTATTTCGACGGCAGGCTGGCCTCCAGCAGCGCGGCGAGCCGCCAGCCGGCCTTGTTGAGCTCGGCCTCGACGGTCTTGGAAGCAAACACCGCGTAGCTGGATTTTCCGTGATGGGGCTTCTCGACTGCGGTCCAATTGAGCACGGGTTTGCCGTTCCTGTTATCGAACTCCTCCAGCGGCAGGAACCGCAGGCGGGTGTGGGCCTCGAGGGCGATCGGGAGAATTTCGTCGGCCCATTTTTCCGGCCATTGTTCGGGCTTGAGCGAAGGATCGGGTTTCCAATCCGCGGGCTCCTTGTCGGCGAGCTGGATCGCCCAATCGCGGGGCTTGAGGGTGTCACTGTTTTTGTTCTGAATCCGGCGCTGATAGGTGAGGGCGGACTCGACGGCGTCGAAGTCCCAGTAGGCGTGGAAACTCGTCGCGCCGAAATTGATATCATTGCCACCGCGGTCCGGCTTGGCAGCGGGATGGGTGTTAGGGTCGAGGAGATTTCCTTGCGCATCGAGGAAGGCGGCCCCGACGTGCAGCGGTTGGTGGATGTCGCCGACGTAGTGGGCGAGTAGCACGACAGCCACTGCCGGGGTGATCTTGCGGTCATTGTCCGGCCTCTCGGTGCCGGCAAGGACGCGGCTGCAATAACCGATCATCTGGACAATGTCCCACTTGGAAGTGCCGACTCGGGTGGCGGCGTAGCTCGTCGCCTGGATGGGGACGTCGGTGTAATGGAACCAATGGTGCGACGGCGGCATTTTGCCTTCGGTTTCGTCTCCGGACGGCGGATTCGCTTCGCGGAATGCCAGCAACTGGGCCTCAAGCTCGGGGTTTTGCGGAAGCTTGAAATTCCCGCGGGTGTTATCCTCGCCGCGAAGCTCGTCGGGCAGGGTCGAGGCCCGTTCCAAGGTGATCGCGCCTAGCAGAGTTTTCACCGTGTCCGCAGCGGCCTTGCCCTCGATCAGCTTGTCGGCAAGCGCGCCCACGATCCGGTGGCCGGATTCGCTGTAAGCGGAAAGCGGGCCGAGCGAACAGGCCACAACCAGTGCGAACGCCCCGGAAATCGTCATTGTCATGCGCCGAGCATGAGTGCGTGGAGCGTGCCAGACGAGCGCGAATTGCCGGACAGTTCGGGATCGCGGAGCGCGGCCCTTTGGAGTTGCCAGAATTCCATTCGGCCGTTAGAAAGGCGTCCATGTTCATCAAAGGAATTTCCCGTCTGTCGGCCGCGGTCATTGTTTGGTGCGCGCTGGCCGCCAATGTTTTTTGCGCGACTTCCCTGTCGGTCACCGATCAAAAAGGCCGCTCCCTCGCGATCGAACTCATTTCCCTCGCGGACAACTCCGTGACCTTTCGCCGTCAGGGCGATCCCAAGGAATTCACCTTACCCGTCACCAATTTCGACCAGGCCTCCCAGGAACTCATCCGCAAGCAGGCCGCGCAACTCCCGGCCGTGATGCCAAAAATCCAACCCGAAATCGTCATTGGCAAGCGCCGCCAGGATGCGGCGGGGAGCTACTACATGGTGAAACAGGAAATCACCAGCACCGTCAAACTCACCAACCTCAGCACCAGCGCCCCCGTTCCCGCCCTCACTGGCAAGATCGTTTTCATCGGGCAAAACACCAGCACGCCCGCCCTGCTCAGCGTCCTCTCCAGCCAGAGTTTTGAAACCTCAACCATCAAACCCAGCGAAACCTTCACCAAGGAAACCGACGCTTTTTCCACCTCTTACGACAGCGATAACAAAGGCAGCGGCAACGTCGGCGGCTATCAGTACTTCGGCTACATCTTCGCGCTCATGGACGATGCCGGAAACGTCATCCTCAATCTAACTACCACCGGCAGCTTCCGGCTGGCGCTCACCGCCAAGCCGGATCTCATCAAGCAGATCGTCAAAATGCCCAAAGGCACCCTGCTGTCAGACAAGCTCGGGCCCGCGCCCAACGCCGCCAAGCTCAAGATTCCGCAGTGATCTTCACCGGGGGGCGCCGCGGCTGCGCTGAAATCAATTGCCCGCCGGTGTTCTCCCGGGCAATCTCGCGGCCCGCCATGTTTCCACGTCCGCCGAAAAAATTTGTCCCGAAGCCGTTCGAGTATCATCAGGAAATCGAGATCACCATCGACGCCCTGACCAATCTCGGCGCGGGCGTCGGCCGGATCGATGGCTGGGTCGTGTTCGTCCCGTTTTCCCTGCCCGGGGAAATCGTCAGGGCCCGCGTCTTCCGCAACGACAAGAATTGCTCCCACGCGGATCTGATCGAAGTCCTAACACCCTCGCCCGACCGCATCGGGCCCGGCTGTCCGCTCTTTGGCGAATGCGGCGGTTGCCAGTACCAGCACCTTTCCTACGACAAGCAGCTTGCGTGGAAAACCCGCCAGGTCGGCGAGCTGATGAAACACATGGCGGCCATCATCTTCCCGGTGAACGACTGCCTCTCGTCCGATCAAATCTGGAACTACCGCTCGAAGATCACTCCCCATTTTGATCAGCCGCGCAATGGCGAGATCGGCCCCATCGGTTTTCTCCACACCGGTACCCGCTCTCGGATCCTCGACGTTCCGCATTGCCCGATCGCCATGGACACAATCAACCGCGAGCTGCCCGCCATCCGCGACGGGCTGCGCAAGCGGGCTAACAGCTTCAAGCGCGGTGCCACCGTCCTCCTGCGAGCCACCGAAGACCGCGTGGAAACCAACTTCAAGGCTGTCGCCACCGAACACGTCGGCGATCTAACGTTCCAATTCCTCGCCGGCGATTTCTTCCAGAACAACCCGTTCATCCTGCCCGCCTTCACCGGTTACGTCGCGAAGCAGGCCGCCGCCGGTGGTGCGAAATTCCTGGTCGACGCCTACTGCGGCTCCGGCCTGTTTTCCCTAACACTCGCCGCAAGCTTCGAGCAGGTCGCCGGCGTCGAGGTTTCCGAAACCTCCTGCGAGTGGGCCCGCAAGAACGCCGCCGCCAACTCCATCAACAACGCGGTGTTTCTAACCGAGTCAGCCGAGGCGATCTTCGACCACATCAGCTTCCCCGCCGCGGAAACCGCCGTGGTGATCGACCCGCCGCGCAAGGGTTGCACGCCCGAGTTCATCGACCAGCTCGTGAAGTTCGGCCCGTCGCGCGTCGTCTATGTCTCGTGCGATCCCGCCACCCAGGTGCGCGATCTCAAGCAACTCACCGAAGGCGGCTACTTGTTGGAGGACGTGCAGCCCTTCGACCTGTTTCCCCACACCCGCCACCTCGAGTGCGTCATGACGCTTGTCAGAGAACATTGAACATCGAACGCTCAACATCGAACATCGAAATTAAGAGGACGGACCGCGGGATTCATCCCGGCCTTCATTCATCCTCTCCCCTTCGACGTTCGATGTTTAACGTTCGATGTTCGATGTTCCACCAACGCCTCCCCTTCCGACACCCCGAAACCGCAGCCGACGTCGCGCGCCTCCAAACCCTCCTGCGCGACGCCCTCACCGCGATCCGCTTCCACCCGCAGGGAAACCTCGCCGTTCTAAATCTCGCCTCCGGCCGCGCCGACGAGACCGGAGCCCTCGCCGCCGCCCTCACTCCCGCGCGGATCGGCTTCTACCTCGGCATCGATCTCCGCCCGGACACCATCGCCGAAGCCGCGCGCCGCTGGCAACTCCCCGGCGGCAGCATCGAATTCCGCTGTGGCAGCGCCTCGGACATCGATCGCATGAGGCAGATTCCCGAGTTCGATTTCATCTTCATTCGTCACCAGAACTACTGGGACGATCCTGTGACATGGGACCGCATCCTCGCCAATGCCATTTCCAAACTGAAACCTAACGGGATCCTGGCCACCACGTCCTATTTCGACCACGAGCACCAACTCCTCAAGGCGTCCCTAACAACCCGCGGCGTGGAACTCATCTGCGACGTCCGGCATCCCGCTTCTCGTGTGTTGCCCGAGGTGTATGGAAAATCGGTGGACCGGCGGTTGGCAATCCTCGCAAAATTGGGGAGCCCGGGTTGATGCGATCCCCCCGCCGCGCTCTGGCGCACGTATTCGATCTCATCAGACAAACTGGCGAGAAGATTTCCGGTGCTTGCAGGGCGAACGCGGGAATAAACTTCGAAACAAAAACACCGCAGCAGTGTTACAGGGGGCTCGTGTATTTTCTTCTGCACGACTTCTATCACCACCCTTCAATCCTGCCATGATACTCCGTTTGTTTGCTGTTTCCGTTTCCCTCCTTGCGTCCGTCCAGGCGGCCGATCCCGTTTTCTCCGGCCCGCAGCCGGGCGAAAAGACCACGCCATTCAAGGTGGTGGAAATCACCGGCGCAAACGCCGACAAGGAGCGCGACGTAATCGCTGACAACGCCGGCGGCGCGACGGCCCTGGTGTTCATGCACGGCATCGAGCGCTCGATGATGCCGCTCCTGCGCGTGGTGGATGAATACGGCGCGCTGCGGAAGGATTCGCTGAAAACGGAGATCATCTTCCTCAACGCCGACCGCCTGCAGGGCGAACAGCGGGCGAAGAACACTGCGGGATCGATGAAGTTCCAGTCGCGCGTGGGTCTCTCGCTGGACGGCGCGGAGGGCCCGGGCAACTTCGGGCTCAACAAGGACTGCCTCATGACCATTGTCATGACGAAGGACAATACGGTCACGGCGAACTTCGCACTCAGCCAGCCCGGCATCGCCGATGCCCCGAAAGTGCTGGAAGCGCTGGCCAAAGTCAGCGGCGACGCCAATCCGCCGACTCCGGAGCAATTGAACCAAAGGCTGATGGACCGCAACGCCGGCGACGGCAACGGCGGCGGCATGCGTCGCGGCGGAGAAAGAGCCGCGGCGGCACCGGCGGTGGATCTGACCAAGTTTGACTTGAAGTCCGAAGAGGGACTTCGCGGAGCCGTGCAGGCGCTCATCGGCGAAGTCCAGAACCTCCGCTCGGAACTCAACGCAGTCCGGGGCGGCAATCCGCGCCGCGCAGCCCAGCGCGAAGGACAACCGGGGAACGAAGGTGCCGCCAAAGCCCCATTTCCCGGTGCCGTGCCGACCGACCCCGCACTGGAAGGAATGCTGCGTCATTTCATCAGGCCGACGAATGACGACGCCACCGTGGATGCCATTCTGGTTGAGGTCCGCGAGCACATCAAAGACAACGCCGATCTGAAGAAGCAGGCCATCGATGGATGGACGCGAGTCCTGCATTTCGGCGAGACCTACGGCACCGAATACGCGCGCACCAAGGGCAAGGCGTTTCTCGATGAGCTGAAGAAATGAGGGTCGCCGGTGCCAGCGCCATTTTCCTGATGAGTCACCTCGCTGCCATGGCAGCGGAGAAGGTGCCTGCATTCCGCACCGATGTGCTGCCGGTGCTGACCCGCGCCGGGTGCAACGCCGGGGCCTGTCACGGTGCGGCCAGTGGCCAGGGTGGGTTGCGGCTCAGCCTGTTCGGCTACGATCCCGATGCCGACTTCGAGCGTCTCACGCGGGAGTTCGGCGGCCGGCGGATCGATCTTGCGCGGCCTGACGACAGCTTGCTGCTGCGCAAGCCGTCCGAAACGAAAGTCGATCACGAAGGCGGCCGCAAGTTGAGGGATGATTCCAACGGGTACGCCCTGCTACGCGACTGGATCAAAGCCGGCGCTCCCGCCGGGCCGCCGGATTTGCATGTGACCGGCATCGGGGTCGATCCGCCGGATCTGCTGTTGGAAAAAACCGGCGAAACACGCCAGCTCCGGGTGACGGCGACTCTATCGGATGGATCGAGGCGCGAGGTTTCGGACCTCGCCCTCTACACCGCCAACGACGATGCCGTGGCGGAGGTGTCGAAAAAGGGCGCGCTGACCCTGACCGGTCGCGGACTCACCAGCATCATGGTGCGCTACAGCGGGCAGGTCGCCGCGGTGCGGGTGGCCGCGCCGTTGGAGGGCCCCGGAATGTTAGAAGGTGCGTTTCCATCGACGAACTTGATTGATGAGCACATCCGCGCTGAGTTTGTCAGGCTGCACGTATCCCCCGCCCCGGTCTGCGACGATGCGGAGTTCCTGCGCCGGGTCTATCTGGACCTGGCCGGGCGGCTGCCGGACGAAGCGACGACGCGGGCATTTCTGAAGGAAGCCGCTTCTCTGGACAAACGCCTGCGCGTTGTCGACAAACTGCTGGCTGGCGACGCCTTCGTGGATTTTTGGACAATGAAGCTGGCCGATCTGTTTCTGCTAAACGGCCAAGGACCCGCGACAAAAGCGTGGCACGGCTGGCTCCGCGAGCAGGTCGCTAACAATGCACCGTTCGACCGCATGGCGCGCGATCTCATCACCGCCACCGGCAATCCGGCACAGAACGGCCCCGCCGGATTCATGCAGCTGGCCACCGACCCGCGCGATCTATCCGAGCACGTGGGGCGGATTTTTCTCGGCTCGCAGGTCGCCTGCGCCCGCTGCCATGCCCATCCCACGGATCGCTGGACGCAGGAGGACTATCATCGCTTTGCCGCCTTTTTCGCCCGGATCACCCACGACGGTGGCACGGTTCGCGCCGTCGACCGCGGCGAGGTGGACGACCCGAAGACGGGACATCCGCTCGAACCCAGGTCACTCGGCGCACCTGCACTCGTGATTCCGGAAAACTCCGACCGCCGCGTCGCGCTGGCCGACTGGATGACGGATCCGAAAAACCCGTTCTTCGCCCGGACCTTCGTGAACCGCGTGTGGAAACATCTGCTAGGCCGCGGGTTGGTCGAGCCGGTGGATGACTTGCGCCCGACCAATCCCGCCACCCACCCGGCGCTGCTCGACGCACTGGCCGCGGATTTTTCCGCGCACGGTTACGACATGCGCCGCCTGATCCGCCTGATCGTTTCATCGCGCACCTGGCAACTCGCCTCGCACGGTGGTTCCGCCGATACCGCTGCCGCGCGCCTGTTTGCGCGGGCACAGCACAAACCCTTACCGGCCGCCGTTTTTGCCGACGCCGTCGCGCAGGTCACCGGCGTGACCGATGTCTTCGCCGGCTACCCAAGCGGCACTCGCGCCGTGCAACTCATCAGCCCGGCCACGCAGTCGCCCGCGCTCGACGTGCTCGGCCGTTGCGAGCGCAAACGCGCCTGCGACAGCGCGTCCGGCACCGGCGGCGGTCTCGCCCAGGCGCTGCACCTGTTGAATGGCAGCACCATCAATGACAAACTCCGCGCCGGGCTCGCCGCTGAACTTCCCGCTCTAACCAACCGCGAGGTCATCGAATCCCTCTACCTCCGCGCCTTCAGCCGCTTTCCCTCCTCTGACGAATTTGACGCATGGAGTTCCGCACTGCCGTCGGACGAGCGGCGTTCGGAGGCCGTCGCCGATCTCATTTGGACCGTGCTCAACTCCCGCGAGTTCTCAGCCAATCACTAACAACGCGCCATGAATCCTTTCCCTAACCGCTGCGACGGCGTTTCCCGCCGGGACTTCCTGCATCTCGGCGTGCTGACATCATTCGGCCTGAGTTTGCCAAGCCTGCTGCGCATGCAGGCGGCGGCCGCGGAAACGGGGAAAGGAGCCGCACGGGCGAAGTCGTGCATTCTCATCTGGCTGGACGGCGGGCCGAGTCATCTCGACATGTTCGACCTCAAGCCGGATGCCCCGTCCGAGGTGCGCAGCCAGTTCAAGGCGATCGGCACTGCAGTTCCCGGCGTGCAAATCTGCGAGCATCTGTCGCGAACCGCCAAGGTGATGAAGGACGTGGCGCTCATCCGGTCTCTAACCCATGAGCTGGGAAATCACGACACGGGTACGCGCTTCTTGCTAACTGGTCACCGGCCGACGCCGGCGCTGGAATATCCCAGCATCGGCAGTCTGGTGTCCCATGCCACCGGGTCAGGCGGAACGATCCCACCATATGTGGCGATTCCCCATGACGGTGTCGGCGGCGACTCGACGGGCGCACGCTCAGGCTACCTGCCGGGTGCGTTCGCGGCCTTCAGCACGGGGCGCGATCCATCGCGGGTGGATGGCTTGCAACTTCCGGAGGGCGTGGGTTTCGAGCGCAATAACAGACGTCACGCGATGCTGGAGAAAATGGACGCGCTGTCGCGGCAAATGGACCAGGGCGCGGGCAAGGAAAACCGCGATGCCTTTTACGAACAAGCGTGGCGTCTGCTCTCGTCGCCGGAGGCCAAGGCCGCGTTCGACCTTTCCCGCGAAACAGCGCAAACCCGCGAGCGCTATGGGCATGCAAACATCGGCGCGGGCTGCCTGTTAGCGCGACGGCTGGTGGAAGCGGGTTCGCGCTTCGTCACCGTGGTGGACCCGGGCTGGGACATGCACCAACAGATTTTTCGCGAGCTGCCGGACTCGCGCTTTCCCGGCAGCGGCAAGCTCCCATCGCTCGACCGAGCCTATGCCGCGCTGCTAACCGACCTGCGCGAGCGCGGCCTGCTAGACTCGACGCTGGTGGTGCTGATGGGTGAATTCGGTCGCACGCCCAAGCTGAACGCGATCGGCGGCCGCGACCATTGGCCGCGGGCCGGCTCGGTGCTGATGGCCGGCGGCGGCGTGCGTGGCGGACAAGTCATTGGCGCGACGAACGAATTCGGCGAATTCCCTGTGGACCGGCCGGTCGGGCCGCCGGACCTGGCGTTCTCCATGCTGAAACTGCTAGGCGTGGATCCAACGGCGGAACTCATGTCGCCGGGTGGCCGCCCGCTGAAGATCATGAGCGAAGGGAGCTTCATCAAAGAATTGCTATGAGCCGAGCCGTTCGATGGATGGTGGCCGGTGTGCTGGCTTTGGGCTCGTCGCTGCAAGCCGTGCCGGTGACGGCGCTGGCCTTCAGTCCCGACGGCCGCCTGCTCGTAAGCAATGGCGACCGCGCGATTGAAGTGCGCTCGCCGAAAGACGCGGCGGTGCAGCGCCGCATCGAGTGCCCGCTTTCAAAAATCACCTCGCTCGCCTTTTCACCCGATGGCGACTGGCTGGCCGCAGCGGGAGGCGAACCCGGCGTGCGCGGCGAAGCGGTGCTGTTTTCATGGCCGGATGGAGTGCCGAAGTATCGGTTTGGAAACCATGAGGATATCATTGTCAACGTGGCCATCGATCCCGCAGGCCAGCGTCTGGTCACCGCGTCCGCGGACCATTCCGCGAAAGTCTGGTCGCTGACTGCCGGAGTCGCGCCGACGGAAACGCTAACACTAACCGGCCACTCCGCAGCCGTACTCGCCGCGGCGTTCAGTCCGAAAAATGGCAGCGTCGTTACCGCCAGCGCCGATCGTTCGCTGAAAGTCTGGTCCGTGGCCGACGGCAAACTCCAGCGCTCGCTCGGCCACCACACCGAGGCCGTCCATGCGCTGGCCTTTCGTCCCGCAGCCGAAGGCCCGGCGACCTGCGCCAGCGCGGGTGACGATCGCACCGTGCGCCTCTGGCAGCCGGAGATCGGACGCATGGTGCGCATCGTCCGCAATCACGACGGCCCGGTGCTGGCCCTCGCGTGGTCGCCGGATGGACGCCACCTGTTCTCGGCCGGCCAGGAAGGTCTCATTCGCCGCATCAACGGCGACAGCGATGTCATCGAAAAGCAGTGGCGCTCCGGCACCGACTGGATCTACGCCCTCGCCGTGAGCCCCGACGGTGCCACCCTGGCCGCCGCTAATTGGTCAGGCAGCGTCAAGTTGCACCCGCTGAGGTGAAACGGAACTTGGACTGGCGCTCAGGCTCAGACAAGGAGTCACCCACTCCATTCTAACCAATCAAGGGGCGCGCGTTCACTGCTGAATTATCAGCACGAGGGCGTCCTGACTCTTTATGGTGAAATCCTGATGATTCGGAAATCAAATGGGGGAGTGTTTTCAATTTCGCAGTTGCTTGCGCAGCATCATCGGTGACTCTGCGGCGCGATGCTGAAGCCGAAATTGAAAAGCGATGCGTTGAAATTCCGGGTGGCATTCCGCGAGGCGCTTTCTGACTGGTTTTCGGCGAACGGCAGGGACTACCCATGGCGGCGGACGCGGGAGCCTTATGCGATTCTGATTTCCGAGGTGATGTTGCAACAAACGCAGATCGCGACGGTGTTAGGCCGGGGATTCTACACGCGCTTCCTGGAGACCTTCCCGGACGTGGAATCGCTGGTGGCGGCGGACGACGAGCGCTTGTTGAAGGCGTGGGAGGGCTTGGGCTACTATCGACGTGTTAGAATGTTGCGGGAGACCGCGCGGGCGGTGATCGCGGAGCACGGCGGGAAGTTCCCGGTGGAACTGGAGGCGTTGCTGAAGTTGCCGGGAGTGGGGCGCTACACGGCGGGCGCGTTGCGGGCGTTCGCCTCGGATCTGCCGGCGGTGGTGGTGGATGGCAACGTGGCGCGGGTGCTCTCGCGGGTGATGGATTTTTCCGGGCCGGTGGATGACACGGCGGGCCAGAAGCGAATTTGGGAATGGGCGGAAGCGCTGGCGGACCCGGAGCGGCCGCGGATCTATCACTCGGCGCTGATGGAGCTGGGGCAGAAAATTTGCAGGCCGGGCGTTCCGGATTGTTTGAGCTGCCCGGTGGCGGCATTTTGCAAAACGCGCGAGCCGGAACTGTTGCCGGTGAAGCGCCAGAAGACGGTGATCACCGCGGTGGATGAACACGCGCTGTGGCTGCGGGATCGCAAGGGACGATTGCTGCTGCACCGCGAGGGCGGCAAGCGGCGCGAGGGGCTGTGGAAACTGCCGACCCGCGACGCCGCGGAACTCGCCCATCTACCGGTGCTCGACGAGCATCGCTACTCGATCACGCGCTACCGGGTGACGCTGCGGGTCCATGACGGCGCGGCCGTGAGGAAAGATTTCCAAGCGACGGAAGGTGAGGTTTGGCAGGATGCGGACGATGTGCCGGGACTGGCGATGCCGTCGCCCTTCCGCCGCGCCATCGTGCGATTGTTGGGCGATTTGAAAAATCAGATGTGACGAACGATGGTGGCTGTGCTTTTGTCCGTGCGGATGGAAAACTTTGTTCGGATGTCGGGTCTGTTGCTGCTGGGGTGGCTGACCCAAGCGTGTTCAGTTTCCCCTCCGCCCGATACGGTGGCTCCCGGGCAAGCGACCCGCCAAATCGTCGCGGAGAGGGTGAGCGCCGTGGTCGTGACGGATCGCAACAGTCTGGACAAATGGGTGAACCGGAACTTTGAGAGCTCCCACGCTCCCGGCGACGCGGATGGCGGCTCGGCGGCCCCGATCTCCCCGGACGGATATTTTCTAACCGCCGACCACGTGCTTTCCCGGATTGCCGGGCGCAATGTGTTTCTCATTTACGGCCAAGGCGGGCGCTTGGTCCCAACCAAGGCCCGGGTCGTCTGGCGTTCCGAGGGCGGAGATCTCGCGTTGCTCCACATCCCGGTGAAAACGCCCTACTATTATCAATGGACGCCCCCGGAACGCTGGCTGCCGGCGGGAAATGTCGTGATCCATGGCGGGATCTCCACGGGTTTCAAATCAGCCGATGGCAAGCTCGGCACCGCCTTGGCCCCCGAGAGCGCGTTCACCCGCACCCGCAGCTTCAAGATCGACATCCCGCTCCAGCCGGGCGACAGCGGCGGCCCGGTGGTGGACGCCTATGGCCGCCTGGTCGGAATCAATTCCGCCGTCGAATTCCTGGTCCCGATGGAAACCGCCTTTTTCATCGACTCCGAGGGCAACCGCCCTAACACTCGCCATATCGACGCAATGATTCAAAACGACCGTGCCCGGAACAGCGGGCGAATCCCTGCCGCAAACTGAGCCGTGACCCGAGTGTTAGATATGCCGCGTTTGCTGCGAATCCTTGGAGTGGCGGCGGCCGGGTTGCTGGCAAGCTCGTGCGCGCAAGTCAGTGACACCTGGATGTCGGTGGCGGCGAGGGATCAGATGATGCTGGTGCGAAGCGAGCCGCCATCGTTCGGGTATCAGCGGCTGACCACGCAATCGCAGACCTATCCCGACCTGGCGGTGTTCGTTTCGCAGCGCGGCCTGCCGGATTTTCTAGCGGAAACGGGCAATCAGGACCGGCTTTACCTGATTCTTTACTATCTGAAAAAGCGCCAGGCGTTTGCCTGCCGGACGCGTTCGGGCAACAGCCGGGCTGTCGAATTCGCCGGGCCCTATCCGATCACGGACAAGGAATTCCGGATGCTGGATGGGTTCCGGCGTGATCCCAGCAGACAGCCCGCGGGGTTGTGAGGCCGATTGATCGGACGGACCCATGGCTTTTCGCCAGGACACCGGTTTGACGCTGCCACGCGCCTCCATCGGACTCTTGATTCTTCAACTGCCAAGACGACGTCCGCAGTGTTTGCAGTATTTCGCGGCGGGATCGTGACCGGTCCAGCCGCATTCCTCGCATTGCCGCCGATCCATCTGCACCTGGCTGAAATCCCTGCCGAGCTCCGCGGTGACGATACCGGTGGGCACGGCGATGATCGAGAATCCGGTGAGCATGATGAACGAGGCGAGGACCTTGCCCGCGACTGTTAGCGGCGCCACATCGCCGTAACCAACCGTGGTGATCGTCACGATCCCCCAGTAGATCGACTGCGGGATCGAGCTGAATCCCGGGTTGTTCTCGCTATCGATAAGATACATCACGGTCCCTTCGATGGAGACAAGTGTGAGGATGGCAAAGAGAAACACCGCGATCTTCGGGCTGCTGGTACGCATCGCGTTGAGCAGGACGTTGGCCTGGCCGAAGTGTCGCGCCATTTTCAAAACCCGGAACATCCGCAGCAACCGCAGAACCCGGATGACCATCAGGTACTGCGAGCCGACGAGGAAAAGCGACAGGTAAGTCGGCAACAGCGAAAGCAAATCGACGATCCCGAAAAAGCTCAGCGCGTAGCGCCGCTTCCGCCGGACCACAAGGAGGCGCACGAGATACTCGACCGTGAACAACAGCGTGAAGATCCACTCGGCGGCTTAAAACGCCCGCCCATGGGCGACCCGCATGGACTCGACGCTTTCCATCATCACCACCAGCACGCTCGCGGATATCAGAACCAGCAGCACCACGTCGAACGCGCGTCCGGCCGGCGTGTCTGATAGAAAGACAACCCGCCAGACCTTTTCACGCCACGGGCTGACGGAGGAATCGGGGGATGGTGGAGGGGTGTCGGGCATTTTGATTCTCAGTGGCAACTCTATCAACAAAGAGAATTCAGGTCGAGGCGGGAATCAATATAGGATCTTGCCACCGGCACTGCTAACTGGGAAGAATGAAGGCACATGAAAGGTTCCGATGGACCGATCGAGGACACTGCCTGTCTCAAAATCTGCAGGAAGGTGGTGCATCCGCTTTCCGGTCTTGTGACTGCCGCATGTCTGCTGGAGTTCGTCGGCTGGAGCGGCGCGATTACCGATTGGCAGCACTGGTGCACCACGCTCACAGGCATCGGGTTCGGGCTTGAGCGTGGCTGGGTTTTTCGGAAGCTGAAACCCCGCGGGATGGAACGGAAGCGGCTGGAAATGCACGTCGCGTTTGGCATCTTTGTCTTTCTGGTTTCGCTGGTGCTGCTGGTGCTGCCGCGTCCCGCATCGGGCGATTGGCCGCCGGGCGGGCATGTCTTCGTCCAGATCTCGGTGCTGGTTTCCGCGCTGGCCTCGGTGGTTTTTCACCAGACACGATACACTGCGCGGGCGTTCCATCCGGGAATGGTCCTGATAGGCTCGTTTTTCCTCATCATCGTCGCCGGCTTACTGCTCCTGAAAATGCCGCGCTGCGTGGTGCCGGGTGCCACGTGTTCCTGGCTCGACGCGATTTTCACCTCCACCAGCGCCGTCTGCGTGACCGGCCTCGCGGTGCAGAATACCGCCACGTTTTTCAGCCCTACCGGTCAGACGGTCATCCTGCTGCTCATTCAGATCGGCGGCCTCGGCATCATGACACTCACGTTCTTCGCCGCCGTGGTACTGTTCGAGGGGCTTTCCCTGCATGACCGCCTTCTGCTCGGAAAGATGATTCAGGAAAACCGCCTCGCCCGGGTTGGAGAAACGCTGGCATTCATCGTCATCCTGACCTTCGTGTGCGAAAGCGTCGGAGCGGTGGTGCTTTTTCTCGGGATGGATGGCGCCACGGACTTCGGAACCCGGGTGTTTGATGCGGTGTTTCACTCCGTTTCAGCTTTTTGCAATGCCGGCTTCTCGATCTTCCCGGACGGACTCGCGAGCGGAGTCGTCAATGGCAACTGGATCTGGCAAGTCTGCATCATGGCCCTCATCATCATCGGCGGGCTGGGCTCGTTGGTGAATGAGGATCTAACGCTTTGGGCCACGGCAAAGGTGAAGCGGAAAATAATGGGGCACGACATTCCGCGCCGACGCCTGCGGGTTCACACTCGGCTGGTGCTCACGATCACCCTCGCGCTCGTGGTGGGCGGTGCCGCGGTGATCATGGCGACCGAATATCTGCTCTGGAACGGACCGAAAAACGGGGGAACCGTCCTCACCGCCTTCTTCCACTCCGTCACCGCGCGGACGGCAGGATTCAACACCGTGCCCATGCAGCAGATCGGTCCGCTGACGATCCAGGCCTTGATGATCCTCATGATCATCGGCGGCTCGCCCGGCGGTACCGCGGGCGGCCTCCGCACGACTGTCGCCGCCATAGGACTTGCCCAGCTCTGGAACCAGCTCCGCATGGGACCGGGCGGAATTGTCGCCTTCAACCGCACGATCCCACGGGAAACGGGCACGCAGGCGCTTGGTCTGATTGTCCTCGTCGGTCTCTGGCTGATTGTGAATTTCGTCATTTTCCAGATTCTGGAAACCGGCAGCGGAGTTTCCGAAACCAAGCTCCTCTTCGAACTCATCAGCGCGTTCGCCACCGTCGGTCTTTCGTTGGATCTCACGCCAATGCTAACCGACGGCGGAAAAATCCTGATGGTGGTCAACATGTTCGTTGGCAGGATCGGCCTGCTGACGGTTTGTGCCACCTTGCTCCCGCGCAACTCGCGGTCCGCTCCCGGCAAGCCCGCGGAAAACATTCTTCTCACCTGAACCAGCACTTCCATGAAATTCTGCATCATTGGCCTAGGAACCTTCGGCACCCAACTCTGCCGCCAACTTAGCCGTGAGGGGCACGAAATTGTCGCCGTGGATAACGACCCCCTCCACATCAACGCGCTCAAGGACGAGATCGAATACATCATCCAGGCAGACTGCACCAACATCAATTCCTACCATGAAATCCCGATCGTCGAATGCGATGCCGTGATTCTCGCGATCGGTGAGGATTTCGAGGCATCCCTCAGCATCGCCGCCAATGTCCAGCAACTCGGTGCCAAGCGTATCATCAGCCGGATCGTCAACCCGCTTCACGGCCGCCTGCTCAAGCTTTTGAAAATCGACGAGCTGATGATCCCGGAGGCGATGGCCGCCGCCTGGCTCGCCCGTTCCTTGAATACGCCCGACGTCATCAGCAGTCTCGAACTGGGCAGCGGTTATGAAATCGCCCAGGTCGTGGTCCCTCGCCCACTCGTGGGGCTAACCCTTCAGAAAGCCGATTTCCGGGCCCGCTACGACCTGAACCTGATCACCATCGCCAAAGGCCGCGGCACGCCCGCGATGAGCTCCACCCGCCACCCGATCAACCTCGTCCTCGGCATTCCACATCCGGAGCGCCCGTTCGAAGAGGACGACATCCTGGTGATTTTCGGCCATGTCCGGGACGTCCGGCGCATGATGCGGGACTACGGGTCGAAGTGAGGAATACGATTTATCACAGATCAGCCGTAATTCTTCGCTCGCTTGGAATCAGTGAACTGACAATCCCACATCCTGGCCAACTGTTGGTCTTGCTCCATTGATAGAGATGGGGACGTCGAAGAGGCACTTCTCCTGGCAAGAATGGGCCCTAAATACCGATGGCGGGACGAGCTTGTCCCGGTTAGCCTGCCCGCGATGGCCGACAGTTCTCCGTTCAAAGGCGACCCCCGTCCGTGGTTCGCGGTGCTGCTAGGCTCTTACGTGATCTGCGGCCTCGCGTTCTTCGGCTTCGGCCGGACGCCGTGGCAAATCGCGCTGGTGGTGGGCACGGCGGTCGTCGCCGACTATCTGGCGAACCGCTTGTTCCGGAAACGCGGCGGATTTCCCTGGAGCGGGCTGATCACCGGCTGCGGACTCAGCCTGCTGCTGGACTTCGGCTCGAATCCCTGGATACCGGTGCTGCCGCCGCTGTTAGCCATCGGCTCGAAACATCTTTTCACGGTCAACGGCCGCCACGTTTACAACCCCGCGTTGTTTGGACTGATCGCCAGCCTGCTGGTCGGCGGCGGCTTGGTCTCACCGGCCCCGGCCTATCAATGGGGCGGCACCTGGTCGGTGGCGTTGTTTCTGGCAGGTCTGGCGCTGGTGGTCTTCATCCCGAAAATCGGCCGCAGTTGGTTGGTCGGCTCGTTCCTGGTTTTCTATCTGATCCAGACAATCTTCCGTGCCTGGGTGATGCGGCACCACGTGCCGCCGGAAGCAATCCTGGTCGGCACCGTCAGCGCGCCGGCGTTTTTTCTTTTCACCTTCTACATGCTAACCGATCCGGCGACCTCGCCGCCCGGTCGCAGGGCGCAGATCACAGTGGCGGCGGCGATCACACTGATCGACCTCGGGTTCCACTTCCGCCAGAGCTATTACACGCTCTTTTATGCGGCATTCACGGTGCAGACCGCGCGTTTTCTTTGGGCATGGTGGAAACTCCGGCAATTTCCCGCTTGGAAATCCCTCGCCGCCCGCACAGCGCTGGCGGCCTCTTTGTTAGCCGTGGCATTCCTGCTCGACCGGACACCCCGCGGCGTGACCGTGGACCCCGGATTCGTCTGGCGGGAAAAGACCCTCTTCCCATCCGAGCAAGGAACTATTCTAACTGACATCGATCCTCGGCTCCAGCATGTGGGGAAATGGATTCTATCCATCGGCGATGCCGCCGCGGTGGCCGATGTCGATGGCGACGGCTTGCAGGATTTGTTTCTCACCCGCCCGATGAAGCGGGCACAGGATCGCTGCACACTCTTCCGCAACACCGGCGGGCTGACCTTCGAACCGGTCGAGATTCCCGCGTTGGAAAGAATCCGCAATGACCCGGCAACTTACGGACTCCCATCCTGCGCGGTCTTCGCGGATTATGACAACGACGGCGACCAGGACCTGTTCATCGGCATGGGCTTCGGCACCAGCCGTTTGTTCCGCAACGAGCGGATGGAAACGGGAAAACCAACATTCACCGACATCACCGAAGCCGCCGGCATCCGTGGCCATCACACGTGTCTCGCCGCCTTGTTCATCGACGCGGACCGCGACGGTGATCTCGATCTGCTGGTCGGAAACTCGGTGACGCCCTATCTGCCGGACTACGACAAGCCAACCCCGCTCAATCCGTTCCGCTTCCCGCAGCCTGAATATGAAGGTGACCGCCGGATGTTTCATTTCATGCACTCAAGCTGGCACAAGGCGACCAACGGCGGGCTCAACTGTTTCTATCGAAATCGCGGTGATGGCACTTTCTCCGAGGAAGACATCGTGAAACTCGGGATGCCTGAAACCCATTGGACACTCGCATTGAACTCCGCGGACTTCGATGGAGACGGCTGGCCGGACATCTACGCGGCATCGGATTTCGGACCGGATGATGTGTATCTGAATGAAAAAGGCCACGGGTTCAAGCGGATCGAAGGGGACTACTTTGGTTCCATCGGACGCGACACTTACAAGGGCATGAACGTCAGCATCGCCGACTTCGATCGCAACGGCACACCCGATGTCTATGTCTCTAACGTCCATGCTCCGCTCCAAGCGGAAGGCAGTCTGTTATGGATGACGCAGCGCACGGAAAAGGGCGTGGTCTTTAAGAACGAGGCCGCCAAGCGAGGCTCTCTCAACCCATTCCGCTTCGGCTGGGGAGCCGGGGTGGCGGATCTCGATCTCGATGGCTGGCCAGACCTAGTACAGGCGAATGGCATGGTTGATGATCACATGGACCGCAAATTTACCGAGCCGCGCGACTACTGGTATGTGAACGGGCAGATCGCCCGCAGCGGGCCGGAAACCCACGCCTACGCCGACCGCTGGGGCGACACCCGCGGCTACTCAATCTGGGGCGCGCAGGCGAACCGGGTGCTTCTCAACCGCGGCGGCACTTTCCACGAAGCCGCGGAAATCACCGGACTTTCATGGCTCGGAAACGCCCGCGGCGTCGCGCTCGCGGACTTCGACAACGATGGCGATTCCGACATGGTGCTGACCCGCCAGTTTGATCCGGTTCTCTTCTACGAGAACCACCGTAGCAAACCCGGCGCATGGATCGGCTTCGACATCGTTGGTGATGGAAAGGTGGTCAATATGGACGCCACCGGCAGCATGTTAGATATCTCCCGAAACGGCGAGCACTGGCGTGGCGACGTCCTCAATGTCACCGGCTTCTCCGCCCAAGGCGACCGTCGGGTGGTCATCGGCCTCGGTGCCAATGGTGCGCCGGTTCAAGCGCGCATACGTTGGCCGGACGGCACCGAACAAGACCTCGGCAGTTTCGAAAGCGGTAAATATCATCGCGTTCGAAAAGGGGTGTTGATCACGCCGACTTCCGCCTCGGCAGCAATCGACCAATGACCAGCCCGCCGACGAGGGCGGCCAGTCCGATGATCCATTGCTTGTAGCCTTGAAGCGCTGTGATGATCGGGTTCCTAACTGGATCGATGGAGGCTTGGATGCGGACAAGTTTCCACCCCGCGCCTTCCTTGCGGGCGATGGCTGTCCATTGCGAAGTGAAATCCAAGGTCTTGCCATTGCGGACGACATGCTCGCGAGCACGGCCTTTGGCGATGGCGATGTTGCCTTCGAAGATCGTGTCGTCGGGATCGACGCTGACCTGATAGGTCCCATCCTTGCCGAGAAAGCCTTCCACTTTTTCCCAGTAGCCGAGGATTCCGTCGTAGCCCTTCACCTCGTCGGCAGTGATCATCACCGCGGTGAAGTCCGCGGCGAGATGGGGCTTCAGGGCGGCGAGGTCGCGTTTGGCGATGGACTGTTCATAGACGCTGCGGAGGTTGCGGAGAGCCGCCTTGTCTTCCTCTGAGGCGAGGAGCGGCACTGATAGAATGATGAGAAGTGATAGTATTTTCATAACGGGTCCCGGGTTCGCCTGCCATTCTTCCAGCGACTGAAGGGCGGGGAAATCAAAAACGCGCGGGTTGCCTCGCCCGAGGCGATTTCGGTGCCGGCGGTGAGCAGCGAGTAGCCGCCGATCATCGCGCCATCGCAGATTTTTACCGGAGCGAGCCGCAACACCGACTCGGGATTGCGCTCCATGACGTGCGGATTGATCCTGACGCCGGCACCGAAAACCACGTGATCCCCGATATCCAAAAAGCCGCGGTCCAAAATGATCGTCCGGGGAGCCCAGTAGGTCAGCTTGCCGATGCGCGAACCCCAACCGCGCAGCCACAGCGAGTAGAGGCCGGGGATGAGTCGAAGGATTTCCTCGAACACCGGAAAGCGCAGGAACAGGACCTGGCATTGGAAGCAGGCCCACCAGCGGAGGAAATCGCGGGAGTCTATCGGAATCTCCGGCGGAGTCGATCGCAGCGATTCCCGCAGGAGGCGGCCGGGAACGAGCGGCGCGATGTATAACACCACGGGTGCCAGCCACGGCCACGGTGTTAGGAGGCACGCCAAGGTGCCCGCCGCGTGCAGTAAGGGAATGACGTTCAGCACCAGCATGGCGAGCCGTCCGCCGTTGCGGTCAGCGGATGATTTTCCCGGCATGGTGGTTTTGCACGTGTTCGTCGGTGTGGCGGGGACCCCGCCACATCCGCAGATAGGCGGCTAACAACCGACCACGTTCGCCGTCCTGGTCCGGAGTGATTTCCGGAAGATTCACCCACGGGACGGTCGGCCGCGCGTGGTGGTTGCGGTGCCAGTTGTGGTTGAGCCACAGGGCATCGAGCCACGGCCACGTCCGGAGGTTGCGGGCGCCACTCAGGACATCGCGCTCGGTGCCGAAATGATGGACATATTGCAGCGCCGACCACAGCACGCCGAAGCTTCCTAGCAGCAACAGGTAGCGGCCCACCGGCACATTCCATAACATTATCCAGCCGACATGCAGGAGAATCACCGCCAACGCCTCGATGCGAATTAGCATGAAATAGCGCGGGTTGAGCGAATCGAGCAGCGCCCGCGTCGGCCGGTCGAAATCCGCCCAGCGCGCTTTGAGCCAACGCGGATGGATGAGGGCGATGAGGTTTCCAAGCACCACGGCGAGATAGAAAAATCCGGTTAGAATACCGTAGAGCTGGAGCGTTTTCCACAACCGGCTCTCACCATCGAAATAGAAATCGAATGCCTCGTCGTCCGAGCGGTTGCGCAGGTGATGGCCGATGTGACCCTGCCGCAGCAAGTGGAATGGTGCGGGAAAAAACAAGGCCAACACCGCACCGATTGCATCATTCAATTTCCGGTTTGGATATAGAAGTCCGTGCTCGGCTTCATGCAGCATCGCGTAGGCGGAGTTCATTACCAAAGCGTAGACGACGGCCAATCCGGCGAGCGCCCAAGGAGAAACCACGGCTCCGGCCGCGGCTAACAATCCGAGCAGGACGACCAACTGGAGTCCGGCGATCGCCAGATTCAGCCGTCCGGGCAATGGGAACTCTTCTTTCATGGCCGTTGGTAAGCGAGCAGGAAGCGGCCGATGTTGTGAAACTCCGGCAGTTCGTCGAACAATGCAAAACCCCGCGGCGTGAATTCCCGGCTGTAGAGACTCGCGTGATAGTCCTGTGAACTTGCGAGATCACCCAGTTCGCAGTGAAGCCTAACACCGTGCGGCTTCAACTCCGGAAATTCGTTGATCAATGCCTGCAATACCGCTTTCCCGGCACGCTTCGGAGCAGTGAAAAACTCACTCATCATCGTGCCGAAAAGACGCGCCTGAAGCCTGCGCTTCCACATTGGCATCGGCAGCCACACCCGCTCGATCAATTTCAAATCCCAATGAACATGATCCACCTCGTCGGCCAGGTGCTTCCGGTGCAGTTTCAGGAACGCCGGTTCCAACCGGTTCTCCTTCTTCAAACACTCCCGTCCAATTGCGATCGACCGCTCCTCTTGCAGCAGCATCAGCGGGATCCAACAGGGAAACATGAACGGGCGCCGGGCAAACCAAGTGCTCACCGCCCGCATCCTCGCGTTCATCGGAATGAAGACATAGTTGCCTTCCTCAAGCAGGAAGCGAGTGGGATCGACCCGGTGGTTGAGCTCGCGGAACCACCGCGAGTGCGTTCGCTCCTCGGCTTCGAAGCGCCGCAAATCCGCGGCGAGATCCTCACCGATCCGGTCCGGGTGTTGGTAAAGCGCCGGAAGCAGGTTGGTGGCTAACAATTCCTCGAAGAACACGGTCTGTTCGTTCAGATAGAGCGCGTAAAGCTGCGAGTAGCGCAGACGATGGCATTCATCCAATACTCCCCACGACGGCACGTGAGCGAGCGCCGTCAAACCGGCCGGAAAGAACGGCCGCGAAAAATCGATTTCCCGGCGGGTGATGACTGCTTCAGCGGGCATGGGAAGCGGGCGGGCGGCGGAGGCGTTCGACGATGAGGCCCAGGAAACTCAGGTGGTCCAGCGCCGGGTTCATCCGTGGCACGACATGGCGGCGGTGAAAATCCGGCAGCAAGCTCCAATGCATCGACGGGCGAAGGTGGTGCGCGGTGTGAAAGCCATTGTTCAGCAGAAACCAGTTCGCCACCACCCCGGTCACGTTGCGCGAATGATCGTACTCCGAGGCGGTGTCGCAGTCCTGGTGTTGCAACAAATTTACGCCGACTAACATGAATTGCGCGCCGATCCACGGCAGGACCAGAAACAGCAAGGTTGCCCGCCAGTCGAGGACCAGTAACAGAACCATGGTGCCGTAAAATACCGAGCGCTCCAGCAAGGCCTGCCGATAGAGACGTGGCCGGGCGGATTTCCAGCGTTTCAAATCATCCGGCTTTTCGCGGATCATCGCCGCCACCGAGAGGAACGGGAATACCAGCAGGTTCACCGCGTTCCATCGCGAGCGCACCAGGCCTGTCCTAACGAAGTCGAGATCCGAATCCGGATGGACGTGGTGGCGCTCGTTGTGGGCCGTGATGATGCCGGTCGGCGGCTGGCCGGAACCGAACATCAATAACAGTTGGAAAATGCCGTTCCATCCGTGCCCGCGGAATGTCGGCCGGTGCATGTGATTGTGGGCACCGATGCAGCAGACGAACGCGAGCAACCAGCAAGCCGCCACCGCCGCCGGATGTCGCAGCAGGCCGCTCCACGCGCCGGCGAGAAGGAAAAGCTCCAAGCCGACGAACCCAAGCGTCCGCCAATCCGCGCGATGCCGGAGTTGGGGAAATGGCTGGGTGCGTTGCATCGTCGGGTGGATCTTGGACTCGGTTTACAAAGGGCCAAGCCCGAACTCGTCTTCAAGAAAGGTGCCGAGGCAGCGCAACGGATGATCCTTCTTCTGCGGAGCGATGGCGAGGTAGGGCTTCAGCTTCGCGAGCGCGGTGGGCCTGGCTTTCACCGCCACGATGACCGCCTTGCGATGGCGCGGATCGCCCAAGTCGGCGAAAATTGCCGCCAGTCGGAATGCCGCTTCGCGGCGGAGATCGGGATGCGAGAGGTCATCCAACTGTGCGATCGTCAGATCAAGTGCGGGACCGTACTCCGCCGTCCTCCACGCGATGATGCCGCGGTAATTCCTTACCTCCGCGGCATAGCGCATTTGCGGATACTCCTTCTCATAGGCCGCAATGGCATTTTCCAACAGCTCCTTGTGGAACGGCAATCTCGATTCCACGATGGTGGTCCCGGCCTCCAGGTTCTCGGCGTTCACCGCATAGTCAAACCGCTTCGGCAATTGGCGATAGATCGACCGCATCAGCAGCAAGCTGCAAGCCTCGCGCCGCGGTGACTTGGGATATCTATCAAGAAACGCGCGGCATTCCTTCTCGACGTCCTCGTAAGAGGAATAAACCGGTTGAAATTCCCCGGACGACCCGCGGTCCGCCTCGCTGGCATAGAGTTCGGCATAGTCGATGAAGTCGCGGACCGCTGCCAGAGCCGGATTCTCCCGAGCCTGGCGGAACAGTTCGTGCAACGCCGGCCGCGCATCGGGATTGCCTTCCCAATGATTGAACCTCGGAAAGCCGCCGCACCGCAATCGCAGGCGGAGGTATTCGCCGCGCGCCTCGTCCGTGAGCCCCGGAACCTGATAGAACAAATTCAGATCTTCGAGCAGATTCACGATCGCGAACTGGGCGGCGTTCTCCGCCGCGCCGCGGGCCATTTCGAGATCCCGGGTCACCTTGTCGGCGGGAAACTTCTTCAATAGATCGCCGGGGTCTGCCGTGACTTCGTTCAACTCCGCCAACATGGGCTGGGTGATGGCGTTCGCCGGTTCATCCCGTTGCTTGAGGAACTGAAACTCTCCGAACGCCGCGTAATGCAGCGCGCGATAGCCACCGAGCCGCGAGGCGTTGCCCCCCTCCCGGGACAAATCATTTTCGCCACGAATGTCCCACCGGACACGCCACTCGTCGAAGTGTTCCTCCTCGCCTTCCTTCGCGCGGGGCTTCGGGCACGGGATAAAGCTCCAGTACATTGCGTCCCGCGCTTCCCGGGAATCCGGCGATTCCTTTGTCAAATCGTCGTGAATCCCCTTCGACACGCGATCCGTGTTAGATTCCACCGCCCGGGTGAAATCATAGTTGCTGCTCAATGCGGTGAGCCTGATTCCCTCAAGCGCCCTGAGACGCGCACTCGCGGATAGATCCGTGCCGGGTGCGGTGCGCGCCGCATTCAACCACCAGCGGGTGGCATGACGCAGGAGATTGCGGTTCTCCAATTCCGGATCCGGATCGGAAAACCCGAGGCCACGGGCATTTTCACGCAGAACCAGGCTCGTTGCGCCTTGATAGAAACGATCGGAATCCTCGGTGCCCAATTGTTTCCACGCGTGTTCGAACGCGTCACCGAGCGCGATCATCGCCTGCGCTTTTTCAAGCGGCTCACCCCGCCCGGCCGCTTCCGCCATCGATCCGAATGCCGTGATGCGTTCCTGAAGCTGCAGATCCTCAACATACCTCGAAGCTCCCGCAAAATCTTCGTTAGACGCCTTGCGCCGGACCAGCATGAGCTTGAGTTCGGCCAACAACTCCGGCTTTTGATTCCATTCCTGGCGTTCCACCACCGCTTCCAGCTCGGCCAGCGGCGCGAGGTTCAGAATGGTTTCCTTCAAATCCGCCGCGGCGTCGGTGCCCTTGATGTCCGGATAGACCGAACTCTGGGCAAGATCGAGAGCACTCTCGGCGGGCGGATAGATTGTGTCGTTGCGACCGTTCCAGCGGTCGGAATTCCCGATCTCGATCTGGCAAAGGTTGAGATAGGCCTCGCCCGCGCGATGTTCGTCCACCAAGGCATGCGCGATTCTAACCGGAACCGCCTCGCGCAGCGGCGAATCGTTGAACGTTTTGAGGAAAAGCAGGCCCGCTTCGACCGTTTCCCTGCTCCTGCCCGCGCGTTGCAGCGCCACCATCCGCGAGAACAGCAGGTCGTCGCTGCGGGTGAGTTCCGCGGCCGAGCCGGCGGTTAGTTTCAACGCCTCATCCTGTTGTCCGGCGGCGCTCGCGGCCTGCGCAAGCATCGCGCGCAGCCGCAGGGCCCACGCTCCCTGATAGAGCGCTTCCTCCCGGGCAACAGCGGCCGCGAGTTTCGGCAGCACCTTGATCCGCCACTGCTTCAGGTTCGCGGGTTCGTCGTATTTGCCGTCGTAGGGATCGATTTCAGGCGCGTTGAGCACGAAGTAAACGGCGGCCTGCGCGATTCGCGGATACTTGGCGACGATCTTCAGCATGGCTTCGTTCTCCCCCTCAGGGTTGGCCGAAACGCGCGCGAGCTGCTTCTCGATCATGTGAGCCGCGGACTTCGCGCATTCCGGATGCGACTTGTCCTCGAACTGCGTGATGTAGTGTTCCAGCGATTCCGCCGGACGCGTTTCCCACAGGATTCCACCCAGCCAGCCGTGCGCGTCCGCGGCATAGCGTCCCTTCGGATAGAGTTTCAGATAGTCGCGGAACGCAGCCTCGGCGATGGCAAGGCGTTTGCCCTGCTCTTCCTCCCTCAGAAATTCTCCGGTGTAACGGGCCGACCACAGGTCACAACGGGCGAGTAGAAACCGTGCCGTCTCCCCGCGCGGATGATCGGGAAACTCTTTCACGATCTCCTCAAACCAAGCCCGGCAGTGCTGCCGGTCGTCGGTCGCAAATCTCGCCGCTCCCTGGAGATAGAGAGTGTGCGGGCGCATCGGATCGTTTTTGGCAAATTCAACCGCCTTCACATTCTCCTCCACGGTGGGTCGGTTCGCCATCCGCCACTCGGCATACTTTTTCCGCTCCTCGTCAGTGGGGCCCTTGGAGGTGATCGCATCGCGGACATCGTAAAGCGCGTTCAGCAACTGCGAATCCACCACGTAGTTGGCGCGGGCCCGCATCACAAACCGGTCAATCCTGGCGGCGACCAGATTGGGATTCTTAGTTCCGATCATCGCCACGACTTCGAGGACTTCCTCGCGGGTGACGGGAAGCGGCGCGAACTCCGCGGTGCGTTCCTCGGTTTCCAACAGGATTTGTCCGAGCGTCTTGGCCGGCAGGCGGTCGAGGTCGCCAGCCAAAGAATGCGGCGGTTCCTCCTCCCACCATCCGCCGCAGCCGGAGACCCGCGCGTTGGCGGTTAGGAACGCCAGGATGGCGATCGGAATCAACGGCCGGCTTCTAAATCTTTCCATGATGGGTCTTCTACCACATCCAGAATGCGATATTTCAACGAAGCGGAATTCGCTGCTGGGGCGAGCAAAAATACTCCGGATTTCAGGGACGCGCCCGCAGGCAGCGCGCTGAACCAGAACGTCAACCGGGTCGCCGACGGAACCTTTACCTGTTTGGGATTTTCCGAATCGGGTTCCTTGTGGCCGGCCACGCGGAAGAACTCCCCGCCCTCCGCTTCACGAAACACCGCACCCGCGGCATCCACCTCGACGGCGTAACCGCGATCCCGCGGTCCATCCCCGACCGCACGGGCCTTAAGATCACACGGACCGTCATTGGTTAGGACGAGTGTGCCACCCTCACGCTTGAGTGTTAGGGCTGGATCGGCCGCTTTCCCCCGCCGCGCGAACTCGCGCAACGACCGTCCGCTCGACGCCGCCGCATCCGGCAGGCGGAAATAGATTATCTCGCGCCCCGCGCGTTCCTCCGCCCGGGTCAACGCCGTAACGTCCGGCCAACGTGCGACCAGCGTTTCACCTTCCCGCACGGTGGCTTGGCCGAGGGCGAAGGATTTCTCCGCCCGGAAGACGGTGATGCCATTTTTGGTTGGCGAAATCAGCTTCAACTCGCGGCGGAAAACCACGTCATCCCACGACCACTGCCGGAGATGTCCGCGAGATTTTCCGTCCGCACCGTAGATCGTCAGCCGCGCGAACCACGGCAGCCCGGCCTTCCACGGAATGGAGCAGTTTTTTTCCCAATCGGTGATCATCGCCACCGTTTCATCAGGATCAAGAAGCGGCCTCAGTGACGCCGCCGTATCCGGATCGAGATCATAAAACATCGGGCACAATTCCGCGACGCTGCCGCAAAGCCCGGCGAACGACGGAAGCCGCACCCACCCTGCCAGAGCCGTCGCCGACAGCTTCGGCGCGGACGGCCGCAACTCTGCTAGAAACCCTGCGTATTCGCCGATGAGCCGGTCCGGCGCGTCATAGTCCAGTTGCCACTCGTCAGCGCCGAGCGATTGCATCGCCGCAACGATGCGCTGCTTCAGGATCGCGCGGGCCGACATTTCAAACGGCTCCTTCGCGGATGCTTCCATCCGGATCACCGGCACCACCCGCAGCGACGCGGTCGACTTTTCCGGCGGTGGTTCCGGCAGTTTTTTCCACTTCCACTCGCCGTCGCGGTTTTCGATTTCCGCGAAATGCCAGTAAAGCGTCGTCACGCCGCCGGCCTGCAATTCACTCTTCTCGCTAACGGAAAGTGGCGTGCTCCGATTCCACACCCAGAATGCGGACCCACCCTGTGCCGCCATCGACAACCACATGCCGAAGGCAAGAATCCACAGCGCCACGTTCATATGACCCGCGCGCACATCCCATGCTTTCGCGAATTGATAGACTCGATGATCATCCGGGGAAATGCAGTTCACGCCGGAAACTGCGGGTGGTGCCGACCCGTTGGAACACCGGGATTTCCAACAACGCAGGCAGCCCGGCGGGCGGATCCTGCGGATGAAGGGTGAAACCCAGCGTCAGTGGCGGCGCGAACATGTTGCAGCGGGTGATCACCTGCCGCAGAACATCCGGCAGCAACTGCACCGGCGCGGCCGGGACGTGCAGGGCAGTTAGATTCAGGTGGCCATCGCTGACGTTGGCAAGGCAGGCGGCGACGATTTCATCGCCGTCTAGCAGCAGGACCGAGCAGCGGGAATCGAACAAGGATGGCTCGCCACTCCCGGCGGTTTGGAAGCCGTGGGCCAACTGCGATTTGCTGAGCGGTCGGTCGTTCCCGCAAAGCACCTCGTGAAGCGGATCGAAATGGGACGGATGCGGCGCGGTGGCGGGCAGCGGGGAGGGAGCGGCGGGGCGGCTTTCCAACCACGAGGCGATATCGGGAACGGCGGCGGAGTGGTGGGTCCACGTCGTCTCCTGCTGGAAAGCCGCCTGCAGCAAACGCTCGGCCAGCGGATGGCCTTCCGGCAGATCGGTGGACGGCGACAACCAGCGCGCGACGGGCACCGCGAGCTGGATTTCCGTGACTAGGGCGATCAGGAAATCCGTTTCCACGGGGCTGTCGGCAAGCTCGGGGATCATCGCCCACTCGAAGGTCGCGCCTACCGGCGTGTCCCCTTCCGCCGGGATTTCCCGCCAAAAGACTGCGCCGACGAGGCGCTCCGGTTGGCCATCCACCGCGACGAAGCAGCGGACGGGGCCTTCGCCCGGCAGCGCCGGGGCAGGCGGGCAAAGGGCGGCTGCCCGCGCGATTTCATCCGGGTGCGCGGTGCGGAAGGTGGGAGCGAGGGAATCGTGCATGGGCTGAAAGGGACTTCCGGCGGAATTTGCCGTGAGCAAATAGAGCGGACTCCGCCACAGGGCAAATGAAAAACTTTCCCGTCACTCAGTGGCGGGCCGCGGCAGCAGCTTGGCCACCACCACTAACAATGCAGCGACCACTCCACCCAGCGCGAGCCACAGCCAGGGCGAACCGGCGTCCAACGAAATTTTCTCCCGCTTGTCAGCAGGACCAAGAACTTCCTCTGCGCGGAGGCTCGCGGGTTGAGGCTCGGCCGCCATGAGTTCCTTCTGGACCAGCCGCAGATCGTATTGCGGGGCGGTGGCGTTAGGATTTCCGTAAACCAGGAAAAGCGGCGCATCCGCGGTTAGTTTCGCGAGGATCACGGGTGCGACGTATCGCAGCCGGGGATTTTCCACCGGGATCGACGGATTGTCCCCGTGATCGGTTTGCAGTTGGATTTTCATGGGCAGGCGCTGTTCTCTTAGATGGATGCTCAGCGGAGTGTCGCGCCCTTGGGATTTCGCCCAATCCGCGGCCCCGATTGTTTCGGACCACGAATTGCCAAGCTCGTCCCTGCGCTCGATATACGCCTCGAACCTGCGCGCGAACAACGGGGCCGCCGACCTTGCTGTTAGTTCGTGGGCTGGCAGTCCCTCCACCGGCAGCGCGATCTCCCACCGTGAAACTGTCGGATGTTTCGGATCCGGCGGCAGCGGGGTCATGGATGGTGTTAGGTCCCGAGTCACGCGGTCGGGTTTAATCAAATAGGGAATTTGCCGGCCGTTCTGAATCAACCGCAGATCGCCAAGGCCGGGCTGACATCCCGCCATTGCCCATGCATCGAGTTCTATCTGAATCACCCCGGATGTCGCGGCGTCCACCGCGCGGCGGCGGGTCCAGCCCGCCAGATCAATGCTCGCCCCGGCGGCCTCCACCCCGGGCAATGCGGGAGGGATTTTGAAATCCGCCTTCGCCTGCAAAGGAACGGGTGTGAGAAGTTGGCCGCCCACCGCAGCCATGGTTCGTCGCAGCGAGTCGAGATCGTAGTCCGGCGGTGATGCCCCGCGACTGCCGGTCAGCAACTGATAGACTCCAGCTTGCGACGCGTGGAACGTCAGAGTCGTGGGGTAACAACGGACCGCCGCTCCCTTGATTGTTAGCGGCGGGCTGTCGCCGTTGCGGAAGGTGGCCACCAGATAGCGGGCAGGAATCCGCCGGTGCACCGGGATCACCGACTGCTCGGCGGAAACGCCGCCCTCACCGACCACCCGATAGAGTGACCCACTGCTCAAACTTTCCATGCGCGATCCGCCATCGGTCGTGGGGATGGCAAATGCCAGGTTGCATGTCCGGCTGAAAACAGCGACGGGGATTTCAAAGCGCAACTCGGCCACGTTCAGGTTGCGGGCGCCGAGATCGAGGGTGATCCGGGTTTCGCCGGGGACTTCCTCACGGGTTCCAAGCACCACCGGGAGTTCTACGCTCGCAGGCCTCTCCGCGGCGACCGGCAGCCTAACACCCGTGAAGGGCACCGGCGGCGTGCGGTCATCATGGATCGTGAGGCGCAAGCTGTCCCACACTCCGACTGGAAGCGGAACCCGCAGGCGCTCGGCCCCCGAGGCTTGTCGGAAAATCACCTCGTTGGTCGCCAGCGGCTGCCATTCGCCAGCCGCATTGCGCCCTTCGATGCTAACGGACTTCAGAAACTCGCGGGCCGGAGAAACCAGTTCGACCGCTTCCGCCGTTTCCGCGGAAATCTCGATCACGGTGTTTGTGCCTGCCAGCACGACCTTGAATCCAAGAGCGGCCCGCGCGCTTCCTTCCCGGTGTCGGGGCACCTCGACGAGATACGGCGTCTCCAGTCCGGCCGGAGAAAGCACCCGGAGGTCTCCGAGATCGGGCCGTGACACCTCAAGCACCGCGGGTGCCACCTCAAGCCGCATCATGCCTGCTTGATTCACCTCGAACGGAGCGACCCATTGCCAAGCCGTCCAATCCTGCTCCGCCGCGGGCAGGAGGCCGGTGAGTGCTAACAATAATGCGTTGATGGTTTTCATGATGCCTTGGAGCGGTCGAAGAACCGTTGATAGAGAAACGAGGCGATGAAGGCGATCATCGCCACACCCACCAGGGCGCCGATGCGGAAGATGTTCTGGATCGCCGCCAGATCGTGGAGGAAAACCTTGAGCAGGGTGACCACCAGCAGAATGACCGCGGCATAACGGGCGTACTTCGATCCCTTCCAAAAGCCGATGCCTAACAATCCTAGCGAGAACAATCCCCAGGCGATGCTGTAGGTCATGTCGCGGGCGAAATTCCCGCCGAACTTAAAGGCGATGCAGCGGTCGCCCGGCGCGGTGAAATAGTCGGCGATCTCGATGTTGAGCAGCAGGAATAACAGGATGCCGCCGCAGGCATACAGCACGCCGCGCGGTTGAAGCTCCTTCCATCGTCCCGCCGGGTCGGTGAACCAGTTGCCTCCGATAAAATGCGCCGCCGCCACCAGCCCGTAGGCGTACAAATGCCAGTTCAGGATCGCGGTGCCGCTGCGCGGGTAGTCGGTGAACACCGCGGGATTGAGCGTCAGGCGGATGAAGGAAATCGCTAACAGCGCGAGGCCGGTGAGTTGCAATCCGGGATGCGCCACCCGCCGGAACAACCATAACAGCAACGCGCCCTCGATCGCCCAGCTCACCGTGATCCATTGGCGCGAGAACTGGATCGGAAAGATCAGCGTGATGAAGAAAAGCGTCACCCCGCCGAACCACGCGACGCGGCTGCGTTGTTTCTCGTCCATTCCCGGAAATTTCCGGATAATTATGATGAGGCCGATCAGCGCGTAGAGCGCGAATGCGGCGGGAACCAGCCCCATCATGTTATTGGGAAACGCCCGCTTCGTGAGGTTGTGAATCAGCAGGAAATGCCCCACACCCGAGAGCGCGCTAGCGATCCATGGCGCGGACTGAGTGGCGCAAGCTTTGCGAAATGCGAACGGAAACACGAAAAACAACCCGAAGAATCCAAAGTACCACGCCAGAGCCAGCTTGGGTGAATCCGGGTTGAAATGATGGAGATGCCAAACCCCTTCCACCGCGAGCGTGCCTCCCAACGCCACCAGCACCAGCGGTCCCTGTTTTCCAAGAATCGCCAGCCCTGCTAGAAGCGCGGTCATCAGCAACGCGACCCCGAACACCGGCGACGGATTCGCCACCGGCAGGCGCGACAAAGCGAGAACCAACAACGCAAACGGCAACGCGGCCGAAGCCACCGGCAGAACCAATGCTGCCGGAAGTGGACGGAGTTTTCCATTGCCTCCCAGTGCGGATTCACGGATCAGCCATCTCCCGGCCACTGCGAAAATCGCGGAAAATCCGGTGATCACCCCGAGGAACGGCATCAGCGAATCGACGTGCATCGGAACCCCGAACAACCACATCGCCGCCACGAACATCGTCAACACCAACGATGCCAGCACCGGGATCACCGCGCCCGTCGCCACCGCCAGGCCGATCACCAGCATGTCCGCGATCAAAATACCTGCCCAGAGGGCCATCGGCACCGGGGACAGCGACATCACTGGCATCATCATCATCAGGAGGACCAGTGGCCCGAACCAGGGTCCGGCCATGAACGGAATCATCGCCATTCTGTCAGGCATCCGGCGGGACAGCAGCACGGGCACCACCGCGTGGAGCGCGCCGAAAATCAGATAGAGCGCGAGCGCGCCGGGCAGGTTGCCCGCCGTCAGATAGCCGTTGGTCCAGGCAACGAGATGCAGAAACGTCAATCCCGCCACGACCAATTGTGCCAATCCTAGCTGAGGCCGCGACATCACCACCGCGATCACCGCGAGGTTGACCAGCAACAGAAACCCATAGAGCACGAAATACCGGGCCGCCACCGGCTCAAATCCTAACATCAGGCTGGCGAACAGCATCGCCACCGCCGCCAGTCCTAGCACCGAGCTCGCCGCATGGATACCCGGCCGCCGCCGGCCGAACCAGCCGCCGGCCAGAAACAGGGCGATGAAGAACAGCAGGATTCCCATCGGAATCAGGGTTTTCGATCCCTCGAAATAGTGTCCGATCTGGAAGAATTTGTCATACCAGCCCATTTGCATCAGCACCGTGCCGACCGCCGCGGCACTCGTTAGATAACGCCAGCGGCCATGCCGGGAAACCGCCAGCAGCCCGATGTCCAACAGCGCGATGTAGCCGAAAAGCCCGAACACGGCGTCGTGGCCGGTGGAGAGCAGCACCGGCGTTAGAAATCCGCCGAGCATCCCGAGCACCGCCACGACCAGCGCGTTCAACCGCACCGCGATCAGGAACGCGGCGAAGGTGATCAACGCCATCAGCCCGAAGGTCGTCAGCGTGCCGAACGCCGCGAAGTGATAGATCCCGTGCGCCGCGAAGCTCACGCCGTAGAGGATCAGCACGCCGGTCGCGAGGAACGCCTGCGCCAGCACCCGGTAGCGCTCCAGTCTGTGGCACCACAGTCCGCCGATCAGCAAACCGGTGCCGGTCACGAAGCCCAGCGCGATCCGCACCGGTGGCGGAATCAGGTTGTTCTCAAATGCGTATTTCACGAAGAAAATCACCCCGAAAAACATCGCCACCCCGCCCAGCCAGGCGAACAGCTTCACGCCCATGAATTTCTCCAGCGAGAATGGCTCCTTGGGTTCCTCCGGTGCCGGGGGCGGCATCTCCGGCTTCTTGGCATCGCCATAATCCACCAGCTTCCGTCGCTCCGGCAACGGCGGTGGAGCTGGAGCCTCGGCCGCGACCTCGTTCAGGCTTTGGGCAACGCCGGGATCCGCTTCGGCCTCGATCCGCGGCTCTTCCTTTTTCACCCGTTCCAGAATCGCCCCCATGGTGGTTGGCTCCTCAGCCGGGGGGACGACGGTCCGCTCCGGCGGCGGCTGGGAACCACGCTTGAGCTCGTGCAGCTCGCTTTCCAACAATCTCAGCCGCCCAAGCAGGGCCTTCATCTGGTCGCGGGCTTCCTTCGCCTGGCTTTGGGCATTTCCCGCCTTCACCAGCGCGGCGATCGGCCCGATCAGCAACCAGCCAAGGATGGCCACAACTAGCAGAATAGCGAATCCATCCATAACGATGACAAAACCCTAACCAGTCCCCCGCCGGCTGGCGACTTGTATTTCCCCGATGACCGCGGCCTCCCCCGGGCACGCAATATGCTGTTGCACTCGGGAGGTCGGTTTCCTAAATTCCGCGCTTCGCTTCCCACCGTACCCGCATGAAACCTGCAAACCTGATTTTCGCCACCGCTGCCAGCCTGCTCAGCCTGCTCTCGCTCCCGTCCTGCAAATCCGGAGGCGGCGACACCATCAAGGTCGGTGAGTTCGCCTCGCTCACCGGCAAGGAAGCGACGTTCGGGACGTCCTCGCACGAAGGCACCGAGCTGGCGATCGAGGAAATCAATGCCGCCGGCGGCGTGCTCGGCAAAAAAATCGAGCTCCTCACCGAGGACAACCAATCGAAGGCCGGTGAACCCGCCAACATCGTCAACAAGCTGATTTCCCGCGACGGCGTGGTCGCCGTGCTCGGCGAGGTCGCATCCAGCCGGTCCCTCGAAGCCGCGCCGATCGCCCAGGCGGCGAAAATCCCGATGATTTCCCCGGCCTCCACCAACCCGAAGGTCACCGAGGTCGGCGACTACATTTTCCGGGTCTGCTTCATCGATCCGTTCCAAGGCACGGTGATGGCGAATTTCGCCACTAAAACCCTGAAGGCGAAAAAGGTCGCCGTCCTAACCGATGCCAAGAGCGACTACTCCAAGGGCCTCGCGAAGTACTTTAAAGAGCAGTTCGTGAAAAACGGCGGCACACTCGCCTCCGAACTCGACTACAACGGCGGAGACAAGGATTTCAAAGCGCAGCTAACAACGATCAAGGGCGCGGCTCCCGATGCGGTGTTTGTTCCGGGCTACTACAACGATGTCGCGCTGATCGCCATCCAGGCGAAAGAACTTGGCCTGAGCATCCCGCTGTTCGGTGGCGACGGCTGGGAGTCGGACAACCTCCTGCAAGTCGGCAAGGACGCGGTGGAAGGTCACTATTTCTCCACCCATTGCTCGCCGGAAGACACTTCGCCGAAGATGACATCATTCGTGGCGAACTATAAAAAGAAGTATAACAAAACTCCCGACGCGATGGCCGCTCTCGGTTATGACTCCGCCCATGTCCTTGCTGACGCGATCAAGCGTGCCGGCACCACGGAAGGCCCCAAGCTGCGCGACGCGATCGCCGCGACCAAGGATTTCGACGGCGTAACCGGCAAGTTCTCGCTCGATGCCAAGCGCGACGCGGTGAAGTCCGCGGCGATTCTCCAGATCAAGGGCGGCAAGTTCAAGTTCCTCGAAACCATCGCCCCTTGATTCGATAGCCCGCGCATCTTGACGATGTTTCAACGAACGACTTCCGCCGACCGCCCGTGAACGAGATTTCCCAACAGCTCGTCAACGGTTTGGCCCTCGGCGCGGTCTATGCCCTGATCGCCATCGGCTATACGATGGTTTATGGAGTCCTCCGATTCATCAACTTCGCGCACGGCGATGTGTTCATGCTCGGTTCGTTCACCGGGTATTATCTGGCACCGCAGGTCGCGAAATGGTTTCCGCTGCCAGGTTGGGGCGCATGGACGGCGGTGATGATCCTGACAATGATCATCTGCGCGATCATCGGAATCGTGATCGAATTGTTAGCATACCGTCCGCTCCGCAATCGTCCGCGGCTCACCGTGCTGATCACCGCCATCGGGGTTTCGCTGCTTATCGAATACACCTGCCAGCACAAGGCGTTCTTCGGGGCCTCGCAGAAGGCGTTTCCCAAGCTGCTGCCAGCAGGCAATTTCACCATGGGCGGCTTGTCGTTCAACTCGACCCAGTTCGTGGTCCTCGGCGTGACTTTGGTCCTGCTGGCGGCACTGACCTTCATCGTGAAAAAAACGCGGATCGGCATGGCGATGCGCGCCGTTTCCCATAACTCCGCCGCGGCTTCGTTGATGGGGATCAGCAACACGTTTATCATATCCTTTACCTTCGGCCTCGGCTCCGCGCTGGCCGGTGCGGGCGGGATTCTTTATGGCATGACCTACACCGGCATCGAGCCGCTGATGGGCGTGAATGTCGGATTGAAAGCATTTGTCGCCGCCGTGTTAGGCGGCATCGGCAATCTTCCCGGTGCCGCGCTTGGAGGACTCGTCCTCGGCGTGGTGGAGAGCTACGCCGGCGGCATGTCGGGCATTTCGACCTACCGCGACGGGATTGCTTTCGCCATCCTCATCATCATCCTGATTTTCAAACCGACGGGCCTCCTGGGCTCGAAGCAGATCGAAAAAGTGTAGTCCGTCCCATCTCCGATGCCACGTTTTCTCAAAGACCACCGGATCCAGTTGCTGGCCGCCATCCTGCTTGCCGTGGGGGCGGGGTTGATCGCCCGTGAGATGGGCGTCCACTTCCGTCAGACCGCTTATTACCGGGACGTCGCCATCGACATCGGCATCGCGATCGTTCTCGCAGTCAGCCTCAACCTGATCAACGGACACACGGGCCAATTCAGCCTCGGTCATGCGGGATTCATGTCGGTCGGCGCTTACGTTTCCGCCATGATTACCCTCGCCCTGCAGAAGAATATGGGGGCCGACGCGGTTGCCTGGGCCTTCTTGCCTGCGCTCGTCGCGGGCGGATTGGTTGCAGCGCTGTCCGGACTGCTGGTGGGGGTGCCATCTCTCCGGTTGCGCGGTGACTACCTGGCGATCGTGACACTCGGCTTCGGCGAGATCATCCGGGTGATTTTCCAGAATGTGGAAGCGGCGGGGGGTGCCAGCGGGCTGAGCGGCATCCCGAAACTCAGCGGTCTCCCGTGGGCTTTCGGCTTGGCGGCCGTGACGGTCTATGTGGTCGGCTGTCTGGTAAATTCCACCTACGGCCGCGGCTTCATCGCCGTGCATGATGACGAGATCGCCGCCAGTTCGATGGGACTGAATCCTGTCCGCTACAAGGTGACGGCCTTCGTCATCGGCGCGTTCTTCGCCGGGATCGCGGGTGGGCTCTATTCGCATCACAAGACATCGATCACCCCGCAGGCCTTCGATTTCATGAAAAGCTTCGAAGTCGTCGTCATGGTCATCCTCGGCGGCATGGGCCGTACCGCCGGCGTGATCCTCGCTGCGGTCGTGCTCACGCTGCTGCCGGAGTTCCTCCGTGGCATGGCGGAATACCGGATGATCATCTACGCCCTGCTGATCATTTTCCTGATGATCGCCCGCCCGCAGGGCTTGTTCAATTTCGAGCGAAAGAAGAAGCCCCTGGCGCATTAAGAAAATCATGAGCGCACCTTTGCTGGAACTTGAAAACGTCACAATCCGCTTCGGTGGATTGGTGGCGGTTAGCGAGGTGAGCCTGCGGGTGGGCGAGGGCGAGTTGATCGGTCTCATCGGTCCTAACGGCGCGGGCAAGACCACGGTTTTCAACATGATCACCGGCGTCTATCAGCCGACCGGCGGCAAGATCACCTTCGCCGGAAAACCGACCGCCTGCCAGAAGCCGCACGTTCTCACGAAAAGCGGGATGGCCCGCACGTTTCAAAACATCCGGCTCTTCGGCTCAATGAGCGTCTTCGACAACGTCCGCGCCGCCACCCAGCTCCACCGGGCGCACGGCATCCGCCAAGCCCTCTGGCGCGGACGATCGCATCAAGCCGGAGAGAAGGAAGTCGAGGATCGGGTGCTCGAGCTGCTTGAAGTCTTCTCTTTGCAAGACTACCGCGATGAGCTCGCGAAAAGCCTTCCCTACGGTGGCCAGCGGCGGTTGGAAATCGTCCGCGCCATGGCCACCCAGCCGAAACTGCTGCTGCTGGACGAGCCCGCCGCCGGGATGAATCCCTCGGAGAAGGAAGACCTCATGCAGCTCATCGAGTTAATCCGCAAACGCTTCGGCATGGCGATCCTGCTCGTCGAGCATGACATGAAAGTGGTCATGGGCATCTGCGAGCGCATCGCCGTTCTCGAGTATGGCATCAAAATCGCCGAGGGCAGCCCGAAGGAAATTCAGTGCCACCCGAAAGTCATTGAGGCTTACTTGGGGGCGGCGGCGATTTAGTTGATGGTTGAGAGTTGATGGTTGATGGAAAGAGGAAGAACAGAAAGACTGGAAGCCATGTTTGGATTTGAACGACTCGAAGTTTGGGAGAAGGCGATTAACTTCGCGGACACCGTTTATTCGGTTACCCGCGAGTTTCCTTCGGACGAGCGCTTTGGTTTGACCAATCAGATGCGCAGGGCTGCAGTTTCCATTTCCTCGAACATCGCTGAGGGCAGTTCTCGAAACTCACGCAAGGATTTTGCGCGCTTCCTCGAGATCGCCACGGGTTCGCTTTTTGAAGTCGTTTCCCAGTCCTACATCAGCAGGAACCAAGGCTTCCTAACGCCCGAGGAATTTGAAATTCTCTACCTCGCCGCCGAAGAACAGGGACGAATGCTCAGCGGCCTCAGGCGTTCCATGTTAGGCGATCCCTGACTGACATTTCGATTTCTTCTCTTTCAATCAACCATCAACTCTCAACCATCAACCTTCTTGCTCACCGTCGAAAATCTCCACGTCTCCTACGGAGCCATCAAGGCCTTGCACGGTGTCAGCCTCAAGGTTGAAAAGGGGAGCATCGTCACGCTCATTGGTGCCAACGGCGCTGGGAAATCCACCACGCTTCGGGGTCTGTCAGGGTTGGTGAAATCGACGTCAGGATCGATCAAGTATGACGGTGAGGAAATTTCCAAACTCCCGGCGCACAAGATCGTCGGCCGTGGACTGTGCCACGTGCCGGAAGGGCGGATGATTTTCTCGAACCTCACGGTCATGGAAAACCTCAAGATGGGCGCGTATCTCCAGCGTGACGCGAAGTGGATCGCTTCACAAACCGACTACGTTTACGGGCTGTTTCCGAGGCTCAAGGAGCGCGAAAGCCAGGCAGCCGGAACGCTTTCCGGCGGCGAGCAGCAGATGCTCGCCATTGGTCGCGCGCTGCTGAGCAAACCGAAGTTCCTGATGCTCGACGAGCCGTCGCTCGGGATCGCTCCGCTGTTGGTGAAGTCCATTTTTGAGCGCATCGTCGAGATCAACCGCGAGCAAGGGCTCACCATCCTGCTCGTCGAGCAGAATGCCAATCTCGCCCTCGACATTTCCAGTTACGCCTACGTCCTGGAGACCGGCAAAATCCTCCTTGAGGGACCATCCGCGAAACTCAAAGCCGATCCGCAGGTCCAAGCTTGCTACCTCGGCGCATAGCTCCAATATCTGGTGTTATGAAAGTGATTGAAATCGCCTTTATCGTCTATCCGGTGACCGACCTCAAACGCGCCCGCGGATTTTACGAAGGCATCCTTGGTTTGAAGGAATCCCGTTTCTTCGGGAACGAGGACCAAGGCTTTGTCGAGTATGACATCGGACCCGGAACGCTGGCCATCGGCAATGGAGCCGCGGGATTCAATCCCTCCCCGGGCGGCGGTTGCGCCTCG
Organism: Verrucomicrobiota bacterium; assembly: GCA_040385685.1. Taxonomy (GTDB): domain Bacteria; phylum Verrucomicrobiota; class Verrucomicrobiia; order Verrucomicrobiales; family Akkermansiaceae; genus Luteolibacter. The sequence goes on along the minus strand of JAZKGW010000013.1, from coordinate 98,990 downwards.
CTCGAGGTCGATAATTTCGAAGAAGCGGTCGCACGCCTCAAGGCCAGCGGTTGTCCGATCATCCTTCCCGCATACGAGACTCCCGTTTGTTTTATGATGATCGTTTCCGATCCTGATGGAAACTCGGTGATGATTCATCATCGAAAAGGTGATGGATGTTGATTCCCAGCCTCCCCCAAGTCAGTTAGCCCCCCATGACACCCGACCAGGTCAGAGTGATTTTCGAGCGCGTCGCGTACCAAATGGTGATCGCCGGCTGGCTGAAAGGCTACGGCTTCACCGCGGGCGTCGGCCATCAGCTCATCTGGCGGGCGGAAGGCGCGCAAAAGGCCCTGCTGCTCAAGGATCTCAGCGACAATTTCACTCTCACCGAGGACGACAATTCGCCGCTGTATTTCCACATGGCCTGCAAGGGCCTGGGCTTGCCGCACGGGATCGCCTTTCCGCCCATTGAAATCGAGGTCTCCGCCTTCTGGCTTCTGTGTGTCGGCGAACTCGGACTGGAAGGCGATGCCGACGGGCTGCTAGCCATGGTGCACATCGTCACCAGTTGGGGACCCGATGCCGGGACGTCGAAGCAAGACTAACCGAAGTGTGGGCCTCGCGCACTCCCGGTCCGCGAAATAGGTTGTTTCCACCAACTTTCGTGCAATAGTCCCGACCCAAAAGCCCGCAGCCACAAACATTCCATTTCCATGCAAGCACTTACTCCCGCCGGACAAAACATCGTCAACGACATCTCACGCCGCTACGGCCTCAGCCAGAATTCCACCATCAACATGCTCATCGCCGTCAACAACGGCGGCGGCACCATGGCCCAGTTCAGTTGCCCGGAACTCGGCAGCGGCCAGTGGATGCGCGGCGGCATGACCATGGTCAGCGACATGTTCAACAACGGTCTGAAAAACACCGTCAACAACCTCTGCGGCGAGCTCTCCAACGCGTTGGCCAACAATCAGATCTTCCAGCCCGGCCCCCAAGGCGGCGGTGGCGGCGGCAACAACTGGTGGCCCGGCGATCTCGGCAGCCCGTCTAGCAGCGGATCCCAAAACAACACCCGCTACGCCTACTTCCCGCAGGCCCGCCGCCTGGCGGTCCAGCGCGACGGCCAGGTCACCGTTTTCGACACGCTCAACCACAACATCGGCGGTGTGAGCCAACAGCAGGGTGGAAGCAGCTCCCTCACGTTCACCAGCCAGTTCGGCACCATTTCCACGCTCGACCTGCCGCTCGTTTCCGGTCCCGGTCTCCAACAGTCGGGAAATTCGAACAATTTCGCCGCGCCGCCTGCGCAGTCCGCGCCGCCCGCGCAGTCCGCGCCGCCGAGCCAGCAACCGAGAAACGTCGGCCACGGTTCCTCCGATATCATGACCCTTCTTGAAAAACTCGGCCAGCTCCGCGACGCGGGCATTCTAACACCCGAAGAGTTCGCCGCAAAGAAGACCGAATTGCTCGGTCGCCTGTGAGATCTCTCCGGGATAGGTGCCCACACGCCTGTTCTTGATTTTAAAACGTCCGTCTCCCTCACCGGAGCCGGGCGTTCCTGTTCTCAGCCATCCCACCGGTGCCATCCAAGCGGTCGGGCAATTCAACTTCGGAGAAATCAACTATTAGTTGCCTCCTCCTGGAATCGTCCCCGACAAACGACTTGTGAGAATCCGTGAAAGAAACCTGTCGCCAGAATCATCCGCGCCCGATAGTCACAGAACGGAACGATTGCCACCGTTCGATCAAACATGAAACTAGCGATTCTGACCGCCCTCGTGATGTCTGTTTTCCCGGTGCTTTCCGCAGACGTGGTGACTTCAGTGGTCGTAGTTGAGTCGGGTTCGCCAGCAATCGATCAACTCGTTGACCTTCCATGGCGCCTCGACTGCGCTTAAACGTCGGATAAAATCATATGGATACCCCCGATGAAGAAACGAACGACATAGCGGCGGCGATTCTCCAAATATTTACCGTCCTCAACATGTTCGGATTCAAGGCCGGTGAGGACCCGCGATTAGGCAGCTTCATGCAAATGTTTGAGGAGGATGGAGCATCCAGTTCGGACGTCGACAAGGCACTTGCCTGCCTGATGAAAAGAGGATTGCTGCAGCCCAATTCAAGTCCCGGGGTTCGCGCTGGTGGCCATGTGCTCACCAACGATGGCGTTGCGGCAATGCGCGAGTTTCTAGATGTGAATCCAGAATGAGGCCTCGGTTCCTCGATGCCATGAGGCCGGCTTTCCGCCGGTGTGCCCTCCGCTTGACCCCGGCGCGATTCCCGCGAGACTTGCGGCATGGAACCTTCCACCCATTCCAGCAAAGCCGGTGAGGTTCTCATCCGCCTGGTCGAGCCCGACGATTTCGCCCGCCTGATCGAACTCAACAGCAAGGCTTTCCCGCTGTTAGGCGAGGAGAATGTTGTGTGGAGCGTGCGGCAGTTGACCAATCACCTGAAAGTGTTTCCCGCCGGGCAGCTCGTCGCGCTGATCGATGACCGGATCGTCGGCGCGGTGTCCTCGCTCATCATCAAGGCCGACCGCGATCCGTACCGACCGCATACCTATGCCGGCATCACCGACGGCGGCTATTTCCACAACCACGATCCCACCGGCGACACGCTCTACGGCGCGGATGTTTATGTCGACCCGGACCACCAGGGGATGGGCATCGGCGCGGCGCTTTACGAGGCCCGCCGCGTGCTGTGCAAGCGGCTCAACCTGCGCCGCATCCTCGCGGGGGGAAGACTCGCCGGCTATGCCGAGAAGGCCGCCGAACTAACGCCCGAGGAATATGTCCAAAAGGTCAAGGACGGCGAGATCCGAGACAACGTGCTGAGCTTCCAACTTCGCGAAGGCTTCGTCGTGCGCGGCATTTTGCGCAACTACATCACCGATCCTGTTAGCCTCAACCACGCGACTCTCATCGAATGGCTCAACCCGGACTATGTGGAAACGGAAGCCTCGTCGAAAGTCCGCATCGCCTGCGTGCAATACCAGGTGCGCAAGATTGACAGCTTCGAGGACTTCGCCAACCAGGTGGAATACTTTGTCGAGACGGCGGCGGATTATCATTCGGACTTCGTGCTGTTTCCCGAGTTCTTCACCGTCCAGCTCCTGTCGTTCATCGAGCCGCTGACTTCCATCCAAGGCATCCGGCGTCTCTCCACGGATTTCACCGGTCCCTTCATTGAACTGATGTCCGGCCTCGCTCAGAAATATGGCTTGTATATCATCGGCGGCAGCCACCCGATCGAGGAAGACGGCAAACTTTATAACAAGTGCCTGATCTTCGATCCCGAGGGCCGCTATATCTCCCAGCCGAAATTGCACATCACGCCTTCCGAAAAACGCTACTGGGGCATTTCCGGCGGCAATGAATTGATTGTCCTGCCGACGCCCAAAGCGAAGATCGCGGTGCAGATCTGTTATGACGTCGAGTTCCCCGAGGCCAGCCGCTACCTCGCCGATCAGGGCGTGGAGATTCTGTTCGTGCCGTATTGCTGCGACGACCGCCACGCCCAGCTCCGCGTCCGCTATTGCGCCCAGGCGCGGGCGATAGAAAACCAGATCTTCGTGGCCACCGCCGGGGTGATCGGCAATCTCCCGAGCGTGCCGGCGATGGACATCCACTACGGCCAGGCCGCGGTGTTCACGCCCTCCGATTTCGAGTTCGCCCGCGACGGCATCCAGGCGATCGCGGACTCCAACGTGGAAACCTTGTTGGTGACCGACATCGACACCGGCGACCTCTACCGCTCGCGCGCCTCGGGGTCCGTGACGCCCCGGCTCGACCGGCGGACCGACCTGTTTGATTTCAAGGTGAAGCTGAAAAACCTCGATACCAGCATCGAACTAACCGAAGCGCCGGAGATCAAGCTGCCGAAGTAACTCAGTATTTCAACAACTCGCCGTCGATGATGTCGATCTCGCCGATGTCCGATACGCCGTCCCAGAAGACGATCTCCAAAGCCTCATCGTTAGGGATGAACGGGCGGGTTTCGGCAAGATCCGTGCGGTACAGCGCGCCGAACTCGGTCCTGCCGTCGGGTTGCAATTGGAACTCCATGATTCCGCGAAACTCGATTTCACGCGGGATCTGCCCGGTTTCCTCCTCCAGTTCGCGCAGGGCGCACTGCCTTGGCGTCTCCCCTTCGTCGCGGATGCCGCCGGGAATCTCCCAGCGCTTTTTCCACGAGTTGAGAAGCAGCAGGTGCCGGCCTTGGTGCGTCACCACGATCAAGGAGTGGGTGATCGGTCCGAGGCGGTCGGGAATGGCGTCCTCGTCGCACGCGTGAAATGCGGCGAAAACATCGCCGCGTTTGTTAACAATGATGGAGTCACCGGACATGATTCTGGAACAAGCTGCCGGGACGCTGGCTGCCGGGTGGGATTTCATCAAGATCCGACGCGGAATTTATGACGGCTTGACTCAGCCGCGTTCGATCTGATAGCGCTGCGGAAATGAAACCCCGCTGCCTCGTTTCACTCCTTCTGTTTTTCACGGTGGCCAATATCGCGGCCGCCCGCGAATGGATTTCCTCTGACGGGAAAAAGTTAGGGGCGGATTTCGTGTCCACGGAGAACGGCCAGGTGAAGTTGAAGCGGGCGAACGGCCAGGCATTCACCGTGCCGTTGAATCGTCTATCAGAAGCGGATCAGAGCTGGGTGAGGTTGCAAACTCCCGCCACACCGGCGACGCCAGCCGCTGCCGCGGGGAAACCCATCGACGGTCCGTCCGCCAAACTGGTCACCGGAGGATGGGAGTTGAGCGAGAGTGACGGCTTGAAGTTCGCGTTCTATGGCGAAAAGAACCTGGATGCCGCGAAGAAATATCCGCTGGTGCTGGCGCTGCATGGAAAAAGCAACAATGCCGAAAACGGCAAGCAGGTGGCTGGCTGGATGAAGAGCTTTACCAAATCCGATAACTATTCGACCCGACCCTGTTTCATCCTGGCACCGATGTCCGCGCAGCCGGAAGCGGGCGAGGGCATGGGCTGGAACGGCAAGGAAGTCGAACAGGTGATCAAACTGATCAAGACTCTAACCAAGGATCTGCCGGTCGACCCGAAGCGCGTTTACATCGTCGGCCATTCGATGGGAGGCTTCGGCACTTGCCATGTCATGGCCAGCGAGCCCCGTGTGTTCGCCGCGGCGATTCCGGTGGCCGGCTCTTCGTCGGGCGATGCGGCCGAACTGGCGCGCAAGCCGGTCTGGCTGTTCCACGCGGCGGATGACGACATCGTGCCGGTGGCCGGCGCACGCGAGTTCGCTGAGCAACTGAAGCAGAACAAACAATTCAAGTTCACGGAGTCGCCGACCGGCGGGCACGGGGTGGTTGGCAAGGTTTTCGAAGATCCGGAGACCCACAAGTGGCTCTTCGAGCAGCACCTCAAGTAGGCTTGGCGAAACGGATCGCACCTGCCATGTTGCGGCCTGTGATTTCACTCGATTCCTCAGAACCGACGCCGTCCGATAGCGATCCCGAGAGCACCCGGGAGAAGCTGGCCAATTACACCGGCAACGTGCCTTGGAGTTATTTGGCTCCCCATGCGGGCAAAGGCAGCCTTTATTTCGTGGATCCGGCGCTGGATTTGGCGGATGTGGGAGCGGCCTTTTCCGGAAACCGTGCCGATCTGGTCGAGGGTTGGTTGAAATCGGGAGATTTGGTGAAGATCGAGGCACTCCACGCCGCGCAGTGGGAGAACAGCGAAACGGAGTTTGAAGCCTTGGTAGTCACCCCGTTCGTGCTCTGCCGCCCGATTTGATCCAATGTGGGCGAGTCTGGATTTTTCCGATCGCACCCACGCCAAATAAAATGTCCGCCTTGGAATCCCAGGCGGACATCGTGAAAAAAAGTGAGCCGGGCGATTTTTCCAAGTCTTCGTTTTTTCCCCGATGGGCTTTACGATTTGCAGTGACTTGGTTCGTCCGGCTCTGGGAATAAACAGAGCGCGGAATAGTCTCCGCGCAACTGGTTTTTAGAATTTTTTTGAGATTTTTTCGCGGCTGAAAACAGGATGTCACGCCACTGAACGGGCCATCGGAACCATCGCCTTGCTTTCGGCGGGCGCTTCATTTGTCATGCGGGTGAAACCACTCATATGTCCTACAACTTGTATGCCGTTTATATCTGGCCACTAATCGCGCTGTTGATCGGCGGTCTGCAAATCACAGCGGCCGTCCTCTTGCTGCGCGAGCACGGCAGCGGCCCATGGCTGATGTTGATAGGAGGTGGGATGACGGTAACCGGGCACGTCGCGATTGCCGTCGCAAGATTTGGAAGTTCGTTTAACGCTTACCCGGCAATCCGCGCGCTGGGATCCTTCGCCACACTTGGCTCGCTGTTGTTCGGCATCGGTCTTCTGCTTCACGCGTTGCGCCGCCGCGCCCTAGGCAACCGCATCGCCGAACTCGAGGCGATTCTTGCCGCGCATTTAGGCGGGTGAGGACGTGCGCCCGGCGTCAGCGGAATTGGTTCTGCTCCGCCTGATAGAGATAGCCGGCCGCGGCCATTTTTTCGACGAGCGCCTCAGGATCGAGGTTGTGGGTCTTCATCAGATCGTCCAGAGAGTCGCAGTGATTCCTCAGTTCGGTATTGAGCAGGCCGAGAAGGAGATGGGGATCCATTGCGAGATAATGGGAAAGGTTCATGGCAGGAAATTGGCGGAATCGGCTGATCGGAGCAAAGGGATTTCCACTTGCGATGAATCTTCCGGCATCCTGGCGCCTCATGCCTTCGCGAAACGCCGGTGGCAATCCGCTGCCGCGCTCTTTCAGCGATATGAACCGTCGCTGGTCAAAGCGGCCGTGGCCTCCGGCTCGTTCGCCGCCCCGTCCTGGTTCTGCTTCGAGTCGAAAGCCTGTTCGACCATCTGGTTCCGTTGCCCGCTGGTTTTGCCTTGGCCGCCCATCATGGCGAGCATTTCGGCATCCATGTTTGGATCCTTCACGCCGTCCTGATTCGAGCTCACGCCCATCTTCTCGGTCGCCTGCTCGATCTGTCCCGAACGGGCGGCGACCTTGTCGAGAGCGGCCTGATACTTGGCCACCGTGGAGTTCCCATCGCCAACGGAACGCACGTCGCGGATTGCTTCCTTCATCGCCTGAACTCGTTGGGGCGATTGGACAAACCATCCGGATCCGCCGCCGGTCAGAGCCAAAACCACGGCAAGGGTCACCAACGTGCCGCGGCGGCGCTTGCGGTTTTTCCGGTTATGTTGTTTCTCGAGCAACCTGCCCAGCTCCGCGGATGCAGAATGGGATAGTCCGGCATTGGCGGCGGGAGTGGGAGCAGCAGGAACGACGAAGGGCTTGGCGGGAGCCTCAATGACGGGCGCCGGCGTGGCAGCGGGTTCCGGGACTGCCTGGCTGACACCCACCTTCGCCGCACCAATTGATGAGGGAAATGCGCGCTTCAATGGCTGATTGAGGTCCGAGGAGTCTTTGAGGGCTGCTTCGAAAATTTGCTGGAGCTTTTCTGCGTGAGTCATGTAAAAACAAATACCTGATTATTAACCAATGTTAATAACGCCATGGCGTATTACGCGGCTTCGTATCTCTGGACGACCAGGACACAGCGGGTCAGCCAAGGCATTCGCGATGGCGAGCCACGAATTCGAAACCCCGCGGACGCTGTCAGGCCAAAGCTTCGCGTTGAAGCAGGATCCGTTTGCGTTCGATGCCCCAGCGGTAGCCGGATGGATTGCCGTCATGGCGCACAACCCGGTGGCAGGGAATGGCGACGGCAATGCTGTTAGCGGCGCAGGCGCCTGCGACAGCGCGCACGGCTTTCGGGCTGCCGATTTTTCCGGCGATCTGCGAATAGCTCGCGGTCGTACCGACGGGAATCTCGCGCAGTGCCTGCCATACGCGTTGCTGGAATGCCGTCCCTCTAACATCAAGCGGCAGGTCCAGGCCGATCCGCGGTGTCTCCACGAAGCCGACGACCCGGGCGACGAGTTTTTCAAAATCGCCGTCGCCTCCCACGAGTTCGGCATTCCGGAACTGGTCCTGCAATCCGACTAACAAGAGCTGCGGATCATCGCCGAGGGTGATGCAACAAACGCCCTTCTCCGACGAGGCAACGAGGATCGCACCAAGCGAACATTCGCCGATTGCAAAGCGAATGACCTCGCCCTTGCCACCGGAGCGGAATGATCGCGGGGCCATACCTAACATTTCATTCGAGATGGCATAGAAGCGGCCGTTCGAGTTGAAACCGGCCTCGTAGATCGCTTCGGTGACGGTGGTGCTGTTAGGAAGGCCGCTGCGGATCCGCTCCGCGCGGCGGGCGACCGCGAAAGCTTTCGGGGTAATGCCGGTGATCTGTTTGAAGACGCGGTGGAAATGGAAGGGGCTGATGCCCGCGACCGCGGCGAGTTCGGCCAGCGATGGCGTCTCCTCGGCTGCCTCGATCCGGCGGCAGGCAGCGGTGACGGCCGCGGCATGTTTTGAGATTCTCGGAGCGGCGTTCATGACAAGCACCCTAGCGGAACATTGAAGGTCTGAAACTCCGGTTCTTGCGATATTTCCAAAAGGCCCGGTCTCAAACAAGCGGCAAGCGCAGGACAAAGCACGCGCCGCTTTCCGAATCCACACACTCCAGCCCGCCCCCGAGCGACTTGGCGAGCCGGCGGGAAAGCGCGAGGCCGAGGCCCACGCCGGGGCGGCTTTCCGCGGCTTCGCGGGCGGATTTGTGGAACGCGCGGAAAATCCGGCGGCGCTCCGCCAGAGGAATTCCGGGGCCATGATCGGTGACGACAATTCCCACATTTCGATCCACGGATTTCACCTGGATCGAGACTTTCGGCGGATCGCCGGCGGAGGCGTATTTGGCCGCGTTGTCGATGAGGTTGAAAAGAATGTGCTCCACGGCTGCACTGTCCACCCGGACGCGGTGTTGGCACGCGGTGTCCATTTCGAGTGTCAATCCGGCGGTCGCGAGACGGGCTTCGAAGCGGTCCCGCATCGGTTCCAGCAGCCCGGCGACCGTGGATTCGCGGACAACCGAGCGGGCGCTGCCACGTTCGATCTTGGAAAACGAGAGCACGTTCTCGACGAGATGGGAAAGCCGGTCGGCCTCGCGCGAGAGCACGCGCAGGTAGTCTCCGCGTTTTTCCGGTTTCACCGCACCGCTTGCGAGCATGTCCGAGTAGAGCCGGAAAGTCGTTAGGGGCGTGCGCAGTTCGTGGGTGACCGCGGAAACGAACGACGCGCGGCGCTCGCTGAGGCGCATCACGCCGTGGACCAGCAATGACGCAGTTAGAAGGGCAAGCACGACGGCAATCCACCCGATCAGCAGCGGGCGATTGAGTGTTGCGGCAGGCATGACCAGAGATTCATTGTGCGCCAACCGCAAGGGGAACGACACCAGCGCGAGTGGGTCCTGCGCGGGGTCCGTCGCGACCGCCAATGTGGCACCCGGCAGCAGATCCTTCACTTCGGCAAGCAGACGCTGTTTGAGAGAGTCCTGGTCCAGCCACACGCCTTGAACCCCCTTTTCCAGCCTGCCAGCCAAGGACATCGTCAGTTGCCGCAGGAGAAACAAATCCCCGCCGACCCAGACCGCGCGCAAGGTGCCGAGATCGGCGATTTGTGGTCCCGAGAAATTCAAGAGCTGGATTTCGCCGGCCCTTTGCTGTTCGGCTTGAGGCGGGATGGCTGCTTGGGAAACGGTTTCGCCCACCGTCTTCGCGCGTTGTGCGCGCTCCACTCCGTTAAAGTTCTGCTGATAGACATTATCGCTGCGATTGCTCGCGCTGGACTTCATCTGCCGCGAGAAGGTGTTGTTGGATTTCTCGACAGGCGCATCCTTCGGAATCAGGCCCCAATTCGCCTCGCTCGCCTCAGCGGCACATTTGAGCAGCAACCATTCGTCGCCGGGCAACGGATTCTGGCTGAGCAGGGTTCCCAATGCGGACAGCTTCTCCTTCGTCCCGGCGCTCTCGGGCGAGAACAGCTTGCCGCTTTCGCGGAGTTCGAAATGCAGCCTGACCCACGGGCCGGAGGCGGCGGGAAATGGCGACGAGCCCGGTTCGTAGTCCGCCGGCGGATGGCGGTTTTCGCCGGAGACAATCGCAGCGCCGGCGGCGTCCATCCGCCACAACGCGAGGCGCGTGCGTTCTTCCAGATCCGCGCGGGCCTCGGCTCCGGCGCGTTCCTTTTCCGAAGCCAGCACCCCGCGGGTCAGCCAGGTCATGGCCCCTAACACCATCACGCCGCAGAGTGCGAGGGTGGCCCAGATGAGGAGGCTGCGGGAGGTTTTCATGACGTCCAACAATAGCCCTTGCCACGGACCGTCGCGAGCAGGGATTGATCCTTGTCGCCGAGTTTTGTCCGCAGGTGCATGATGTGCATGTCGATGGTGCGGGTCTCGGTGCGGTCCGGATCGAGGCCCCACAGGTTGCGGAGGATTTCCTCCCGGCTGACGATGCGGCCCTGCGAATCCAACAGATAGCGCAGCAGGTCGCATTCGCGTTCGGATAGATCCTCGCGGCGGCCGTCCTTGAAGGCAATGAAGCGGTCCTTGAAATCGACCGTGCCGCCGGGGAGCGGCCGGCTGTCGGCAGGTGCGGTGCGTTCGCAGGTCCGCCGCAGCACGGCATCCACGCGAGCTAACAGCTCTTTCATGCTGAAGGGTTTCACCACGTAGTCGTCGGCGCCGGTGGTGAGGCCGCGGACCCGGTCGTTCTCTTCGCCGCGGGCGGAAAGGATGATCACCGCCTGGCCGGGGCGCTTGCGTTTCAGCGCTTCGAGAATCTGGAATCCCGATGGCCCGGGCATCACCAGATCTAGCAGCAGCAGCCGGTAGTTTGCCTTCAGCGCCAGGTCCATGCCGATGTGGCCGTCCGGCGCTTCCAGCGTCCGGTAGCCGGCGTATTCCAACACATCGACGATCCCGCGGCGGACGGCGGGATCGTCTTCGATGACAAGAATGGTGATGTCCGACACTTTCTGAAGATTGATAGGTGATTGCTTCGATGGCAAGGCCGGGACTACCTGGGAGCAGGCGTGGTCTTGAACACTCCGGTCCCCTCGAACGGAATTTTGGTGGTCTCCACGTCAAGCAACGGTCCGAGTTCGTAAACGTTTTTATAGCCGTAGGCATGCAGGTTGATGAACGTCTGGATGTTGAGCGCCACTTCGCGGAATTTGGAGGCGAAACCAACCGGATCCTTGTCGAAATTATTGTTGCAATAGATCAGGATGCGCGTGGTTTTGTCAGGGATGAATTTCTGAAGGGCCTCCTCCGTAAAGTCGGTGAACGCGAGATGCAGCGCTCCCTTGACGTGGATCCGCTCGAACTTGTCAGTGCTGCGCGCGTCAAAAATCACGGTGCCGGGCTCGCCGGCCATTTTTAGGAAATCATCCTCGCTGACCCGGTTTTTCGAGCGGACCGGTTCAAGCTCCTGGGTGAGCTTCGCAAAGCCGGAATAATCAATCGCAGGGTTCTTGATTTCTCCGGCGACGACCTGAAAGGCGGATAGAAAACCGAGGAGGAGGATGCGTTTGGTATTCATGACGCCACCTGTTTACCCGCATCCGGCGGCGGCGTCCGTAAAGGCCCGGTAAATTCCTCAGGACGCTTCCTTCAAATCAACGGCAGGCTTGGCCACGGCTTTTGGGATGTCCCAGGCGGTGAGCCATTCCTGCTTCACGCGCTTGAATCCTTGTTCCTGCAGGCGCTTTTCCATGTCCGGGAAATGAGCGGCTCCGTAGAAAATGCCGAGGTTTTTGCGACCGGCGGCGAGCTGGCGGTTCATGACTTCGAGGCAACGGGCGTTGCGGTCGGTGATGATCACGCTTTCGCCGGCAAAGGCGGCGATCTGGTCGTCGCCGCGGCCGAGGGTGTGGACGATTTCGAGTTTCACCAGATTCGAGCTGCCGGAAAGCATCGCCTTGAGGAGCTTCGCCGGATCCAGTTGATTCGGAGTGTCGGGGTCGAGCTTGCCGGCCTTCATCGCAAAGCCGAGCAAGGACTCACCGCGGTCGGCCTGCATCTGGATGAACTCGGCGTTGGTGAGGTCCGCGTGGACGAAGTTTTTCGTGGTGTAATCGATGGATTCGGTCTGGCCGGCGAGGTTGAGGAAACGGGCAACCATTCCGTTAATCTGATGAAGGCCGGAAAGATCCTTTTCCGCAGGTTCCTCCGGTTCGGGCGCCGCCGCGTATCTCTCGCCACCGATCATCTCGAAGAGCAGCGAATCGTAGGTGGCGAAACGGGTGGTGAGCGTCTTGTAATACGCCTTGTCCGCGATGTGGACCGCCCCGATCAGATCGACGCCGGCTCCGTCCTTTTCATAGCGGGTGACGGCGGTTTGCAGGCGGGCCGCCGCGTCATCCTCGTCCACGCGGATGAATCCCTGGGCGCTAGCCGCGATTGCCAGGAGCATGAAGGTGAACGCGGCAGCAAGTCTTTTTCTCCGGGCCATGGCGATAGATTTCGCACGCGAACGGCCGCCGGGCGAGGGAATTTTCACGTCGCACGCAATCGTTGCCCGGTAGCGATTTCTCGTCTATATCCCCTTTGGAAATGAATTCGCCCGCACCCCTGCGCTATTGTCCGGACCTGCTGCACTACTCCCGTCGACTGACCCGCGAGGTGATGGTGGGAAATGTCGGCGTGGGCGGGCACCACCCGATCCGCGTGCAGTCGATGATCACCTCGGACACCCGCGACACGCCGGCCTGCGTCGCCGAGGTGCTCGGATTGGCCGAGGCGGGCTGCGAAATCGTGCGGATCACGGCGCAAACGAGAATTTACGCGGCAAACTTGGAAAACATCGCCCGCGAGGTGAGGGCCGCTGGCTGCCAGGTCCCGCTGGTGGCCGACATCCATTTCAAGCCCGACGCCGCGCTCGAGGCGGCGAAGTGGGTGGAGAAAGTCCGGGTCAACCCGGGGAACTACGTGGATAAGAAAAAATTCGAGATCCGCGAATACAGCGATGCCCAATACGCGGAGGAGCTTGAGCGCATCCGCGACGAGTTCACGCCGCTGGTGCTGTTGTGCAAGGATCTCGGCCGGGCGATGCGCATCGGGACCAACCACGGCTCTCTATCCGATCGGATCATGAACCGCTACGGCGATACTCCGCTCGGGATGTGCGAGAGCGCCTTGGAATTCGCCCGGCTTGCGCGCGAGAACGACTATCACAATTTCGTATTCTCGATGAAGGCATCGAACCCGAAGGTGATGATCGAAGCCTATCGATTGTTAGTCGCCCGTCTCGATGCGGAAGGACCGGACTGGAACTACCCGATCCACCTCGGCGTGACCGAAGCCGGCGACGGCGAGGATGGCCGGATCAAGAGCGCCATCGGCATCGGCTCGTTGTTAGCGGACGGCATCGGCGACACTATCCGGGTCTCGCTAACGGAAGACGCAATCCATGAAATCCCGGTCGCGCAGGCGCTGGCGGCACCTTTCAACGCGCGTACGCCATCGCCTGTTATCAAGAATAACGATGATCTCGTCCCATCCTACGATCCATTCAGCTACGAACGCCGCGCCAGTTCCGTACTCACCATCGCGGGCCACGAACTCGGCGGCGAGAAAACGGTTCGTGTTTTCACCACCCAGGAGCGCTGGAACGCGCTGGCCCACAAGATCGCCGGCATGGGCGATTTCAAGCCGGAGATTATCGTGGAAAAATCCGGCGTCGTGGCAATCGACCCGCGTGATGAAGCGGCCATTTCCGCGATCAACAGCAGGACCGAAGCCACGCTCGTCACCGTTGCGGACGGCCTCGACCTGGAAGTCATCCACGCCTTCCGCCAGCTCGCGTTCCGCGTCGATCCGCGGCATCCGGTCTTGTTGAAGGACACGCTGCACTCGCCGGCCGGGGAGACCGATTTCATTCAGGCGCTACTTCCCGCCGCGCAAAACATCGGCTCGTTGCTCTGCGACGGCATCGGCGACGCCATTCTTGTTAGAGGCGAGGCCGCGCCCGGACAATCGCTGCGGCTCGCCTATAACATCCTGCAAGCCGCCGGCACCCGGATCTTCAAGACCGACTACGTGGCCTGCCCGAGCTGCGGCCGCACACTTTTCAACCTCCAGCACACCACCCAGAAGATCCGCGCCGCCACCGGCCACCTCAAGGGCGTGCGGATCGCCGTGATGGGCTGCATTGTCAATGGCCCGGGCGAAATGGCGGACGCCGATTTCGGCTACGTCGGCGGCGCTCCTAACAAAATCAACCTTTACGTCGGCAAGACCGCCGTTAAGTTCAACATCCCGGAAGCCGAAGCCGTGGCCCGCCTCACCGACCTGATCCGGGAGCATGGAAAATGGGTGGACGCGCCGGAACCGGCGACCGCCGAAGTCTAACGTCATGGCAGATAACGATACCGACACGCTCAGCCGCACCGAAGTGGCGACCTCGCCCGATGTCCCGTGGAACGTGATTGTCCACGACGATCCGGTGAATCTCATGCAGTACGTGACCTTCGTGCTGATGAAAATTTTCAGCTACGACGAAGCGAAAGCCACGATCCTGATGATGCAAGTCCACAAGCAGGGCCGCTCGATCGTCTGGTCCGGCGAACGCGAGAAAGCGGAGTTCTACGTCCAGCAGCTCCAGGCCCATCAATTGAAAACCTCGTTGGAAAAAGCCGAATGAAAGCCATGCCCACGCTCGAAGGCGGTCTGCGCATCGACACGGAAGATGCCAGCGATTGGGAATTGCTGCGCTCCATCCTAACCGATGCGAACGGCTGCGGTGTTGATCTCGCCAGCCGCCTCGGCGGACTTATCAGCGAGGACGCCGGAGCGGAGGATTGGCATGAGTATATTGTCCCGGATCTCCGCGAAGGTTTTCAGGACGAGCTAGCCCAAGTCGGTGCCGCGATCGAATCTGCCGTGTTCCATGCCGCCAACGGCCCCGGCCCGCTGTGGATCACGCGCGACGACGTTTTCCCATGGTACAGTTCGCTCAACCAGGCCCGCCTCGCGATTGAGGAACATTTCCATTTCGGCCCGCGCGAGACGATCGACCCGAAGGGTCTGACACCCGAACGCCGCGCCGCGTTCATCCGCTCCAAGTTCTATTGCGCGATCCAAGGCTTGCTGTTGGAGTATGTGATGAAGTGAAAATTGGACCGCGAATCCAGAACGTGCGATAGCAGGCCTTAAAAGAGGCTAAGCCCTGAATGGCTGGCCCTTAGGCAAATTTATTTCGCCTGAACCTCCGCAATCCCCGGTGGCGTGCCATAGCCCATGAACACCGCCCTGTTTCCTTCCCGCGGCAGTTGGAAATCATACACACCGTAGCCGTTCGCCTTGGTTCCGCGATAGGACCGCCCGTCGGTCGCGTTGATCATCACCGCGCGGCCGTCACTTTTCTCGTGGCCGAGATAGAGCGCAACGTGGGTGATGTTGACCTGCCGGCCATCGCTCGGAGCGTAGGTGCCACCCCAGAATAGCAGATCGCCGGGCTGGAGATTTTTCATTTCAGGGTGATCGAGGGTTTTCACCTGAGGCGTGATCCCGGTGAAGCGGTCATTTTCATTCAGCCACAAAAATTGCTCCGCCGAGGTTCTTGGTGGTTCGAGTCCGGCCTTGCGCAGCACGAAATACATCGCGCCGGAACAATCGAAGCCGCCGTCCTTGGGATCGGAACCACCGAACAAATACGGCAACCACGGCGAGTCCTTGGCCACGGCGATAGCCCCTTCGATCAATTTTTTCCGGTCTTCGGGCAGTGATTCGAACTCCTTCAGTTTGCTCGTCTCGATGAGCGCCGGCCTGCCGTAGCTGACTTTCGCGGGCGTATGACTCTCCAGCGTTGGAACTTGCGCAACCGCGGCGGTGCCCAGGGCAATGGAGAACAGCAGTCGTATCATCCTTCAGGTTACTCGGGAAGACCCGGCGTTGCAATGGGCGATGTCCGCATGCCATTCTGCCCCTGCGGTGACGGCAATTCCCACAATCTGGCTGATAGGCGATGGCAAGCCGGGCCATGAAAACCAATCCCTCGGCCTCGCGGATGCGATCGCCCGGCGGGTGCCCTGCGCCGTGCACCGGATTTCCATCGCCGGGAAGAGAGGCTTGCTAAATCGTGTTAGAACCGCCTTGCGGGCCAGCGCCGGCTTGCCGAAACCCGACCTGATCATCGCCGCCGGCCATGCCACCCACTTCGCGCTGTTGTGGCTGGCCCGCAAGCACCGGGCCAAAAGCATTGTCCTGATGCGGCCTAGCCTGCCGATGGCGTGGTTCGATCTCTGCATCGTGCCGAACCACGATTTCAAGAAAGCTAACAGCAGGAAGAACCTCATCGTCACCCGCGGCGCGCTCAACCGGGTGGCCCCGCCCAATGCCGCCCCACGCAGCGGCGGGATGATCCTTATCGGAGGCCCGTCCTCCACCCACGGCTGGGACGGGGAAGCGCTATTAGCCGCGCTGGCCGCGATCACCTCTAACGGCGGGTGGCAACTCACCGACTCGCGCCGGACGCCCGACGGATTCATCCGTGAAATCTCCAACCGCCTGCCGCGGCTTGAAATCTTCCCCCATCAGGAAACCACGCCGGACTGGCTTCCCGCCCGACTCGCGCGCGCCGCGGAAGTCTGGGTGACGGAAGATTCCGTCTCGATGGTTTACGAAGCGCTAACATCCGGTGCAAGCGTCGGCCTGCTGCCGGTGCCGCGATTGCTCGCCGACTCGCGGGTCTTGCGCGGTCTGGAGCAACTCGTCGCCGAGAGTTTTCTCACGCCATTTTCGGCATGGGAAAAATGCCGGCGACTCGGGAAACCACCGTCTATCCTTCGCGAGGCCGACCGCTGTGCGGAAAAGGTGATCCAGCTTGCGGCATTCCGGGCGTGACTCCCATTTGGAGATCTGCAAGCGTCGCCGTCCCACCGCACCATGCCCACCGCAGATTCCCAAGCCGAATGCCAGACCGTCCTTTGCCTCAAATGGGGCAACCGCTACGGCTCCGAATACGTCAACAGGCTCTACTCAATGGCCACCCGCAACACCTCGCGGCCATTGCGCGTCGTTTGCTTCACCGACGATCCGACCGGCATCCGCAGCGAAGTCGAGGTCCGGATGATGCCCGAGTTCGACCTGCCCGAGCGGATGCGTTGGCACCCGTTCCGGCGGATGTTCATTTTCCAAAAAGAAGTCGAAGGCCTGTCGGGAAACGTCCTTCATCTTGATCTCGACCTGCTGGTCACCGGCTCGATTGACGCCTTTTTCGACTACAAGCCGGAGCTCGAATTCGTCGTCTGTGAAAACTGGACACAACCCGGCCAAGGCATCGGCAACATGTCGGTGTTCCGCTACAAGGTCGGCGCCCTGACAAAGATTTGGGATCGCTTCCGGCCCGATCCGATGGCGATGATGGACCTCTATCGGAACAGCCAGACCTTTGTCTGCCGCACGCTCGGCACGGTGGACTTTTTCCCGCCGGCGTGGTGCCTGAGCTTCAAGCATTCGCTGATTCCGCCGTGGCCGCTCAATTTCATCAAGACGCCGGCGCTGCCGCCCGATGCGAAGATCGTCGCCTTCACCGGCAAGCCCGACATCGACGAAGCCACCCGCGGCGAGTGGCCGGTCAATGGCGTTTGGAAAAAACTCTACAAGCACATCCGCCCCACGCCGTGGATCGCGGAGCACTGGCGCTAACAGCCAGCGGCGTTCATCGCACGCTGCCACTCCACATATTTCGTGATCCCCTCGCGGATCGCAGTCTGCGGGTGGTAGCCTAACAAGCGCTCGGCCTTGGCGACATCCGCGTAAGTGCGTGGCACGTCGCCGGGTTGATCCGGCAGTTCACGGATCTCCGCCTTGGTTCCGACCGCGGATTCCACCAGTCCAATCAGCTCGCTGAGCGTGGTCGTCGCCGCGCCGCCGAGATTGAAGATTTCGAAGTTAGATTTCTCCGTGTAGTCCGCGGAGGCAAGGATGCCGCGTACGATATCGTCCACGTAGGTGTAGTCGCGGGCCGTGCTGCCGTCACCGTAGCGGTCGATCGGCCGTCCGGCTAACAGCGCGGAGGTGAACTTGGAAATCGCCAGGTCCGGCCGCTGCCGTGGGCCATAGACCGTGAAAAACCGCAGGCACATGCAGCGCAGACCGAACAGGTGCGCGTAGTTGGAACACATTTGCTCGCCCGCCAACTTGGTGGCGGCATAGGGAGAAATCGTGCGGGCGATCAAATCCGTTTCGGAAAACGGCACCTTGGTGTTCACGCCATAGACCGACGACGACGAGGCGAAGACGAAGAATTTCACCCCGCTATGGCGGCACGCTTCCAGCAGGTTGAGGGTGCCATCCATGTTGGTGTTGAAGTAGAGCCGGGGATTTGCGATCGACGGCCTAACACCCGCGCGGGCGGCGAGGTGGAACACCCCGTCGAAGCGATGGCGCGTGAAGGTGTCCACCACCACCGCGTCATCGCTGATGTCGCCGCGGACGATCTCGACCTTGCCCTTCAGACCGGCGAGATTCTTTTCCTTCACCGCGGGATCGTAGTAATCGTTGAAATCGTCGAGGATCACTAGGTCGTGACCGGCGCTGAACAAGGCTTCACTGAGGTGCGAGCCGATGAATCCCGCCCCACCCGTGACCAGCAGTTTTTTTGGAGAAATGTTGATGCTCAAGAGTTTGAACCCGAACAGAATGACCGCCTGTTGGCAATCCGATTTTTGGCAGGCCGCCGCGCATTCCGGGCGGTTGACGGCTTGATCAATCGGGCTCCTTGCCGCAGGGTGCGTCCATCTGCATGAAGAAAACAGGGATCCTCGAGTTTCGATACGGCCACTCGGAAAGCTTCGCCAAGCGTCTGCGCCGGAAGGGCAGCTACACGATCAACCTCGGCGATTGGATCCAGAGCCTCGCCGTGCAACGGTTGGTGGAAAGCCTCGGGCCGGACGGGGGCGAAATCATCAAGATCGACCGGGACTCGTTGCCCGCCTATCAGGGGCCGCCGGTCAGGCTGATCATGAACGCCTGTTTTCTCGAACATTGTTTCCCGATCCCGCCGCAGGTCGAGCCGGTGTTCATCGGCTTCCAGACGTCCAGCCGCGATCTGATCCGCGAGTATCTCGACTATTTCAAGGCCCACCAACCCATCGGCTGCCGCGATACGTCCACCCGCAACATGTTCCGCGAGCAAGGTGTGGAGGCCTACATCACCGGTTGCCTCACGATGACCCTGCCGCTGCGCGAAGAGCGTCCGGGGGTGCCAAAAACGTTCTTCATCGGCGGTGAAGGTCCGGGGAAGATGCCCAGGGAGCTGAAAGGGCAAACACCGTCGCATGTGAAACAGACTTCGGTTTATCAGCACCAGCGTGAGCCGGTGACCTCGCTGCCCCTCAATGATGAGGACGCGCTGCGGGCAACGGAACTCGCCGCCGGGCTGTTAGCCGCTTACCGCCAGGAGGCGTCGATGGTCGTGACTCCCCTGCTCCACGCCGCGGGTCCCAGTCTTGCAATGGGCATCCCGGTGATCCTCGCCCGCAAGGACGAGCGCGACCGATTCACCGCGATCAACCGCCTGCTGCCGGTTCACACGCCGGGCGACTTCGACGCGATCAATTGGAATCCCGCCTGCCCTAACATTGAAGAACTCAAGAAGTCCCTCACATCACTGGTCGCTCGCGCGCTGGCGGGAGAACGTGGACCGACGAGCGACGAGCGACAGACCCTGGCTTCCATTTACGACAAGGAACCTTGCCTCACGCCGGAACTCATCGCCTCCCGGGCACGCCGGGAAACGCAATCGTTCTGGCTGAAATTGCCCCTGGTGCGGACTTTGTTCGGCCGTTGAAATCAACGTCCCGCATGCTCCACGACACGATCGTGGATGACCTGCTTCGCCACGCCCGGGTTCGTCGCATCCACCGCGTATTCCGTCCGTAAGACGTAGAGATAGCGCATCAGGTCGTCGGCGGTGACGGGCAGTTCATCCGGCTTGAACCGTTGGTTGAACTCGCCCTTCGCACGGATCCGATAGCAGACATGCTGATACTCCGACTCTCCGAAAACATAGACCGGTTTCCCATGCAACAACGCTTCCGCACCGACGCTGGAGTTCACCACGCACACTGCACACGAACGTGAGATGAGATCGTGGATCGAGGCATCCGAGAGTTGGAAATCATTGGCCTTCACGCCATCGGCGAGTGCCTTCGCAACGTCGGTCGAACCACAGCGGGGATGCCGCTTCACCACGAGTGATAGATGGTGCTGTTTGCAGGTTGCCGCGACTTCCGCAAGCATTTCTAACATGGGCACTTTCGCCAGCGCCTGCACGGCGTCATCGATCACCTGCAGGCCGAGAAAGACATAACGGTCCGGCAGTTCGATCGTCCCGCCGGCTTGGACTTGCTGGTATTTGGAAACGTTGCCGCCGATGATCCGCTGCCGCATGGCCTGCACAAACTCATGCGCGCGTGCCAGATCGATCCGATCCAGTTTCAGATCCTCCAGCGGCGTTTGCGCGAACCTCGACCAACCAGAGTAGCCGCGCGTGTCGATGCTGAAACAGGACGGCAGGTCGGTCACCTTGATGTGAAGCCCGCCATCTCTATCACTTTTTGTGTGGTGTGAAATGTAACGGCGGCCGTCTTCAATCGCCACCGCCCCGTGATTCGCGAGCCGGCCGCGCACTTCGAAAGGGATGCCCTCGCCCCGGCAGGTTGCGATGATCTGGCCGAATACAAACCTCAGCCCCACCCGCAAGCCCGGCTGCTGGGTCGTCTCCAGGCCCATCGCGGTAGAAGGCAGGAAAATCACGAGGCCGGCATTGGAACTAGCAGACCAACCGCGCTGCATCGATGCGCGCGCATCCTCCACCGGATCTTTCCATTCCGCCGTCTGGGCGACGATCGCAATCACTTGGTCCAACACCTCGGGCGAACCCGGCAAGCCTAACCGCTTCGCCCTCTGTGCGGTTTCTCCGGCACCCGCGAGGTCGAATCCCGCGAGCTGGAACCGCAGCAGCGCCTGCCAATCCCGCGCGAATACCGGTTCACTGTTCCTGATGGATTCAACCGCGAACGAGGCATCGGATAGAATCTCCCGCATGGTGCAAGCCTGTCCGGCCCGGTCCGCCCGTTTGGCAGTGCTCACGGCGCGGAGCAGGCATTTTCCCGGCCTGCCCTGGAATTGGATTTTCCACCGGAGTCGTCTGAGCCGGGCGGCAAGTGATGGTTCCGATTTCATGGGATCAAGACCAGCCGAGCCGCTCGCGGGCGATCCCTGCGAGCACATCGGTGGTTAGAACCGGCCGATCCGGCTCGGCCGCGGGTTGCAGTTCAAATTCGGGCAAGGCGTTCATCGGCAGGCGCAGGATCAGCCCGAGCTTTTCCAGATTGTCCAAATAGCCGGGCATGAAACTGGTGAGTGGAAACTCCACCACCACCGGATAGATCACGATCGTCGGCTTTTCCGAGGCCACCGCCTCGGTCACCATTGAAACGCTGTCCTGCGTGACCCAAAGTTTTTCGGAAGCACCGAGGAAGGCGGTTAGTTTTTTGTCCGGTTGTCGGCACCACCAAACCGCGTCCGCGAGGATGGCGGGCGGCAACAAGTCGCGCAACTGTGCTTCCAGTTCGAGCCCGCTGCGGCGCGACGTGGTCACCAGCCAGCGAATGTCCTCGCGGCGGGCCAGTTCGGTCATGCCTTCGGCCAATTGTTCCCAGTCGCCGGTCTGATAGTGGTGGCTGCGGGATGACCCGCCGATCATCATCGTCCACAGGCGGCCCCCCGGTCGATCCCCCCAGCCGGCGGCGGCCTGTTGGATGATTTGCGGGGTAATCTTCGTCGGAATCACGTCCATGCGGACGTCGTTGGCTTCCGTGTCGAATGATGATGGCGAGAACGTGGTGTGAAACCAGCTCGCCAGGTAAGGTTTGCGCTCGCCGAGGAAAATGAGCGGAACTCCATGCTTGGTGGCCAGTGTGCGGGCGGCGAACACGCTTTTTCCGCCGCTGGCAATGATCAGATCCGGGCTGGGTTCGTTCCTGGCGGGCCGCTCCAACCGCAACCAATGCCGGAGCATCCAGTCCGGCAAGGGCCGCGCCAGCTTGCCCATCCAGAAGCGGCGGATGAAGCCGCGCACGATGCCACCGCTGCGCGGGCGGCATTCGAACTGGCGGATCGTCGCCGGGACCTGCGCCGCCAAGGCTTCCGCCAGACCCACGGATTGGCTGACGTGGCCGGGACTGCCTTCGCTGATGATCCAGATGACGCGTTTCATGCTGATGCGACGAGCGCATCCACTAGAACGAGGATGCCGTTCATTTTCGTGCACCGATCGAGCCGATAGCCTTGGCCGGTGAGCAGTTTTTTCAACGGCTCACCGCCTTCGCCGACGATTTCGCCGATCACCAGTCGCGGCCACAGCGTGCGCGGCGCGGTTCTGAAAAATGCTTCTAACACCGGCACCTCGAAGCCCTCGATGTCGATCTTCATCGCGTCCACCCGGCTGACTTCCGCGGTTTGCAAAATCTCCAACAGCGTCCGTCCCGGCACGCGACGGCCGCTGCCTTCGCTGCGGATCGAGGTCTCGCCAATGTTGCCGGCGTGCTCCTCGATGACCACCTCTCCCGGAGTCGGCGTGACGGCGCAGGCGCAGAGGGTGACCGAGGAAGTTAGATTGTTGGCGGCCAGGTTGTGGCGCACGCGTTCGAGCATGACTTCGGTGGGCTCGACGGCGATCACCCGCAGACCGGGGTGGCGTTGGGAGAGCGCCCAGAAGGTGTAGAACCCGGCGTTCGCACCCACGTCGAGAAACACCGCGCCGGGATGCAGCGCGGCGGCCAGGGCCTCGCGCTCGGGAGCGTCGTGGAAGTTAGGCATCGTCAGCCAGCGCTGCTCGGTGAGATTGCCGCGGGCGGCGAGGCGCAGTTTGAGGCCCCAGATCTCGCGGTCATAGACGGCCTGGGTGCTATTTTTCACCGGCTTGCGCAGGAGAAATGCCAGTTTCCTGAACAACCCGGACGTGGGCAGAAGGCCGATCAATTTCAGGCTAACAGCGGCGGGTCCGCGTGGCTTCCAAGTGCCCCATGCGGAAGTGGTGTCGAAATTCATGATGACCGGGATTTTGTTAGCCTGTTATTCGCGCCAGTGTTCCTTGATCCAGTCCGTGGGATAGAGGAAGCGGCGGATGAGCCTGCGCCAACGCCTGTCGCCGCCGCGGCGTTGCTCCATCATCCACTTCCAATACTCTTTCCGCGTGCAGTGCGGGGTCTTTTTGGTGAACTGCCCGATCATCGCGTCCGGCGGTTTCGGCGGGCCGGGAAAGGTGACGATCTTGGCATCGCGCGGCAGCACGGGCGGACGCAACCAGCGCAACGGCCAAATGCCCATGCAGTGCAGGCCGAAATGCTTGGTCCATTTGTTAGGCCAGAATTTGACGCCGCCTTTCACGCCGGCGGTGACGTAGTTTTGCTCGAAGCGGAATTTGCGGGAAATGGTCACGGGATCGGCCTGGAGGTTTTCCAGCATGTAGGAATTTCCGCCGATCGGGAAACGGAACACCGAGGTCTGGCCATGCCGCCCGAACCAGCGGACCCAGTTGCGGGCGGTGATCACGTCGTTAGGGCCGCCGTAGGTGAAATAGTCGTCGATGTTGGCGACGATGACGGTGTCCAGATCGATGAACAACGCGGTGCCGGTTAGACCGCCGAGGTCCTTGCCCCAAAGCGCGATCTTCGGCCATTTTCCCGGCACATCCGGCGGGATTTCGCAGCCGAGCGAGGGCAGCGGCAGGCATTTCACTTCGGGGCGGATGCCGGTGGCGTTATCGGTGAAACAAATCAGGGTGAACTCGCCGGTTAGATTCCGGCGGCACATCGCCCACATGATGTTCACATACTCGGGGCCATAGACCGTGCCCCACTTGATGCAGATGACTTGTTTCATCGGGGAAGGGTGAGAACGGTGCGGTAAACGTCGAGCGTGGAATCGAGCATCCGGGTGAGCGTGAAAGCCTCGATCGACAAGGGGCGGGGGCGACCCTTCAGAATTTTGCCAGTGAGGTCAATGGCGCTTTCGAGATCGCCCGGCTTTACCAGGCCTTGCGGGAAAAGGACCCGCAGTTGCTCGGCGACGCCGCCGTGATCGTAGGCGATGACGGGTTTGCCAAGGGCCAACGCCTCCAGCGAAACCCGCCCAAACGCTTCGGGGTCGGTGGACAACGAATAGACCAGCGCGGAGATGGCCATGATTTCCCGCAGGTCGGCGCGGTGGCCGAGAAACGTGACGTGCTCGGTGACTCCGAGCGATTCGGCCAGATCCTTGAGTTCGTCCCGGAAGGCGAGCTTCTTCGGGTGAGGTTCGCCAGCGATCAAGCCATGCACGGATTGTCCGAGAGCGATCAGGCGGGCGATCAAGCGAAGGAAATCCTCCTGGCCTTTCCAGCGGGTCAGCCGGCCGGGCATCAGCAACGGGATGCGCCCTTCCAACGCGGGATGGGCGGCATTCCAGGCGGCCAGCCAGTCGTTAGACGGGATAAAGCCGACCGGATAGATCGCCTCGTCCACCCCGCGGTGGATCACCCGGATTTTCGCGGGATCGGTCTTCGGATAGTTTTTCACGATGTAGTCGCGCACGCTTTCGGAAACGGCGATCACCGCCTCGCCGCGGGTCATCACGGCGGAGTAACCGTTGACCGAATAAAAGCCATGCACGGTGGTCACCAACCGCGGCCGTGTGCGCCGGTCCATGCCCTTCCACGCCAGCCATGTTAGCCAGGCGGGCAAGCGGGAGCGGACGTGGATGATGTCGGGCTTTTCAGCGATGAAAAGTTTCCGCAAGCGCGGGATCTGGGCCAGCGAGGCGAGCGCCTTGCGGTGGACCGGCATTTGGATGTGGCGCGAGCCGGCGTTTTCCAAGGCCGTCACCAAACGCCCGCCGTTGGAAATTACGAGCGACTCGTGGCCGTCCTGCACCAGCCGCGCGGCGACTTCCAGCGTGCCGCGCTCGACGCCGCCGGAATCCAGTTCGGGCAAAATTTGGAGGACTTTCATGGCAGGGAAACCAGCGGGATCGAATTGAGGCGGGCGGCTTTCACCAATGCCTTGGAAGCTTTGCAGGTCAGAATGTAGTCGATCGGCAGGGCGGCGGACGCGTCGATTTTCTCGAGGAAAGCCGCCAGGCTGTCGCGGTCATCGCGATCCGGTCCGGCGTGGAGATAGAGATTCCCATAGCTTCTGGCTGGAATCGGACCGTCACGATGGGGAACCACCTCGTAAATCACATCCGGATGCGTCCATTCCTCCGGAATTTCCCAGGAAACCGGCGTGCCCGGCAGCCATAACAACGCGCGGTGCGGCTTGCCCTCGCCGCACGAATCCGAGCCCAGCCAATTCCGGATCGGCCGCGTCGGGCCGACGTAGACCTTCCACCGCTCTTGCAGCCAAAAGTAATCAAGCGGGCTGGCTTTCAGCGCGTGTTCGATGGCATCCACGCAGCTCGCCGTGCGGGTCCGCCCATCCAAGGAGTGGTAGCGAATCCGCCATTTTCCGGGGGACTCGGTGATCACCGACATCGCCAGCACCTGGCTCTTGCTGCGCCGGGCGATCAGGCTGGGCAAAGGACTGGCTCGGGTTAACCGGCCGAAAAACCGGACCAATTCGCCTTGGAAACCGACGCGCTGGTCCGCCAAAATCCCCAGGATGCCGCCCTCGCGCAGGAAACCGGCGACAAGGTGAAAGCTGTCGCGTTTGGAGAACAGGCGGGTTCCGTCGAGTTCGCGCTGGGCCAGCACGCGGGCATCGAGCAGCGGGTTGTTGAGCGGTCGATAGAACGCGCCAGTCTTGTGGCCGGGCGGCAATTTGCGGTTGATCCGGGTAAGGACCTCCCAATTTCCCATGTGCGACGGCAGCAGCACCAAGCCCGGGCTGCGGGTCAGCGCGGAGTCGACGAGTTCGGGATTCTCGACCATGACGATCGAATTGATTTCCTCCGAGGACAGTCCGACGCAGCGGAGCGCGGAGAGCAGGTTCGCGCCAGTCCGGCGGAACGACTGCCGAGCCATGATCCGCAGAGTCGGGAGATCATGCTCGCCCGCAAACGCGATCCGCAGATTTCGCAAAACGATCTGGCGCCGAGACCGCATGAAATGCCAGGCCAACCCGCCAATTCCCTCACCGAGCCGGAAAACCAGCGGCCCGGGAAGGAGGCCCACAAGTTTTTCGATCGCAGTCTGACCCAGCCATTCCAGCTTCCACTGCCAGAGCTTCGGGTGTTTTTCAGGAGACTCGCTGGCCACTGCGCCGGGTGTACGGATTCCGGCGATTTCATGCAAGGCTGATGGGCCCGGGCGCCGGCGGGAATGCCTCACCAGACTTTCACGTGCGACTCCGGTGGACGCCACATGGGTGCGCCCGGTTTGATGCCAAAAGCTTCCTGGAATTCGGGAATGTTCGAGAGGGGCACGTTGACGCGCCATTTCGGAGGGGCGTGCACATCGCTGAGAAGTCTGGCCCGCAGGCTTTCCTCGCGGTTCTGATAGATCCAGGCGAACGCGTAGCCGAGGAAGAAGCGCTGGATGGGAGTGAATCCGCCGATCGGTTGCCCGCTGCGGAATTGCTCGGTCTTCTTGAACGCGTCGAGCGCGAGGAGCAAACCCCCGTAGTCCGCCAAGTTTTCGCCGAGGCTGGCTTGGCCGTTGATAGGCAATCCGGGCAACGGTTGGAAGGCGTTGAACTGCGCCACCATTGCCACCGCCCGTTGCTGAAAGCGTGCCGCGTCCTCCGCCGTCCACCAGTCCTTGAGGTTGCCTTGGGCATCGAACTTCCGGCCCTCGTCGTCGAAACCGTGGGTGATTTCATGACCGATGGTCGATGCGGCGGCGTAGCCATAGACCAGCGCGTCGTCCAGGTCCTCATCGCGCATCCCCGGCACCGTGAAAATGGCAGCGGGCAGGACGATCTCGTTGTTGGAGGCCTGATAGTAGGCGTTGTAGGTCTGCGGGGTCATTTCCCACTCGGTGCGATCCACCGGCTTGCCGAATTTGGAGACCATGTCGCCGAATTGCCAACGGGAGGCGTTCATCATGTTCCCGCACCACGAATCCGTGGCAACGATCAACGCGGAATAGTCTTTCCAACGGTCGGGGTAGCCGACCTTCACGGTGAGTTTGTCGAGCTTCTCGCGCGCCTTCGCCTTGGTGGCATCGCTCATCCATTCCAGCCGGTCGATGCGCTCGCGATAGGAGTTGCGAATGACTTCCACCAGGTCCGCGTAACGCCTTTTCACGCGTTCCGGGAAATATTCCTGCACGAAAATTTTCCCCGTCACCATGCCCATGGCGAGCTCCTGGGAATCCAGCACCCGCTTCCAGCGGGGACGTTGCTCCTTCTGGCCGGACAACACTTTCCCGGTGAAAGCGAAATCCTCATCCGCCCAGGCCTTGTCCAAAAACGCGGCGTAAATCGCAATCAACTGGATGCGCAGGTAATCCTTCAGAACAGGAAGCGGCGTCTTTGTCAGGAGCTGGTTGAGCGCGGTGAAATACTCCGGTTGGCCCACGATGACGACATCGGGCCGCAGCGACATCGCGGCAAGCCGGCGTTGCCAATCGATCAGGGGCGTGTGGTTGCCGGTTAGATCGGACGGAGTCATCGGATGGTAGTTTTTCTCCGCGTCCCGCAGGTCCTCGAGTTTCCGCGAGGCCTTGGCCAGCGAGGTCTCGAATTTCATAACGTTTTCCGCCGCGTTGCTGGCGTCGCCACCGGAGCGCCCCATCAGCTTCAACATCCGGGCAAGGTGGGCCACATATTCCCGGCGGATACGCGCCGTTCCTTTCTCTTGGTTGAAATAGAAATCGCGCTCGGGCAATCCCAGTCCGCCTTGCGAAATGTGGACCGACATGAGGTCGCTCCGTTTTTCATCCTGCCCCACCGATACGGTGCAGAACGTCTCCACCGCCAGCGGGCGGAGCACGAAGGATACATCCAGCACGTCTCCAATCGTCTTGATGGAGTCTATCAGCTCGAGTTCCTTCCGCAGCGGTGTTAGTCCCACGGCATCCGCCTTGGCATCGTCCATGGCCGTGGTCCAGAAATCGCCGATCTTCCGCAGGTCGCTGTTTGTCGGTGCCGCCGCCTTGGCCGCTTCCTCGCTGATCTTGCGAAGTTGCTCATACAACTCCTCCCTCACCAGATCGCCGATACCCCAGCCTGCCTCGGACGCCGGTATCGGATGGCGAGCCAGCCAGCCGCCGTTGGCAAAGGAGAAGAAATCCTTCGCGGGATCAACCGCGCGATCCAGATTGGCTGAGAGAATGTCCCCGCGCTCGGTTGGAACTGGTGAGGTTTGAGCGGACGCCGGAAGTGCAGAGTTCAGAAGCAAGCAGCCAAGAAGGACACGGACCGAAGGGAAGAATGAGGGATCCGTTTTGAGTGACATCGCTCGGACAGGAATAGATCCTGATTAGGGGGAAGGCAAGGCATGCGAACCTGTCCGTCACCGCACCTGCCACGAATGCTTCGCCCAGAAGGCGTTCAAGTCCCCGACGGAGCCATTGAAAGCATTGTGCTCCAGCGGCCGGTCCATCGAACCGAAATATTTCGGCGATTGCCACGGGCCGTGGCAGTAGTGCTTCGACACGGATTGGCGACGCCATTCGACGCCGGCATATTGCCACATCGCCCAATTGTTCCAGATGCCGTAGGCCTTCATCAGGTGCGCAGGGGTTTCGAATCCGGAGTCGTGGCTGTAAAGGGCGATCCAGTACGGGCACTGGCAGATTCGTCTCTTCTGCGCGGGTGTGGCATTGCTGAGTGACCTGCGCAGCCGGTCGCTGTTTTCCAAATAGATCGCGGGCAGCACCCCGGTCCGCTGCTCGACCCGATCGATGAAGGCGACCAGATCCGCAGGACTCGACTTGGTGTCGAAATCGCCGACCAACAACACCTTGCGGCCTGAGGCGATTTGCCGCAGGCGGCTGATGTATTGATCCGCCTGGGCAACCGGGCTGGAGGTTTTCAGCACGAAATAATAGGTGCCTAACATCATCCTCTGGCGCTCCGCGGCGGCTAGAAAGGACGCGCATTTGTCATCGAGCACCATGCCCTTGCCGCAACGGGCGATCAGGCCGCGCGCGCCATTGCGCCGCAACGCGGAAACATCGGTGGGCGAAAACGATTCACCGGCGCGCTGCTTTTCCTTGGGATCGTAAGAGGACACATTGACGACCTTCGGCGCGTCCGATAGCCCAACCCGCCCGTAGCCACCACGGTGGCTAACAGGGTAAGCACCAGTGTGGCCGCCTCCGCCACCGCAACTGTTGAGGAACAACGGCACGATCGCCGCGATGACCGGAAAGAAAAATTTCATGCGCCAGTGAATCGCAATCGCGGCCGCAACGCAAGTCAGTCGGACCTCGAAATCTGGAGAGACTTTCACCACCCGGTGTTCGGGACGTGTTTTTCACTGGTTGATCCAATGGGAATTTGTCAAACGCACGCAATGACGCGGTCCGAATCCACTTCCGCCGAGGCAGTTCCAGCGAATCCTTATCTCATGCGCCTCCTGCCAATCCTCCTCGCCGTCGTTGCCGCTGCTTCGGCGCAAGCAACGCCCTTGCTTGGCATCAAGGCTCCGCGCGAGCAGGTCCTCATCACGCCTCACCGGATTGAGACGGTTGCCACGGGCTTGCGGGTTCCGTGGGAACTGGTGTTCCTGCCGGACGGCCGGGCGATTTTCACCGAACGCACGGGACAAGTCAGGATGATCGCTAACAACCAAGTCCTGCCGGAACCGCTCCTGCAAATTCCCGTCGCGCAGGGCATCAAAATGGGCATGCTCGGGCTCGCCCTCAGCCCCACGTTCGCCTCCGACCATTTCGTGTTCGTCGCTTACAATTTGAAACAAGGCGAGGGCTTTGAATTGCGCGTCGCCCGCTATCGGTTCGATGGGCAACTCCTGGTCGAGCCGAAAGTGCTGCTTTCCGGGATTCCCGCGTGGGCCAATCACACCGGTTGCCGGCTGGTGTTCGGCCCGGATGGGTTGCTTTATGTGACCACTGGCGATGCCAACCGGCCGCCGGATGCACAGTTGCCAGACCGCCCTAACGGGAAAATTCTCCGCATCCAGGCGGACGGCGGCATTCCGGCCGACAACCCGTTCGTCGGCCTGGAAAATGCCTTGCCCGCGATTTTCAGCTACGGCCACCGCAATCCGCAGGGCATCGCCTTCCAGCCCGGAACGGGTCGCTTGTTTGCCTCGGAGCACGGCCCTGACAACGGAGACGAGCTGAACATCATTGCGAAGGGCAAGAACTACGGCTGGCCCGTCATCCACCACCAGCTGCGTGCTCCGGACATGGAAACCCCGCGTGTCGAAATCACCCCTTCCGCCGGTCCGGGCGCGCTCCTTTTCTATCAGGGCAGAGCTTTCCCGGAGCTCCGTGGCACGCTGCTGATGGCCACCTTGCGAGGCGCTTCCATCTGGCGCTTCGCCCTCGACGCGAGTGGCCAGCCCGTCACCGCGGACCGCTTCTTCCATCAGAAATGGGGCCGCATCCGGTTTCTCGTCGAGGCCCCGGACGGCTCGTTGTGGCTCTCCACCTCGATGCACGACGCGCCGGAGGGAAAGCCCGGCCCCGACGATGACCGCATGATCCGCATCGTCGCGGATCCCAACGGGAGTGTGGAAACACCCGACCCGGATCAAGCCGTCGCGGAAGTCCCGGTCGCCCCCGGCCCCAACACGAAGGATGCGGCCAAACTGATAGGCTTCTACTGCACCGCTTGCCATGGTCCCGGCCTTGCCGGTGGGCTCCAACGCAATCTGTTGCTGGGCGATTGGAAATGGGCGAAGTCCGACGCCGACCTCGAACGGATCATCAGCGACGGCGTGGCCGAAGCCGGCATGCCGCCTAACAAGGGCGTGGTCACGGATGAACAGATCCACCTCATCGCCGACTTCATCCGCGCCAAACGCAAGCCGTGACGGGGAGATCGCCAAAATTTCCCGTGACACGCTGGATTTTCGAATGAGCATCATCGGGTCGCCCCCTTGTTGCCCATGAATGAACCTCTCATCCAAGGAATCGCCGGCACGGCCTTCGGGGCTCCGGGCATGGAGCCGCGCTGGACGTCGAGCTCGAAGGACGGGATCGGCACCGCCTACAACACCGCCTCGCGCCTGTGGTTCACGCTCAGCCACGGGATCGTCAATGAGATTTACTATCCGTGCATCGACCAGCCTAACACCCGCGACGTGCAGTTGCTGCTCACCGATGGCGAATCATTCGTGCACGAGGAGCGCCGCAATTTGGAGACCAAGCTTTCCTATCCGGCGAAAGGCGCGCTTGCCTATCAGATCGTGAACCGGGATCCGGGCGGGCGTTATGAAATCCGCAAGACGGTAATCAGCGATCCCTACCTGCCGGTGTTGCTGATGGACCATGAACTGGTGATTCATGACCCGGCATTGCGCGGGAAGCTGCGTTTGTATTTGCTGATAGCGCCGCATCTCAAAGGAAAAGGGTGTGGAAATTCCGCGGACATCATCGACCTCTGCGGCAGTCTGGTTCTGCACGCCAGCCGCGAATCCGTGCATCTTGCCTGCGGTGTATCGCCCCCGTTTGTCCGGGCTTCTGCGGGATACGTCGGCGCCAGCGATGGCTATCAGGACATCACGAGGCACCTCGCGATGGAGTGGATGTTCCGCAACGCTCCGGATGGCAATGTGGCGCTCACCGGCGAGATCCGGCCTGGGGAAGACGGCCGATTTTTGATCGCGATCGGTTTCGGTGGCAGCCTCTCAAGCGCAGTCACGCCCATGGCGCAGTCGCTCGTCCGGCCGTTCCGGGAAAGTTTTACCCGCTTCGTGAACCAGTGGTCGCGCCTGCGGCATCGCGACGACGAAAACGACGCGTTTGTCTGCCACTCCGGCGACCAAGGCAGCATGTACCGCCTGAGCCGCTGTATCCTGCAGGCGCACGAGGACAAACTCTATCAGGGCGGCATGATCGCCTCGATGAGCATTCCGTGGGGGGAGGCCAAGGGCGACGAGGATCTCGGCGGCTACCACTTGGTGTGGCCGCGCGACCTGCTGCACAGCACCTCCGTCTTGCTGGTGTCCGGCCAGATCGAACTGCCGCTGCGGGCGCTGGTCTACCTAACATGCATCCAGCGCGACGACGGCTCGATGCCGCAGAATTGCTGGATCGACGGCACCTCGTATTGGTCGGGCCAACAGCTCGACGAGACGGCCGCGCCGGTGGTGCTCGCCCGCCGGCTCCATCAGGCCGGCGGCTTGCAGGGCTTCGATCCGTGGGTGATGGTGACGCGTGCCGTCGGCTGCCTGATGCTGAATGGCCCGTCCACCGGCCAGGAACGTTGGGAGGAAAACAGCGGCTACTCGCCATCGACCCTCGCCGGGGTGCTGGCAGCTGTTATTTCCGCCGCCGCCTTCGCCGGCGAGCGCGGGGAATCCGCGGTTCACGAGCTGTTACTCGCTTACGCCGATTGGCTCCGCGCGAATCTGGAAGCCTGGACATGCACCCGCAAGGGCACGCTGGATCCTACGATCCCGCGGCACTTTGTCAGGATCGTGCCCGCGGCCGCCGACCGCTCGGGACCCGCCGGGGATCCGGCGGATCTAACGATTGAAATCGCCAACGGCGGCGGCACCCACCGCGCCTCCGACATTCTCGACGGCGGCTTTCTCAATCTGGTGCGCTATGGATTTCTAGCGCCCGATGATCCGCTGGTAACCGATTCCCTTAAGCTGATCGATCGCGAGCTCAAGGTGGATTTCGAGGAAGGCCCTTGCTGGCGGCGCTATCCGTTTGACGGTTATGGCTCACACACCGACGGCAGTGCCTTCGACGGCAGCGGTTATGGCGGGTGCTGGCCGTTGCTAACAGGCGAGCGCGGCCATTACGAACTCGCCGCCGGCCGCGACGCGCTGCCCTATCTGCTGGCGATGGAAAACTTCGCCAACGACGGCGGGATGTTCCCGGAGCAGATATGGCCGTTGGACGACGCCGGACCGATGAAGCGCGGCCAACCCGCCGGCTCCGCGATGCCCCTGTGTTGGGCTCACGCGGAGTATGTGAGTCTCGTCCACAGCCGCCACGTCGGTTACCCGGTGGATCGCATTCCGGAGGCCTGGCAGCGTTATGTCGCGAACCCGGCAGGCAAGTGCGGCACCGCGTTCTGGTCACTCGCCCACCGCACCCGCGAAATTCCAGCGGGCACCCGCTTGGTCGTGCTGCTCGACAAGCCCACCCGCCTGCGCTGGAGAACCGCCGGATCAACCGGTTGGCGGGAAATCGAAACCACCCCGGTATTCACCCGTTTGCACATCGCAAAATTTGGAGTTCAAACCTCCATGCTGGAATTCCAACTCGACGACGAACCGACTGTCTGGTCCATGGGCATATCCTAACCAACCCACGCGAACGCGTG
Source organism: Verrucomicrobiota bacterium (assembly GCA_040385685.1). Classification (GTDB taxonomy): domain Bacteria; phylum Verrucomicrobiota; class Verrucomicrobiia; order Verrucomicrobiales; family Akkermansiaceae; genus Luteolibacter. The sequence continues at coordinate 65,626 of JAZKGW010000013.1, read as the reverse complement.
TCAGGAGTTCATTGCCATGACCCCAGGCAAGGCCTAAAAGGGTGGTCTTATGAATACATTCCCCCCATCTGGCAGCTCCAAACGGATCCTCGTGGTCGAAGACGAGAAACCCATGCGCGATGTCCTTGAAATCGCACTGGGCACCGGTGGCTTTCAGGTCATCACGGCGATCGATGGCAGTGAGGCCATGAGTCTCGCCAGGCTGATGCACTTCGACTTGGTGATCGCGGATATGGTGATGCCGGGAATCGCAGGAATCGAAACCATCATGTCGCTGCTCGCCTACGATCCGGGGATGAAAATCATCGCCATGTCCGGCGCGTTGCCGGGAGCCAAGGGGGATTTCCTGCCGCTTGCCAAATCTTTGGGAGCCGCCGCCGTGCTCAGGAAGCCGTTTGACCGCGAGAGCTTCATCGGCACCGTCCACGGAGTTCTTGAGCACAACGAGCGTCGAATGGTCGGTTGAATCATCTGCAATGGCTGCAACTGTTCTGAAATATTTGCAGGCAATCCCGATCACTCCGCCCTGCAGGGATAGGGGAAAAATACTTTACCAATAAGGAATTTCCTGATCACCGTGGCAAATGGCACAGGGTATGCACCGAGATTTCCTGCTGAAGAACTTCGCTCTTCCGCCAACCTTCCTTTTTTTTGTGACTGACATCCGCTGATCCCCAGCCCGATCCTGCAATATCGTCCCGGCGACACCCATGAATGCTAAACCCACATCCATTAGCCGTGGCGATATTGCGTGGACTCCTTTTCCACTGACGACCCTCGAGGTCTTCCGGCCACCGGCCGAAAGCCTCTCCGTCGCCGACATCATCCCATTCCCGCGGATCGCCCCGGCCGATTGCCCATGGCCAGCGGGTTGGGATTCCGGACTCTCGCTTCCCCAGATCGACTCTTGTGAACCCTGCACCGTAGTCGATGACAGCGCCGGGATGCCAAGCGAAACCCGCCATCTCGAGGACGCGAGCATCACGTCCCGGATCCAGCACGACTCGCGGCACTCGACCTACCGGATGGATTCCCCTTCTTTCCATCAACCGGTCTTCGTGACCGTGATGCCGGCATTCCACGACTTCACCCACAGCTATCCGCCTGCGTCGTTCCGCCATTCGACAGCGGTCCTTCACGGGGGACACCTCATGCATTACTTCGGGGTATGGATCATGGCCTTACTGACCATCCAAGTCGTATCCGCTTGGGAATTTGGCACGGTCGCCGGCCAAACCTTGGGAACTGGCAGGTATTTTCACTCCGCCACGTGGCTTGTCGTGATGTGGGCCTTCAACCTCCGGGTGTGGTTCCGCTACTACGGGAGTGAGCCGAAAGCGTTTCACATCCCGGGCATTTGCCTGTTCCTCTCGGCCATTCTGCCGATCCTCCTGCTTGAGGTTCTGGCAATTTTGCAGCCCTAGGGTCATCGCCCAGATTGGCGTCGTGGGTGAGGCGATTGGCTTCTTGGGATAGAGCCGGCGGTTTGCTGGTCACCTGAGACATCTGATTTCAAAAACCGTTGAGTCATGGCCGTTTTTGGGGCCACTTGGCCGGAATTGAGCCCTCAATATTGTTTCACTTTCCTAAACTTTCAGGCAGTGTTGAGTCAAGAGTTCCAAGGACGCAAGGGACGCCGACCTCAGCCGATCCACTTGATTCATCCCAGCCAATGCAACAGTTCAAATTCAAAACAGTCTCTGCGGCTAAAACGTTGGCGACTCTGAGGTTGGAGGAAGAGGCACGGGACGTCCTCGCCGAGGCACAGGCAATCGCCGAGGCAAAAGCATTGGCGAAAGCGAAAGCGAAGGCGGAGGATCGAATCCGTGATGCCGAGGCCATGGAGAAGACCAAGGCGAGGGGCGAAGCCAGGGCCAAGGCCAGAGCCGAGGAAGAAGCGCGAATCGAAGCCGCCGGCGGAGACCAGTGGTTCTATATTCAGAATGGTGAGCAACTCGGGCCAGTGTCGCTGTCCGAGATGAAGGACAAAATCGCAGATGTCACCATCGAGCCTCCTTTGAATTTGGTATGGACCGAAGGGATGGACGGATGGAAACCCGTGTACGAAGTTCGCAAGCTTTGCGAACCTGTCCCTTCAACTGACGGCAAAACCGACCAGCTTGGCACCACGCCGGACCAGAATTCCGCCGCACCGGAGGAACTTGACGCGGAAGGGGAACTCCGGCGCAAATTGGCCGCAGAGGCGAAAGCCGCGGAGGAAGCCATGTTCGCCGCTGCTACAAGAGCGGAACAAAATTTGAGGGCTGCGGACGCCAGGGATGCCAGAATCGCCGCGGCGGAGAGAGCCCAGGCTCGGTCCGGGGCAGAAGCTTCACCTCAACTCGCCAAACTCTGGACACCCGCCGAGGTCAAAGCCGAAGAGGAAGCCAGAGCCGCCATGGCACGAGTGAAAGCGGAGGAAGAAGCGGTAGCCAAGGCCAAGTCGGAAGCGAAACTCAAAGCCGCCGAGGAAGCCAGGGACACCGCCGAAGCAAACGCCGCCCAACAAGCCAAACTCCTGGCTGCCGCCGAAGCCAAGGCCGAACAGGAAACCAAGCTGCGGGCTGCGGCTGAGGCCAAAGCCGAGGAAGAGGCGAAAATCGCCGCAGTCGCCAGAGCCCGCGCGAAAGCCGAGGAAGAGGCGAGAGCCAACGCCGAAGCGGAAGCCAAATTCAAAGCTGCCGCCGAAGTCCAGGCAGCGGAAGCCGTCCGGGCCGCCGCCGAAGCCAAAGCCGCCCACGAGGTCAAACTCCGTGAAGCGGCAGAGGTCAAAGCCGCTGAGGAAGCGAAACTCCGGGCCGCCGCCGAGGCCAAGGCCGCCGAAGAAGCTTTGGCCGCCGCCGCCGCCGTGGCAAAAGCCAAAGCGGAGGAACAGGCAAGAACCGACGCCGAGTCCAAGGCAAAACTCAGAGCCGCCGAAGAAGCCTTGGCAATTGCCGAAGCCAAAGCTGCGGAACAAATCCAACTCCGGGCAGCCGCCGAGGCCAACGCCGCCCAGGAAGCCCGACTGAGGGCTGCGGCAGAGGCGAGCGCCGCCGAGGAAGCACGGACCGCGGCCGCCGCCAGAGCTCGCGCGAAAGCAGAAGAAGAAGCGAGGGCGAATGCCGAGGCGGAAGCAATTCTCAGAGCCGCCGCGGTGGCTGAGGCCGCGGAGGTCGCCCGGGCCACCGCCGAGGCCAAAGCCGCCCAGGAAGCTCAACTCCGCCAGGCAGCCGAGGCCAAAGCCGCCGAGGAAGCGAAACTCCGGGCCGCCGCCGAAGCCAAGGCCGCCGAGGAAGCGCGGATAGCCGCAGAAGCCGTCGCAAAAGCCAAGGAAGAAGAGCAGGAGAGGGCCACCGCCGCCGCCAAAGCCAGACTTGAAGCCGCCGAAATTGCCAGGGCCACCGCCGAGGCAAACGCTGCTGAACAGGCCCAACTGCGGGTCGCCGCTGAAGCCTACGCCGCCCAACAAGCAAAGCTTCGCGCCGCGGAACAGGCGAGAGCCGTCGCTGAGGCCACCGCAAAACTCGAAGCTTCGGAAATGGCTCGCGCCACCGCCGAAGCCAAAGCCGAGGAGCAAATCCAGCTCCGGGCCGCCGCCGAGGCCAACGCCGCGGAACAAGCGAAACTCCGCGCGGAAGCTGAGGCCAACGCCGCGGCCGAAGCCAGGACCGCCGGTCGGACCGAGGTCAACGCCCAGGCGGAAGCGAAAATTAAAGCCGCCGAAGAAGCGCGCGCCAACGCCGAAGCCAACGCCGCCCAACAAGCGAAACTCCGCGCCGCCGCAGAGGCGAATGCCGTGGAGGAAGCGAAACTCCGCGCCGCCGCAGAGGCCAAAGCCGCCGAGGAAGCTCAAACCGCCGCCGCCGCACGTGCCAAGGCGAAAGCGGAGGAAGAAGCACGCGTCAAAGCGGAGGCTGAGGCGAAATTCAAAGCTGCCGAAGCTGCGGAAGTCGCCCGCGCAGCCGCCGAAGCGAAGGCCGCCGAGGCCGCGAAACTTCGGGCCGCCGCCGAGGCCAAAGCCGCCGAGGAAGCGAGAATCAAAGCCGCCGCCGACGCCCAAGCCGCCGAAGAAGCCCGCGCCGCGGCCGCCGCTATCGCCAAAGCCAAAGCCGAGGAACAGGCAAGAGCCGATGCCGAGGCAAAGGCCAAACTCGAAGCTTCCGAAAAGGCCCGTGCCACCGCCGAGGCCCACGCCGCGCAGCAAACTCAACTCCGGGCCGCCGCCGAGGCCAATGCCGCGGAACAAGCGAAACTCCGCGCCTCTGCAGAAGCCAACGCCGCCGCGGAAGCACGGCTCGCCGGCCGCAGCGAGGTAAATGCGCAGGCGGAGGCGAAAATCAAAGCCGCCGAAGAGGCACGGGCATCTGCCGAAGCCAACGCCGCCCAGCAAGCGAAACTCCGCGCCGCCGCCGAGGCGAATGCCGTGGAGGAAGCGAAACTCCGGGCTGCCGCCGAGGTCAAAGCCGCGGAGGAAGTCCGCACCGCCGCCGCCGCCAAGGCGCGCGCGAAAGCCGAGGAAGAAGCACGCGTCAAGGCCGAGGCCGAAGCGAAATTCAAAGCCGCCGAAGCTGCGGAAGCCGCCCGCATTGCCGCAGAGGCGAAAGCTGCCGAGGCCGCGAAAATTCAAGTGGCTGCGGAGGCGAAGGCCGCGGAAGAAGCCCGCACTGCCGCTGCCAAGGCAACGGCGAAAGCTCAGGAAGAGGCGAGCGCAAAGGCTGCGGCCGAAGCGAAACTCAAAGCCGCCGAAGTCGCCCGCGCGTCCGCCGAGGCCAAGGCGGCGGAAGAAGCCAAACTCCGCACCGCCGCCGAGTCCAAGGCAGATCAGGAAGCGAAGCTCCGGGCCGCCACCGAGGCGAAGGCAGCGGAAGAAGCGAAGATCGCCGCCGCTGCAAAAGCGAAGGCCGAGAAGGAGGCTAAAACCAAATCCGAACAAGAAGCCAAACTCCTGGCCGCCGCCGAGGCGAAAGCCGCTAAAGAAGCCAAACTGCGCACCGCCGCCGACGCCAAAGCTGCGGAAGAGTCGAAACTTCGCGCGGCCGCCGAAGCGAAGTCAAAAGCCGAGGAGAAGGCGAAGGCCGACCTCAAGCGCAAGACCGCCAAGGATTCCGTCTGGTTTTACACCTATGCCGGCGATCGCCTCGGCCCCGTGACCTTCGAGGATTTGCGGACGATGGTCGCCAATTCCTCCCTGGATCCGCGCATGGACATGGTTTGGAGAGAGACCATGGATGCGTGGAAGCCGGCCGGTCAAATTGACGGGTTGTTCGAACGGACCAGCGTGCCTGTAGCCATCAAGGAAACGCTGGCTGCTCCGGCACCCGAACCGACCCGCACAACGCCGAAGCATGCGACCCTGCCGCTGAAGAACAAAATTGGAACAGCGCCGGGCGGGCGTCGCCGCACCCTTCTCCTTGCCGCCTTGGTGTTGCCCTTCCTCTGGCATTTTGCGCTGACTGCGGCCTACCCATTCCTGATCAAGCAATTCGGGGAGGCTCTCATGGGGAAAATCCTGCCGTTCGCGGCATTCGTGCCTGCGGCGGTGATGCTCCACTTCTGGCTGAAGCGATTGCGCAATCTCGGCATGAGCCGCTTCTGGCTCCTGGCGATGTTCGCGCCCGTTCTCAATCTCTGGCTCGCCTACCGCTGCTTCGCCTGCCCGGCCGGGTACGCCCGTCATAAGAAACTGGATCCCCCGGGAGTCATCCTGGCGATCTTCTATTGGCTCGTCCCGCTATCGATCATCTTCTTCCTGGTGACTTATGTCCTCCTGCTCTGCGGCGTGGTCAACAGCCCTCCCCTCTTGGAAAAAATCCGCGGCGTGGTCAGCCTCGTGACCGGACCCGCCGCCAAGTCCTGACCCTGCTTTCAACTCCACCCGATCCATCTGATGAATGCGACTCAACAAGACGCTTGGTTCTACACCCGCGGGGGGGAACGAACCGGACCGGTGACTTTTTCCGAGCTTCAGATGAAAGCCGCGGAATCCAACCTGAATCCCCGCTTGGACATGGTTTGGCGGCAGGGCATGGACGAGTGGAAACCCGCGGGAGAAATCGACGGCTTGTTCGAGAAACGGGCCGCGCCTGAAAAAATCGAGAAACCTCTGGCGGTTCCTGCCGCGCCACGTCCCGCCATCCTCCCCGCCCCGCCGATGCCGCCCAGCCACCCGATACTCGCGACGGTTTCCCTGCCATTCGCGCTGCTGGGCGTGGCGGTTGGCTGGGCCCTCTTCTGGTTGCTGCATGACTTCCTATGGTCGCTAGCTCCGAACTCAACCATCAGCATCCCTTGGGTCGTCTTGGTTTTCGTGTTCTGCGGCATCGGCTATATGCTGGGCAAACCACTCGGCTTCTGGCTGCGGAAATCCGGCTTCGAGAAACGGTCCGGCGCAAGACTCGTCTGCATCATGCTGGTCTTGGCGGCGGCTGTCGTCGGCGAGTTCATTTACATGGGCATCCTGCTCTCGCTCGCTGAACTACCCGCCGGACTCGCTGATATTGCGGCCCGCCTGGCAGAGCCGTTTGTCGCCAAGGATTTCATGGGAATCCTCGCCGCCATCGCCCAACTCCTGCTGCGGTTCCTGCTCGCGATCGGAGCGATCGTGGGCGCCTCTTCAGTCGTGTTTCCCGCGGAGCTTGAAGTGCCATCGGCGCAGGACACCACCGCGACGTCTTGAATAAGGCGCGGGAGCGATGGTCAAGGCTCGCGACAAAAAGGCATGTCTCTTGATCGCGCTGAAGTCTGGCCCTATGCGTCAGTGGGAGAGGCTTGGAGTTTGGAAAACAAACCGGGCTCAGGCTCTGCCGGGAGAGAAAGCCACGAAAGGGCTTCCTGCATGTTTCTGAAGATCGCAATTCCAGTCTCGCCTTGGAGTTCCCGATAAGTCTCGAAGACACGCCCGAGGCCGAAACCCAAATCGCCAAAGACCACAAAAGCCCGGCCCGATCGCGCACTGAAAATATCTCGCTGCGCAAGCCTCTCAACCTCAGCACAGGACAAAGTAATGGTTGTCACTTCACGGAAATCAAAGAGCTGATTGAACTCGGGATGAAAATCCTGATCACTTTGCAATCGATCCATGTGGTCCAGCGCCTCGGCATGACCAAACACACCCGCGGCTTTGGAAAATACAATCCCGCGCTGACTATCAATGAAAAAGTCGGCGGGCATATCGGAGTGAGTCTAACATGGCAGATCGTTCCGCGGCAGGATCTGTGGAAGGAGCGGTTTTGGCCAGCCAATTTCCAAGCTTGGAGACGGAAGGATCAGGGAAGGGCGATATCCAATCTCCCTGCCAATGGGAAGCCGCTGGGAAGTGATTTGTCCCACATCGGCCGCCCTTCGGTGTCGTGCAGTACCGCCAAAAATACTTTCCAATCTGCACCGCCTGTGAGGTTCTTCCCGGGTCAGCGCGAGCCACGCTCAAATCCCGATGTCCACTCTACAGCTTCCCATCCGCGCCGCGACGGAAACCGCCATCGCCCATGGCATCACGCCGGACCGCTGTGAGATTTTGCAGAACGGCAACACGCTGGTCCTCCGCCTAACGGAGACCCTGGTCGCCCGGGTGGTGACCGACCTCGGCGGCCCGCGCCAGGGCAGCGGTTGGTTCGAGCGGGAAAATGCGGTGGCGCAGCATTTGGCGAGGCACGAAGCTCCGGTCATCCCGCTGCATCCCGAGCTGCCGCCCGGACCTTACGAACACCTCGGCCACACGCTCAACTTCTGGCAATTCGTCACCACCATCGATGCCGAGGCCGATCCGGCGGAGATCGGCACGACACTCTATCAGTGCCACGAACTCCTGCGGTCCTTCTCCCCTCCCCTGCCCGAGCTCGCCATCCTAACTGAAAGCGTGTATCTGCTAGAAACTCTGGAGCGGCGCGGGCTGTTCCCGCCGTCCACGCTGCGACTGCTGCACGACCGTCTCGTTTCATCCATCGACGCGCTTGGAAAATTTCCCTATCAGCCGCTGCATGGCGACGCCCATCCCGGCAACCTGCTCAACACCACGCTCGGCCTGCTGTGGACGGATTGGGAGGACACCTTTCGCGGCCCGGTCGAGTGGGACCTCGCCTCGATCATCTGGAACGCACGCATCCTCGATGAGGATCACGAAACCGCGGACCGCATTCTCGACGCCTATCAGCAAGCCGGCGGTCACATCGATCCGGTCGCGCTCCATCACAGCCTGATCGCCCGCGCGGCGGTGATGAGCGCGTGGTATCCCATTCTCTATCCGAATCCGTCGCCGGAACGGCAGATGAAGTTGCAGTTCCGCTTGGACTGGCTGGAAGGCACGGGGGAGTGATTCGACAGCGGATTACGAAATGGACAACCCCACCGGTTCCCTATCTCCTCCCGCGCGTGCCCTTACCATCTGCTAAATTTCTAACACCCCTGTTGCTGGCTTGTTCACTTTTCTCCGTCTCATGCGTGAGCACCAAGGAGACACCGCTCGCCAGCGGCGCGATTGTCTCCCACAAGTCCGCGGTGCGGATGGAACGGGAAAAGCCGCCGTTCGCCGCCCAGACGGCGGGCAAAATGGCGCCCGCCGCCTTGTTAGGAGCGGTGGGCGGAGTGATCTCGGCGAACGCGATGATTTCCTCGGGAAATACGATCGTGCGGGAGAATGGCGTGGAGGATCCGGCGAACTGGATCAGCAGTGAACTTGCCGCGGCGATGAGTCAGAAATATGGCGTTCGTTTCGCCGGCAGCCGGAAAGTCACGGGTGAGGAACCGGCGGAGATCGCCGGCGCCTGCGCGGGTGCGGACTACGCGCTGGACGTCAGGACGATCAACTGGTCATTCGTGTATTTTCCCGTGAATTGGGCAACCTATCGAGTCATCTACTCGGCGAAGATGCGGCTCATTGATTGTCGGACCGGCAAGGTCATCGCCGAAGGATTTCATGCGAGGGTGCCCGAGAAAACCGAACAATCCCCAAGCTACGACAATCTCGTCGATGGCGGTGCGGCGGGTCTCAAACGCGAGCTGAAGATCGGGGCGAAGGAATCGCTCGATCACTTCAAGCGGGATATCCTGAAGCTGTGACCGGCTCTTCGGGAATGGCCCCGCCCTCTCCATCTGTCATCGCAAACTGGCCCACAGGTGCGCGGCGGCCATCGAGCGATGGGGCTGATAGTTTTCGAGAAACGATTGAATTTGGATGGACGTGGGTTTGCCTTCGGTGATGCCGAGACGGTGGATTGCATTGCGGATGCCGGCGTCGCCGTGGAGCGAGCAATCACTCAAGGCGAAGCCGCGCATCAGGGCGTAGTTCACCGTCCATGGGCCGATGCCCTTGATGGCGAGCAGCGCGGCTGCGATCTCGGACTGAGGCTTGTTTTTCCAGTCCTCCAGCGGAAGCTCGCCGGAATCGATCATGCGGGCGACCCGAACGAGAGTTTCCGCCTTGGAGCGGGAAAACTGATAGGGAGCGAGTTCTTCCGGCCCGATGCGGGCGACCGCGGCGGCGTCCGGATAGCACCAGAGTCCGCCGCGATGCTGCTGTCGGGCAATGCGGATGAAATTGCGGCGCAGGGTAATGGCGAAAGTGAGATTGATTTGCTGGCCGATGATCGCCCAGGTGAGCGCTTCGAAAACCGTGGCCGCTTGCGGAATGCGCAGGTGGGGATTCTTCCTAACAACCGGACCCATCACTGGATCGTCGCGAGTGAATTTGGCGAAGGCCGCGGGATCGATGTTCAAGCCGAGGAGGTTTTTCGCGACGCGGATCATCGTCGATTCGTCAGGCGTATTGCCGTCGGCTGAGACGTGGCAACGGGCTTTGTTGGCTTCGAGATCGATGGTCAGAATCACCGGCACGCCGCCAAGGACAAGGCCTTTGCGGATTTGCTCCGCGGCGACCGTTTCCGCAATACCCTCGTGATCGCGGCCATGGAAGGATCTAACTTCCGCGGCGCTGTAGGAGTTCGGGAGCGGGAGGATGAAACTTGCCATGGAATTCGTGCGGAAAATTCACCTCGGCAATCCGGTTTGCAAGCCCCTGCGGCACGGCAAGCTCCTTGGAATGGCAGCGACCCGCCGCCCCCTCATACAAAAATACCGGGAACAGGACTCGAACCTGCACACCTTGCGATACTAGATCCTAAATCTAGCGCGTCTACCAATTCCGCCATCCCGGCCTTGCGGCGCGACTCTACTGCCAACCGGCCCCGCCGCAAGCCCACAATGCACGGGAGCGAAAAATGCCGAAATCACTTCCCGCTTGGAATTTCCGGGATTCCGCTGTTGCTTGGCCGCGGGACGATGCGCTGCTTTTATTCACAGGAACTGGAACTTGAACTGCCCTCTGGACATCCGTTCCCGATGGAGAAATTCCGGGTGTCCAAGGACATGCTGCTCGACGGCGGGATCCTCCGGCCGGAGGAAATCATCGAGGTACGTGCGGCCGACGTCCATCTGCTCCAGCGGGTCCACGAGAAGGATTACATCCAAAAAATCGAGTCCGGGCTGCTCGGACGGAAAGAGCAACTGCTTCTCGGCCTGCCGGTGACGCCCAAACTCTATCAGCGCAGCGTCACCGAAGTGGAAGCCACCCGCCTCGCCTGCCACGCGGCACTCGCCGAGGGCGTCGGAGTCTGTCTCGCGGGCGGCACCCACCACGCGTTCCGCGAACACGGCGAAGGCTATTGCGTTTTCAACGATGTCGCCATCGCCATCCGCGACCTGCAGGACAAGCAGCCTAACATCAAGATCATGGTCGTCGATACCGATGCCCACCAGGGCAACGGCACCGCCGCGCTGCTCGGCGACGACCCGCGGGTTTTCACCTACTCGATCCATGTCGGGAAAAACTATCCGACAAAAAAAGTCGTCGGCACGCTCGATATCGAGACCGTCCGCTACGTCGAGGGCGAGATGTATTTGAAGCAACTTTTCTCCAGCCTCGCCGGCGCGCTCGACGCCTTCGCTCCCGATCTGGTGATCTGGATCTCCGGCGCGGACAACCACCGCAACGACCGCTTCGGGCAAATGCACCTTTCCCTGAAGGACATCCAGCGGCGTGACGAAGTATTGTTAGGAGCCTTCATCAAAAACCGCATCCCGGTGGCCGTGCTCTACGGCGGCGGCTATAACAGGCAGCCGGAGTTCACCGCGAAACTCCACCGCAACACCATCGCCACCGCCAAGAAGCTTGCCAGCGAGTTCCGCGGGCTGTGAAATGATGTCCATCGTTTCTAACTAAATTCCCCGGATATTTCCTCGCCTTGTCCCGCTAGGCGCTTGTAGCTTGGATTGTTATGAAATCCAGAGCCATGCTTTTACCGTTGGCGGTCTTCATCGCCGCGGCTTGGCTGCTCATTTCGCAGTCCCGCGCCATCTCGTCCGTTAGAGAGAGGATCTCTCTGGTGCGCCAGCAGATCTCCGCTTCGGCTGGCAATGACTCTCCCCCTTCGCTTCCAGATGAATCCAGCGCCACGCGGAACAGAACTTCCGGAAAAAGCTCCGTCAACTGGCTCCGCATTGCGAAAATCACCGGCGAGCAAGGCGGTGGCATTTTCGCCAAGCAGGAGATGCTGCGTGCCAAGGCGCGGATTCGGGAGATGGGCAAGGACGAACTGCTGACCACACTTTCCGAAATCAAGACGCTTGGTCTGGACATTCGATCACGCGGCCAAATCGAAGGACTGCTCATCGCCGCGCTCGGGAAAGAGGACCCCGCGGCCGCACTGTCGTATCTGATAGTCCCAGGCAACGATCATGCCGGCATTGGGGGCAACCTGATGACCAACATCCTCCGCGATTGGACCCGCCGGGACATGCCCGGCGCGCTCGCTTGGTTCGACGGGCAGATCGCGGCCGGTAATTTTGAAACCAGATCCCACGATGGGATAAATTTCCGTCGTGCCCGCTTCGAAGCGGCCCTGCTGGCGAACCTCATGAACACCGATCCGGCGGCCGCGGCGCAGCGACTCTCCGGCTATTCCGTGGCAAACCGTGCTTCCATTTTCCAAAACATCTGCGCCTCCGGAAACGCGGCGAACGAAAACGAACTGGCCGCTCGCGTGCTCCTCGCCCGGGAAGCCCTGCCGGCCAGCGGCCAGGCCACCGTCATCGCCAGTTCCATTGCCCGCTTCGCCGGACAGGGCGACTACGAGGGTATCGACCGGTTTCTCGGACGCATCGCCGCCACACCCGAAGAACGCGCAAGCAGCATTGCTGCCACCGGCAACAAGCGATTTACCAACCTTTGCCGGGACGACAAGCTCACCACGGGCGAAATCGATAGTTTCAGGAAATGGGCATTCAGCTACGAACCCGCAAAGGTGGACGACATCACCGGCAGGGCTCTTGCGAGCGTCGCCGAGTACCACGAAGCGAAGGCGAAGGAACTGCTGCTCCACTATCAGGAAACGAGCGGCAGCGACGACGTGGTACTGGGCTTTCTCGACAGCTGGCCTTTCTGGGGCAACGAAGCCAAGGCCCGCGTCCTCGCCGCAAAAATCAAGGATCCCGAACGCCGTGACAAGTTCCTGAAAACCCTCGAAGCCGATCCTTTCGCCCGATGAAAATCCCGCTGATCATCACCCTCGCGATCCTCGCCATTTCCGGTGCCGCCGGTTGGCGGAATCAACGGAAACTCGCCGCCGCAAACCGTGACTACGAACAAGTCAGCCGACAAGCCCGCTCCGCCGGCATCCCAACCGATGGTTCCCGCCCCGCCCGTCCGCAGCGGCCCCAGGCGCTCGATTTCAAATCGCTCGCCGTCGGCTTGATCGGCTTCACCAAAGAGTTGGAAAACCAACCGGAACCGCCGGATACCAGATCGTCCGACGAACGCGAGTTGCAGATGCTAGACTGGCAGCGACGGCTGATGGCGCTCGATCCTGAGATGATGAAAGCACTCGTCGCGGAGATCATCGCCGCCGGGGACATGCGGGAGGAAACCCGTCAGGAGCTCTTGGCGTTGGTTCTCCAGACCCTCGCCGAAAGCCATCCGCAAGCCGCATTGGAGATTCTGGCGGAATCCCCGGATCTCCTTAAAAATCCCCTATCCCGCGCCTATACCGCATCCATCGCGCTTCTTCACAGGATGGAAACCAGTCCTGCCGATGCCACCACTTGGTATAAAGCCCATCGCGATCTTTTTCCCGGGGAGGCGGGCGCGGAGGTCACAGGACGCCTGCTGCGGGGCACCTCGCTCATCGATCCCAAGCTCGCCTTCGGCCTGATCGGCGAGCTTGAAATCGCTGATGTCAAACGCGGCGTTGGCACGATTTGCTGGCCCGCTCACACGCCCGCCCAGCGCGGGGCCACGCTCGCCGCATTTCGCGAGTATCTCAAAACCCTGCCGGATTCCGTTGACCGGAAGGCCGTCGTTTTCGAGGCCAACAGCACTCTCATCCGCGACTCCTTCTATGATGGATTCGAGAACGCCACCCGCTGGATCGAGAGCGCTGGTTTTTCGCAGCAGGAGCTCGAAGCCTTCGCCAGTCGTGTGTATTTCATCGATCCCGACGAGAACACCGGCAAGTATCTCGATTGGCTCATCCGCACCATTTCCACGGAGACGATAGCAACCCAGACCGTCCCCGAACAATTTTTCGGCTGGGTGCAGGCGGACTACCAAGCCGCCGGCAAATGGTTGAGCAGCACTGCTGACGGTCCCGCGAAAACCGCAGCCACCGCCACCTACGCCAGCGCGCTGGCGTCCTTCCACCCGGCAACCGCTGCGCAATGGGCTCTGACCCTTCCGTCCGGCGAAGCCCGCGACCGGCTCCTGCCGCAGATCTATCAGAGTTGGTCAAAAACCGATCCCCCCGCGGCCGCTGCTTTCGCGGACCATAATGGGATTGCCAAGTAGGATTCCCTCCAGCTTCGGCGTCACACGATTTTCTCCCCCGATTCGGCATTCGCGGTGCTGTGTGAGACTTCCATGTCCAAAGGCCTCGCAATCCTCACCTCGGGCGGCGACTCCGCCGGCATGAACCCCGCCGTCAAATGTGCGGTCGATTACGCCACCCAGCGCGGCTACGAAACCCACCTCGTCTATGACGGCCTGCGCGGGCTCATCGCCGACCGCATCGTCCCGACTACCCGCGAGCAGGTTTCCGGCATGTTGCACCGCGGCGGCACCTTGCTGCGGTCCTCCCGCTCACCGGAATTCTTCGACGTCGAAGTTCGGCGGGTGGCTTATGAAAACCTGAAACGCCGCGGCATTGGCAAGCTCATCGTCATCGGCGGCGACGGCTCGTTCCGCGCGCTCAACCAGTTCTACAGCGACTTCGGCGTGCCCTTCGCCGGCATCCCCGCGACCATCGACAACGACATCGCCGGCACCGACTACTGTCTCGGCGTCGATACCGCGCTCAACGTCATCCGCGAGGCGATCGATTCGATCCGCGACACCGCCAGTTCGTTTTCACGCGCCTTCGTCATCGAGGTCATGGGCCGCCACTGCGGCTACCTCGCCCTAACAAGCGCCCTCGCCTGTGGTGCGGAAATCTGCCTCGTCCCGGAAATCCCGTATGACCTGGAAACCATCGGCGCGCGTCTCAAACACGATCTCGCCAACGGCCGCAAATACGCCATCGCAGTCGTCGCCGAAGGGACCAAAATGGGCGACTATCTCACCCGCTACATCAACGATTCCATCGGCATGGAAGCGCGACTAACAGTCCTCGGCCACATCCAGCGAGGCGGCTCGCCCACCGTGCTCGACCGGGTGATGGCCTACAAATTCGCCGTGGCCGCGGTGGACTCGCTGGAGGCCGGGCAGACGAATTCGATCATGGTCTACAAGGACGGAATCTACGGCCACCTGCCGATCCACGAGGTCGCCGATTCCAAATACAAACTCGACCCCGCGCTGCTGAAGCTCGCCGGGCCGCTCGCGGCTTGAAGAGGAACCACAGATGGACGCGGATAAACACGGATTTCCGAGTGGATGATGTTACGGGTTTCCCCCGTAGCCGGTGTTAATCACGCGCTTCCATTCGAGGCGGGCACGTTTGAAATTGAGAATTAGGCCAACTGGCTGGCGGGTGTTCTTGAGGTAATTGAGCATCTGGCCGAGTTCGTGATCAGTGATGCGTTCGATGACTTTGGTGTCCACCACCACGAAATCAAAGACAACAAGATCGGGGATGTATTCTCCCACCTTCACGGTCTTGTAGGTCACGTCATATCGCGGCTGCTGGATCCAAGGAATCCCACGCAGCCCGAACTCGACGCAAAGCGAGTTTTCATACGGCTTCTCCAGCAGCCCATGTCCGAGCGTATTCAGCACCTCGAATGCACAACTAAGAATGCCATTCGTTTCCCCCTCAAATCTTAATCCGTGTCCATCCGCGTCCATCCGTGGTTCCTCTTCTATCCAACGAGCCGGATCTATCGAGCGGAAAGTGGTGGGAACGGCTGCTCGGAGATGACCCAGTCCTCGTTCTTATCCGAAAAAGTTTTCAACGCCCACTCGCTCGGCAGCAGTGCGACGAGCCAGCCGTTTGAATCTCTGGCAAGAGCCGCACCGAGTGATAGAGATGGCCGGTTTTCGGGGGCTAGCGGGTCGCCTTCCTTCGGTTTCAGCCAGCGGGCAAGCGACCAATTCGCGGGCTCCACCCGGGTGTCGGCGGCGTATTCGCTTTCGAGGCGGTATTGCAGGACTTCGAATTGCAGAGGGCCGACCGCACCTAACAATGGAATTTGCGGACCTTCGCTGTCGATCAGGACAAACTCGCTGGCGACGCCTTCCTTGAGGAGCTGTTGGAGACCGTCGCGGAAGCGCTTGTATTTCGCGGTGCTCTTGTTGTGCAGGAAAGAAAAACACTCCGGCGCGAACCGCGGGATTTCATCGAAGGTCACGCCGGGGATCGAGGAAAGCGTGTCGCCTATCAGCAGATCATAATTTCCCACCAGCCCGACCACATCGCCGGCGAACGCGTCGTCCACCGTTTCGCGCTCGCGGGCGAACAGGCGCTGCGAGTTGGCCAGGCGGACTTTGTCGCCGCTGCGGCCGTTGATCACGTCCATGTCGCGCTTGAACTGGCCGGACACGATGCGCACGAAAGCAATCCGGTCCCGGTGCTTCGGGTTCATGTTCGCCTGGATCTTGAAGACGAAGGCGGAGAATTCCTCGGACGCCGGATCGATCATCATCCCGCCACTCTCGCGCGGGGTCGGTGCGGGCGAGAGTTCGAGGAAACGGTCCAACAGAAGTTGCACGCCGAAGTTGTTAGCCGCACTGCCGAAGAAGACGGGCGTGAGTTCACCGGCGAGCACTTTGTCCAAATCGAACTCCGCACCGGCACCTTCCAGCAACTCAAGCTCGTCGCAAACCTGCCGGTAAGTTCCTTCCTCCACCGCGTCCTTCACGCTGTCGTCCTCGATGCCGCTCACCGCCACCGGCGCGCGGAACGCACCGTGGACCGTGCGTTGGAAAAGATGCACCTGCTTTTGCTCGCGATCGTAAACCCCGCGGAAGCGCGGACCGTCACCGAGAGGCCAGTTGACCGGAAACGCGTGGATTCCTAACACCGACTCCAGCTCGTCGAGCAGATCCATCGACGGCCGGGCCGGACGGTCGAGCTTGTTCATGAAGGTGAAAATCGGCACGCCCCGGCGGCGGCAGACTTCGAAGAGTTTCCGCGTCTGGCTCTCGATGCCCTTGCCGGCGTCCACCACCATGACGGCGGCGTCCACGGCCGTTAGAACCCGATAGGTATCTTCCGAGAAATCCTTGTGCCCCGGCGTGTCGAGGATGTTGACGACGCAATCCTTGTATTCGAACTGCAGCACCGTGGAGGAAACCGAGATGCCCCGCTGCTTTTCCAAGTCCATCCAGTCGGACGTCGTGGCGCGCTGGTTCTTCCGCGCGGTGACGCTGCCGGCCAGGTTGAGCGCACCGCCGTAGAGCAGGAATTTCTCCGTGAGCGTGGTTTTCCCGGCGTCCGGGTGGGAAATGATCGCGAACGAACGGCGGCGTCTCACCTCGCGCTGCAGCGCGGGCGAGGGAATGGCGTAAGGAGAGACAGACATGAAAGCGGGCCGCAGGGACTAAACCCCACACCGTTTTCGATCAAGCCCGGATGCGTCAACGGTTTGCCCGGTATCAGTGGCTGCTGCCGGACGACCATCCCACCCATCACGCCTCGCGTCTGGACCGGAACGATGCATGCACCCAAAAAGCGGAGTCATTTCGCGTCATGCCCCGAGACTCTCATCGGCGGAGGCCAAAGGCGAACCCTCAACCTCCGCCGACTTTTTGGGGGGAGAACGTCGTTGTCCGCTGCACCATCTAGGGGGGGAGTGCTTGCGGCCGACTTATGCAAGATATCCCATTTTCGGCCACAGAACCATGACGTGATCACGGGGAAGGCCGTGACGTGATCGCGGGGGACGCATCCCTCTCCTGATAGAGATGGCCCCCGGCCAAAAAAAATCGGCGGAGGTTGGAGGGGGAACCTACAACATCCGCCGACTGGTCTTCGGGGGGAAGGGTGTCTTTATCCGCGGCACTATTTCGGGGGGAGGGTGTGCTTGCGGCGACACACAAGAGATATCCCATTTTCGGCCACACGCCATCACGCGATCGCGTAGGGCGGATGAATCCCGGGAATCATCGGGCGGCGATTTCGACCCAATTTTCATGACAGAAAGGATTGAGCGGATTGCGGGATTGTAGAATGGAACCGGATCCCCATCCTTGCGGCATGCGCGACGACAGCCGCCGGACGATCGAGGCCGATCAAGCCCATTGCTGGCACCCGTTCACCCGCCAGTCCGAGTGGTGTGCGCGTGGCCACGAACCGCTGGTGCTGGTCCGTGGCGAAGGCTCTTGGCTGTGGGATTCCGAGGGCCGGCGCTATCTCGACGGCAATTCCTCGATCTGGACCAACATCCACGGCCACGCCCACCCTGCGATCAACGCGGCGATCCAGGACCAGCTTGGAAAAGTCGCGCATACCTCGTTTCTCGGCTTCACTCACCCGCTCGCCGCGGAACTGGCGCGGCGGCTTTGCGGGTTTTTCCCCGAGAAAACCTTGGAGCGCGTGTTCTTCTCCGACGATGGCTCGACCGCCATCGAGTGCGCCTTGAAAATGGCTGTGCAATACCGCCAGCAGACCGGTGAGCCGGAACGCAACGGCTTCATCGCTTTTTCCAACGGCTACCACGGCGACACGCTCGGCGCGGCCTCGCTCGGCGGCGTCGGGCGGTTCTTCGAGCGCTTCCGCGGCAGCGGTTATCCGGTCCAACATGTCGCGACGATGGACGAACTCCAAAAAATTTCCTCCGACAAAATCGCTGCCGTCGTCATCGAGCCACTCATTCAGGGGGTCAACGAAATGCGCCCATGGCCCGCCGGCATGCTCGCGGAACTCCGCGGTTGGTGCGACGAAAACGGCGTCCACCTGATCCTCGACGAAGTCATGACCGGCTTCGGCCGCACCGGAACCATGTTCGCCTGCCAGCGCGAAAACGTAATCCCCGATTTCCTCTGCCTCGCGAAAGGCCTAACCGGCGGCTACCTGCCGCTGGCTGCCACTCTCACCACCGGCAAGGTTTATGACGCGTTCGTCGGGACCGCCGACCGCGCGTTCTACTACGGCCACAGTTACACGGCGAACCCGTTAGGCTGCGCGGCGGCGCTGGCGAGCCTTGATGTTTTTGAAACGGAAAAAACCCTCGTCCACCTGCCGGAAAAAATCGCCCGACTAACCGCCGGCCTGGCCGCGTTGAAAGCCCGCCAGCCCTTGGTCCACGAAATCCGCCAGTGCGGGTTCATCGCCGGCATCGAACTCCGCCGCCCGGATGGCGATAAATTCCCGCCTAACGAACGCTTCGGCGAAGCCGTCTGCCTCGCCGCCCGCGCCCACGGCCTGCTCACCCGCCCGATCATGGACACAGTCGTCCTGATGTTGCCGCTATCAACATCGCTGGATGAAATTGATCTGGCGATCCAAGCACTTTCATCGGCCCTCGAATCTTGACGCCGTCCACAAGCTCCCCGGGTCCATGAAATCCGTCGTGATAATCATCATGAGTTTGCTGATTTTCGTTTCCTGCGAGCGCAAGGCCAATCCCACAGGCACGATTACGCCATCGCTTCCCTTGGTAACGATTGCCGAAGTCCCATCGCCGGTTCAACAGACGATCACCGTGGAGAAAGGGTCAAATCTGCGGGCGATCGGAGCTACAACTTATGGACACCAACGCTTTTCTGGCTTTGTCGCGGCACTCAATGGGATCCCTGATCCCGAGAGGGTTTTGCTAGGAGCCACCCTCAAGACTCCATCATTGGCCGCTGCCTTTCGAGACGCGGGCATGGACCCTGTCTATCAACCGGCGATGAACGCCTTGGCAAAGGCTTGTACGGATTATTATGCCGCTGAACCGGCTTACTTAAGGGCGCGCGATGCTGCCGGTGGGGCGGCGGGCTTCTTTCCCATTCCTGCCGACATCAAAGCCAAGTTCATCCACATCGCTGATACCATTGACTCGGCCGTCGTGGTCTTGGAGGTGAAGAACTCTCCCTACCGCGTCCCAACGATGACTATAGGCCAGTTCAGACAGGCTTCCTACCAGATCAGGGAACTTTCCCGAGGTTCAATGGATGGTTACGGTTATGACTTTGATTTGGTGGGACAGCGTTTCGGCCTCGCCTTCACCAATGCCTTGATTTGGACCCAGCAGCAGCATCGCTGACTTCAACTGTGTAGTCCATGTTCTGATCCATCCCCAACGGGCGGCGCCGGGTTTGGTTTGAGAAACGATGTGAGTCTCCGGATGCCCGCCGGCAAGCGTCTTGACGGACCGCGAGATTTATCTCGCCTGACTTCCATCCAAACAGGCGAAATAAATTTCGCGGTCCGTTCATCGCCTCACAATCCCGCGCAAGCAGATGTCGTTTTCGAACTGTTGGAAATCGATTTCGTCCAGATGCAGGGACTCTTTCAGACCCACGCCGCCAAGCCCCGGCGATGGGCCTCCGCAAAGTATCGGGGCGTAATAGACGACGACTTCATCGATCAAGCCAGCTTCGAACAGGGCTGCTGAAAAGACGCCGCCGGCTTCGACCATCACGGTGAGGACTCCTTGGTCTTTCGCCAGTCCGCGCAGCGTTTCTTGAAGATCATGGGGCGGGCGGATCAAGGTCCTATCCCGCCATTCGTCAGAAAACAACGGCGCGTCCGCAGGCATGGTTTCCGGTTTGCCGGTCGCGACGACTCGCCATGGTTGTTGGCGACCATCCAACAATTCCGGCACTCGGATCGTGAGCGCGGGATTGTCGCGGCGCACGGTTTCGCCGCTGGTTAAAATGGCGTCCACGGTCGAGCGAAGTTGTTGCACGTCGGCGCGGGCGGCTTCGCCTGTTAGCCATTGACCTTCGCCGGGTGGGCGGGTGATCCGGCCGTCGAGGCTCATCGCGGATTTCCAAATCACCCATGGCAGGCCGGTTTCACGGACTTTGAAAAACGGCCGCAACAATTTCTCCGCCTCGTCCGCGCACACTCCTGATAGAACTTCGATGCCCGCGGCGTTCAACAACGCATCGGCCCGGCCGGCGTGGTCCGGATTGCGGTCCACGCAGGCGTAAACCACGCGCGCAATGCCGGCGTCTATCAGACCTTGCGTGCACGGGGGCGTGCGGCCGTGAGTCGAGCAGGGTTCGAGCGTGATGTAGATCGTCGCGCCGCGGACATCACCCGCGGCAGCCAACGCTTCCCGCTCGGCATGGGGTTGGCCGGCGGAGCGGTGCCAGCCTTTGCCTAGCAGCTCGCCGTTTTTCACGATCACCGCGCCGACCGGCGGATTTGGTGCGGTTCGCCCCACGCCCTTGCGCGCTTCGTCCAAGGCGAGTCGCATCCAACGGTCGTCGTCGTTCATCAGTTCGAGGCGTTGGGGGCGGGTGGCGCCGGTGATTCCGGCCTCGATGAAGCAAACCGGATCCCGGTTTCCGCGAAGCGCTTTTCGACGATGAACCGCAAGTCGCTGGCGACGACGTCCGAATCAGTCTGCGAGTTGAATTCGGTCCAGTAGTAAATGGCGAATACATGCGCGTTCTCGGCGAAGTCCTCGAAGGTGACGATGGGTGCCGGATTCCTCAAAACCAAACCATGCCGTTCCGCGCATTCCGTGAGAACCGTGCTGACTTCGTGAGGCGAGGATCCCAAGGCAACCCTGACTCTCAGCGTCCGCCGGACGCGACGGTTGGATAGAGTTAGATTCGTCACCTGGTTTTCCAGGAACAGGGAATTAGGCACCAGAGTTTCCCGGCCATCCCCGCCACGCAGGACGGACGAACGGGTGTTGATTTCCGTGATGGTCCCCGCGCCGCCGCCGATGTCCACGATGTCGCCAACGCGGATCTTGCGCTCGAACAGGACGATGATGCCGCTGATGAAATTCTTGATCAGCGTCTGCGTGCCGAAGCCAAGCCCGATGGCCAGCGCGCCGCCAAAGAATGCGAACAACGTGAGCGGAATGCTCAGGAAATTCAGGGTGGCAAGCGCCAGACCGACCGCGACGACGATCATCATCCAAGTCCGCAGCGTGTTGGCCTGCGCCTCGCCGATGTGATTGCGCCTCACCACCACGCGCTGCATCCGCCTGCTGATAGACGCGAGGACAAAGTAGGCGATGCCGAAAAAAATCAGCGCCTGGATGAAGGTGCCCAGTTTGACGCTGCGCTGGATCTTGCCGCCGGTGGGAGTGGTTTCCTCATACTTCGACACGTTGAAATCCCAGACGCGGCGCACATTGACCCAGGCATACGACAGGGAATCCCGGAATCGCGTGGCGAGGGTGCGCTCCGTGGTGACCTTGTTTTCATCGACCCAGCGGGAGGTGCTCTTGCGGAGATCGCCGGTGGTTTGCACGACGCGTTGGAGGAAACTCTGCTTGGTCCACAGGGCCGCGCGAATCTCGGCGAGAGGCGCCGACCGCGGATCGTCCGCCGGAATCTCGGCCGCGACCACTCCCTGCTGGGTGAGGTCCGCGTTGACCGCGGCCAGTTCGTTGCCAGAAACCACTTCCCATGCGGCGACGCGATCCCGCAGCGTCGTCAGCGACTGCAACGCGGCCTCGCGGGTGGCTTTCGGGGCGATTCCGGCCAAGGTCCGCCGGTTCTGATAGGCGGTCGCGACATAGCCCTCGATGCCTTCGAGCGCGCCCAGGTTTTCAGCGATGAACTGAAGGACTTCCGCCCGCGTCTCGGCGGCGGCCAAGCGCAGCCGACGAATCTCCACCTCTGCCTCGCTCGCCGGCTGCTTGTCCAGCTCCGCCTTCACGGCATTTCTAACTGCCTGGGCGTCCCGCAGTTTGCGGCTCGTTCCGTCGATCTCCTTGCGGATCGCCGCCTGTCGTTCGGCAGCGGACTTTTCGAGTTTCTGCAAATCCTCCCCGCTGAAATTCACATTGCGGCGCACGACCTGCAGCTCGTCCTCCAACAAATTCCGCTCGGAGCCAACGATCGAGAGCTGCACCTGGAGCAGCGCGATATTTGCCCGCAGGCTGTTGGCGCGGGCAATCACCGTCCGGTATTTCCCGGCCGCCGCTTCGGCCAGCCATTTCGAGGAAGCGGGCGCTTCCGCTTTTGCAAGCTGCTCCTCCGCGGCCTCCTTCGCGGCGATGACGCCGGTCGCCTCCTTGTCCAAACCATCGAGGGTTCGCTCGAACAAGGCGATGGATGATTGGAAGCTGGCCCGCTTCTCACTGAGCAGAGCGAGCCGCTTTGCGAGATCGTCCGCCCACAACATGGAATACGGCGGATCTTCCTTAAACCCGGTCCAAGCCTCTTCCGTCGCCCGGGCCGCGGTTAGATTGCGATCCGCGTCGCGCTTCTGCTCCAGCAAGCTGAGATGCCGGCCGAGCGCGCGCACCAGTTGATCGAGATCCTGGATCCGCTCGACCAACTGCGCGGGATCAATTCCTTCGGGCAGCCGGCTGCCGGCTCCGGCCTCGCTGAAGCGGGCCAGCGAGTTCCGCACATCGGTTAGTTCCTTCTTGAGCGCTTCAGTTCCGGCATCCCCCGCTTCCGCCACGGCGGGCGGGGCGGCGGCGGGTGCGGACTCTTGCGCCAGCAGGACTTGCCAGCAGCCTGACAAGCACCACGCGGCGAGCAATAGTTGTGAAAATCGGAGGAATCCCGGCATGGCTGACACTGTGTTAGAGATCACCGCGCACGTCCTTTTCCAACTGAATCCGGTCTGCCAGATTCCGGGCCTTCACACTGTTGCGCTTGGCCCAGCGCTCGACGGCCATCTGCCGTTTCTCCGAGCGCTTCCTCAACGCGGCGATTTCATTCTCAAGGTTGAGGAAGTTTTCATAGCGCGCGGGATCGAGCGTGCCGGCCTCCACCGCGGCGCGGATCGCGCACTTGGCGTCCGTGCGGTGGCTGCAATCGGAGAACTTGCACTCGGCGGTTAGAGCCTCCACATCGGCGAAACTGTCGCGCAGGGTCGCCTCGTCGGTCCACATCTGGATTTCCCGCATTCCGGGATTGTCGATGAGCATGCCGGTACCGGGCAGCGGCACGAGTTCACGCGCGGTGGTGGTGTGGCGACCTTTGCCGGTGATTTCGTTGACCTCGTCGGTCCACTGCCATTCCTCGCCGTAAAGCTGGTTGACGAGGGTGGACTTGCCGACGCCGCTGGAGCCGACGACGCACATGGTGATGCCCTTCTTGAGATACTTCTTCAGGACTTTCAGCCCGTCGCCATTCAACGCGCTGGTGACGTGTACCGTCGCGCCGTCCCACAATGCGGCGATTTCGGCGGCGGCCTGCTGGCTTTGCTCCTTGGGAAAAAGATCCGCCTTGTTCACTAACACAATCGCCTTCGCGCCACTCCGCCCGATGAGCATGAAGTAGCGCTCCATCCGTCGGATGTTGAAATCCGGCCCCGCGTCGGTGACCACCGCAACGTAATCGATGTTCGCGCCGATGACCTGCGCCTGTGAGCTGTTGCCCGGCATTTTCCGCGAAAAACACGTGCGCCGCGGCAGCATAGCGCGGATGACCGACGGCTGATTTTCATCGCCCAGCTCGACCATCACCCAGTCGCCGACAGCCGGCAAATCCGCATCGCAGGCCGCGTCGTGCCAGACCTTGCCGCTGAGGACGAGGTCGACTTCCTCGCCGCCTTTGAGGAACGCGCCGTAGTTGATCACGGTCTCCCGGATGAGCCGCGCGGGCACCCAGCCCTTCCCGCGGTAGGCCGCGCAGGCAGTTTCCAAATCGTCATTCCAACCAAGTTCCTTCAATGTCATCCGCGGGAAACCTAGCGCAACGGTGGCGGCTGTCGATTCCCGGGTTTCGGGTGGGTTATTGAATCGATTGCCGGGAATCCATCCTCGCCTCCAACCCGATCCAATCACAAAGATTTGATCAACCGATCATAAGCCGAATGGTGCCCGATCCAGAACCACTGGAGTCCCTCCGGACGTTCCCGCGCAAGAGCACGATAGTGGAGCCCGACGCGGGCTCGAATAAAGCACACCAACCTTCTTGAGCCGGACTGACGGATGCCGCGAATCCGACTTGAGCAGCGCGAAATTCTTGTCCGCCAACTCACGCACGGCATCTGGAAGCAGCTTATAACAATCCCAGAAACCAGGGTCGGCAAAGTGATTCAAAGGGGTGTGCAGTGACCTGCCTCGTAGTGTTCGTCGGCCCGCTTCAGTGCCGGATCAAGGCGTCCGGCCAGCAGGTCCCTCACAATCTGGCGATCCCACTGATCCGCCAGGAACTCCTCGAACCACTCGGAAAAGCGGGCGAGTTCGTCTACGGACAGCCCGGAAACGGCGGACTCGATTTCTTCCACGTTCATGTCCGGACCCTACAACGCATGCCGATACCGGAAAAGCCGAAATTCGCATTCATCCACATCGTCGACCTCGGGAATCTGATCGCAACAAAAGGTCTCTACAAAGCGCTCCATCCTCTTCCAAAAGTCGCTGCCAACAATCATCTTGGTGAAGCGGGTGGGAAAGCTACGATCATGGCAAATCACCCTACCCCGCCCATGAAAACGCTCACGCTGCTCCTGCTAACAGTCTGCACGGCCTTCGCCCAAGGTCCGCTGGCTCCGCCGACGGTTTCCGGTCCGCTGGCCGGACCCGTCCCTCCGGTGGGCGCGGGCGGGGTTCCCCAACCGGCGATGAAGACACTTCATCAGATCGAACCGCGCACACCGCTGTCGGGCGGGGTGGCGGCCCATGTCATCTCGGCACCCGGATCCTATTATCTAACTGGAAATGTGAACCAATCGGGAACCAACAACGCCATCCGCATCAATGCGGAGGATGTCACGCTCGATCTCAACGGTTTCTCCGTCATCGGATCCTTCAGCGGGGCCAACCTCGCCGGTATCTACATCGAAACCTTCGCGAAGAACGTGGTCGTCAAAAATGGGATCGTTAGAAATTGGAGCGGCCACGCGATCAACGCCACCGCCCCCCGTTTTTCCGGCGAAGGCCTCCGCCTGATCAACAACGGTCTCGACGGAATCTCCACCGGTTCCTGGGCCAAGATTGTGGACTGCCACGCGATGGGGAATGGAAACGCGGGGTTCCTAGGATTTGATAACTGTGTGATCCGCGAGTGTTCGGCGACTGAGAACGGGGTTTACGGGATCCGGTTCATGAACCAGACCGTGGTCCAATCCTGCCTCTTGCAAGGCCCACAGCGCGGCATCGTCCTCGCCAACGATGGCCTGGTGGCCTCATGTTCGGTTAGTGGCGGCACCCAATTTGGCATCAGTCTCGATAACTCGGCCAGCGTGCTCGACACGAAGGTTGACGGGGTGGTCGCGGGCAGCGGCATCCGGATCTTGAACGGCGGAAATGTCCAACGTTGCACGGTCACCAACTGCACCGGCGACTACGGCATTTATGCCGGCTCCTCATCCCACGTGGCCAATTGCCTCGTCAAATCCTGCACCGTTACGAACGGCATCATCGTCTTCTACCGGTCGTCGGTTATCCAATGCGTCGCGTCGGAAAACACCTCGGCCAATGCTTCCCAGTCCTGCGGGATTTACGCGGAAAGCACCTGTCTGGTGTCGCGCTGCGATGCATCCGGCAACACCTCGACAGCCGCCACCCTGACTGAGAAAACCGGCGCGGGCATCATCACTTTCTTCGAGTCCACCGTGGATGGCTGTGTGGCCGGCAGAAACAAGGGTGCCGGGATCGTTTGCACCACCGAATCGGTCATCACTAACAACCATTGCACCAGCAACGGTGGCGGCGTTCCCGCGGGCGTGGGACCCGGGATCTTCGGCGTCAGTATCGGCAACCGCATCGATCACAACCATGTTTACTCCAATACCCATGGCATCAAGCTCCTCACCACGGGCAATCTCGTGACCGGAAATGTATCCCGCTCCAACGCTTGGTCGATCGTCGCGGGAAACCGGGTCGCCCCGCTCGTCCCGCCCCCAACCACGGCGGCCATCACGGGGACCACCGGCGGCACCGCTTTTGGCAGCACCGACCCCACCGCGAATTTCATGTATTAGTTAGGCGGACGGCATTCCATCCGCAGCGCGAGCGCATCACTGCTATTCCGGATTCCGTGTCGCCGCGCGCCAGGCGAGGAACGTCCACAGCCAAGTTGCAGAATCCTCAAAGGCTATCAGCAGCGCAAGTCCTCCCGGCAGCATGCCCAAATACCATAACACCGCCGTGACGGGTGCGACGAATGGGCGGTCAATCAGCGACGCGAAGACGAATCCTTCAGCGTTCATTCGGCCGCTGATGGCGTAGACCATCCCGAACCCACCGATGAGCATGCCGACCAATCGGAGAAACCCCGCCGCCTGGTGTTCCAGCGGCGCGAATCCCAAGATCGAAGCGATGAAGTGGGGAAAGAGCAGAACCGCGCTCCCCTGGATCAAAAGCAACCATCCATACCTTTCGACCGTTTTGGCCGGGCGGCTCTGTCCTTCAGCCGTTCGGAACTGCCTGAACATCTCACCTAATGAACGCATGGCATTCGATGGCATCGCATATCCGCGCTTGGACTGCAATCTTTGAGAGAAGCGAGTACGTGAACAAACCTCCCGCGCCTGAGATCAATGCAGTCCTCACGCGAAGGCGCGAAACCGCGAAGGGATTTGATCCTTGGAGAGACTAAAAGCTGACCTCCAGAGACAGAGTTCCTCCATTAGGGAGAATATCAGATCTTCAAACCGCGGATTACGCGAATGATCACGGATGATCACGGATGAAGACTTTCGAATCGGGATGGATTCGAGGATTTCCAGAATTACGACCGGGCCGAGGGCAGAAATCCTATCACTTCATGGTCTCTCATCCGTGATCATCCGCGTAATTTGACGAAGGATTTCAATCAGCAAGTTCGTCCATGTCCGCTATCGCTCCCTTTGCGGTCAATTCTTCTTCACTCTGACGACTTGTCCCTAATGGAGGCACCATGCCTCCAGAGATTTCCGGCTTGGCTCCCCCCCGCTCTCCGCCGTATTCATCCACCATGAAAGCGAAGGTCACCTACTGGTGCGAGTCCGATGGCAAGTATCTCGGCTATTTGAACGACTACCCGGATCACTGGGCCCAAGGCGAGGATTTGGACGACCTCAAAAAACATCTCCGCGATCTCTACGAAATCTTCGGCAAGGAGAGCATCCCGGGAATACGGAAAGAGGAGGAACTCGAAATCGCGTGAAAAGGCGGGATCTCGTGGCCGAACTGGAAAAAGCAGGTTGCCAATTGCTGCGCCACGCTTCCTGCCACGACATTGACCACAACCCGGAAACCGGAAGGTCCCAGCCAGTTCCCCGCCATCGGGAAATCAACGAGATTCTCGCGAAGAAGATCCTCAAGGATTTGACGACGAAGCCTGAATGACACGCGGCTCAAAACCCCATACAACCCACATCATGTCGCTCCTCGCCAAACGGACAGTATTCGATCCTCAAAATTTGGGATTGTGCTCGATTACCGGGACCGCCCCTATCGACGACCCTATCGACGATTTTCGGGACTGCCCCCCATCGACTGACCCCATCGACCGGTTTTTGAGTCCATACAGGGAAGACGATGGATTCTATCGAGTCATTGCTTGTTATGATGTTAATTTAGAATGGGGTTCAGACGACTAACAAACTAAATGACGATATCACGTAAAACTCTGATTATACTTGCATTGATAGTTATTGTCGTTATGGCATGGCGTATAATATCAACGTCTGACCTAGGAATATCAAGAGTTCCTCCCGAGTTGGTCACCTCAACATCTTCTGAACCCAGACTATCCAAAAACAGAATGGCGACAGGCCATTCAAATGTTCGGTCGTATGTAGAGAACGATTCAAGCTTAGAAGAAATGTTCACAACTCTGGGAAAGCTGCCATATGGGCCCCAATACCAGTTCACGTTGCGAGAGATCGCTCAGAAATTTGCGGAGACCGATCCAGAGAGAGGATTCACATGGTTGAACTCACTGGGGCACGTGATGGAGAATACTGTGGCGTTTTCGTCGTTTTTCGGCACTTTGTCGGGAAAGAATCCTGAAGCTGCGATTGATTGGGTTGGGAAAATTAATTTTGAAGGGGGGCAAAAGGCCGCCGCCTTTTCAACATGTATTGGAGTAGCAAGTGCCGATCCAGCACTTGGATGGGAATTGACATCACGCTGGAAGAATATTGTTGTCGATCAAAACTCAATTCGATCTCAGGTAATCCAAGTTATATCAAGATCGGAAGGGGTCGAGAAAGCTTGGAGCTTGTTTAATCCCGACGGTCAAAAACTCGATTCGAACGATGTTAAATTCTTTTTGGGTGCAGCTAAGTTTGAAAGCCCTAATGACGCTGTCGAATTTACTACGCGTAAGCTACAGATCGACACGCAGGCAAGCGCGCTACAAGCGATTGTGGCAAATTGGCCGCCGAACTCACTATCTGCCGTCAGTGAAGAACTTGCCACCAGGCCTGTTGAACCACGTTTTGACTTGGCCTATAGAGCCCTTGCGATGAGAATATATGTAAATGATCCGGCATCTGCAGCGCAATGGGTATCAATCATTGCGGATCCAAAAACAAGAGAGGAGACGCAAAACTTAATAAGAAACTACGTCGCGAAAAACGATAAATCCTTACTGAGAGATATTGACGTGATTTTAGAGAAGAACAAATAAAGGTCCTTCACGGGGTTTAGTGGGCCGTTTTTGGTCGCATCGATGAGGTCAGTCGATGGTACCAGTCCCGGAAAACGAGCATTGAGGCGACGGATTATTGAATAGGCGGACTTGATGAAGTCGGTGGCGAGGCAAGTGTAGGCCCACCCATCAATGGACGGCCGGATACTCCCAACCCTTGCGGTATTCGCGGCGGAGGAGTCGGTTCGCGGCTTCATCGCCGGGGATTTGTTCTTTTTCGCCGTCCCACGGGATGCTGCGGCCGAGCTTCATGGAGAGCATGCCTAGCAGGGCGAGGTTGGTGGAGAGGTGGATCTGGCCGATGTCACTAACGGGCGGGGTGCCGGTGCGGATGGAGTTGAGGAAATCCGTCCAGAGTTCCTTGATGTTTTGGGAGTCGGGCTGGTTGAGCTTGGCGGCTTCGGAGACGGGCGCGGCCTTGGAATCGGACGGATAGTGAATAGGGTCATTGCTCACGGATTCAAATCTTTGAATGGGGTCATGTTCACCGAGGTAAAGCCTCCAGCGACGCACGGGGATTGGACTCGCCGCGCGGTGGCGAGTGGAGTCGAGCACTGATCCATCTCCGCCCGTCGGCGATGCCTGGACATGGCATCGAACGCCCAACATCGAAGGTCAGATTTCGAGCACAACTGCGGTGCCAATCAACCCTCGCGGCAGAGACAGGCTTTCAGGCACTTGCCATCCGCATCGGATTGCGGCACGTTCTGTGCATGGAGAGCCACATCGTCATTGATCCTGCGGTCTGCAACGGGCGCCCCGTGGTGAGGGGGACGCGCATCACAGTTCAGACGGTGATGGAGTTTCTGGCGGCGGGGGACTCGGTGGATGACGTTCTCGAAGCATATCCGTCCCTGACTCGGGAACAGGTGCTCGCGTGTATTGAGTGGGCATCGCGTCTGATGGCCAATCATTTCCAAATCGCCGCACTCGCGTGAAAGGCTTCCTGCTGGACGAGAATCTTCCGGGGCAACTGACTTTCACTCCCTCACTGCCGGTGAGTCACGCGCTGGAATTTGGCAATCATCTAACGGACGGCGAGCTGTGGCTTCTCGCCAAATCGCGGCATTTGGTGATTGTCACCAAGGATGCCGATTTTTCGGATCGCATTCTTGTGAGCACGCCGCCGCCTTGGATCGTGCATCTGCGTTTCGGCAACATGCGCCGCAAGGAGTTTCATCGTTTCCTCGAAGCGCTGTGGCCGCAGGTCGAATCGCTGCTGCCTGCGAACAAACTCGTCTGCGTGTACGCGGATCGGATCGAGGCATTCGGGTGAAACCGTCAGTCCACGTCCTTGTAGAGTTCGGCCAGTGGGATGGAGATGCCAGCTTCGCGGAGTCGATGGGGTCATTCGATGGGGTCCCGGAAAACGAGCATTGGGAATTGGTTGGGCGGGGCAACAGATAGACGAGCTTGGTGTAGTCGGTGGTGAGATAGGTCCAAGTCGCCGCGACTTCATTGGACGGCCGGATATTCCCAGCCCTTGCGGTATTCGCGGCGGAGGAGTTGGTTCGCGGCTGCGTCGCCCGGGATTTGTTCCTTTTCGCCGTCCCACGCGATGCTGCGGCCGAGTTTCATGGAGAGCATTCCTAACAGGGCGAGGTTGGTGGAGAGGTGAATCTCGCCGATGTCGCTGACAGGCGGGGTGCCGGTGCGGATGGAGTTGAGGAAATCCGCCCAGAGTTCCTTGATGTTGTGGGAATCGGGCTGGCCGAGCTTGGCGGCTTCGGTGACGGGGGCGGCCTTGGAATCGGACGGATAGAAGGTCCAACCTTTCTCCCAGCCCATGTGGAAGATGCCCTGGGTGCCGTAGAAGTAGCAGCCGACGTTTTCGCCCTTGTCGGCGTTGTGGCCGGCGAATTGACGGTGCTCCCATTGGACGTCGAACTTGGGAAAGCTGAAGGTGGCGAGCTGGTGGTCCGGGGCGTCGGTGGTTTGCTCGGAGTCGGTGAGGACGGGCGGGCCGGCGATGGGGCGGCCGCCGGTGGAGTAGATGCGGGTGGGGTGTTTTTCCCCGGTGATCCAGAGGACTTGGTCGAGCCAGTGGATGCCCCAGTCGCCGAGGGTGCCGTTGGCGTAATCGAGGTAATTCCGGAAGCCGCGGGGGTGGATGCCGCGGTTCCACGGGGACTTCGAGGTATCCCGCGGATCGCCGCCGGTGAAGGGGCGCAATGGTGCGGGGCCGCACCACATGTCCCAATCGAGCTCCTTGGGCACGGCGACGGTGGGCAGCGGTTTCTCCGGGCCGGAGCCGCCGTAGTTCACGAAGCAGCGGACCATGCCGATCTCGCCGATTTTCCCGGAGCGGATGAATTCGCGGCCACTGACATTGTGCGGGGAAATCCGGCGATGGGTGCCGACCTGGACAACCTTGCCGGTGGCGCGCGCGGCATTGACCATGGCGCGGCCTTCCATGACGGTGTGGCCGATGGGTTTCTCGACGTAAACGTGGGCTCCGGCCTTGACGGCGGCGATCATCGGCAGAGCGTGCCAGTGGTCGGGCGTGGCGATGATGGCGATGTCCGGCTTCACGGAATCGAGCAGCTCGCGGTAGTCCTTGAAGAGCTTCGGAGTATCGCCGGTTCCGGCGGTGACGTTTTTCAGGGTGGCCTCGAACTGACGGGCATCGACATCGCAGAGGGCGACGATTTCACAAGCGCCGCTGGCCATGGCCTCGCGCAGGATGTTGTTGCCCCACCAGCCGCAGCCGATGAGGACGGTGCGGAATTTCCTCGCGCCGGCCTTGTCCTGGGCGCGGAGGGAAAACGGGAGGGCGGCGAACGTGCCGGCGGCGGTGTGGAGGAAGGTGCGGCGTTGCATGGCGGTGAGTATTTTTTCAGGAGCGAAGTCCGAGACCGAGAGTGTTGCGGAGGTAGGCGATGGATTTTTCGAGCTCGGCTTTTTGGAAATCCTGGTTGGCCTTTTTCCGGTCGGACCCCTCGGGGGCTTTGAAGGACGGGATGGGTTTGCCGCGATTGGCGAGTGCCTCGAACTTGGCGAATTTTTCCGGGCGCTTGTCGTAGTTTTTCCAGAAATCCGGCTGCTTGTAAGGGAAATTCCGCGGCCCGCCGGAAATGGTTTCGATCATCATGGGCACGCCCGGGCAAAGCGCCGCCCAGCGCGCGGTGAAGGATTTCCAGTCGATGAGGCCATCGCCGACGGCGGTCCATTGCACGCTGGCGCCGTCGGGAGTTTCCCAGATCATGTCGTCGCGCAGGCTCGAGCAAATGGTGACGGGGCCGAGGATTTCAAGCACGTCCAGCGGGTCTTCCAGCGTCCAGGCGGCGTTGCCGGAATCGATGTTAGCACCCGTGAAATCGGTGCCCGCCGCGTCGATGAGCCCACGCAATTCCCACGAGTGCATGTCGCCGGCGTGATTCTCGATCGCGATCTTGACCCCGGCGGCAAGCGCGTCCGCGCGGCAGGCCTTGAGCACGGCGAGGGTGTCCGCGATGCGCGCCTTGATGCCGCCCTCGGTCTTGCGGTCGTCCATGTTTCCCAGCACGACGCGGAAAACCGGCGAGCCGAGCGCCTTCGCCACCCGGATGCCGAGGCGGAGATACTCTTCCGCGCTGCCGCGGTTGTTCCTGAAACTTTTCGAAGTGGGGCAAATGCTCCAGCCGCCGGCGTAGAGGGCGATGCCGGCCTTTTCCGCCCGCCCGCGCACCTCGTGGAGCGCGGCGTCATCGAGGCTGTCGAACGAGTCGAGATCGGAAATGAGGAGCGCGTCGCACTTGATCGACGCCGCGTAATCGATGAGCTGCGGGGCCTTCCAGCCGGAGTCGCGGAGGGCGAAATTGTCGATGCCGATCGCGATCTTGGGTGCAGTGGCCGCGGATAGATCGCGCGGACTAACAACCGCGGCCGCGCTGGCGAGCGCGGTGATTCTCAAAAAAGACCGGCGCGGGATGGTGGGGATTTTGGGAGCCATGGGAATCGGCTGAATACCTGCGAGGGAATTGAACCTTATCAATGACAGGGAACAGCACGACTACGAACCCCGCAAAGCAAGTCCTCTGATTGACACCGGGAAACCAAGTGGGAGTGCTTTTCGCATGAAAACCAGCGGCCTGGATCCGACGATCGACTCTGCCACAGTCCACCTGGATGTCTGAAGCAATTACGTTTGCCCGTTCTGTTATTTGGAAGAACCCGTTCTTGAAAGGTAGAGGCCGCGTTTCTCGGATAGGTGAAAACAGAATGGCCCGCTTTCGAGCTGCGGTCGAAGCCGGAGCCAACGCTCGAACCTAACGGACATTATCTTCGCGATACTGTGACGCGTGCCGTTTACCCCATGGCGCGTGAAGTCGGGATGGCGCTGCGCCTTCCAACCGTGCAAACGAGAGGCCGCCTTGCGGCAGGGCTCCGCTTGATAAATCACGAACCTCGCTCATTCGAAGCGCACCGGCTTCTCGTAGATCGCGAGGATCAGACAGCCGGCGTCACTAACGACCCGGTGGCTCGTGCCGGGCGCGTGGACGCGCAACGTGCCGGCCGGGATCGTCCCGTGCTCATCGCGTTGGCTGCCGGCGAGAACGAGGATGTGCTCGTAGCCGTCGTGATGGTGAAACGGAATGTTACCTTGTTTGCGGAAACGCATCAGCGCAGCGGACGGTCCGGTTAGACCGTCGCCATACAGGCGGTGGATTTCCACGCCGTCACGAAATGGTTTCCATTCCAACTCGTCGGCGCGTTCCGCCAAACGGAACAGATCGGGCAATTCGAGGATCGCGGGAGCAGGCGCATCGGGAAGCGAGTCGGGAGGATTCACGCGGTGATGGCTTGGATGAATGCGGTGGAATCGCTGACCGCGCCGAAGACGCCGCCCTGCATTTTGATCATGTTGAGCGCGGCAAGGTGGTTGCCGTGATCGGTGGCGCCGGTGCAGTCGGCTAACAGCAGGCACTCGTAGCCGCGGTCGTTGGCCTCGCGCATCGTGGTGTGGACGCAGACGTCGGTGGTGATGCCGGCGAGCACGATGTTGCGGATGCCTTTTCTCCGCAGCAGCATGTCGAGGTCGGTGGCGTAAAAAGAACCCTTGCCCGGCTTGTCGATGATCGCCTCGCCGGGCAGCGGGGCGAGTTCCGGAATGAGATCCCAGCCCGGCTCGCCACGGGTAAGGATGCGGCCGCAGGGGCCGGCTTCGCCGATGCCCGCACCAATCCGTTGGGAGCGCCAGAGTTTGTTCTCCGGCAAATCCGATAGATCCGGGCGGTGGCCCTCGCGGGTGTGCATGACGTGGTAGCCCTTTTCCCGAGTGGCGGCGAAGACCTGTTGGATCGGGCCGATGGGCGCACGGGTCAATGAGAGGTCGTAACCCATCTTGTCCACGTATCCGCCGGGACCGCAGAAGTCGGTCTGCATGTCGATGACGAGGAACGCGGTGTTCTCCGGGCGGAGATCGCCGTTGTAGGGCCAAGGATAGGGATCGGCTTCGACGTAGGGCATGGGATTGATGAAATAGAGTTTTCTAACTTTCAGGAAAACCGGCCCCGAGGCATGGAAATGCCACGAAGCCGGTCGGGATGCAGCAACCTTACCGCAAAATTGTCATGACTTGGCGAGGACGCCGGGGGATTCGATTTCCTCTTCTTCCTCCACCTCGTGGTGTCCGGCGGATTCGAGGGCCGGGGAAACCGCGGCGAACTTGGAAGCCGCCACCAGGATGAAGCCGACAATCAGATAGCTGGCCGCCACCGTCGGACTCTGGGAAATCCCGAGCCGGTCACCATGCATGAATCCGAAGAACGTCAGAGCTCCGCCGGTGATGGAGAAGGCTCCGGCCTTGAAGAAATTCTTGTCGATGATGAAGACGGCGATCGAACCCAGGATCAGCCCGCCGAGGATAGAGCCGCCACCGAGAACTTGGAGACCGTGGAACATTACGCCCTCGTTGTTCATGGCTTTGAGAAGGGCATCTTTCTTCTCAGGGGTGAGCGTGGCGAGGATCGTCCCCGCGCCGGCGAGCGCACCGGTCATCATTGTGACCACCCAGTGGGCGAGGTGGGGCGTGAGCGAAAGCACGATGGCGGGAGCATGGCGTTTCGGCGTTTCCTGGAAGGCCTGCGCTCCTATCAGCATTCCGATGTAGAGCAGGATCGGCAGGATGGCCACGGTCGGGATGAAGGCGAGCATGACCGAGACAACACCAAACCATGTTAGGAAAATCACCGCGACGCCGGTGGCCGCCGAATAACCGATTCGTCCGCCCATGGATTTCCATCCGGGGTGGCCGATGTAAACGGCGTTGATGAACGGATTTCCCATGACGCAGCCGATCAGACTGATGATGCCATCCGCGCACAGCACACGGGTGGTGGGGAACGAGTCGCCGGCGACTTCGGCGCTCTCGACGTTGTCGAGCGCTTCCACTAGGTCGTAGATCCCAAACGGAATGGCGGTCACTAGCAGAATTCCGAGATATTCAAATCCACCGAACACATGGCCGATCGCCGGGAGCGGGACATTGAATCCGAAACCTTTAAGCGACTCGCCGAGCGCCGCGGTGGTCATGCCGCCGTAGTTAAGGCCAAAGAGATTGGATCCCCAGGCGATCACCGTGCCAACCAGGATGGCAACCAGGCCTGCCGGAACTCCCCGGTATTTCACCCCGCCGAACCAGCTCAACAGGATGACCGCAAAACAGGTGATGCCGATCACGGGCGTTAGGAACATTTCGACCGCGGGCTTCATCGAAATGAAGGTGATGGAAACCCCGGCCAGCGTTCCTAACAGCGCGGCGCGCGGGGTGACCTTGCGGATCCACGGCCCGATGAAGCCACCGATCATGAGCACGAAGCTCTGGATAAACACCCACGTCAGGCCGGCTTCCCAGCCTTTGATCGGATCGCCCGTCTGCAGGGTGATGGGAAGCATGATGACGAAGACGACGACGAACATGTGCGGCACGCTCGTCCCGGACGGCAGCGCGCAGACGTCGTTGCGCCCGGTTTTCGCCGCGAGCTTGTAAGCGAGCCAGGCATAATAAATGGTGCTCAGGCATAGCATGAGCCCGGTGGCCGGGAGGATGCGTCCGAAGACGATTGCCGGTGGCATTTTCAACACGAACAACAGCAGGCCCGTGAGGGTCAGCAGGTTTACCAGGATGTTCGTGCCGAATCCGAAGAAGGCGTTCCAGTCGCCCGGAACCCAGATTTTTGGCTTGGTGGTGGTGGTCATTGGATCGATGTGTTAGCGGTGGTGTGCGGGCGGCGAGGGTGAGTCAGCCTAAGGCAGTTAGAATTTCAGAGGAGTCGGTGACCCAGCCGAAAATGCCGCCCTGCGCCTTGATCATCTTGAGCCCCATTTCCTGGAATTCCGGGAAATAGGAACCCACGCAATCGGCGGGGACGAGGCATTCGTAGCCGCGGTCATTGGCTTCGCGGACGGTGGTGTTGACGCAGACTTCGGTGGTGACACCGGTGACGACGAGTTGGGTGATGCCGCGGTTTTGCAGGATGGCATGGAGGTCGGTGGCGAAGAACGCACCCTTGCCGGGCTTGTCGATCACCGGCTCCATCGGCAGCGGATAGAGCTCGGGAATGATGTCATGGCCGGCCTCGCCGCGGATCAGGATGCGGCCCATTGGCCCGAGGTCGCCGATGGTTTTCGCGCCGTGGCCGCGGACCTTTTTGGCGGGTGGTAGATCGCTCAAATCCGGCCGGTGACCTTCGCGGGTGTGGATCACCGTCAGGCCGGCGTCCCGCCAGGCGGCAAGCAGCACCTGGTTCGGAACGATGGTGCGGCGCAGTTGTGAAACGTCGTTGCCGAGCATTTCACCGAATCCGTCCGGCTCCAGGAAATCGCGCTGCATGTCGATGATCAGCAACGCGCAACGCGAGGGGATGAGCTCGAACGGATAGGGCTCCGCTGGAATTGACTTGGTATCCATTCTAATTCCTCCGGTGAATGGTTCAGCAGAATCCGGGCCTAAAAGAAGATCGTGAGTCCGGTGTGGAACTGGACCAAATCGTCGTCGTCATGATCGCCGCCGGTGGTTAGAACCATGTTGCCGTCTTCAAGTCCGTCGTTGTTCAGGTGGTAGTATTTGACCCCGGCGTACCAGGTCCAGAATCCATACTCCTGCGGGATGAACTTCAGCGGCACACTCGCCTTGATGCTGGTGAAGAAGACCGCCGCGCCGCCGCCGCCGGCGGAACCGTCGAACTGCTGATAGAACTCGTCACCGACGATGTTGAGGAAGGTCGGGAATTCGAGCTTCACCGCGTCGAACTTGATCGTGGGATTGATGCCGAGGGTGAAGTAGAAGGATTCTTCCGACGTACTCGGATCAAACACAACCGTGGCCTTGTTCTTGAGTTCCTGCCAGTAGGCGATGTGGGGATTGAGTGCGAATTTTCCCAGCCACTTCGAATCGTCAAACGAGAGCTTGAGCTCCATGTGATGGGACATCGGATAGGAATCCGTCATGCTCTTGAAGGCGGTGTAATTCGTTTCGAACTTGAAGTATTCCGCGAACTTGAAGGCGAGGCCGAGGATGGGGTCGAACTCGTTCCAGTGACTCGGATCCACCCCGGCCGCCTCGGATTGGAAGGAGCTCCAAACGCCCGCCGTGAGCGTGACGTCGGTGAGGAAAGTCGATTCGCTGGAGTAGAGATTGGCGAAGAGCAGGAAGAGCGGCTGGAGGACCACGCCTTCGTTTGTCACGTCCAGGCCCCGCGGGGTGATGTAGTGGTCGGAGACGTCGAGCTGGAGCAGCACGTTGAGCTTCAACTTCGGCGCCGCGGGTTCCATGGGCGCGGGTTCCACGGGGGTTCCGGCAGTTAGAGGGAGCGTGGCAAGTGTCAGGACTGCCAGCGCGGAGGGAATGGTGGGGATGTATTTCATCGGTGTGGTATTGTGATGGCACCATCCGGATCGCAGGCCCCGTGCCAAACGGCTGCGGTTGGCGCAATGCCTTGTGGATGCTGGGATTCCCGCGACGGGGCAATTCCGATTACCGCTGGGAATGTGTCGCGGGTGTTCCAACACGGAACAGATTGCGGAGCGACGGGCTATTTCGCGCCGGCGGCGAGGTGCGGGAACTTCCGATAGATGCGGCCGCGGCTGACGTTGAGGAGGCGGGCGGCTTCGGCGACATTGCCTTGGGTTTGTTCGAGCGCGCGCTGGATGAGCGAATGCTCCGCGGATTCCAGGTCGAAATCTCCGGGTGCGGCTTGAGATGATTGCGGCGTGACCATTTCGAAAAGTTGCAAGTGCTCGGCGCGGACCGGCTTGCCGCCGCTGAGGATCAACGCGCGTTCCATCACGTTTTTCAGTTCGCGGATGTTGCCGGGGAAAGCATGGGAGTGGAGCCGTTCCATCGCCTCCCGGGTGATCGTCGGCAATGCGGAGCCGGTTTCCGTGGCGAACACCTGAAGGAAGTGCGCGGCTAACAGCGGCAAGTCATCACGGCGCTCGCGCAACGGCGGGGTTTCCACGGTGTAGCGGGCCAGCCGATAGAATAGATCCTGGCGGAAGTCACCGGCGGCGATCTTGGCGGCGAGGTCTGCATTGGTCGCGCTGAGCACCCGGACATCGACGCGGCGGGATTTCGTCGCGCCCACCGGGGTCACCTCGCCATCCTCCAACACTCTCAACAACTTCGCTTGGAGCGCGGCGGGCATGTCGCCGATTTCATCGAGGAAGAGCGTGCCGCCATCGGCGAGTTCGAAGTAGCCCTTGCGGTCCGCGGTCGCGCCGGTGAACGAGCCTTTCATGTGACCGAAGAACAACGACTCCGCGAGCTCGCCGGGCACGGCCACGCAGTTCACCGGGATGAACGCGGCCCCGGCGCGCGGACTGTGGTGGTGGATGGCGCGGGCAACGAGCTCCTTGCCGGTGCCGCTCTCGCCGGTGATCAAGACGCTGGTTTTGCCGAACTGCTGGAGCCGCCCGATGTCAGTTAGAATGCGCCGCAGGTGCGGACTGTCGCCGACGAAGCCGCCGAGTCCCCAGCGCTGGTCCTCGCGGGTGGTCAGCGTGCTGAGCCGCTGTTCGGCGTTTTGTCTGAGGGAGATTTCGGCTTCGAGCTCGGCGTTGCGTTGCTGCAGCTCCCGGGTCAAGCGGCCGATCTTCAAATGGGTGGCCACGCGGGTGACGACCTCCTCCGCATGGAACGGCTTCTCGATATAGTCCACCGCGCCGACCTGGAAGCCTTTGATGATACTATCCGGGTCGTTGCGGCTGGTGATGAAAATGACCGGCACATCGCGCGTTTCCGTTTCCGCCTTCAACATCCGGCACACGTAGTAGCCATCGTGGCCCGGCATCATCACGTCTAACATCACCAGATCCGGCCGCGCCTTCGCCGCGATCTTGAGGGCGTCGGCACCATTGGAGACGGCGAGAATTTCGTACCCTTGCTTTTCCAGAACCTGGCTGAGCAAGGACAGGCTGGCGGGAGTGTCGTCGGCGATGAGGATGCGCGGGGAATTCATGCGACGGGGATTTGGGCGAGGAGGTGCTGGATGGTTTTCATGTCGTAGCTGGCCAGGAAGGTCCGCAAATGACCGGCCACGCGCTCGCCGGCGGAGCCGAGGTTTTCCATCTCGGCGAGACAGGTCTTGAGCACGGTCGCGCTGTGCAGCTCCGCGGCCATCGCCAGCCTGGCGGCCAGGTCCTCAGGCAGTGTTAGCTGGCGCAGGTCGATGGTTTGTGCCGCAGTGGCGGTTGGTGCATGATCGAAGGCGACTCCTAACAATTGGCCGAGGCAGGCATAGATCCGCTCCGTGCGAAAGGGCTTGGCCACGAAGTCATCGCAACCGGCCTGGAGATAGTGCTCGCGTTCATGAGTCAGCGCGGAAGCCGAGGTCGCCACGATTTTCGGAGCCGCGGGGCCGAACTCGGCGATGATTTGCCGCGCCACGTTCATGCCGTCGAGTCCCGGCATGCGCATGTCGAGAAACACGATTTGCTGCCGCGATTCCGCTAACAGGTCCAGCGCTTGCCGCCCGTGCTCCGCCAGCACGACTTCGCAGCCGACCAACTCGAGCATCATCGCCAGCACTTCACGATTTTCCGCGATGTCATCCACCACCAGCGCTCGCACTTGTTGGCCGGCGGCAAGGTGGATGACCTCGCCCGTCTGGCTTGCGGCACCCGGTTGCACCGACGCAGGCAGCTGGAGCGAAAAGAAAAAGCACGTCCCGCGTCCCGCGGCCGGACGCACGTCCAACTGACCACCCATCAGTTCGACCTGGCGTCGCGCGATCGCCAAGCCAAGGCCGGTGCCGCCCTGCTCGCGCGCACCCGGCCCCTGTTGGAACGGCTCGAAGATTTTCTCGCGTGCCTCCGGAGCAATGCCGACCCCGGTGTCCTCCACTTCGAAGTGCCATGTCTCGCCCTCGCCCGGTCGCGCGCGCAGGATCACCCGGCCTTCGTCGGTGAACTTCACGGCATTGGCTAACAGGTTGAGCAATACCTGGCGGAGTTTGCCCTCGTCGCCATGCACCATCGTTAGACGGGGCGGCCCTTCACTGCGCAGGCCGAGGTGCTTTTCCTCGCTGGCAGGCTGGACCATGCCGACGAGCTCGTCGAGGAGCCCTGCAAGATCGAAGTCGGTGGCGGTCACTTCCATCCGTCCGGCATCGATCTTCGAAAGGTCGAGAATTTCGTCGATCAAGTGCAACAGGTGTCCGCCGCTGCTGAGAATGGTGGCCACCGCATCGCGATGAAACCGCGGCAGCGCGGTATCGCGGGCGAGGATTTGCGAGTAGCCGAGGATGGCATTCATCGGCGTGCGGATTTCGTGGCTCATGTTGGCCAGGAACTCCGACTTCGCGCGGCTGGCAGCATCGGCGGCGGCCTCCGCATGCTGCCTCACGGCCACCTCGGCGCGGAGTCGCGCGGCCTGCCTGGCACTGCTCCACAGATAGGCCGCTAACAGCCCGGTGATGATCAGCCCCGCGCCCGGCACGATCCAAGTCAGCGCGTCCGACCGCGGTCCGCGGAATGCTGTCGTCGGTTCAAATCGCAGCGTCCAATGCCGCCCGGCTACATCCACCGTGGACTGCCACGCCGGACGTCCAGGCAGGAGCGCCGCATGCTGACGGTAGATGATTTCGCCATTGGCCTGGTCCTGGATGGTCAGCGCCACGCCATTTTCACCCATGCCCTGCAACGACAGCTCCACCAGATCGCCGATGCGGAACACTGCCGTGGCAAATCCTAACAGCGAATCGCGGCGCTGCCCGGCAGTCGCCACCGGCCCTTGGTAGAGCGGGAAGAACACCACGAAGCCGCGCTGTGAGCCGGGTTCCTGGGCCAGCCGGATGGGAACGGTGGCGGTGGGCAGGCCACTGGCCCAAGCCTGCTCGAGCGCCGCCCGCCGCCGCGGCTCCGACCCAACATCGAAGCCATGCGCGGGCGCGTTTTTTTCCAGACTCTCCAGATAGAAGACCGGGAAATACTCGTCGCGCTCCCTGGACGGCACCAGAATCCCCTCGCCCTGTTCCTCCGTGAAACTGAAGTTGGAAAAGCCCTCCGCCTTTGCCCGCGATTCCCACTCGACCCGTTTGGGACCCGGGACCCGCACGTCCCACGCCAAGGCCTGCAACTCCGGCTGACGCGACAACGGCCGCTCCACAAACGACTTGAATTCGGCCCGCGTCACCTCGCCGCGGACGTCGAACAGGGCCGCCACCGAATGCAACACCTCCATCGAGCGCACGACTTGCGCGCGGATCAACTCCGCCCGGTCCTGTGCCAGTTTCCGCACCTCCTCCTGCCACACCCGCTCCTGGCCGCTCTTCAACCAAACGGCCGCCATCACCGACAATGAAATCCCCACTCCCAGCGCACAAAGCGCCGGAGCCTTGGCAGGGACGCTCAGATCGGGACGAACGGGCATGGGCAGGTTTGCCCGCCACTGAGCACCCGCCATGCCAGCGGCGGGTGTGGTTTCGGGAGGAACCCGATCGCCGCGTTTGACAGCCACGGGACTCTCTCTAACATCCCTCCATGGCCATTGAACTCAATGAAGCGAATTTCCAGTCCGAGGTTCTCGATTCAGATCTTCCAGTGTTGGTGGATTTCTGGGGCGAGCATTGCGGCCCCTGCAAAAGACTTGCCCCCCTCTTGGATCAACTCGCGGGAGAAATGGCCGGGCGGG
The DNA here is from genome assembly GCA_040385685.1 of Verrucomicrobiota bacterium. Taxonomy (GTDB): domain Bacteria; phylum Verrucomicrobiota; class Verrucomicrobiia; order Verrucomicrobiales; family Akkermansiaceae; genus Luteolibacter. The sequence continues at coordinate 23,393 of JAZKGW010000013.1, read as the reverse complement.
CAAAGATCGGCAAAGTTGATGCCGGAGTGAACATGCCCATCGCCACCCGTTATGGCGTGCGCGCCGTGCCCAACCTGCTGTTCTTCAAAAACGGCGAAGTGAAGGATCAATTCATCGGCTCCGACATCACCAAGGAGCAAATGCGGGCGAAGTTGGAGGCGCTTTGATTGGGTGGGGAACGGCGCGGGGCTTGGAACGACATGGACAACAGGGGAAAGGAAATGACTGACAACCATCCAGCGGAATACTCTCCCCTTCTATTCCCAGCCGTGATCCGTCTGAACGACAAGCTGCTCTGCTGCGGAGCCGAAATCACCCAAGTGTGGAAGTTCAGACACCATGGGAAAAACATATTCTCTGTCACGGAACCCATTCGCACGCAGAAAGCATTCGTTTGGATGATCGATGCCGAAGGATGTTACAGAGAGTTCATCGAGTTGTCCCGACCCCGGAAAACGCCGAATTTCCTGAAATGGCTTATTGATTTCACCAGAATTGAATACGAGATCACTCCGCCACGCAGGATCACCATCGCTGAGCTGAGAAAAGTATTGAAGGGTGCCAAGGTGCACAGGAGAGCGTTACTCCGGGCAGTTTCCCCGCTCAAAGACGACGACGTTCTGGACCAGAAGACCTTCCTGCAGGATTTCATGAACGAACCTGAAACCGTCACGTTCACACCGTTTCCGGACCCCCGCCCTCAGAAATCCAGGTAGATCTCAGTGCGCCGGTTGGCGCGGCGGCCTTCCGGGTTGTCCTCGCCGGTTTCCGTGATGTTCGGACGGCGTGGCTGGCTGTCGCCCGCGGCGACGGTGATGATCTGGGCGGCAGCGACACCTGATTTGGTTAGGTAGTCGCGGACGACGTCGGCGCGGCGGGAGGAGAGGCTGTTGTTGTATTGCTTGGTGCCCATCGCGTCGGTGTGGCCGCTGAGGGTGATTTTTTTGCCGGGATCCGCGCGAAGGATCTGGGTGACGATTTCCAACTGACGGCGGGTGCGCGGGTTCATGACGTCTTCGTCGAACTCGAAGTAGAGCGCAAGCGTGTCGCCGCCGGCGGGGTTCTTGACGAGGGGCGAGTAGTAAAGATCGCCGCCGGCGACGCGCTGGGCGTAGTCGGCGAGGAGTTGGTTGAGATTGATTTCGGAGACGATCCAATTCGATGGCGCGGGCGGCTGCCTCATGGTCATGGCGAACTGGGCGCTCTGGGAGGCATCGGCGGTTTCGACGTTGGCGAGGTAGCCGACGGTGTCGTCGCGCTGGAACATCGAGCGCAGAGGCTTGCTTTTGCGAAGCCGGTAGCCGCCTTCCTCGAAGAGGATGCAGAGGCCGGCGATCTTGGCGTCCGAGACGGTTGCATGATCCACGAAGTCGCGGGCGAATTCGAAATCCTGCTTGAGAACCGCTTGGAGAAATGCGTCGGCCACGCCCAGCGAATCGGCGAAAACCGCCTTTGGAATGGGCTCTCCCGGGCCGGGTGGGAGGGTGATTTTCTCAACCGACCATTTGCCGTTGTTGCGGCGGAGATCGAGGAAAATGCGGTCGCGGCCCGCTTCCATTCCCTCCAGTTCGAGGGCCCACCGGGAGCGGGCGTTGAGTTCGAGTTCGCCCACTTCGCGGATGCCGTCGGGCTGGCGCAGGCGGAACGGGCCGGAGGACAGGGCCTTGAGCTTGGCGACCAATTGCGAATCGAACGCGTCCTTGCCGATCAGGCGTCCGACTTTCGCGAGGTCGCCGGCTTCGAGCGCTTTGGCGATTTGCGCGACCAGTTCGGCCGGGTTCGCGGCGGCCACGCCGATGCCGAGATCGGACAGGACGGTTTCCGGTTTCTCAGGCGGGGCGGGATCACTGAGGCTCGGGATGACGGGTGGTGCGACCGGGGCCACGACTGGGGCGGTGTTCACGGTCACGACCTTGGTTGGCACTCCCGGTTTGAGGATCAATTTGACTAATGCCGCAGCCGCGAGGACGGCCGCGAGTCCGAGGAAAAAGTAGGGAAGCTTGGAACGTTGCATGAAAAGAGGTCGGTTAAAAACGCGGTGGGATCGGGCTAAATTTCAACCGTTCCGGATCATTGCTGGCGAGGAAGAGCCGCCAGATTGACGCGGACGATCTGGCCGTCGCGGAGGAGTTGGAGTGCGGTGTCCTGCACTGCGGCGGAGGCGGCAAGGTGGAGGAGAAACTCACTGGCACTGTTGATCGGCGAGTTGTTCACCTCGAGAATGAGATCTCCTGCTTTCACGTGCCCTGCGGCAAGCCCTTTGTCCGCGATGCCGGTCACCACCGCGCCGCGAAATCCGCGCTGCCGTTCCAGACCCGACAATTCCCGGACTTGGATGCCAAGCGCGCGCAACACCTCGTCCGGATTGGGCGTGCGGCCTTGGCCCGATTCCGCCGACTGCTTGGGGACCAGCGGTTTGGCCAAGCCACTTTCCGCGATGGTTGCCTTCAAGGGCACTGACTCACCCTTGCGCCAGACATCGAGAGCCATCTCCGTGCCGACCCGGGACCGTTGGACGAGCGTCAGCAGTTGGGTTGAAGAGCGGATCTTTTCATCGTTCACGGAGCGGACGATATCCCACGGCTGGAGCCCCGCCGCCTGCGCGGGCGAGCCGGGGGAAACGCCAAGGACGACCGCCCCGGAGTCATCCGGATAGCCCAGCGCGGAGCGGATGCCGGGATCCAAGTCGTGCATCTGTACGCCGAGGAAACCCCGGATCGGCCGGCCACGCTCGAGGATCTGGAACAGCGAATCCTTCACGTCGTTAGAGGGGATCGAGAACCCCACGCCTCGGAACCTCTGTTTCTCAGGTTCCTTTTCGTCGGAGTAAATGGCGACATTGATGCCGATGATTTCTCCCCGCAGGTTGACCAGCGGGCCGCCCGAGTTGCCTGGATTGATGGAGGCATCGGTTTGAAAAAGATCCCGCTGGTTGTCCGAAAGCGAACGCTCCTTGGCGGAAATGATGCCCTGCGTCACCGTCTCGCCGAGGCCGAACGGATTGCCCACCGCCATGACGATTTGGCCGACTTTGACTTGTGCCGAATCGCCCAGTTTCAACGGAGTGAAGGTCTCGGTGGCATCAATCTTCAGCACGGCGATATCGAGCAGCACATCCTCGCCGATCAAATGCGCGGTGTAGGTTTTCCCGCCGTGGAGCGTCACCCGGATATCCTTCTGGCCGTCAATCACATGGTGGTTTGTCATGAGGTGCCCCTCGCGGGTGACAATCACCCCCGAGCCTTGGCCTTGGGTGGGATAATTCCGGATCTGGGTGCCACCGCTCCACACGTCATAAAGCCTCTCGCTGCGAATCCCGGTGGTATCAATGCTGACCACCGATGGCACCACCGCTTCCGTCAGCTTGGCGTACTCGTTGTTGAGCCGGGAAAGCAGTTCCATCTCGCTCAGCTCCAGCGGCGCCTTGTCGGGGAGGGTGAATGCTTCCGGGTGAAATTGACCTGATTTCGGGCCAAAACCGGGAATTATGTCGCGGAGATCACCTCCGGAGCGCAATGTCCGGAGCACCGTAACGGCAACGAAGGCGGTGACAAAAACGGCAACGAGTGCCAGCAAACGACGAAAGGCGGGATTCATGGGTCGGGCGTGGGACGCCTCACCAGCATGCGCGGGATTTGTGAAGATCCAAGCCCGGAAACAGTCGGAAAAACCAACATCTTTCGCCTGAAAAATTTATTTCTTCCGTCTTGGCCCCAGGTCTGGGATTTGAGATGAAAACCCGCATGCGAGTTCCCATTCTCCTGTTTTGTTCCGCTCTGGCTTTCCACAGCGCGCATGCGGAAACACTGTCCGACGCGGATCGTGAGACTTTGTTAGGCAATCTGGAGAAAATCCAGGAAGAGTCGAGTTCCAAGTCGGACGCCCGGTTTCGCATCGCCTTGGCCGCTTTCCGCAATGCCATGAGCAACGACGATGCCGCCATGGAGCTTTACATCAACTGCATGGAAAAGGTGAACTTCGAGGAACTCCACAAGAAGGCCGCCGACTTCCGCGAATGGAAAACCAAGGAGCGGGAGGAACTCGCCGATCCGGGCCTGCGCCTCGCTCTCCGCCACCAACTCCGCTGGCTGATGCTCACGCTCGAGGCCGCGTCGGAAAAACCGAATCACGCCAAACTCGCCAGCGACGCCCAGGAAGCCGTCGATGCCATTTTCCGAGACGCGGATAAACTCAAATACCAGCAGGAAATCCTCACCCAGCCGGTGACCGCCACCGTGTTCGCACGGGCTTACGATATCAATAACGTGAAGGTGGAAGGCTGGGCCCTCTCCCCGATCGATGTTGATGGCATCTACGACAACATCCTGCTGCCCCCCTACCGGAGGCCCTCGACCTTGGCCGCCTTGCGATCCGGTTGGGTCAAGCGCATCCAACAGGAAACCGTGAAAATGGAACACTGGTCCAAACGCAGGGAACCCCGTGGTGAGAACCGGGGTGACCGCGAGGAGCGAAGAGTGGGCATGGCCGCGGACATGCAGTCTCCCGAGTACCTGAAATTTCTCGAAGATGACTTGCCGAAACTCCAGTGGGAAATGGAAGTCGATCTTTACGAAAACGGCGACGAAGCCAATGCCTCCGTCCGCATGCTCGCCCTCCTCCAAAAATACACCGGGCACGCATCTGCCCGCGAGTGGGCTGATGAATTCAAAAAGCTGCTCAAGCCCGCAGTCGTAGCCCCTGCCCCGAAGCCGCTTGAGGAACCCGCCCCGTGAGGGGTGGCCCTGCGGAAATTACCGGTTGAACCCGACACCTCGACGTGTTAGGACTGCGGGTGGAAAAATCCACCACCGCCATGTCAAAACTCATCACGTTCGTTGTCGCCTGCACTTTGATTTCACCTGCATTCGCGCAAGCCCCGGCCACCGGTGCCGCGACAGCTGCTCCCACCGCCGAGTCGCTCTACAAGCAAGGCCAAGCCGCAGAAAAAGCCTTTGATCCGGTCGCCGCCGGCAATTTTTACAAGGGCGCCTTGAAGGTGGATCCAAATCATGCCAATGCCCGCTACAGCCTTGGCCAGTTGAAACTCAATTCCGAATCCCTCACCATCAAAGGCCGCGAAGCGAAATTCGGAGCCGTGATGATTCCCCTTTTCCAACTCGATGGAGCCACCCTCCAGGAGTCTCTGGACGCCTTGAGCGTGATCGTCGAAAAGGAATCCAAGTCCCAAGTGACGCCGAATTTCGTCATCGAGGATCCCAAAAAGCTCCTCGCCACCCAGAAGATCTCACTCAACCTCAAGAACACCCCGTCGCGCGGCATCTTGAAGTATCTGTTGGATCAAACGAATGCCCGCGCCCGCTATGACGAGCACGCGGTGGTGATCACCCCACGCTGAACTTCCGGGCAACCGGGTCACTACGGTTTCTTCGCGGGCGTAACTGTCGGTGTCGCAGGCTTGGAAGGCTTGTCCGGATTGGCCGATTTGTCAGGCTTCACTTCGACTGAAGTGGCGGTCATCGTGTAATGGACGGTGACCTTTGCTCCCACCTTGATCTCGCCGGTGATCTTGGAGTCGGCTGTGCGGGCGATCTCCCACTTTTCCTTTTCCTTCTGGATCACGATCTTGGCATCTGTCACTTCGAGCACCGGACCGGTTACTTGATAGGTGTCGGTGCCCGCGGCGTGAACCGGTGCGGCGAATCCGAGAAGAGCGAATGAAATGGCGAGCAGGCTTGTGGTTTTCATAATGGTTTTTGTCAGACTCCACTAACTGAAACCAGCTTTGAAGAAAGTAAAGCCATGAAACCGGCGCGATGGACCCGCCCGCCGGAATCAGTTATTTTTTTCGGATAGATCCTTGGCCGAACCACCATCGTCCGGCGGCAGAATATCGTTGGTCAGGCGTTGCGCACCGGCTTCGGCGAGATCGCTTTGCGGGTGGATGCTGCGGGCCTTGAGATACCAGGACAGTGCCGAGCCAACTTGCTTGTCCGCGCGGTTCTCAAACTGCCGGGCCTTGTCGAGGGCGCTGGTGAATTCGGCAACCTTGTCCTTGGTGGATAGCAGCTCGATCTCGCGGCCCAACTTCGGGTCATCGGGGAATTGCTCGCGCAGCTTTGCAAGCTGCTCCCAGGCCGCGCAGTTCTGGCCCATCTTGCTGAATTCCGATGCCTTGCCGAGCGCGGTTTCAATCTTCGTGAGGTTGGTCATGATCTGCTTGAAGGCATCCTCGCGCGTCGCATCGCCCTGGATGGCGGGGGCAATTTCATACTGTCGGCGGGCGATTTCGCGGAAGTTCCCCTCGCTGAGCAAGCGGTCGAAATCGTTGCGGAGCAAGACGAGACCGCCGCTGTTATTGACCAGGTTGCGGAACTCCTTGAGCTTGGGATTGGTCGGCCAGATCTCGGCCGCTGCCTTGATTTTCTCGGACGCCTTGTCGCCTTCCTTGGCCAGCAGATGCGCCTTCGCCTCCTCGATCGCGAGGTCGGATGCGAGGGTGTAGGCGGCGATGGCACTATCCACCTTGGACGACGGGAAATCCTTGGCCTTGGCCTTCAAGCTCGCCGCCAGCTCCATGGTCTTCGTGTAGTCGTGGGCTTGGAGGGTGTCATAAAGCTCGTTTAAATCGCGGAAATATTCGACGACACGTCGCTTCTTCTCCAACGGCAGCGTGGCGACCGGCGCAAGGTATTCGCCCAGTGCGTAGGCTTCCATCAACCGTTGCGAAGCGGAGTGGAGCTCGCCGCGCGAGAGAAGGAGGTCAAAGGCCTCGATGTATTTCGACACCTCGCGGATCGCTTCGTTAGAGAGCGAGTCGAGAGAGGCCACCGTCGGGCTGACACCGACGGATTCGGAAAACAACTTGGAGACGTCCGAGTTCTTGTCCACCCGCAGGGTGGCGTCGCCGTCCTTCCAAATCTGATTGTAGAAGCGGGCGGCCATCAGGACGTGCTCGTAACGGCGCTGGACGAACCACTGGATCATGTTGACTTGATACTGCGCTTTGGTCCTGATCGTCTGACCTTCTGTTTTAACGATATTCGCCTTCTTGAGAACCTCGATCTCCGCGATGCGCCGTAGCTGTTCCTTGTAATTTGTGGACTTGACGCCAGTGCCTTCGGCGGTTTCCTGAGATTTGGTTGTCTCGCCTTTCACGTCTTTCTTGGTCGTCAGATTGACCTCGCGATCCTGCCGGGCGATGAAGTCCGCCTTGCTGATCACGGCGCGCTTCTCACCCTCCAAGGAGGTGTTTATCTTTTCCAGGCCTTTCACATCCTGCTTGGCGAGCATAGCCGTGTAAATCGACTCGGCGAGGGAGCCGCAGAGATTGGCATCGCCCGGGTAGGCTGAAGCGCCGGGAAGCAGCTTGAAGGCTGAGTAGATGTCCGGTCCGCCGGTCTTGAAAGGAGATACTGTCGCGAGGATTTCCGCGATGTCGGCGCGGTATTTCGCGGCCGCTTCGTCGCTCTCCGGCGGCTGGTTGAGGTATTTCTCGAAACGGGCCTTGAGCAGCCGGTTATTGCCTAACGGAATCGCCACGCCTCCCACGGTGATGGTCTCGGCTGACGGATCGAGCATCGGGATTTCCTGGCCGAGCGGACCGGTGGCGGCCGGCTTTTTCTCGGCGGCGGGAGCCGTATCCTTCGGCGTCGTGTCCGCTGCCGGCTGATCGCCCGGTGGCGGCGTGTAAACTTGCGCGTGGGCCAGACTCGCGAGACAAAGGGGAAGCAGGAACCGGGTTTTCATGACAGAGGAAATTGTGCGTTAGAGACGGTTCACGCCGGTGGCCACGGCGATGCCGCCTTGCCGGAACTTCACGCGGAATGCGTATTTTTGCTTGGTGTCGATGTTGAGCTTGCTGAACTGATTTGGAATTTCGACGCCCACAAACTCATCCCCGCCTGGAGTCTCGACCTTCACGCTGACCAATTGCCCGCGATCGGTTGTCCACTGGAGTTTCTCGTCGATCTGGCCCTCGATGACGTACTCGTTGCCACGAAGGCTGTTGCCGTTTTCCAACAGCTCATCCACGCTCAATTTCGCGACATCGCCGAAGGAAGAGGATTTTTTTCCGATCAGGGATTTCCCGGCAATGACCGCCACCACGATGGCGGCAATGGCACCAATGATGACCCCGGGATGAATGTTTGAGCTAGCGCGGCGTGCCATGTGGGTGGAAAAGCTGAAATTCTGAAATTCTGAAATGCTGAGAAGCTGAAAGGAAGCGGGTTTCAAAGGGAAGATGGCGGGAGAAAGGGAAAAATCGAGGGGAAAGCGCGGGTCCAATGTTTCAGCTTTTCAGAGTTTCAGTTTTTCAGCTTTTTCCACCTAGTCCCACTGCGGTCGGCGGGCACCGGCCCACGCGGCGATCAGCGCCACCGCGATGTGCGCGCCGAGGGCGTAAAGGCAGGCGCTCTGCACGGAGAGGCTGGTATCGATCACCGATTTCACGGCGTCGTGGACTTGGGTTTGCAACGCTTCCACCGAGCCGGACCACGCCCAGTAAGCCGAAATGAACGGGCGGGTGAAAGCCTCGACGCTCTCCGGCAGCGCAAGCACGGCACCTGATAGAGGAAGCTGGAACCCGACCAGATAGATCGACAACAAGGACGCCTGCTCGGCCGTCCGCATGAGCGAGGAAATGGCCAGGCAGATCGCCGTCATCGCCGCATTGATCAGCAACAGGAAACCCGCGTGCTGGATGAAATCACCTCGAAAGGTGCCGAAAGAGTTGACGAAGAATGCCATCCACAACGATTGACCGATGACCAGGCACGATAGGAACGCCACCTTCGACGCGAGGTAGGCCGACGGCCGCAGTCCGCCGAATTTCTCCTTCTCGTAAATCGGCCGCTCGCCGGCGATCTCGCGCGCCGAATTGTTAGAGCCCATCAGTGACAGCAGCACCACTTGGAACATGATGATCCCCGAAACCGCGGAACCGACCTTGGCCTGGTCCGCGCGCACGCTGGTCTCCTCCTTGATCTTCGCTTCCAAATTGGTCTGTCGGGTGTCTGAGAAGCGGCGGATGGGATCGGAAGCCTTTTTGCTGAAAACAGTGACCAGCAGCGGAAAACAAACAATGATCGCCAGTTGCAGGAACACCTGCCCGCGGTCGCGGAAGAAAATCCGCCAGCGGCGCGAGAGCAAGGTCGCGAACTGGTTGAAGAATCCCGGCAGCCGCAATGCCTCGGACTCGGCCGTGTCTCCTTCCGGCACCGGCGGGACATGAAGGGCTCCGCTGGAAACCAGCAGCGCGCGGTTTTTATCCATCATCTTCTGATAGGACTCGCGATGCTTTTGCCACGAGCTATGCCAGCGCTCGGACGGTTGTGTCGCCAACCGCGGATAGACTTCCTCGGTATCGCCGACGGAGAAATAGTGGGTCAACTGCTCCGGCGGCCCGTGAAACGCCACCCGCCCCTCGTGCAAAACCAAAATGGAATCATACAACTCCAGATGCGCCAGCGAATGAGTGACTGATAGAACGATCCGCCCGTCCTTGCGCGAGAGATCATGCAACAAGCGGACGATTTCCCGCTCCGATCTTGGATCGAGACCGGACGTGACTTCATCGCACAGCAACAGCTTGGGATCGGAAACCAGCTCCATCGCCAGCCCGAGCCGGCGCTTTTGACCGCCGGACAGCACCTTCACCTGCCGGTCGCTGATCGGGCCGAGGCCAGTTTCCTCGAGCACCCGGTCGATCCGGTGATCGAGTTCCGCGGTGTTGCTGCAGCGGACCCGCAAGCGGGTGGCGGCTTCGACCGATTCGTCCACCGACAACGGTTCGTAAGCGATCGAAAATTGCGGCACATAACCGATCTCGGAAGGCGAGAAATCCCCTTCTTTCGACAAATCCCGCGAATCCCAGAACAACGCCCCGCCCGACTCTGGATTCAGTCCCGCAATGGTCTTCAGCAAAGTCGTTTTGCCGCACCCCGAGGGCCCGACGATCGCCATGAAGTGGCCTTTCGGAACGCGGATTGAGACGCTGTCCACCAACGGGATATCCTCGCCGTCTTTGCGGATGGTGAAACTGACTTCTTTGAGTTCTAGCACGAAATGAATGGGTCGGAAAAACAGCTAACGACGCGCTCGCGGCATCTTTATCTCTATCAGCAAAAATAAAGGTCCGTTCAATCGAGCGGCACGATCCGCAGGGTGCCGCCCGCCTTGCGATGGAGCGAGGATGCGAGCGTCGGGGCCATCGTTCCGGCAGCGGGTTCCACCGGCGCAGCGTCGTTGTCCAAGGCATTTCGCAAGGCCCCTTCCACAAGTTGGCCGCAATGGATTTTCATCGGCGGCAGGGGTCCGAGACCGCCGGTGAGTTCCTGGGCGCTGAGATGCTTGGCTTCCTCGACCGTTTTTCCACGGAGGAGCTCGGTGGCCATCGAGGCCACGGCGATCGCCGTTTGGCAGCCGAAGGCTTGGAACGACGCGCGATCGATCACCCGCTTGCCATCCTTTTCGGTAAATTTCAGCCACATCCGCAGCATGTCGCCGCACTCGGGCGAGCCGACGGTGCCGACGGCGTCGGCGTCCGCGAGTTCGCCCTGGTTGAGAGGATTGGCCAGCGCCTCCTGCACTTTTGATTCAAATGAACTCATGATGTCCCGGGGACCTTCCGCAAGGACGGGTGGCATTGCAAGCCGCCCGTCACTTGGCGGTGAACTGCCGCCCGCGTCCGGTTTCCCATGCGTTGCGGACGCTCGCATACAGCGCGTCGAGATCCTTCTCCGCGAGCAGGCGGTATTCGATGGACTTCGCATGGGAGGTGACCGGCATTTTTTTCACCACCATTTCGTGGACCTCGGTTCCGACACGTTCGGCGGCTTTATCCAACAATTCCTGCCCGCGAGCCGCGATGCCGGACGCGGTATTTCCTGCAACCGCACTCGTGATCGGTGTGATGAAATAAAAGCGCGCCAACGCCTGACCCACTGTATCGACCGTCACCTCATCGACAATCACCGCCCCGTCGAGCACATACTTGTGTCGGCTCACCGACGCGATGCGGTCGAGCGCCACCATGAAATGGCCGCCGCTCAATTTCGCCTGCCAAAAGCGGCCCGGGCCGGGAGAATCCCCGGCCTTCGGCTTCTCGGTGGTGGTGGGATCCGCCGCGGGAGCCTCGTCCTGAGCCCACACCGGAGCGAGACAACCGCACAAACCCGCCAGCACGATCAAAAGAGTTTTTCGTAACATGGGGCTACCGTGGCAGCATCATTCCCGCTTGGCCAGTCCAAGGTCGGGCCGGTGGAATCCGAGGACTGCCTTATCCGGGAAGGGCGATAAGGACCCTTCTTAGGTTTCTCTGCGGGATTCTACCGATTGTTGCGGCCTCCACGCTGGGGTAACCACACACTGGCGCGTCAACGACGCGTTTTCCCAAAACCCCAAAACCCCCAACAAAACACGATTATGAAAACCCGGACCACAACCAGAATCTGGCTCAAACTTTTGCTCTGCTCACTCCTGAGTCTGGCATTCGGCACATCCGCCTACGCGGCACGAGTTCATTTGAAGACAGACCCGGTGGTTCACGATCTGGGTTCTAACCTTGAAACCTGCCTCTCCCTTGCGGGCCTCGGGAATAAGGATATAACAATCATCGCCGAGGTCAAAGGCACTGCCTCGGTCACCTATATCAACCCCGGTGGAAATACCCCGGCCGGCCAAAACAAGTTTCCGATCTCTGAATTCTCGTCAGTGACGGTTCCCTCCAACCAAGTGAAGAACGGCACGGTGTCAGTGTGCCTAACTTCGCCCAACGTGGACCCCGGAGACGCTCCGAACCCCAACTGGACGGTTCGGCTCGATGACGTCGAGTTTGATTCAGTCACCATCACCGTCATTCAGGGCGGCAAGGTTGTTTTGAAGAAAACGGTGAATCTCTGAAGCGCCCGATCCGATTAAGAAGGTTGACGCCGTGGGACAAATCCCCCGGCGTTTGCTTTTGCCCGGGAACCTATTCCGGGTGGACCGTGACGATGGTAGGTTTCACCGAGAAAATGCGGGCCGCGATCTCGCTAACAGTCGTAGGGGTCAAAGCGCCGTAAGCGGCGGCGAGACGGCGATGTTCGTCGGCGGGGTGGCCGAAGAGCAGATCGAGGGCGACGTGGCGGGCGACAGATGACGGCGATTGCTGTTGGATGGCCAGGCCGCTGAGGACAGTGGAGCGGACGCGCTCGAAGGCTTCTTCTGGAATCCCGTGGGCGGCGATCTTCGCGATCTCCGCGAGCAGTTCGCGGCGGGCGAGGTCGGTTTGTTCGGGCGAAGTGGCCATGTAGAACGTGAAAAGTCCGGCATCGTAGCCCAGGAACTGGGTGGCTCCGACCTGATAGGCAAGGCCGAGTTCCTCGCGGATGCGGATGAACAAGGGGCCGGCCATGTCCGAGGAGTATTCCTGGATCATCGCGAGTGCGTGGCGGTCCGCGCCACTGACGGTGGTGCCGGGGAAGCCGATAGTGAGCACCGCTTGTTTTTTCGGCAGGTGGCTTGTCAGATCATCGCCGTCGGCAAGCTGGCTGGCAGGAGCCATCCACTTGTCGCCTTGGGGAAGCTTCGCGAATTTCGCGTGCAGCAGTTCGAGGGTCGCCGCAGGATCGAAGTCACCGGCGATGGCGAGCGTGATGTTAGACGCGTTGAAATGGCGCGCGTGGTGGGCGGCGAGGGCCGGACGGTCGAGTGCGCTGAGACTGGCGATCGACCCAAGGGCATCGAGACCGTAGCCGCTGCCGCTGAACACGGCGTGGCGGAGCGCGCGGAATCCCGTGTGCAGCGGGTCTTGCAGCGCTTCCTCAAGGCTGGCGAGCTGGCTGGCTTTTTCACGGCCGATCGAGTCGATGGGCAGTGAGGGGGAAACGATGACCTCGGCGAACACGTCGGCGATGGTGGCGAGATCGGGAGCGAGTCCGGAGGCCTGGATGAGGATCGCGTTGTTGCCGGTGTTCGCGCTGATAGAAGCGCCGAGCGATTCCAGGGTGACCGCGATTTCCTGCGCGGTGCGGGTAAGGGTGCCTTTGGAAAGGGTCGAGGCGAGCAGTTGGTTCAGTCCGTTGGTTGCCTGGGCTTCTGAAGGAAGTCCGCCGCGGACGGCGGCTTGCAAGTGCACGAGCGGCACGCGGTGATCCGGGATGAGCGCGAGGGTGAGGCCGTTAGGCAGCGTGTGGACTTGGATTTCTTCACGGACTCTTGCCGTCTTGGCGGTGCGGGCGGGAGCCGGGGCGTCGAGCGGATCGAGGATGGTTAGACTCAGGCGCTCGTCCGTCAGGGTGGCGGCAGCGCGGCGGACGTCGGCCACGGTGACGGCCTGGGTGGCGGCGAGATAGCGCCGGGTGAAATCGAGGTCGCGGGCTTCGTGCCAGTTCGACGCGAGGTCGGCCGCGCGGCCCGAGGCGGTCGTCAGCCCGCGGAACTGGCTGGCGGCGATCTGGCGCTTGGCCTTGGCGAGATCGTCGTCCAGCTCACTGCCAGCGACAGCGGCCACCTCCAACAGGATCGCCTCGATCAGCGCGTCGCGCTTGGCGGGCTCGGCATCCGCGGAAGCGGCCAGAAGCCCTTCGCGACCGGGACCGGTCCACGAGAACGCGGAAATTTCCAGCGCCAGCTCCTGCTCCTCGCGCAGCTTGCGGTGCAGCCGGGACGCGCGGCCGCGGCCGAGAATGCCGGCCAGCACGTCGAACGCGGGTGCGTCCGGGTGGTCGAGCGCGGGAGTTTTCCAGGCGAGGGAAATCCGGCTGGTCGGCACGGCGAAGGTCTCGCGCCCGCGGCGTGGTCCGATCTGCGGCGGATCGGTTAGAACCAACGGCTCGCGGCCACCGCCCGGCCGGCAATCGGCGGTGAGCTCGGTGACGATCCTTCGTGCCTCGTCCGGATTGAAATCGCCGGAGATGACGGCGAAGCAACGGTCCGGAGTGTAGCGGTCGCGGTGGTAGCCGGTTAGATCCTGGTGATGGATCGCGTCGAAAAGATGGCGGTGGCCGATCACCGGATGACGCCGCGGATCGTGCGTGAAGACAGTGGAGAAAAGCAGCCGCGAAGCCGCATTGTCGGGATCGTCGAGGCCCATGTCGATTTCCCGGCGGATGACGTCCTTTTCCTTTTCAAACTCGGATTCGGGCAGCGTCGGATAGAACACGAGGCCGGTTAGAGTCTTCAGGAAAACGGGCAATGATGCCGCCGGACCGTCGATGTAGTAGACCGTGCGGTCGAAGCTGGTGTAGGCGTTCCAATGACCACCGGCCGCCTGCACGGTGCTTGCCAGGGCATCGGCATCGTAGTCGCGGGTGCCTTTGAAAACCATGTGCTCGAGGAAATGGGAAATCCCCGCGCCGAGGTGTGCATCCTCGTGCATGCTGCCGCTGGCCACCCAGATTTGCACGCTCACCACCGGGGCGGTGGGATCGGGGTCGAGAATCAGGGTGAGTCCGTTAGAAAGGGTCTCGGCGGTGGCGGCTGTGGCGGGATATTCCATGAAATTCTGGCTTGGGCGGACGGGTGGATGACGTAGAACCGTCCAATATGCAACGATGATCCTGCTGATCGACGGCAGTGGGTTTGCCCCGCCACTGGTTGGGGTTTCCCTGCGGATGACCCACCACCGCAGACATTTTATAGATGCGTGATGACCCGCGAACGGTCGAAGCGGGCCTTGGGTGTGGCTGCATATTTGTCATCCGCCGCGCGGTAACCCAGGGCACAGGCGACCACGGTCGCGTAACCGCTGCTTTCGAGTCCGAGCACATGGTCATAGCCCGCCGCGCTGATGCCTTCCATCGGACAAGCGTCAATTCCTAACATGGCTGCGGTCGCCATCAGTTGGCCGAGGGCGATGTAGGTTTGCCGGACATTCCACGCGTGTCGCGCTTCGTGACTCATCGCTTGCGCGAAGCCTTGGATCATCCCGCGGAGGGGTGCCGTCGTTTCCACGTGGTTGCCTTGGACCTCGGACATCCGGGCCATCCAGGCGTCGATGTCGGTGCAGTCGAGATCGGTCCTGGCCGTTAGAACGACATAGTGGGACGATTCAGTGACCTGCGGTTGCTTCCACGATTCCGGCGAGAGCAGCGCACGCAAGCCGGGATCCTGGACGACGATGAATTTCCACGGCTGGAGACCAAACGAGGACGGAGTCAGCACGAGCGACTCCTCGATGGCGTCCCACGTCGCGGCGGGAATTTTGCGGGATGGGTCGAAGCGTTTGGTGGCGTAGCGCCAGCGCAAGGCGGCGACGAGTTTGTCAGGAGAAACAGTCATGTGGGCGCGACTATTGCCCATCCATTTCCAATGGCAAGGAGACCGACGGGAAATCCTTCAAGGTCAGGCTGAAAACGACTCCATACTCTTCGTCCAACCGGTTGTCCCGGCGGGAGAGGCCCAGCCCGGCGACCCAGTTCCCCAGATCGCGGTAGATTGAGTATTGTTCGAGTTCGAGGGTGTTGTCGTCGAGCTCCAGGGTGTGGCGCGTGCCGACGCCCCAATCCTCGTTGATGCGGGAATAGGATTGGAGGTCAAAGCGGTTGGAATCGACGAGCACCGGGTGGCCGTTGAGCATCCGATAGCCAAACGAAAACTCGAAGAAATCCGTGGGCATGAAGCGCAGGATGCTGGCAAAGGCATTGAAGCCCGACCCGCCGTTCGCGACCGGGAACTGTGTCTCGAAATCCCAGCCAAGCCACGGCAGCGGTTGCCAGCGGACGTCGTTGTAGAGGTTCGAATATTTCCGCTGGCCCTCGGGATCGTCGATGAACGCGTCGATATAAGTGTCCACATAGAGCCACTCGAAGCTTTGCTTGTCGCGCCTTGTCAGCAAGTGGTTGCGACCGCCCAGGCGCATCACGTTCCAGCTTTGCAATTCGTCCACCGCCGTGAAGCGCACGGGATCGAGCGGCCGCGGACGGGTGGTCGGGGTGAGCCGGTCCACCAGCGGCCCATCGGGTTCAAAGTCATTGGTGGAAACGATCGACCAATGAGCGTATGGCTGGAAAATATGCTTCAGCCCGTCCAGGCCGAGCGAATTGTTCTGATAGATTCCATAGTCCTTGGAAAACTTCACCGATGCTTCCGCTCCGGCGTAAACCGAGGTGCGGTTGGAGCTTTCGATCGGCCCCTCGACGGCCCCGTAGTGGGTGTAGCCGAGGCCGGCCTCGGGGGTGACGTTGAAAAACCCGGCCAATGTGAAAGGCATCGACAGTTCCTGATAGGTGTGGAAGCGCGAGTAGCTGGAATCCAACAACTGGGTGCGGATGGCTTCGCGTTGCGGGTCATTGAGCGGCAGCGCGAGAATTTTCTCGGCGAGCCGGCGGTCGAATCCACTGAGCTGGTTGAGCAACGCCTGGGCCGCAGGATCTCCGGCGGTGAGTTCCAACAGCGGGTTGATGATGGAGTCGCGGGCAGGATCCGCCGCTTGCTCGCCGATGATCCCGAACGACGACTGGCCCTCATGCAAAATCGGCAGGCCGAACAGCGGAGCACGCGCCTGGTCCAAGGCAACCTCCGGCGAACGGGTGTCCGTTCGATAGAAATCATTGAGCCGGAATCTTCCGTAAAGCGACAGCAGCGAGCCCTCGTCCCGCCGGTAGATTCCCAGCGTGTTGTCCGGCGCCGGGTCGGTGCGGTAAAGTTTCGTGTCGTAATCCTGGAGGTAATACTGGTCGCTCAGCAGGTTGAGATTCGAGTCGAGCCGCCAATCCGCATCATCCGGGAAATCGCGCTCCAGCCGGTGCTTGAGCTCGAACTGATAGCGGTGATTGCTGACGTAGCCGCGCGGCACGCCGGAGCGGCTGATCTCCGGGTTCTGGTCATCCAGATAGTAAAGACCCAGCCCGGTGATCTCGTCATTGTCCACCTTCGGATCGACGAGATCGAGGCCGGTGCCGACTCCACGTCTCGACCGGAGATCAAGATGCCAGCGGGAAAGCAGCCAAGCGTCTTCCTTTTCGCCGGTGGCCTCGTTGACCTTGCCGCCGAGCATGATGCCGTAGGTGTTGAGGCCATAGACACCCCAGCTCGAGCGCGAACCGGGAACGAAATGGTAACCCAGGTCGGCATTCAGCGGCTGACTCAGATAGGGCAGCCAGAAAACCGGGACGTCGCCGGCGTAAAGGCGGAGATCATTGAAAACGATCTTCTCGCCCGGATAGATCGTGGTCTTTTTCGCACGCACCCAGAAATTGGGGTTCTGCTCGTCGTCGGTGGTGATCCCGGCGTTTTCCCCGACATAAACCCTCTTGCCGCCGCGGTCCTCCACGGTGAATTTCCCGGCCTCCAGCAGGATCGGATCGAGCGACGCCCGCAGCCCGCTGGCATCGAGGAATTTCTTCTGATAGAAATACACCGCCCGCTCGCCGCGCTGCAGGATGTTTCCCTGATAGACGCTGACGTGGCCCTCCAGCGTGATGGTTTCCGCCTTGATGTCCAAGAGCGCGCTGTCCGCAAATATCTCCAGCCCGTTATCCCCGGTGACCTTGATCCCGGGCCCCGCGTAGCGCACCCCGGTGTCCCTGCTCCCGGAGATGGTGCCGCCGCCATAGTTGTCAATTTTCACATTCTCCGGCATTGCCATCGCCTCGGCGACCTGCGGGCCGAACGGGATTTCCGGTGGCGGGACCGGCGTGATCGTATCGACCGGGGGCGAAACTGCGGAACTCTCTGGCAGAATCTGGGCCTCCTGAGCCGCAAGTGGCAGAACAAGCAGCGGGGTGAGGAGCCATGCACCGAGGTTACGCATCGCCGTGATAAGAGAACTACGGGCTCCTGAAGTAAAGGGCGAAAGCCTGCCCCGATAACGCCCGAAAATCCGCTTTTACCTCGCACCATCTCGCGCCATCATGCGCCATGGAGCTAACGAAGCGCGCAGCCGTCGTGGGAGTCACCGGATTCGTCGGTCGCGGCCTTCCCTCCCTGCTCGCGGAAATCGGCATGGCCACCACCGGCATCAGCCGCGCGGGCACAGGAACGGTGCCAGGCATCGACCGCTGGCAAACTCCCGAGACCCTCGATTTCACCGGCCACCACGCGGTGATCAACTTGGCAGGCGAGCCCATCGATCAGCGCTGGAATGACGCGTCGCGCCGCCGATTTCACGAAAGCCGCGTGGGCCTCACCACCCGCGTTGTCGAGGCCATCGCGAAAGTCCC
This sequence comes from Verrucomicrobiota bacterium, assembly GCA_040385685.1. Lineage (GTDB taxonomy): Bacteria > Verrucomicrobiota > Verrucomicrobiia > Verrucomicrobiales > Akkermansiaceae > Luteolibacter. Next base: position 5,289 of record JAZKGW010000013.1, on the reverse strand, counting down.
CGACGGACAACGCCCCAAGGTCCTCGTCAACGCCTCCGCCGTCGGCATTTATGGCGACCGCGGCGATGATATTCTGACCGACACCGCCCGCCCCGGCCGCGATTATCTTGCCGATCTGTGCATGGATTGGGAAGACGCCGCCCGCGATGCGGAAACGCTCGGCATCCGAGTGGTCCGCCTGCGCATCGGCATCGTGTTAGGAAAGAACGGCGCGGCTTTTGAAAAGCTCCACCGCGTGTTCAAGCTGGGCTTTGGCGGCCGCCTTGGTTCGGGAAAACAATGGATGCCCTGGATCCACCTTGCCGATCTCCGCGCAGCCATCGTCCACGCAGTGGTCTCGGAAACTCTAGCCGGTCCTATCAATGCCAGCGCCCCGAACCCCGAGCGCAACGCCGACCTCACCCGCAAGCTCGCCGCCGCTTTGCACCGCCCGGCGGTTTTGGATGTGCCCGCCTTCGCTCTCAAGCTGGTGCTCGGGGAGTTCGGCACCGTGCTTCTTCGCAGTCAAAACGCCGTTCCCGCCGCGTTGGAGGCCGATGGGTTCCGCTTCATGTTTCCCACGCTCGAAACCGCGCTGGCTGATCTGGTTTGAGCCTAACAAACACGGCCCCCTCCCGGCAACGATTGCCCGCCAGCACGAATGCGGGTCCGGTCTGGCCGAACCCGCATTTGGGGGGGAGCAATCTGTTGCCCGCGTCATGCGAATGGCGCACGATGACGCTGGTAGTAATTCTTATTTGCCCGTGGCCTTGATCGAGAATTTGTCGTAGGTGGACTCGTAGTCAGCCTTCTGGTGGCTCGCGGTGTCGGGTGCGGCGTAAGCGTGGAGAGTCCCGCGCAGCAGCACTCCGGTAGAAACTTCCAGAGGATCCCACGCGATCGTCGTCAGGAGCTGGCCGTCCACGTAGAAGTCGCTTGTTTGGTTAGCAAAATCCGCGACCACCGCGAGGTCGTGCCATTCTCCGAGCGTCACGGGCACGCTGGCCAAAATCGTCGGCACAAGGTCGTTGCCGCTGTAGGCGTAGGCATTTCCGTCGGACGAAATCACCAACTCGCCCACGCTCGCATTGCTTGGCCCGCCTTCGAACGTGGTCGCCACGCGACCGCTAATCCCGGCCGAGTAGAAGTTGTCGCCGGCCGATGACTGCGGTCCATCGATTCGCACGTGCGCCGAGATCCGAACGGTCTGAGTCCCACCCGTGTCGTAATTGACCGGGCGGCGGTAGGAGCCGATGGCGGCATAGTAGCCGGACGTCGCCTGGTTGATGAACTCCTCTGCCACGAGGTCGGTACCCTTGACACGGACCGTCTGCTTGCCCTGGCGAGGCTTGTCGTTGGTGACGACCGCCGCGGCCGGGCTCAGGGCTGGCGGAGCATTCCAGCCATCCTGTAAAAACAGCGCGACGTTATCCGCGAATGTGGGAGGTTCGAAGTTGGCGCTGTAGATGGTTTCGCCCGACGAGGGCTGCAGGGCTCCGGCGATCCAGAAGGAGGATGCGAGGAGTGTATTTCTAACGATCGTCAGGCTGGGGAGCCCGATGCATTTGTTGAGTGTTGTGTTCATACAAACTGTTGTTTCATTCTTGGGGGTTGTTCTTTGCGGACAGCCGGGCTGCTCACGAACCGAAGTTCGGCGAATGGGCGCCCGATAAAGCATGTCCATCCTCTAAAGAAGGAACCGCGGTCGGGGATTACATGGGACATGAACTTTTTTCCGAATCGGTGTGATTTCTAACTCTTGTGCCGCAGTCCGGGAAGTGCGCCTTATTTGCCCGCGGGTTCTGGCGGCGCGGTGTCGGCTGGCGGCTGGAGCTGTGCTTTCGCTTCCTTGTAGGCCAGCCAAAAGACCAGATCGTCCTGGTCGACCCCGTTCAGGAGGACTTCACGGGGGTCGTTAGGAAGGCTGGGCACTAGGACCTCCGCTTCGGCAAAGAGCTTTCGTGCTTCTGCATCTTTCCCTTGGCGCCAAAGGACCATGGCGCGGTAGAAGCGTCCTGTGCCCTCGATGCATGTGCGGAGATAGGGCTTTCCGTACGAGGAAATCTCCGAGGCTTCTTCCGAGCGGAGCATCGCCTGCTCCGCCGCCGCGTCATTCCCGGAACGGAACTCGGCCATGCCGAGCGTCTGTTGATACCATCCACGCTGCAGTTTGTTCGTTTCGAGATCGGCCGCGAGGCGCGCGAGGTGAAGCGCCCGCGGAAGCAGCGCCGGATCGGGGGACGGACTATAGCATAAGGCCTTGGCAGCATGCTCTACGGCGAGCGTGTTGGCGGAGTCTTTTTCCGCCTGCTCAATCAAACTCCGGCACATGGCGAGGTGGTCGGCATCCCTGCCGAACCAAACTTGGAGCGCGGCGACTTTGAGCGAGAGGTTCGCCTCAGTTGACTGTGTCATCATCGCCAGCACCTCAGAGACCAGCGCGTCTGCTTGCTGCGCATAGCTCGCAATCCTTCCCGGATCGGCGCTTTCACGCTCCGTCCTCATCAGGGCAAGGTAGACGCTAAGCAGGCTTTTTGCCGCGCTGAGAGCTGCCTTATCGTCGCGAGGAGTGCGCTGCTTGTGGTAAGTGAGAAGCTCGCGGAAGTAAGGCTCCGCCTCTGCAAACCGTCCCTGCCGGCGGAGGAGATCTGCGAGGTTTACAAGATTCTCTTGGCGGACCCTTCCATTCTCAGGCATTTGCCCACCAAGGGCCGCGAGCCTGTCTCGATAGGACGTTTCGAGGAGGAGCCTGGTCTCGGCAAGAGTCGGTGATGGCGGCGGCGGATGAAATATCTCCGTCTGCGGCCACTTGCCACCGGCGCGTTC
>JAZKGW010000013.1:0-2474 GCA_040385685.1 Verrucomicrobiota bacterium | reverse complement strand
CAGGAAGGGGCGCTCCAAAACTGGCAGAAGCCTTCGCTACCCGGTTTTTCTGAGCCGATCAGCAGCGTATTGCCATTGTCGGTGAACTCGACCGCGGTCGTCAGCGTGCCGCTGACGGACAAGGTGAGCAACACCTGCCGTGTCGTCGCATCCCAGACTTCGATCTTGCCGATTCCTCCACCGGCGAGCACGAGACGCTGATTGTCCGGGGAAAAGGCCAGGCCGAACACCGCCCCCATATTGCCGCGGATCACGTCGATTTTCGCTTTAGTTTCCGCATCGTATAGGCCGACCATCCCATCCTCACTCGCGACGGCCAGCACCTTCCTGTCCGGTGAAACTGTGCTTCGCAGCATACCAGTGAGTCCCAGCGCCCGACCATCCATCGGCATCTTCGGGCGTCGGCGAGTCTCTGGCAGGATGGCTGGCAATTCTCCCTTGGGTGGAGCCTCGCCCTCGGGAAGCGGTTCTTCACTCAATGTGAGCAGGTCGATCAGCGACCATTGGTGGTCTCGCGTGCGACCGACAACCATCCGGTTTACCGACAGTCCGAGGGCGCGTTCAATTTTCCGAGGCAGATTGCGGATACCGTTCGCTGGGCGGGGCGCGTGAGTGCTCCAAAGCAACACTTGGCCATCTTTGCTCCCGCTGGCGAGAAGTCGGGCATCCCGTGTGAACGAGACTGCCTGGACCTCGTGGGTGTGACCGCGGAGCGGCTCCGCCAGCTTTTTCCAAGTTGATGCATTCCACAGCCCTATGGTTTGATCTTCAGATGCTGAAGCGAGGACCCGGCCGTCTTTGGAGAAAGTGAGTTCGCAGGGCCAACCGGTGTGCCCGGCAAGTTTTTTCATCATCTCCCCGGTGCTCGCGTCGAGGACGCGGATCGAGTGGTCGCTGTAGCCTGTCCCGACAACCAGAGTGCGCCCGTCGGGTGAGAGATCCATCGCTGTAAAGCCGATGTCAGTGCCGCTATCGATTTCGCTATCCTCGATTCGCCCGATCGGGACTTCCCAGATCAGCTGCGCCTCCGGGACGCTGACGCAGCGCACTTTGGGTCCCTCGAATGCGCCGCAACTGACGTAGAGCCGCTGCTTGTCCGGCGAGAGACGCGCATTGTTAAAGTGCATCCCACCGCCGCTCGGCAGCGGGTAGGTCATCACCAGTGCTCCATCGGCGACGCGCAGCACCTGCACCGAATCCGGCCCGGCAGACAGCACCGCCAGCAACTCACCATCGGGAGAAAAGGACAAGTCGCGCACATAATTGGCAACGGTGCAGAGGAGGATGTCGGCACCCGTGACGAGGCTGTGGGTTTTCACCAAACTGCGGCCCATGGTGGCAACCAGGACATCGCCGCGCGGCGAGAACGCAACGTGGGCCCGCTGGTCGAACGGCTCCTGGACCCGTCTCGCGAGTTGGCGCTTCGCCACATCCCAAAGCTCCACCTGCCCATCGAAGTAGCCCACCGCAAGCCACGCGCCGTCTGGGGAGAAACTCACCGAGAAGACGCGCACGCCGTCGCGCTCCGTCAGCAACGCCTGGGCGCCACTGCGGCATTGCTGCCAGAGATAGCGCCACTCCCATCCTCGCAGATCCGGATCGCCGCCGACCGGACGATGCCGGTCGAGCAGGAGGCGGGCGCGCCCGATATTGTTGGATCGCAGCGCCTGCTGCACGAGGTTCATGTCAGCGGCGTAAAGGAAGCGCTTAGCATTGACCTCGCTGGCAGCGGCCTTCCGAGCGCTGGCCTGGGCTGCCACGGCGCTGGTTTGTGCCTGCCGGCTGCGCTGTTCGGCGATCTCACGTTGCTTCGTTTCGCCCGCCCGCGCCTGCCTCTCGTTGAGATACGAACGAGTCGCCATGCCTAACCCGATCATCAGCGCCGCTGTTACCGCGCCCGCCGCGGCGAATATCCCGCGGTTCCGACGCACGAGCCGACGAAGCCGATAAAGCTGGCTAGCCGGGCGTGCGTTCACCGGCTCGTTGGCCAGATGCCGTTGGATGTCCATGGCCAACCCGTTGGCCGTCTCGTAACGGCGCGTGCGATCTTTTTCGAGCGCCTTCATCACGATCCAATCGAGATCACCGCGGACCTGCTTCATGAGTTTGGCCGGGTCCGATTGGCGTTGCTGGGCGACGGTCGTGCGGGTCGCGTCGGCCATGGTCTGAAGAAACGTGGATGGCGTCCGCGGCTCCTGCTCGCGGATCGCGCGGCGGATTTCATCGTAGCCCTTGCGCATCAATTCCGCAGGATCGAACGGCGTGCGGCCGGTTAGAAGTTCGTACAACAGCACGCCGAGGCTGTAGATGTCGCTGCGGGTGTCGATGTCCAGCCCGCTCATTTCCGCCTGCTCGGGCGACATGTATAGCGGCGTGCCGATCATCTGCTCGAACTGGGTGTAGATCGTTAGATCGGTGAGTGGCTGCTGCTGGGTCGCCTTGGCCACGCCGAAGTCGATGACCTTCGGCACCGG
>JAZKGW010000012.1:173634-588061 GCA_040385685.1 Verrucomicrobiota bacterium | reverse complement strand
GGGACTAAAAAGCCGATCGGGTGGTTCTCACCGCGATCGACGCTTTGTCTCTCGGTCGCCCTCCGTCGTGGCGACGGGCGGAACCTATTCCTCCCACCCGACGCGGGTCAATCCATTTTGTCGTGTTTTTTGAGAGTTTTTTAATTTGAGCGCGCAAGTCGTTGATAAACTGTAAATTGGATTCCAAACTAACAGGCGATTCGCTGTTATTCGCACAAATTGGGTGTCGCTCTAACAATATTGATCCATTTCGACTTGCCCGAATCCGTGATTGATCTTGGAAAATCCGACTTCCATGCGGATGCTGCCGCCGATGCAAAACCTAGTTCGCGTTGAACCGATTGCGCTTCTACCCACCCAGGCGGGATGCGCCGTCTTCCTTGGAGACGGCAATAAAACCATCGTGTTTTACATCGACCCGGGGGTGGGTGCGTCCATCAACGCCTCATTAAGCGGCCAGCTTCCACCAAGACCGCTGACGCATGATTTGTATTTGCTGACTCTTCAGACCTTCGGCGCGAAGGTTTCGCGGGCGGTGATCGTGCGGATGGAGCAGGAAATCTATTACGCCCGGCTGATTCTGGAGGCTGAGAACGAGATCATGGAGCGGAAAATCGTCGAGCTCGATGCGCGTCCTTCGGACTGTCTGGCGCTGGTAGTGCGCTGCGGAGCTCCTTTTTATGTGGTTAGAGAGCTTTGGGACACGTTGGACGACATGACCGGCGTGCTTCGCGAGATGCGCGAAAGCGGGGGGACCGAAGGCGACCCACCGGACTTGGGCATCCTGTGAATATTTCACGAATCGCCGCTTGCGGCACTAGCGAGCAATTTTAGGATTCCCCACCACCATGAGCATCTCCGCCCCCTCCCTTCCCGATTACTTTCAAGAGGAAATACTCCTGCACCCGGAAACCCGCGAGTTTCCACCGTTCGACCTCGTGCGGCTTCTGGGCACCGTTTTTGCGCCGACCCAAGACTGCCGGGTATGTATCCTGATCGACTTCGATGAACCGGAACAACTCATCAAGGATTACGCTTTCCTCGGACAGGCAGGCTTTCCGGTCCAGAAAAACGCCCACCAGCATTTCTATCTGGGTCTTCAAAACGGAGCGCTCGACCAGCTCGGGATGACCGGCGGCGAAATGTTCGCCTTCCGCTGCACCCATGGCTCGAATCTCGATCTGGCGGACGAGGTGTGGGACACGCAGGGTAAGCTCCTCTCGCTGGATGCCGACATCTATCCGAACTACGATCTCATCCTGTGCATCTCCACTTTCTCCGCGACCGCTCCTCTAACGGCCAAGTGCAAGCAATACGGCTTCCGCGGTGCCACGCTTCACGGCCTTAACGATGTGATTCTCAATTCGGGTCTCGCGGTGGACTATCACGAAGTCTCCGGCGATGCGGAACGCCTGCGCCTCGCCCTAACGAAAGCGGACTCCATTGAAATCGACTTCGCCCTGGAGGACGGCCGCGTTCTAACTGCTTGGCTGGGCCTCGGGGGCCAGGAGGCCCAGAAATCCCATGGCCTCTGTCTAGGAAACAATGCTGACATCGCGAACCTTCCGGCCGGTGAGGTTTATTTCGTGCCTGTCGATGCCCGCGGCCAGTTCCCGATGAAATACGAGGACGGAACGCTCGGCGTCCTGGAAGTCAAAAAGCGCTGCATCATCCACTCCACGCTCATCCAGGGAAATCAAGCCACCATCGACGCCCACAACGCCCGTCTGGCGGATGATCCGATGACCGGCACGCTTGGCGAGCTTGGGTTCGGCACCCAGGTTCTCCCCGTATCTGGCGCGGACATCCAGGATGAAAAGGTTCTTGGCACCTGCCATCTGGCAACCGGTCGCGACGACCATCTCGGCGGGGACATCCTGCCAAGCATGTTCAAGAAGCATGAGAACTCGACCCACGACGACATCCTCTTCGCCCCACACAAGACGCCGAATTTCAATATCAGCCAAGTGCGGATGAAGCGTGGTGCCCAAAGCGAGGTCCTCATCGAGAATTTCCGCCCCGCGCGCTATTTGATCGACGCGCTCGCGGCTGATAGATGAGCGGCTGATATTGCGTTTCTTTTGACTCCACCCACCCCTCACCACAAAACATGAACTACATCGCCCCGCTGATCGCCGTTTCCCTCGCCACATGCGCCTTCGCCGCCGATGCGCCGGTGATGCGCTCCCTGTTCAATGGCAAGGATCTTAGCGGCTGGAGCGGGGAAGGCTATGTGGTGGAGGACGGAGCCATCGTCTGCACACCCGAGGGGAAGGTTCTGATGACCGATCAGACATTCTCGAACTATATCTTCGAATTCGATTTCAAGCTCCCGCCCGGCGGAAACAACGGACTTGGCATTCATTATCCTGGAACAGGCGACGGTGCCTACGCCGGCATGGAAATCCAGATTCTCGACAACTCGGATCCGAAATGGAAGGACCTGAAGGACTATCAATACCACGGATCCCTCTACACACTGGCGGCAGCGAAAAAGAGCGGCCTCAAACCGGTCGGTGAGTGGAATCATGAAAAGGTGAGCGTCACAGGCTCGGGCCTGATGGTCGAACTGAATGGCGAGATCATCCTCCGTGCGAACCTCGACGATCTGAGCGCCCGCCATCCGAAGCACGAGGGAGCGAAGCGCCGTGCCGGGCATCTTGCATGGTTAGGACATGGTGACCGCGTCGCATTCAAGAACATCCGGATTTTGGAAACGCCGCCGCTGGCAAACACGGAAGGCGTGATGGCCGCCGGTTTCACCCGGTTGTTCAACGGGACAAACCTTGATGGCTGGAAGCATGGCAACAGCCCGGAATGGACGCCATCCTATGGCATTCTAAAACACAGTGGTCTCCCCGGTGAGCCCTCCGATCTGTGGACGGAAAAGCAATACGGTGACTTCACCCTCGTCTGCGATTGGCGGTGGACCGGCAACGGTCCGCTGAAAATGCAGCCTATCGTGCTACCCGACGGCACTAACAAGCTGGGCGGCGATGGGAAACCCGAACTTGTCGAAATCGAGGAACTCGACAGCGGAATCTATCTGCGAGGCAACGTCACCAGCCAAGTGAACCTGTGGAATTGGCCCGTCGGCTCCGGCGAAGTTTACGGCTACCGCACCAACCCTGCGATGTCCGCCGAGGTGCGCGCTCAGGTGACGCCGAAGGTGAACGCGGACCGCCCGGTGGGCGAGTGGAACCGGACTATGGTCACGCTCAAGGGCGATCGGTTGACGGTTTCCCTCAACGGCCGCGTGGTGATCGACAACGCCCAACTTCCCGGCATCCCGGCGAAGGGAGCGATCGGCCTCCAGCATCACGGCTCCGCGATCGACTTCGCGAATCTTTGGATCAAGGAGCTCTAACGGATCAAGCGCTTCGGGATTTCCGGCGATCTCAAGTCAATTGCTAGGCACGCCCATCGGGGGTTAAATCCAGGCATCCGCGATCACGTTATTTCATTGTCGCAATATCCGGTTAGGGTCACGGCATCTCCCCCCATAACTATGACCAACAACTCCTCCCCCCGGGTTGTGTGGCACCGCGGTTTGACATTGCTCGAACTGACGGTCGTCATCACGATCTCACTCCTCCTGATTTCAATCCTGTTCATCGGCTCTAGAGCCTGGCGACGCGGCAGTGACCGCTCCACTTGTGTGATGACGCTGCGAAACGTGCAGGTCGCGACACGCTCCTATCAGAACATCTACGGCTACCAGTATGGTGGCCGTCCCAACGCCGAGAACGGTACCCAGGACATCGCCGAGCATTTGTTCTCGAAGGGATACATCGAATCGCATATTTATCGCCAATCCCGCGGCACAGATCCCTGTGTGGCAGGCGGCACCTACACCTGTCCGGTGCCTGACGTTTTCCCGGACGCGGGGCAACTCTACATGGAGTGCACGCTTTCCAGCTCGGACCAGCACACGCCGAATTCCCACGCAGATTGGTAATTGCCTGCTTGGCAGCGATCCAAATCCGGGTGAAGGATGAGCCTTCACGATGAACTACCGCGAGGCAATTGACTGGCTGTTTGCGACCCAGATGTTTGGAATCAAACTTGGGCTCGAAGGGCCGCGCCAGTTGCTCAAGGAGTTCCTCGCCTACCCGGCGCACGGGGTGAAGGTCATCCACGTCGCCGGGACCAACGGCAAAGGCAGCACCTGTGCGATGATCGACAGCATCGCCCGGGCCTGCGGCCAGCGTTGCGGACTGTTCACCTCGCCTCATCTCATCGACTTCCGCGAGCGGATCAAGGTGAGCGGCGAGGAAATCCCGGAAGAGCCCTGCGCGGCGATGCTCACCGAGCTGCGGGCCTTGTGCGAGCGGATGGAAACCCATCCGACGTTTTTTGAAATCACGCTGGTGCTGGCGATGCGCTGGTTCCGCCTTCGCGAATGTGAAATGATCGTTCTGGAAACCGGAATGGGCGGACGGCTCGATGCCACCACCGCGGTGCCCGCCGACGTTTGCGTCATCACCCCGATCGGTCTCGACCACATGCAGTGGCTGGGAGACACGATCGAGGAAATCGCCGCGGAAAAGGCCGGGATTTTTGTCAGCGGGAAACCGGCGATATGCGCACCCCAACAGCCGGCCGCCCAGATGGTGTTAGAGCGCGAGGCCAACGAACGGCGCTCGCCCATCGAGCTCATCGCGGAGCCGCTGCTAGGGTACCCGATGGCGCTGGCAGGCGAGCATCAAAGGTGGAATGCCGCGCTCGCGGTGGCCGCGCTTCATCGGTTAGGTATCCCTCTCAACTCGGAAAGTGTTGGCTACGGCCTCAGCCATGTGAACTGGCCCGGGCGATTTGAAACCATCCGGCCTGGCGTCATTCTGGACGGTGCGCACAATCCCCAGTCCGCGGAAGTTCTCGCCGCCACCTGGCGGCAGAGTTTCGGGGAGAAAAAGCCATCGCTGGTCTTCAGCGCGGTCGGTGGCAAGGACATCCGCGGCATTCTTGAAATCCTCGCGCCGCTCGCCTCAGAGATTTTTCTTTGTCCGGTGGACACTCCGCGGGCAGTTTCGCCTGAAGAACTGGCCACGCACCTTCCACCAGACGCCCCGCCGCACGCAAGCTTCACCACCTTTCAAGCCGCCTTCGCCGCGGCTGAGGCCACGGGGGGCCCGATCCTGATTGCAGGTTCGCTGTTTCTCGTCGGCGAGGCGCGGGCATTTCTCACCAACGGAGAATTCCTCACCAGTTCGCAATAGCCGGCAACCTCATGCCGGAGGAAGCGGTGGCCTTCACTTGGTGGCCGGTTGGCTCACCGTCTTGATGATCTGATCGATTCTATCAGCCGGAATCCCCCAGTTATTTAAAGCCGGGCGGAGCCCGAAGTCATTCTTCACGTCCCGCAGCCTTTCGACGATCGCCACCCGCTCCTGCACGTCAGTGACATCGTTCAGAATCTCAAGGCCGTGTGCTAACATTCCGTTCTTTGTGGTGTCCAAGTATAGCAACCGAAACTCGGTCGCAGCCTCTTCGGTCGGCATATTCATGATATACTTGCGCAGAGTGCCCGTGCTGTGAGTGAGGTCGGATTCCGCCAGCAGGCCCCGTTGCTCGTCGGCTGACAACGCCGCCAACTTCGCCCCCATCCACCGATCGGCTTCCAGCGAGCCCCACTTCTTGCCGAGAGTGTAAGGCATGCCGCTCCATCTGAGATGCTGTCCCGCCGACGTCTGATCCACGATGTAGCCAAACGCCGCGTCTGCATCCCGGAGAGCCCATGCTCCGAACGGATCCCCAGGCGAAAACGGTTTGTAAAGTTCATGGTTGCCGCCCAGCTCCGTCGTCTTCACCAGCCCGTCCACCAAAGCGCGAAAATCAAACCCCGCGGGATAGTCGATGTAAACTCCCATGCTCCCGCTCGTTCCATTCCGAGGCGTCCGCGCTGCCAGGTTCAACATGGCCTCGACGCTTTGTTTCGCCGCGTCGTTGTAGAGCGTCTGCATCATCTCCGAGAGGTAGTTTCCCGTATCGGTGGTCACCTCATCCAACTCCGCATAAATCTCGAAGGCGGCTTTCGGATCAGTCTCGGCCACCTTCATCGCGATGCTAACCAAGCCCACTTCGCGTTGCTTCGGATTTTCCAGTCCCCGTGCCCACGCCAGGGCACCATCAAGGTCCTTCCCCGCCCAATCGGCGATCAGAACCACCAATTGCTCCAATTGCTTGTCGCTCATGCCTCCCCACACCGTGGCCATCAGCCCCTCGACCAGCGCTTTGAAATCACCGGGAGGAACCTCCTTGGCCACTTCACGCACGCCGCTTGTCTCGATCCGATCCATCCAATGCCGCGCCGCCTTGGCCTGAGCCGACGCCTCCCTGCCGGGCCGTGCCGCCGGATTGCGCTCCGCTGCCTTGGTAGCGCGCGGATCCGCCGTCGGTGCATCGGACTTGGCCAGCCAGCCGGCCCCGGCTCCCGCCGCAAACGTCACCAGCAAGATCATACATTCCTTTCCTGACATGAAGCCGAGTCAATTCCATCTAGCAATTGTTAGCAAGCGGCTTGGGTGATCCGAAAAACAACCTATCAGTCCCCGAGGTCCGGCACGAAAAATTTGAACCTCCCGTCGTAGCCCTCGACTTCCGACTCATGGCCGGCGAGTGAGGAGATGACGAACGACTCCATCGCGGCCTCGCTGAAAAGCCGGATTTCCCCCCAGCCGGCGGCGAGCTTTTCCATGCGGAAGACGAAATTCACCGCCGGGCCGTGGAGGTCCAGCGCGGAGACGGTGGGCACGCTGCCGAGAACCGTCATGCCGCGGTGCAGGACCACGCGGAACGGCGGCGACGCCTCGGCCTGAAGCTGGGCAAGGCCGCGCATTGCCTGAAGGATCCGGGAGCGGGAATCCACGGAGTCCTCCCAATAACAGAAGAAGCCGTCTCCCAGATACTTGTTCATGTGGCCGCCGTGTTCTTCGATCAGGTCGCGGCAGGTTTTGAACCAGCCACCGGTGAGCAAGGGCACCTCCTCGGGTGGCAACTCCTGCGCCAGGCGGGTGGAACCCACGATGTCGGCCACCATCAGCCAACAGTTCTTGCGCACCACGCTGAGAATGGTGGAGCCCATCGACGAGACGTCGTGCCCCCCGTCGGCAGAGGGTTCTTCCGAATGGAACACGATCCGGCTGCCCGCCATGTCGATCACATCACCGTCTTTCAGGGCGAGCGGGCGTGACACGCGGCGCTCGTTCACATAGGTGCCGTTGGCACTGCCCAGGTCCACCAGCCAGAACTCGGCCCTTCCCTGCAACTGGATGATCGCGTGTTTCCGGGAAACGTGGTCATTGGCGATGGGCACCGTGTTTTCCGGCCCGCGGCCCAGCGTGCATGAGCCCTGCAACCCGAACATTTGCCCGTCCGGCAAGTGTAGGCAGGACAAGGAAATCATGGGCATATGCTTTCGCAGTCCGGAGCCGATTGCAATCTCGGAACTCGCGGACAAGCCGGTCCGGGATTTCGCTGGAAAGGATCTGATAAATTTCCGCCCGCGTCGGGATTTCATGAATCCTTCATCAACGATTCATCCGCCGGACGGATGGATGAAGCATGGCCAAGCTCCACCACCTGATAGCTATTTCAATCCTGGCTCCGTCCCTGGCATTCGCGGGACCCGGGCTGGAACAAGCGGAGGTCAAGATCACCTACGGCGAATTGAAAACCTTGATCACCGACGCAACGCGACCCGTCGCCACCCGCACTCCTCCACCACCTCCTCTATCAGCCCTGCTGTCGGCGCGGTTCCGGTTGGCGATGATGGACGGCAAGCCTGTGATCGATGCCACGTTCCGCACCGCGACATTTTCCGATGGGTTGGCGATGATCCCGCTGGTCGGCGGGGCGGTGACGGTGGAGAGCCAGAAGCCGCTCGACGCCCGGATCCTGATTGATGCAAAAATGCTGTGTCAGGCGCAGGAAAAGGCCGGCACGCAAGTCCTTGAAACGCGGCTGCTGCCAGCATTCGGAACCGACGGGGCAAGCCTGGTGTTGCCTCCATGTCCAGCCGCGGTTTTCGAAACCGGTGAACTGGGCGGCGACCGATCCGTGGTCCTGGCGATCGACGGCAAGGAGCAGGTGTTAGGATCCAACCGGCTGGTGGCACTGCCTCTAACGGGCGGAAGCCTGGAGATCCGGATGTTGGGTGGCGAGGAAACCCGTGAGGCCCTGCGGCCACCGGAGCCGTCGGCGTGGACGTGGCAGCACCAGGTGCTGGTCCTCCCGCAGGACGGCGAGATTGCCTACCGGGTGTTAGGACGTGCTTCCGCCGCCGGCGGCTCGGGAGTTTCCGCAGTGCTGGCGCTCCCGGCGGATGCCCGCGAGGTGAGGGTCACGGGCGATGACCTTGCCGGGCACAAAGTAACCCGCGGCACGGACCGGTCGCTGGGATTGCAGATCGAGTGGAAAACCCGGGGGCTGCTGGAGCGGGAGGTTTCCATTTCCTATCTGCTTCCGCGACGGCCGCTCGACCGGAGTTGGAAACTGCAGGCACCCGCGGGGCCGGGCGAGGACTCGACCCGCACGCGGTTCATCATCCTTGGTTCGCCGGAACTTTCCTACACGGCGGAAGGTCTGACCGGGCCCTTTTCCCCCAAAGGATTGCCCGGCAGTCTGACGGAGGAGCTCAAGGGAGAAGCCTGTTACCTGATAGATGCGCCGGCCACGGCGGAGCTCACGGTCATTCCGCTGCCGGTGGTCGCCACCGCCGAGGCAACCATCATCGAGTCCGTCTGGGCGGTGAAGCTCGAACCGGACGGAGCGATGTTGGTCGAGGGCGCGATGAGCCTTGAACACCGCGGGGCTCTCGGCTTGACGCTCGAAGTGCCGGAGGGAATGACGCTGCTGGCGTGCGACGTCGGCGGACAGGCAGCGACACCGGTGAAACTCGGCGAAGGAAAACTCGAACTAACCCTGCCCGCGGCTGGGCAGAAGACGCGGGTTTCCTGCTCGTTCACCGGGCGAACCGCGGCGCTCGATCCGGTGGAAGGCACCTTGGAACTTGCGTTGCCCAAGACCCCGTTGTTCATCCGGGCGCTGACTTGGAGAATCGATCTACCGCGCGGCTATCAGGCGGAGACCCACGGCAATCTCATCCGCTCGGCCGACCCGGGCGATCCTCCGTCCCGCCTGACGCTGCGGAAGAATCTCTGCCGTGACGAGCGGCCGGCGACGGCTGTTTTCTATCAGCGCTCGGATCTTAAGAACTGAAACACACCGTTAGACATCAATTCATCTCATCATGAAAATCACCCATTTGATCGCATCGTTGGCCATTGTCGGATGCACGACGCTGGCCTGGTTCATCCTTGCCACCGCCATGTCCCAGCGGACGCAGGAGTCGTCGCAGACCATGTCCCAGGAAGTGGCCGGCGTCTGGAACCCGGCCTTGGAACAAAAGCATCCGGAGGCGTGGTTCGAGACGCCTAACGCACCCGGAGGGCGCGCGGCCTTGCTGCCCGCTTCGTCCGACGTGAAGGTCGATTTAAAATTCGTCCCGAAACAGCGCGGGTTGTTCCGGCATCGGACCTACGACGTGGCCTTCAAGGCGGAGTATGAATTTGTGAATCCAACCCGCATTCCGCAGACGGTGTATTTCTCGTTTCCCTTGCCGGCCGGGGCGGAGAAACTCGAAGGATTCGAGTTTCGATTGGGTGAGGGAACGGAACCTGAAACCAACCGGACGGGTGTTTCCGGAGTGGCCACGCAGGCGGTGGTGCTGCCCGCATCCGGCCGGATTACGCTGCACGCGGGTTATCAGACGCGCGGGACCGGGAGTTGGGTCTATGGCTTTCCCGACAAGCGGCGCATCGCTGGATTTGTCCTCAGGATGCGCACCGATTTCACCGAAATCGATTTCCCGGTCGGCACCGGCTCGCCCAAGGACAACGACCGCAAGACCGATGGCAGAGGCTGGGATCTAACGTGGAACTATCCGGACGTGCTGGCAGTCCCGTCGATCGGGATGGACATGCCGAAGCTTTTGAATGCCGGGCCGGTCGCGGCGCGGATCGCCTTCTTCGCGCCGGTGTCGCTGGTGTTCTTCGTGACGGTGGTGTTGCTCGTCGGCGGTCTCAAGGGCGTGCCATTGCATCCGATGCATGTGTTCTTCGTCTCGGCGGGCTTCTTCGCGTTCCACCTGTTGTTCGCCTATCTGGTCGACCTGGTGCCGCTCTATCCGAGTTTCGCGATCGCGACCGTGGTTTCGCTGGTGCTGGTTTGCGGCTACCTCAAGGCCGTCGGAGGCAACACGTTGTTCAAGGTCGCCCTGCCCGCCCAGCTCGCCTATCTGATTCTGTTCAGTGCTTCGTTCTTCTTCGACGGGCTAACAGGCATCACGCTCACCATCTGCGGGGTGGCCACGCTGGCCTTGCTGATGGCGCTCACGGCCAAGGTCGAGTGGCGCACGCATTTCACGAAACTGGCAAAAGCCATTCCCGCGTCCGCCTGATAGGGCTCCGGCCGCTCGCCGCCGGAGTCACTTCTGCGCGGCGAGAAACTTGAGGACATCCTCCGCCTGCTTCTCCGTCGAGGCCTTCTGGTCCACCCAGACCAGCTTGCCATCCTTAAAGAGAAACGCCTGGCGCGAAGCAAAACCCACGGTCTTCGGCACCCCGAAGGCATCGACGACTTTTGCGTCCGGGTCGGCGAGCAGATCGAAGGGCAACTTGTATTTTTCCTTGAAGGCTTTTTGGGCCTCCACCTTGTCCATGCTCACGCCGAAGATTTTGACGCCCTTTTCGGTAAGCGCGGCGTAGGAATCGCGAAGACTGCACGCCTGTTTGGTGCATCCCGGTGTGTCGGCCTTCGGGTAGAAATAAACGAGGGTGTAACCTTTGGCCCCGGCTTCGGCCAGTTTCACCAATTGGTCATCCTGATTCTTTTGCTCGACGGCCGGCAGCGCGGCCCCAACGGCGAGCGGCTCGGCAAGCGCACTGCTGGCAAACAAGGTGGTGGTGACGGCGGTGAGGATGTTGGCGATGCTTTTCATTTCGCCGAAGCTTACACCGGATTTCCAAATGGCAATCTTGATTTGCCCCGTCGGTCGCCGGCTGCCGATCGTTTGTTAAAATGGGTTCCGAACGGTGAGGTGCGGGGAAATTGTGTCTTGAACCGCAGCCCCTGTTGCAATCATGATGTCGCCAGTCCATGCCGAAAGTCGGAGCCGAGCAAGAAATCATCTACGAGGGAATCCCAGCCTCTCCCGGTATTGCCATCGCCCCGGTGCACGTCGTCGCCCGCGGATTTTCCGCCCCGGAGATCTATGAAATCGCCGAGGACGAGGTGGAGCGGGAACAGGAACGGTTCCTCCAAGCCCTTGAAATCACCAAACGCCAGTTGGTCGAGCTGCAAAGCCGGCTGGAAGATCTATCAGGCGATAACGAAAGCGGGATCTTCGAAGCCCACGTGATGATTCTCGAGGATCGTTCCGTGGTGGACAAGGTGCTGCAGGCGATTTCCCGCCGCCTGCAGAATGGCGAATACGCGTTCTACGCTATCATGCAGAATTTCCTGGAGGCCATGCGGCGCATTCCCGACCCCTATCTGCGGGAGCGGACCGCGGACATCGAGGACGTCGCCCAGCGGGTCTTGCGGAATTTCAGTTTGGAAGGCGATACCCGCCCGCCCGGACCGGAAGACCAGCACGTGCTGGTGGCCTACGATCTGGCACCCTCGGACACCGCCTCAATGAACCGCCGGCATGTGCTCGGGTTCGCCACCGAACAAGGCAGCGTGAACTCGCACACCGCGATTCTCGCCCGCGCCTTTGGGATTCCCGCCGTCGTTGGCCTCGACGGAGCGGTGATCGATATCATCGCGCTGACCCCTTCGATCCTCGATGGCTACACCGGCAAACTGATTCTCTATCCGACCGAGGAAACCCTCGAACGCTACCGGAGCCTGACCGTGGCCAAGGAAAAAGTCCGCAGCTCGCTCGATGCGATGCGCGGGGCGGCCACCGAAACGGTCGATGGCCGGCCACTAACGGTTTCCGCGAACATCGAGCTCGTCGATGAACTGGCGCTCGTAAAACGCAGTGGCGCAAAGGGCATCGGACTCTATCGCACGGAATTCCTGCTGCTTAACGGCGAGGAAATGCCCGACGAGAAACACCAGGCGGAAGTCTATTCGCGGGTCGCCCGCGAAATGGCGCCGCACACGGTGATTATCCGCACCCTCGATGCGGGAGGCGACAAGCTGCCGGTGGAGCCTCTAACCGATCCTGAGCCGAACCCGTTTCTCGGCTGGCGCGGCATCCGCGTCTCGCTGGCGCGTCCGGCGATGTTCCGCGAACAGATCCGGGCGATCCTCCGGGCCAGCGCCTTCGGCAAAGTGGCGGTGATGTTCCCAATGATCTCGGGTCTATCCGAAGTCTGGCGGAGCAAGGACATGGTGCGCCGTTGCATGGATGAGTTGGATAGCGAAGGCATCGCGTTCGACCACGATCTTCCCGTCGGGATCATGATCGAAGTCCCGGCCGCGGCGCTTTGCGCGGACCTGCTCGCCCCGGAAGTCGATTTCTTCTCCATCGGCACCAACGACTTGATCCAATACACGGTCGCCGCGGACCGGGTGAATCCCCACGTCGCCGAACTCTATCGGCCCACCCATCCCGCCGTGATCCGCTTGATCAAGCGCACGATCGACGCCGGAACCGACAACGGCATCTGGACCGGAGTCTGCGGTGAAATGGCAGGCGACATCCGCCTGACTCCCCTGCTGCTAGGCCTCGGGGTCGAGGAGCTTTCCGTCGGCCCGCAGCAAGTTCCGCGGGTCGGCCAGGCAATCCGGTCGCTCAGCCACGCGGAATGCGCGGCCATGGCCGACGAGGCGCTTTTAAACACCCGCAGCCAGGGCATCCTCGATCTTTCGATGGCCATCGCCCGCAAGCACTACGGGGATTTGCTGGACTGAGCGACCATCCCGCGCAACGGGACGCGGCCATTGGATACCCCGCATTCACCGGTCCACCAGCACCTGATAGCGGTAGGTCAGCACCTTCTCCGCGCCGGGTGGGAGCTTGATGGTCCAATCGAGCTGGCGGCGCGGGTTGACGCTGTAGACGCCTTCCGTGCGGAGCGATTTCTCGGGATCGCCTTCAGCTTCCAGCAGTTCGCCGGAAAATCCGCAACGCAGGGTCAGGGTCACTTCCGTGCCACGGAAGTTCCGCACCGCGAGCCGGCCCTTGACCTTGGTGAGCTGATAGTCGTTGCCAGCGATCCAGGTGATTTCACGCTGACCTTCCTCCTCGACCTCGCCCGACTCGGTGCGGACAGTCAACGCACGGGTGATCCGCAAGCACGTGCGCTGACCCGGATTGACCCATTCTGATAGACTCTGGCCGCGGAACTTGCCGCCTTCCACCACCACGGCGGCGGCTGTTGTCATCGGGAACTTGAATGGGTTGGCAAAACGCACGGCATCCCACGCCGGCTCGTCCGGGGTCGGTTCGCTGCCGTTGCCGCGGCGGTAGCGGCCGTTGCCGTCTCGCGGGTCGGGCACCACCCATTCGACCACGCGCTCATACGCGGCGCTGGCGGCGGCGATGTCCAGCGACAACGAGTCACCGGCCTTCAGGCTGTGCCGGCCGATGCTCTCGTAGTGAATGTCGTCGCTGATGCTGCCTTGCTCGGCGACCTCTGGCAGCGGCGCGGATTCGCTGCGACTGCTGGAGCCGTTGGAATAGATCATCTGTTGGGACATGACGTTGCTCATGATGCCGCCGGCGGCGGAACCCGACTGATTGACCTGTTGGAAAAACGCCGCGAGGCCGGAGCCGGGCCACAACGGGGAATCGACCGTGCCGAAGCGCACGTTGGGATAGCCGGAGATTAACTGGATTTCGGTGTCGGACAGGTCCCCCATTTCATTGCGGACCACCGCGTTCTGGCGGAGTTTCAGCTTCGCGGGATCGGTCAGGTCCACCTGATAGGCGGGCAGCCATGCCAGGCCTTTCGTTAGATAGGTGACCCTCACCGCGCCGCCGTTGGCCGGGGCCTGCTGAACGTCGAACAGCAACACCGGCCGCTCCTCGCGATGTTTCGCCGGGAGGAACGGCCCGCTCACCGAGAGCGAGGCGATGCTCGACCGGTCGATATAGCGACGGCTGCCACCGGACTCCAGCAGGACCAGGAAATCGCCCGCGCCCGGCTTGACGGGGGTGACCGGAATTTGGGCGCGATTCCAATAATACGAGCCGCTGTTAGGATTGAGCGAACTGTATTCGGTGTCCCAACTGCGGGTGGACGCGTGCGGTGGGATTTCCCACACCGTGCCGGAGAGCACCGCGTTCTGCGCGGTTCCGGTGTTTTTCAAAGTCACCGTCACTTCCTTGCCGGCAAGATCCTGTTGCAACCCGCCGGCGGGAGCTTCGGCCTCGTCGGTTAGCTCGATCATGCGGGTGGTCGATTGCACGGAGACCTGGCCGTCGCTTTCAACCCAGAACGAGCCGTGAACCACGCGCGGCACCTTGTCCCACCGATATCGGCCGGGTCCCTTGACGGGAAAAGTCGCCCTAACTACGGCGAGTCCGTTCTTGAACAAGGCGACCGATTCGAGTGTCGGCGTGACGACTGTTTCCTCGGCGGCCGAGGCCATTGCCACCGAAACCCACGCACATATCATGATCCAAGGTGTTTTCATCGGCCCGACCGTATCCGGCGCGGCGGAGTCTGTCTGTAAACTCCCGGTAAATTTCGCGGCGTGTGGAAACGCTCAGCGCTTCTTGCGCAACCGTTTGCCGGTTAGACGGGAGGCGATTAGATTCGGGCAGCGGCCGTTGAGCCGCAGTTGCTCGCAGTTCGCCTCGATCTTGATCGATTGGCGGAGCGGCTTGAAGCCGAGCCGCCGGGTCACGCAATCGTTGAGCAAGTCCAGATGCGAATCCTCGAACTCCACCACCCGCCCGCAATCGATGCACACCAGATGGTTGTGCGACGGCTTGTTGAGGAAGTTGGGATCGTAGGTCGTCTGGTTGTCGCCGAGGTCGATTTCGCGCAGCAAATCGGCCTCCACCAGCAGGCTCAGGGTGCGGTAAACCGTGGCTCGCGAGGTTTCGGAATCGAGCTTCCGTGCGCGATCAAACAATTCCTCCGCGGTGAAATGCTCGTCCTTGGAGAACGCCGCCTTGACGATCGTGTCACGCTGGCCGGTCCGGCGCAGACCCTTGCGCCGGATGAATTCGTTGAGTCGTTCCTCGATGGTGCCGTCCACTGGGGATTTCTAGCGTCTCGAACCGGGCACGGGAAGCGGAAAGAAAGCGGGCGCTCACGGCGCGATGCTCTCGGGCAAATCAAATTTCACCCGCATCTCGGCGTAGAGGCGGACATATTCCGCTATCAGACGCTCCGCGAAATCCGCGCGGCCCTGGCGGCTGTTGCCGTCGGTGTTCGCGTGCATCGGCTCGCCGACGTGGATCCAGAGCCGCCCGCGTTTCGCCGGCATCCAGGGGCCGAACTGATTCAGTTGGTCCGTGCCTAACACAATGACCGGCAGCACCGGCCGACCGGAGCGCGCGGCTAACAGGCAGACGCCGTGTTTGATGCCGGCGCCGCGGAGCACGGAATTCGCGCCGGTCATCATTTCCCCTTCCGGGAAGATGCCGACGGCTTCGCCGCGTTCGAGACGTCGCAGGCCTTCGCGAATGGTCGGCAAGGCGGGTCCCTTGCGGTTCACTTGGAACGCGCCGCCGTGGTAGAGGACGTTGCGCATGAACCATTGCCGATGGTATTCGATTCGCGAAACCCAACTGATCCGCCGCCGCAGCACCGCGCTGACGACGATGGGATCCAGATAGCTCACGTGACTGACGGCGATGAGCATGCCGCCGTGCTTGCCCACGGTTTTCAACCCGGTGCTGCGGACCCGCATGGTGAATCCGAAAACCCCGAGCCACAGCCAGCGGCAGACATCGTAAAAATGCCCCGGCGGCTTCGAGCGCGGGGAGCCCGGCTTGTGGGCCCGGAGCTTGCCGTCGGGTGGCGTGGTTGTTTGAATCATGCTGAAATATTCCGCTCCGCTGCGGGTGATTTGTGGGCGGGGGCGTTCATTCGGCAAGCTTTCCCGGCGGCGGCGCGTATGGCGGGTGGCTTTGGTCGGAAGAATTCTTGCTCTTCACCTTTTCTAAAGGTTGAGACGGCTAGGGTCGCTCCAGATTTGCCATGAGATCCGCTCGTTTCCTTTTCCTGTCCAGCGTCGCCCTTGCCGGGTTGACGGGCTGCGGCGTCACTTCCTCGTCGTCGGTCGATGACATGAAACTGTCCGCGGAATGGCGGAACGCGGGAAAATTTCCCGTGGCCTCGCCGGAACGCGACCTGTCGCGCTGGTGGGGACGATTCAACGATCCGACGCTCAACCGGCTGATCGCCGCGGCACTCCAGGACAGCCCGGACGTGAAGACGGCCACGGCGCGGGTCCGCGAGGCGCGCGCGAACCGTGACGCGCAGTATTCGACACTTTTCCCGAGTCTGGACGGCGGCGGCGGGGGCGCATTCCGCCGCAACCGAAATGACGGCAGCGGCACGGCCACTTCCCACGCCTACTCGGCGGGGCTGGACGCGTCGTGGGAGGTGGATTTGTTTGGCCGCAACCGGAGTTCGGTGGAAGCCGCGGCGGCGAATCTCGGAGCCGCTGGGGAAAATTTACATTCGGTCCACGCCGCCCTGGCCGCGGAGATCGCCGCTGCCTACACGAACCTCCGCACCAACGAGGCGCGGCTCGCTGTGCTGCGGCAAAACGTCACGACCCGAGAGGAAACCGCCCAGCTCGCCGCTTGGCGGCTCAAGGCGGGCGAGGCGGATTCGCTCGAAGCCACCCAGTCGGAGAGCAGCTTGGAATCCGCCCGTGCGGCGATCCCTTCGTTGGAGGGAGCCATTTCCCAAGGGAAAAACGATCTCGCGCTGCTCGCAGGACGCGCGCCGGGCGTGCTCGACGGGATGCTTTCCAGCAGCCGCGGGATTCCGGTGCCGCCGTCGAGCCTCGCGGTGGGCATCCCGGCCGACGTGCTGAGGCAGCGGCCGGATGTCCGCCTCGCCGGTTATCAGGTGCTCGCCGCCGCGGCTTCGACCCGCGCGACGGAAGCGACCAAATATCCGTCGCTGGGTCTTTCCGGCTCGCTGGGATTGGGCAGCTCATCCGGCACCAAGTTGTTCGACCCGGAAAGCGCGGCCGCCAGCATCGCCGGAAACATCACCTCGCCGATCTTCGACGCCGGCCGCATCAAGGCGAACATCGAGGCATCCCGCGCCAGCGAGGAGCAGATCATCCAGACCTACCGGAAGACGGTGCTCACCGCTCTTTCCGATACCGAGAACGCGCTGATCGCCTGCCGCCGATCCGCTGAGCGCCTCGCCACTTTGGAAAAGGCGACCCAGCTTGCCCGCGAGTCCGACGAGGTCGCCCGCCAGCGTTATCAGGCAGGCGAGATCGATTTCCTCGACGTGCTGGATTCCCAGCGCACGTTGCTCAGTCTGGAGGACAATTTGCTCTCCACCCGCACCGACCGCACCACCGCCTACATCCGTCTCTATCAGGCGCTCGGCGGCGGCTGGTCGGCCGGCTCGTGATTTCATTTTCCCTTTTTCCCCTTTCCCGACATGTCCACGCCACAGCCCCAAGAAGAAGATCTCGCAACTATCGTCGCCAGCGGCGCCTCACGCCCGGTGCGGAAATGGATTTTCATCCTCATCGCCCTCGCGCTGATAGGCGCACCCGGCTGGTATTTTCTAAAAGCCAATGGCAACGATGAGCAGAAAGCCGACTATCAGACGCAGGACTCCAAGACCGGCCGGATCGCGCTCATCGTGACCGCCGCCGGAAACCTCGCCCCGACCAACCAGATCATCGTCGGCAGCGAGCTTTCCGGCACGGCCAAGGAAGTGCTGGTGGACACCAACGATCAGGTGAAAAAGGGCCAGACCCTCGCCAAGCTCGACACCTCCAAGCTCGACCAGCAGACCGAGCGAAGCCGTGCCGCCCTGCTCGCCGCCAAGGCCCGAGTCAGCCAAGCCGATGCCACTCTGGCAGAGAGCAAGGCCGCGCTCGCCCGCCAGGAGGAACTCCATGATCTCAGCGGCGGGAAAACCCCGTCGCGCGCCACCATGGAGACTTCCCGCGCCACCGTTGCCCGCGCCGAGGCGGATTTGGGAAGCACCAAGGCCGCGGTGACCGGAGCGGAGGCGGACGTCCGGGCCTTTGAAAGCGATCTGGCGAAAACCATCATCCGCTCGCCGGTCGACGGCATCGTCCTTTCGCGTTCCATCGAAGTCGGCCAGACCGTCGCCGCATCTTTCACCGCTCCCACGCTTTTCACCATCGCCGAGGATTTGAAAAAAATGGAACTGCTAGTGAATGTTTCCGAAGCCGATATCGGACGCATCGAAGTCGGCCAGACCGCGACCTTCAGCGTCGATGCATGGCCCGCGCGCAACTACACCGCGAAGGTCAAAAAGGTGGCGTTCGGTGCGGTCGGAACGGGCACAACCGCCAAGGAAGGGGCCAGCACGACCAGTTCCGTGGTCACCTACAGCACCGAGCTGGAAGTGACCAATGAGGACCTTTCGCTCCGCCCCGGCATGACCGCGACCGTGGACATCGCCATCGTGGACAAGCCAGACATCCTGGTGGTTCCGAATTCCGCCCTCCGCTTTGATCCCGTCGCCGCCGCCGCCATCGGCAAGCCGGCGGATACCAAGCGGACGCTCGTCCAAAGCCTTTCGCCGGGCGGAGGCCGGCGCTGGCGTGGAGCACCGCCACCGAAGGCGGGCTCATCCGATTCGACTCCCAAGGTCTGGACTCTCAAGGACGGCGAGCCTTCGGAAATTCACGTCACCACCGGCATCACCGACGGGAAGGTCACCGAAATCACCGGCGGCGATCTAACCGAAGGCACGCCGCTCATCGTCAGCATCAAGCCACCGAAGACCGAATGAACGCCGAAAAGCTCATCCAGCTCCACGGCCTTACGAAGCGCTACGGTACGGGCGACGCCGCGTTCTTCGCCCTCCGCGGGGTGGATCTCACCATCAACCGCGGTGAATTCGTGGCCGTCATGGGTCCCAGCGGCTCCGGGAAATCGACGCTCATGAATTTGTTAGGCTGTCTCGACACTCCGACCGACGGCTCCTACAAGTTCAAAGGCATCGCGGTCGAGCACCTCAACAAGGACCAGCGCTCCCTGCTCCGCCGGCATGCGCTGGGATTCATTTTCCAAGGCTTCAACCTGTTAGCCCGCACCTCCGCGCTTGAAAATGTCGAGCTTCCGCTGCTCTATCGAGGATTCACTCGGAAACAACGCCACGAGATGGCCCGCGAGGCGCTGGCCCAGGTCAGCTTGTCGGACAAGGAGCGCAATACGCCGGCCGAGCTTTCCGGCGGCCAGCAGCAGCGCGTCGCCATCGCCCGCGCCATCGTCACCAAGCCGGACACGCTTTTCGCCGACGAACCGACGGGAAACCTCGATTCGAAAACTACCGTCGAGATCATGGAACTCCTCCGCAAGCTCAACACGGACCGCGGCATTTCCATCATCATGGTCACCCACGAAGATGAGGTCGCCGCCTGCGCCCGTCGCATCATCCACGTCCGCGACGGCCTGATCTCCGACGACATCATCACCCGTTAGAATCTTCTGCCATGATTGCAATGTCCTTCAACGCGCTGCTTATCGCCATCCGGGAAATCCGGCGGAATTTGACGCGCTCGTTTCTAACCGTCATCGGGATCGTCATCGGCGTGGCCGCCGTGATCACCATGGTCACCCTCGGCCGCGGAGCCACCGAGATGGTGAAGCAAAATATTTCCAAGATGGGCAACAACCTGCTGATCCTCCGCCCTGGGCAAGGCTGGGGCGGTGGCGGTGCGTCGATGTTCAGCCTGCAGGACGTCGATGCCGTCCGCGATCAGGTGCCCGGCATCGCCTCGGTCGCGCCCTTCGTTTCCAACAACGCCCAGGTGGTCTATCAGGAGGAAAGCCGGACCTACGATGTCCAGGGCACCACGCCTAACTATTTCGCCATTGCGAACTGGACCGTCGGCAGCGGCCGCTTCTTCACGGAAGCCGAGGTCGAGGAGTCAGCACCCGTCTGCGTCATCGGGGAAACCATCCGCAAGGAACTCTTCGGCGAAGGCGTGGACCCGGTGGGCTCCAAAATCCGGGTGAAAAGCATGACGCTCGAAGTCATCGGAGTGACCGCGGTGAAAGGCCAGGGCGGCTTCGGCGATGACCTGGACGACAACATGATGACGCCCTACACCACCATCATCCATCGCCTCTCGGGCCGCCAGGGTGGCAAGAATTTCAACCAGATCATGATCTCCGGGCAACAAGACTATCCCAGCGCGTACATCGTGGCGGACGTCGCCGCGTTGATGCGGGAGCGCCGCAAGATCACCGCCAACGAGCAGGACAACTTCAACGTCTTTGATTCGCAGCAACTCGCCGAGGTGATCAGCTCCAGCACCAAGGTGATGACATCCTTGTTAGGCGCGGTGGCCGGCGTCAGCCTGCTCGTCGGCGGCATCGGCATCATGAACATCATGCTCGTCTCCGTAACCGAACGCACCCGCGAGATCGGCATCCGCCTCGCCATCGGCGCGCGGGCGCGGGAGGTGCTGCTGCAGTTCCTCGTCGAGGCAGTGACGCTTTCCTGCATCGGCGGAGTGACGGGTATCGCCCTTGCCTACGGCCTTTGCTCCACACTCGCGGAAGTGGTCGGCGCACCTTTCCTTTTCGATCCAAAAATCAATATCGTCGCTTTCGTCTTCTCCGCCGCCATCGGCATCCTCTTCGGCTTCATGCCCGCCCGCCGCGCCGCCAGTCTCGATCCGATCGATGCCTTGCGGCACGAGTGAGTTGAGAGTCTAGGGTTGAGAGTTGAGAGTCAGATTTCATCAGACCCCCTCTTCCTCTAACTCTCAACTCTCAACCACCAACTCTCAACCTCTTCCCCAATGCGCCTCCTCATCATTGAAGACGACCAGCTTCTCCAACGCAGCCTCGCCGCAGGCCTGCGCGAGGAGAACTATGCCGTCGATACCGCGGACGATGGCGAGACGGGGCTCTTCAAGGCGAGCGAGTTTGATTACGACTGCATCGTGCTCGACGGCATGTTGCCGGTGTTCGACGGCTGGGAAGTTCTCCGCCGCCTGCGCCCGCTGAAATCCACCCCAGTGCTGATGCTAACCGCCCGCGACGCCGTGCCCGACCGCATCCGCGGCCTGGATGCCGGCGCGGATGATTATCTAACGAAGCCGTTCGACAGCGATGAACTGCTCGCCCGCATCCGTGCGCTGATCCGCCGCAGTTCCGGCCAGGCGTCGAACCTGATAGAAGTCGGCACGGTGGTGATCGATACCGCTGCACGCTCTGTGAGTCACCATGGGCAGGAGATTTCCCTGACCGCCCGCGAATACGCGCTCGTCGAGTATCTGGCGCTGCACCGCGGCCACGTGGTGAGCCGCAGCGAGCTTTACGAACACCTCTTCGACGAGGACGACGACACTCTTTCCAACCTTCTCGACGTCCACGTTTCCAACATCCGCAAGAAGCTCGGCCCCGACTTTATCACCACCCGCCGCGGGCATGGTTATTCGATCGAATGAACCATCTCTTCCATTCCGTCCGCTGGCGGCTCCAGCTCTGGCACGCGCTGATCCTGATGGGCGTGATCGTGGCGCTGTGCATTCTAACACACCGCCTCGCGGTTGATGCCCGGCGCGAGCGGATCGACCGGGAGCTGGAGTCGTTTGAGAGGGCGTTCATGAAGAGTTTCTGGGAGATGCCCTCGCAGAAAAAAAAGGATGACCGGCCGCCGACCACCGCCGAGATCCGCGAGAGGTTTCTCAGCATCGACGACGCGTCGAAGTTTCCGTTGGAAATGCGCGATTTGTTTGATCCCGATGCTTCGGAAAGCACCTACCTCGCCTTCTGGGACGGCAACTGCCAGACACTGTTCCGCTCGGCGAACGCGCCCGAAAGCCTTCAATTCCCAAAATTTCCGGCGAATCAGGACCAGCTAACACGGACACGCGGGAACTTCCGCGAACTCGTCCACGGTGGCCCGCGCGGCTTCCGGGTGGTCGTCGGCAAGGACATTTCCGCCGATCGGGCCGCGCTCCAACAGCTCGGCTGGCAGATCGCCGGCAGTGGCGCGCTGCTGTGGGTGCTCGGCCTGCTGGGCGGCTGGTGGCTGGCCGGCCGCGCGATCCAACCGATCGAAGCGATCAGCCAGACCGCTTCGCGGATCGCCGGAGGAAAACTTTCCGAGCGGATCGACATCGCCGGCACCGACAACGAGCTGACGCGGCTCAGCCAAGTGCTCAACGAAACTTTCGGCCGCCTCGCCGCTGGCATCGAGCGGCAGCGCGAGTTCACCGCCGATGCCTCGCACGAACTCCGCACGCCTCTAACCGTCATTCTGTCGGAAACCTCCCGCGGATTGAAACGCGAGCGCTCGGCAGACGAGTATCGGGAAATCATTTCCAACTGCAGCCACGCCGCCACCCGCATGCGCACGCTGGTCGAGTCGCTGTTACTGTTAGCCCGGCAGGACGGCAGCCCGGAAGTCCGCCGGGAAACGGTGGATCTATCGACAATCGCCGCAGATTCCATTCAACTCCTCCAGCCGCTGGCCGACCAGAAGGGGATCCTTCTCAAGTCGAGCTTCCAGACCGCCCGCTGCCATGCCGACCCTCAGGCGCTGTCGATCGTCGCCGGCAATCTGATTTCGAATGCCATCAGCCATCAGGCTGCCGGTGGTGAAGCGACGGTGAGTGTTTTTTCCGACGATCACCGCGTCGTCCTCGAAGTCGCCGACCACGGCCCGGGCATTGCCGCCGACCACCTGCCACGCCTGTTCGACCGGTTCTATCGGATCGATCCCGCCCGCGGCCCGTCCAGCGGCCACTCCGGCCTCGGCCTCGCCATCGTCCAGGCGATCGTGGAAAATCATCAGGGAACCGTGGAAGTTGCGAGCATTCCCGGCGACGGCGCGACCTTCCGGGTGAGCCTGCCTGCGCTCGGGACGTGACACGGCGGCACCGCCTGCCATGCTCGACCGCGTGAGCCCGATCACCATAGCAGCCGTCAAGGAACAAGCCGGGGAAATCCCGATCGTCGCCGCGATCCACGCCCAACTCCAGTCCCGGGCCACACGCACGACCAAGGGCGGCAAGCCGTATTTCGAGCTGGTGTTCGCCGATTCCACCGGGAACTTCTCCCTGAAAATTTGGTCGGACTCGCCGATGCACGACGCCGCGGAAAAACTCACGGACAACGCCGTCGTCCGCCTCGAAGCCGAGTGGACTCAAAACCAATACGGCGTGAATCCGAACCATCTCGCCTGGTTTAACCTCGACGAGGACGCCATCGCGGACTTTCTAGCAGGCGACCCGGAGACCCGGGAAAAGCAGGACCGCGACTTCGCGGAGATCCGCCGGCTCTGCGATTCCATTGACGACCCGCGGCTGCATGACTTGTGCGCCCATTTCCTGACGAGCTTGGGCGACCGCTTCCGCCGAACCGCCGCCGCGAAGAAGAATCACCACGCCCGCCGTGGGGGCCTCGTCGAACACGTCTCCCAGATGATGCGCTCCGCCGAGGCGTTGTGCCCGGTTTACCCCGAGCTCAACCGCGACCTGATGCTCGCCGGCGTGCTCTTCCACGACTGCGGCAAGCTGTGGGAGAATTCCTATCCGGAAGACGGCTTCGCTCAGATCCACAGCATTCACGGTGAGATGTTAGGACACATCCCGCTCGGCATCGAACTGGTGAACAAGCTGTGGAACGACCTGCTGGACACCGATGACGCCGCGGACTGGAAAGCGCTCAAGCCGTCCACCGAGATGACCCGCTTACACCTGCTTCACCTGATAGGCAGCCACCACGGGCAATACGAATTCGGCTCGCCCGTGCTCCCGCGCACGCCCGAAGCCATCGCGCTCCACTACATCGACAACCTTGATGCGAAAATGGAAATGCTCCGTGACGCGTATTCGCAAGCCAACGAAATCGCCCCCGGCATTTACGACCGCGTCTTTCCGCTGCCGACGAATCTGGTAAGGCCGCTTCCGGGGTTCACCTCGCCGCCTGCAGCGCAAAACGAAGTTTCCGCGGAAGAAAATCAACCCGCTGGCGGGGCTTGAGATAAAGCGGCGTGGCGCGCACCCGCCACCTCGTCACGCTTCGGCCTTGCGCGGGGACCCGCAAGCGGCTTTCTTGCGGCATCGCGCCGCGGCGCCGGAATTGCAGGAGTTCATCATGATCATTTCAAAAATCACAACTTGCGCGCTGCTTGGCTTGGCGATGGCGCTGGTGTCCTGCGTCCCGCCGAAAGCGACCGTGGTGGCGCAGCCTGCCGCGCCCAAGAAGGTGGAGAAGGAGCCGGAAGTCACCTTTTCCGAGCCGCCGGTTCCTGCCTTGCCGGGCGATGACATCAGGATGCCGCCTGACATGGTGGGATTGCCCAGCGATGAGGAATTCCGGGCGACCGTACCGGTTGCGCCGAGATCCGAGCCCGGCGCGGGATCCGTGTTTGTCCGCCCGCCGACGGATCCGCCGTCACGGGTGAAACCGAAGCCAGCGCAGTGATCAACGCTGGTTGAAGCGCGACATTTCGCGTTGGGCCTCGCGCAGTTCGACGCGTTCCTTCAAATCCTGGCGCTGGTCAGAGTGGGTTTTTCCCTTGCCGACGCCGATCTCGACTTTCACGCGGCGGTTTTGCCAATACATCCGCAGCAGTGGCAGCGAGCAGCCTTTGACGGCGGTGGCGTTGGCGAGCTTGAGGATTTCCCGCTTGTGGAGGAGCAACCGGCGCGGCCTTTTCTCGGCGTGATTGTACCAGTCGCCGGCGGTTTGCCATGGCTGGATGTTGCAGCCGTAAAGGAAAAGCTGGTTGTTTTCGACGCGGGCGAACGCGTCAGAGATGTTGACTTTCCCGGCACGGATCGACTTGACCTCGGTGCCTTTGAGCTCGATTCCAGCCTCGAATTTCTCCGTGATGTTGAAATCGCGCCCGGCCTTCCGGTTGGTGGCGATTTCCGCGCTCATGGGACGGTTCGGTGGGTTGGAAAGCCCGGATCAGGGGGCTTCCTTGTGAACCAGCTTGATCTTGCCCTCGATGATTTCGGTGAGGGCGATGTCCGCCACGCCCATGCTCGGGCGGGTGGCAATCAAGGGTGAACGACCGCTGTTCAATTGCCTGACGCGCTGGGAAACCAGATTGACCAAAACAAGGGGGTCGGTGACAATTTCAGAGGCCTTATCAAGGAGATCGCTTTTCATAGGAGAACCGGGAAATCGCGAAATCGGCTGTGCTTGCTCAAACGGGATGACGTTTTCGGGAAGCGCGGTCGGTTTTTTTTCGCTCAAAACAATGGGATGGGACAGATTTTCCGGTTTTGACGCCGGGCCGATGGTCAAACCAGAGAATCGAGATTCTGACAAGCCTTATCTGGTTGTTTAATTGGGAAATTTCAGAGGCTCATTTCGGCATCAAATCAATGCCGAATCGACGGACCAGGATCACGGTCAGCCAGAACAACGCCACGGTGATGAGGCAGTTCGCGGCCAGCGCGGTCCAGAAAGTCCAGTTGTTGCGCAACATCCACGGGAAAATCAAAAACATTGGCAGGGTCGGGAGGACGAACCAAAACGTGCCCTCGGCGTGATTGGCCAGCCGCTCGGATGATTGTTTGGCGTGGTGCATCCAGATCATGGCCACCAGCGAGGTGAGCGGCAGTGCGATCAGCAGGGCGGAGAGCCGGTCGTTGAAGAGTTGCACCTTGTTGACCACCACGATGATCAGGGCGCTGAGCAGAATTTTCCCGACATCGAGCGGGGTGAAGCTGAGGATTTTATCCCAAGGGATGCGGTTCATGGGGAAGCGGGCTTGCGGCTGCCGCCAGCATAAAGGTAGCCTGCGGCCATGCAAGCCGCCTGTCTCGTTTGTTCCCTGGCCGTCCTTATATCCGGTGTTGTTTCCGCCGCCCCTGCGGTGGCGGGAAATCTCACCGCCTCGCAGAAATCGGCGATCGGCCGGAAAATCTGGCAGAACGAATGCGCGGGCAGCGTTGCCGGGCTGACCACCTGGAACGCGGGTGAGGAATTCCCCTCGCTGGGCATCGGCCATTTCATCTGGTATCCGGCGGGTTTCAAAGGGCGCTTCGAGGAAAGCTGGCCGCAATTTGCTGCCTTCGCCCGCCAGCGCGGCGCGGATTTGCCGGCGGTGGCGCTCGAGGCGCACAGCCCGTGGAAGTCCAAGGCGGAGTTTCAAGCGGAGTTCAAAGGACCGCGGCTAACCGCGCTGCGGACGTGGCTGTCAGGGAATGTGACCTTGCAAACGGACTTCATCATCGCCCGCTCCCGTGCGGCCTTGCCGAAGATCCTCGCGGCAGCCCCGGCCAGCGAAAAGGCGCGGATCGAGGCGAACTATCAGAAAGTGGCCACCACCCCGCAGGGGACCTACGCCTTGATCGACTACGTGAATTTCAAAGGCGACGGCACCCAGGCATCGGAAAAATACAACGGCCAGGGCTGGGGTCTGATGCAGGTGTTGGGCGGAATGAAGGACGTGCCCGCCGGTGCCCCCGCGGCGGCGGAATTCGCCGCATCCGCCAAGCGCATGCTCTCGCGGCGGATTGCCAACTCCCCACCCGCCCGCGGCGAAAAGCGCTGGGAGGAAGGCTGGCACAACCGCTGCAACACCTACGCCAGGCCGCTTTGACAGGCCCGTGGCACGGCCGTTGGTTTTCTCCACTTGCGTTAGCTACCTATACCCCCTATGGGTATAACCATGCAGCGCGATTGCCATGAAACCAAGCCCTTGGTGGGGCGCATCAATAAAATTGCCGGCCAGGTCCAAGGCGTCGGCCGGATGATCGGGGAGAATCGGGAATGCCCGGAAATCCTCCACACTATTTCCGCGATCCACTCGGCCTTGCGGAGTTTGGAAGCGAAGTTGTTGGAGGATCACGTCCGCCATTGCGTGGCCGATGCCTCGAACGATCCCGCCCGCCTTGAGCAGCGGCTCGAGGAAATCATCGCGCTCTACAAGCGCCGATTGTCTTAATCCCTCACCGGCTGTCGCCATGAAATGTTGCCAAACACCCGCCACTCCTGAGCCTCCGAAACCACCTTGTTGCGGCGGGCACGAGCCAGCGAAACCCTCCGCCGCCAAACCCGGCCAGTTCACCTGCCCGATGCATCCCGAGGTGATTTCCGATACACCGGGAGATTGCCCGAAGTGCGGCATGGCGTTGGAACAAGTGACGCCACTCCCTAACAACGGCGTCGCGGTTTACACCTGCCCGATGCATCCGGAGATCGAGCAAGATCACCCGGGAGACTGTCCGAAATGCGGCATGCCGCTTGAGCCCAAGGCGGTGACCAGCTCGGCGGATGAACATGCCCAGCGGGAGATTCGCGACCTGTCCCGGAAATTTTGGATCGGCCTAACACTCACCGTGCCGGTGCTGCTGTTGGCCATGCTGCCGATGATCCCCGGAGTTTCACTCGATGGATTCATTTCCCCGGCAATTGCAAAATGGATCGAATTCGCTTTGGCAACTCCCGTGGTGTTCTGGGCGGGCGGAATCTTCTTCGTGAAAGGCTGGCGATCTTTCAAGGGCTGGAACCTCAACATGTTCACCCTGATCGCGATCGGCATCGGCGCTGCCTACAGTTACAGCGTGGTGGCGGTGGTGGCCCCCGGGTTGTTTCCTTCCTCATTCCGCCATCATGGCAGCGTGGAACTCTATTTCGAAGCGGCCGCGGTCATCACGACGCTGGTTCTGCTAGGGCAACTGCTCGAAGCGAAGGCCCGCACCCGGACCGGTCAGGCGATCCGGGCATTGCTCGACCTAACTGCAAAATCCGCCAACCGCCTGACGGACGGCGGCATCGAAGAACAAGTGCCGGTGGAAATGCTCGCCGTCGGCGACCGCTTGCGCGTCAAACCGGGCGAGAAAGTTCCGTTGGATGGAACAGTCCTCGAAGGTTCCAGCCGCATCGATGAATCCATGATCACCGGCGAGCCGCTGCCCGTCGCAAAGGTGGCTGGCGACGCAGTGGTGGGCGCCACCATCAACCAGACCGGTTCGTTTGTGATGACCGTCGCCAAGGTGGGCGCGGATACCCTGCTCGCGCAGATCGTCCAGATGGTGTCCACCGCGCAACGCAGCCGCGCTCCGATCCAAAAAACCGCCGACACCGTCGCCGGCTATTTCGTACCGGCAGTGCTGTTAGTTTCGGTGATGACCTTCGTCGCATGGTCCGTCTGGGGACCGGCGCCCGCGATGGCGCTCGGCCTGATCAACGCGGTGGCGGTTCTCATCATTGCCTGCCCGTGCGCGCTCGGGCTCGCGACTCCGGTTTCGATCATGGTCGGCATCGGCCGCTCCGCTCAGGAAGGAATCCTTGTTAGGAATGCGGAGGCTATCGAGACCTTCGAGAAGATCGACACGCTCGTGATGGATAAAACCGGTACTCTCACCGCCGGCAAGCCGCGGGTCACCCGTTTCACCGTGTCTGCCGATTCGAAGGACGATGAAGTGTTAGCCGCGGCCGCCGGACTGGAAAGCCAGAGCGAGCATCCCCTGGCCCGCGCCATCATCGACCACGCCCGCGAGGCCGAACTAACCATTCCGGAAGTGATGGGCTTCCAGTCCACCACCGGCGGCGGGATTTCCGGTCAGGTGAATGGACAGCTTTGGCATATTGGAAATGAGGCGTTCGTCGAATCCGCAGGCGCATCGATTCCCCACGGCTTGCGCAAGTCTGCCGACGAAGGCCAACGCAACGCGCAGACTGTCGTCTGGGTCGCGCGCGGAGAGGTGGCGGTGGCCACCTTCGCCATCGCGGATCCCATCAAGGACGGCGCGCCGGCCGCGATCGCCGCGTTGCATGCGCTCGGCATCCGCCTGGTCATGGCCACCGGCGACAACGAAGCCACCGCCCGGGCGGTGGGCAGGGAATTGAAAATCGACGAAATCCACGCCGGTCTATCACCCGCCGACAAGATCAGGCTCATTGGCGGATTGAAAGCAAGCGGCCGACGCGTTGCGATGGCCGGCGATGGCATCAACGACGCGCCCGCGCTGGCCGAGGCTCATGTCGGGATCGCCATGGGCACCGGCACCGACGTGGCGATCGAGAGCGCCCACATCATCCTGGTGAAAGGCGATCTATCAGGCATCGTGCGGGCCATCCGGGCCAGTAAGGCGGTGATGCGAAACATCCGGCAGAACCTGTTTTTCGCATTCATCTACAACCTTGCGGGAGTCCCCATCGCGGCAGGGATTCTCTATCCGTTCACCGGCACGCTGCTCAGCCCGATGATCGCCGGCGCGGCCATGTCGTTGTCGTCGGTCTCGGTGATATCCAACGCGCTTCGTTTGCGGGGAATGAAGCTCCGCGCGTAAGGAAGATTTTCACAACAGCGAGGACGCGAGGTTCAGGCTCAGCGCGACGATCACGGCATTGAACCCGAACGCGATCAAGCCGTGGAACAGCGCGATCCGCCGGACGCGCCGCGAGGTGATTTCCACATCCGATGTCTGGCAAGTCATGCCAATGATAAAGGAGAAGTAGGCGAAATCCAGGAAGTCCGGTTGCGGTTCGTCCGGGAAGTCCAGTCCCACGCCGGGCAACTTTTCCTGCGAGCTGCCGGCGATCTGATAGCAGACATGGGCGTAGTGCAGCGTCATGACCGTGTGCACCAGCAACCAGGAAAAGATAACAGTCAGGACCGCAAGCACGGCATGCCAAGCGGCTCCGTTACCCTTCATTCCTTTCGCGGTGCTGAGCAGCATTCCGGCACCAAAGAGTCCGGCGACCGCCGCCAATACCAGGCAACAGAGGATTACCGTGCGGCTGGAATCCTGCAATCGAGCCTCCTCCACCCGTTTCTTCGCATCGCTGAAAAGGATCCCGGCCCACGCCAGGGCCAGCGAACAGAGCGCGAACGCGTCCCACGAAACAATCAAATTCACGCCAAGATCCAGCCACTGATGTGCGATTGCGAAGGTGATCACCCCGACGACGGACGCCACCGCCACCCGGTGATGAGCCTCGTACTCCACAATGCGGCGGCTCTTCGACTCTTTGGATGACACGGACATGAAGGGAGGCGAATGGCTTAGCAGGCATTCGCGGAGAAAGGAAACGCCATTGTTCGTGTAACGGTGGCGGCTGCGGGCATCAATGGAGGCGTTGGATGTCCGCCGCGGCCCGCATGAAGCCCTAGCAGTAAGAACTTGCTAATGGTTAGGGCGTCACCCACGAATCACTTCAACTCCTTGAGCCGGGCGGTCAGATAGTCGCCGCATTTCGTCTGGGTGCCGTCCTTGAACTTGATCATGTAAGGCTTCCCGGTCGTCGATGAAACGCTCGCCGCCTTGGCGATGAAATCGGCGGCGGTTTTGATTTCCTTGTCGTTGGCCTGCCACTTGCCGCGGAGGAACTTGGCGGCGGATTTCGCGTCGTAGTCGTTGCCGTTCCGGATGAAAGTGGCGTCCTTGAGATTTTCGATGTGGCTGATCAGCGATTCGATCTTCGCCTTCTCGCTCATGGCGGGCGCGGCGGTCGACGGGAGGATCGCCAGCAGTGAAATGACAAGTGCCAAGGCTGCGCGGAGGAAGGTGCGGGAGGTCATTGTTCGAAAAGGAGTTGGAATGCCCTAGCAACAAGCCAGTTTCCTGTCCGCATGTCAAATCCCCGGTCCCGCCTCATCGAAACCGCCGTCCGCCCGTTTGACGACAATGCGGAGATGAAGCTGTCGGCATCGAAGCTGTTGGAAGAGCTTGCAACCGGTGAGCGGGAAGGTGAGGAGGGAATGATCCACCGCTGGGAAACGGTGGACGCCCGGAAGCGCAGACCGGTTTGGAGCATTCTCCTCTATGCCGTCCTAACGATCATCTCCGCGGCGCTGCTCATTGATGCGGCGAAGGTCGTCATAGGATTTGAGAACACGATCTCGACGATGGGAGGATCCGACTACGTCGATTTTTTCCACAACTCACCGAAAATCACCGAGAAAGAAATCGCCGGAAAGCTAACACCCGACGAGGCGCGGCTACTGTTCGGTGATCTTTCCAGGCACTCGGCGGCAGAAAGAGTGAAGGTTCTGTGGGACAGCGAACCGGAGAATCCCGCTTACTTCGCGCAGTATGTGGATGCCTATCTGGATGAGTTCAAAAATCTGCCTCCCGATTTTCTGAAAGACGGCCGCCGTATCGATCCGGAAAACGCGTGGTTCACCTATGTGGCCGCCGGGGTTCGTGCGAAGGATGCCGTGAAAAAGCGACCGCAGTCGAAAGCCGCCACACCGGCGCACGCCACCCCGGAATGGGACGTTACCGATGCGGCTGCCATGAACGATTCCCTGGCCCTCCTCAGGGAGGCCAGGAATCAGCCGAAGTATGAGACCTATCGGACCGAACTTGGCCGCGCCCAGATGAAATTGCTGTCTATCGAAACACCGGCAGAGGTGACATTTTCGCTGGGTTACCGCATCAGGAAATCGACAGCCGCTGAAATAGCGATGGTGAGGTTGGGCTTCGCCATGGCCGCCAAAGCATGGCTCTGCGGCGGGGAAAATGATCCGGACTCTTTCAAGGAACTGTTGGCGGATGCGGAGGGATTTCTCCGCAAACGGATGGATTCCGAAGTCGATTCAACGCTAGGGGAACTGGTGACCATGAGAGCCGGTTACAACTTCATTTCCAATGCGGCACCGTCAGCGGAAAAGCTGGGACTTGCCGATGAGGCGAATCGGTTGGGGGGAACGTGGGAGATCTTCAAGCGGCGGGAAGCTGAGAATCAGATGCGAAAGTCGAACCTCTATTCCGAGTTGCTCAACAAGCACGGGGGAGGCCTGGCGTCATTGTTTGGCCATTACCCGGTAATGCAAAATCCGCCACTGCTCCCCTTGGAGGATGTGAAACCAGGACGCCTGATGGACCACGAGACGCTGGCGTGGACCGCGAGCTACTTCGCCTGGGCACTTCTGGTTCTCGGAATGGGACTCGCCTCGGTTTTCCGCTTTCGGTCACCCGTCCTGATTCGCCGGCTCACCGTACGATTGGAATTGTTGATGCTGCCGCGGGACTGGTTGCTGGTTTTCGGAGTGGGGGTCGTGCTGCCAATCGTCTATTTCATCGCAGTCACCCGCTTCACGCCGCTGGGAGGACGGGAGCTGAGCGTGCATTACGGGGATTTGTCGTTTGCGCCCTATTTCGACAACCCGCCACTGGGCTTTGCACAGCCTGTCGGGCTGGCAATGCTGATGATTTTCAGTTGTGGGGCGCTCTCATGTTGGTGTCTGCGCAAGAGAACGAAATCCTTCACGCTGGTGACGGCCCGCTCCGCCAGCTTGCTCATCCCGATCGCATGCCTCGTGGCTTTCATACCCGTCAGCGGCTGGGCGGTGGCGCACTCTTCCAATGCTCCGGCCGTCACCGCATGGGTTCTCGCGGGCATCGCCGTGTTCTGGGTGATTCTGGTTGGCTTCATGTCGTTCTTTGGGCAATTCCAAACCCAGCTCCGCCACGGGATTATCGCGCGGATGCTCGTTCCTTCCTGTGCCCTCGCCGCGCTGTTGGTGCTGTCCGCGGCCCCGTATTTCAAAATGAGGGCGCATCACTGGTCCGCCAAAGACCTGCTGCTCCGGCCGGATGCGGATTTCCCCTCGGGATCGACATTTGAGCATAGGATCGCGCTACAACTTCGGAAGGAACTCCGGGAAACGCTGGGCTACGATCGCTGAGTCACAGGATTTCCCTTGCCAAGGTTGGCTGATTTTCCCAGTTTCCCCGCCCCTCTTCAGGCCGCCTTATTCACCAACGAAGATCCGGAGGGGCTCCATGCGGCAAATCTTCAAAATCGCCCGTCCTGATTTCAAGGCGGGAAACCTAGATACACAATGATCAACGAACTCATCAACGAAATGGTGGACGCCGGCGTCCACTACGGCCACCAAACCAAAAAATGGAATCCGCGCATGAAGCCCTTCCTCATGAAGGACAAAGGCGGAATCTACATCATCGACCTGGAAAAAACCGTCCAGCAGCTCGATAAAGCCTCCGATTTCCTCGCCGACCTCGTCGGCAAGGGCAAGAAAGTCCTCTTCGTCGGCTGCAAGCGCCAGGCGCAGGACGCCATCCGCGAAGCTGCGGAAGCGACCGGACAACACTACGTCAACCACCGCTGGTTGGGCGGCATGCTCACCAACAGCCTCACCGTCCGCAAGTCGGTCGAGCGCCTCAAGTATCTCGAAAACATCGAGAAGCAGCCTGAATTCAAGGCCATGTCGAAAAAGGAACTCGCCGCCCTCGGCCGCGAGCGCGAAAAGCTCCTCCGCAACCTCCGCGGCGTGCGCGACATGGACAAGAAGCCTGACGCCGTCGTCATCGTGGACTCCGCCCGCGAAACGATCGCCGTCGCCGAAGCCCGCCGCTTGAACATCCCGATCATCGCAATCGTCGATACCAACGCCGACCCGGCGCTCGTCCAGTTCCCGATTCCCGGCAACGACGACGCCATCCGCTCGATCCGCATCATCCTCCAGAATCTGGTCGATGCCATGGTCGCCGCCCGCAAAAACTAGCTTGTTTTCCGAATGCGGGCGTCCTGTCTAACGACGGGCCGCCCGTTTTCATCTCTATACCTAACACCTTATTTCAAATGATCACCGCATCAATCGTCAAAGAACTCCGCGACAAGACCAGCGCCCCCATGATGGACTGTAAAAAGGTCCTCACTGAAACCAACGGCGACCTCGAAGCCTCCATCAAGCTCCTCCGCGAGCGGGGCATCATGAAGTCCGCGAAAATGAGCGACCGCGCCGCCAACGAAGGCGTCATCACCGCGCGCGTCAACGCGGATGCAACTTCCGGTCTCCTGCTAGAAGTGAACTGCGAAACGGACTTCGTTTCGAAAAACGAAAGCTTCCAAGCCTTCGTCGGCGACATCGCCGACGCGCTCGCCGCTTCCAAAGCCGCTGATTACGAAGCTGCCCTCGCCCATCAACACGGCGAACAAACCATCGAAGACACAATCAAGGCGAAGGTCGGCGAAGTCGGTGAAAACCTCCAGTTCCGTAAATACGTCCGTTACGACGCTGCTTCCGGCGGTGTCGTCGCCTCCTACATCCACCTCGGTGGCAAGGTCGGCGTGCTCATCGAGGTCGGCACTACCAAGCCGGAGTCGAAAGGCACCGATAGCTTCAAGGAACTCATCAAGGACCTCACGCTTCACATCGCCGCCTGCGCGCCCAAAGGCCTTTCCCGCGATGACATTCCGCAATCCGTCGTCGACAACGAGCTCGACATCTTCCGCACCCGCCTCTTCGCAGAAGGCAAGCCGGCTAACATCATCGAGAACATCCTCAAGGGCCAAATCGGCAAATTCTTCGCTGAAAGCTGCTTCCTGGAGCAAGGTTTCGTGAAGGACTCCGACATCAAGGTCTCGGCGCTGCTCGAAGCCAAGGGCAAGGAACTCGGCGACACCCTCACCGTCACCCGCTTCGTCCGTTTCGGCCTCGGTGAGTAAGCGAACGAGGTAACCATTATTTCAGAACGCCCGTCTCCATCACCGGAGCCGGGCGTTTTTGTGTGTTGTAGCGACCCAAGGTCTAACGAACCGTTGTGAGGCGGACGAAAAGCTGCGGCTCCGGGGTGCCGGTGACAGTGGCGGTGACTTCGATCAGATCGTTGGCCGGGGACGTGGTGTCGTCGATCGCCACAGCAGCGATGGTGACGGTGGTGTCGCCATCGGTGGCGGCGGACGGGTGCCAGAAAATGAGATCGCTGGACCATTCGTAGCTCGCGGTTAGATCCGTCGCGGGGGTGTTGGAGCGGCTGTGGCGGAAGACCAGCGTGGTGGCGGTGGCGGAAACCTGGGTGAGGCCGGGGTTGCCGGCGTCGGGCTGGTTACCTAAGTGGTTTTCAATTCCGTTAGGCAGGCCGTCGTGATCGAAGTCGTCGTTGAGGCCGGTGAGTCCGCCGACGAGGAAACCGGAAATCCATGCGGCGTAGGTGTCCGAGGCGCCGGCGCTGAGAGTGAGCGTGTAGGATTGGGAAACGGTTTCGCCGAGGGTGTTGTAGCGCTCGATGACGATGAGGTATTCACCGGCAGGATTGCCCAAAGCGATGGTGCCCGAGAGGAGGCCGGTGTTGGGATCGAGCGTCAATGCGCTAGGGATCACCGCGCCGACACCGATGCGGAACAGCGCCGGGCTGTTGAGGCTGCCGTTGCGGATGGCGGTGACGAAGGCCAAGTTGGCGACATTATTTCCCGCAGCAGGGGTGACGCCCTCGACGGTGGGTTCGTTGTCGGTGACGGTGAGGACGATCGCGCCGTCCACGTATCCCGCGGCAGAGGCAGTTAGATTGACTTGTTGCGGGCCGTCGGAATCCAAGTCATCGACCGCCGAGATGGCGAAGGTGGGGCTGCTCGTCTGGCCCGCGGCGATGGTGACGGTGGCGGGTGCGGTGGCTTCGCTGGTGTCGGAGGAACCGAGAGTAACGGTTAGCGGGACGCCGAGAGCGGCGGGAATGCTGACGGTGCCGGTCGCCGCCGAAGCACCGATGTTTTCCGCGAACGTTGTGGGAGTGACGGCGAGGGTGAGTGGGGGTGTGGGGGAAGCGGCGCTGAGGACGACATTATCGAGTGCGAGCCCGTCGCGTTG
The DNA here is from genome assembly GCA_040385685.1 of Verrucomicrobiota bacterium. Lineage (GTDB taxonomy): Bacteria > Verrucomicrobiota > Verrucomicrobiia > Verrucomicrobiales > Akkermansiaceae > Luteolibacter. The sequence continues at coordinate 552,371 of JAZKGW010000012.1, read as the reverse complement.
ACCGCTGCCGCTATCAGAAACATAATACCAACGCAAATAAACGGTGGTGGAGGAGTTCTCGATGGCGGCGGGAAGGGCGATTGCCGGGAATGCAGTGGACGTGCCTTCCGCGATCGCGGCGGAGGTGTAGGCGGCTCCCGGGACATCGCTATATCCGGCGGTAGCGGACGTGGTGCTGTATTGGAGTTTGAAACTCATTGAGCGCGCCTGCTCGCGGATTTTCACCACGTCGAAGGAGATGTTCATTCCAGTGAGGCCAGTGGTGTTAGCGATTGCGAGAACGAGGGAGCCGGGATCAAAGGCGCTTCCCGAACCGAGCAGGCCGATACGGGAGCCGTAATTGTAATTTGCTCCCGCGGTCGATGCCGCGTTGCCGACTGTCATGGCGACGTCCGCGGTGGTCGCCTCATATGAAGTCCAGCCGTCGGGATAGGCGGTTCCGCTGATGCCAGGGGTGGTGTTGAAATTCTGCGAGTAAGTGCCACCACTCAGTGTTATGCCGGGAAGAAAGGCGCGCAGACTTCTCGCGGTGAGTGCGGTGGTCACGCGCCAGTTAGAGGAGACGTTCGCTCCGGCGTCGGTATCTCCCGCATAGTAAGCGGACATGGTGCTGCCGACGCTGCCGACGTTGGGAGTGGTGGCGGTGCTGTTGCCGTAGGCGACGGATGCGACGGGGGCTTCGGTATCATCGGCGAGGAAGATCGAATCGCCGCTGTTGCCCAGAGGGAGCCACGCGTCGTAGGTGGCATCGAAATAGGCGGGGTTGGTGCTGCTGACGACCATCTTGCCATCAGAAGGATCGAGGTCATCGGCGGGGAGTAGCGGGTCCTTAGAATCGCCATTGTAAACGACGATGAGCGTGCCGGCGGGGATGTCGTCCCAGACGGGATCGTCAAGGAAGACGAGGGTACTGCCCGCGTCGTCGTGGAGATCCCAGAAAGCAAGGCTGCCGACCTGGAGGGTGAGAATTTCGATCCATTCGGAGGAGGAACCGGATGGGCCTTGGCTGAACTCGTTGATGATCGCCCGGCGGGAAAGCGTGGAACCGGCACCACGGAGGACAAGGCCGCTGGTGTAGGAATAGTCGGTGCCGGTCGTGGCGGTGGTGCCGGGACGGGTGAGCAAATTGACCGATGCGGTGGTAAATGCGGTGCTGCTGGAGTTTCCGTCGGAGGAGGTGATCACGCAGCGGAGGAGTTTGCCCGCCAAGGCGGGAGCGGTGTCGGTGGTGGCACCTGTTTCGTCGGAATAGTCAGTCTGGTTGACGCTCGATTGCCACTGATAGGTGTAGGTCAGCGGGCTGCCTTCCGGATCGGAGGCGGTGATCGATGAGACGGTCAGCGGAATGTCACTGTATGATTGGCCGGTGGCTGATAGAGTGGCCGCGGTGATGGCCGGGGCTTGATTGACTACGGTGAAATTGACGGAAACGGAGGTGCCGATGGCCGCCTCGCTGTCGGTGGCCTTGGCGACGAGCGAATGACTTCCCAAGGCCGGTGTATAACTGAATGAATAGGGCGCGGTGGTGTCCGTGCCGAGTGAGACGTCGTTGTCAAAGAGTTCAACTTGGGTGACCGTGCCGGCCGATCCGTTCATGGTTAGATCGCTGGCGGTGACGTTCACAGTGACCTGCGTGCCCGGACTGAAGACCTGGCCGTTTGATGGCTGGGTGATTTGGGCAAGCGGGGCGGGATTCACCGGAATGGCCGACGAACCGAATATCTTGAGTTCCGCAGCGGTGAGCGTTCCACCCGCGGAATTGGTGGTGCCGAGATCGGCGACCCTTAGTGTCCAAGTGCCGGTGGAAATTTCACCCCAGTTTCGGACGGAGCTGAAGGTCCAGTTCGAATAGTTTGCGTTGGGGTCGCTGTGGACTTCCGCAAGCGTGCTGACCATACCGGCGGGCGAGGTGAGTGTGACCTCGAGTTCGCCTCGGCGGCTGTGGGTGGCGCTGAGCTTCAGGGTGACATGTTCGACGCGGATGTTAGAGGCGGAGAGGTCGAAGGTGCGGGTGGCGCCGGCGGCATTGTTGTTAGGAATGGCGGTGGTCAGTCCGGTCTGGGTAGAAGTGGCGGAGGTCTGCGCGGGCAGATTGGTCCAGATGCCGGCGAGATCTACGGCGGCGGTGGCGTCGATGAGACCGGCTCCAAAGTCGTGGTTGAAATGGAAACCCGCCGAGTTGTCCAGCCAGCCGGTGGACGAAGGTGGTTTGACGGCGGTGCGGATGAGGATTTCCTGCACGTCCCGCCAGCCGAGGGCGGGATTTTTTTCTAACATCAGGGCGACGATGCCGGCCGCGGTGGGGGTGGCGGACGAGGTGCCGCCAAAGGTGCTGGTGTAGTCCCCGCCATTTGCCGAGGGTTGGGTATTGTATCCCTTGTTAGCCGTCCGATCCACGGTGGTGATGCCAAGGGTTCCGGAGGCGCCGCTGGAGGGGGCGCAAACGACGACGTTGCTACCGGGCTCGCTGTAATAGGCGCGGTGGCCGGCGCTGTCGGTGGCTCCGATGGAGATGGTGTAGATGGAATTCGCATAGCCGTCGTAGTTGGAATCGTCGCCGACGTTGCCGCCGTTGCCGCCTGCCCAGAGGATGATGTTGCCTTTGCCACCGCGGCCGGAAGTGGCGGCCGTTTGCAAGGCGGCGATGGTGAGCGGGCCGGGCGCTTCGAGGATGGTGCCGGAGTCCGACGGCCCCCAACTGTTGGTTTTGATTTGAACGAGATCGGGCAAATAGCTCATGGCCTCGGCTTCCTGGGCGTCGGTAACGGCACCTGCGATGAGGCGCATGCCGACGAGGGTGGCTTCCGGGGCGGTGCCGGAAACTCCGACGCCGTTATTTCCCCGGGCCGCCGCATTTCCGGCGCAGGCCGTGCCGTGGTCGTCCCCGTTGCCCGGGTTGGGGTCGGCGTCGCCGCCGTTCCAGTCCTTGTCGTTGGTGGTATCGACGTTCGGCGCGAGGTCGGGGTGAAGGGTTTCGAGTCCGTCATCGACCACGCCGATGCGAATGCCGACGCCGCGGCTGCCGGTGGCGGATGGGTAGTTCCAAGCGGTTTCGATATTCAAATCCGAGCCGACCACCGCAGTGCCGGCACGTTTGAGGTGCCACTGGTTGGTGACGAGCGGGTCGTTCGGCAGGGCGCGCAAGCTGTGTTGGACGGCGAGCAGGACATCGGCGGAAGCGACCTCACGCAGGGCGCGCAGGTTGATCATGGCATCGAGCGCGGCGAAGGGATTTTTCGCGCTCATGACAACCCAGCCCGGGGCGTAGGAGGGACGATCCTTGATGATGAGTTGGTGTTGGGCGGCGATTTTTTCCGCGGCAGCGGCATCCAACTGCACCCGTAGATCCGGCGTCACGATGCGGCGGGTGGCGACGGAGCGCTCTTGTCCGGCGAGGTAGGCGACCGGGAAAACGCCGTGGGGCGCGCTGAGTTCGGCGAGGCGGGCGGGCAGGGTTTCCTGGGTGGCAGGAGGGGTGAGGCGGGCGATGGTTTCCTTGCCATCGGCATCGCGGAGGGCGGCTTCATCGAGGGCAAGGGTGATGGAGCTTGCTTGCCCGCCAAGGTCGAAATCCCAGACTTCCTCGGAGTCGATCCTAACGGCGGCGGGTTTGCCGTGGTTTTTCGAAGCTTGTGTTAGGTCCGGCGTTGCGGGAGCCGCGTTCGAAACGGTCACGAGATCGGACTTCACCGTGGCCGGGTGAGAGGGAGATTCATTTTGCGCCAGCCAAAGGAGTCCGGCGGTGGTTACGAACAAGAAACTGGCGACGATGATGACACGGCGGCGAGGGTGCTGAGGGTTCATGAAAGGGTGGGTGAAAACAAGGCAGCTTATCCAAAGGCCCGAGGGGAACAAGCATGAGTGTTTGGATATGCGGGAACGCGGAGCTAGGCTCAGCTGAATCCATGCCTAGATCCACGTCGGTAGAGTGAGGAGCGGACAGCCGGTTGACAGGATGGGCCGGGCAGCGTTTGCTGGCTGGGAAGTCGCCCGCTTGCACGAAATCACCGCTTTGAGCTCAAAAAATTCCCACCCCCTTCCCGCTGGCCACGTGCGGGTGCCGGCAGCCGCCATCGGATCGCTGTCGATCCTGCTCGCGGCGGGACTGAGCGCGCTCGGAATACTTGGCCGGGTAAACGGGTTCATCGCCAAAGGGCTGTTGGCGGGCAAGGCCGCGGGGTTTCCGAAAGCCTTGCCCGAGTGGTTGGTGTGGCTGGCGGCGGGGCTTTTCGCATTCGGGTTGTCGTTCGCAATCCTCAGCGTGCCGGGGACTTGGCGGCGGTGCGTGCTGTGGGTGACAGCGGTGGTCCTGGTCGCTGGCTGGGCACCGGTGCTGAGCCTGGCCGCGCGTGCGCCGGACATCGCCGCTCCATTCATTGCGACCCTGTGGTCCGGGGTGTGCGCCTTGGTTTATGCGGGCAATCACCGGATGGCCTGCGACAAAACGAAAAGATCCGCTGCCGTTTCAACCAACATCGCCGATGAAGCGCGCTGATTTCCCGGAACCCGTCAAAGCGCTGATCGCCGAGCTCAAGCGCTTGCCCGGTGTCGGCCCGCGCAGTGCCGAGCGCATCGCGGTGTGGCTTTTGCAAAGTCCCAAGGCCAATCCGGCACCACTGGCGGAGGTGCTGTTAGCCGCGAAGGACGCGATCCGCCCGTGCCCGGTGTGCGGGTTTTTCGCGACGGATGCCGGCTGCGAGGTCTGCGACGATCCGGCGCGCGACGATCGAATCCTCTGCGTCGTCGAGCAGGCGACCGATGTCCTACCGCTCGAACGCTCGGGAGCCTTCCGTGGTCGTTACCATTGTCTCGGCGGGAAACTTTCGCCACTCGATCGGGTCTCGCCGGAGGATTTACGGATCCCGCCACTGATCCGCCGGATCGAAGCGGCACCTGAGGAAATCGAAGTCATCCTCGCGCTGGGCTCCGACGTGGAAGGCGAGGCAACCGCGAACTATCTGGCGGAATTGTTGCGCGGCCGGAATTGCCGGCTCACCCGGATCGCCCAAGGCCTGCCCGCCGGCGGTGGCCTCGAACATGCCGATGAACTCACGCTGCTGCGCGCGATGCAGGGCCGCCGCAGCCTTTAGCTTCGGGTTTTTGCACCGACAAATCCGGTTGTCATTCGTTTTCTCAATTGATACAAGCCAGCCAAACCCGTGCAGCATTTCCCATTCATGGAGCCTTCCTTCAAACCGTTCCCTTGGTTGCGATCCACTTTCGCACTGCTGATGATTCTCTCTCTCACGGTCAGTCCGACCGCCTTCGCCGCCCCGGCCGCGACTTGGGATGTCACCAAAATTGACGGTCACGATTATGTGTCGGTGGAAAGCGTCAAACGGTTCTATGGCTTCTCCGAGATGTCCCGTTCCGGTGCCACCGTCAGGCTCAAGCGCGGCGTGAGGTTCTCCGATCCCGAAAAAGAGAAGCTCAACAAGGACAAGGAGCTGGTCATGGAGTTCAAGGTCGGCGGCAACGATTGCCTGATGAACGACGTGAAATTCGTATTCAGTGAAACGATCGCGTCGGTGGGAGATAAAGTTTACGTCTCGCGGATGGACCTCGCGAAACTGATCGATCCGGTGATCCGTCCGAATTTCATCCAGAATGCCGGTGACTTTACCACCGTGGTGCTCGATCCCGGCCACGGCGGCAAGGACCCCGGAGCCACCAATCCCTTCGGCACGGAGGCTGACTACAATCTCACGGTGGCAAATCTCGTGAAGGCCGAACTGGTGAAAAAGGGTTTCAAAGTCGTGATGACCCGGAACAGCAATGTTTACCTCACGCTTCAAGAACGGGTGCAGCTGGCGAACGCCATCAAGGACAACGCGATCTACATCAGCATCCATTTCAACTCCGGCGGGCGCTCGGCGCGGGGCATTGAGACTTTCACCCTGTCGCCGCCCGGCGTTTCGCACTACGGCAGCGATTTCAAGGCATCGGACAACCAGACCCGGGCGGGCAACGAGCATGACTCGGCGAACATCGCACTCGCCGCCGCCGTTCATGGCTGGACTCTCAAGCGGCTTGGCACGAACACCTTGGATCGTGGCATCAAGCGCGCCCGGTTCAGCGTGCTATCCGGTGTCAGTCATCCTGCCATTCTGTTGGAGGGCGGCTTTATGAGCCACCCTTACGAGGCCCGCATGATCGAGAATCCGGAATATCAGAAGGCCATCGCCTCCGGAGTTGTCTTCGCCATCGACCGGTACCGCAAGGTCGTCGGCCGGAAGCCGACAGCCGCCTCCCAAAACTGATGCCGCGGCCGCCCGGCTCATGGATTTCCAAAAGTGAAATCCACCCCCTTGCGGCCCCACGCTTTGATGAATTCTTCCTGGAGTTTCTCGAACGTCCGGCCGTCCAGCAGCACCTTGAGAGCCTCCTCGCCTTTCTTGCCGTCGCGCAGAGCCTTGAGAAACGCCTTGATCCGTTTGCCGTCACCGTCGCCGTCGAGGTGCAGGAAATAGTTCGTTAGAAGCAGGCCGCAGCCGTAACCGACTTGCGCATCCTCCTGGAACGAGGCGTAGTTTTGGAGCATGAAACTCTTCAAGGCGGGCATGTGAATTTCCGTGCCGAGCGCGCGGCCGCCCCTGTCCTTGGCACCGTAGCTGGTGACGTATTCGATGATGTCCTTTTGATTGCCGCGGACGTTGAAGCTGCCCGCCCGATACGGGGTGTTGGCGATGTATTCCGCGAATCCTTCCGAGAACCAGCCGACCGCGCCCTCGGCGAAGTACTCCCGCGGCGACAATTGATGGGTGAGTTCGTGGGGAATGGTGTTGCTGCTCTTGTCGCGGTCCAACATGTAACCGCTGCCGACCGGTTTCACGCCCAAGCTGGTCAATGGCACCAGCACCACATTCTTGCCGCCGATGAAAACGCCCGCAGTGCCGGCCGGTCCGCCCGCTTTGGTGTAATCCTCGGATTTTTCGAAAAGAAGAATCTGATACTTGCCGTCCGTCTTGATCCCTCCGTTGAAGGCCAGAGGCACCGTGCGGCAATAAAGATGGGTTGCCTCGAACATCACCGCGAATCCCTTGACCACCGTTTTCGAGAGCCGGACATCACAGACGTAACGGTAGTTGGCACTCTCATAGACGAAGCGTTTTTTATCGGCGTTCTCTTCCACCGTGTTGATCTCGGGGTCCTCGCTGAATTTGATCGTCTCGGGCCAGGGCGCGTCGAAATTGAGAGCCTTTCCGTCGGCAGCTGGTGGCGGCAGCCGGTTGGCATCGACGTATTTGCCATCGGCTGCGGAAAGCTTCGCCAGCGGATAGGACACCTCGCGACCGTCCTTGAGTTTGAGGACGACGGTTTGGTCTTCCACCCGCACCATCGACGCCTCGATCTTGCGGTCCTGGACATCGGTCCATGAGCGGACTTCGGCCGCATGGACAAGCGCGGGGAACAGGGAAAACACGGCAAGGAATCGCACGTTGGAAATGGGTTACGGAGCGACAAGCTACGTCGATTTCCCGGCGAGTCGAGCAAAGGCTTGCCGCGGACAAGTCGCGGCTTGGAATGCAGGCGATCGGCGTCATGATCCGGCCGCGCCTATGGATGAACCTGGAACGAACGAGAAACCCGCCGCCGAGGACCCGATCCCGCCGACGCCGGGATTGCGGCAGGATCTTGGGGTGCTGATGAAGGTCCGGCTGAACTTTTTCGTCCTGGTCACCACGTTCTTCGGGTTCCTGCTGTATTCCGGCACGGACATTGTTTGGATGAAGCTGCTCCACACGATTCTCGGAACCGCGGCGGCGGCGTTCGGTTCGGCGGCGTTCAACCAGTTGATGGAGGTGGATCTCGACGCTCGGATGAAGCGCACGGCGGATCGTCCCCTGCCCTCGCGGCGGATGGATCCGCTGGTGGCGTTCGGCATCGGCTGGGTTCTATCAGCCATCGGGATCATCCATCTCGCCGTGCAGGTGGGAAACCTGGCCGCCTATCTGGCGGCGGCAACGGTTGCGATTTACGTTTTCGTTTACACGCCGATGAAGCGTTTCAGCTCGGCGAACACGCTGGTGGGCGCGGTCACGGGGGCGATTCCTCCGGTCATCGGCTGGGTCGGCGCGGGCGGTTCGATCGGTTGGGAAGCGTGGTTCCTTTTCGGGCTGTTGTTTTTCTGGCAGCTCCCGCATTTCATCGCGATCAACTGGCTCTACCGCGACGACTACGAATCGGTGGGCTACAAGATGTGGTCGAACGGCGATCTAACCGGGAGGAAGAGCGGTCTGCTGGCCGCGATGTTCGCGCTGATGCTCGCGGTCTTTTCCCTGCTCCCGGCTTTCCTTGGCATTGCGAATTTGCTGTGGACGATCATCGGCCCGCTGCTCGGGTTCATGATGCTGGCGCTGGCGTTGAAATTCACCCGCGACGGCGAACGGACTTCAGCGCGTCGCTTGTTCTTCTTCACGCTGCTCTACATTCCGACCGCCTTTCTGGTGCTGGTGTTCGCGTGGAAAAACTAACGGCTGAATTTTCATGAACGAGCTGATCGCATCCACGCAACGTCTGGCGGAACAACTGAGGGATTTGGAATTTTCACCGCCGGTGGCGTATGTTTACCGGACCTTGGACTACACTTGGGAGGCGCACCGTCTTTATTTGGAACGCTTCGGCAAGGGCAGGAAGCGGGTCGTGTTCCTCGGGATGAATCCCGGCCCGTTCGGAATGGCGCAAACCGGCGTGCCCTTCGGCGAGGTCGCCGCAGTGCGGGATTGGATGGGAATCGAAACGGCGATCGGCAAGCCCGACCCCGAACATCCGAAGCGCCCGGTCGAGGGTTTCCAGTGCCAGCGCTCGGAAGTGAGCGGGCGGCGCTTGTGGGGGTTGTTTGCCGAGCGGTTTGAAAATGCAGGGGCGTTTTTCAAGGATCACTTCGTCCTCAACTACTGCCCGTTGGTGTGGATGAGCTCCACCGGCGCGAATCTAACGCCCGACAAGCTTCCCGCCGCGGAGATGGCCGCGGTGGAGCAGGCCTGTCTCAATCATCTCCAGGAAGTCATCGCGTTGCTGAAGCCCTCGTGCCTCATCGGTGTCGGGGGTTTTGCGGAGGAACGCCTGCGCCGCGCCGCCGCTGCTAACGGAAGCACGGCGATGATCGGGCGGGTTTTGCACCCATCGCCCGCGTCGCCCGCAGCTAACAGGGGCTGGGCTGAGGCGGCAGGCAAGCAGTTGGCCGCGCTCGGCGTGTGGCCGTAAGGAGAGTGGACGTCTCGTCCACCTGCCAATGGAACGAGAAAAAAAGTCTGATAGTCACTGGCTTTCGCCTCGCATTGGCTGGGTGGACGAGAAGTCCACCCCCCTTATTCTCATTGCAAGGTCGCCTGGAGTTTCTTGACCAACCGCGCGTCCTCGTCGCGGGCGGCTTGTTCGAGCGCCAGGTGCAGGTTGTTGAGCAAGCGCAACAACATCGCGCCCAGGTCGGCGGACTGGCGCAACTGGCTGCGCTGGGTCCGGCTCAGGTCGGAACTCTCCAGCAGCGTGGACTGGAGGTGAAGTTGGCCGCGGTCGAAGCAGTCAATGATCAGCGGATAACCGTCTTCAAAAATCCGGCACATGAAATGCCCGGGGAAATTGACCCCCTCGATCTCGAAATTGAGCCGGCGTCCGACGAGCATGAAAACCAAGCAAAGTCCGAGCGGGTTCGAGCGGCCTTCGGCGATGGCCCACGCGAGATCCGAGTTGCGCGGATCGTGGTAATCTTCCTGATTGCCGGTTAGGCGGATTCCATCGAAGAGAAACGCACTCAGTTCGCTGGCGGTCGTGACGCCCTCGTCAGTCGCTTCCTCTGCCAGCAGGTCCAGCGCGTCGGATAAAGGCTGGCGCAGCGAGATGCCATCGTGAAGGAAGTCGGACACGGTGCGGAGCAAGGCTTCGAACGATTCCCAATCTTCCTGCAAGGCCGCTGCACCGCCGGTGGGTGCGATCCACTCGCGGGCGAGGATTTCCCGGCGGGGTGGACTGAGCATTTCCGCGAGCAGCCGTTGTTCCTGCCTGCTCAGCGCCCGGGACTGGGTGGCGAGCCATTCGCTGATGTCGCCGCCGCACAGGGCAAGTCGTGCGGCCACGCGCTCGCGGACCGAAGGCGTTTCATCATCGAGTAGCCGGAGGAGGGCCTCAAGCTCCCCGGGTGCGGGGGGCGCTGCGTTCATCGCAGGAGTCAAAATGAAGGACGTTGGAAAAATGGTGCGGGATACTGGGTTCGAACCAGTGAAAGGAACTGAAGTTCTATAAATTAATCATTTACAGCAGCTTGCGAGGATTAAAAACAGTAAAAACTTGCCAGACTGGCATAACTAGGGGACAGCCTGGGGGGTAGGGAAAGCACGAAAATCATGGCTTCACTCAGAAAACGAAAAGGCTCGGCCATATGGCAAGCGCAATACTACGTCCCTGACGGGGAAACCGGGGGCCTGCGGCAGGTTCGGAAATCTACCGGGAACACGAACAAGAAAAAGGCCATGGCCGCCGCTATCGAACTCGAACGTACCGCGCTAGGCACCATCCAAGCAGGGAGCGACAAATCCCGATTGGCAAAAGAGGTGCTTGCGGAGGCTGTCACTGAAATCCAGTGCGAGACATTTACCGGACTCTCCGCTCCGAAGCACTTGGCGAAGTTGCTTTCGCTGGCCACCGGCGAGGATATGCAGGCATTCACTCTCGAAATTTGGTCTGCGGAGTGGCTCCGCAGGAAGGCCCGCGATTCCAGCAAGCCAACGACGGGCCCGATACACGGGGCACGTGGATGGCCCAGGGCTTGGCCGTCAGCAGCGTTCCATAAGCGCGCCGTGCCGTCACTACTCCAAGTGAGGACGAGCCTTTGATCGGCGCTGAATTCCGCGCCAATCACCTCCAATCTGCTTTGTTCATGCTTCATGGGCTGGCCCATGGGCTGACCGTCTGCGGCGTTCCACAAGCGCGCCGTGGCCGCACTACTCCAGGTGAGGGTGCGTCGTCCGTCCGAAAAATGCTCCGCTCCGTAGCTCATTTCCCCCGAGCTGCGGATCGCACATTTTTTTAGCTCAAACGACCTGACAGTATATATCCGAAGGCCTGGCTGAGGACGGAGTAACCGTCACCCGAATCCGTTAGCTCCCGGAGATGAGATGCACGATCACCTCTTCGCTCCCGTCCGGATGGGTGACGAGAAAAAGCACCCTCATTCCCTTTGATTTTGAAAATGGCGGCGGAGTCCATGTCACCGTTTTCTGCTCCTTGTTGTATTCGACGCCCGGTGGCGAGTCCACCATCGTCGCGGTGATTACTTCCTTGAACAGCGGCTTGGAGGTCAGGGTGCGTCTGGCGACGGTTTCCTCCGGAGGGGCGGGAAACGCCACTGGATTTGAGGGCAGGGGGGACTTGCCTTCCCGGCCGCTTTTGGGGACGGGAACCGCCTCCGCGACCACCGGCGGTTTGTCCCGGTCCACGAACTGGTCCATCTTGATGCCGGCCAGGGGAGTTGCCAGGCCGATACTTTCGGCTCCTTGATAGCGCATCGTGGGAATGCCGATGAGCACTCCGTCTTCGTTCACAAGCGCACCGCCCGAATTGCCCGGATTGATCGCCGCATCCAGTTGAATGTAGGTCACGTCGTCCACCTTCCGGTTGGCGGAGCTGACGATGCCCTTGGTGATGGTGATCACCGGCTTCTCCTGCCCCGGCACGAACGGATATCCGAGGGCGTAGCAGTTCGCGCCAGCCGCCGTCACGGTGCGGGCTTTTGCAAGCGTAGCGGGTTTGAATCGGCAGCCATTTGCATTCACCTTCAGCAGGGCGAGGTCGTTGACCTTGTGAACCTTTGTCAGCGTCACATCGGGAAACAGCTTCCTCACCGTCTGTCCCTTTTCCTCGACGATCGCCTCAACCGTGATCCCCATGCCGGTGGAAGCCACGTGGAGGTTGGTTAGAATCAATCCGTCACTGGAAAGCACCACCCCGCTGCCGATTCTCCCGCCGGTGGCAATCAGGACGATGGAGGGCTCCAGGGACTTGAAAAGCCTGGTGGCGTCCACGGCTTGGGCGCGAACGGGCGCCGGAAGCAGAACGGCGAACAGCAGGACAAACAGGGAGAGAGGTTTCATGGGAATGTCGTGGACTAACGGGAAAGACCTTCGACGATGCGGGGGATGTCGAAATCATAGACACAGATCCCGAAAGGAGTCGGCTGTGCCAGCAGCCGCGATCCGCTGATCACCCAGGGAAGATGGTTCCGGTGTTCCGATGGCATCCGAAGTTTGCACAATTCCCTGCCCGGCGCATGCATGGTCCTTACAGAAATCGCCAGCATGTTGGTTTTCTCGTCATAGTCACTCACCAGCAGGTAGCGGCCGGAACAGTCGGGAGTGCCCGCCGAAGAATCCCCCACTCCGGGCAGCGTGGAAATTCGGGTGGTTCTCGGCGGAACCACTCCGAAGTCAATGATCTGTTGGGAAGCGACGACGAATCGCCCGCTCTCGTCGGGGTCCCCATTGAGGTGGATCCCGGGGAAGTATCTGACCGCTGCCGCCCGAGGATTCCGGAACACCACGTGGGAAAGTGCCACGGCGGTGGCACCGGAGGGGTTGATGAAAAACCGCCAGTTTCCCAAGCGTTCCTGCCCTTCCTGAGGCGTGGGGATCGTCGTGGCCGCGAGCGTGTTCCTGTCGATGTTCAGCAGCTTGTAGTTGAAGCCGTTTTTCTCGACGGCGATCAGCGGCAAGCGGGAGGCGTGGCCCGCGTTGATCCAAATCAATCCCGTCGAATCATGTTCCCCGTACTCCCCGCTTCCGATCATCACCTCCTTGAGAAGGTTTCCCGTGGAAATGTCGTTGGATTTCAATACGCCCTTGCGATCGAACAAATAGAGGTGGTCCGCATCGCCGAAGAACATCTCCGCGCGCTCTCCGGTTGAGAACAGAAGTTCGGAGGTCGCAAGATTCCAGGCATCCAGGGTCGATGAACTTTTCGTCAGAAGGACCTGGCCACAGCCGGCGAGACCCACGATAACCCGGTTGGAGGGAATAACGCCCTTGAGCTTCATCGAGACCACCTTTTTCCCGTCCGGAGATTCGACTGTCGGCAGCCTTGACTGCCGGACGACCGGGAACTCGATGACCCGGCTCAAGGGGGAGCCGAGTTCTCCCGTCCATTCGAGTTTCTGAGTGATTCTGCCCCGATGATCGCTGGGCGGAACGGTCCATTTGAGAATGGAGTTTTCGATCGAGGTTTTTCCACCAACCTCGGAGACCAGCTTGTGGCCGGTGCCGCGGGGCAGCGGGATCCCAACCTCCTCGCCAGTGAACACGAAACCCGGCGCAGCCTGTGGCGCCGGGGGAAGTTTGAGACGAAGCAGATGGAGTTTACCCGCATCCGGCAACACCATGACACCGAGTGACGAATCCAGATGGATTTTCCGATCCGGCCGGAGCGCCGATCCCAACTTCGTTGGCCCGGAAGGAACCAGCGGCGGGTCATTAAGCTGGGCGAAGGGCCTCTTCCCGATGTTTTCGAGTAGGGAAATGGTTCCAGAAAATCCGGGAAACTTATTGGAACCGCCCTTGGCCACCACGTGGAGATCTCCCCCTCCGTGATCCGGGAATTCCTCGTTCTGGAACCGGCCGCGGATGGAGAGCACCTGCGGCGAGGTGTTGAGGGCCTCGGCAATCCCGTTCCGATCCACAGTGATTGAAATCATGGCCAATGATTGCTCCCCGGATCCCGCCCGCGTGCCGGAGAGCGAATACAGGGTGCCGTCGCCGGAAGCCCTCGCCCAAGTGGAGCCTGGATCAAGTTGCGGCAGTCGATTGTCCTGAACTCTTTCACCGCCGAGACACGACCGGAGATCCAAGCCGACGGGTATCACCTCGAAATCCACCGAATCGACGAATACCGCGTCGCCATCGGTGACGATCAATATGGGCTGCCCCGCCGCCTTTAGGGGAGCTGCGACGGAGATGATTTCCCCCTTGTCGGCCAAAACCTGCAATCCGGTCCTTTTCCGGGATTCCAAATCCCAGATTTCCACGACGCCTGACTTGCGGTCGATTAGATAGACCCTGCCCGCCTGTGCTGCCAGAAGCGTGTCCGCTGTGGCCTTCCAGGGAGGAGCGGCCAAGAGCCCGGTTTTAAGATCCAGGGGAGTCCAGTAGGGCGCTTGATCCGTTTGGATCATCAGCACCGACCCGTCGCCCGCGGCGACCATGTCGCGGATGGTTGCTCCCATTTCGACCGTGCTTCGGGATTCCACCAGATCCGCCGGAAAATCGGGTTCGGAAGTGGGAATATGGACGAGCGGCGATGGCGGCTTCCCCCATCTGGCGGTGAACCCATCGGCATCGTCCAACAGGATCATTTCATCCAGCAGGAGTTTTTCCGGCTGATCGTCGCGGAATAATTTGATCCATAGCGTGGTAGGACGCCCGTTCCATGTCAGCCGCTTGGATATCGAGCGGGCCGTTCCTTGCTGGGGGAATCGCATCGGATCCACCTTCGCCAGCCGCTCCGCCAGACTGCCGCCGGAAAGTTGTTCGAGCTCGAAGGTGGTCGCAGCCACGAACGAATAGGCGGGTTGCCGGAAAGGCAGTTTTTCGGCGAGCTTGCAGTTCAGCGACACGGAATTCGAGTAGCCGGAGATTTCGAGCGTCACCTGTTCGAGATCCGTTGGCGGTGCCGCGAGCGCCTCGTGTAAATCCAGCCATTTCCCCTGATGCCGGATCGCGAGAGCCGTTAGTGCCGAGCTGACGAGGATCGTGTTGTCGAGGGCCGCTCCGCCAGCTTCCAGCTCACCTATCACTTTGCCAGTGCCTGGCTCGCTGATCGAAATTGTCTTCACCGGCATTTCGAGGGTGCTTTTCAACTGGGAGAGCTGCGACATCCAACGGCCCTCGTCCATCGATGAAAGCCGGGGGTCGGGAGGCCTGGTCCCACGCCGGGACGGATCCCTCATCATCTCCATCTGGGCCTCCCTCGCCTCCCGGGATTGCGTGATCTGCTCCTCAAGGCCGCGGATTTTTTCCGTCGTGGAAAGGCGCTCCTCCTCACTTACCGAGCCCTCGCCGGCGAGTCTCAACGCGTGCAGTGTGTCGCCAGACCCGGCCACCCCCGGTTTCAAGCTGGGAAGCCCTGGTCCGGCGAAGAACGAATAGACCGACAGACCGGAGGGGAGATCCACCGCTTTCTTCGCGGTGCTGATCCGGACCGTTCCCTGATGGCGCCGGGCGAAAACGATGGCGTCCTTGCCGAGGATCGCCGCGCAGACGATCAGATATTTCGAAGAACCGGACGACTGAGAATCGCCATCGATCAACACCCCCTGTTGATACGGCTTGCCGGGACTTGCGATCAGGACACAGCCATTCAGGATCCCGTCAAGCGCCGTGGCCGGTAGAGGTGGTGGCGGCTTGACCTCCGATTTGGCGATGGGTGCGCTCTTTGAAACCTCGTTTCCAGTGTCGTTGGAGGGGCCTTTACTTTGTTCGCCGGGCCGGTTGCATTGGCTCAGCAATACCACGGTGATCAGGAAAACGGCCATGCAGGCGATCGCAGGCCCATATCTGAAACGCGGTGAATGCATAGCTGGTTGCCGGACGGCGGAATTCTCAAGCGGGAAGGATAGGCCTCCCTTGATCTCGGATTGCGGATATCAACCCGCTCCAGATACCAATCGGCCGATGCCGTTCCTAGCAAAAAAACCTCCGGATCCGCCGCGGAGAAATTCAACGTGCGGTATGGCATCCTCATTTCCCTTGTTGATCGTTCTCACCCAGACGGATCACCGTCGCGTTCCGCTTGGCCCGCGTCAGGGCGACGCATTCGAGGCTGTTTGTCGAAGTGCTGGGTGCTGCCGGGCGAGTTGCCCGGCTTGGAGATCAGGATGACCTCGTCGAATTCCAGTCCCTTAGCGCGGTGCATGGTGGCGACGCGGGCGGTGAAGAATTCGGCGCGCCTGTGGGGCCGAAGTCTTGGGTCATCGTCCAAGATGATCGAGGCGTAAGAGGTTGAGGGCAATCGCATGTGCGATCGAGCCAGGGGAATCGGTTAACTCCACACCATTTTAGGGACACTTTAAGGGGGCAGTTGGCTGCACCTCATTTCCCAAGTGACTTAAAATCAAATGGTGCGGGATACTGGGTTCGAACCAGTGACCCCCTCCGTGTCAGGGAGGTGCTCTACCACTGAGCTAACCCCGCGTAGGTCTTGCCCGCTAGGGGCGGGGGAAGCTAGGACGGAGCCAACCCGCGATGCAATCCCTTTTTTCGGCTAAAAAACCTGCCGCGGGGCAGCCGGGCTTGGGAGGGCTAGCGCTCGATTCTGAATCCGCTGCAGTTTTCCAGCGGCGGAATCTTCACGGCGGCCAGCTTGTCGATGTGGTGGGCGACTGCGGATTCCTCGGCGATTTCCTTGATGAACGATTCCACCTCATCGGCCTCGCCCATCACTTGCAGCTCGACGCTGCCATCCGCCAAATTCCTGACCCAGCCGCAGACTTCGAAACCGCGCGAAAGATCCTTGATGGTGTAGCGGAATCCGACGCCCTGGACGCGGCCTTCGAAGATGACTCGTTTGGCGAGCATGGCCTCAGCGCTTCCTTTTCGGCGGTGCAGTCTCGTTGAAAGGATTCCTTTCGAGCGCGGAGGATTTCACCCCGAAGACGTCCTCCATTTTCTTGCCGGGCAGGAGATTGTAAACGATGGGCGCACTCCGCTTGCCTTCCGCATCGTAAACGTAGGCGATGATTTGCACCGGCAGTTCCTTGCCGTCCGCCGGATTGATGCGTTTGACGCGCGAGTCGAACATGATTTCGCGTTCCAGCACTCCATTGAACTTGTTGTAGCCGTAGCTTACCTTGAAGAGTTCCTGATTCCGGCCGTCTTGAATCTTGCAACCTTTCGGGTCGCCGTTCGGATTCAGCCAGTAGGTGGTGATCATGGTGACTTCTCCGTTGAGGAACCTCTTTTTGGTGAGGATCCGGCTGTCCGGGCTGCGGATGAAAACGGTGCGCGAGCCGTCCTCATGCTTCATGGTGCGAACGTTCGGTCCATCGACGGACTCCAGTTCGCCGGCCCGAGAGGGCAACGAAACGCAAAGCCCCGCGGCGAGCACGCCGATTTTGCAAGTTGCCAGCAAGTTCATGGGGCACAAAGTAGGCAGCACCGGCGGACGCTGCAAGCTGCCAATTGAACGATGATTTGGAAAACACCAAGGGCCGCGCTCGATCTCACCCGTGACGCGCGGGTGATGGGAATCTTGAACGTGACGCCGGATTCATTTTCGGACGGCGGCGCTCATTTTGGCAGCGAAAACGCGCTGTCCCACGCCCGTCTGATGATCGCTGAGGGAGCGGAGCTGATCGACATCGGTGGCGAATCAACCCGCCCGGGTGCGGCGGTGGTTGCGGCCCCCGAGGAAATCGAGCGCACGGTGCCGGTGATCGCCGCGCTGCGGGCGGAGTGGGACGGACTGATTTCCATCGATACAACGAAGGCCTCCGTCGCCCAAGCCGCGCTCGCCGCCGGGGCGGACATCGTGAACGACGTGAGCGGACTGTTAGCAGACCTTGAAATGACCGGCGTCTGCGCGGCCAGCGGTTGCGGAGTGGTGGTGATGCACATGCAGGGCAACCCGCAGACGATGCAGGCCGCCCCCCGCTATGCGGACGTCGTGGCGGAGGTGCGGGAGTTTTTTGAGGAACGTTTCGCCAATCTAACAACGGCAGGGATCGACCCCGAGGCGTTGTGTTTCGATCCGGGGATCGGCTTTGGCAAAACCTTGGATCACAACCTGGCGCTGCTCCGCGCGCTGGGAGAATTGGCGGTGGCTGGACGCCCCTTGCTGCTAGGAGTTTCCCGAAAATCCTTCATCGGAAAAATCCTCGGCACCAAGGATCTCGATGCCCGCGAATGGCCGACGGTGGCGATCACTGCCAATGCCCGCGAGCAAGGTGTCATGCTCCACCGCGTGCATTCCGTGAAGCCTAACATGGAAGCGCTGCGGATGACGGAAGCGATCCTCGGAGTGCCAAGTTAGAGTGATGCCGCCGCTCGTGCTCAAAACACTCATTCCTGCGGGCGAAATCCAAGGAAACATGTATTCTTCATTTCGTTTTGTTCAGAATGCCCCGTTAACCCCAAGTGTGTATTGCACGGACCGCCGAACTTTCCCAAAGTCGCGCCGACTGCTCTCCGTGGCGACCTCCCGCTGCGCCCTCCACGAGAATCGATTGCCAAAAACCAACCAACTCCCATGCCTCTCACCATCAAACCGAAATCCGAATGCGCCTTCGATCAAATCTCTCTGGGCGAAGTCATGCTCCGCCTCGATCCCGGCGAGGGCCGCATCCGCACCGCCCGCAACTTCGCCGTCTGGGAAGGCGGCGGCGAATACAACACCTCCCGCGGCCTGCGCAAATGCTTCGGCTACAAGACCGCCGTGGTGACTGCTTTCGTCGATAACGAGGTCGGCCACTTGGTCGAGGATTTTATCATGCAGGGCGGCGTCGCCACCGACTTCATCCAATGGCGCGAGGACGACGGAATCGGCCGCAATGTTAGAAACGGCCTCAACTTCACCGAGCGCGGCTTCGGCGTGCGCGGCGCTGTGGGAAACCCGGACCGCGGCAACACCGCCGCCTCGCAACTCAAGCCGGGCGATATCGATTGGGACCACATCTTCGGCAAGCTCGGCGTGCGCTGGTTCCACACCGGCGGCATCTACGCGGCTCTATCCGAATCAACCGCCGAACTAACCGTCGAGGCGGTGAAAGCCGCTAACAAATATGGCACCGTCGTTTCCTACGACCTCAACTACCGCCCATCGCTTTGGAAAACCATCGGCGGCCTCGCGAAAGCGCAGGAAGTGAACCGCGAGATCGCGAAATACGTCGATGTCATGATCGGCAACGAAGAGGACTTCACCGCCTCGCTCGGCTTCGAAGTCGAGGGCGTGGACCACAACATTTCCGCCATCGAGCTGGATGCCTTCAAGGCGATGATCGAAACCGCCGTGAAAGAATTCCCGAACTTCAAGGTCGCCGCCACCACCCTACGCGGAGTGAAAACGGCAACCGTCAACGACTGGTCCGCGATCCTCTGGCACGAAGGGAAATTCCACGAATCCCGCAAATACCCCGACCTCGAAATCCTCGACCGCGTCGGCGGCGGTGATTCGTTCGCGTCCGGCGTGCAGTTCGGTTTCCTTGAATTCAACGACGCGCAAAAAGCCGTGGAATACGGAGCCGCCCACGGCGCTCTCGCTTCCACCACGCCTGGCGACACCTCAATGGCCACCCGCAAGGAAGTCGAAAAGCAAATCGGCGGCGGCGGTGCGCGGGTCGTGCGCTGATCCGTTAGAGACGTCTGAATTTGAAAAGGAAGCCCGCCGGATCGCACGGCGGCCTTTCGTTTTGTAAAATCAAGGAGCCGGAATTTCCTTGAGTCTGATGTCCTTGAAATCGATGGGCGAGCCTTCCGATTCCAGGCAGACAAAGCCCGCCGAGGGTTGGCAGTTTTCTCCGCCGGATACCTGCTCGCCATTGACCCAGAGCTTCACGACACCGTCGATGGCGCGGATCAGGTAGTGGTTCCATTCGCCTGCGCCTTTTGATCGGTTTTTGGTAGGGAAACTCCGGCTGCCGTTGGGCGAAAGCGGCGGGAAGGGTTTCATTTTCGATTCGCCGACGGCAAACACATCACCGTGGCAGGTGAACCAATCCGCCTTCTTGCCGGAGCTTTTTTCATACTGCTCGGTGTATCCCAGATCGAGAACTTGGACTTCGATGCCGGCGTCCGGCAGGCCGGGTTGGGTAAGCTTGTCGATCGCGGACTTCGGTGACCAGACGAAGACGCCGGAGTTTCCAGCAGGTTTGAGATGGCACCAGGAAATCGACATTTCAAAATTCTGATACTCCTTCACGGTCCGCAGCACGCCGACGGGAGTGCCGCTGCAATGAAGGCTGCCATCGGTCCATTGCCACGTATCGGGCGCGCCATTGACCATCACGAAGTCCTGTTCCCCTAGGGCTTTCCAGCCTGGGGACTTGGGATCGGGAGCATCGTCGGCGGAAGCCATGACGGATGCGGCGGCGAGAAAAAGCAGTGGCAGGGTTTTCATGGGGTTGGGTTTCTCCGTGTAGAAGCCAACGATGTATTTTCTTTCAGCAGATCCATTGATTACTAAATTGAGTAATTTAATATTTTCGAGTTGACCGCGGCCCATATCGCTGTTTGTCTCACGTCGTTCTCACCATGAAACTCCCCAACATGATCACGCGCACCGGAAACCACCTCGCTGTGGATTGCCGTTGTCGATGTGCTTGATCGTCGGGCGGCGACCGATGTTTCCGTTCCCGCAGTTTGTTCCCACCGCGTGTTAGCGGTGATGCTTTCAGAACCAGGATTTTCTCATATAGGCCGTGGTTGGCTCAGTGATTGCGGCCCGCTCCGGGTTTCCCGGAGCGGGTTCACAGCCCGGCAAAACCCCATCCAAAAAATTTACACCATTCAAACTCATGAACCTCTCCACCGCTCAACTCATTCATCTCGCCGAACCCCTATCAACGACCGTTTCCTCGCCCAAACTCGACCTGATCCAGCTCGTCTGGGAACACATCGCGGAGCGCTATCTCAAGCGCATCGCGTCGAACCGCATCCTTGCCGGCCGGGTCCGCGCGATCCGCCTGCTGGCCGTGCATGACGCGATCCACTCGGTGATCGATCCGGGAAACGGCCACATCTACAATGAAATCTCCGAAGGCTCCACCCTCGAGGCCGCCTACGCCGCGGCCGTGAATGCTTCGCATGACGTGCTGGCCGCCATTTTCACGGATCCCGAGGATCGCGAGGATCTCGCCGACTTGCTGGACGAAAGCCTCTCGCTCATCGGCAAGGAGGACGAACAGGCTGTTGGATTTTTCAGCGGTGCGGAAAGTGCCAGCGCCTACCTCAAAAGCTTCGCCCCGTTGCTCTTCATCCCCCGACCGGGCAAACGCATCCTGGCGCACCCGCGGCGCGAGCTCGCGACCGCATCCGGCAGAAGTGGTTTCTGGTGAAAGGAACTGGGAAAATCGCTGCTTCAAAAATGGAGTCCGTTGTGGCACACAGCGGGCTCATTTCATTTCCAATGTCTTCCCAGGATCCGCACACTCTGACAGCCTCCACCCGCAGCACCGCGCTGTTGGTGGCGCGAATTATTTTTTACATGGGCCTGCTCATCGGCATCGGGTTCTGCGCCGTGGCGGTCGGGGTGCTGTTTTTCAAGGGAGGCAATCTCACCGATCCGACCGAACGCGCGCTGGTGGGTGCCGTGTTAGTCGGACTTGGAGTGATGTCGTTCGGCTTCGTCGCGATTGCGAGATCCCGGGTGGCCAAGTTGAAGGCCAGCCGCTGAATCGCGTTTGAAATTTCACCGGCGGACGCGATGCTGGCCACATGCCCGTTTCCGAACTCCAGCCCTTCTTCAAAGCAAGGGGCTGGCAGCCATTCGATTTCCAGAAACAAACATGGGAGGCCTATCTGGCAGGCAAATCCGGCCTGCTCCACGCGCCGACCGGTCTCGGCAAAACACTCGCCGTCTATCTCGGCCCGCTGGCCGACACCACTGGAACCCACTGCCAGGTCCTCTGGCTAACACCTCTGCGCGCTCTGGCGGCCGACACCCTGCGCGCCCTCCGCGAGCCGCTGGCGGTCCTGGCTCCGGGTGCCGAAGCCGAAGCCCGCACCGGCGACACACCCGCCGCGCTGCGGGCGAAGCTCCGCAAGAAACTCCCGCACACCTTGGTCACCACGCCGGAATCGCTGTCGCTGATGCTGACCCACGCGGACTTCGCGGAGAAACTATCAGGGCTGCGCTGCGTCATCGTCGATGAATGGCATGAGCTGCTAGGAACCAAGCGCGGCGTGCAGACCGAGCTCTGCCTCGCCCGGCTGCGCGCATGGTTTCCAGCGGTTCGCGTGTGGGGGCTCTCCGCGACGTTGGGAAATCTCAAGGCGGCGCGGCAGGCTTTGTTAGGAAGCGCGTTTCCCGGCTCGGTGGAAGTTTCCGCGGACATCCGGAAGGACTTGGTCATCGAGACGTTGATCCCGAAAGAAATCGACCGTTTTCCATGGTCCGGCCACATCGGCACGAGGCTCGCGCCGGAAGTCGCCCGGCACATCGAAAAGGCGAACACCACTCTACTATTCACCAACACTCGGTCGCAGACGGAAATCTGGTTTCAGGAACTTCTCGCGCTCCGCCCGAAATGGAAAGACCGCATCGCCATGCACCACGGCTCGTTGGATCGGGCCGAGCGCGATCTCGCGGAGAACGGCCTGCGCGACGGTTCATTGAAATGCGTGGTCGCCACTTCATCGCTCGATCTCGGCGTCGATTTCTCGCCGGTCGATCAAGTCATCCAAGTCGGTTCGCCAAAAGGTATCGCGCGCCTCCTCCAACGCGCCGGCCGGTCCGGTCACCAGCCGGGCAAGTCGTCACGAATCCTCTGCGTGCCCTCTAACGCCCTTGAACTCGTCGAGGTCGCCGCCGCGCGCGATGCCGCCCACGTCCGCCACATCGAGTCGCGGCGATTGCTTCGCAAGCCTCTCGATGTTCTCGTCCAGCACCTCGTCACGTGCGCGATCGGGCAGCCGTTTTTACCCGAGGAGATGCATCGGGAAATTCTCTCGGCACACGCGTTCGCCGATCTCACCGAAGAAGAATGGCAGTGGGCGCTCGGCTTCATTTCCACAGGAGGAAAAGCGCTCGCCACCTATCCGCGCTATCAGAAAGCGCGCATCGAGGACGGCCGCTACGTCGTGGATGACAAACGCCTCATCCTCCAACACCGCCTGAGCATCGGCACGATTTCCAGCGATCCTGCGGTCTTCATCAGGTTCGCTAACGGCCACACGCTCGGCACCGTGGAAGAGTCGTTCATCGCCGGCATCAAGACTGGCGGTCACCTGATTTTCGCCGGCCGACACCTGACGCTCGTGCGTTTCCACCAACGCACCGCCACCGTCAAACCCGCGGGTAAAACCACCAAGGGCCGCATCGCCATCTGGGGCGGGGCGAAGATGCCGCTTTCCACCGAACTCACGCACGCCATCGCTCTGCGTCTCAAGGGGCGGAAAAATCTTCCGCCCGTTCCGGAAATGGCGGCGATCCAACCCATCCTCGACATCCAGCGCCGCTGGTCGCGGCTGCCATCCGACGACTCGCTGTTAGTCGAATTCACCCGCTCGAAGGAAGGCGAGCATCTGTTCCTCTTCCCTTTCGCCGGCCGGCTCGTCCACGAAGGCCTCGGCGCATTGGTTGCCTATCGCATCGGCCGCAAGACCGGGCAATCGATCCAAGCCACGCAGAATGACTACGGCTTCTCTCTCAACGCCAAGCGCGGCCTCGTGCTTGATGAGCGTTCGCTCCGCCTTCATCTGAGTCCGGAAAATCTGTTGGATGATCTCGTCGCCTGCATGAACACCGCTGAACTCGCGCGACGGAATTTCCGCGAAATTGCCCGCGTCTCCGGTCTCATCCTCCAGCAACCGCCCGGTCATCAGGATCGTTCACGCCGCGAACTCCAATCCAGCGCCACACTCCTCTACGAAGTTCTCCGCCGCTACGATTCCGACAATTTCCTGCTTCTCCAATCGGAGCGGGAAATCCTCGAAAAGCAGCTCGAATTCACCCGCCTCAACCAAGTCGTCCACGACCTCGCGGACCGTCCGTTTCATCTCGTGGAAACCGAACACCTCACGCCAATGGCCTTCCCTCTCTGGGCCGACCGCCTCCAATCCACCCTCGTCGCCGCCGACGCGGCCACCCGCCTCGCCAACATGCTAGAAGAACTGAACGTGGCGGCGGATTCCATCCGCCAAGCGAAGTGAGATGGTTCGCCCTATCGTTTCGGCTTTTCGGTGTAGCGTTTCCGACTTTTTCTCGAAGCCAGTCCCATGACGCTCTTTGACACTGATCCCGCAATCACGCTGCTGCCCGAGGGCGCCGTGTTTTTAACGACCACAAGGACGCTCGTCGTCGCCGACATCCATCTCGGAAAATCCGCGGCCTTCCGGGCGAAAGGTCTGCCGATCCCGGAAGGCGACAACGCTCGGGATTTCCAGCGGTTGCTGGAGCTGGTGCGGAAATGGCGGCCCGAACGCGTGGTGATCGCCGGTGACCTGTTTCACGCGCCGTCCGGTATCGACGAAGACCTTGAGAGGACGCTCGCGGGATTTCTCGCAGAAATCGCCATTCCGCTAACACTCGTCGTCGGGAACCATGATCTGAAAATCCGCAGGCTCCCCGCAGGCTTCGAGAGTGCGCCGCATCTCGATCTCGGAGAAAACCTGCGGATCGTCCACGACCCCGCGCACGCCAGCGGCGACACGATCCACATTTGCGGGCACTGGCACCCGGTAGTTAGAATTCCCGATGGCAAGCGCACTTCACTGCGGCTGCCGTGTTTCCTCTATCGAAACCACACGCTCGTCCTGCCGGCCTTCGGCAGCTTCACCGGCGGTGCGATTCTATCACCCGAAGCGGATGACCGCGTATTTGTCACCCTCCGCGAGCAGGTTGTCGAGTTGCCGCCGGAGCTGATCCGTTGAGATGATATTCGAGACTCCGGAAAACGCTATCAGCCCTGCATATGGTGCAGGGCGAGCCAGATCGCATCGGCCGAAGTGCGTTCCACGCGGTGGCGACAGTGGGCGGGGATGAGCAGCGGATCGCCGGCGGTGAGACGGATGGTTTCGCCGGATTCGAAGCAGAGCTCGGCCTCGCCGCGGAGCAATAGCACCCACTCGTCGCGGTCCTGGTCATACCAAAAACCCTCCGGACTGGCCGCACCACGGGAGATGATGTGCTCCAGGGTGAAGGCAGGGTTCCGGATCAAGGCGGAGATCGTTTCCTCGCCGTGTGGTCCGGCCGGAGGAACAAGCAGATTGTCGGTTGGATCCATGGCGGATGAGTTGATAGAAAGTGGGACGGCGTTGATTTCCTGAAAATAGGGGCCATGGACGTCTCGTCCATGCGAAAGGACGGGGTTTCTCGCCCTTGGGCCCATCAAATCTCCCGCATTGCCATTTCGCGGAATGGGGCTAGTCTCCGCCCCTTTCCCGCCAACCGATGACGACTCCCGAACTCTACGCACAACACGTTCTTCCCACCTACGGGCGCTTTCCGCTGGTCCCCGTGCGAGGTGCCGGCGCGCGGTTGTGGGACGACACCGGGAAAAGCTATCTGGATTTTTGCATGGGCATCGCGGTCTGTTCGATCGGCCATTGCCATCCGCGCCTGGTCGAGGCGATCCGCCATCAGGCCGGCGAACTGATGCACGTGTCCAACCTCTATCAGAGCCCGCTCCAGGCGCAACTCGCGGAGGAAATCAACACGCACCACGTCCAGCTTCCCGGAAAAATCTTTTTCTCCAACTCGGGGGCTGAGGCGAATGACGGGCTGATCAAGGCCGCGCGCCGCTTCGGCTTGAAGCGCCCGCAATTGGACGGCTCGCAGCGCTACGAAGTGGTCACGTTCTTGCAATCTTTCCACGGCCGCACGCTCGGCGCGATGTCCGCCACCGGGCAGAAGAAAATCCAGGAAGGCTTCGATCCGTTGCTGCCAGGCTTCCGTCATCTGCCATTCAACGACATCGACGCTCTCAAAAACGCGGTGCGTCCGGAAACCGCGGCGATTCTGCTAGAGCCGGTGCAAGGCGAGGGTGGCGTGAACATGGCGACGCCTGAATTCCTCCGCGCGGTGGCCGCCCTGTGCAAGAAGCACGACCTCCTGTTATTTTTCGACGAGGTGCAGGCCGGCTTCGGCCGTTGCGGCGATGCGATGGCCTGGCGCATGATCGCGCCGGAGATCCAGCCCGACGGGATTTCCTGGGCCAAGGGCATGGGCGGCGGCGTGCCGATCGGCGCGTTCTGGCTCAACGACCGCGCGGTCGCTGGCGACGGCACGGAATTGTCGTCCTTGTTAGGACCAGGCTCCCATGGCTCGACCTACGGCGGCAACCCGCTGGTCTGCGCCGCCTCTCTGGCGGTGCTGAGGGAAATCCGCGAGCAGGAACTCGCCGTGAACGCGATCCTGCAGGAAGTCCGCATTCGAGAAACGGTGAAGTCATGGAATCTTTCCGTCGTCACCGAGGTCCGCGGCCAAGGTCTGTTGTTGGGCATTGCCCTCGATCCGGCCCGCATTCCGGTTCCGGAAGGCAAAACGCCCGCGCTCGTCGTGGTGGGCATGCTGATGGAGCGCGGGCTGATCGTTCCGCCGGCCGGTCCTAACACGTTCCGCTTGCTGCCGCCGCTCAACGTCACCGACGCGGAGGTGGACGAGGCGCTGGTCACCATCCATTCCGTGCTTTCAGAGTTCTAACAAAGTTATTTTCATGAAACATTTCCTCTCAATCGAAGAACTCAGCGCCAAGGAAATCCAAGGCCTGCTGGACTCCGCCGACTATCTCAAACGCCAGCGCGGGCGCGACCCCCAAAAGCTCGCCGGACAAACGTGGGCGCTCATCTTCACCAAGTCGTCCACCCGCACCCGCGTGTCGTTTGAAGTCGGCATCCGCGAACTGGGCGGGTTCCCGATGTTTCTATCCAAAAACGACATCCAGCTCGGCCGCGGCGAACCGATCAAGGATACTGCCCGCGTGTTGGGCCGCATGGTGCACGGCGCGATCATCCGCACGTTCGCACAGCAGGACGTGGTCGACTTTGCGGAGTTTTCCGGGATCCCGACGATCAACGCGCTCACCGACGACGAGCATCCCTGCCAGATCCTGGCAGACCTTTTCACGATCCAGGAAAAGCTCGGTACTTGGGAGGACAAGAAGGTCGCGTTCATCGGCGACGGGTATTCCAACATGACGCGCTCGTGGATGTGGGCGGCGAAACGCCTTGGCTTCAAACTGGTCGTCGCGTCGCCTCCATCCTGCCAGCCGTCCCACGGATTCCTGGCGGACCTCGACGCGCCGAATGTCACTATCACCTCCGACCCCGAAGCCGCGGCGGAGGGGGCTCACGTCATCAACACCGACGTGTGGCTTTCCATGGGCCAGGAAGATCAGCAGGAAAAGGAAAAGGAATTCGCCGGCTTCCAGGTGGATGCGAACCTGCTCGCGAATGCCGCTCACGGTCACCTCGTCCTCCACTGCCTTCCCGCCTACCGCGGCAAGGAGATCAGTGCGGAAGTGCTGGAGCTCCATGCAGACACGATTTTCCAACAGGCCGAAAACCGTCTCCACGCGCAGAAGGCGATCCTGGTGGCGATGACGCGGTGATTGTTGCCAGAACGGCAGGCCCGCGCGGGCCCGGGGAAATGCTGGAAAGTCCGGCCACATTTGTGGTAGCCTCCGCTGCGGAATCACCTAGCAGGGACGTGCTATGGACAAAAACGACACACCATCGGATTTGGACAACCGGAAACCCAAGGAGGCTTTCCAGATCGTCTTCCTGATCGCGGCACTGTTGATCGGCCCCGCGGCGATCACCTTGCACACCGTCGCGCATCCCGGCGTGCTGCAGATATCCGCTGGCAATCCGACGCCGTCGGGTTATGCCGTTAGTTTGCTGTTGTTCCTCGTG
Source organism: Verrucomicrobiota bacterium (assembly GCA_040385685.1). Taxonomy (GTDB): domain Bacteria; phylum Verrucomicrobiota; class Verrucomicrobiia; order Verrucomicrobiales; family Akkermansiaceae; genus Luteolibacter. The sequence continues at coordinate 524,823 of JAZKGW010000012.1, read as the reverse complement.
CCGCTGGCAGCTCTGGGCTGGTGGTTTGCGCGTCGCTCCGGCCTTGGGCTCCAGCGCAAGGGGTTCTGGCGAACGATCGCGGTGCTGGCTCCGATCGGCTTCGGGCTCGACCTGCTCTTCGGAAACACCTTCTTCACCTTTTCCAACAAGCTGGCAACCCTCGGAATCGATGTCCCAGCGCTCGGCGGGCCCATCCCGGTGGAGGAATTCCTGTTTTATCTAACCGGCTTCATGATCGTGCTGCTGAGCTATATCTGGGGCGATGAGTATTGGGTGCGCGCCTACAATATCCCGGACTACTCCGCCGCCGCCAGCGGCATGGGCCGGATCGTACGCTTTCATCTGGCATCGGTCGTTCTCGGCGCCGGACTCATCGGCGCGGCGATCTCGTACAAGAAGTTTCTCTCGCCCTCGCCTGACGGCTTTCCGTGGTACTTCATTTATCTGGTGGTCGCCTCGATCACTCCCTCGGCGGGATTTTTCCGGACGGCCCAGCCATTCATCAACTGGCGGGCATTCGGGTTTACCTTTTTCTTCATCCTGTTGGTGAGCTTGCTGTGGGAGGTGACCCTCGCCGTGCCATACGGTTGGTGGGGCTATCGCTCGGGGGCGATGATGGGACTCGACATTGGCGCGTGGTCAAATCTGCCGGTCGAGGCGGTCTGCGTCTGGCTGGCCGTCACCTACACCACGGTGATCACCTACGAAGTCATCAAGATCTGGAAGGCGCTCGGCACGAATGCGCTGGAAGCGTTCTTCGGGATCAGAAAATAGCGGGTGCCGCCCGTCCGAACGCCGGGCTGGTGTTGGCACGGGCCGTGCGGTAGGTTCCGCCTGTGATCGCGCGCCAGAAGACGAAGTATCCGGTTTCCCCATCGTTGCGGCAGTATCTCTATCACTTCGATCGCCAGCGCGACATCCCGAAGGTGTATGACGAGTTGTGCCGGTTCAGCGGGGCCATCCCGTATGAAGATCCGAAAGGCCGCGAGACCTTGTGGCTGACCGTGATGTATCCGCCGGAGGTGATCGCGGAGCTGCGGCCCCGGCTGACGAGCATTTACACCGAGCTGAAACTCGGGCGCGATGCGGAACAGCACGAACACCTTGTGGTCGATCGCATCGACTTCGGAGATTTCGGAAATTCAAAACCGTTCCGCGTCCGGGTCACCAATCTTTTCAATGACAACTCGGACTACTTCTATGTGAAACAGGCGGATGCCTCGCGCATTTACGGCCTCGAGTTGGAACATATCCTGTCTCCCAACCGAATCAACTATCTCGTCAACGGCAACACCCTCATCGAGGAGCACATCGCGGGCGTTCCCGGCGACGTGTTTCTCCGCGATTACCTCAACCAGCCCGGCCTCAACAAGGTGCGGATCGCCAAGGAGTTCACCAAGTTCACCGAGCGCAGCTTCATCCGCCTGCTAGGCGACATGCGGAGCGTGAACTATGTGGTGGATATCACGCCGGACTTCGAGGAGATCCAATATCGTGTTAGGGCGATCGATTTCGACCAGCAATCGTACGAAGGAAACGGCAACATCTATCTGGCGTTTCGCTTCAACTCGAATCGCAAGGTCACCCGGCTCGCCTTCGAGGTGCTCAACCGCAAGAGCATCGATCAATACGTGGCCGAGGAACACGCGCAGATGGCCCGCCGCGCCAAAGTGGAAAGCGGCCGCTTGCGCGCGCTGCTCGGAGTGATGGGGCGTGAGGACATCGCCCCGCGCGAACATGTCGTCACACTGGCCCGCGAACTCGACCGGATGCACGCCACCAGCGGCTTTGGTGATTGCCAGTCGATGGGCGAGCTCACCGCCATGCACATTTCGCTGATGCTCGATATCAAGCCCACAAACGTGATCCTGAGCCGGCCGGGCTAGAGGCCGGCCATTGTGATTCACTCTGCTGGACTCCCGCGGCAAGCTCGCCCAAGCTCCCGCCATGAACCGCCTTTTCCTGCTCGACGGCATGGCCCTGATTTATCGGGCCCATTTCGCGTTCATCCAAGCTCCGATCCGCAACTCGAAGGGGGTCAACACGTCCGCACTCTACGGCTTCATCAACACGCTGCTGTTCATTCTGGAAAAGGAAAATCCCACGCACATCGGCGTCGCCTTCGACACCTCCGCACCCACCCCGCGGCACATTCTGTATCCCGCCTACAAGGCGCAGCGCGACGAAATGCCGGAAGAGCTGGCCGCCGCCATTCCGCATGTGAAAGCGCTGTGCCGCGCGTTTCACATTCCGGTGTTAGAGCTCGATGGCTTCGAGGCGGATGACATCATCGGCACCCTCGTCAAACGCGCCGAGCCCGACGGCTTCGAGTCGTTCATGGTCACACCGGACAAGGATTTCGCGCAGCTCATTTCGGGGACCACCTGCATGTGGAAACCCGGCCGTAAAGGCTCGGAGTATGAAATCATCGACCTGCCCACGATGTTGAAAAACTGGGAGATCGAGCGACCGGAGCAAGTCATCGACATCCTCGGCCTGTGGGGCGACGCTTCCGACAACATTCCCGGCATCCCCGGAATCGGTGAGAAGACGGCGAAGAAGCTCATCGCCGAGTTCGGCTCCATCGAAGGGCTCATCGCCAACGCCGCCAAACTCAAAGGCAAGCAGAAGGAAAATGTCGAGACGCACGCCGACCAGGCACTGCTGTCCAAGGAACTCGCGACAATCATCCTCGATGTCCCGGTTGAAGTCACTTGGGACGATCTGGTGCTCTCTCCGCGCGATGACGAGGCCATCAAAACCCTCTTCAACGAGTTCGAGTTCCGTACTCTAACCAAGCGGTTGTTCCCTGCCGGGAATGAAGGGGCGGCTGCACCAGAGACCGTGGCTGCTGCGCCCACGATCTTTGAAACCTTCCAGACCATCCGCGAGGTCGATCACGTGTATGTCCTCGCCGACACCCCCGAACTCCAGGCGACTTTGTTCACCCAACTCGCGCGTCAGACGAGGTTCTGCCTCGATGTGGAGACCACCGGGCTCGACCGTTTCAGCTCGAAGCTGCTAGGCATCGCGTTCTCGTGGAAAGATTACGAAGGCTGGTACCTTCCCTTTTCGCCAGAGGTGATGCCCGCCCTTCTCCCCATCCTCTCGGGACCGGCGGAAAAGATCGGCCACAACCTCAAGTTCGACCTCTCCATTCTCCTTCATCATGGCATCGAAGTCGCCGGACCGTTCTTCGACACCTTGCTGGCCGACACCCTCGTCGCGCCCGAGCGTCGGCATTCGATGGACTATCTCTCCGAGATTCTGCTAGGATACAGCCCGGTCAAGCTCGCGCATATCTCCAAACCCACTGAAGAAATTGCGGAAGCCGCGTCGCTCGATCTCTTTGCCCACGCCGAGAAAACCAAGGCTTCCAAGGATCTCGACATCAGCGCCATCCCACTCGACGTCCTTGCGGAATACGCCGCCGAGGATGCCGACGTGACCTATCAGTTGGCGGGGAAGATCGGCCCGCTGCTCGCGCAGTCCGGTCAGGAATCTATCTTTCGCGAGATCGAAGGGCCACTGCTGCCGGTGCTTGTGGCCATGGAAATGGAAGGCATCGCCATCGATCCCGCTGCACTCACTGTCATCGGTGACGAGTTGCAGATCCAAATCGACGAGATGGTCAAATCCATTCACGGCCACGCCGACCGCTCGTTCAACATCGCCTCACCCAAGCAGTTGGGCGACATCCTTTTCGACCAGTTAGGGCTCGCCGACAAGGCCAAGAAAACCAAAACCGGCCAATACAAGACCGACGAGCAAACCCTCGCCACGTTGGAAGGCAAGCATCCGATCATCACCGACATCCTCGCCTGGCGCGAAGCGACCAAGCTGAAATCCACTTACCTCGACTCTCTGCCCACCCACATTGTCGCGGAAACCGGGCGCGTTCACACTCATTTCCATCAGCTCGTCGCCGCCACTGGCCGGCTGGCCTCGTCGGATCCCAACTTGCAGAACATCCCGGTTAGATCCGAGGCCGGCCGCAAGATCCGCAAGGCCTTTGTCCCGCGCGCTGGTTTCACGATCCTTTCGTGCGACTACTCGCAGATTGAACTCCGGGTGATGGCCGCGCTCTCGCAGGATGCCACCATGATCGAGGCCTTCCAGAATGGGGCCGACATCCACACCATCACCTCTGCCAAAGTCTTCGGAGTCGAGCCAGAGAACGTCACGTCCGACATGCGCCGCACCGCGAAGATGGTGAACTTCGGCATCATCTATGGCATCTCCGCCTTCGGACTCAGCCAGCGGCTCGCCATCCCGCGCACGGAGGCGGCTAACATCATCGACGCCTATTTCCGCGAGTATCCCGCGATCCGCGAGTTCATGGACCGCACCGTCAACGAGGCCCGCGAATCCGGCTACGTCGAAACAGTTAGCGGCCGCCGCCGCTACTTCCCCGATCTCAAATCCGGCAACCAGAACCTCCGCGGCAACGCCGAGCGCGCCGCGATCAACAGCCCGATCCAAGGCACGGCAGCCGACATGATCAAACTCGCGATGATCCGCGTCGACGCGTTGCTACGGAAGAAGCCGTACCAAACGAAGATGCTGCTGCAGGTCCACGACGAACTCGTCTTCGACCTGGCGCTCGACGAGCAGGAGGAACTCGTCCCGAGAATTCTGGATGCGATGAAGACCGCGCTGCCGTTGCCGCACGGCGTCCCGATCGAGGTCGAATACGGCACCGGGGCGAACTGGCTGGCGGCGCATTGAGGAGATGGGATGCCCTCGCCCCATCAATTGGAATGGACGAGGGCGTCCATTCTGCCTAGTTGATGCTCCATGAGCGAAATTCCGCCACCGCCAGCCAAGCGCAGCTCCTGTCTGTTCAAGATCGCCATCTTTGCGGTCGTGACATTGCTCGTCCTCGGCGGGCTCTGGTGGTGGTCGAACCGCCCGATCCAACCGGTGCAACTCAGCCCGCAGGAGAAGGCCGTCGTGGAAGCCAAGGTCGAGGCGATCCAGAAACCGGCGGAGCCGAAGTATGAAAAGGGCTCGAAGGAAATCATCCTCACCGAGCGCGAGCTCAATGGCTTGCTCAACGAGAACACCCAGTTGGGAAAAACCGTTAGTTTCGAGCTGGCGACGAATGCCATCCACGCCCGCGTGGAAACGGACCTCGACCCCGATCTGCCGGTGGTCGGCGGCAAGCATCTTAAAGCCCGCGCGCGGTTTCTTGTTAGCGATGAACCCGGCAAGGCGAGTTTCATCCTCGACGACCTGACGGTCTGGGGGATTTCCCTGCCGAACGACTGGCTCGCGGGGATGAAAGGCAAGGATTTGTTAGGGGAGATTCTCGGCGGCGGGAAGAACGGCAAGGTCGCGGGGGTGGAGGAGTTCAAGATCGAACCCGGGCGCCTGATCATCCGGCTGGCGGAGTGATCGTGAGCGCGCGACGCGGCACTCTGGATCACCTCACCACTTCGGTGCCAATGCCGCCGTCCGTGAAAATCTCCAGCAGCAGCGCGTGAGGCAGGCGTCCATCGACGAAGTGGACCTTGCGGACGCCGGCGTTGAGGGCGTCCACGGCGCTGCGGATTTTCGGGATCATGCCGCCGGAAATCGTGCCGTCGGCGATCATCGCATCGGCCTCCTTGCGGGTGACGGATTTGATCAAGGTGGAGGCGTCGTTGGGATCGGCTAACAGACCAGGAACATCCGATAGATAAACCAATTTCGCGACGCGCAGTTCCTTGGCGAGCGCGGCTGCGGCGAGGTCGGCGTTGATGTTGAGAGGTTTGCCGGTCGCCAATTCGGCGGCCAGCGGGGAAATGACCGGCACGATCCCGGCCTGGTGGGCGGCGTCCATGTGGGCGAGCTGGCAGCCGACGACTTCGCCGACACGGCCGATGTCGATGCGCTTGCCGTCCTTGTCAGTGCCTTTGATTTTTTCGCCGAGGAAAACGTCGTTGCCCGGGATGCCCACCGCCTTGCCGCCGAAGTCGCGAATCATCCGGACGAGGCCAGGATTGATTTCTTCGGACAAAACGCGGGCGACAATTTCGATCGCCTCATCGGTCGTCACGCGGAACCCACCGACGAATTTCGCTTCAAGTCCGGCGGCCTCCATCGCCGCGGAGATCGCCTTGCCGCCGCCGTGGACGACGATCGGATTGATACCGGCGACTTCCAGGAAAACGACGTCGCGCATGACGCGAGCGACGAGATCGGGATCCTCCATTGCGGAGCCGCCCATTTTGATGATGAAAGTCATCCCGCGGAAGGCTTGCAGGTAGGGCAGGGCTTCGATCAGAGCGTTGGCTTTTTCAATGGGGTCCATGGTGGCGGTGGTTAGGGATCCGTGCGAGAGTTCTTCGGGTGGGGAGTTCTGGGGGGGCTGCCTTTTTCGCGGGTATCTAGGGCTGCGTTTCCCGAGCGGCGGCGATTTCAACCGGTTCCGAGATGATCTGCGGCGCGGACGGAGGCGGCCCTGAAACGGACGCCGGCACCCGTTGGGGAGATTTTCCCGCGACCAGTTTGGCGACCAACATCCCGCACACGATCGCTGCCAACATCGGTAAGCCGGGCAGCCAGACCGACCCCACGCCGAACGCGATCCACTGTGCCGCCACACACACTCCCGCTAGAACCAACGCTCCCATGTTCCGCACGAAATCCGACGCACCGCCCAACAGGATCAGCACGACGACGACGGCTGCCAGGAGGCCAAGTTCCCAATCCTGCGACAGCCTCGGGAATTCGTGGGCTTCGGAAAGACCCTGATTCGAGGCGATGGCCGCAATGACCGGTGAGAGATCCCGCGAAAATTCGCGCGTCGCCGGTTCCGCCGCGGTTTGGTCGTCGCGCAGGATTACCGGGTCGGGCGCTTGTTTCGGGAAAAGATCGTCGCCGCCGTCGATCAGGGCTTCGGCGGAAATCTCGGCGTACGGCGAAAGCGGCTTCAGTGGCAGGGCGAGACGGCCGGCTTCATCGATCGGCACGATCGGGCCAGCCGGGCCGAGTTTGAGGAATTCGCCCAACCGCACCTCCATGCCGTCCAGCGGCAGGTCCAACCGCTGGAGCACGGTGAGCAGGGGAAATGAAAACACCACCCGGTCCTCCCACCGAGCCATCAGCGGGATAAACCGGGATGGCGGTTCTGATTCCAGCGAGGAAAACCCCGCGAGCGTCCGCCCCCCGCTGAGGATGATGCCTTGGATCGGCAGCCGGTTCACCAGCGGCAAGGCCGAGACTTCGCCACGGATTTTGCTTTCCGGGAGCGAAGTCCGCCGGAACGCTGGCGGCATCGGAGCGGCCACCACTCCCCGCGAAAGCGGCGCGGCCATGACCAGCGAATCGAAGCGATCCAGCGATTTCTCAAACGCCGCCAGCCCGATGGGATCCGGCTTTTCCCATGCGAACACCGCTGAAGTGGCTGCCTTCTTCGCACCGAGACGGTGGAAATTGGAGAAAATCACCGCCAAATCGATCGGCGCGGGCGGCGACGATTGAAAAAAGCCTTTCAGGTCGTCGCCCAGTGAAACGACCAACGGAGCCTGCCGCTTGTCGGCTTTCTTGTCGGTCGAGAGGCTCCGCAGCGTCCACGGTTTCTCACGGCTTCCTTGGCCGGAAATGAACAGAGCTCCGTTCGATGAGCCGCTGGCCACCGTCGCGAAAGCCGTGTGATCCACGACGGTTCCGGGGATCCATTGCCACACTCCCATCGCTGCCGCTGCCGAAACGAGCAGCACGCCAAATCGACGTTTCGTATTTGTTCCCTGCTGTCTGATTCTGGCTTTTTCCACCGCATTGGGCTGTTCTTTGGCAATGGGTCCGGCGACAGGGATGGCGCGTTCCTGTTCGGCACGAGCTTTGATAACCGCAGCGGCGTTGGCCACGGCTGCTGGTGGTGCGCACTCCGCCATGGAACTTCCCAACTTGGCGTCCTCTTCAGATTTGGGGGGGATCGGGGCCACTTCAGGCGCCGCTTCCTTGGCGGCGTTTTCCATCAACGCCTTCGACTCTTCGCGAGCTTTGGCACGAAGCATCTTCAATTCCTGTTCCGAATTGAGGCGTGCTTGTTCGGTTGCGGTTTTGAGTTCTTCCTGAGCTTGGGCCTTGATGGCTGCCAGTTCGTCGAGCGCCTCTTGGCGGGCCTGCTGGGCGGCGGCTTGAGCCTGTTCCTCGGCGAACCGTTTTCTCTCAGCGAGGGCGTGCTCTTCCTCCTCTGTGCGCTGTTTGACAAGAGCGAGTGCCTTGGCCTCCTCCTCGGCGCGGGCCAGGATTTCGGCGGCAGCTTTGGCTTGGGCGGCAGCTTCCAAGCGTGCTTGCTCCGCAGCGGCGGCCGCTTTTTTTGCATCCTCCTCGGCTTGTGCGCGGATTGCCGCCGCTTCCTGTTCGGTATTCCGGCGTGCTTGTTCGCTGGCGGCCTTGAGTTCATCCTGAGCTTGTGCACGTAGGGCGGAAACTTCGGCTATCGCCTCCTGGTGGATCTTTTCAGCGGCGGCTCTGGCCTGTTCTTCAGCCAGCTGTTTCGCCGCGGCGGCGGCACGGTCCTCCACTTCGGCCCGCTGTTTTGCCAAAGCGAGCGCCCGGTCATTCTCGTCGGCGCGTAACTTGGCGGCAGCTTCAGCTTGGGCAGTGGCCTCCAGACGGTCCTTTTCCGCCGCCAGGGCATCCTCTTCGGCTTTGGTACGGATCAGAGCTGCCTCGTTTTCCGCCTCTTCCTTCGCCTTGGCTCGGATTGCTGCCATCTCCTGTTCGGAATTGTGGCGCGCTTGTTCGAGTTCCTCCTGAGCTTTCGCGCGCAGGGCGGCAACTTCGGAAATTGCCTCCTGGCGCGCCTTCTCAGCGGCGACCTGTGCTGCGGCAGCTTGTTCAGCGGCAGCATTGGCTTGTTCCACAGCGAGCTGTTTGGCGGTTGCGGCAGAACGTTCTTCCTCATCGGCGCGCAATTTGGCGGCAGCTTCGGCTTGGGCGGCGGCCTCCTCCGCTTTGGCGCGGATCAGAGCGGCCTGGACTTCCGCCTCTTTGCGGGCGGCATCCGCCGCAGCCTCCGCCTCCTCGCGGGCCTTGGCCCGGATCGCTGCCATTTCCTGTTCGGTATTCTGGCGTGCTTGTTCGAGAGCGGCCTGGAGTTCCTCCTGGGCTTTCGCACGGATGGCGGCAACCTCGGTCGTCGCCTCCTCGCGCGCGCGTTCGATCAATGTCCTAGCGCTTTCCGCAGCCTCAGCGAATAGAGAAGCAGCCTTGGCTTCTGCCGCAGCCTGTTCCTCGGCGAGCTGTTTGGCTGCGGCGGTAGCGCGCTCTCCTTGCTCCGTTTGTTGTTTGGCGAGTGCCAAGGTCGTGGATTCCTCATCCGCGCGGGTTTTTGCAGCCGCCTCGACCTTCGCTTCCTCTTCCGACTCCAGTCCCGCAATCTCCTCCTGGCCGCTAGCCCCCCCGGAGTTGAAGTCCAGGCGGCGGTCATTCGGGGCCACCCTGTCAGCAGGGAATGTGACGGAGGGTGGCGGGGTGATCCTGGCGTTCTTCCGCGCCAACTGCTGATAGAGACTATTCGTGAGATTCTCGCCTTGGACCTGCTTGAGCTCGGAGAGCAAGATGGGCGGGGTCGAAAAAGGGGCACCGAAGTCCAACGTCGGGTCGCTGTGGGCCCATGGAAAGAGCCCGAGTGGAGAGCGAATTTTCAGGAAGTTTCCCCATAAAGATTTAGCGTCGTCAGTCCAGAGGAGGAAGTGTTCGAGGTCCGGGTTGACCAAGTTCGGATCGGCATCAATGGCCGCGCCGTAAAAGCGTGCCGATTCAAGAACCATCCCGTGGTGCAGGAGGGCGTTGGCCACTTCCATGTTTTGCAAGGCCTTTCCGCGGTTTCGCTCGAAGACTGCGGTGAGCAGGAGGATGGCTTCCCGGGGTTCGTCCTTGGCAAGAACACGGGCGGCAAATGCGGTGTCGAGATCGGTGCCCGGGATCGGGTCAGCCTCCCAGATCAGGATGGCGGCTTCACCGTATGCACCATCGTCGTGAAGCGATTGAGCCAATGTCCGGCGGGTATCCCAATCGCCTGGATTTTCTGTCAGCTTCTCGCGCAGTGCCTCGGTGGTGGAGGGCTCAACTTTGACTTGATCGACCTTGGGGACGGCGATGGGAGTGGTATGTCGGCTGACATCGCGGGTGAGCTCCAAGGCCTCCATCGAATCGCGCGTCATCCATGGCTGTTCATGGAGTCGTGAGCGGCGGCCTTTGAAATTTTCCCATAGCAATTGTTCGTCGTCAGCCCAGATGAAGAAGTGTTCGAACTCCAAATTAACGAGCTTCGGATTGATCTCCAGGGCCGCGCCGTAGAAGCGTGCCGCTTGAAGAACCATGCCGTGGTGCAGAAGGGCGTTGGCCATGCCCATGTTTTGTGCGGCCTTGCCACGATTGGTTTCGAGAACCGCGGTGAGCAGGCGGATGGCCTTGCCGGGTTGGTCCTTGGCAAGAATGCAGGCAGCCAATGCGAGGTCCTGGGCGATGCATGGAATTTGGTTCGCCTCCCAGATGAGTGCGGAGGCCTCGTGGAGAACCCCCTGATCGTAGAGCAGGCTAGCGCTCTGCAGGCGTGTTCCCCAATCCGCAGGATTTGCCTCCAGTATCTCGCGTGGAGATTCTTCTGGGGGGAGGTTTGATTCGGGAATCACGGTGAAAGTGGGCGCATGAAGGTTTGCTCAAAACAACATCCGTAGTAACCGCCGGTTTCTCAAGCCTGATAGTCGGGGGAAGGCCAGCGATGGACATTTCCGGTCACTGCTTCGTTTTGCGGATCGCCGCGAGGACCGGGGCAAGCGGGGCTTCCAGCGCAGTGCCGGCGGTCACCTCGCCGAGCAGGCGTCCGGCCGTCGCGATGTGCGGACGATACCATTCATCGCCACGGTTTTTCACGATGTTGCCATAGGCTCCCAACGCCTGCATCAGGCGTTGGGCGGCGCATTCGTGGAACAAGGTTTCCAGCGGACGCTCATCCGCCACATCCTCCCACAGCGTGAGAAGCTGCTCGCGCTCCTCCGCCGAGTGATCGAGATAAGGATCGAAAATCAGCGACGCCAGATCGTATTCCTGGCGCCCGCGGCGCAGGCCTTGGAAGTCGATCAGCCAGACTTTCCCGTCCTTGATCATGAGATTCTGCGATTGGAAATCGCGGTGCACCAAGTGCCGCGCGACCGTCCCGAGGCGTTCCGCCAGATCGGTGAACACCGGATTCTTCCGCAACGCGGCGGCCTCGCCGTAAAGTTCGAGAAATTCCTCCACCAGGTGCTCGAAGAAATACTCCTGCTCCCAGCGGTAGAGCGCCGCGTCGAACGGCGGCATGAGGTGGAAATCCTTTGCCGGCTTCGCATAAAACAAGCGGTCCACCTGCTCGAACGCCGACCGGTAATACGGCAGCCGCTCCTTGAACGGCCGGTCTTTGAGCGACAGCAAATCCACGTCTCCCAGATCCTCGACCAGCGCCACCCGGTAGCGCGCCCGCTCGTGGATGATTTCCGGCACCCGCAATTTCGCCTGCTTCAGGAATTGGGAAACCGGAATGTATTGGGCATTGTCCTCGCGCTCCTCCGTCCAGTGGATCCCGATGAACGGCTCGCGGGATGCGGTTTTCACCCTCACGATCGTACGGCCCGAGGCCCCGCGTTTGATCGGCTCAAGGGTGATGCGAACGCTCGGGTCCACTCCAAGAAACTGGCGGGCGGTGGAAAGGATCGCTTCGGTTGGCATGGGCGGCGCCAAACTAGCGTAAAAAAACCCCCGTCTGCCAAGGGAAATCCGGTGGCATCACTCGTCGTGGTGAAACCACAACGTCACCAGCAATCCCACCCCGATCCCCCACAACAGCCACATGTTGCTGAACAGGTAGGGATAAACCATCAACGCCAACCCGATCACCTGTGGCTGCCACAGCTCCAGCCGCTTCCCATACCGCCACGACCCCCACCCGATGGTCCCGAAAATGAAGCCGGCGAGAATGTTGTAGGGATTAAAGCTGAGGTCCATTCGGTTAACGCATCTTAAAAATTCCAGACGAAATACCCAGCTTTAAGGAGGGTGGGCATTCTGCCCACCGCATTTATTCATCCCTCCCCTCAAACTCCGCCCAAGCCACGTCTTGTCCCCCTCGGGCACCCCGGGCCGGAAAAATCCACTCACTTCTCAAATGCCTTTGGCAAACTCTCAAATGGCTCCGGCAAACATTTCCGACCCTCCGGCAAGTTGCCATGCCACCGGCACTCCCCGTAGAAGGCATGAGAATTCCCAAATCGCCCGGGGGCTCCCCTGATCTTTCTGCAAGGGAAGTCATTCGGGCCTTCCGAACTCCTGATCCCAGGCCATCTCCCGCTGCCAGGCGCACGCCGCTTCGTTCCCACGCCGAGCTCTTCGATATTCTACGAAAACCACCATCCACCACGGACGAGCGCAACATCCGCCGCTTCGAGCGCGCCACCCGTGTTCAAACCTTGGGCCGCGACTACACCGCGGTTGATTAACTTTGACCTGTTATTCACTCTGCCTAACTATCGCGGACGTCCCACACCCATGAAAATCAAACAACTCCGATCCGCGGCCCTGCTCCTTGCGTTAAGTCTGCCTGTCACCACCGCCACCGCCCAAACGCAGGTGCCAGCCCCCACCTTCGAAACCGTCCAAGGATTCCCTCTCGGTGCCCAACAGCCTGCCTGCAAACCCGTGCGTGACGCCGCCGGCAATTTCTACGGCACGACCTATTCCTACGGAGCCTGGGGGTGGGGAACAATTTTCAAAGTCCGCGCCAACGGAGATGTCATCACCCTCCATCACTTCAATGGGACCCAGCCCACCGGAGGCCTCACCGCGGGAAGCGATGGCAATTATTATGGGACCACCCTGACGGGTGGAGCCTCCAATGCAGGAACGTTTTTCAAAATCACTCCCGAAGGGGTTTTCACCGTTCTTCATGAGTTCAGCGACGGCGCTGATGGTGGCATCCCCTCGACAAAACTGGTCAAGGCGAGTGACGGCAATTTTTACGGAGCCACTGGCCAGGGCGGTGCCCAGGGCCTCGGCACCTTTTACAAAATTACTCCGGCTGGCATCCTCACCACGCTCGTCAGTTGGAATCAAGACGCCGTTGGCTGGGGGCTCAATGGCGATCTCATTCAAGGGGCCGACGGGAATTTCTACGGCATCAATCGATTCGCGGACGTCCCGGGACACGAGGATTCCGGCACGATATTCCGGGTTTCCCCTTCCGGGGTCGCCACGGCGGTCGCCTCGCTGGCAGGTTTACCCGGGATGGATTCCTGCTTTCCGGATGGTCTGATGCAAGCTTCTGACGGCAACTTTTACGGATCGACCTACTATGGCGGATCCAAAGGAGCCGGCACGATTTACAAGGCGACTCCGGCAGGAATGGTCACCCTTCTCGCGGAGTTCGGACAGGAAAACATCAGACCCGCCGGTTCGCTCATCGAGGGAGCTGACGGCTGCCTTTACGGCACCAGCCATGATGGCGGCACCGGCGGCGGCGGGACGATTTACAAGATCACGACTTCAGGCACTCTCACGACCCTGGTCAATCTGGAGATCGGAACCAGCGGACCGTCCAACCCGTGGGCGGGCCTCGTCGCCGGACCCCAGGGAAGCTTCTACGGCACCAGCGAAACGGGAGGCACCTATGGACGCGGAACTTTGTTCAAGCTGGGGTCCGACGGTGCGATCTCGCAGATTGCCACATTCTATGGAGAGGAAAATCACAGCCCCTCCTCCAAGCTGCTGCTGGCGCGTGATGGAAACTTTTACGGAACCACCGTGAGGGGCGGAAATGGGCCGACCACCAATGCCATCTTCAAAATGACTCCCAGCGGGGCCATCTCGACGGTCGCCAATTTACCTTACGATGGCGACAGCACCGACGCTTGCCGCGCTTCCCTCGTCGAAGGAAAAGCCGGGATTATTTTCGGCACGCAGGCTCAAGGGGGAGTCAACATCGCGGGATCGGTCTTCCAGCTCGATCATCAGCATGAGCTCAGCAACCTGCTCTCATTCGATGGAGCCGATGGGTATCTGACTAATGGAGTCGTCATGGGCGAAGATGGGAATCTATATGGCACCAACCTGCAGGGGGGGGCTTCCAGTGGAGGAACGATATTCCGCGTGACCCAAGGAGGTGCATACTCCCTTCTCTCCGAATTCAGGAGGGAAGCGGAGTCATCTCCAAATCCTGGCATGATCCAGGGAACTGATGGAAATTTCTACGGCACTACCCAATTCGGCGGTCCACAGAACAGCGGGACGGTCTTCAAAATGACTCCGTCCGGCGTGCTGAGCACTTTTGCGGAATTTGGAGATTCGGCTCTGGAGGGCCAGTCATGCATTGCGGGGGTGATTGAAGGGAGCGACCACAATTTCTACGGAGTGTTTTCGCGGGGCGGCCCAGCGGATTCCGGCGCCATCTATCAAGTGACTCCAAGTGGCGTGGTGACGACGCTCGCCACATTCACCTACGAGAATGGAGCTGTCCCAGACGGGCAATTGATCGAAGGTCCGGATGGTGCATTCTACGGCGTCACCCCGTATGGTGGAACGACTGACAATGGCACCGTGTTCCGCATCACAAAAGAGGGCGAACTCACCACCGTTTTCAATTTCGACGTCACGCATGGACGTCTTCCTCGCGCCGGCCTGACCCGCGGAAACGATGGCTGCCTATACGGGGCCACCGAGCAAGGCGGGATCATGGCGGATGGCACACCCGCGGGTGGCGGCCAAATCTTCCGCCTTCGCTTCTAAATGGGGCCTCTCCTCGCGCACTCCCAGCGGGCGGAGGGTTTCATGGAAAAGAGAGATACTCGTCCTTCCCTCATATTTTCATGAAACCGCTCCGGGACCCGCCTGGATTGGCTAGGTCTCTCACCGGATCCGGGCCAGCCGGGAGAGGAGTTTTTCATAATGCGAGCCGCGCCAGTAGATTCGGCGGCAGCCGGGGCAGCTCAGGAGGGCGGAGGGACGACCTACGGCAATTCTTCGAGATCCTGCAAGTCCTTAGGCCGGCCACTTGCCCGCTTGTTGATCTTGAGATCTTCCAATGAAATGAAGGGGACCTCCATCCGGCCTACTTTCACAATGTCACGTCGTTCGTAGCATCCACTGAAATCAATGCCGGGAAGCTCATCGGCTCGAATCCCATGCGGATGATCTTCTTCCGACCGGTGATCGTTTCCGTGGATACCGCGTCGGGCGGAAATCCGAATTCCTGCAGGACGGTGACAATCCGCGCGGCATTGTCAGAGGGTGCGTCCACCCACAGATGAAGGTCGGGTTCCAGCGGATTTCGCCAGCGGATCGAAAATTCTTCGACATTCGCCGCCGGTGGTATCGCTAGCGACCGGATCCAAAACCACCCACCACCATGAAACTCGCCCCCGTCCTCACCGGCGTCATTGCCCTCTCGCTTGCGATGTGCGCGAACACCCACAAGGCCCCCAAGCGCAGCGTCACGGAGTTGGAGGCCACGTTCCAGCGCAAGGACACGAACCACAACGGCTATCTGTCCAAGGACGAATTCCTTGTCACCTCGAAGGACATCGGCAAATCGACGCGGACCTTCCTCAAGAAGGACCGCAACGGCGATGGAAAACTCAGCGAACAAGAGTTCGTGACCCACATCGCCAAAAACTTGTGACGAGAGACAGCGGACTTGGGAAAACGCTGAAAGGCTGAGAACTGAAACGCGGGGCCGGGAACACTTCTCGCGGCGCGGATTGGCAGAATTTGAACCGCCAAGCCGCCAAGAGCGCCAAGGCAGATAAGAGACGCTGCGGAGTTCAAACCGCTCTCTGCCCCAGCAATCTTGAGTTTCTTGGCGCTCTTGGCTCCTTGGCGGCTCAAATCATGTAACGATCCGTTTGATCGCCGCTGGAGATGGTGCGAATTTCCACGGTGAAATGGCTCAATCCCATACTGGCAGTGTGTCTGGTTGCGGTTGCCTTCGGCCAGAACCCTGCCGTGGCCACAAATGATCCTCAAGCCAAGCAGCGGGCGGCGATGGTGGAAACGCAGATCGTGAAGCGGGGAGTGACCGCCGACCGGGTATTGGCTGCCATGCGCCGGGTGCCGCGGCACCGGTTTGTGCCGCCGGAGATGAAAGACCTCGCGTATGAGGACAGTCCCCTGCCCATCGGCCATGGTCAGACCATTTCCCAACCCTACATCGTGGCGTTCATGACGGCGGCGCTGGAACTGAAAGGGAATGAGAAGGTGTTGGAAATCGGAACGGGCTCCGGCTATCAGGCCGCGGTTTTTGCGGAGTTGGTGAAGGAGGTTTACTCGATCGAGATCGTGAAGCCATTGGGCGAACGCGCGGCCAAGACCCTCGCCGAAGCGGGCTGCAGGAATGTGAGAACCCGGATCGGCGACGGCTACCGTGGCTGGCCGGAAGCCGCCCCTTTCGATGCGATCATGGTCACTTGCGCACCTGATAGAATCCCGCAGCCGCTGATCGACCAGCTCGCGGAAGGCGGACGCATGATCATCCCCGTTGGCGGACCGGGCGGGCCGCAGGAGCTCGTTTTGCTCGTGAAAAAAGCGGGCGGCATTGAGCGGAAGATGGTTTTGCCCGTGCGATTTGTACCCATGACGGGCGAGGCGGAGCGGTAGGAAATGCGCTTGGGAAAACGTTGAGGGGCAGATTTCCAAATTAATTCACCTGCAGAAAAAGCCCTCATCCGTGTCATCCGCGGAATCCGCGGTCAAAAACATCTTATCCCCAACGCCTTGTTCCTGGAGGCTTCCTGTTTCCGATGCACCTCATTGGCAACCCGTCCTTCTTCGCCGACAAATCGGCGGCCACGCGAAGAATCTTATTGAAATTTTATGCAACCAGAGCAGTCTCCGGACGTATCCGGCATTTGATAGGGCCGCGGCGGTGCCGTTTCCCGGCTTCGCTGGCAATCTCTTCAAATTCACGAATCGCAAATCTCACCAAACCCACATGGCAAACGTTACCGCCGAGGAGCCGCCTGCGAAGGCTGCCGCACCCGAGAATCCCTCCGACCTTGAAGCCGTCGAGCTTTGCCGGTCGGCCGCCCAGCAGTTGCAGAAGGAAATCGGCAAGGTCATTGTCGGCCAGACCGATGTGGTCGAGCAGATCCTGATCGCCATCCTGACGCGGAGCCACGCGTTGCTGGTCGGCGTGCCGGGGCTCGCGAAGACGCTGCTCATTTCCACGTTGGCGGAGACGCTGCAGATGTCCTTCAAGCGCATCCAGTTCACGCCCGACCTGATGCCGAGCGACATCACGGGCACGGAGGTCATCTACACCGATGCGGCGACGGGTGCCAAGGAGTTCAAGTTTTTGCCAGGCCCATTGTTTTCTAACATCGTGCTGGCGGACGAAATCAACCGTACACCGCCCAAGACGCAGGCCGCCATGCTCGAGGCGATGCAGGAGCGGCGGGTCACCGTCGGCGGCAACACCCACAAGCTGCCCGATCCGTTTTTCGTCCTGGCGACGCAGAATCCGCTCGAACAGGAAGGCACCTATCCGCTGCCCGAGGCGCAGCTCGACCGTTTCCTGTTTCTCATCAATGTCGGTTATCCCAGCGAGCAGGAGGAGTTAGAGATCATGAAACGCGGAACCGGCGGCAAGCTCGAGCAGCCCAAGCCGGTGTTGGACGCCGGGCATATCCTCTACATCCATCAAACGGTGAAGGCATTGCCGGTGGCCGACCACGTCTATCAGTACGCCGGCAGGATCGTCCGTTGCACCCGGCCGAAGGAGGCCGATGCGCTCGATTACTGCAAGCAATACCTCAGCTTCGGTGCCGGCCCGCGCGCCAGCCTCAGTTTGATCATGGCAGCGAAGGCGCACGCGCTCATCCGCGGCCAGTTGTACGCCGGATGCGAAGACGTGGCCGCCGTGGCCAAGGCGGTGATGCGTCACCGGATCGCGGTGAACTTCACCGCGCAGAGCGAAGGCATCACCGCGGACACCGTCGTCGAAAAGGTGTTGAAGACCATCCCCGCCCGCTAATCCCGGACGCCACCTATCAGCGAGCGATGTCCACCCGGAAAAGTCTGCTAGATCCCGCGGCGATCGCAAAGGGCGAGGCCCTAGGCGTGATCGCGCGCGGCATCGTGGAGGGGTATCGCGTCGGTGAGCACCGTTCGCCGTTTCATGGCTTTGCCATCGAGTTCGCGCAACATCGCGAATACACCGTCGGCGACGATTTGCGCCACCTCGATTGGAAGGTGCTCGGGCGAACGGACCGCTATTACATCAAGCAATACGAGCAGGACACCAACTTCGTCGCGCACCTCGTGGTGGACGGCAGCGAATCGATGACCTACGGCTCGGACAAGCTAACAAAGCTTGATTACGCAAAAGCGCTGGCCGCGTGCCTAGCCTATCTGGTGCTCGGCCAGAGCGATGCGATCGCCGTGAACATCTTCGACACCGAGGTGCGCGACCGTTTCGAGCGCACCGACAACAAGGGCAAGATCCATGAGATCATGCACCGGCTGGCGAGCTTCGAGGCGAAGGAAGGCACGCGGACGGCAAAGGTGTTGAACGACCTGGCTGCCACTCTGCGGTCGCGTAGCATCGTGATTCTCATCAGCGATCTTTTCGACGACGAGGAGAGCTTGCAGAAAAGCATCGAGCGCATCCGCTTTCAGGGCACCGAAGTCATCGTGTTTCACGTGCTGGATCCTTACGAAATTGAATTTCCCTTCACCGGTACGGTGAAATTCGTGGGGCTCGAAGGTGGTCCGGAACTGGAGACGGTGCCGGCATCGATCCGCAAGAGCTATCTCGAATCGTTCGGCGAGTATTGCAAACGCATGCGCAAGATGTGCGATCGGTGCTCCTGTCATTACGTGTTGTGCGACACCGGCGTGCCGCTCGACGTCACACTAGGCGAATACCTGGCCTTCCGTCAGAACCACCTTTCGCGCTGATGGCTTTCCTCGTTCCTGCTGTCCTCGCCGGTGCGGCTGCGGTCGCCGCGCCGATCGCGATCCATTTGCTGAACAAGACACGGGTCAAGGTTGTCCGCTGGGCGGCGACGCGCTTCCTGCTAGAGAGCCTTCAGAAAAACAAGCGCCGGCTGAAGGTGGAGGATCTGATTTTGTTAGGGCTACGTTGTCTGTTCATCGTGCTGCTGGCGCTGGCTTTCGCGCGCTTCGTGTTGAATCCCGGCGGCTCGCAGGAATCCGCGGGCTCCGCTCCGGTGGTCGCCGTCATGCTTTTCGACCAGAGCGCGAGCATGGGCCAGAGCAATGGTTTTCAAACGCGCTTCGATCAGGCGAAGGATGCCGCCGGCAAAACGATCGGCGGGATGGGCAGCGGCTCGCAGGTCGCGCTGTTTCTGATAGGCAACCACATCAATCAAGTCCTGCCGCGGCCGACGTCCAACCTCCCGCTCGTTCGCCGCAGCCTGGACGTGGCGGAACCCACCAACGAGACGAGCGACATGGGCCCGGCGATCCAACTGGCGCTCGAAACGCTGAAGCCATTCACCGGCACGAAGAAGGAAATTTACGTTTTCTCCGATGGCCAGGCCTCCGCTTGGAAGGACCTCGACAAGATCCAAAAATTGTTAGCCGAAGCCCCCGACGTGCATCTGAACGTCGTCGATCTCGGCGCCAAATCCGGCGAAGACAATCTAGCCATCACCACCCTCAAGGCGGAAACCGGAGTGACCGCCGCGGGCCAGCTCAGCGGGTTTCTGGTAGAAGTCAGCAACTTCGGTACCGCTCCTGCGACCGGCGTGCGCGTGACGCTTGCCGTGGACGACGGCGCGCCGGTGGACGAGGCGATGCTCGACACGGTGGAGCCGGGCAAATCGCGGGTGATCCGCTTGAACTCTCGATTTCCGAAGCCCGGTTACTACACGCTGCGCGCGGCGATCCCGGCCGACCGCATGCCCGTGGATAACGAACGCGCCGTGGCCGTGCATGTCATCGATCAGATGAATGTGGCAATCGTCGAGGGCACTGCAGCCCGCTCGAAGGAAAGCCGCGACGCCTACTTCCTCGCCAACGCGCTTGCCCCGGTGGCTCCATCGCGCCGGGCCGATTACTATCTGAAAATCGAGGCCGTCGTGCCGTCGTGGCTGCAATCCGCCGACCTCGCCCGGCAGGGAATCATTTTTCTAACGAACGTGCCGAAGCTCGATGCGGCCTCTGCCGGCAATCTCGAAAAATACGTCGATGAAGGCGGAACCTTGGTAATCTTCCCCGGCTCGCAAGTGCAACCGGCCGCCTACAATGACGATCCGGTGTTAGGTCCGATGCTGCCCGCCAAGCTCGGTCCGAAAAAAGATGCGGGCAAGGATTCCAAGTCCTCCGCCTGGCAGGCGCGCGGCTACGCGCATCCCGTCGCCTCGCTCTGGAACGATCCGAAGAACGGCAACCTCGGTTCCGTGCGTGCGACTGAATTTTTTCCGCTTCTGTTACAGCCCGCCAAGGATCCCGCCAACGACGCCCGCACCATCGTGAAATACGCCGACGACACGCCGGCCGTCGTCGAACGGCCGTATGGCAAGGGCCGTGTCGTGCTCTTCAGCAGCGCGGCCACCACCGATTGGAACAACCTGCCCATCCACCCGAATTTCGTGCCATTCCTCCAGCGGCTAGTCAGTTACTTAACGCCCGACAAGTCCGCCGAATCGCTCGTGATCGCACCCGGCGCGGTTTTTCAAGCCAAGGTCCCGGGCGAACTCGCCAAGCGGGAAGTCTCCGTCATCGTTCCTAACAGCGATGGCAAGCCGCGCCCCGCCGGCAAGGTCGAGCTGGTCAACCAGGATGCCGTCGTCCGTTATCGCGACACGGCGAAGACCGGCGCGTATCGGTTTGCCGTCGCGGGGGTGGAGAAGCCCGTGGCCGCGCTGGCCGTGCAGATGGATGCCAAGGAATCCGACCTGCGCCTGATTCCCGCCGGAGATCTAGCGGCTCTCAACGGCGGAAAAGCCACCACTCTAACGGAAGGTGCTGCAACCCAAGTCGCGCCGCCCACCAAGGTGCGGCGGGAATTCTGGATCTTCTTCATCGGGTGCGCGATCTTCGTCGCCCTCCTCGAAACCGCCCTCGCCCACCGCTTCAGCTTCGCCAAATGATCCCCGAAATTCTCAGCAGCGTTTTTTCATCACCGTCCGGCGCCAGCACGGACGTGGTGCTGGGCTATGAGGGCATCAGTTGGGGCTGGGCGTTTTTCCTGTTCCTCGTCCTTGGCGGCGCGATCGGGTGGTCGTATCGCTGGGGGGCGTCCGCGCTCACGGGAAAACAACGCTGGCTGCTTACCGGACTGCGCATCGCGCTGGTGGCGGTGTTCCTGTTCCTTCTGGTCAAGCCGGTCGTGATGCTGACCATGAACGAGCCAGTTAGAGAGCGTCTGCTGGTGATGGTCGACACTTCGCAGAGCATGGCGATCAAGGACCAGCGCGTGGCCAATGACGACCTCAACCGCGCCGCCCTGGCGGCCGGTTTGATCGCTCCGGACGCGAAAATCGATGGCAGCCCGCCCGGCGGCATCGACACCTGGAGCAGTGTCTCGCGGGTCGAGTTGCTCAAGGCGCTCGCCGCCAATGACAAGCTCAAGCTCTGGCCGCGCTTGCAGGAAAAGGCCGACCTCGAATTCTATCAATTCGGCCGCGACGCCAGAAAAGCGGGCGGCATGGGCGCGGGGGGCGGCGGACCGATCAGCGTTGCGGATGCGCAGGCTTTTTTCGACGGGGTGAAGTTCACCGACGACGTCACGACCCTCGGCGATTCGCTGCGACAGGTGTTGGACGACAACCGCGGCCAGCCGGTCGCAGGCGTCCTCGTCGTTACCGATGGCGCTAACAACACCGGCACTCCTCCCGCGGAAATCGCCGATCTGGCGAAACAGGACGGCATTCCGCTGTTTCTCTATGGCGTGGGCATCGTTGGCCCGAAGGATATCAACGTTCGCGAGGTGGCCGGCCCGCGTGGTGCCTTTGTCGAGGAGCGCGCCGAATTCACCGTGAAGGTCCGTGCGTCGGGCTACACCGGTCGCAGCGTGAAAATCCAGCTCAAGGCGGATGGCAAGGTCGTCGATGAACTGGACGTGAAACTAACGGGCGACGGCGACGCCGAGTATCGCCTCGGTTACGAACCGAAGGAAAAAGCCGAGGTGAAGATCGAGGCGTCGATCGCTCCGGTCGAAGGCGAGTCGTCGAAGGACAACAACGTCGCATTGACCAAGGTGCGGGTGCTCGACAGCCAAGTGAAGGTCCTTTACGTCGAGCAGGAACCGCGCTGGGATTTCCGCTATCTGTTATCCACCTTGCAGCGCGACCGGCGGCTTGCGGTGAAGAGCGTGCTTTTCGACGGCGGGGCGGATCTGGCCGACGAGCCGGACAGTCCGTTCCTCAAGGGCTTTCCAACGAACCGCGCCGACCTCGTTTCCAATGAAATCATCGTCCTCGGCGACGTCGATCCCAAGGTGCTCGGCGATGCCAACATGAAGCTCATCAACGAATGGGTGAGCGAACTCGGCGGAGGCCTGATCTTCCTCGCCGGACCGAAAAACAATCCATTCCGCTACGTCGGGACGCCGCTCGAACCCCTGTTGCCGGTGAAGCTCGACAAAACGCTCACTGCCGAGCAACTGGCGGAACGCAGCCGCGAACCGATCCAGCTCAAGCTAACAGCCATGGGCGAATACTCGCCGCTGTTGCGGATGGCCGATGAAAATCACGAGAACCGGCAGATCTGGAATTCGTTTCCCGGCGTGCGCTGGACGGCGCGGGTCGCCGGCGCGCGGCCCACAGCCCAGGTTTTTCTGGTGGATACGAATCCCGACCACGCGACCAACCGCGAGCCGATGCCGGTCATCGCGCAGCAAACCTATGGCCAGGGCTCGGTGATGTATTTCGGCTTCGACGAGACCTATCGCTGGCGCAGCAAGCTCGGCGAAAAATATTACTCGAAAATCTGGAACCAGATTATCCAGAACTTCTCGCTCGACCGCCAGCTTGGTGCCTCGGCCCGCACCCAGCTCAAATTGGACCGCCCGGAGTATGTGGTTGGAGACAAGGTTGTGATCTCCGGCAAGCTGTTCACGCAGGGATTCGAGCCGCTCAAGGAAGCGTCGGTGCCGGGCACGTTGGTCCTAACGAGCGCTAGCAAGGAAGAGTCGGGAGAATTGCGATTGATCCAGGCCTCCGGCCAACCCGGCAGCTATCAGGCGGAGTTCACGGCGCACAAGCCCGGGCAGTATCGCTTTTCCACGCTGATGGACCCGAAGGCGGTTTTGAAATTCAACATCGTGCCGCCCAAGCTCGAGCAGGCCGAGACCGCGATGGACGCCTCGCTGCTCCAGTCGATGGCCGACGCCTCGGGCGGCAAGTTCCTGCGCGAGGAGAACCTGGACGAACTGCCGAACCTCGTCTCATGCCGCAGCGCGACGGTTCCGACCTTTAAGAAGCGAGAGCTGTTTTATTCCCCGTGGTGGATGGTGGTTCTCGTGACGTTGGCCTGCACCGAGTGGCTGCTCAGACGGCTCTGGCAATTGAAATGAACACGCTTCTTAAAAAACCGGCCGTCAAACGCCAGCCCCGCCCGGCCGTGAGCCGCGGCGAGCGGCGGCACGTGCCGAAAGAACTGCCGCGTGGAATCGCCCGGGCACTGAACGCCCTCGCGTCGCGCGTGCTGTACGTTGCATGGGCGCAGGGCTTGCTCTGGCTCGTCGCCGCGCTGTGCGGATTGGTGATCTTGCAGGGCGCGCTGGACTGGCTTTTCGATTTGCCGCGGCTGGTGCGGCTGTTATTCGCAATCGCGGATCTGGCGATCCTTGGCTTCATCTTGTTCCGGTTTGGAGTCCGACCCTGGCATCGCCGTCTAACACCGGACGAGGCTGCCCTGTATGCGGAGCGCCACTGGCCCGAATTGCGCACGGGTTTGATCTCGGCGGTGCAACTTGCCCGCAAACCCAATGGCTCGGAGACCATCGTGAAAGCGCTGCTAGAGAAAATGGCGGGAAACGTCGCGAAGCTCGATCTCCGCCTGGCGGTGCCATGGAAGCAGCTCACCAAACTCGTTTGTCTAACATTCATCCTCGCCGGCGCGGCGGGAGGATTGATTGCGGTGCTCGCACCCAAGAGCCTAATCCTCCTGCAACGGATGGCTCTCGCCAACGTTCCACTGCCGACGGAGACCATCGTAGCAGCGGTGAGCCGGGATTTTTCGATCCCCGTCGGCCAGACGATTGAAATTTCCGCGAAGGCCGTCGGTGTGATTCCTCGATCGGGCCGCGTGGAGGTGACCTACGAGGGCAGGAAGCCGGAGATGGTGACCGTCACAGCGAAGGCCTCGAGTCCGGATGTTTTCTCGCTCCAAATCGCAAACGTCCAGCAACCGCTGACCTATCGATTCTATCTGAATGACGGCCGCGGCGAGTCGTGGAAGGTCGCACTGCTCCATCCGCCGGCAGTGCGGGAAATCAAGTTTGAGGTCACTCCGCCGGCCTACACCGGGATGCCGCCGGCCCAGCTTTCCGCAGGCAGCCTGACTTTGCTCGCGGGCAGCAAGCTCAAGCTCACCGGCAAGGCGACTCAAGCACTCAAGGGAGCGCGGGTGGTTCTAACTGGCAAGGAGTTCTCGTTGGAGATGAAGCCCGAGGGGGCCGGGCGCAAGGATTTCAGCGCGCAGGTGGCCGTTCCAACGGAGGGCCTTGACGGGCTCTGGATCGAACTCCGGAACGAGCTGGATATCGTTTCGCAAAACAACACCGTTTACGCCGTCCAGGTGCTGCCTGACAAACCGCCGGAGATCGAATTCGCCAATGGGCAGTTGGAAAAAGCCAGTCTCGTCGCCGAACAAAAACCGCGGCTGCGGTTCGACGTGCGGGACGATTTCACGATCCAACAGATCGTCCTCTGCGTGCAGCAGACCAACACCCTCGGCGAGGGCGAGGAACCCAACCCCGCCAAGGCGACCCAAATTCCCATTCCGATGTCACAGCCCGCCGCCGGAGTGACACTGGACTTCGAGTGGAAGGAGCCCGGCAAGAATGTCGATTGGCGGGAGGGCAACACCTTCACGTATTGGATCAAGGCCGTCGATAACAACGACGTTACGGGTCCGGGAATCTGTCATTCTCCGCCGCGGGTATGGTCGGTCGTTTCCCTGCAAACCAAGCGGGAGGAACTTGCCGAGCAATTGCGCAAGCACGCGGAGTCGATCAAGGATCTATCTGGAGCCCAGGAAAATCTGCGCAACCAAATCGGCGACATTTTGAAATAGGATCATCCACCATGAAAACGCACTCAAGAATCCATCCGTCAGCGCGCTTGTGTTTCGCGGCCTGTGCCGCATGGCTGGCACTGCCCGCGGTTTTCGCCCAGCAGGATGCCGATACTCAGAGCGAGGCTTATCAGGCGAGCATGACGCAAAGCGACGTCCGGCGTGAAGCGGCGGCCATCCAGGCGCAGATGATCGAACTGCGCAACCAGATGCGCCAGCTCATGCCCGACGACGTGGCGTCCGTGGATCAGGCGATCAAAAAGTTGGGAACTCTATCAGCGGGGGAAATGGCGGACGCCATGAAGTCCCTGGAAGATGCGAGCCGCAGCAAGGATGCGAATGGCCAGGCCGGCAAAATATCCGCAGCCATGAAAAGCCAGGGGGCAGCGAGCAACGAATTGAACAAGCTCGCGGTGGACCTCAGGATGCGCGAGACGTTGTTAGGCATGGACTCCGCCCTCACCGGGCTGGTCCGCCGCCAGGTCGCGGTCAATTCCGAGACCGTGCGCCTCGGCGCGATCCAGCAGATGCCCGATAAATTGCACAACAACGACGCGACCCGCTGCCAGCTCGCGATTGAAAACCAGAAGAGCCTGGGCGCGGATCTCAAGCTTCTCGGCAAGCGCATCGATACCCTTGCGCAGGACATCACCGACGATTCGAAAAACGGCCTCGTCCTTGCGGCACAGGTCGCCAAGGCGCAAAATCTATCAGGCCTCGCGGACAACGCGCAGGGCCTGATCGGCAGCGGACCGTTCAATGACGCCGGCGCCGCGCAGATGGAGGTGATACATGCGTTGGTGGCGATGGAGCAAGCCCTTGCCGGCAGCCAGGATCCGTTGGATCGCCTGCGGAAATTCGTCGACCGCCTCCAGCAGTCCATGGTCGACCAACAAATGATCGTCGATGCGGTCATGCTCATCGGCGAGCGGCAGGATCTTGAGCGCTCTTTCAAACAGATGCAGGCGAACGTCAACGACGAGGTGGCCACCATTCGCTACGAGGTGCAGCCGGTGAACAACCCGGTGGCCGACCTGCTCGCGCCGGCGGGGGACGCGGGCAGCAAGTCGATCGCGAATTTCCGCCGGATGTGGGAGGAGCACATGGACGCGCGGGTGAACACCCAGGACTCGCTCAAATACATCACCGCCGGCTATGAGGCGCTCAAACAGCAGATCGCCAAAGCGGAGGCCGCGCAGCCGCAGACCGCAGCGGAGCTCGCCGCGATGTTAGATTCGCTCCAGCGCGAGGTCGCCGCTGCCGCCGTGCAACAAGCCCAGGCCGCCAAGCAACCGATGCCGCCTCCCGTACTGCAACAAGCGAAGGCGGACCGTGTGAATGATTTCCAACAGCGCGCGCTTCCCATTTCGCCAGAGGCAGCGACCGCTCTAGGGGAAGCTGCTAACAATCTAGCCACCACGACACCCGAAGCGCAAACGGCCGCCGCCCAAAAGCTGGCCGAAGCCGCCCAAGAACTTCTCAAACAGAAGGAAAAGGCCGAGGCGATCGCCACCGCGCAGGAACAGATCGAGAAGGCGCAGCAGCAAACCGCGGACGCGCAGGAGAAACTTGACAATGCCAACACTCCCGCTGCCGCGGAGGATTTGAAAAACGCCCAACAAAACGCGGACGCAGCCGGCAAGAAGGCCCAGGCAGCCGCGCCCGAGGCGACCCAGGATGCCCAGAAGGCGGGCAATGATCTTGGCGCAGCGAAGCAGGACGCCGGGCAGAAACAGGGCGAAGCCGCGAAGGCAAAAGCCGGCGACGCGGCTGCCGCTCTCGCCGAAGCCGCGCAGGGCTTGGCCCAAGCCGCGGGCCAGCTGCCGGGCATGGGCAAGGGAGTTTCACAGACCGCGCAAAAAGGACCGCCCGGCCCGAAAGGCAAGGGCAATGGTGGCGGTGGCGACAGCGGCGACAATCTGGCAGGCGCGGGCGACACCGGCGGTCCGGTCGAGGTGCTTCACGGTCTCAACCCCAAGGACCGTGGTGCGGTGATGCAGTTCCAGAACGAGGCACCGCCACGCGAGTTCGTTCCTGACGTTCAGCAATACTACAAAAACATCGCCGATGGAGGTGGCCTCTAACATGACTGTGCGAGTATTCCTGCCACTGTTCGGTTTGATCGCTTGTGCTTCCGCCCAGCCTGCGGCAGACAAGCGTGATTCGATGTTTGGTTCCTCGAAGCGCACCGCCGGCGCGCTGATAGGAATTCTCTACGATTTCAAACAGGATCAGAAGCGACAGAAGACCCCGATCGACAAGGACACCTTCGAGCGTGCCGTCGCTCGATTCGTGGACAGCGGCTACGACGAGGGCCTGCTGAACATTTATTACCGCGTCCCGCGTGCGCTCTACACCACCCAACTCCAGATCCCCACGATCACGGCGGACTCGGCTCCCAAGGCGTTTGGCGTGGAAAAAACCGTCGAGCCCCAAAAGTGGATGGTTCACTACAAGGGCCAGATCGCCGCGCCCGAAGATGGCGCGTACCGCTTTCTCGGCGATGCCGACGATTTCGTGGTCGTCGCCATCAATGGCAAGACGGTGCTCGTCGCGGAGATGCCCGGCACGCCGATGGGCGTGAAGTGGTTCGCGAAGGAAGGCGCTCCCAACCGCTATCAGGCGGCGGGCGACTGGATCAATTTCCGAGCCGGCGATCCGGTGGATATCGACATCGTCACCGGTGAATCCCCCGGCGGCCAGTATCGCTGCATGCTCGCCGTGCAGAAGCGGGGAGGTCCGGTCCTGCCGTTCCAGTTGTCTGTTAGTAAGGAAACACCCGCCGGAGCGCGTCCTTGGCGGGGGATTCCCTGATTCCTGGTACGGGGCGGGGACGAGACGTCCAGGCCCCTTATCTTGCCGAATCAATGACGCGATCGCGGTGGCAATTTTTGCTTTATGGGCGACGCGTCCGACTTAGGGTTCCCGGGTGGCCGCACAAGAAACCATGAAAGTTCCGGAGCATTTTGAAGTGGCGGAGAGCCACTATTGTTACAGACTCACGGGTCACGGACCCTTGTTGGAGGCGGCGGGGAAGATCATCGAGGCCATCACTTTTTCCCGGGAACAAGGGCTGCGCAACCTGCTGATCGATACGACGAACTGGACCGGCCATGCGAACCCGGATACAGTGGAACGGTTCGCCGTGGCCGAGGCATTCAGCGAAGCGGCACGTTCCGCGGTGAAGCTGGCGATGGTGGTGCGACCCGAATTGATGGACCCGGACAAGTTTGAGGTCACGGTTGCAACCAACCGGGGAATGAACGGAAATGTCTTCGATTCCGAGGAGGATGCGCTGGCCTGGCTTTTGGATTCCAATGTCCGATGAGGGGGGCATCAATTCCGGGAAATCGAGTGCACGTAGGTTTCCTCGCTGCCGTCTGGATTCTTGAGCAGGAACACCGCGCTGACTTTCGTGGACACGTCCTTGCAAAAGGCTGATTCCTCGAAAATCTCCATCAAACCCAATTCGGGACAAGCACTTGGATGCCGGTTAGACACACCTCTCCATCGGTTTGCCACACTCGTTATTCTTGCGCCCCGCGTGTCCATCGCGAAAACATGGGCCGTGCCGCAACTCCCCGTATGGTTGGAAAGATACCGGACCCTGCCGAAACCCGTGCTGCAGTTCGCGGCGGGACTGTTTCTTATCAACCTCATCAATGCCGCGCAGTTTCTCCTGCTCAATCTGTTCCTGAAATCGCGCGGCCTCGGCGATCCCGCGATCGCGGCCCTGACGTCGCACCGCTTTCTCGCCACTTTCTTCCTCGCCATTCCCGCCGGGCTGTGGCTGCGCGGAAAACCCCTGCGCATGCCGCTGATCATCGGTGCGGTGCTGTTTCCGCTGGCCGCGCTGGCGTCTTTGGAAACCGTGCGGCTCGGCGCGATGACCGCGGCATCGGTTAGTTTTCTGGCGATGGGATTCGCGGGGCTGATCCTCAACGTCGCCAGCCTGCCGATGATGATGCGGCTCGCCCCGCCGAAACAATCGAGCGAGGCCTTGAGCCTGCTGTTCGCCACTTGGGGCGCGGCCAGCATCTGCGGCGGAGTCTTGTCGAGCGTCCTGCAAACCATTGGCCATCTCGATCTCGGCGCCACCCGCGTGGTATTCAACGAACACTCCACGCTGCTGGTCCTAACATGCTGCGGGTTCGGCGCGCCATTCCTGTATGCCCGGCTCCCTGATCCGGTTCTTGCTGGGAAATCGACACGCCACTGGCTGCACGTCCATCGCGAGGATCGGCCACTGCTGCTGCGCGCGGTTGCGCCTTCCCTCTGCATCGCGACAGGAGCCGGGCTGAGCATCCAGTTCCTCAATCTGTTTTTCAGCAACGTCTATCAGCTCGACTCCGCGACCTACTCGGCCTTCGGTTCCGTCAGCTACGTGCTGGTCTTGTTCATGGGGCTGATCGTCCCGGAAGTCCGCCGCCGGTTTGGTTGGCGCGGGGCGATCCTCGGCGTGCAATCCGCGGCGGTGGTCCTGCTCGCCACCTTGGGCCTAACCGAGCTGTGGAAATCCAGCGGCTGGGCGCTGCCGGTCGCGCTCGTCTGTTTCATCTTCCGCCAGCCGCTGATGAACATGGCCGGGCCGTCCACCAGCGAGCTCTCGATGTCCTACGTCGGCGAGCGCAACCGCGAATTGATGAGCGCGTGCAATGGCGCGATCTGGAGCGGATCATGGTGGCTGGCGGCAAGGTTGTTTGAAATCCTTCGCGCAAACCATTGCCCCTACTGGCAGATTTTCCTGGTGACCGCCGCGCTCTATCTGTTGGGCACCCTTTCCTATCTCGGCCTGATTCGGACGGTGGAGCGCCGGGAGTCGCGGGAGGGGTTGAGATTCCCGGCAAAGAGTTCGCCGTGAACCGTCTTGCAGTGACTCTGGCGGAATGACCCGCATGCTTGAACGAATACAGGATCGATCTCACCGACCCGACCGGCCACGACCCGGCGCGCATCACGACCAGCGGCGGGACAGTCCCGGATTCTCGTCCCCCCTGTGCCGCGGCGCCTCTTCCGCCTGCGGCTTGCGTGAGCACTCCACTCTCGTCGCGGGCTAACGACCCGTCCCCGGGCCCTGGGAGTCATCCACCGCTATCTAACAAAAACCCAGGGCGGGAGATCCGAAGATCTCCCGCCGTAGGTCAGCCCCGGATCGGGAGCAATCGGGCACCAAGCTCGCGAGCCGGCAGCCGGTTCCCCAACCGGGGGTTTGGATTACTTCTTGGCCGCGTTCTTGGCGGCTTTCTTCGCGGCCTTCTTGGCAGGGGCCTTCTTGGCAGCTTTCTTGGCGGCCTTTTTCGCAGGAGCCTTTTTGGCAGCCTTCTTCGCAGGAGCGGCCTTCTTGGCAGCAGCCTTCTTCGCAGGAGCCTTTTTGGCGACTGTCTTCTTCGCCGCTTTCTTGGCGACTTTCTTGGCGCTCTTCGCGACCTTCTTCACCGCTTTCTTGGCTGCCTTTTTCGCAGGAGCCTTTTTGGCGGGGGCTTTGGTTGCCGCTTTTTTCGCTGCCTTTTTAGCCGGAGCTTTCTTGGCAACTTTCTTCACGGCCTTCTTGGCGGTCTTAGCCGCTGCTTTCTTCGCTGTTTTTTTTGCAGCCATTGTTTTGTGTCGTTGGAGTTCGCGTTCGATGTTTGTTTTCTCTTCCGGCGTTAATGTGCCGGCGGAGAGGATTGCGAGGAGCGCCTCACCGAGGCGTCCTCCAAAAGCATTTGTTAGGAAGTCGTGGGTCGCGCGCTGCACGATCACTTCCTGCGAATAAGCCGCGGCGTAAACATGCGCCCGGCCGACCCGCGCGCGTTTCACCAGACTCTTCCGCTCGAGACTCTGCATCACCGAAAGCACCGTCGTGTAGGCCCGGTCCTTTCTATCAGGCAGCGTGCCGTGCACCGTGGCCACCGTCGAAGGTCCTTCGTGCCACAAAACGGATAGGGCTTGAAGTTCGAGATTGGATGGATGGGTGGGCCGCGCCATAAATGGGGTCTCTTCGCTAACGACGATGAAACTAGTAGTTTGGATGCGCGTCAAGTTGAAACATGTCGATTTTCAAGAAAACCGTAATATTTTTGAACGGTCTTCCAATCTACTACACGTGCCGTAGTTGCAGCTGCCTGTTACTCGGCCTCGCCGGGTGATGCCGGGCGGACGATCTTCGGATCGATCTTGGCCAACGCATCCCACAATCCGTCATCTGATGGATCGCCGTTGAAGAGGATGCGTCCTTCGTTAGAAACGAGGATGAAGGACGGCAACGTCTGCACGCGCAGATCGCGGGCGAGTGGATTTTCTTTCCGGTCGATGAGCCATGCGCCCGATGGCTTTTCGCCTAGCGGCTGGATCATCGCCCGCGCATCGGTTAGAATTTTGGGAGCATCCTCGGGGAGAACGGAAACCATGGCGACGCCCTTCTCTCCAAGCGCCCTGGCGGTGGCGACGTAGTCCGGCATGCTTGCCTCACACTCGCGGCTGGCCGGTGACCAGAAGTGAAGAACCATCGCCTTTTTCCCTGCCATAAGGCTCTTCAGCGCGACTTCATCGCCCCCGCCGAGCGCGGCGAGCTTGATTTCAAAATCAATTCTAACGGCACGCATCGCCTCTTCCAGCCGCATGCGATCGATGTGCGGCGCGAATGCCGATGCCTGGCGCGGGCTCAGCCAGAACGCTTCTGTGATGTGGCTTTTGAACCCGTCCTTGTCGCCCTTCTTCAACGAGGCGATGGCTTGCACGTACTCGACGACTGCGAGCCAGTCTTCCTTCACGCTGAAAATCGCGGAGTCACCAAGCATGAATTCCTCACGCTGTTTGAGGAATGCGGGAAGCATCGCGGCGACCGCATCATCCTCGCGGCGATCCACGTGAAAGAGGAAGCGGGCTTCGAGGATCGCCTGGTTGCTGATGCCCGCTTTTCTGGCCGAGGCGATCACGGATTCGAGTTCCTTGTCCGAATCACGTTCGGATAGAAGGTTGTCCAGTGCGACTTCCCGCGCGCTTGCTCCGGCGGCTTCCACGGGCTGGGGGGGCTCCGCTGGTTGGGCGACCGCGGTGGCGGCCATGATGAACAAGGAAAAGAAGGTGGCGGGGAAGCGCATGGGATCAAAAGGAAAGGCCGCCGGGAGCGCAAGAGCTCAGGGCGGCCGGTTGAATTTTCTAGCGGACGGGCGGGATCACCATTTTCCGGCCAAGCACGACGGTGTCCTTGGTCATGCCGTTGGCTTGCATGATGGTGGCGGAGGGCACCTTGTATTTCGCGCTGATGCCGGAGAGGGTGTCACCGGCGACCACGGTGTGGATGATGGCGGCACCGTTGGTGGGCGCGCGCGGCGCGGGGGCCGCCGGAGTGTTAGGCGCGGGCACGGTGCCTGGTGCCGTGATCGGAGGAGCGGTGGTGACGGCCCCGGTTTCCTCGTAAGCCGCCGGCGTGTCATACACGGGGTTCGCGGGAGCGTTGACAGGTGGCGCGTTCACCGGGGCGGTGTCTGCGGTGTCGTACTTGTCTGCCTTGTTGTTCGCGCATGAGACAAATGCGAAGGCGAGGAGCGAAGGGGCGAGGATGCGGGTCGGAGTCATGGTGGGGATGTAGCGGTTTGGATTCGGATTGTGAAGGACGGAACTTGGAGCGCCGCCGACAGGCTGATGAAACGTCGCCGGAAAAGTTCTTTGTTCAATCCGGCTGTGGGCGAAGTCGAAAAAAGGCGGCGGCGGTTTTCCCGGTGTGGAGCGCAAGCGCTTCCAGCGATTCGTCGCGCAACGTGGCAAGACGCTCCGCGGTCATTCTAACGAATGATGGTTCGTTGCGTTTCCCCCGGTGAGGTTCGGGGGCGAGATAGGGTGAATCGGTTTCGATCATGAAGCTTCCCGCCGGGCATTGGCGGGCGGTCTCGCGGACTTCATTCGCGGTCTTGAACGTCGCCACTCCGCCGAACGAAACGAGGCCGCCCAGATCTAGGACGCGCCGGGCGTTTTCCCAAGGACCGATGAAACAGTGGAACACGGCGCGCGTGGAGTTCTGATAGTCGCCGTAGATCGCGAGCGCGTCTTCAAACGAGGCGTGGCCCTCTCGATCGCGCGTATGAATGACGACGTTGAGCTTGGCCGCGGCGGCGAGTTCGAAATGCTGCCGGAGAAACAGCCGCTGGCGTTCGCGGAAAGTTTGCTCGTCCCAGCCATCGGGTGCGGGGTGATAGTAATCAAGCCCGGTCTCGCCGATGGCGCACACCCGCGGATCGCCGGCGAATGCCGCGAGCTGCTCGGTCGCGTCGTCGGGTGCGTGATGGACATCGCACGGATGGATGCCGATACAGGTGTGGATGGCGGGGCTCTCCGCTAAGGTCAGATTCGCCGGAAGATCCTCCAGACAAGTCGCAAGGGTGATCATGCGGGTCACCTCAGCGGCATGGGCGCGGGCGAGGAGGTCTGGAATTTCCTCCAGTGAAAACCGGTGGGAGGCGAGATGGCAGTGGGAATCAGTTAGCATGTCGGTCGGCGGTGCAAGGCGGTAAGAAATGCCGCGACCTTTTGAAAGTTCTTGATGCCGGGCGAAATCTCCGCGCCCGACGCAACGTCCAACGCGGCCGGTTGCACGCTCATTGCGGCGAGCCCGGCATTTTCCGTAACGATCCCGCCCGCCAATATAACAGGCAGATGGGGATGGAGCCTGCGGAAGTCGGATGCAACCTCCCAGTCGAACATTTCTCCAGTGCCTCCATAGATACCCGGCGCATGGGTATCGAGCAGGATTCCGGCTGCTCCGTATTCGGTCGCACGCGCCAGATCTTCGCGCGTCTTCACGCCGATCGCCTTGATGAAGGGCACACCCGCATCACGATACGCCGCCGCCTCTTCCGGCGTTTCGTCGCCGTGAAGCTGTACAGCGTCCAGGTAGCCCTCACTAACAAGATGCAAGGGCAATTCCGGTGCCTCGTTCACGAACACTCCCACCCGCAGGATTTTCCCTGCCAGATCGTGAAGCCACTTTGCTTCATCGGCTGCCAGATAGCGCTTCGACTTCGGCCAGAAATTCACGCCCAGCGCGTCCACTCCCATTGTGACCAGTTGGTTGGCGTCAGCGCGCGTCGTCACCCCGCAGATCTTCAACGAGACGGTCGATGGGTCCAGAAAGCTTGCGAGCAGCGGCATGGCGGGAGCCTAATGGAAATCCGCGGGTTGGAAACCGGGAATTTGGGTCGCCATATCACCCGAATGAACCGGACCCGCGGGGAAATGGTTCTTGACGCATGGCGCATGGATTCCTGTTCTCATGCTCACTTCAAGCCGCCCATCCGATGTCCCCACCCCCACCGAAGGAAACCGATTTCATCCACAGCGAGGAATTCCTCCAAAGCCTGATGAAGCGCCAGCTCAAGCTTTCAATCTCATGTGCCGCCGCGTTTCTGGTGCTGCTGTTGGGGCTGCCCTTGCTCAACTACCTGGCTCCGGACTTCATGGCGCGACGCGTCGGCGGCTTCACCCTGACCTGGCTGGTGTTAGGCGTGCTGTTTTTTCCTTACGTCTGGATCATCGCCCGCATCTTCATCACCCGCTCGATGGCGTTGGAAAATGAAGAGGTCCACCACGCGGCCGAGGGCAACAAACGCCAATCCTAACATTTTTTCACCCGCATGGACCTTTCCAAAATCGATCCCTGGATCCTCGCCTGTTCCGCGGTCACCGTCATCGTGACCATCATCATGGGATTCCGCTCCGCGAAATCCTCCAAGTCCGCCTCCGATTTTTTCGTCGCCGGTCGTTCCGTCTCCGTCGGTTGGAATGCTTCGGCCATCTCCGGTGAATACCTCAGCGCCGCCAGCTTCATGGGCGTCGCCGGCATGGTCATGCTGTCAGGCTACGACGCGCTCTGGTATCCGGTATGTTATGCATGCGGGTATCTGTTCCTGCTGCTGTTTATCGCCGGTCCCCTGCGCCGCTTCGGAGCCTACACCATCCCGGATTTCGCCGAAGGTCGTTATGACTCGCCGGTCTTCCGCAAGATCGCCGTCTGCTTCGTCCTCTTCATCGGCTTTTTCTACACCATGCCTCAGATGAAGGGCGCGGGTACCACGCTGGCCTATATTTTTCCCGGTCTCCCCTACTGGGTCGGAGTCGCGCTGGTCGGAGCGGTTATCACCCTCAACGTCGCTCTCGGCGGGATGAAAGGGATCACCCTCGTGCAGGCCGTGCAGTATTGGATCAAGATGTTCGCCATCTCCGTGCCGGTGTTCGTCCTTCTATCCGTTTATGGCGGTTACGGAAAAAACCTCTCGCTGAACAAATCGTCGGCTGATGGTGCTTCCCCGCCCGCCATCGTGCAAACTGTGGAGCCCGGAAAAGCCGAGCGCCTCGCCCTGCCGGAAAAAGCCCCGAAGGACGAAGCATGGATCGCCCCCTTCGGCCCCCTAACGACCAAAGCCGCCAAAGCCGCCGGTCTCACACCCGCCGAAACGAAACCTTACTCGCTGCTCTACACCTTCTCGCTGATCGTCGCGCTCGTCTGCGGTACCGCCGGCCTGCCGCACATCCTTGTTAGGTTTTACACGAATCCGGACGGCGTCGCCGCCAAGAAGACCACCATGTGGGTGATGATCCTCATCGGCGTCTTCTATGTTTTCCCGCCTGTCTTCGGCGTGCTCGGCCGGAATTTCCTGCCCGAACTCTATAACGCCACCGGAGCTAAGGGGCCGGACAAGGTGGTTCTCGAACTGCCCATCCTCATCCGCGAGAAATACGGCGTGCTCGGGTCCATCCTCAGTGGCATCACCTGCGCCGGAGCCTTCGCCGCGTTCATGAGCACCTTCTCCGGTCTGTTGGTTTCCATGACCGGAGCCCTCGCCCACGACGTGTACGGCCGCATGCTCCGTCCGTCCGCCACTGCGGAGGACCGCATGAAGATGTTCAAATGGTGCGCCGTCTTTGTCGGCGGTGTCTCCGTCTTGTTAGGATCGCTGGTCGAGCCGTTGGAAATCAACTTCATGGTCGGACAGGCCTTCGCGATCGCCGCCGCCAGCTACTTCCCTCTGCTCTTCATGAGCGTCTGGTGGCGCGGCATGACCATGAAGGGAGCCGCCACCGGGATGCTCACCGGCGGCCTCTGCGCCCTCATCTCTGCGGCGGTCGTCAATATCAGCACCCTCGCGCTCGACAAGGGGCCGATGGGCAAGGTCTTCGCAGGCTTCGCAGGTATCAACGATTTCTGGAAAGGTCATCCGCTGCTCCGCATCCTCTGCGAGCAACCCGCTATCTGGTCGGTGCCCCTGTCCATCGGCCTGATGATCGTCGTCTCCAAGGCCACCCGCGCCGGTATCCCGAAGGATGTCCGGATGAAAATGTTAGTGCTGCACGCCCCGGAGGCCCTTGGCCTCAAACAGGAATACATCCAGGAGCACCAAGGGCCTGCGCATTGATCTGCCTCATCGTCCTGTCTCTACGACAATAGCCCAGCGCTTTAGCGCTGGGGTTAGCGATCCATAAAGTCTTCAAGTCCCGCCAGGGACGGCAGAACCATGGCCCACTCGTTCAACTCCTGCTTGATGCATTGCGTGTTTTCCACGAAGGAACGCCGCCCGCATCTCACCGCGGAAATCCGGGAACGCCTCTGGCCCTATTTGGGCGGCATCGCCCGAACGCACGAAATGAAAGCCCTCGCGATCGGCGGCGTCGAAGACCGCGTGCATCTGTTATTGAGCGTGCCACCGACGCTTGCCGTGTCCCAGGTCATGCAACTCATCAAGGGAAACTCGTCGAAATGGTTGCGTGAAACATTCCCCGAACTCCGCGCGGATGAATTCGCAGGGCAGGACGGATTCGGCGCGTTCAGCATCGGCGTGGCGGGTGTGGAAGACACGGTTCGATACATCCGGACACAGGAGGAGCATCATCGGAAAAAAAGTTTCCGTGAGGAAATGGAGGTTTTCCTCAAGCGACACGGGTGGGAGTCCGATGCTGGATTTGCTGACTGAGGTTCTGTCGTCCCTTGGGGACTCAAATATGGTTCGGACCATTTAACCCAGCCATGAATGGCTGGGCTATTTTCGAAGAAGCAAGGCGGAGCGTTGACGCGTCGCATCTTCCTGGAGCAAGGACGGAGAGTACAACGCATCGCGTCTTCCTGGAAATAGCCCGGTGCTTTAGCGCCGGGTTCCCTATCGCAAAGGCCCTCAAGTCCCGTTAGGGACGAAAGAAACGGAGATAGCCCAGACAATCCCGGACTCAGTTGGCATTATTGGGGAACTGGCAGTGATGCTTGCCGCAAACAGGAATGAAACGGAACGATTTATATGCCGACGATTCGCGGCGAGCGCGCGCGTCACGTGACACATTCAACGGATTTCTGATAACGAGCCTTCTCGCTGTGGTTTTGGGACTGGGAATTTGTATCTTTCTCTTCTTATTTCCCATGCGTCACAACTCGGGAAAACTCTCCCAAGTCGATGCGGCCTTTAAGACCTTCGATAGCGCCCTGACCTTGTATAAATCCAACGCCGGCTCGTTTCCCACCACCGAGCAAGGCCTGAAAGTTCTCGTTGAAAAGCCATCCACCACTCCATTTCCGCATCGCTGGTCGCAAACCGTGAAGAAGCTTCCACTTGACCCATGGGGCGCGGACTATGACTACCGGTTCCCCGGCAGCAAGGATCCAACCACGCCGGAGATCATCTGCCGGGGAGAGGACGGCGTTGCAAATACCGCGGATGATCTGAGCAGCCAGCACGAATGATTGCCATCGCTTCCGCATTTCAAAATCCCACTGACAAAGCCGGATGCGGTAAGAGGTTCTTCCGGCGTAAGAAAAGATGAAGAAGCTCCGCGCCACATGGGGCGGAGCATCCATCTGCCGGGGCGGCAGCAGAGCGTGCCGCACTCTGGTTAGAAATACATCCTCGCGGCGGACATCCACGTCCAGCCGTCGTAACCGCCGCCTGCGGTGGAGTCGTCCCGCATGTGCGAGTACTCGACGCCGGTCATCAGCTTCAGCTTCTGGCCGCAGATGTAGTAGTTCAGGCCCAGATAGCCGGCCTGGTATTGGTTGCCGGACGAGGTGATCAGGTCCGGCGCGGTGAGTTCATAGTGGGTTTGCAGCTTGAGGCCGCCGTCGCCACTAGCGCGGGCGAACTGATAGCGGAGCACCAGCTGCAGCTTTTCAGTTAGGTTGTAGCTGGGAATCACGCTGATCCCCCACACGTCCGGCACCGGAGCTCCCGTGAGATCGTTGCTCCCGGTGGCGTAGAGCACGTCGCCGATGGCGGCCCAGCGGCCTTGTTTGAAATCTCCGGTCAGGGCGAAATAGTTGTCGTAGGCTTTCGCGCCTGCGACGGCGGGATCGGTGCTGTGCATCCATTGGACACCCACGGCTGCCGTTTCAAAACCCGTGGCGGGTGCAAAGTCATAACCGATCTTTGCCAGGATGATCGCGCCGCCCTGGAACTCGGTGAAATCTTCCTGGACGTCCGCCGCATAGACGCCGAGTTCATAATTCCAGCAGCCGGCGACATTCGTGCCGTTGACCCATGCACCTGTCAGTTGTTTGGGCGACAACTGGTTGTTCAACTGCGAGCGCTCGATCATCACCATTACCTTTGCGGACACTTCGAACTCTTTGGAATAGGTGACATCAAGTTTGCCGGCGTTGAGTTGCAACTGGTCGCTAACACCCCGCGTTGCGGTGAAAGAAAAGAGTCCACCGTAAACCGGGCCCCAGTCAGGGTTGACGATGACTTCCCCTCCCAGTTTCAGATGTTGAAACAAAGTCGCCCTGAAACCCATGTACCAGCGCCGGACATCGATATTCCCCCAGGTATCCGTGCCGATGTCCTGCAAATCGCCTGAGGTGAACTGCCCCTGCTCCGAACTTCCGGCGGCATACTGGAGGTGCAAACGTCCCTGCAATGCAAACTCTTGGAGGATCGGGTTGCTCTTGTTCTGATAGAGGATGGCGTGGCTCCAAAGTTCGTCGCACGGAGACGTCGCGGGAACGGCAGCCGGGGTGACTTCACCCGCGGCCGATGGCGGGCCGGCCATGGCGGTGGCAATCGTCATTGCAAGACATGCGGGCAGGTGGTGTCGGCTCATGGAAACTCCTTCCTGATAGTCGGCGCGCTGGCGCCGAACATCCGATCAAAGCGTGATTCGCATCACTTTCCGAGCCAAAAGCACGCCAAGCGCCACGGATTGGCAGTTGTTTCAATCCGCGCTCGCGTCGCCGACAAATGCTCCGCTCCTTGACACCGTGACGGCATCCGCGACTAAATCCGGTACCACAGCATGGACTCCAACCTGATAGAACTTCTCAGATGCCGGGATGCGGAGAGCATTGACGAGATCAAGGAGATTTTGGATGCAGCCGGGATTCCCTACCGGATTGGTTCAAATACCTCGGGCTTTGACATCACGAGCATCGGTTCCGGAAGTGACGTGCAGGAAATCGTGAGTGTGCGGGCCGGAGACTACGATGCCGCGCGCGCGGCGATGGAGAAAGTCTACCTGGGCACCGATTTGCCGGAAGATCACTATCTCCGCGATTCATCGGATGACGAACTGGCCGAGGTTGTCGGCCAAGCCTCGCTGTGGAGCGCGTTCGACGTGGCCCATGCGAGACGCCTGTTGGAAGAGCGGGGAGTCGAGCCGACGAAGATTGCAGCAAAGAAGGATGCCCGCCTTGATCAACTGAGAACCGGGAAGCAGGCCTCAGGCTACCTGTTGTTCTTTGGGTGGTTGTTTACGCTCCTCGGGGGCTTGATCGGACTCGGGATCGCCTGGTCACTTTGCCATTTGAAAGAGAGGACGCCCGAAGGAGAGTTTTATACCTACGATGCCGCGTCACGGGGCGAGGGAAGACCGATGTTGATCGTGGCCAGCAGCATTGTCGGAATCGAAGTGGTCTTGCGGATATGGTATCTTGTTTCCACCTGAAATGAAGCCGGTTCAGACAGGCGGTCATCACGCCTGCGGATTTCCATTTGAAAAGCGGTGCTCGACCGGGTTGATTGAGTGGTCCCCTGATCCAATCCACGCTCAATCGCGGATCAGGTGATGTAATCCACAACTTCAACCCCCATTTCCCATGACCCGCCGCCATTTGATCCAAGTTCTCGCCACGGCCTCCTGCGCCTTCCTGTTAGGTGCCAGCAGTGCTTCCGCCGCTGACCGGGAAAATGAAAGAACCCTGCGCGTCGGAGAAACCCTGCAATACGACCGCGGACTGAAAATCACGTTTCTCGCAGTGCGCAATGACAGTCGTTGTCCGATCGATGCCCAATGCCTGTGGGCCGGTGATGCGGAAGTGGTGCTGCGCGTGAAGGCCGGCAATCAGGAGCCCCGCAAGGTGATCCTTCACACCAACCTGAAGCCTCGGGTCGTGGTGATTCCGGCGAAGGTGTTTCCGGAGGGAATGGCCGGGATTCCGAAGTCCTATGTCATCGGCCCGGCGATTCTGAAGCCGCTACCGAGCACGGAGAAAAAACTGCTGCAGTCGGATTACCGGTTGAAGCTGAACATTTCGGTGGCGCAGTAAGTTCGTGAAAAAGCCGGAACCCTCGCGGGCTCCGGCTTTATCCAACAAGACGCGAGCGGGACTCAGGGTTGGAGCAGCACCTTGTATCGCTAGAAGCCGCCTTCCTTGAACTCGACGCGCCAGAAACGCTGGGATTCACCGGCATTCGCGGCTTGCGTGAAGACCAGCGGCTGGCCGGTGCCGGCACGGGTTTCGACTTCATTCCAATCTGTCAGGTTAGTGCTGCTCCAGAGGCGGTAACCCCAACTCGGCTGCGAGGGACAGGTAATGGTAATCTGCGTGCGGTCCGGGCTGAATGCCACCGCGGCCTGTGGTGCATGGGCGAAGTAGGCGGCGGCGTCCCACTCCAGCACCGAGAAGCGCGAGGCGAGGTTGGCGGGTGCCGTGTAGCCCTGGCCTTCGGCGGGCTGATAGAGGAAATGCAACTGCCGGTCACGATCCCATAGTTCGTTGTCGATGATCGGCTCGTAGTTCCCGAGATTGTCATTCGTCAGGTCGAACTGGATCCATACCAGGCGGTGAGGATCGTCCGCCTTCGGCAGGCTGTGGACAACGGTCAGGCCGTTG
Source organism: Verrucomicrobiota bacterium (assembly GCA_040385685.1). Taxonomy (GTDB): domain Bacteria; phylum Verrucomicrobiota; class Verrucomicrobiia; order Verrucomicrobiales; family Akkermansiaceae; genus Luteolibacter. Next base: position 483,533 of record JAZKGW010000012.1, on the reverse strand, counting down.
GTGAGTGCGGTCGTTAGACTGGACGTGCTCTGGTTGTCGCGGTAGGCGACGATGATGCGGTCGGCATCATCGTTGACCACGATTGGCCGCCCGAGGTCGCGGACGTGGTCCTCGGCATAACGCGTGCCGGTGGGATCGCTGGCACGGTTGGAAACGGTGCGGGTCTGCCAGGTGTCATCAGCGGTTAGGGGAGTGCCGTTGTCGTCGCGGAACACCACCATGTATTGGCGGCGATAGTTGTTGGACGGGGTGATGGGAGCCCACCAGGTGCAAGTGACCGGATTGTCGTTTTGATCGAGACACGTGCTGGCTTGGTTGATCAAACTGGAACCTTCGGGAATGGGCACGATGATCTCCGCCTTGTTGGCCGCCGAGATCTCCAGATCGCGGGTGATGGGTAGCGAATAGGAAGTGCCATTGAATTTCTGCCAGGTGGCACCGGCGTCCGGCGAGCGGGCGAAGTTCAGGTTGTTGTTCGTCTGATAGCCGTCGAAGCCGCCGGGGGAATCGTTGCCGACGGGCTCGTAGCGCCAGCACCAGGTGAGGATCAGGTCGTCGCCGTCCGGGCCGCCGAGTTGGGGCATGTTTGGATAGGCGTTGTAGTTAGGTGTCCAGCCGGTGCCCTTGATGAAAGGATTCTGGGTGCTGGCGCTGCCATGCACATTTGCCCACGTCTGGCTGGCGATGGAATAGCGGTTGATATAGGTATCGCCATTTCCTGAAGCCACCTCGCGGAAGATAAACAGCAGGTCGCCACCCGGAAGTTTCAGGAACTGCGGATAGGTGACTTGGCTTTCCGTCCCGGTCATGGTGGTGTCCGGACCGAGCGTGATGGGTCCGTTGCCGGTCACCGGCGTGGTGCTTCTTGAGTAATGAAATTGATCCCCGTGCATGCCCCATGACAGATGCATGTAACCATTTCCATCGATGCCATAGGAAATCACATCATGGCCGTCGGTGATGGTATTGGCTGTATAGCTCGGATGACGGAAAATTTCCCAGTTGGAGAAACCCAACGTGCGCCGACCGATCCAGATGGTATCGTTGTAGGAAGCGGCGGGATCAAATTGGTGACGGCCATACCAAGTGATGAATTGCTGGCTGCCGATCGTCTTGATCGACGAGCGGACGAAGGCGACCGAGTTGATCGCGGACGATCCGGCATAACCGAAATCGCTGGTGGCGTTGTTGCCGTCATCCAGCGGGACGAGTTTGACCGCCGTGCCGGAGGGGCGGGATGCGGGGTCCGCGGGATCGGTGGTGGCGGTTAGTTCCTGGAGGCTGCCGAAGCCGTCGTCATCGGGATCCGAACCACCGTTGTTAGTGAGATTGGAGAAGTGGGCGAGCTCCCAGGAATCGGGCAGCGCGTCGGCATCGACATCGGTGGAATTCGAAGCGCGGTGATTCGGTGCGGATCCGTTGGTTTGTTCGGTGAGGTTGTTCTCGCCATCGCCATCCGGGTCGGCGGTCGGCCCGGATGAAGTGTTGCCGAAGTGTTGGACTTCCCAACTGTCGGTTAGGCCGTCCGCGTCCATATCGAGCGGGGTCGAGGCTGCGAGGGTGGGATTGCTCTGCGATTCGAATTCGGTGCCATTCAGGTAGTCGTCGTCATCGGGATCGTCGCCGGCGGTCTGGCTGAGGTTGCGGAACCAGCGCATCTCCCAAGCATCCGGCAGGTCGTCGTTGTCCGAGTCCTCGTCAGGTACGGCGTTCGGCCCCGCAACGTGATAGGCTTCCCTTTCCGTTGGCGTCAGCGCGCCGTCCCAGATCCGGAAGTCATCATAGCGGGCATTGGCGGTGTTGTCGGCGGCGTATTGCGAACGGCCGAGGTAATCGAAAGGATCATTGAGGTGATTTAGCGTGTTGGCCGTGTCGAAGGTCCCTTGGGCGGCACCGAGCGACGGGTTTCCCGCCGGGGCGGCATACCAAGTGACGCGGGTGGTGCCCGCGGCCCCGGCGCGGGGCTCGATGGTTAGAACAATGTGCTGGGCAATCCCGGTGGTGTATGGGGCGACCGAGTCATTGACGCCTGCCGTCACCGCATCCTTCCACTCCACCCGGTCTTGGGTGGCCGTGGTGCCGCGGGTCCACGCCATGAACAGGTTTTCCGTCGCGCCGTTGCCGAAATCAAAGATCCGCCCCCAGTTCTGGACGCCCACTTGCGTCGCCCACAGCTCGATCGTCACCGGGGTTTTTCGGCCGGCCAGCAGACCGCCGGAGCCGAGCTTGAGATAGGCGGAACTCGCCCGCGCACCGCCGCCTAACAATACATCCGCCGCCGACAGGACTCCGCTGCCTCCCACCGCGGGATTCGAGTCCGGATCGACGAGGGTGGCGGTGGCGCCGTTACTCGTGTCGTTGAGACTGCCGTTGAAATTCCAGTGGTTGGCCAGCGCGGCGGTGGCGGGACTCCACAGTGGATTGACCGGGTCGGTGTTTGCATCGTGCTCCGCCTTGTCGGACGAGCCGTCAGTGTCGCTGTCCACCGTGCCGTTGTGGGAGAGGTTGGTGAAATAGTGAATTTCCCAGCCGTCGTTCATCAGGTCGGTGTCGGTGTCCGGCCACGAGAGCGGGCCGTTAGGATCCGTGGCTGCGGAGTTTTCCAACAGATTCGTCGCGAAATCCCCGTCCGGGTCACCGCTGCCATCCTGCGAGGCCGTATCGCCGAAATGGGTGATTTCCCAATCGTCCGGCAAGCCGTCCGCATCCAGATCCGCACCGGGCGGATTCGGCGCGAAAACAAACTGCGTTGCGGTCCGCGCGACCTTGCTGATGCGGACCTCGTCGATGAGTCCCAGCAATCCTTCGGCCGAGGCACTGCGCCCTTCGTTGCCGACGACGAGCGGTCCACTGAAAGTGCCGGTCATCGTTTCCGCGCCGGTCGTGACGAGGGCGTTGGCCTGGCCGCTGGTGTCGGCGAGGCGCGTCCAGTAAATGGTGGAGACTGAAGTGCCGCCGTTGAAAACATAGGCGACGTGGAACCACTCGTTCGCGACGAAGGCGTGGGAACCCGTGGTCGGAATCGCGGCGCTGGCGGTCGCGCTGGCGGTGCCGATGAAGTTGAATTTGAGGGCTCCGTCGGTGTCCGTGTAGAACTGGAAGCAGCGGTTGTTCAAGGCGCTGTCCGTGGAAATTATTTCCCGTTTCAGCGTGAGGCTGGGGAGGTTGACCAGCGCTTCGAGGGTGAAGGACCCGTCGGCAGCAGTGAGCGTGGAATGCTGGATGCCGTCTGGAGCCGCCACGGTCATCGAGTTTCCCGGCTGGAACCCGCCCGAGCCATTCGCATCGAGACCCAGGCCGTGGGCGGCATTGGAAATGGCGGCGGCATTGCCGAACGCCGCGGGTCCCGCGGTTCCGAGCAACGTTGACTGACCGGGTTGGGCGGCGGTGTTGGTCGCCACGGCCGCGCCGCCATTGAACGGGATCAACGACGCGCCGCCGGGCACCGCATTGACCGCCGGTCCCGGGCCGGCGGCCTCGTCGAGGTGGAAAAGATGAACCGTGTTCGGGTCCACCACGTAGGGACCATTCACCAGCGCGGCGGCCGGGAGAGACAGCGCGGCGGAAATCAACGACAGGCGACCGAACAAATGCATTTCCGGGAACATGCATCAATTCCGGCCCGAAGAGATCCGAAAGCGTGGAATCCCCATAAAATGGGACATCGCCGAAGTCGTCTGTTGCTTCGCGTCTCCCGCCGCGTCCACGGGCGAAACGCCCGCCCCCCATTCGGGGGTGTTGTCTGGTGTTTGTAATGGCGTTGAAGTACCGTATCCACACGATGATTTTTCGCCGCCTCTTGCCCGTTCTCCTATCCCTGCTGGGAGTCCTCTCCAGTTCTGCCCAGTCACCTGCGGAGACCCGCCGGCTCGAAGTGTTATTCCTTGGCGACGACCGCGGCCACGCGCCGATCGAGCGCTACCGGGTTCTGAAACAGGCGCTTGGACCGCAGGGATTCAACCTCACTTATGTCGAGGATCTTGGCAAAATCACTCGGCCAAATCTGGATCTCTACGACGCGCTCATCGTCTATGCGAACCACGAGACGGACAAAGTTCCGGAAGCCATCCTGCAGTGGGTGACAGACGGCGGAGCCCTGGTCGCGCTGCACAGCGCGTGTGGAAATTTCCATCCGTCCCCGGAATGGTTCGGATTGGTCGGCGGCCGGTTCAAGAGCCACGAAGGCCACGAATTCAGCCCGAAATCGGTGGATCTCAACCACCCGATCACCAAGAACCTGCCGCTGCTGAAATGTTGGGATGAAACCTACCAGCACTCGGATCTGGCAGCCGACCGCCACTTGCTCCAGATCCGCGAACCGATGAACCAAGGCGAGAAAGAGCCCGAGCCATGGACCTGGACGCGCGACGAGGGCCAGGGCCGGGTGTTTTACACCGCCAGCGGTCACGACCTGCGTTGTTGGAAAGACACCGCCTATCAGGAACTCGTCCGCCGTGGCATCCTGTGGTCGATCGGGGTGAAAAAGGCGCAGGCATTTTCCCTGCTCAAGCTTCCCGAGCTGGTCGTTGAAGTCCCGCGCGTGACAAACCGTACGCACCCGGAAATCCCGATGATGCCGCTCCAAAAGCCGCTCACCGCGGCGGAAAGCGCCATCCATACCCAAGTTCCCGCCGGCACCAAGCTGGTGCTCTTCGCCTGCGAACCGATGGTGAAAAACCCGATCGCCATCGACTGGGACGAGCGCGGCCGCGCGTGGGTGGTCGAGAGTTTCGGCTACCCGAACAACGTGCCCGACAAGCCGGGCAGCGGCGAAGACAAGATCAAGATTCTCGAAGACACCAATGGCGACGGCAAGGCTGACAAGATGACGGTTTTTGCCGAAGGCCTCCGCCACTGCACCACCACGGTTTTCGTCAAGGGCGGCGTAGTCGCCACCGACGGCCGCGACATCGTCTATCTGCGCGACGACAACAACGACGGCAAGTCCGACACCCGCAAGGTGCTCGCGACCGGGCTCGACATCCACGACACCCACGCCTCCACCTCGCATTTCCTCTACGGCATGGACAACTGGATCTACGCCACCGTCGGCTACAGCGGCGTGGACATCGATCTCGACGGGAAAAAGCACAAGTTCGGCTCCTCGGTTTTCCGCTTCCGCCCGGACCTTTCGAAACTGGAGCACCTCCAGAACACCACCAACAACACCTGGGGCGTCGCTTTCACCGAGGAGGGCGACGTGATCGGCTCCACGGCTAACAACAACCCGTCGTGGATCCTCTCCATCCCCGCGGCGGCCTACGCCGGCAGCGGCATCGAGCAGCCGAAAACCCCGCGCATCGACACCTCCACGATCATCTATCCGAACACCCTCGACATCACCCAGGTCGACCAGATCGACCGCTTCACCGCCGCCGCCGGCCACCAGTTTTACACCGACAATGTCCTGGCCGGGACGCTGGACGCGGGAAATGCTTTCATCTGCGAGCCCACCGGCCACAACGTCGCCACCGGCGATGTCCAGCCCAAGGGCTCGCTGATGCAGACGCTGCTCCGCGGAAACAATGTCTTCGCCAGCACCGACGCCTGGGCCGCTCCGGTGGCGGCCCGCGCCGGTCCGGACGGTGCCGTCTGGGTCGCGGATTGGTATAACCCGATCATCCAGCACAACGTCGTTTTCCGCTTCTGGAATCCCGCGCGCAAATACGACCAGCCGCACAGCCCCTATCAAACCGGCGATCCCGGACCCGGCAAAGGCAACGCCTACGAGACCCCGCTGCGCGACAAGGAACACGGCCGGATCTGGCGCATCGTTCCCGCCAAAACTCCGGTCAGGCGGAACCCCGTTCTGGATCCGGCGAAGCCGGCCACCCTCGTCGTCGGCCTCACCTCGCCGTCGCAGGGCGTCCGTCTCCACGCCCAGCGGCTCCTCGTCGAGCGCGGCGGGCAGGACGCGGTCAAGCCGCTGGCCATGTTGATCGCCGAAAACACCGCGCCCGAAGGCAGCGACAAGCCGCTCGCCGCGCTCCATGCCATCTGGGCTTTGCAAGGGATCGGCGCGCCCCACGGCAGCCCGGCCCACGAGGTCCTGAGCGCCACCCTAAAGAACTCGAATCCGCTCGTCCGCCGCCACGCCATGATGGCACTCGGAGGAAATGATTCCGCCGTCATCGCCGCCTTGCCCGAACTTCTCGGAAAAACCACAGACCCGCGCGAGCTCCTGTTCGTCCTCACCACCGTCGCCCAATCCACTCCGAACCAACCGGTCGGCGCCGCGCTTTGGAAACTCGCCTCCAGCAACATGGAAGTGGACGACACCCTCCGCGATGCCGCCCGCCTGGCCATGCGGCGGCAGGGCGTTTCACTGCTTTCCGCGGATTTGTCAGCCTTCGACGGCGATGCTCCGGGCTGGTCCCGCCGGGAAGTCCTCGAAGTCATCTCCCGTGTCGCCGCCAGTCCGAGCCGCCCCGCGCTGGTCGCGCTCGCCGCCACCGCTCCGGCCGCGCTCAAGACCCACATCGCCAACGCGCTCGCCAAAGCTCCCGACACCACTCCCGCGCCGGTCGCCCTGCCGGAACACCTGGTCGCCGGCCGCGACGCCTACATGAAAGCCTGCATCGAGTGCCACCAGGCCAAGGGCGAAGGTGTTCCGGACACATTCCCGCCGCTCGACGGCTCCGAGTGGGTCTCCGGAAATCCCCGGACCTTGCTCCGCGTCATGCTCGGCGGTCTCGCCGGACCCGTCGAGGTGAAGGGCGTGAAATACAACAGCGTCATGCCCGGCCACAGCCATCTGCCGGATGAGCAGATCGCCGCCATCGCCAGCTACGTCCGCCATTCCTTCGGCGGGAAAAAGGAGCAGCCGTTCCCGGCCGAGCAGGTGAAAGCGCTGCGCCCGGATGTCGAAAAGCGGAACTTCACCCCGTGGACCGTCGAGGACCTCCGCAAGCTGGAGAAGAATTGAGGGAACCCTCTTCGTACGTAGTCCCGTCTTCAGGGATTCGATCTCCGCATCTCGTTTCTTGATCCCGGATGGGATCGCAGATTTTAGCCCCGGGTCGAAGCCGGTATTCCGGCCGAACACCCGGAGACATGATTGGGAGGAGAATTCGACCCCGGCAGCGGGTCGCAGAAGGCGTGACGATTGGTGGCGCGTCCGACAAACCCCGAAATCAAAATTCAAAAATCCGGAATCATCGATCATCAATCAACTCTTCTCGCCGCCGTTCAATTGACGAGTGTGGATTGTGGATTGTTGATATCTGATTGTGGCGATCAATCGCTGCCGTCCGCGGTTTTGGTGCTGCTCACGAAAATGGCGATCAGCTCATCGCATTCGCCGATGGCGGCAGGCACCTCGCCGCAATCTCCCAGCCGCTTGCGGGCGATGATTTTAAGCCAGATCATCGTTTCCCGCAGTTCCTTGAGGGAGATCTTCATCTTGTGGATGAAATCCCTGCGGGACTCCGCGCTCCGCGCCTCGCCATAATTCGGAGCCGGCGAAGTGCCCGAGCGGATCAACTGGTTCGCAATGTGGTTGCCAGCCTTAGTGCCCGGCAGCGCCTCCACCACCCCGACAATCCTCACCGCAAAATCCACCAACCGATCTTCAAGCGCCTGAGGTGTCATCTCCCGAAATCAAAAATCACCAATCATCAATCTTCAATCTACTCCCCAATCAAAGCCCGCATTGGCCCCAACCGCTTGATTGACTAATGACGATCGTGGATTGTTGACCGCTCGTTCACGTCCCTCGAGACTGCCAGATCCGCACTCCACGCCTGAACAACCATCGATCTTGGAGAGTTCTTCCGAACACTTGAAATCAAATGACGTTTTGAGGCGAGAGAATTCCATCTCCTTCGTCCCAGCCGATTGTGATGATATCCAAAAGTTCCAGTTGGCGAAAATGGTCGTATCAGATTGGTGCGGAGTTCCTGACTTCCCGCGCTTCCATGGTAAGTGTCACCCGGCCAGGCCGCGGTCCTTCCACCGGATTTCTTTGACAGTCATGGGCTTCGCCGCTTGGCTCTTGCGGAAGAAGCCTGTTAGCTATCGGACCAATTCGATATGCTCGTCAGGCTAATAAACACTGTTCGCCTCAGAAACCCAGAGCCTCGTGAAAGCCATGAAAACCACACGCTTATTGATTGGCTTGATACCTGCATTAGTCCTTGCCGTTTGGGCATGGTCTTTGTCAGTGCACGAATGGTTCGACGTACCTTCGCCGATTTTTCTTTTTGCTCCAGCGCTAGCACTCATCGTTGGAGTGCCGTGGTTCATTCATTCACGTTCACCGAGATTGCCTACCGTCCAGTTGATTTGTGTTGCCGCAGCTCTACTCAGTCGCGTGATCCGCATTGATTGGATTGTCGGCACCTACTACGTTTCCATGGATAGCAGACCAACCTATCAGACACACGTTGCGCCATCCGCGCCGCTGTGGTCACCTCCTACGCCGGACGATACCATTCCAGGCACCAAGTCCTGGGACGATTTTGACTATTTCTATCACGGAGGTGCTGGCGGGCCGACCGAGACTCCAAGGCTGAGACTTAACTGGCTCGCAGCTATTTCTCGCTTCTGGTCCTACCTGCTGATTGCATATTCTACTTGTTTGCTCATCATCCCAAATCACAACAAACCAAAGGAGGCGAACAAACCACTGAGGCCAACTGACAAGTGATTTCTTCATTTTTGTTCACAGAATTTCGGGTGGGTTTTCTTCAGTTCGTTGATGATGGCGATGAGCGGGCTGGAAGATTTGGCGAGGGCGTTGAGATATAGTTGTTCATCATAGGGTTGGCGGTTCTGCCAGCAGCAGTAGAGGATGCGGATCCATTTGTAGGCGAGGCCGCGCAGGACGGATTGGTGGCGGCGACCCTTGGTTTTCTGCTGCTGATAGTAAGCTTTGGCCCAGAGCGATTTGATGACGCTCTGGCCGGCCCACTCGACGAAGGTCTGCCGCCAGAACTTGCTGCAGGCGTAACGGCGGTGGACGACGTGCATCTTGCCGCTTTGCTTGGTGACGGGGGCGACTCCGCTGTGTTTCTGGACGGAGCCGGGATCGGAGTAGCGGTTGCGGTCGGTGCCGAAGAAGGCTAACAGGCGGGCGCTGAGGTTGACGCCGGCGCCGGGGAGGGACCGGAAGATGGGGGCATCAGGGTGGTCGGCGGCGGTCAGGGCGATGAGGTGGTCGAAGTGTTTGATGGAGCGCGCGAGGGTGGCGAGCTGTTTGGCGAGGGCGGCGGTCAGCTCGGCGTAGGTTTCGAGGATGACGGGATCGGTGCTCAGGGGGATGGCGGCAGCGATCTGTTGGAGGCGCTCTTCGATGACTTTGGGGCGGCGGCTGCAGTGGAGGATGTAGAACTGGGTGAGGGTCTGGGGACGGGCCTTTTGGAGCTGTTGGAGAGTGGGCCATTTGAGGAGGAAGTCGCAGGCGAGCGGGGCATGGAGGGTTTTGCCGGTGAGGTCGAGGGCCTGGGGGAAGTATTCCTTGAGGAGCTGGGTGAGGCGGTTGGTGATGCTCGTGCGCAGGTCGACGAGCTGGCGGCGCTTTTCGGTGAGGATCTGGAGCTTGCGGGTGACGGGGTCGGCGGGTTGCCAGGGCCGGATGGCGCGGTGCTTTTCAAAGACGAGTGCGGCGAGGTGGAGGGCATCCTTTTTGTCGTCCTTGGCTTTTGATGGAGTGAAGGCCTCGCGGTATTTCTTGAGGGTGACGGGGTTGATCAGATAGAGTGTCAGGAACGGGTATTGGCTGAAGAAGGTGGTGAGGTTGATGCAGGGCTGCTCGATGCAAAGAGCGGCGGTGGTGCCGGGCGGGAGTTGCTCTTTGACGGTGTCCACCCAGGCGGCGAGGGATTCGGGGGCGGACAAGACGGCGGTTTGCCGGAGGAAACGGCCCTGGGAATCGAGGAGGTGGATGTCGATGGATTGATCGGAACGGTCGATGCCGATGAAGAGATGGTGGTCCATGGTGTGTTTTTTTCGGGGTTCGGTGAAACACGCGGGCTTGATCCGGCGACGGCTTTATAGGAATGTCATTTCGCGACAACCACTGAGGAGTCGTTAGGAATCAAACCACGCTCCGCGGGTCTGACGGCTTGTTCGTATTCGTTGGGCGAATTTCGCGGATTAGTCATGACCTGCGGAGGCGTGGAGATTCTTCTTACCGGATGGAGACGGCGATGTTAAGAAAAGGAATGGCGACGGCGGACTTATTCACAATGCGGGGCGGAGAGGGAGAGGCCCGCGGGGGCCTCCTGCCCCGATTGCTGATTAAGTCCGGACGTCCTATAAAGACGCGGATAGCAACCCCCACTAGCCCCTCTGTTCTCGATGACCTACTGTAATTTCAACCTCAACCCTGCTTCAACAATGGCTCCCGCTAGTGTGGTTGCCATCGCTATGACGTTCTGCAAAAATTCTTTATCCCAATGAAACGTGCCGTCATTGCAGTTCTCTCTTTCCTCATGGCAAGCATTGCATCCGCTGAGGTGTTTGTTCTGACCAAGGGGGCAGGTCCTCCGGAGAGAGACCGGCCACGTGGGATGGACGGCATGCGAGAGATCTTCGATGGAGTCGAAAACAGCGACGTATGGCTGAATACCGACAAGGGAGACATCCTCTGGCAGTATAGAGCGTGGAAAGACAAGGCGGGTCGATTCACCATAGGATGGAAACTGGAGGAAGGCAGAATTGTTGAAGTCTATTACTCTAAGGGGACACCAAAATGGGATGGCCCAAAGATGACTCCTATGAAGTGGCCCGTCAGTAATTCCATCTCGATTGATCTCGAGAGCGGTGCGCTGGTCGATACCAAACCCGCCGAACAAGCCGTCGCTCCGAACCGCTCACTATCGCCTTCTCAAAAATCAACGTCCTCCGTTCGCGGCTCGGAGGACTAAGACGTAGCCCAAGGAAAATGAAGACTTTCGGTTCTGCTACGACCTTTCACGTTTTGGATCTTGGTGTCTCCCTTAGATTCTACACCGACGTTCTTGGCTTCTCCGAACGATTCCGGTTTGGCGATTACGCGGGCATCTTTCATGGCGATGCTCAGATCCATCTTTCGGGGCCTTTGGCCACCAACAAGAAGCCGATCGGACAAGGTTCCATCTACATTTTTTGCGATGACGTTGATTCCTACTACTCCGAAGTTTCACGCCGAGGTGCCCACATCCAAGCTCCTCCGAAAGACTATGAATACGGGATGCGAGATTTTGTAGTTGAAGATCCTGATCTTAACCTCGTCGCTTTCGGCCAAGAAACACCCCAGGCTATCAAGTCGTGAGTGGCAACCGGCGATAGTCTCTCACGTTGAATCGGAGCTTGAACTTGCCGGTGCCACCACTCTACGTTAGCCAAAGAATCGTGAAGGCACTCATTCTCCTCACTATCCTAGCTGCCGCGACGAGTTGGACCCTCGCGGATGAGAACAGACAGCCAATCGAGGGTTCCCCCAAGGTGACGCCGATTCATCAGCATGGAGGTACTGTCGTGCGAGAAGGCATAGCCATGAGTGGCGACCGCCATGGATGCGAATTTTCAATTCCGACTGACTATGGAACGTATGTTTTTGATTGGCTCACTGGAGACCGTTTCAATTTCGAGCAAGGTGCATCATATCGATTTATTCTCGCGGATGATCGAAAGTCATTGAGCGAGATTCGTAGTCTTGATGGCAAAGTCGTGTGGAAGGCGAACGCTGCACTGTCGCGAACTGAAGCTCGACTATTGAGAATCCACTTTGCCGACCCAACTCTAATAAGAGGCTAACAAGCCGAGGCACCGAACCGGCGTTAACGTCCTTCTTTGAATTTCAGCTTCCATTGTCGCCGGTCCGGTGCTTTAAAACCTTAGGCGTCATGCATATCCGTCTAGGCAATCCCGGCGACGCAAACGCTGTCGCGAGTCTGATCGCGAGCTTTCAGCCCATCCTCACGCTTGAGCCCAGCGGTGCCGGAGCTGAACAGTATCTCGCTTCGGTTTCCGAAGACGCTGAGCGCCAGTACCTGGAGTCACCCCGCTATGCGTATCTGGTCGCGGAGCTGGAAGGGCAAATGATCGGCCTTGTCGCCATGCGGGACCAGACGCACCTCTTCCACCTGTTCGTCGCCGCGGCGCATCAGCGCATCGGCATCGCCCGCGCGCTATGGGAACAGGCCCGTGAGCTCTCACTGCGAGCCGGACCGATCGCAGAGTTCACAGTGAATTCAAGCCTCAACGCAGTGCCTGTGTACCGTTCGTTCGGCTTCGTTCCTGCCGGTGCTGTAATGCAGGTGCACGGAATTGCCTTTTTGCCAATGCGCTTCACGCTACAAAATGACGCCTAACCCTCCGCTGCACCCGAAGTGCTACCGCGGGCTTCGCACGCTTCCGCACCCGGGTGAGCTCAAACTGTTCGCTAGCAGAATGCACTCGGCCCACTGTCCAATCTACCACACGGCACTCGAAGTAATCGACGTGGCCCCGTGCTGGGATTGTGGCCACATGAAGCGCGAATTGGATGAGTTGGCGAAGGGAGAACATACTTACTCGGAGTTACGGGTATCCGGCGATCACCGGATTGTTCTATGTGACTTTTGTGACGCTGACTTCGGTTCATACCTCCCGACGTATTTTGGGCTGCCTGAGTCTGGAAGGGTCATTGATGATCCCCATCTTGAATTTGTTCGGGAGCTTCCAAAGCCTTGGGTGGTGACGAAAGACAAGTTTTGACCAGGGTGTCAGAAGAGGCTTCGCTTCCTGGAGTTTCGAGCGGCTATCATGGATCAGCACAAGAATAGCGAACAAGGCACGCCACCGAATCGGGCATAAGCTTTTCAATCTCATGAATCATTCTCCTTCCAATTGCGCCCGATTCGGTGCGTTCTGACCTTGAAATATGATTCCCAAGACCCTGCACTCATTCCTCGCGTGGACTCTCGGAGCATTTGCCGCTGGTGCGTGTGCGCACGCCATTCTTGGATTCCCCACCACAGAGGAGCGTCATTCTGAAACGATTGGAAGGAATCGGAACGGATCGCCAGGGGCAGTCGATTTGCGTGAGTCCCACTCGCCAGACTCCGACAAGCAGCCGAGACCATCGGGCACAAGCAATTCACCGGGTTCGGTTATACTCAAATTGGATGTTGTGGATGCGCTCCTCTCGCGAGGTGGGCAGCAGAAAATGTTTAAACGGATGGGACTCCCGGATGAGGACGTTCGGCGGGTCTCGGAGATCCAGGCGGCACGCTTGGGAGAACTCGAACGGCTGGAAGCACGTCATGCGAAGGTCGTTTCCGATGCGAGCGGCGAATATGTTGCGATTGAGGCGTTCCCCGAAGAACGTCGTCTTTGGCTTGGTGCCATGGAAGATGATTTGCGGAAACAACTTGGAGATGACCGGGCCACCATCATCACGCGGATGATCTCATCCTCCGACAATGACGAGGACGTGGGCGCCTATCGACGGGAGGTGCATGTCAAGCCGCCCTCAGCCGAAAGATCCAAGTTTCTGATTGAAGAGAAGTCTTTCAATGAACAGGGGCAGCACATTGATAGTGATTACGAAGAAGTCGCTGATCAAAGCAAAAGCCGTTGGGGGCACCTCCTTGACTTCGACACGAAGAACTAAATTCGGGCAGAACAACACGCGGCATCCGACCACCACCAGCCCCATCGTTTCGATGGTCCCACGTACAATCTTCATAACTCATCAACATCGATTGCTAGAATAAAGGGACATGACAACATTATTTATTGCCGCATTCCTGCTCTTCATACTTCTTGGGATTGTTGCAATTATCCTCGGAAAAAAAGTGGTTGGATTCAGTCTGCTTGGAGCCGCATTGGTCGTGGCCCTGGCACTTTTGATTTTCCTGTCACTCGTCTCACGGTCGAATATGTGACTGGTTACTGCGGCCCCAGGAATTTCACCACCGCTTCCGTCCGCGTGCGGACATGCAGCTTGTTATAGATGTTGTCGATGTGCGAGCGCACGGTTTCGAAGCCGATGCCGAGTTCCCAGGCGATTTCCTTGTAGAGGCTGCCCTTGGCGAGCAGCTCGAGGATCTGGGTCTCGCGGGGCGTTAGATTGAGGTCCTTGTTGCGGACGGGCGGCTCTTTCTGGAAATGCTGGACCACCTTGCGGGCGATCGCGCCGGACATCGGCGAACCGCCGGCTAACAAGTCATCGAGCGCTTCAAGCAGCTTGGCCGGGGCATCGCGTTTCAAGAGATAGCCGGACGCGCCGGCGGCGAGCGCGTCGAAGATCCGCTCGTTGTTGTCATAAACAGTGACCATCAGCACCAGCACCGCGGGATGCAGCGCCTTGAGCTTGCCAACACACTCGATGCCCGACATCCCCGGAAGTTGGATGTCCATCAGCACCACGTCCGGGCAGGTCTTGGCAAAAGCTTCGAGCGCGACCTCGGCGTTTGGATAGACATCGACCAGGTGCCATGGCGAGGCGGCGACGATCTCGGTTAGGATTTCGCGCAGCGAGTCATCGTCCTCGACGATGGCGATGGTGTGGGGTTTCTTGGACATCTAGGGTTTGGGTCGGCGGATTCCATTCACCGGACAACTAAGGACAATGGAGGTGCCTTGGCCCGGTGACGAGGCAATCTTGCAGGTGCCGCCGATTTCCTGGAAACGGCTGGCCAGATTGTCGAGGCCATGGCCGCGCTCGTCGCTGGCGGGATCGAAGCCCACCCCGGTATCGCGGATGGTGATGCGTATTTCATCACTGTCATAAACAAGCGAGAAAAACACCTCGCTGGGTCCGGCGTGGCACAGGACGTTGTGCAGGGCCTCCTTCACCGCGAGCGCGATGTGATGGCGGAGTTCCGAGCCTAACGGCAGGGCCGGCAGCAGTGCCGGAATATCGAGCCGGCAGCGAATCGGCGAGTCGCGGAACATTTCCTCCGCCAGCCGGGCGAGATGCGAGGCGAGGTGATCGAGGGTGTCGTGCGTCGGATCGACGGCCCACACCAGATCATCCATCGCAACGATTAGATCGCGGGTGGACTCGTTCATCCGGGCGATGTGGCGTCTCGCATTTTCGGGTGCTTTCTCGAGATCGCGCTGGGCGAGGGCCGCACTCATGTTGATGAAGGTGACGCGAGTCCCCAAGTCATCGTGCATGTCGCGGGCGATCCGGCTGCGGTCCCTTTCCAAGGCGTTTTGAAATTTCAAGCGCTCCAGCGACCGCTTGGCGCGTTGGCGGTGCCGCATGAGGATCGCCGAAGCTAACAGGGCCACGCTGGCCGCGGTCACCACCGGCCAAAACCAAAACTTCTGCCAGAATGGCGGATGAATCAGGATTGCCAGCGAAACTTCATCGCCAACTTCCTCGGGATCGCCTGCCAGGCCGATGGCGCGAAACGTGTATTTCCCGGGCGGGACATTCACATAGGTGGCGCGATGGGTGCCGCCGCCGATGACGTTGTAGGCCTCGTACCAGGACAGCGAGTAGGTGTTAGTCCGGCGCGCGGCGGGCGCGAACGGCTGCACCGATGACCACTCGCCGTGTTTTGCCTGATCGCCATCGACCAGGCCGATGCCCGGGCGCGGCGTGCGCATGATCATTCGTGCGATCGCGGGATCTCCGCCGTCGCGCTGCCAGCCTGACGGGGAGCCGGCGGGAGAAGTAGTCTTGGCGTCGTAATTGAAGGTGCCGTTAGCCCACAAAGAAGGACTCGCCTCGCCCAAGGCGTGCAGCGCGAAATAATCGATCGCCATGAACCCGGTGGTGTCGGGCGAGCCGGAGGTGAGGATCAATTTGAGTTTTCTGGCGTCGGCAGGAATGAAGACCGGTTCGACGCGGCGGGTCATCACCGAGTCTTCCGGAGACGTTTCCCACCCGGGGCTTCGGCCGATGCACTGGAAGCGGGATTGCGAAACGATCCGGTCGTCCTGGTCCAGCGCCTGGCAGATGAGGCTCATGCCCAAGTCGGTTTCCTGCCAGCGCTCGTCGATGCCTTCCAACTGGCAGCGCAGTTTCACTTTCCCCGATGCCAGTCCCCCGCCCGGAGGCGAACCGTCCAGCATTCCCGCATTGAATCCGAAATCGAAATCCAAGCGGTGGAGGCCGGACCCCAACTCCAGCTCCTTGCCTCGGTCCGGCGGGAACTCCACCGCCTTTGCATCGACAAACACATTGTTGAGGCCGAGTTGGAAGGGAATCGGTCGGTTGGCTTTCGCGGTGCCTGCCCGCACTTGTTCCGGCGAGGTCCGCATGTCCGGGGGGACAAAGAAGAAATCGTTAGGGTTGCGCGCCACCCCGCTGATGCGGACCTCGTCGATCAATCCGGGAAACGGCTCGGCCTCGGCGTTCTGGGGGAAACTACGGGCCTCGTTGCCGATCGCAAGATCGCCGGTCCTGCCATTGAGGTCGCCGGAGAGCGTGCCGCTGCCGATCCGGTTGGCGGTGACGATTCCCGGGCGCAGGCGCGTCCAGTAGAGCCTGACATTGTTAGCGACTCCGCCATTGCCATCATACGTGACGGCGGCGTGGAACCAGCTTTTCGTATCGGGAGCGTCGGGGCCACGGGCCGGAATGGTGCCGATGGCCCCGCCGCTGGCTCCGCAATGGGGAAGTGGGATGAAAGCGAGGAAGCCTTCCTTTTCGATGCGCAGGTTGAAGATGCGGTCGGCATCGTCACCATCCATCGAGAGCAGTTCGAGGGCGATGCCCGGAGCATCCGCTGGCAGGACGTCGAACTTCACGACCATTTCATAAGTGAAGGCTCCGTCCGGACCGAAGTAGCGGAATCTGGCAGGCACGTTGTCCGTCGGGCCGACCGCCAGGACCGGTGATGCCGTTAGAACGGCACCTGCGAAGTTTGAATTTCCGGGCGTGCCACCGACATTGGCGTGAAAGGAAATCGAGGACCCGAGCCCTGGCAGCGCGGGTTGTCCCGGCCGCGCGCCGTTGTGCAGGCCCGCGAGCGGAATCCCATCAGGGATCTCATCGGCGAAGGGCGGCTTGTTAGCATCGAGATGCCACAGATGCAGGGTGTGGGCATCCGGCTCATAGGGCTGGAAATCTCCCGGTTTGCCCGACGCCGCGGCAACTCCTGAAACAAGCAGGAGCTGGACTAACAAATGCAGGCGGTGATGCGGGGCGGTGGGCACGAAACGGGCGGATCAATGAAAGGGAACGAGGCTTCCGCAAATTGATTTCCCGCGGATCGCCCGTCAAGGGCGCAGGCCCACCGCATTTTTTGATAGATCTACTTCCCCTCCTCGCCTTGGTGCGACTGATCGCTGCCGGGGGGCGGGGTGGAAACATCCTTTTCCGCCGGAAAGCCGTCGTTGGGCGGGTCGGGAGTCAAAGGCTTTTCCGGTGGTCGGGACTCGGGGTGGTGGACGGGTTTTTCTGGCATCCTCCAATGTTGCTCCATTTTCGAGGGATTCAACCATTTCAATCCGGCCATATTGGGGGGTTTTCCCCATTGGGGAGAATATCAGATTTTTGAACCGCGGATGACGCGGATGATCACGGATAAGAGGTTTTAAAGTGATGTGTCCTCCTCTGTCGTAATTCTGGAAATCCGCGACCATCCGCGTAATCCGCGGTCAAAAATTGCTCTTTCTGACCACTTATCCCCGAAGGAGGAACCCTGGCCCAATTGGCTTCCGGAGCGAGGGTGGATCTGGGAACCTCCGCCCATGCGTCACAGATGGCCCACATTTTCCGCAGCGAAGAAGCACTGGCACTTGTCGGAGGAGATCGTGTTTTTGAACCACGGCTCGTTCGGCGCATGTCCGCGGGTGGTGCTGGAGGCGCAAAGCCGGTTGCGGCAAGAAATGGAGGCGGCTCCAGTGCAATTCCTCGCGCGGACCCACGACGGGCGACTCGACGAGGCGCGAAACTCGCTGGCTGAATTCCTCGGCATGAATCCGGAAAACCTGGTGTTCGTGACCAACGCGACCACCGGCGTGAACGCAGCGCTGCGCTCGCTCGATTTCCAACCGGGCGATGAAATTCTAACCACCGACCACGACTACAACGCGTGCCGCAACGTGCTGATAGAAGTCGCCCGGCGCACCGGCGCAAAGTTGGTGGTCGCGGTGGTGCCGTTTCCGCTGGAGCATTCGCAGCAGGTCGTGGACGCAATCCTGGCCGCCGTCACGCCCCGCACGCGGCTGGCGATGATCGACCACGTCACCAGCAACAGCGCGATGGTTTTCCCCGTGGAGCAGATCGTCCGCGAGCTCGATGCACGTGGCGTGGACACCTTGATCGACGGTGCCCATGCGCCTGGGATGCTGCCACTGGATTTGAATGCGTTAGGTGCGGCCTACTACACGGGCAACCTCCACAAATGGACCTGCGCGCCGAAAGGGGCGGCTTTTCTAGCAGTGCGTCCGGACAAGCAGGACGGCATCCAACCGCCGGTCATCAGCCACGGCAACAATCGCGTCCGGGCGGATCACACGCCATTTCAAAATCGCTTCGACTGGGCGGGAACCCACGATCCGACGGCGTGGCTGTGTTCGGCGGACTCGATCCGCTGGCTGGGAGAATTCCTGCCCGGCGGCTGGCCGGAAATCCATCAACACCACCACACAATGGTCATCAACGCGAGGCGGATGTTGTGCGATCAGTTAGAAATCACGGCCCCTTGCCCGGAAAACATGATCGGCTCGATCGCGACCCTGCCGATGCCCGGCCGCCTCGCCTCCGTCGATGACGACCGCACTCCCGATCCGGTCTATCAGCGGTTGTTAAGTGAGTTCGGAATCGAGCTGCATGTGATCCACATCAACGGCCGGCGCTGGTTCCGGATTTCCGCCCATCTGCACAACTCGCCGGACGAATACCGCTACCTTGCAGACGTGATCGGGAAAACGCTGGCTACCTCTTAGTTGATCCAATGACCCGCTACGGCTGCACCAGCCACGGCCGCTTGGCCGGGGTGATGTGCGGCGGTTTCAGATAGATCGGCTGCGGTGTCGCCCGCGTCCACAAATCGCGGGTTTCCGGGTCGGTTAGTTCCCAAGCCCGCCACAGCCGTTCCGCGTTCGGAAACTCAAGCTGCACCTGGGCGAGCAGCTCCGGTGGAAGTGGAAACCGAGCGGCGTCTTCGAAGGAAACAACCGGGACTCCCGCCCCAACTGCTTCTAACACGATAGCCTCCAGTCCGACCGCGTCGGTGAGTTCCGGCTCGGCCAGCAGTCGCGAGCGCTCCATCCGCGCCGTCCAGTAACTGCCCCGTCGCGCATCGCCGATGGCCACGCAAGGTGTGCCGCCTTCCGCTGAACGCACGGCCAGGATCGACGGCACCGCCACCGCCGGACAACCCGCCGCGATGGCCACGCCTTGCGCCGCCGCGATTCCGACCCGTGTCCCGCTGTAGCTTCCCGGCCCGCTGCCGGCGAGCACGAGGCCGATTTCGCCCTCATCCCGCGCGTCCAACAACTCCTTGAGCGGGGAAAACAACACCGCATTGTGGCTGCGGTCGCTGGTGAACTCCCGCTGCTCCAGCCGTCCATCCGACTCAATGCCCGCGAGCGACGCGTAGGGCGTGGATGTCTCAAGAACCAAGGTGAACGTGCCGGGCATGCCTTTAGGGCTAAAGGATGCCGCCCCAACCCGCCAGCCCGCTTTTTGGCTTTGCGAAAGTGTCCGTGCGGATCAATCCCCGCAAGTTTCAGTCGGCCGGAAGTCCGATGATTGAATCCAATCCATCGATCCATGAAACACCCTCCTATCCGCCCTTTCACCTGTCAACCGGGGTCAGTTAGACTTTGTTCCGCTTGCTGCGGGATCGCCATGTGGTTCGTTCCCGAAAGCGCGGCCGGCGCCGGTGGGACTCACTGGACCAGCGCTGATGGCGTGACGATCCAGGCAAGGCTCGCCGGTTGGGACGGGCAATGCGTTTTTCTGGTAAAAGACGGCCGCCATTTCGAAGTGCCCCTCAGCCGCCTCGCGCCGGAATGCGTCGTGAAAGCCAAGCAATTGCTTGGGGTGATGGATGCCCCCTGCACGCAGGAGAAAGACGCTTCGCAAGATCGCCACGCGGCACCATCCGCAGTGTCCCGGGTTCCCGCCGCTCCGGTTCCGGCGTTCCACGACCCGCTGCCCGTTCGGGCATCGTCGATTCCCGCCTTTGGAACTCCCCTGGATCGCCATGGCATGCCGATTCATCCATTCCAGGTCCGCACCCGGGTCGTCCGCACCACGGCCTACACCTGCAGCGAAAGCGATCACCTCATCTACGGCAACCGGAACGCGCTGGGCACACCATTGAAATATTCACCCTTGGTCCGCAGTGCGGCGGCGGATTGGTCAATCTATCCGGTAGGCACCACCTTCCGGATCAAAGGCCAGCCCTACCTTTACGTGGTGGACGACTATGGCTCGGCCCTGGCGGGCACCGGGACGATCGACATCTATCAGCCTAACAAGAGTTTCATGGATCAATGGGGCCGCCGCAATGTGGAAGTCACGATCATCCGGTGGGGCTCGTTGGCCCGCAGCGCTGAAATCCTCAGGGGCCGCGCCGGCTACGCCCACTGCCGCGGGATGATCGAGAACATCGCCCGCCAACGGGCAAAACTCGCACAACCGGCCTCGCGCTGACGGACGGCCACCCAGCGTCAGCATTCGCTGAATTCTTTGGAAACTCCCGCAAGTCCGGCGGTGAAGCGAGTCGGAACCTTGAAACCAATTCCCTGCGTCATGAAACATCCATCCTCCAGCTTGTTAGCGGCCTTCGCCGTCCATGTCTTTCCGCTCATGATCAGCGCGATCCCACTCGTGGCCGCGACACCGGCGAACGACACTTACTGGACCAGTGTCGAAGGGGTCACCATTTGGGCGCGTCTGGCCGGATGGGAGGGATCGAACTTGATCTTGATCAAAGGCGGTCGCGAATACCGGGTCGCGTTCGGACGCCTGACGCCGGAGAGCGTGGCGAAGGCCCGCCGCCTGTTGGCAATTCCGGCCAATCCCGTCCTGCCTGCGTGCAAGGAAAAGGCCAGCGAGCCTAACGAACCGTTGGACCTTCCGGCAATGGACCTGACCTTGGAGGAATCCGACGCCCCCGAAACAGCGGATTCGCAGGTAACGGAACTGCTTCTTCCCCCACCCCGTCAGGATGAACCGGTGGTGGAGGGCACTTCTTCTATCAGGCTGGAGAATCGCCAGGCGATCGCACCGTCCGGCGTGCCTTCGATCATCCAAATGGCGATCGCGGCTGGAAACCGCTTGCAGAACAAGTCCTACAAGTGGGGCGGCGGGCGCGCACGGTTGGAAGACAGCGGCTACGATTGCTCCGGCAGCGTGTCCTACGTCCTGATCCATGCGGGCTTGCTCCGCTCTCCTCTAACGTCGGGCAGTTTCACGAGGTACGGTGCGCCGGGTCCCGGCCGATGGATCACCCTGTATGCCCGCAACGGTCACGTTTTCATGACCCTCTGCGGGCTGCGGCTCGATACCGGCGGCCATGGCGGACGGGGAGAGAGCGGTCCCCGGTGGTGCCCGAACTTCCGCGGCACCGGTGGCTTCGTGATGCGCCATCCAGCGGGGCTGTGATGCGGGACAACCCGGGCTTGACACAATTTTCCCGCCACCTTGACTCCTAACTCATGGAGTCAGAGATACCCGCCCGCGGCGACAGCGAATTGCGCGACCGGATTCTAACCGGAGCGGCGGCGGTTGCGGAGTTGGAAGTCAGGTTCCGCCAGCCGCTGGAGCGGTTTCTCCTCGGTCTCTGCGACCGCTCGGATGGCAGGTCCCAGGAAAAAGCGATCGAGATTGCCGGACAGATTCTTGCCGAGTGCTTCGTGAAATCCCCCTCATTGTTAGAACGCTGGCAGGGCCCCGACAACCTTGAGGCATTCCTCCGCACGGCTGCGAGGAACCGGCTCAAATCCTGGTGGGGCTCCGCCGAGAAGAAGCGGATCGAAGTCAACAGCGAGTCACTTTCGCTGGCCCGGGCAACCATGCCCGACACCGGCTTCGACGAGGAAGAAACGGAGTTGGCGGGGCAGGCGTTGCGGAAAGGGGTTGAAACGGCGATGAATGAATGCCCGGAAGGATTGGTTTTCATGCGCTTGAAGGGACTTCATGGCGTGGATCAGCGGACCATCTCCCGCTGCTGGGGACATCATGAGACGCAGACCTCGCGGCGGATCAAGGAGGCGATGGAAATCATCCGGACGAAGGCCTTGGAAGTCGTCGCATCGAAGGATGGTGAGGCTTCCCTGGATCTCCTGCAGCACGCCCTCCAGCGGGACCCGCAGATTTTGTTAGGTCGCGATGATGCTGACGGGACGCATGGCGAATACCAGTCACTCAAATTCCTTGCGGAGGGCGCCGCGGATGAAAAAGCACGTCGCAACCTCGCCGAAATGATGTGCCGTGATCCCCAGATGCTCGGCTTCTTCGCCCGTTTGCTCAATCGAACCGACGAGCGGGACGCGCTGGTCGTGAAGGATGCGGCGTTGTCTGGTGTGGCTGCCCGGTTGAAGGAGTGCCTCCGGCGCTCGATTGAAATCTTGCAACCGTCGGAAGCTGCCGGATTGGTCACGCCTGTCATTTCAGCCAGCTTCGCCGACCTCCTCGTCCACCTGGGTGCGGATGGAGGAACGCTCTGGCTGCTTTGCCCCGGAGCCGCGGTGCTTGAGGCGGTTTTCAATCCGTTGGAACCGGAAATTGCCGGAAAGCGCCAACCACTGGCATCAGGAATTGTTAGTCTGGTGATTGCCACTGGCGAGGCTGTTTGTGTAACAGGCGTGGCGTCTCATCAGCGACATTCAGCGGCCATTGACATTGCCATGGGGAAAACGACGCGGGGAATGATCGCCGTGCCCTTCGTCCTGGGGGAGACCGTGCGCGGAGTTTTGACTGCCGTTAGTTTTACGCATGAGGAAGGTTTCGGCGGAAAGGAACTGGAGAGGGTCGTTCGATATTCCCAAATTCTGACGACTCTCATGGAACAGAACCTCACTGCGAAGATCCTGGCATAGCCGGGCGATCGGATTCCTGCATGCCACATGAAAACGGCTGTAAACATCAGAGCAACTCCTGCCGCCACTCGAGGTATTCCTTCTCGTCGCGATCCGGTTCGCGGACCGGCGGCTGCAGGCGTTGGCTGTCCGGGCTTCCGGGTTCGGTTGCGGGCGGGACGGTGACTTCTTCAATTTTCATGGAAGGGGTTGCGGCCACCGCTGGAAGGACTGGGTTCGCTGCGCGTTTCAGGGGTCGTGGCGGTTGCGGCGAGCTGGGGTTTGAGCGATTTGTCCATCGTGTCGAACCAGTGCTGCAGGAAGAATTTTTTCTCCTGGGTCAGGAACGGTTTCGAGTTGCCGAGGATCGGGCGCAGCGAGGTGGTCATTTGCAAGGTCACTAACAGGAACACGACGCTCCAGATCGCCAGCGGTCCTTTCTGAGTGCCGCCAGTGGAGAAGATGACGGATTTCAAAAAGCGCAGCGCGAAGAACACGGCGACGATCCACGAACCGACGGCCAGCGTGCCCATGAAACCGAACGAGTCGGTCGATTCCGCGAAGATCCACACGGCCGGCGCGAAGCCTAACAACAGCAGCCCGGCCAGCGCGAGCGCCCCGGCGAGGCAGGCGGCGAGCTGGGAAATCGACACCCGCGCGCCGGCCAGCGTGGCGAAGATGTAGAGGCTCGGGAAACAGATCAGCCCGGAGAAGATCAGTCCGGCGGTGATTTTCGCGGGGGCGGCCCACAGTTGATCGTGTTTTGCGAAGCACCCGAGGACGAAGCCGAAGAGCAGGATGGAGACGATCGCCATGAGGGCGAATTTGCCCGTAGCGCCGTGATCCGGTTCGGCGAGTCGTGGGATCAGGGCATGGGGCCGGCGAAGGAGCGCTTCGAACAGCGTCTTGAGGTCGAGCTTGGCCGGCAGCGGTGCTTCGAGTGGCGGCGGCTGGGGGGTGCTTGGGGTGGTTTCGGGCGGGTTCATGGTCTTGGGGTGGTTTGGTGGTTCGATTGGATGGCTTTGACGATCGGGATGATCAGGATGAGAACGATAACAGAGAGCACGGGCAGGCCGAAACCGCCGGCGAGGTGGTCGATGGAATTCCACACGGCTTGATAGAAATTTCCGTCCATCGGATCGGGCCGCAGGAACTCGACCTTGAGCCGCGGGCTGCCGAAGAACGGCCGCAGGATCCAGGAAAACTGCGCGCCTAGAAACCCATTGCCGCCGAGCCAGGCGAGCAAGGTGGCGGTGGCCGCCGCCGGCGTCGGAGCTTTGACCGCGAGCAGGCGGTGGAGGTGGATATTCGCCGTGATTCCCGCGAAACCGATGAGAAGCGTGTGCGTGACGAGATAGGCGGAATGGGCATTGCCCGCGCCCGCGGCGTCCGGCGGCGGGGCGTTCCAGGCGAGGAAGAAGGTGACGGGTGCCAGCGAGCCGAGGATCACCGCGGCGAGCGCGAACGACGTGAGCAACGCCAACAGCGATTGCCTGAATCCGAGACCGGTGCCAAGCAGCAGGCCAAGCAGCCCGTTGAGCAAGCCGTTGCAAGCCAGTGTGAGCGCGATTAGCAACGGCAGTTTCACGGCCACGTAGCCCCCCATCACGGGGTCGCGCCAGAAACCAACGGTGAACCCGTAAATCGCGAGGCCCGCGCAGGCCGTTAGCGCGACCCAGGCCACCTGCCGGGGCGTCGGCGCATCCAGCCAGTTCGCGCCGGGCTGGATCAGTTGGCGGAGATTCATGGCTGGGATTCAAGGCCCGCTTTGTGAACCGATGATGCGGAATGGATGAGATTTCGGTGAATCCGGCTCTGGCAGATGGCGCTTGAATGTTGCGGCCCCGCGCTCTAGTTCCGGGGCCGCATGCATCCCTACCAACTCCTGTCGCTTTTCACCACCGGCCTGGTGCTGGCGATTTGGCTGATCGGCATTCACGCGCTGATGTTGGCGAAGCCGGCAATGGTGCAGGGATTTCTGAAGAAATTCCCGCGCAACGATCAGCTCGGCCAGATCCTGATGGGAATCGGCCTCGCGTGGTTCTGGTTGCTCATCGCCCCGAGCGGCCTTGGAAAACTCAGCGCCCTGGCGATGGACCTCGGCGAATTCAACAGCGCGAAGCGTCTCCTGCAATGGGCAGTCCCCGTCTCGCTGATCCTCGTCTGCCGCAGCGTGCGGGATTTCCTCGCCGTCCGTGCGCTGGGCCTTGTCGGGCTGATGGTTGCCGCGCCGTTGCTGGGAGCGGCGTTTCTCAAGGACCCGTCATCGCGCCTGCTCGTGCCGATCTTCGCGTATGTCGTGCTGACCGCCTCGATGTTCTGTGTTGGCATGCCTTACCTGTTTCGCGACGCGGTGACTTGGGTGACCGCCGATCAAAAACGCTGGACGCTGCTGTCCATCGCCGGACTCGTCTACGGCGTGGCGACTCTGATCTGTGCCTTCGCCTTCTGGCGCGGCTACTGATCGTTTCATCATCAAGCAAAACGGCGTCCTCCCACGTGGGAGGACGCCGTTTTGTTTTGATGGGTATGCTTCAGTAAACGGGAGCTCCGGAAGTGTCGCCACCTCCCGAAGAACCGCCACCGGCGGCTTTGTTCGCGGAGTTTTCCAACCCTTCGCCGCCGATCCGCATGTCACGGCCGAGGCCGATCATCGTATTGCACGAACTAAAAAGCACGGCCGCGATCGCAACCGTCATGAGGAGAAGTGATTTCATTGGAATTTTTGATACCTCAATTTCTCGCTCCTGCAAGTGGATATTGTAAGCTTTACTTAAATTTCCGCCACGATCGTGGCGGCGGCTTTCAACCGCCATGCCGTTGATCGCCAAGCAGCTTGGTGGTACCATCAGGACCCCGGCGGGACATCCACCAGCAGCGGTGATGCCGCCAGGTCCGACGGTGCGACGACCTTTTCGTCGAGCGGCATTTTTTCAATGCCACCGTATCGCTCCTCAACGAGCTTTCTCACCTTCGGATCATCGAGGTGATAGTCCCGGAACCGCCGCGGTTCGCACAGCTCGACGCCGCCGTGCTGATAGATTTTCCAGACCAGTTCGGAGCAATAGAGCGTGTCATCATTCCACTGGAAACGGGCGTCGTAATTCTTGCCGATCTGCGCGGCGCCCCAACTGCGGGCCATCTGATAGTTCGCGGGCGTCAGCGCGGTTCTCAAGCGTCGCGCCATGAAAGTGCCGGGCTTGCTGCGGGATTTGAAGGTTTCCAGCGACACCACACTGACCGGTTGCACCGCCTCCAACACCATCGGCTTGCCGTCACGCAGGAACACGATGCCACAATGGGTGTAGGGCGAACCGGTCGCCGCGATGATCGCTCCGCCTTGGCCGGTGGTCGATCCGCTGAAGACGATGTCGCCTTCCCGCAGTGCCTGGGGCTTCGGTTCAGCAGCAGTAGCGGCACCGCAAAGCGCCAGAATCAAGCCAAGTGAGGAACGACGAAATTTCATGACGGGACCATCCATCGTCCCCGCCACATTTCAAGCGGCGATCAATCCGCGTCCTTTTCCCGGTCGATGACCTCCCGTTGCCGGGCCTCGAGCTCGGCGCGGCGGCGGGCGTTCTCCATTTCCAGCAGCGCAAGCTGGCGGGCCCACCGGTTCCTGAGCATTTGCCAGATTAGCCAGACGCCGGTTTCCAGCATCACGAGCAGCACCAGCCACGCGCCCCAGGCGATCGCGATGGAGATCGGATCTTTCAATTCCATTGCCCAGCCCGCCATCACGAAAAAGGACTCCAACGCGGCGACGACTCCCCACGCTTTGAATCCCGCGCTTTCCGAGACCACGAAATAGCCCAGTCCTCCTAACAAAGGGATGATATTCGGCACCATCCAGGCGGTGCCTAGCAGAAGCGGACTCGCCCAGACCCGGTTGAGATTCATCAGCGCGTCATGCCAGGAATGCCCGCCGATGCCGATGACCAGCGCGAGTCCACCCACCATCGAGCCGATCCAAACGGCGCTCGCAAACAGCAGGCATTGCCTGACGATCCTGCCAAACGCATTTGCCAGAATGTCCTCGATATCGAGTTGCATGGGAACTGATCGAGCCGTTTCCGATCCGTCGCAATCACAGTCCGGGGGGCCGGTTCAGGCAATCCCCCGGCGAATGTTCCCTGCTCACGGCGTTTCGAATTCCAGTCGCACGAAGCGCGCCGGCAGCGAGGAGCGGGCTAGCTTGACCTCCTGATAGGTATAGCCGAGTTGGTTGATCAGATCGGCGCGGTCCACAATCCCGGTCGGGTTGTCCGCCCACGTGTTCAGGTTGGACGAGCGCCGGGGCGTGGCGACGACGCCGCGGTCACCGTTCTTCTTGTTCCACCGCCATGTTAGCTCGGTGCTCGACAGGCTCACGGTGTACCAGCTCGTCTTGTCCGGCACCACCGGATCGCTGCCGAGATAGGCTTCGAGAGCATTGCAGCGTCCGTCCTCGTCCGGGTCCGCATTCGGTGCGATGACTTCGGCGAATCCGAGGCGGCCGGTGACCGTGGCGCTGAACTCGCCGTCGACCCAAGCGTCATAGGCCGGATTCCAAACGCGGAAATGATCGGTTTGCGGCCAAGCTTTGGCATCGTCAATCGCGTCCATCTGATCGAGAATCAGGTTGCGGAACGTCCCGGAACCACGGTCAGAATCGCGAACCGAATTGGCCGCATAGGCGAATGACTGTTCGCCATCGTCCCGCACCACGAGGATCGCCTGGGTTCCGCCCATCGCACCGTTGTGCTGCCACCAGGTGTGGCCGTTGCGGGTGCCCGCATACCAGCCCAAACCATATTGGGAGACGTTGCCATTGTCGTCTAACTGGCCGTTGCCGAGCTGCATTTGGGAAAGAGCATACGAGCCGATGATGTCGGTCTGCCGCGGGTTACCATCGATCCGCCGGCCCATCAGCAGCAGATCCGCCGGGCGGCCGATCCACGCTGTGCTGCCGTCCATGCGGGCCGGCCAGACGTCCTCGGGATTGCCATAGATGTCGCCCGGGTAGTAAACGACCTCGCGGCTCAAGCGACCGGCAAACGTGCGCGCTCCCAGCGACATCGAAGTCATGCCGCAGGGGTCGAATATCTCCTGCTTCGCATAATCATAGAACGACATGCCGGTGATTTTTTCCGGAATCCGCGCCGCTACCTGATAGTTAAAATTGTTATAGCGGTAGTGGGTCCCCGGAGTCCACATCGTGTTTCTGTTATCGAGATGCCAGTCGATGATCAATGTGTGGTTGGTGCCCCAGCCGGGTTCGGCGTTGTACCAGAGTTTGCCCTCATCGGCCCAGCCGGCAGTCATGTTCATCAATTGCCGGAGAGTGATGGCTTTTTCATTGGTGGTGTAGGGCGTGCCAGTCGGGTCGCCGTAGTCGTTGGCGAAAAGCCCGCCCGAGCCGAAGGCGGTGCTGCCCAGCGACCATGCCGAGGAATCCTCCAAAGCACGGAGCGCGGCGACCGCGCAAACCGGCTTGGATACGCTGGCGAAACGCCACCGGTGGAGTGGATCCGCCACCTCCCAGTCCGCCGTTTCCGCGTAGCCGAATCCCCGCGAGTAAACCAAGCGGCCTTGGTAGGCGATCGCCAGCGACAACCCCGGCAGAGCGTGGTCCGTCATGTAGTCCTGCACTTCGGTGGCGATGGAATTGAGCCGGGTGGTGGATAGACCGCCGTTGCGAACCCAAGTGGCATTGTAGAAAACGTCGGTGCCGACATTGTAAGCGTCCACGAAGACCGGCCGGTAGCCCACGTATTGCGCGTTGTTCTGGAAGGCCGAGAAATCTTCCGACCGGATCCCGTGATGGCTCCAGCCCTCGCCCAGACTGGTCCGGCGCCACACTCCGGTGAAGCGCTCGAGGCCGCTGGTCGTGTAGCCGCTGACCCGATAGAGATACCAGCCTGCTCCGCCCAGCGTGTTGAACTCCGTCTGATAGTTCGCCGGTGTCTGGCTGTAACGAACCTCCGTTAGATTCACGAGCCCTGTGGCCCAAACCCCGGCGTGAAGCGGCGACCCGTCGACCGAAAACGATGAAACGTCCACCCGGCTGAAGCCATCGCTCTGATTCGCGTCATCCGCATTCTGGTGGGCAAGGAGAGCTTCGCCGAGCCGGACCCGTTGCGTGGCCCCGTTGGTTTTTTCCCAGATGCCATTGTAATAGGCGGTCGTCCCCACGCCGAATCCTTCCAGCCACACCAGGCGGTAGCCGTTGGCGTGGGCTTGGTTGTGATAGGTCGTGAATGCCGACGCCGTCATCCCCGCCTGATCCGACCATGGCGTGGTCTTCGTGCTCTTCTCGAAAATCACCGCATAGCGCGCCTGGCCGGCGACATCGCACCCGCTCAAGCGGGTCATCCGGTAGTTGTAAGGGGCCGCGGTCCATGCATCGAACTCCGCCTGGAGCGTCGCGCTTGATAGATTCTGGAGCGCGACGAATGGAGTTGCCAGTGCCGGGAGCGCGCAAATCCCCAAGAAAACGGCTGACAAAATGGCTGCTTGGACGCGGACCGTTTTCATCGACTACCGGGATTGAGAAATGAAATCATTGGCAGCAAATCCTGCTTCAATTCCTGTGGTCTCAAAACTGCCAGCCAATTCCAGTGCCTAACAAATGGTTGCCGGAATCCCCGCCGCCGTCGGCGTGGGTGTAGCTGTAGCCCGCCTTGAACAGCAGGTTCGAGGTGATGCGCCAACCGGTGCCGATTTCAGCCCGCCACAGGTCGGGCTGCCAGACGACATCGCCGGCGGCTTCATTGGTCAGGATCTGGCCGAAGCGGGTCGCCAGCCAGAAGCCGGGGGAAACCTTCCAGCGGGCTTGGAGAAACCAGGAGGTGGCACGCAGGTCACCCGCGGCTGGCGTCTCAAATTCGGTTAGTATTACCTCGCCTGATAGAATCAGATTGTGGTGGGCCCAGCGCGCATCGAGGCCGAGGGTGCTCTGGAGGAGATCATCGCGATCCCCGTTCGGCACATTTTCATCCAGCCAGGGACCTTGGCTGGCGGACACCCCGAAGGCCCACGCCGCATCCGGACGATAACCGAAGCGCGCGCTAACGGCCGGATGGCTGAAATCCATATCTGACCACGAGTCAGGATTTGCCGCGAGCCCGGTGTTTTTGACTTCCAGCGCGTAATCCAAATACTCGGTGGCACCGAATACAGAGGCACCCGAGGTATAGACCGGTCCCCAGATCAACGACGCCCACTCATTGTCTCCCCGACCCGGCAAGCCCCCCCCGCCTCCGGGTCCGGGACCGGGGCCAGGGCCTGGTGGACCACCCGGACCGGGTCCGCCGTTGCCGCCCGAGAATCCAATGATCTGGCTGTACGGCAGCGGGGCGAGCAGAAACGCATCGTCGAAAAATCCGTGGCTGTTAGGCCATGCCCCGAAAACCGTGGTGAATTTTCCGATCTGGAAATTCAGCCGCTGGTCGTCGCACACGCGCCAGCGCAGGATGATCTCGTCTAACCTGACGTCTCCGTCCGGATCGGCTCCGGGATCGAATCCCCGATCGAAGCGGGCGGTCGCCAGCAGAAACCAGTGATCACCGACGGAGGCGTCCATGTCGAGAGTGAGCCGCGGGGCGAAAAAGCTGGTGTCCGTGCGATTGAGATCCGCGGGAGTCGGGTTGTCGCCGGACCACACGACGGCTTCGAGCGACGGGCGCAGATCGAGGAGATAGGGGCTGTCCGCCGGGGCCAGATGGAAGCCATCCTGCGCACACACGGAAACGGCGGAGAGCGAGAGAATGGCGAGTGGTTTCAAGGGACGGTGTTGGGTTTGGAAAAGTTCACCGAGGTGCTCCCGGAGGTGATGGTGACGGACGCGGACCATTTGGATTTCTCGTCGAGCTGCGCGCACAGGGTGTATTGGCCGGGCGGGACGCCTGTTAGGGCGAATTTCCCGGCGGCGTCGGTGACCGTGAACCACGGGCTGTCCACCACCAGTACGACGGCGTTCATGTGATCGTGGATTTCGCACTTCACGCGCACGAAGCCGGCCTTGTCGAAGGTCACCACCGGCGCGGGCGTTTCGCTCTTCTTGTAGCGCCCGGCATCGAACTTCTTGGTGCGGGAAAGTGAGAAGACGTTGTGAAAGTCGTTGTCGTTGTTAGGAAACTCGACGGTGGTGCCGCGCGAGACGACGAGCAGGCTGCGGGCGAACTGATAGCCATGCTGCGGCAGGGCGACCTTGGCGGCCGGCGCGCGGGCGGAGATGCCCGGCCCCTCGATCCAGACCCCGGCGCATGGCGGAGGCGGAGCGGCGACCTTGCCGGAAATAGTGCCGGTGTATTTTTCCACGGGGATCCGCCCGGCTTGGCGCGGCGGCAGCGGGACGGTCCCGGTGACGGTGCCAGCCATGACCGAAGCGGCTGGAATCGCGAGGGCGGCGAGGAGGGCTGGCATGATGAGGCGCATACAGGTTCTCGTTTACTACTACAAATCGCCGGGGGCTGAAAAGCGAAATTGCTTTTCGCTTCGATTGCGGGCGGTTGAAATGGTGATCGCGATCTGCAAA
Source organism: Verrucomicrobiota bacterium (assembly GCA_040385685.1). Taxonomy (GTDB): domain Bacteria; phylum Verrucomicrobiota; class Verrucomicrobiia; order Verrucomicrobiales; family Akkermansiaceae; genus Luteolibacter. The sequence continues at coordinate 452,110 of JAZKGW010000012.1, read as the reverse complement.
TCGTCACCATGGTAGAACCTTCCCACAACGAGCCGCCAGCGGAGGACTTTTTCATGGCAGCGCTGTGGGATGCGGCTCGGCCAACCACGATCACGGTGCCGGGCTACACGATCCTGGACGAAATCTCGCGCGGCGGAATGGGCATCGTCTATCACGCGGAGCAACTGCGGCCGAAGCGGGAAGTGGCGCTGAAAGTGTTATTGCCACACCTCGCGGAGGAGCCGGAAATGCTAGCTCGGTTCCAGTTGGAGGCGCGGGCGATGGCGGCGCTGGACCATCCGGGAATTCTCCCGGTTTACGAAGTCGGCGAGGCGGACGGCATGCCGTTTTTCTCGATGAAACTGGCGGCCGGCGGCTCGCTCTCGGACCGGCTGCTGATGGGACATCCCGCGCCGAAGGAGACCGCGGCGCTGATGGTCCAACTCACGCGCGCCCTCCATCACGCGCATCAGCACGGCGTGCTTCACCGGGATCTGAAGCCGGGCAATTTCCTGTTTCTCGAAGACGGGCGCGCTTGCGTCAGCGATTTCGGACTGGCAAAACTGACAGTCCCCGGTCAGGGACCGCTGACCCGGACGGAATCCTTCTTTGGCACGCCTCACTACATGCCGCCGGAAGTGGCCGCGGGATCGGTCAGCGATGCCACCGTCGCCGGCGATCTCTACAGCATGGGCGCGGTGTTTTACGAATGCCTAACCGGAATGCGGCCCCACCCTGAAAAGGAAAACGTCGCGGCGCTGCTCCGGTCCATCTCCGACGATCCTGTACGACCGCCCAAGGACGTGGATCCGTCACTGCCAAAGGATCTATCAATCATTTGCATGAAGGCCTTGGAGCGGAATCCCAAGGACCGCTACGCCACCGTCGGGGATTTCGCCGACGATCTGGAACGGTGGATGGACGGGCGCCTGATCAAGGCGCGCCCGGCCAGCACGATGGAAGTGACCTGCCGCTGGGCCCGCCGGCATCCGCTGTCCGCCAGCCTGGTCGCGGCGCTGTTAATCGTGATGTTCGTCGGCACCGCGCTGCTGGCGATCAGCAACCGCAAGCTTGCGATCAGCAACCGCGAACGGGGTGCAGCACTGCTGGAAACCCGCCGGCAACTCCATCGGTCGCACATCGAGCGGGCCCGTCAGGAGCGCTTGTTAGGTTCGCCCGGTCACCGCGACCGCGCGCTGACTCTTCTGCGCCAGGCATCGGAACTGGCGAGGTCACCGGAGATCCGCGACGAGGCCGCCGCGCTGCTCGCCCGCCCTGACTTGTCGCCGGTGGCAGGGGTGGCGAGCGCTCCTGCGGCAGGCCGGAAACAATTCCATCTCACGACCGATGAATCGGGAATCGTCCGGCTGTGGCGAAACGATGCGAATCAACCACTCAAGGAATGGATGCCCCCTGGGAACGAAATCATCTGGGACTTCACGCCGGATGGAAACTCATTGGTCCTCGCGGGAACCGAGCAGGGAATCATCCGCGAGAATCTATCCGACCCGCAATCGGTGGTTCTGGCGCAACCAGGGCCGATCGTGCGGTTTCTAACGATCGATCCGGTGGGAAGGAAAGTCGCGCTTGCGCGGGTGGACGGGCTCGAGGTCATGGATCTAACGAACCCAGGTTCGTCGTGGCATTTCGGCGGGGCGCAGGCGCGCTGCGCCGCCGCGTGGTCGGCCGATGGATCGCGGATTGCAACGGCAGTCGGCGATCGCCGCGAAGCTGTCATCCTCGCGGCCGAGAATGGCGCGCTCTGCACCACGGTCGCGGTGACCGGAGTGCCGCAACTCCTCGCGTTTCATCCCTCCGGCACGCTGCTCGCGGTGGCCTCGGACGATGGCAGCATCGCTGTCTGTGAAGCGGCCACGGGTGTGACCTGGACCACACTCCCCTTCCCCGCTAACCGTCTGACATTTTCCGCGGATGGCGGGGAACTGCAGGCGGCCGGCGACGATGGCGTGACCCGCGTCTGGCGGGTGTCGCTGCCGACCGCATTTCACGAATGGCCTGAGCCGCCGAGGAGCAAAGAGGACGGCGCGGTGCTCGGCATGGCGCCCTCGCCGGACGGAACCCGTCTCCTAACGGTTGCAACCGGGTGCATTGGCGTGTGGTCGGTGGCGGACCAGCGCCAGACCGGCTATCACCTGTTGGAGAACCAGCGCATCGATGACAGGGCCGCCGCGTGGTGGCTGAGCGACGCGGAAATCCTGATCCAGGTGCCGGGTGGGTTGGAGCGGATGACGATCGATGCCGCGGGAAAACCCGGCGAACCGCTGCGGGTGCCCAAAGTGCCGGGAAGCACCGTCCTCGACGTGCGGTCGGATGGCGGCTGGATCGTTTCCGTGAAGGATGAGGAGGGCAACACGAGCTGCGAACTCTGGCCGGGCGGCAATTCCGACCAAGCGCGACCGATCGAGAAACCGCCTGAGTTGCCTCAGTCAATCGCTACCGACGACCCGGCGAGCGGGCAGACGGCCACGCTTTCCAATGACGATACGGTCGTGATCCGGCGACGGGATGGAAGCACGCTGCGACTCACGGTACCGCTCAATCCCGGAGCGCGCGCGCTGTGGTTTTCGCGGGACGGTCGGCGGCTGCTGGTCCTGACACGGCTGCACCGGGTGTTCTCGTGGGACCTCGTTGGGTTGTCCTCGGCGCTGGATGCGAATGGGCTGTGAAACGCTTTCTGCCGGCGCGCCAACAGGGTTCTCCGACGAGAAATCGACCCCATGAATTCGCGGGGACTGGCCCTCTCGGTTAGCGACTTTTATGGAGAATCAGGGTAATTCGTTCGCCGTATAGTAAAACAACCGGTTCTGCAACGGGGAGCGATCGGTTGAGTCCACTTCCGGCAAATTAAGCTGATACACGCGTCCACCGGCTTCGAGGCCGGACAATTTCACCTCGACGCCCCGGGAGCCGTCGCGGGTCACCGACTGCACCTCGTGCTTGCGCTTGTTCTCCGGCTCGCTGCCGTAGGTCCACTTCGGTTGATAGGTGCAGGATGAGAACGTCCATGCCTTCTTGTCCGCGAGCTGGCCCGGGATGTCCTTGGTGAAGACGATCTTGAAACCCGACTTCGTTATGTGGAACGACTCGATGTCGAACGGCGTCCCACCCAGCCAGGTGATCCGTTGCAAGCCTTCCGCAGGTGCGCCCCAGCCGCGCACGGTTGCGCCCACGTAGAGTTGCTTTCCATCGGGTGAGAATCGCAGGCGGTGATTGCCGGAGCGCAGGCCGTGGCCGGTGATGAAGTGTGTCACCGCGCCTTGGAACTTCCCGTTCACCTTTTCCAGCATGACGCGGGAGATACGTGTGCCGTTGTTGTCAGGTATCAGCAGTTGTCCTGCGAACGGGCCGAAGCTGGCATTGCGCGGAAGCTCCATCGGTTCACCGGCGGAGCGGTTGATTTCCTTGTTAGGGAGTTCCACCGCGGCCTTGGTGCGCGCCTTGTTATAGGAAGTTAGATCATCATGGAAAACCTGGAGCGGATCCTTGCCCTCCCACGCGGGATCCCAGTTCAGGCTGCTGGGGTGGCCGTAGAATTTGCCTTTTTCCACATGATAGAGTGGCGTGACCGCCTTCCAGTCGCCCTGGTTGTCGCCGCACCAGACGTTGCCATCCGGATCGCGGTAGATGCCATTGGCCATGCGGAAACCGCTGGCGAACGGAGTGAGATCGCCTTTGGCATCGCATTGCATCACCCAGCCGCGCCACTTCACGGCGGAGAAGTTCCGCCCGCGATGACCGGCAGCGGAGAAGTCATTGAGCACGTGCTGGAATACCGGCCCGGCATGGGAAGCGGTGCCAAGCGAGAGGAAGTAGCCGCCCTTGCCATCGCGCGCAAGGGTGTTGGTCTCGTGGTAATTTCCACTGAGTCCCCAACCGGAGCTGAAGCGCAGATAAGAGTCCGCCTTGCCGTCGCCATCGGTGTCCTCGGCCTCGGTCATGTCGGACATCTGGCTCACGCGGATTTTGGTGGGCGAGATCACATCAATTCCACACCCATTGTGGAAGCCGGTGGCGAAGAGCTTCCATTGGAATCCTCCCGGATCGCCGGTGGGTTTGGCCTGAATCACGTCGCCCCGCCGCAGCGCGACGAACAGCGAGCCATCGGAGGCGAAGTCGATCGCCCCCACTTCGGGAGGAACGCCTTCGGGCAGTTTCACGGTTTCGATCTTGTAGCAATCGTCGAAACCGGCGGCAAACGCGACGCCGGCGAACAATGGGGCAATGAGCAGCGGTTTCATTCCGGCTTGGGGATGGATTGGATGTAGCGGACCAGCGATTGGATTTCGACGTCCCTCAGGACGTAGGGCGGCATGTAGTTCGGCGGATAGCCCTTCACGATCTTCGCATTGGGCAGTCGAAGGGATTCCTCCAGGTAAGTGGCGTCCGCCGTCACCATGGTTCCATCCTCCAGGCTAACTTGGTGTTCGGCCACTCCGGTGAGAGTGGGACCGTGACCGTTAGAACCATCGATCGAGTGGCACGTGGCGCAGCCATAGCTGTTGAATAACACCGCCCCCGCGTTCTTGCTCGCCTTGGTTAGGTCGACCTTCAGTTCGTAGCCCTTGAACTGGCCCAGCACCTTGCCGGCACGGGTGTACTCAAGCCTCCCCTCACCAGAAACGTGAAGATCACCCTCGTGAAAGGTGAGCCTGGCGGGAGGATTGCAGTTCCATTCCGCGTGGTAGCACAGCGGCTTCGCATCGGACGTGATCTTCACGTTCACCACATGCCTGCCGGACTTGAAATAGAAGCGCGGTATTCCCTTCTCCAGCTTGTAGCCGGTGTAGGTGGGGGCGCCCACCGGTTTGTCGTCGATGGACAGCGGGTGTTTTCCCTCCGCCTTGCTGAACAGCGTGCCGACCAACTGTGGAACGTAGCCGAAGGAAACCCGCGAGCCGCGCGCCTGGTCGCCCCAGTACGGCGCGAAGTCGAGGAAGCCGCCCTGCCACGCGTAGAGCGGCCGGCATTCGACCGTATCGAAAACATAAGAGAGGGAAGGTCCGAAATTCACGGCCAGCGCGGCCGAAATGCCCGCAATCGCGGGTTCTTCTCCCGGCAGATCGATCCCTTTCTCCGGGCTGTATTTCGGCACCGGCTTGCCTGTGTGGTAGTGTTGGAAGACGCCGGACTCAAGGCCGGGGTCGGGTAGGTAGGTGCTGATGATCAACGGCGTTTCCGGAGAACCTGCCGGACGGGTGTCATAGGTGAGCAGCGGATCAGCTCGCAACACGGCGGATACCGCGAGGAAGATGGGGAGGATCAGTTTCATTTGGGGGCCTAAAATACTTTATGCGAGAACCTCTTTGATCACGTTCGCCAAAATAGCTCCCATGTGTTTGTCCTTAAGCCCTTGGACGCTGGGCCGTCAGCGTCTCGTGATTGATCCCGGGGAACCCCGCGACTTGATCCAGTGGCCGGCCAATGGATCCCGACCCACCCGGAGCTTGAGCCGCCGCAGGCTCAGGTTTCAACCTTGCCGCATCACGCTGCCAATGGTATCCAAATTGGCATGAGCATTACCATCACACTTGGCAAAGCCGGACGCCTCGTCGTGCCCAAGGCGATCCGCGACAGCCTGGGGCTGCACGAGGGCAGCCGCCTGAAACTGGAAGTGCACGGTGGCAAACTCCAGGCCGCCCCCGAGCCGGATCCGGTGAGCATCGAAATGAAAGGCGGCTTTCCGGTGATTCAAGGCTGCCCGCCATTGAAGCGTGGAACCATCGTGCAAGCCATCAAGGCCGGTCGTGATGCCCGTGACGAACGGATCGTCCCGCACCCGAAGGCCAAATGAAATCCGCTGTCGATTCCTCGGTCATCGTGTCCGCGCTCTGCGCGAGCGATCCCGACCATGATGCCTGCCGCAAGGTGCTGCTCGCTGGCCGCCATTCCGTGCTTGCCCACGCCTTTGCGGAAACCTTCAGTACTCTCACCGGCGGACGCCTCGGATTCCGCGTCCCCGCGGCGGACGCCGCCAAGCTGCTCCGCCAACAGATCGCGCCCAAGCTTTCCAACGTCCCGCTCGAAGAGTCCGACCTCCTCGCGGCCTTCGAGGAAGCCGAAACACGCGGAGTGCGTGGCGGAGCGATCTACGACTATCTGCATCTCATCGCCGCACGGAAAGCCGGAGCGAAACGGTTCTATACCCTCAACCTGAGCGATTTCCTCTCCTTCCACCGGCCCGGAGACCCGGAAATTCTCTCGCCCTGACCACCCGATCCGTTCGAATGTTTGTTTCTTAGTGAAGGCCTGACTCCATTCATAAATATGAGTTCTCCATCGCTTGCATCACTCGTTTTCTGCGGCTGTGCTATCATGGGCATTACAGCATGTGATGATTCATCCGCTCGGAAGGCGCGGGTCGAAAACGATAAAGTTCAAAGAGAAAAATCAAAGGAGCGGCTTGAAAACGTGCATAAATCAAAAAAGCGAGACAGCGAAGCCACAGTAAAGGCAGCGGAGTTATTGAAAGCGCTCCATGCACTCAGCAGCGATGAATTTGACACACGTCTTGAAAACTTCGATGAGGTCAAGGTATGGTTGGCGAAAATCGACACTGATGTCATTGAATCCTTGCTAACGAAATCTGGATTCAAGGAGAAGGAAGATGGATGGCAGAGTTTGTTTGAAACATATTGTAAGGCCAAAGCTGAGCTCGATCCGAAAGCTTATGTGAATTGGCTCATTGGCGACAAAAAGGACAAGATCAGGACAATGATTTCTTATCTGGCACGATGCGAGCCGGCACTGGCTGCGGACGTGGTAACCCGTAGTGCCTTAGACAATACCGACAAGTCGTCCAGTTACGGACAAGTTTTCGAAACAGCATCCGCCACGGACCCGGAGCGTTCCGTTCAAGTTTTCGAGTCCACCGAATTTGAAAAACCCAATCTAAAAAATAGAGCAATGATCGCTGTCATCAGTGGGGTGAATCGCGAAACCACTACGCCGCAAATGATGGCGCAGATCATGTCGGGCTTTTCAGAGCGCAGCCTGAGTTCATTCCCACAGGCCGTCGGCCAGGCAGGAGGAGCCATTGTTGAAAATACTGCGGAAAATGTGCTTGCCCATTTCCCGCTTGATAGAAAGCCGTGGGAGCGGGTTGTCGCGATTTCATTTCTGGAAACTAAAGCCTACCGCGGTGCCACTGGAGATGGCGATATCACGGAATTTCTAAAATCGGAGCAGGCGAATCTCCTGACCGACAGCGAGCGCGGCAGGCTCCACAAGATCCTCGGCAAATGATGGCCGAACCACATGCGCCGTTGCTAGTGGGTTTTTCGATTGATCGGCAGGGTCCCAAATAACAGGCAATGGTTCTGGCGTTGATGGCGCGTTTGTGTCGCGAGAAACGGCGATGGCCTTGCGGTTCTTGCGGGACGGGCAGTCGCCGAACCGGGTGTTTTCATGGGATCTCGCCGGGCTGCCCGCAGCGCTGGATGCCAAGGGACTCTGTGTTTCCTGTTTGCAGGAGCGTCCGTTGTTTGCCAGCGTGAGATATGAAAGGTGACGATCGCACGGCTGCCGGACAATTTCCCAACACCCGCTGGAGCATCGTCCAACGTGCCCGGAGCAGCGAGCCGGACATGGAAACCAGCCGGGCGCTGGAGGACATTTGCGCCGGCTACTGGCTGCCGATCTATGCCTTCATCCGTCGCACCGGGGTCCGTCCCGCCGAGGCGGAGGAGCTGACGCAGGAATTCCTCATGCGCATGGTGGAGGGCGAATATCTATCCAAAGCGGAGCGCGAACGCGGCAAGCTGCGGACGTTTCTGCTGGCGTGCGTGAAACATTTCCTTTCCGGCCAGCGCCGGACTAACAACCGGCTCAAACGCGGCGGCGGCCAGCTTCCCGTTTCCATCGATCAGGCCGTCGCGGAACACGGATACGCCGTCGAGCCGGCGGACGATCTGACACCGGATGCGTTGTTCGAGCGACGCTGGGCGAGGAGCCTGATGGATCAGGTGATGGCGGGGCTGGCCGCGGAGATGGAGAGGGAGGGAAAGCGTGCGATGTTCGATGCCTTGCTACCCTTCACCCATCTCGAAGCCAAGCCGGCGACCCTCGCCGAAACGGCCGCCAGGTTGGACATGAACGAGGCTGCGGTGAAGATGGCGATCAGCCGCTTGCGCCACCGGTTGCGCGACCGCCTGCGCGAGGCGGTCGCGGAAACGCTGGGTGCCGGGGAGGATCTGGAAGAGGAGATGCTCTATCTGCGTTCGCTGCTGGTGGCACCCGTGTGAGGAATTATTCGATACGTCTTGGGAACTGGACTTGGAAACGGGATCGTCTTTAAACGCAACCCGATGGCGAAATGATCAAGGAGCAGGCGATCTCCGAATCGCCTGAACCCATGAAGCGCCCATGGGCCGCTGGGAACCTCTTTTCAGGGTCTTCTCATGGGCACGGCGGATCGGAGTCCGCCACTCCTTGGAATTCCCCTGGAATATCGGATCATTCGATTTCGTTAGAAGCGACGATGGCACCCCGGCCGTCTTCATACCAGGTTTCGAGTTCGGCCATGGCCTGCGATTGCTCGGTGGGATCGGCAAACGCGAGCGCCGCTTCCGCGCGGACCTCGCGCTCGCGGTCGAGCCAGAGCAAGGCGATGCGGGACGCGGGATCGGAGGCCGCTTCCGCGTATTGGGTTTCCGCGGCGATGGTGTCCGCCTTGGCGGCGGCCTCGGGTTCAACGTGTTTCTCAAGGGGGGCGCCGGGGTGTTGCCTATTCACGGTTAGATTCGCGGGTGGATGGTTGGCTTCCCGCCGGGAGGACTGGGTGCGGAAGTTGAGTGGTTTGTTCGCTTCAAACGAGGACGGCGCGGAGGGATTGAGAACCAGCGCGGTAGCTGATAGAAGAAGGCCGGTGCCGGCAATGATGAGAGCTTTGGTTTTCATGACGTGCGGTCTTTCCGGTAAATGCGTGCTACTGTTTGACATACTCGATGACGGGCCAGCTCGGCGGACCGTTTCTGAATAAGAACCTGCCGAATGGATGGGGGATGGTGATGTCGGGGAACGAGCTGTTGATCCGGAACGTGACATTGGCGGATGAGTTGAGCCATGAGACTTCCGTAACAGCACCTGTTCCCTGGGCCAATCCATCCACGAAGAACTGCCATCCGCCGGTGCTGGAGAAGACGAACCGCGCTTGGTGAAGAGCGCCGTTGTTGTCGAAAAAGTTGCCGATCCAGGTGCTGGAATTCGTGCCGAGTGTTAGCAACTGCCCGACAGTGATGCGGGAGAAGGCTTGGATGTTAGTTTGCCCGCTGGTAATGGTGACCGTGCGGCTGAACGTGAACCAGATGTCGCGCACACCGGCATTTACGAAGCCGACGCCCGCAACCAGTGAGTAGGTACCGGGGGACAACGGCACGTTTACCGTGCTTCCGATCGGCACGCCATTCCCCGGGGAAAACATCTGCTGACCGTTCAGAGTAAGGCTGACGATGTTGTATTGGACGTTGTTGACGAGCCTCAGGGTGGATGGCGCCGTCACCGTGAAGCTGCTATTGCTGGTGTTGAAGGTCACTCCGTTCTGGCGGAGGCGCAGGGGACTTTGTCCTGCTCCCGCGGTCGAGGGTACGGTCACCCGGATCCGGGTGTTGGAAACAAAGGTGGGGGTGGCTTCAATCCGCTGGCCCGACGCGGAGAAGAATTCGACCCGATAGGGCGGGGTTCCCGACCAGAGGGTGCCCGTCGAGGTGCGGTTGAAATTGGTTCCGTCGATGGTGATCTGGGTTCCAACCGGTCCGCTGGCAGGGCTGAAACTGGTGATGGCGGGACGCGTCACCTGGGTGAGCGTGAAGTTGGTCGGGCTCTGGCAGATGACCAGCTGCCCGGCACCAAACGCGCGTAACCGGATCGGGCCGGTGGTTCCGTTGTTAGGAACCGTGGCCCGGATTTGCGTGCTGGAAATGAAGGTGGGAGTGGCTCCTCCGGAAGCGCCGAATTGGACGGTGTAGGGCGCGGTTCCGGACCAAAGGTTGCCATTGATGTCGCGGTTGAAGTTCGTGCCGGTGATGGTGACCACGGTGGTGGTGGATCCCTGGGTCGGAGTGAAACTCGTGATGGTCGGACGACTCTGCGCTTCGGCGGAGGCCGTGAAGCCGGCCGCGAGGAGGGCCACGAAGGGCATCCAGCGAGGTGTTAGGAAACGCAGTGCGGCGTCGCGAAGTGAGGGAATCAAGGCGGTGGTGCGGTGAGTGCTCATGGTGTTTGGTCTTTCAGTGGGTTGGTTCTCATCTCTTGCCGGGCCGATGACGTGCGGTGACATCCCTGCATTGGTCCATTCGGGTCAGCGGGTAACACACTCGTTGAAATTCTTTCGCGATTGCTGACGGTGGGTAAGTCGGGACCGTTCCATGCGAAAATCCCGCCCAGTATGGGGTTGGATCAAACGTCGGACTCGGCGATGGCCGGCGACTTCGCGGAGGCGTCAGTGGCCTCCAGCATCCAATGCCCTCGTGCGATGGTGCGGGGCCAATGAGCGGCGATCTCCGAATCGCCGTAGTCCATCAGTGCCGATGAAAGCGGTTTCGTCACCTCATGGGCTTCGGCGGACAGATTCCGCCGCTCCTTGCAGCATTGCGCTCCGGCAATCTCTTTTGGCGAACGATCTAACGCTCTTCGGAAATTTCCTTGCCGGCGGCGTTGAGGAATCCGTCTAACGGCGCGGTGGGGATTGCGCGGAGGCCGGCGATGACGGCCTTGGCGTTGAAGAGAGAACCGGCAGCGCTGGTGTGGGTGCCTTTGTCGGCGAAGTAGCTTTCGACCGTGGATTGGTCGAGCTGGTCGTAAGCATTGCCGATGGCCTCGGCGAGATCGAGGTAGGCGGCGTGCTCGGCCTTGGCACAGGCTTCGACCCAGCCGCGATATTCCTGCCAGTCGTGGACGAAATTACCGTCGGCATCGAATTTCTTGTGAGGCACGGGCGAGCAGAGGATGACCTTGGCCTGCTTGTCGCGCGCGCTGCGGGCCATTTCCCGTAAATACCAACCGTAGGATCGGACCTCCTCGACGGTGCCGTCCGGCTTGGTGACTTTTTGGGTTTCGTCGCCGATGCCTTTGAGCGAGCCGCGGAATTTCCCGCGTTCGTCGAGCGGGCCAACGTCGTTGTGGCCGAACTGGATGATCACGAAATCGCCGGGCTTGATGCCGTCTAGGATTTCCTTCCAGCGGCCTTCCGTGAAAAACGTGCGCGACGAGCGGCCGCCGATGGCGCGGTTGACGACGTTGATTTTCTTGGGATCGAAAAACGTGCCGAGGTCCTGGCCCCAGCCGCGGAGGGGGGCATTGGAGCGGAGGGTGGAATCGCCGGCGATCCAGAGGGTGGGGAGATTGCTGGCAGCGACGGTTTCCTTCGGCGCGTCGCGGTCGCTGACGACGGGGCGGTCGTCCTGCCCGCGGGCGGGAAGGATGGTTATAAGGGCAAGACCGAGCAGGACGGGGAGTTTCACGGGGATGATTTAACCGACTGGCGACGACAGCGTCCATCCCATGAATGGGTGACACGGGCGAGGGCTCTCCTCGATTTTCCCGCTGGCAGATATCCCTCAACTTGCTAGAGATCCTGCATGACGGACCGGCGGTGCATGAAATTTCTCTCCTACGCCCTCGTCGCGGGGATCGGCGGAACGGCGGGGTGGATGGTGAAATCGCAAGAAGCGCATTCACTGGCCCCGGTTGCTCCTGACCAAGCGGGGAAACCAACTGCCAGGTCGCACGGCCTGGGAGGCGGCGAGCTGTTGGAATCATTCGTGCAAAAACAGAAGGACAATCAGAAGGCCCCGAACACGCCCGGCAAAGGTTCCCTGGGGGATCGCTTCAACGAGTTGAACAAGAGCCTGCCGGTTTCCGCGGATCCGGCGGCAGATTTCCGAAAGTTGCTGGCGGAATTCTCAGCGCGGCAAGCTTCAGGTGAGCCGGGTCTCTCTCCCGGTCCGGGCATGGACCAGATCGCCACCCTCGCGGTTGTCCTTGGCCGGTGGATGGATCTGGATGCCAAAGCCGCGTTCGCCTTCATCGGAAAGGGCTACGCGACGGCCGGCGGTGCGCGCATCGTGTCGAACGCGTTCATGGACACCCTCGCGACGAGGTTCATCGAAAAACACGGGCTGCCAGCACTGATAGAGGCGCTTGCCGGGACGGAAAACCTGGTCAATTCCATGGCGGACGTGGTGTTCGGCGGATTGGGGAAACGCGGATCCTTGCAAGAGCTGGAGTTGCTGAAAGGAAAAGCCCCGGAATTTTTCTCGGACTATCAGGCAGGCCGCTATCTGGGCAAGGAATGGCCGGTCGAGCGGCGCGACGAACTGCTCGCGGCGCTGGATCCCAAGTCCGCCGCCTATGCAATGCCCGGCATCATGGAGCGCATGAGCGGATCGTCCGGTGGCGAATGGATTCTGGCAAAATTGAAGAGCGGCGAATTCCCGCGGGAAATCAAGGATGCGATGGCTTCAAGTTTGATGGGGGCATTCAACGGCGATGTCAAAGGCGCGACCCTCGAGCAACGGCTCGAAATCATGAGAGAGCTCGGCACTCTCGAAGGAATGGGCGCGAACCGGACCAAGAACGAGATGATCTACGCGTCTCTCAGAAACTGCTTCAACTCCAACGGCAACAACGATGATTTCCTGTTTGGCCTGCGCCACGGAGCGCTCACTGCAAGCGAAGTGGTGGAGCTCGCCAAGGACAAGACGGTCGATCCCGGCGTGCATCGCGCCGAGTACAACAGCCAGATGTTCCGCACGCTGGCCGAGGAGAATTTGCCCGCGGCATTGGAGTTGCTGGCCGGGATGGATGCCGCCGCGCAGGAAAAGGAAAAGGCTTTCGCCGCGCGCTGGTGGTTCCGCGACACGAACCCCAATGAATTCTATCAGATAACCGAGAGCGTGGTTGAAGCGGACGACGGGATGAAGTCGATGATGCAGGATTCGTGGAATGACAAAGCCTCGGCGAATCTCAGCCGTTTCGGTTCTTCCTATCTGGAGTGGATCAAGTCGCTGCCGGATGGCGAAAACAAAACCCGCGCGCTCAAAAGCGTGCAAGCCAGCGGCGGCAAATATCCCAAGCTCGCGCTCGAAGCGGGAAACCTGCTGAAGCACACCCCATGAAGCCCGCTCTCAAGATCGCCGCGCATCTGTCCGTCGGAGTGGCCGCGTTTTTACTCATGGCTTCCATCACGAAGCAGGATCGTCCGCGGAATTTCGACCCAGTTAGGCAGACGCGCTCCGCGGATCGGACGCAACCTGGCTCCGCGAACAAACAGGGACCTGCCGGGAAAGCAGTGAAGGTTCGGATGAAAGCCGCGGAATATCAAGCGGCGTGGGACGCGATCGCGGCGAGGAAATGGGGCAAAGGAGAACGCATGGAATATCAGATGCGGTTGCTCAAGGAATGGGCGGAAACGGATCTGGAAGGAGCCTTGAAGGCGGCGTTTTCCGAAACCTGGAATCGTGGCAATGTCCGGATGGTTGGGGAAAGTTTCACCTTCCAACGGGCCTTCGACGAGGTTTTCGTGGATCGGTCCGAGGATGTTCTGAAGTTGATTCAACAGCGTAAAACTGGAATTCTGGAAAGCTCGTTGCTGCTCGAAGCATGGGCCGGCAAATTGCTCTATAGCAAGGATCGCAGCCTGTATTTCACCTATCTCCGTGGAATGAATGGCGATGATTTCATCAAGGTTCTGGGAGCGGGTTCCTCCCGCTTGAAGGAGAGGGAATTTCTGATGACGGCGCTGGACTTGCTGGCGGAAAAGGTCGGCCAGGGAACGACACTCGAAGGATTGGATCCGCACTACTCGCAGTCGGTGGGGGAGCAACTTTCGAAGGAAGAGCTTTTGGAAAGGCTCCGCAATCCGGATGACAAGCTGTCTGGTTTTTACACCTCGATCTTGGCGGAGAAGTATTCCGCAGCGTCCCGGTATGATTCCGCAGACGATGTCAGAGCGGAAATCGGGTCACTTCCTGAGGCCAATCGCGGCACATTCGCCCGGGCGCTCTTGGATTCGTACAGCCGCAATCCCGCCATGATCCAAACCGCGCTCGATCAACTCGTCACCACCCAGCAATGGCAATTTCTCGATAAGGAGGAAACCTCCAACTCGGTCCGAACGATGGCACAAACCATGGATCCGGTGTACCTCGCCGAATGGGCCGTTAACTTGCCGCCGCGGGAGGAGACGAGTGAAATGTTCCACCGCGGCGTGGAGCCGTACATCCGCAAATCACCGGAAGAGGCGTGGAACTGGATCCAGGAAATGGACGACGGCTACTGGCGCGACCGTGCCTTGGCCGAGTATTCCCAAATCAATCTCCACGTTTTCAACGATCCCGCGAAATCCGCGGCCGCCATCGCACAAATCCGGGATCCGGCCTTTCTCGAAACCGTCAAAGGCTGGCGCGCGAGTTGGGAGAAACAGAGGCCACGCTAGCCGCTCCCCCAACAATGCGCTTGGAACGACCGCCACGTCCACTAGCGTCACGTCCATGCCGGCCGTCGCCTTCGATCTGATCATCATTGGAATTTATTTCGCCATCATCATCGGCATCGGGTGGCATTTCAGCCGGCGGAACAACAACGTTTCGGACTTCGCGCTGGGCGGCCGGTCGATCCCGTGGTGGGCGGTGCTGGCGTCGATCCTCGCATCGGAAATCAGCGCAGGGACGTTCTTCGGCACACCGGGCGAGGGTTTCCGGCTGAGGAACTACACTTACGCGCAGTTGATGGTCGGCTACCTGTTAGCCCGGGTGGTGGTCAGCGCGGTGTTCATCCCGGCGTTCTACAAACACAACGTGGTGAGCATTTACGAGTTTCTCGAAATCCGCTTCGGCCCGCGTACCCGCAGCGTGGCGAGTGTGATTTTCCTGGTGACCCGCTCGCTGGCCAGCGGCTCGCGGCTGTGGGTGCCAACCCTGCTGATGGTGGTGATCTGGAACCAACTGAACCCGGAACGCCCGCTCGGCACCTGGGAGCAGTTCTGGGTGACCGGCGGCGCGTTGGTGCTGATCACGATTCTAACCGCCGCCTACACCGCCATCGGCGGGATCAAGGCGGTGATCTGGACGGACGTGCTGCAGATCGCGGTGCTGTTCGGCGCGCTCGGCTTCTCGGTCTGGTATCTGCTAGGCCACATTCCCGGCGGTTGGGACGGCGCGAAAAGCCACCTCACCGGCCCGCACGACCTGAAGCTGTGGGAGTGGCAGGGCGACGTGCCGGCGACACCTAAATTCGTCGAGCAATACGGTGCCACCTGGGGTGCCATCAAGAGCGTGTTGGAAAGCGAGTTCACGGTGTGGGCCGCGTTGTTCGGCTCGTTGTTCGTGACCCTGGCAACGCACGGCACCGATCAGGACATGGTCCAGCGGATGCTAACGGCGAAGAACAAGCGCCAGAGCGCCGTAGCCACGATTCTATCCGGCCTCGCCGACATCCCGGTGACCTACGCCGTCCTAACCATCGGAATCCTTCTATCCGTTTACTACGGCCATGTGGTGAACGATCCGCTTCTGCCAGTAACCGCCAAGGGAACACCGGACAACACCCGAATCTTCCCGTACTTCGTCGTGGACGTGATGCCGGGCGGCCTGCGCGGCCTGGTCGTCGCCGGGGTGTTAGCGACCACGATGGGCTCGCTCGGCACGGCGATGAATTCGCTCGCCACCAGTTATTCGCGGGATTTCCATTTCCGCTGGTTCAAGACGCCTGCGGACGATCACGCGCGGGTGCGGATCATCAAGCTGAGCACCGTCGCCTTCGCGCTGGTGCTGATCCTCGTGGGACTGGCGACGGCCTTCGTCAAGGCGCACAACCCGGGACTGAGCATCATCGGCATCATCCTCGGCAGCTTCGGCTACACCTACGGCTCGCTGCTAGGGATTTTCATCGTCGCGCTGTTCACGAAGACCCGCGGCAGCGAGACGGGAAACCTGATAGCCATGGCGGCGGGGATTGTGTTTGTGGCCTACCTCAGCAACCTGCCTAACGACGTCTGGAAAATGCTCACGAACCAGCCGCTTTATAAGAATTTTGCGTGGTTGCCGGTGATCGAATTCCCCTGGCGGATCATGGCCGGAACCCTAGTCACCGTCGCCGTGGCGCTGTGCTTCAAAAGTAGCAGGTCACCCGCGCCAGCGGCTCCCTAACAAAGCTTTCGCGCATCCCTTTGATTGTAGCGGGTTAGGAACTTCCACGGCCTCCTTTTGCAGCTCTTGGCGACTTCGAAACGAAATTGTCACATGATAACTGACTCGTTTCCAACCGTGAGCGTCAGTTACATAAAAATTCCCACGTCGATACTTCGGGAAGCCTAAGTAAATCGAGGTCAAGATCTTTAAAAAATACTGCCGTGGAACCCTTGTGGAATACGGCCCGCGCCGAGCATCGGTTAGATGCCTGTAAAAAACTTTTCCCGGAGCGCTTTTACCTGTCCATCTTTCGCACCTCGCCGCGTTGCGCCACACCGGGGTGTGGGCATCGGACGGCACCAACAATTTTTTCAAAAACTCATCTACAATGGATCCGGAGGAAGTGGCAACGCAAGAACGAGTGGATGGCTTGGTGGAATTCCCGCAGGAAAGCGGTGGATGGGACGAGGTCTGCGATGCGTTGCGCGCACTGGTTGGCAATGATGCGTTCCAACGCTGGTTCCGCGCCGCACGGTGGTTGGGAGTCGAGAATGATGTCGGCTCCATTTCCGTTCCCGGCGAAATCAATCAGGTGTGGATCGAGACGAATTATTTGCCCGAGCTAACGATGGCCGTGACCGGCGTCTTCGATGAAGTGCGGGACGTCCAAATCGTCGTCAGCGCGGAGAAGGGCACTCCTAACATTTCCGGCGGTCTCACGGATCATGCCGCGTCGCATTCCCGCCCCACCAAGGCGGCCACTCTGGAAGGCGAGGCACTCGACAAACGCACCAAGGCGGCCGGCCTCAATCCGGCGCACACCTTTGCCAGCTTCGTGGTCGGAGCTAACAGCCAGTTCGCCCATGCCGCCTGCGAGGCGGTCGCGAAGAAATCGGGCATCGGTTATAACCCGTTATTCATTTACGGCGGTCCCGGCCTCGGCAAGACGCACTTGATGCAGGCGGTTGGCCACGAATTGTTGCGCCGCCAGCCAGGCTCGCGGGTGATTTATCTAACGTGCGAAAAATTCACCAACGAGTTCATCGACGCCATTCGCCGCGGCGACATCGAAAAATTCCGCCGCCGCTACCGCAGTTCGGACGTGCTGCTCATCGACGACGTGCAGTTCCTCGCAGGCAAGGAGCGCTCGCAGGAAGAATTCTTCCACACCTTCAACACCCTGCTCGACGGCCGCAACCAGGTCGTTCTCACCAGCGACCGCCCGGCCTGCGAAATCAAGAGCCTCGAGCCGCGTCTCATCTCCCGCTTTGAGTGCGGATTAACCGTCGAAATGCAGCCACCGCAGATGGAAACGCGGATGGCCATTCTCAAGAAAAAGTCCCACGATTGGAAAGTCCGCGTGGACGAATCAGTGCTCCGGTTCCTCGCCGAGAAGATCCGCACCAACGTCCGCCGCCTCGAAGGCGCGCTGATGCGGGTCGCCACCTACGCCTCCCTCGCCGGGGAAAGCGTGACCGTGGAAAAGGTCGAGCATTTGCTCCGCGACCTGATCCGTGAGGAGGCCAGCAGACAAGTCAGCATCGACTCGATCCAAAAGGCCGTGGCCGAGCATTTCGATGTCCGGCTGGCCGACATGACCAGCCGTCGGCGGCCCGCGAGCATCGCCTTTCCCCGCCAAATCGCCATGTATTTGAGCCGCTCCCTGACGAAAGGCTCGCTGATGGAAATCGGTGAGGCCTTCGGTGGCCGCGACCACGGTACGGTCATCCACGCCTGCAAGAAGGTCGTCGAGCGGATCGACGACGAACCCGGCCTGAAGGAAAGCATCGCGCGCATCGAGTCCCAGCTCCGGCGCTGATTCGCAGGCTGTTTCGGGATTGTTCACAAAAGCTTGCCAAGGGGCAGTGAAAGCGGAAACTGCCACGCAACAACACCCCCGTTATTGCATTTATGAAGTTCCGCATCTCCAAGGAAGCATTCCTCGACGGCCTGCAAAAAGTCCAACACGTCGTCAGTTCGCGCACCACCCTGCCGATTCTTTCCAATGTTCTGCTCGTGGCCAAGGACGGCCGCATCCAGTTCACCACCACCGATCTGGATGTCGGAATCACCGGTTCCGTGGAGGCTCAAATTGAAAAGGAAGGAGCCACCACTCTGCCCGCCAAGCGCCTCGTGAGCATCATCCGCGAGCTGCCAGCCAGCGAAGTCGAGGTTTCCGTCGATGCGAAAAACCACGCGTCCATCCGCAGCGGACCGTCGTTCTTCAAAATCATCGGCCTCGGCGAAGCGGAGTTCCCGCCACTCCCCGATTTCGAGGGAGCCAAGGTTTTCAAAATCCCACAGGTAACCCTCCGCGACGGGCTCAAGAAGACTTCCTACGCCATCTCCACCGACGAGACCCGCTACGTCCTCAACGGCATCTTCACCTCCTTCCGCGACGGGAAAATGACCCTCGTCGCCACCGACGGCCGCCGCCTCGCGATGGTCGATGCCGACCTCGAATTCCCCGCCTCCCACGAAACGGACGTCATCATCCCGACCAAGGCCGTGCAGGAACTCCAACGCCTGCTAGGCGACACCGGCGACGTCATCGTCAAACTCAGCGACAGCCAGATTTCCTTCACCGTCGGCGACAGCCTGCTGGCCAGCAAGCTGATCGAAGGCAACTATCCGAACTACCGCCAGGTCATCCCGGGCGACAGCAACGAGCGCGTCGTCATCGGCCGCGAGGCGCTGCTGGAAACCGTCCGCCGTGTTTCCCTGCTCTCCTCCGACAAGTCGAACTCGGTGAAACTCGTCTTCAGCGAGAACCACATCGAAGTCACCGCGAACTCGCCGGACGTCGGTGAGGCGCAGGAATCGATGGACGTGATCTATCAGGGCCCGCCGATGCAGATCGCCTTCAACCCGGAATTCCTCCAGGCCCCGCTCCGCGCCCTCGACAGCGCCGATGTCTATCTCGACCTGATCGATGAAATGAGCCCCGGCGTGCTTCGCATCGAAGGCACCTTCCTCTACGTCCTCATGCCGATGCGCGTGACGAACTGAGTTGGAAAGCCGATTCATCCGAACTTCAAAACGCCTGTCGCAAGACAGGCGTTTTTTGTTGGATGCGGTTAGGCCACATGAATGCCCGGCGGCAACGGCGGCGGGCCGTCCTGGAGCTTCGCACTCAGCGGCACCGGTTCGCCGCCGCGGGCGAGGTAGAGTTGATAGAGCTGCTTCTGGAGGTGATGCCAGCCAAACATCGCCACGGGGGCGGCGACAATCGCGCCGATGTAGCAGGTGACCACGGCCAGGACCATCAGGCAAAGGGCCACGCCCAGCATGAACAGCATCGATACTAACATTTCCTTCCAAGTCAGCGACAGGAAGGATTTCGCGAAGCGGAGATCGAAGGCGGACGAAAAATCCTGGGTGATCGTCGCGCGGACCAACAGCGGGGTGACGAGGAGTTGATAGACGAGTGACAGGAGTACTTGCAGGCAGACGATTCCGGCAAAGACCGCGATGAACACCCATTCCGATCCATGGCCGTGGCTGGATCCCATCACACCGCTGAAGAGAAACAAGGGCAGAATCAAGCACATCATCACCGGAATCAAAACCAGCGAGGCGACCATCGCGACGAGGAACGGCCACACGCCGCGTTCGAGGTATTTGCCGAAATATTGGAAATCGTAGGGCGGAAAACCGGCCGGATCATCGCGATTTCCGCGCGCCCAGAAACCGGTGACGTGCCAGCCGCCGAGGACCAGCGGACCGACCAGTGGAATCAGGATGGTGACCGCGCCCAGGAGCATGTTAGGCAGCCATTTGGGGCTCTCGAAGAAATCGCTGATCGAGGCGTTGTAGTTCATGCGGGCAATGGGGTTGGCCTTACCACGCGGGATCCTGCTGGCGTGCGGCTTCGTAGAGGACGATGGCGATGGCGGTTGCCAGATTCAGGCTGCGGGTGCTGCCGGGGACCATCGGAATCCGCAGCGCGTGGTCGCCGGCCTCGGTGATCAGATCTTCTGGCAGGCCCTTGGTTTCGCGGCCGAAGACGAGGTAGTCGCCGGGCTCGAATTTTGCCTGCCACGGCGAGTTGGTGGCTTTGGTGCTGAGATACCAGAATCGGGCGTCGCTGCCCGCCGCGACGCGGAGTTCATCGAAGGATTTCCAGACGTGCAGTTTCACATCCTGCCAGTAGTCCAGGCCGGTGCGGCGGACGTATTTATCCTCCAGCGAAAACCCCAGCGGTTCTATCAGGTGAAGCGTCGAGCCGGTCGCGAGCGCAAGCCGCCCGGCGGCCCCGGCGTTGTGAGGGATCTCGGGCTCGATAAGGACGATGTGGAACATGATTCAAGGCTCGCGCCGTCGCGCCAGGGTGATGGAAAGTCCGACGATGCCGACGAAGATGAGGTAACAGCCGAACAGTTCGAGATAGCTTTTGCAAATCTTCGGCACCTCAGGCGAGAAGTCGGCGCCAAGCGAGGCCTTCCAGAACCTCAGACTGCCGAAGAGTTTGTTGAACACATACAAAATCAGCAGCGCCGAGCCGATCAGCCCGGTGCCCGCGTGGTTGCCCATGGTGGCGATGAATCGCACCACCACCCGCCGGTGACGGAGGGCGGCGATCAGCGCGGCTAACAGGATCAGCCCGACCAACCACGCTTCTGGAAATTTCATGCCCAGGAAGCCGGAAACAAAGTCCTCGGTTTCCCCGACGACCGCGGCAACCAGGAGCAGCGCGATCACCAGGCAGACCGGCCGGTTGTGCCCCGCGTGCGACGAAGCACCGAGAATGACCGCGGCGGAAACGGCAAGGAGACACGCTTGCAGGAATTCGACGGTGCCGCTCTTGATTGGCACTGTCGGACGGTTAGGCAGCCAGGCCGGCAACAAAATGACGATGCAACCCAAACAGATCAGGGTCACCCGCACAAGGGTGCGCAACCATGAGGGATTCCGTTGGAGATTGAGGGATTCGCCAGCCACTGGCCCGCGATCTTAGAGAGTCCAACCTGCCATGCAAGGCTCGGGAAAGGAGGGCGACACTCTTGTCGACAGGTCATTGACTGGCAAACAAGGCTGCTGCCGCTTAAGCGGCACCACTGTGACAGACTGGTTGCTGGACACGCATGCGCTGTGCGTGCCGCTGTTATCTCCCGTCATCGACGACTGCCGCCTCCTGCAGGATCTCTCCTAACATGATCGCGGCTCGCTACACGGTCGGACCATAGGCGGCGAGTTGTCCGGTGCCGTCTCGCTCCATCTCCCGGAGACTTTTCACAGCCCCGGGCAAATAGGTGCAAAGATAACCGCGGATTTCCAACAAGGGATCACGCCGGGCGAAAGACTCCGCAAGAACGGTTTCGATACCAGGCCTCTCGGGAAGGTTTGACCCATACCAATCCTGGCCACAGATTTCGCGGACCGAAGGGATCCCCAAACTGCCGAGGCCCCGGATTTCACGGATGGCATCCGGGACGCCCCGTTGCCGGACAATGTCACGAAACAGCGCGATTCGCAAAATGTCACGCTGTCCACCGTAAATGCCCTCGCAATCGGCGGGGTTTCCTACGAACCCACGTCCTTCCCGCCGGCGCACGCGGGCTTCGATTTCCTCAACGAACGTGGCGAGCATTCGCTCGATCTCACTGGTGTCTTCACACCAGACCAGGTGCCAGCGCACTCCTAGCAGACCCACTCGCTCGCAGAACGCAGGAAAACTCTCCTCACCGGGACGCTCCAGAAAATACAATCTGCGATGATGATCGCCGATGACCTTGAACAGCGGGCGATCCAGCCCCCTAAGCAAATCCGCATCAAACTCGGCCACATCAATTCCCGACGACTCGCCATAGTGTGAAAACTTGGTGAGCTTGAGATCCAGCGCCTCCACCGGATCGAGCGCATTCGCTATCAACCATTCGTTTTTGCCGTCGCTGGCTGGAAGCCATTCGACAACGGACCCAAAAAACGCGCGAGCCTCGTCAACCGCAGGATGATCGGAGCGGAGCGCGAACCCGGTGCGACCGAAATTCACCAATCCACCGAGACGCTGCCAGTCCGACCAAATCGTAATGGGTAATGGGCTTGGCCATGTTCCAGTCGGGGCATCACCTGCGAGGCGGAACTTTGATTCGAGATGACCCGTAGCATAGCCCCTCGCCCCACCGTCGATGACATAAACTTTGAGACCGTCGCCCCCGTTTAGACCGATGAATCGGGTGGCGGATGGTGCCTCGACGAAAGCAGGCAGGGGCCGGGTCTCTACCCTCCAAATTTCGAATGCTTCGTCGCTTGTCGCCACCGCATTGGTCTCCAGCGCTTCAAACCAGCACGGAGACCAATCCCCTCGCGCAGCGGAATCAGACCACTCCCTGAGCCACATGATCGCCAGCTTGCCGAAATGTTCGCAATAGGCGTCATAGTTTGAAAACTTCTGGCATTGCTCAGGCATCGGGTCCTCAAGCCAAATCTCAGACTCAACGCTGAAGCGATCATCCATGTCTCCGATTTCATCGATCGACCTCGCGAACACGCCACCGATAGTAAAAGTTTCTCCCCCGGGGCAACGGAAGTCTTCGTCATCGTCACCGTTGAGTTCTACTCCGCAATTGCCGAAGCGCGCATCGATCCAGAAGCGGAAGGTGGTGGCGTGGGTCAGTTCCGCTGCCACAATCCGCCTGTTCGCCTCCTCAAGGCATTCGAACACCACCTGTCTAACCGTTGGGACTGAAATCGTGATCACGGCAGTTAGGCTGGCGAAGCGAATTCGGTGGGGCAAGTTGATTCCCAAATCGAGATACGAATGAGACTCAGGGATTGAGCGGATTGCTGGAGTAAAAACATCGCACTCGGGATCCCACTCCAACAAAAAGCCCGGCCCGGCCAATGGGTAGTGGAAGAGAAGGGTTTCGCGCGGATTCCTCCGCTTCTCATTGGCCATGCGGACAGGAGTGTCCGCACTTCTTATTTGGCATCCTCCAGCCGGGCGCTCATCGCCCGATAGAGCCGCAGCTTGCCGTAGCTGATCCGGCCTTCGAGTTGCTCGAAAGCTGGCTTGAGGGCGAGGCCCTCGCAGTTCTTCAACGCGGTCTGCATTTCCGTCTCCTCCTCCACGGTGTAAAACGAGCGAGGATCGAGCCGCTGACCATTCCAAATTGCCTCTGCGAGGTGGCTTTCGACAGTGGTTTCAGTAATCTTGCGTTCCACCGCGATTTCGGAAATGGATTTGCCACTTTTGAAGAGTTCCAGGGTGATGGCCATGGTGCCAGTGATAATGCCCGGAATGCGCGGTGCCTGCGCGGCAACGGCTTCGAGCGGGGTGAATTCCTCACGCTCGTTTTCCGCCAGCCAATCGCGGATCACTTCGATGAAGGCGTGGCCGTAGTCCTCTAACTTTTTCTCACCGACACCGGGAACGCGGAGCAGCGCGGCGTTGTTCTGTGGGTAGTCCCTACTGAAATGGCGGAGCGTGACATCGGAGAAGATGACGTAAGGCGGGACATTTTTGGCATCAGCGAGACTCTTGCGCAGCATCCGGAGGCGTTCAAACAGACCGGGATCGCAGGGAATGTCACCGCTGCGGACGGTCTTCACCTTCGGCAGGGCGAGCGCGCGGGTGAGCATGACGGTTTCGCGCTTTTTCAGGGTGTCGATGCCGCGCTGGCTGATGGCGACGGTGGGGAATTGATCCGTGCTCGCCGCTAACAAGCCGAGCCGCAGCAACTGCCGGCCGAGGTCCACCCAATACGGCCTCGATTGGTCCTTGCCGATGCCGTGGGTGGTGAGATGGTCGTGTTTCCAACGCAGGATTTTCTCGGACAGTCCGCCGGTTAGAACTTCGGAAATATGGTTGAGGCCGACGTTGAAACTCCCGGCCTGGCGGATCCGGACGACGCAACTGAGGAGCTTTTGGACATCGATGGTGGCGTCCCACTTCTCGCGCGGATGGAGGCAGTGGTCGCAAGCGCCACAGTTTTCGAGCGACCAGGTTTCGCCAAAATATCCTAACAAGCTGACGCGGCGGCAGGTGTCGCTCTCAGCGAAATGCGTCATTTGATAGAGCTGGTGATGGGCGACGGCGCGGCCTTGCTCGTCCGGGATTTCCTCGAGAAACTTGAGATACTTCATCACGTCGCCGCGGGAGAACAGCAGCAGGCAATCGGCGGGCAGGCCGTCGCGGCCGGCGCGGCCGGTTTCCTGATAGTAGCCCTCGATGTTCTTCGGCAGGTCGGCGTGGATGACGTAGCGGACGTTGGGCTTGTTGATGCCCATGCCGAAGGCGACGGTGGCGCAAACGATCTTCGCCTCGTCGCGGAGGAAGGCGTCCTGGTTTTTCGCGCGTTCCACCGCATCGAGCCCGGCGTGATAGGCGACGGCGGAAAACCCGTTGGTCCGCAGGGTGGCGGCGAGGGCCTCGGTGCTCTTCCGCGACTGGCAATAGACGATCCCGGAGTCGTCGGGGCGGGCGTTGGCGAAATTGCAGACCTGCGCCGCCGCGCCGGATTTGGCGATGACTTGATATTTCAAGTTCGGGCGATTGAAGCTCGCGAGGAAAAGCGAGGGGTCGCGGAGTTCGAGCTGTTTGAGGATGTCATCGCGCACCCGTTCGGTCGCCGTGGCCGTTAGAGCGAGGACCGGGATTTGCGGAAGCAAGTGCCGCACCTCCTTGATGCGGCGGTATTCCGGGCGAAAATCGTGACCCCACTCGCTGATGCAGTGCGCCTCGTCCACCGCCAGCGCGGCGATTTTCCAACCCTGCAGGCGCGACAGGAAATCCGGCAGCATCAGACGCTCGGGTGCGACGTACAGCAGTTGGTATTCGCCGGCGTTGAGCCTGTCGATGCGCTCGCGCGCTTCGCTGCTATCCAAGGTCGAGTTGAGAAATGTCGCCGCCACGCCGCTGGCTTCAAGTTGATCGACCTGGTCCTTCATCAAGGCGATGAGCGGCGAGACAACGACAGTTAGACCTTCGCGGACCAGCGCGGGAAGCTGATAGCAGAGACTTTTTCCCGCGCCGGTCGGCAGGATGGCCAGCGTGTCGCGGCCAGCCAGCGAGGCTTCCATGATTTCCCGCTGGAGCGGGCGGAATTCGTCGTAGCCGAAGGTCTGCTTGAGTCGGCTGGCAAGGAGAGGCAAACTCATAGATTTAGTAGAATCCTGATCGTTTGAACAGGTCAAGATGGAAGTTCCCGAAGACGCCCTGCAGATCAACCCGCGATGAGTTTGGTGATTTCCAAAGCGCCGACGATCAGGAACAGAACGATGATGAACCCGAGCACAAGGTTGGTTGGCAGGCGGTTGGAACGCAGCGGTGGCGCGAAGGCGATGCGGTTGTTCAGATAGAGCAACGTGGCGGCGAGGAAAGGAATGAAGAGGCTGCCGAGGATGGTGAACGAGATCACGATCACCAGCGGGCTGCCGAAAAATGAGAAGGGCACGGATGCGAGCGCCATGAACAGGAGAGCCGCCCGATAGGCCGGCGAGCCCGGCTGGATCGACGCCTTCCGCTGGTCCGCGGTCGAATGGCGCAACAGGCCGAGGCAATCCGCGAAGACGCTCGGGGTCGTCTGCCAGACGCCGACAAGCGACGCGAGCACCGCTGCCCAGAATCCGATCGAGTAGATGTAGAAGCCGGACGGTCCGGTTAGTCCGGCAAGCGCGCCGGCCATCCGAGGAACGGCTTCGCGGTCGGTGATGGCAACTCCGGCGGCGTGGAAGACCTGACTGGAAATGAGCATCACGGAGATCCCGAAAATGGCAGTGAAAACGTATGCTGTCGCGAGATCAAGGCGCGTCGCGCGTAAGTCGCCAGGATCTGGTTCTCTTTTGCCCACCAGCAGGTAGCCGTAGCTCAACAGCGTGAGCGATCCGCCGATTCCGCCGATGAGCGAAAGCACTTGGGTTGCTCCGCCGGGCGGAATCCAAGGAACCAGCAACCCGTGCAGCACGACCGCCGGACCGCGGAAGGTGAGCGCGGCGCAAGCCACGATGCTCGCGAACATTACGACGATCAGCGGCTTCATCACCCGCGCGAAATGGCCACCATTTGCCGACCAGATCAGGACGAATGCCGCGGCCGCCTGGACAAATCCGCCCCATGTCCGTGGCACCACTCCGCCGCTGATGTTCTCGATCGCCAGGCCGCAACCGCTGACCAGCGCACCGCTCACGGCCACCCCCCACAGGACCAGATAGATCGAAAACAGCACCAGCACCCATCGAGGGAGGTGCCGTGACCAGCCAACCAGCGCGCTGGTGCCGGTCGCGAGTTGCCAACGCGCGAGACCTTCGCTCAGCACGAACTTGAAGAATGCGCCCAGCAGCAGGGCCCATAGTAGCACGAGCCCGTGGTTCGCACCGGCGACGGTCGCGGTGATGATGTCACTCGCACCGATGCCGCTCGTCGCCATGATGATCCCGGGACCGAACCAGCGGTGTTTCGGGCGCGGTCCGGGCGTTGGGGAGATCGGCGGCTGATCCACGCGGTGATTCTAGCACATTCCAGGTCTAACGCCGCAAACTATGGCCGAATGATGTTCAGGCGGATGAAACGCCGTGGCGCGTCCTCGATGGCCGTTAGATCGCGGTAGATCGCGGTGTCGGTGGTCGCGGCATCAACGCGCACGGTGTTGGATGGTCCGGACTGCCAGGTCTGGAGGTTGCCGGATACCTGCACGTCGTAGGCGATGTCGGTCAAGGCGCGGATCTTGGTGAAGGAGAGCGTGAGGTAGGTTTTTCCGGCCAGCGACATTTTCCCAATGAGCGGCAACCCGGGAGGAGCGGGCGTTTTCGGGTCCAGACCCAGCGCGTATTTCATGAGGTTGGTGACCCCGTCCTTCGCGGGCTGGCCGGCGTCGCCGCTGTAGGACCAGTCGTCCAGTTCCGCCGCCGTGAATTTCAAAGCGCGCCAGGCCGCGAACTGGCTCTTCACCAGCAGCACGCTCATCGAATAGGATGGAAACGTGTGGCTGAAAGTCGTGCCGCTAACGGTTGCCGTGCCGGTGGTGAGGTCGGCGTCGGCGAGGTCATTGCTTTTTCCATACGAGTAAACGGTGGCGCTCGATGAGCCGGGCGTGAAGCCGGTTAGAGTGATCTGCGTGGGAAGGTCGCTGGCCGGATGTTTGTTCACCACCAGCAGCGCGACGGTGCCGTCGGCCAGCCGCGAGGCGTGCGGAGAGAGCAGGCTGTAGCCGCTGGTGGCAGTGACAACGCGGTCGCCGCCGCGGCCCCACCTGGTCAGGAGCTTGGCGGCGTAGAAGGTCGGGAAAGGGGTATTAGGAGTGGTGGTTCCGATGGTGCTGGTGGCGACCACCCCATAGTCGCCGAAGTTCCGCCAGCCGTAGAGCGAGGCACTGTTGTTTTTGGCGGTATCGCCGCCGTTGCGCAAATCCCACCAGGTGCAGGCGTTGAATTCGGTCCGCGCGAGCTGGCCCATCGCGTCGGCCATGAAAAGGCCGTTGACGAGACTGGTGGACTGTTTGCCGGGATCGCTGTAAACCGAATTCAGCTCGGTTAGAGCGAGCTCGATGCCGGCTCCCGCAGTGCCGCCGACGTAATCGGTTAGCATTTTCCGCAGGTCGGCCGCATCGGTGGCGAGGTTTGCGCCGGCTTGCAGCAGGAAGGCGTCGCTCTCGGCGCCGGGAGCTTGCGCGTAGCTGTGGTGGATGAGGAAATGCGGCGTCACGCCGAGCGATTTCAGCGTTGCGAGCACGACCGGTGTCCAGCCGCTGTGCAGGCTGTTGCCTTCGTTGGGATTCGGGACGGCGTGGGTGCCGTTGCCGGCGTTGTCCTGGCCGGTGATGCCGACCGCGCCGATGCGGATTGTCGGATCGACAGCGAGCATCTTGTTGAAGAATGTCTTGAAGCCCTGCGCATAGGTGTAGGCGTCGTGCGCGACGCCGGTTAGACCGCTGCCCGCCACGCCGTGCTCGTCGTATTCCCAACTGCCGTAACATTCGTTGCCGATCTCCCAATACTTGAAGCCAAACGGCGCGGGATGCGCCATTCGGAGGAAATTGTAGCCATCATCCGTGCCCAGCGGCGCCGCGCCGCGCATCGCCGCCCAGTAAGCGACCGTTTGCCAATTGCGGCCTTTCGCATCCGTGCCGATGACGGTGTTGTTAGCCGCGGTGCCATTGTAATAGGCGACCCATGCCGCCGCCTGCTCGGGTGTGCCGCTGCCGTAGTTCACCACCACGTAGGCCTGTGCGCCCCGCGTTTCCGCCACGCGCGCGAATGCGGACGCACTGTTCACCCACTGGAAGGTGCCGTTCTGCACCGAGCGGTTGGTGTGCCAGTTGTAGTCGTCCGACAAGCTTCCGCCAGGGATCCGCAGCACCTGCGTGTCCATCGATGCTAACAGCCCTGCCGTCGCCGGACCTTGCAAGAGCCCGTCCCAGATCGCGAGATTCATGCCGAACATGCGGTCGTCGATGGTTCGCAGCACGGTGGACGGCTGCACCGTCACGAGGACCGGATTCGGCGGCGGGCTCGCCACGAGCTTGATGTCATCGACGTAGAAGGTCATCGCCGCGCCGGAGATGTTTTGAAACACAATGCCTTCAAAAGCCGCGTTGCCCGCCACGCCAAGGGTTGTTAGCGGGATGGTCACCTGTTTCCACTGCCCGACCTCCCCCGCGGAAAAACTCAGATTGGAGATCCCCGCTGTATTTGCGCCCAGACGACCGGCGACCTGCACCCGGTTGTTTCCTGAAGTTGTCGGATAGATCCAGAAACTCAGGCTCTGGTAAGACGATGGATTGAACGCGGCATGATGCAGAAAGAGCGCCTGATAGGATGTTGTGGGATCGACGACGCTGATGGAGTTGCTCCCGCCGTGCACCGGACTGGCATTGGCAAAGTTGACCGTTGCCCAGCTCCAGTTGTCCCAACCGTTTTGCCTGGCATCGTCGTAGATCACCATGTCCTGCGCTTTGGCGGCGGGCAGGAATCCGAGTGGCAGGAGAAGAGTGAGCGCAAGGGTTCTAAGGGACACGAATTTGTTCTGGGTTTGAAAACCGATCCGGTTGGAACTGCTTCCGAATGATCGGGAATCGGGCGGAAATGGCAGGAGATGCACGGGATCCGTCGGATCAAATGGGCAAGCGGGACCGTAGCTTTGCTTCTCCTGTTGCCAAGGAATCTTTTGGCTGCCCGATCTATCCGAGCCCCTGCCGGAATGCCGCGAACAGCGAGCCAAGTTCATCCTCGACCATCGCTGGATCGGTGACCGTGCGGGCGATTTCATCACGCAAGAGCTGGCGGTAGCGCTTGCGCAGCCGATGCACGGCAACTCTCACGGCTCCGACATTGATGCGGAGCGATGCCGCCGCGTTCGCATAAGAGGCTTCGCCGCCGGTTGAACTAAGGAAGTCCTTGAGGATTTCCAACCGACTAACGGTTCCTTCCGCGAGCGCTTCATCACGCAGGCACGCCAGCACGCGCTCCAACAACTGTACGCCCCACTCGCGATCGTAAGCGTGATCGGGCGCGGCTTGCGAATTGTCCGCCAGGTGAAAGCGGCTGTCGGCGTTCTGCCAATCGAGTGGGAGATGGAAGGCTGTGCCGCCGCGTTTTTGGCAGCGGGCGGATTCGCGATGATTCGCCAGGAAATTCTTGAGCGCGGCTAGCAGAAACCCCCGGAATTTTCCGCGCTCCTGATCGAGCTGTTGCCAAGGTTTCCGTTCCAACAGATCCATGAAGAACGCCTGCGTGAGATCCTCGGCCTCTTCCTTGGTGTGGCCTTGGCGGCGGACAAAGGCATAGAGCGGAAACCAGTAAGTCTGGCAAATGACTTCCAACGCCTCCTCCGCGGAACGGATTTCCCCGCTACCCGCGGATGCCACCATGGTCCAGCGGGTGGTGGCGAAAATGGGGTTGCGGGAAGGAGCGGGCATCGGATGGCGGCGGTTCATTGGATCGAATAGCCTAGGATGCGCCAGTTGCCGTCTTCCTGATAAATGAGCGTCACCGTTTCCATGGCTTTGCTCTTTGTGGCGAAATCCGAGTGGAAGGAGAAGATGTAATAATGTCCTTTCGGCGCTCCCGGAAGCTCGCTCGTAGAAGTGGTGCGTTGGAGTTTTCGAGCGATGACTTGTCCCACCGGCTGCCTAACCGCCTTCAGCTTCTCGATCCATCCGGACTCTGTTTCCAAGGTGCGGGTCAGGGTGGATGTCCGGTCCCAAGCGTCGTCGTATTTCCCGGCATCGATCGATTCCAGCCAAGACCTCACCGCATTCAGTTTTTCATCTCGTTTCTCGTTTTGCGGTTTCGCTGGGGTAATAGGCACCACCAACCCATCGGGCGCGGGGATCTCGATGTTCTTCCACCCGAAATCGTAATACCGCGCATAGTCCGGAAAAGAACTTACTAGAAACAAGCTGAGCATTCCGGCCCAGCTGATAGCGGCGGCAAATTTCCCCAATCGGCCGGCCCGGCCTGACAGGCCGGAAATCATTGCGGGAATCCCGAAGAGCAATGCGACTCCCAACGCGGCTTGTGTTCCCATGGAGCGGTAGAACTTGAGCAGGACGAAGACTCCCCACGCCCCAACGACAAGGAATACGAGACTGATCCTGCCAGGTGTCTTGGAAACCGGCGGAGAATGAGATGTCCGGCGAAGCGACAGGCAGAGAAGGCCGATCGTTGATAGAAAAATGCCCGCCATGATTCCCCATCTCAACCGCGTCACAAAATCTCGGAAGGTATGCCAGGACCTCACGCCCGCGGACGTTGAACCGCTCTCCGTGAAGTGAATGGTTTCCCTGAGTGGATCGTTGTTGTTTTGGTTCAAGGCCTCCGCGACCGCTGCCACCGCTTCATTCAGACGCTCGCGGGCACGTTTGCGATCCACGTCCTCCACACCAATCCGCCAAGGCTTGTTGTTGTCATTGGATTCGAGCGATGTGTTTGAAGTCCGTGATGATAGAATGACTCCCGCATACGGTCGCAGAGCTTGTTTCATGATTTCCGCCGCCGATTCGCGGGATTTCTGGCCCGGAGCTGTGAAGAAAGTCTGCTCAAGGTTTTCCTTCGGCCGGTTCGCGTAGGTGAGGATCGGGATCGCTACGCAAAGCGGAAGACACAGGATCAGCAGCACGCCGGCGATTTGAAGCAGGGGCAGCTTTCGCTGCGTTGCCGGCTTCTTGGGCGCGCTGTTGGATATTTCCTCAACCCTTGTTTTCAACTCGCTGACTTGTTGGAACCTCAGCGTGGGGTTCTGCTGCAAGGCGCGAATGACGATCTCGTCGATGCGCACGTCGATCAGGGTGCGGCTTGAAGGTGGAGCGAGCGGCTGGTCCGGCAGCTCGCCGGTTAGCATCTGGTAGAAGATGACGCCGAGCGCGTAGATGTCGGCGCGATGATCGACGCTGGAGGGGTGGTCGATCTGTTCGGGGGCCATGTAGGCAGGCGTGCCCATCAGTTTCCCGACTTCGGTGAAGGCAGGTAGTTCCGCCTTCAGGCGGTCTTCGAGGTCAGAGCCGCCTGAAGGCGGGACTACGAACGAAGAGGGCGAGTCGACGATTTTCGCGATTCCGAAGTCCGCGATCTTCACGCTGCCCTGGCGATCTAGCAGGATGTTCTCCGGCTTGATGTCGCGGTGGACGATGCCGCTGTCGTGGGCGTATTGGAGCGCGTCGCAGATCCGCGGGACGATGGCGAGCGCCTCGCGGGCGGACAGGCGTTCACCTTGCAGCAACTGGCGCAGGTTCACTCCATCGACGAACTCCATCAGGAAGAAAAACAAGTCGCCGCTGCGGCCGAATTCGTAGAGCGCGACGATTCCCGAGTGGTTGAGTTTCGCCAGCGCGCGGGCCTCGCGAGTGAAGCGTTCGGAAAACGCAGGATCGCGAGCGATGGCGGACGGCAGGATTTTCAGGGCGACGACGCGATCGAGTTCGGTTTGCCGCGCCTTGTAAACCGCCCCCATGCCGCCGCGGCCGATGAGTTCGAGGATTTCCAGCGCGGGAAAAAGGGGCGCGAGTTCCTCGATCGCGGGCGGGACGAAGGCGGTGTCGGCGGTGTTGAATTGGGAATCGAAAGCTCCCTGCTCAAGCATGCAGGCGGGACAAAGGCCGGCCAGGGCCTGGGCGGGCATCGGCGTCCGGCATTGCGGGCAAAGCGGGGTTTCCATCGGAGAACCGGAGGTTGAAGGGTGCATACCCTCATCAGAAGGATTATTGTCCGGGTGTTACCGGTTTTTTTAGAGGTCGGATTGGACCCGGCCGGTGATCGCCGCTTGCCGAATCCGTTTGGCAGGATATCCATGGTCGCCAGAACCTCCGATGCCATGAAACCGCGCAGATCCATCCGACCCGCCAGTGTTTTGTTAGCCATGGGGTTGGCAGTGTTCCCCGCACGGGCTCAGGATCGCGGCCTAACCGCGTTGGTGGAGAAAACCGCCGCCGCGATGAAGGCGGAGAACTGGCAAAAGGCGCTGGACGCCAGCAGCCAGGCGGTGGATCGCTACGGCAAGGGCGATCCGCTCCGGACCTACGGCGCCCAGTTCGGCGCGGTTTACTATCGCAAGGGCGTTTGCGAAATGAAGCTGAAGCGCTGGCAGGAGGCGATGCAGTCGTTCGAAATCTGTTACCGGAATTTTCCTAACCAAGGCACGGGCCGGACCAATCCGTTTCAAAAAATGGCGCTGCTCAAATGGGGTGAGGCGGCGATGGGCGCGGGGAACTGGGAGCTCGCTGTTAGCCGTTTCGCGAAATTCACCGACGAGCGCGACAAGGTCCGCGACAATTTTCCCCGAGGGTCTTTCCATATCAACATGGCGGTTTGCCAATACAAGCTGGGACGCCTGCCCGCGGGCAGCGAGAACCTTGAGATCGCCATCCGCAACAAGAAGAGTTTCCCCACCCCGGAGTCCGGAATCGTCGCGGGCTTCCAAGCACTGGTGGAAGCCGCGATCCTGAAACACGACGAGCAGGCTTTGCTGGACTTCATCGGCAAGAATCGTGGCGAGCTGATCATCGAGCCTGTGGAAATGAGCAGCTATTCCGGCGTTTTCTTCAAGCTCGCCGGGGATGCCTTCGCCGCGGGGATGCAGCGCGCGGCGATCGCCATCTATCAGTTCGTGCCATCGACGGAAGTCGGACCGCCGGAGATCGTCAGGCTCGCCGCGATCGCGCTGATTCATGAGAAGAACGGCAACGTGCGTGGCGCGTTCTCCGCCTATCAGCAGCTCGAGCTTTATTTCCCGGAGTCGGCCGATCGCGAGGAGTATCTCTATCAACTGGTCCGCACCGCCACACTCGTTAACGAGGCGGACCTCGCGCGGCTTTACGCGGGCCGGCTGCTCAGGGATTTTCCGCAATCCACGCGCCTTGCGGAGATTCGTGAGAGCGGCATGGAATTCCCGCAGATCGAAGCCGCCGCACCTGCAAGTGCCGAGGCCGAACCGGTGCCTGCCGGGAAGCCACTGCCCACGGGTCCGTTGTTCACCGCCGCCATCAATCTCTATCAGGGCCGCAAATATCAGGAGGCCAGAGCGGCGTTTGCGGAAATCGCGAAGCGCTACAAGGCGGAACGCGAGTTCTTCACGCCCGCCGCGTTTTACGAAATGGAATGCCTGCGCAAACTCGGCGATCTGGACGGCTTGGCGAAGGCGCTCGGGACCTTCGCAAAAGATCCGTCGCTCGGCGGGAACCGGCTCCGGCAGTTGGAAATCAACGCACTATGGGACGCGGTCAGGACGAAAAGCTGGGACAAGCTCGACCAACTCGCGAAAGCCCGGCTCCACGAACGCCTGCCCGGCGACCAACGTGTCCAAGTCGCGTTCTGCCAGGGAATGGCTTCGGAAAGCCTCGGACGGTCGTTAGAAGCGCTGGCCGCCTATAACATTGCAATGACCGCGGATGCCGGAGCCTCGGAAGAAATTGCCCGCCAGGCCGCTCTCGGTGTGTTGCGGATCCATTTGGCGGATGCGGAAGTCAAGGCCGCTCTAACCGGAAATGGCGCGCCGGATGCAAACCGGGAGAGCCCGGGATTTTTCCGGTTGAAGGAGGCGGCGGCCGTCGCGTTTTTGTTCGAACTCACGCTGGGAGCCGGGACACCGTTGCCGGCCGAGTTCAAGGAATTCTTGAAACACCGGGGCAGCACCTGACCCGCCGCTGGCAAAAGGATTGAATGTCCTGTGATCTCCCCCAACGATGCCGGCATGACACACGAAGAGCGCGCCAAACTCATCAAAAGAATTTTCATGCCATTGCTGTTCCTGGCCATCGTCGCCGGTGTCTGGTTTTATCCCAAACCCACGGCCGAAGTCGCGCCGGAAAAAGCGGTCACCACCAGCCCGGAAAATGGCCTCTTGATTGTCCTTCACCAACTTCCCGGAGATCCGGCAAGCGAGCAGATGGCGGAAATTCTGAACCGGGTTCAGATGAAATATGGCAAGCAGATCATTGTGAACCAAGTGGATTTCAAGCTCCATCCGGAAGTCTCCAAAGCGCAAGGCGTGACCAAGCCACCCCACGTGGTCATCATTTCCGGGAAGGACAAGGTCTTCGATTTCCAAGGCCCGTGGACCAAAGCGCAAGTGGAATTCAAAGTGGAGGAAATCCTCCGCGGGCTCAAACGCGTCGGCAAGGATTGGCGGCCACCCGTTCCCGGGATGAAGCCGGCGGGCGGTTGATCGCTCACTCCTTTTTCGGCGGCGTCACCTCCGCCACGATGCGGATGACGTGGTAGGTCGCCGCCGTCGGGCCGATGTTTTTCATCCCGTGCTCGTCGTTGGAACCGAAGAAGAAAACCGAGCCCGAGCCGCCACGCACCGCGATGCCATTGATCGTCACCTCTATCAGACCCTCCTTCACGACGACGATCTCCTCGTCCGGGTGACGGTGGGCCGCGTGCGGCACCTCGCCGGGATTCAGGGTGGTGACGTGCGCCTCGAGGTTCGCGAGCGTCGTGGTCGGGGAGTTGACGATCTCGCGGCGCGCGCCCGTCGGTGTCGGCTTCGTCTCAAGTTTTTCCCAGTCGAACACCGCGGACACGAGCTTGCCCGGCACGGCCGCCGCAGTCGCGCCACCGGCCGGAGCGGATTTCGTGGCGGCTGTCGTGAAATTGAAGACGTGGTAGGTCGCCGGCGTGTCGCCGACGTTGGTCATGTTGTGGAAGTCGTTTGCCGCGAAGAAAAACATCGAGCCCGCGCCGGCGCGCTGCACCTTGCCGTTGAGCGACACGTCGAGCGTGCCCTCCTTGACGATGATGAACTCCTCCCGCGCATGCTGGTGCGGCGGGTGCGACATTTTCCCCACATCGAGCGTGGTGATGTGGCTCTCGAATATCTCAAACGTCGCGGTCGGCAGGTTGGCTACTTCCCGGCGCAAGCCGTTTGGTGTGGGCTTGGCCCTGAAATTCTCCCACGAGAAAACCGTGGAATCCAGTTTCACCGACGGGACGGCGGGAGTCTGGCCTCCTGCGGAGAGGACGACTGAGAACACTAATAGGATTACGGGAAAAGTGCTCATGGGTTCAGGCGGAGTTAGCGCATCCCACCGGACGAAACAAGCAGGGACGTGCGTGAGCCTTGCTGCAAAGGTTTGTCGCATCAGTTTTTTCCGCGCATCCCGCCCTTTACAAGCCGGATGATCCCTGCCACACACCTCGAAATTTAGCCGCGCGCACGGCAATTTCCCCACGCTCTCACGACCATGCCCAAAGACACTTCGATCCGGAAAATCCTCGTCATCGGCTCCGGCCCCATCGTTATTGGCCAAGGCTGCGAATTCGATTATTCCGGCGTCCAGGCGTGCAAGGCGTTGAAAGAAGAGGGCTACGAGGTGGTGCTGGTGAACTCGAATCCGGCGACGATCATGACCGATCCGGAGTTCGCGCACCGCACCTACATCGAGCCGATCACGCCGGAAGTGGTGGAAAAAATCATCATCCGCGAGAAGCCCGACGCTCTGCTCCCAACGCTCGGCGGCCAGACGGCGCTCAATACGTCGATGTCGCTCTTCAAATCTGGGGTGCTTGAGAAACACGGCGTGAAAATGATCGGCGCGAAGGCCGAGGCCATCGACAAGGGCGAGGACCGCCAGCTTTTCAAGGAGGCGATGATCAAGATCGGCCTCGACATGCCGCGCTCCGGGATCGCCCACACGATGGACGAAGCCCGCAAGGTGGCGGAGGAGATCGGCACCTATCCGCTCATCGTTCGCCCGGCGTTCACCCTTGGCGGCCAAGGCGGCGGGATCGCCTACAACCGCGAGGAGTATGAGGAAATCATCACCCGCGGGCTCGACCTTTCGCCAGTTTCCGAAGTCCTCATCGACGAGTCGCTGCTCGGCTGGAAAGAGTTCGAAATGGAAGTCATGCGCGACTGCGCCGACAACTGCGTGGTCATCTGCTCCATCGAAAACCTCGACCCGATGGGCGTTCACACCGGCGACTCGATCACCGTCGCACCGATCCAGACCCTGACCGACCGCGAATACCAGATCATGCGCGACGCGTCGTTCGCCGTCATCCGCGAGATCGGCGTCGAGACAGGCGGTTCTAACATTCAATTCGCCACCGACCCGAAGACCGGCCGGATGATCGTCATCGAGATGAACCCGCGGGTTTCGCGCAGCTCGGCGCTCGCCTCGAAAGCCACGGGTTTCCCGATCGCCAAGATCGCCGCCAAGCTCGCCGTCGGCTACACGCTCGACGAGCTGCCTAACGACATCACCCGCGAGACGCCCGCGTCCTTTGAGCCGACCATCGACTACGTGGTCACCAAGATCCCACGCTTCACCTTCGAGAAATTCCCGACCGCCAACCCGGTTCTAACGACCTCGATGAAATCCGTCGGGGAGGCGATGTCCATTGGCCGCACCTTCAAAGAGTCCATGCAGAAATGCCTGCGCTCGCTGGAAACCGGCCGTTGGGGCTTCGGGTTCGACAACAAGGACCCGCACTCGCCGACCCGCGACGAAATCGCCCGCAAGCTCCAGATCCCGAATGCCGAGCGCATTTTCTGGCTGCAAACCGCGTTCGTGAACGGCTGGACGCTGGAGGAAATTTTCGACGCCACCCAGATCGACCCGTGGTTCCTCGGCCATCTCCAACAGATCGCGAACGAAGGTATGGAGCTCGCCACCATGGATCTGAAGCGTGCGAAGAAAATGGGCTTTTCCGACCGTCAGATCGCCAAAGCCCGCGCCGCCGCGCCATCGATTCACGACGCGTCTATCCACGGCGAAAAGGACCAGCCCGCCGGTGCCCCACCTCGCGCCGAGCCCGAAGGTGCGGTCGTCGATGTCCCCACCGAAGACACCATCCGCGCCGAGCGAAAACACAAAGGCATCATCCCGACCTATCGCCTCGTCGATACCTGCGCCGCGGAATTCGAAGCCTACACGCCCTATTTCTACTCGACCTACGGCGACGAAAACGAAGCCCGCCAGTCGGCCAAAAAGAAAATCATCATCCTCGGCGGTGGACCTAACCGGATCGGCCAGGGCATCGAGTTCGACTACTGCTGCGTCCACGCCGCCTTCGCACTGAAGGAACTCGGCTACGAGACCATCATGGTCAACTCGAACCCCGAGACCGTCTCCACCGACTATGACACGTCCGACAAGCTCTTCTTCGAACCTCTAACACTCGAAGACGTCCTCAACATCTGCGACCAGGAAAAACCCCACGGGGTCATTGTCCAGTTTGGCGGACAAACCCCGCTCAACCTCGCCGCCGACCTCGAACGTCACGGCGTCCCGATCATCGGCACCTCGCCGAAATCCATCGAACAGGCCGAAGACCGCAAGTTCTTCTCCGCGCTGCTGGACAAGCTGAATCTCAAGCAAGCCGAAGCCGGCACCGCCACCAACGAAGCCGAAGCCCTCGTCATCGCCAACCGCATCACCTACCCCGTGCTCGTCCGTCCGTCCTTCGTGTTAGGCGGCCGCGGCATGATGATTGTTTACTGCGATGCGGAGCTCACCCGCTACATGCGCGAGGCCGTCATCGCCTCCCCCGAGCGGCCCGTTCTCGTTGACCGCTTCCTGGACAACGCCACCGAAGTCGATGTCGATTGCATCAGCGATGGCGAAACCTCCGTGGTCGGCGCGATCATGGAACACATCGAGCAGGCCGGCATCCATTCCGGCGACTCCGCCTGCGTCATTCCCGCGTTTTCCCTATCAGACGCCATCAAGGCGGAAATCACTCGCGCTGCCATCGAACTCGCCCGCGAGCTCAATGTCATCGGCCTGATGAACATTCAGTTCGCCGTAAAAGACGAGCAACTCTACGTCATCGAGGTCAACCCCCGCGCCTCGCGCACCGTGCCGTTCGTTAGCAAGGCCACCGGCGTTTCCCTCGCCAAGCTCGCCGCCAAGGTCATGGTCGGCGAAAAACTCAAGGACCTCGGCTACACCCAGACGATTGTCCCGGCGCATTTCTCCGTGAAGGAAGCCGTCTTCCCGTGGAACCGCTTCCCCGGCATCGACATCGTGTTAGGTCCCGAAATGAAGTCCACCGGCGAAGTCATGGGCATCGACGCCGATTGGGGCATGGCCTACGCCAAATCCCAGATCAGCGCGTTCAACCCGCTGCCGACCGAGGGCAACGTCTTCCTATCCGTCGCCGATCTCGACAAGAACCGCGCCGTCGCCGTCGCCCGTGATCTGGTAGAACTCGGTTTCAAAATCTATTCGACCGGCGGCACCCACACCCGCCTCGTCGCCGAAGGCATCCCGAGCACCCGCGTTTACAAGGTCGCCGAGCAAGCCCGCCCGAACATCGTCGACCGGATGAAAAACCAGGAAATCCATTTCATCATCAACACCCCGGCCAGCCACGAATCGCGCGCCGACGAGATCCTCATCCGCTCCACCGCCATCGCCCAAAAGATCTCCCACGCCACCAACCTCTCCGCCGCCGAAGCCTCGGTGAAGGCCATGCGCTCGCTGAAGGAGAAGGAATTCACCGTGAAGAGCATCCAAGAGTATCACGCTTGAGGTGTTTCCCTGACATGTATTGAAAAGTTGCCTTTTCGATACATGTCGTCACAACGTGTATAGAAAAATCCGGTTTTCTATACACGTCAGCTCGACATGCATAGAAAAAGTCGGTTTTCTATGCAGATTCCAATGGATGACTCTGCCAAAATTCTCCCGCTTCAGCGTCTCCCGCCCGCGCGCTTTGAAACACCTGCTATCCTGAAGAAACTGGCCAGCGCAGGCAGGAAATTGGCTGAACTTAAAGGGGTTGTGGAATCGATTCCTAATCGGGTAATCCTGATCAACACCTTGGCCATGCAGGAGGCCAAGGACAGTTCCGAAATCGAAAACATCATCACCACCCACGATGAACTGTTCCAAGGTGATCTCAGTCCGGGTAGTTCTCTTGGCCCCGCGGCCAAGGAAGTACTCCGCTACCGCCAGGCCCTGCAGGTCGGATTCAAAGGCGTGGTCGGAAACGGATTGCTCACCACCCGCCAGATTCTGGAAATCCAGGCGACTCTGGAGCAAAACAACGCGGGGTTTCGAAAAGTCCCCGGAACCGTGCTCAAGGACGGAGCCGGCCAAACGGTTTACACTCCGCCCCAGGATCCAGATCAGATCGAAACGGCAATGAGCGACCTCGAACGCTTCATCAATGAGGAGAACCTGTTCGATGCCGATCCGCTGATCAAGATGGCGCTGATCCACCATCAATTCGAAAGCATTCACCCGTTCTATGACGGTAACGGTCGGACGGGCCGGATCATCAACGTTCTTTATCTGGTGCAACAAGGATTGCTCGATATTCCCGTGCTCTATCTCAGCCGCCATCTCGTCCGCACCAAGGCGGACTACTATCGATTGCTCCAATCCGTCCGCACTCGGGATACATGGGAGGAATGGATTCTCTACATGCTGACCGCCGTTGAGGAAACCTCAGTCGAGGCGATCGCCACCATTCAGTTGGTCAAGAAAGCGCTGATGGAAACGAAGCGGAACATCCGTGCCTCCTACAAATTTTACAGCCAGGATCTCATCAACAATCTCTTTGCTCATCCTTACACCAAGGTTGAGTTCATCGAACGGGATCTCAAAGTTTCCCGCCTCACCGCGACGAAATACCTCGAAGCCCTCGTGAGCGGTGGTTTTCTTCAAAAACAGAAAATCGGCCGTACGAACTATTACATAAATCCCGCGCTTACCGCCATTCTCACGGGTGAATCCATGCAAAGCCCGGGTGCCTGAAATTACTTCTCTTTGAAGATTGAAAGTTTTCTTTCCATCTCCGGGGCCAAATTAAAGAAAAGGGGCAAAAACTTTAATTTGAGATCATGCGACGGAAGATCCCGCCTGTGATTTCGATGGTCGCGCTATCCAGAGCTTCGATGACGAAGCGGGAGCGAGGCTCGCAAACGAGACTGCTGCCCGCGGGAAGCAGGATGTCTTCGGGATGTCCGTCGCGGGTGATCCAGAGGGTGCCGCGGGTGCAGGTGATTTTCCCGCACTTGGGGAACGAGGCGGTCAGGACTTTCCGGGTGAGGAGTTCTTCGGTGCGGGAAGGTGTGGGCCGGATTTGCTGGGTCCGGCAGCCTGTTAGCCATCTGGACAGCGGGGTGGTCGGAAGGATCGTTTGCATGGGGCGACCCTAGACCGAGGCTGGCGGACGCGGTATCCACAGAGTGGCAGATTTGAGACCTGCACAGATTTCCAAATTGATTCGGCTGTATAGGTTCCTTACATTGCGATCTGTGCATGGTCGTCGGCGACCGATCGGGTTAATTTCAAGTCATGGAAAAGGAACCAGGCCAACCACTCTATCAGCGAATCGCGGACCGCATGGAGGCGATGATCGACTCGGGCTCGCTGCGGGCGGGCGACCGGATCCCGTCGGTCAGGCATTCGAGTTTGCAGCATCAGGTGAGCATTCCGACGGTGATGCAGGCCTATACGTTATTGGAAAGCCGGCGGTTGATCGAAGCGCGGCCGAAATCGGGATTCTATGTCCGTCCGAGGTTGGCAAAATCATTGCTCGAACCGGTGGTTAGCAAACGCAAGCCGGCGGTGGCTTCGCTGTCTGGATTCGCTTCCGCGATCTCGATGATCCAAGACATCACGGATCCCAAACTGGTACCGCTCGGTGCGGCGATCCCGGGGGCCGGCCTGCTGCCGGAAAAGAAGCTGGCGCAACTAACAGCCTCCGTGATGCGGCGCTCTACGGCGGCGAGCTTGCAGTATGATCCGGCACCAGGCTGCCTCGCCTTGCGCAAGGAATTGAGCCGTCTCTCGATGGACTGGGGTTGCGGGCTGGATGCCTCGGATTTCATCATCACGGTCGGGGCCAGCGAAGCGCTGCATCTCGCGTTGTTGGCGGTGACGAAGCCGGGCGACACCGTGTTGGTCGAATCCCCGGCGTATTTCGGGACGCTCAACCTGTTGGCGCAACTGAAGCTCAAAGTCATCGCCGTGCCATCCTCGTCCGGTGAAGGGCTCGACATGGATGCAGTTAAAAAAGTGCTCGCCGCGCATCCGGTCGCGGCCATGCTGGTCATTCCCAACTTCTCAAATCCGATGGGCAGCCTGATGCCGGAGGCCAATCGCCGCGAGCTGCTAGGCCTGGCGGAGAAACACGGCATCCCGATCATCGAGGACGATATTTACGGCGACCTTCCCCATGAAGGACCGAGGCCGCATTGTTTGAAATCAGTGGACCGGGGAGACCACGTGATCTTGTGCGGTTCATATTCCAAGACGCTCGCACCCGGATTCCGCATCGGCTACATCGCCGCGGGGAAACACCAGCCGCGGGTGATGGAATTGAAGAACGCCTTCAATCTGGGCGGAGCGTCGCTGCCCGCTCTAACCGTGGCGGAATTCCTGCGGAACGGTGGCTACGAGCGTCATTTGAGAAAACTGCGCGACACGTTCCGCCACCAGGTTTGCAGGATGCGTGAAGCAGTGGCCGCGGCTTTTCCGGAGGGCACCCGGCTCAGCAATCCCTCGGGCGGATTCGTGCTATGGCTGGAGCTGCCCGGCAACACGGATGTTATGCCGGTTTTCCACGAGGCGCGCGCCGCCGGGATAAGCTTCTCGCCAGGACCCTTGTTTTCACCAAACGGCGGTTTCAGAAACTGCATGCGGTTGAGTTGCGGATCGCCATGGAGTCCAAAAGTGGAATCCGCGGTTGGCACCTTGGCCAGGATCATCGCCGGGCAGGCTCCAGCTGCTCCGAATCGCTAGATCCGCTTCATTATCGGGGGACCCACACCCCCCGCAAGGAAATGCTGGCGTGTAACAACCGGGAAGTTTATTACTCACTGAAGCCCAATCAAAAACCCATGGACCGCAGGGAACTTCTCAAAATCATGGCACTCACGCTCGGCGGCTCGGTCGCCTTGCCGGAAAGTGTCTTCGCCCAGCTTGCCGAGCCTCTCGATCCGGCGAAGCTTAAATTCTTCTCGCCCGCCCAGCGCGAACTCGTGGCCGCCATCGCGGAAACGATCATTCCCAAAACCGACACGCCCGGCGCGATCGACGCCGGCGTGCCGGGATGGATCGAGTTGTTAGTCCAGGATTGTCTCGAAGCCGCCGACCGGAAAATCATCGTCGATGGCCTGGCCGAAGTCGAAAAGCAGGCCGCCGGACAATTCCAAAGGCCCTACGCGAAACTACCGGTTGCGGAGCAGATCCAGCTTCTAACGGCGATGGAGAAGACGGCCAAACAAGCCAATGACAATAAGGCCTTCATCCGGCAGTTCAAGGAACTGACCAAGTTCACCTACGTCAATTCCGAAGCCGGCGGCATCCAGGCATTCGATTTCGTCCCCGTCCCCGGCCGCTGGGATCCCGCCGCCGACCTCAAGCCCGGCCAGAAGGCCTATTCCATCTAACCTTCAAAACCCATGAATGTGAATCTGAAAGGCAAAGCCGGACACACCTACGACGCCATCGTCGTTGGCTCGGGGATCTCCGGTGGCTGGGCCGCCAAGGAACTCTGCCAAAAA
Organism: Verrucomicrobiota bacterium; assembly: GCA_040385685.1. Classification (GTDB taxonomy): domain Bacteria; phylum Verrucomicrobiota; class Verrucomicrobiia; order Verrucomicrobiales; family Akkermansiaceae; genus Luteolibacter. The sequence continues at coordinate 409,090 of JAZKGW010000012.1, read as the reverse complement.
GGCCTCAAAACCCTCGTCCTCGAACGCGGCCGCGACGTGAAGCACATCGAAGACTACACCACGACTAACAGCGCGCCCTGGCAGCTTTCCCATCAAAACAAGCCGACCCAAAAAATGCTGGCGGATCAGAGCGTCCAGAACCGCACCGGCTACACCGTCACCGCCGGCCACGGCCAGTATTTCGTCAACGACAAGGAGCATCCGTACATCGAGGAAAAACGCTTCGACTGGATGCGCGGCTATCACAAGGGCGGCCGCTCGCTGTTGTGGGGCAAGCAAAGCTATCGTCTCTCGCCCATCGACCTGGAGGCAAACGCCAAGGACGGCATCGCGATCCCGTGGCCCATCAAATACGCCGAGCTCGCCCCGTGGTACGATTATGCCGAGAAATTCGCCGGCATCAGCGGTTCGTTGGAGGGGCTCGACATCCTGCCGGACGGTATCTTCCAACCGCCGATGGCGTTCACTCCCGCCGAGCTCGACCTGAAGCAAGCCGTCGAAGCGAAATGGCCGGGCCGCAAGGTGATCCCCGGCCGCGTCGCCCACCTAACAGCTCCCACTCCGGAGCAGATCGCGCTCGGCCGGTCCTCATGCCTCTATCGGAACTTGTGCATGCGGGGTTGTCCCTTCGGCGCCTATTTCAGCAGTCAGGCGGCGACCCTGAAAGCCGCGGAAATGACCGGGAACATGACCCTTCGTCCGCACTCCATCGTCCACTCGGTGATCTTCGACGATGAAACTAACAAAGCCGTCGGCGTGCGTTTGATCGACGAGCTCACCCTCGAAACCACAGAGTATTTCGCAAAAATCATTTTCCTCAACGCCTCCACCGTCGCCTCCACTTCCATCCTGATGAATTCAAGATCCTCCCGTTTCCCGGATGGCATGGATGAAAGCGGATCGCTCGGCCGCAATCTGATGGACCACCACCTCGGTGTCGGTGCCGGGGGCATTCTTGAAACCCACGCGGACAAGATCACCTATGGCCGCCGACCTAACGGTTTCTACATTCCCCGCTTCCGCAATCATTCGGAAAAGGCCAATCACGGCTACCTGCGCGGCTACGGCTACCAGGGCAGCGGCATGCGCCAGAACTGGACCCGCGAGATCGATGGCTTCGGCGTCGATTTCAAAAAGCAACTCACGTCGTTCGGTCCGTGGAAGGTCAATATGGGCGGCTTCGGCGAGTGCCTGCCGTATCACGACAACCGCATTTTCCTTCACCCCGACAAGAAGGACAAATGGGGTCTGCCGCTCGTCGTTGCCGACGCCGAGTTCCGGGAAAACGAAATCAACATGCGCCTGGACATGCGGGCCGACGCCGTCGAGATGCTCGAAGCCATGGGGGCCAAGGACATCGCCAGTCATAACAACACGCCCGCCATCGGTCTGGGCATCCACGAGATGGGCACCGCCCGCATGGGTGACTCGCCGAAGAACTCCGTGCTCAATCCGTGGAACCAGGTCTGGGGCGCGCCTAACGTTTTCTGCACCGACGGCTCGGCGATGACCTCCGCCGGCTGCCAGAACCCGTCGCTCACCTACATGGCTCTAACCGCCCGCGCCGCCGATCACGCCGTCAGCGAGATGAAAAAGGGCAACCTGTGATCATCCGTGAGCGTCAAGGTGCCGTGGTGACCCGCAGCCGCATGAAGCGATTGCCGTCAGGAGCCGAGGCCACGGGGACCACGTCGGGAACGACAACCTGTTCGGAGGCGGCCGCCCCGCAGCCGTAGGGCACGCTCGAGCTGTTCCAGATTTCCGCCCACGACGTCGGGCTGCCAGAGGCATCCACATGATAGACGATGTCCGTCGCGACTTTCATCCGGGTGAACGTGAAGGTGAACGAGCCGCCGGCAATTGCGGTGGAGGGCAAGCCGCTGGCAGCCGGTTGGTGCGGATCAAGCCCCAGCGCATATTTGATGAGATTGGAAACGCCATCGCCCTGCGGCGTCGCGAGGTTGCCGGCGAGGGGATCGTTCGGGTTGGTGGTGCCAAACTGGCTCATGCGCCATTGGTCCAAAGGGGTGCCGGTGACCAATGCGCTCGTCTCGTTGGAGTGGGCGCTCTCGCCGTTGCCGTTGACGCCGGTCACGACATAATACCACGTGGTTCCCGCCGTCGCGCCCGGGTCGGTGAAGGTGGTGGAGGCAGACCCGGCAATCGTCGCGTAGGGACCGCCACTGGTATGGGAGCGCTTGATGTTATAGTTTCCGGCACCCGCCGCGGCGTTCCATGTTAGGACGATCTGCGAACTGGCGGTGCTGGCGTTCAAGGCACCCGGAACGGCAGGGACTGGGATTCGGATTTCGATCCCGTTACAGATGGCATTGTCCTTGGTCGTGGCGAACGTGATGACCACTTGCCCGCTGGCGTTGGCTGTCACGGTGAACTCCCGGATGACCGCCTTATCTTTGCCTCCGGCAGCGGCGTAGACGTCGAAGTTGGTGAGCACCTGGGTCCCGTTGATGGTGACGTTGGACGTCCGGCTGCCGGCCGCAGTCCAATAGAGTTCGGCGAAATGGAGGCGCACTTTGTAGGATGCTCCCGGCGTCAGGCTGCCGAGCGTGTAGCTGAAGTTTCCAAAACGGTAGCGCTGATAGACTGCCTCCGGCGCGGGACTAACAACGCCCGTCGTGCCGATGGCGGCGGTGTTGGTCGAACTTGTGCCGCCGAGATAGCCGATGTCCGCCACGAACGATCCGACGGCGGTGCTGCTGCCGCAGTTCACCGCCATCAGCGGCGGGCCGAATGCGGTCACGCTTGCCTCGCTGGAGTTGGCGCTTTCGCCGAGCGAGTTCAACGCGGAGACGACGTAGAAATAGGTGACTCCGGGGGCATTCGTCGTGTCGGAGTAGCCCGGTGTGGTCGGGGAGGCGACCGTGGTGTAGGGACCACCGCTAACAGTCGCACGCTTGACGTGGTAACCGGTGGCGGTGGCGGACGCGCTCCAGCCCAGCGCAGTCGCACCGTTACCGGAAATCGCGGTCAATCCCGTGGGTGACTGGGGGGCGGTGGGTTGGTAATTCAGATTGGTGGTGCTGACGAGGGAGCGGCCGGGAATCGTCATGTTTCCGACCACCACTCCGTTCTGATAGACAGCGGCCGGCTGTGTGGTGGATCTCGGGTTGTAAACGACAAACGTGCGGACACCGGTGGTGGGATTCAGATAGACCGCGCTGGTGGGAATGCCAGTGGTGAAGTTGTAGTCCTGATTTCCAAGCTGGCGGGAGGCATGGATCAGATAGTAGCTGCTGCCGGCGTCGGTCGCGTTGGTCGCGATCTCCTTGCCTGCGGTGAAATAGCTGTCAAATTCCGCGACCGCGGTTTCAGGGTCCCACAGACCCTGATAGACGAGCAGGCAGTGCCCCAGACCGCCGGTTAGAATGTCGGGTTCGGAGCGGGAGCCATCGACTTCGATCTGCCATTGGGCCGCATTGACATCAGGAGCCGCGTTGCCGGCGGGGACGATGCCCTTCGCCGAATAGACTTTGAGGCCGTATTTGACCCACTTGCCGGCGGGAAATGCGGAGACCGCATCCCACGGCGGGAAGCTCGCGCAGTAGTTCGCCCGCTCGGTCCACATCGCCTGCCATTTGGCGGCGACCGTGGCGGGCTGGCTGCGGTTGAGATAGTTCAGCCAATGCTGCGAAGGCACATACTGGATGCCATAGACCCAAGCGGGGTCGCCGCTGAAGTAGGTGGCGTAGGCATAACTATCGGCAGTTAGAATTCCCGTGCCTTCCCGCGTGTATCCGGGTGGATGGTTGGTGTCATGGATGTCCTGCCAGTACTCGTTGACCGCGCAGCTTTCCATGGCGAAGCCCATCGCGCCGGCCGCCTGCATTCCGTCATTTTCAAGGGCCCCGCCTAGCAGAAACAGGCCGGCCCAGCTTTGCATGGCCTCGGAGCTGGATTCCTGGTTGTTGCCATTGCCGCTGCTCATGCCGCCGGCATTGGAGTGGCCGGCCCAGATGTCGAAGGTTCGCAGGAATGGCTGGGATGGGTCGGTGCGCTCCCAGTTGCCGTAACATTTGGCGACCTTTGTTAGCATCGGACCGTAGTCGGTGAGGAACTGCGGGTTCACCATCCCGAGGGTGGCTCCGGCGACGGCGAAGTATCCGTAGTGGAAGTGCAGGTCGTTGAAGGCCTGCGATCCATAACTGGCATTGGAGCCGATGAGTGCGTGCCAATTTGGATAGTCGGCGAAGAACGCCTCTCTTTCCCCGGGCGTATAGGTCAGCCAGTTGGCCATCGCGGTGCGCAGCGAGGCTTGCAGCCGATTGGTATTGGCGACATCCCCCGACTCGTGGGCGAACCACATGTTTTGCGCGCAAAGGGCGAGCGCTTTGCCGCCCCAGTAAGTGTCGCCCAGCATCCCACCGGGATTGAAGGTGTTGAGGTAGTTGCCCATCCGCGCTGGCTGATAGGGATTCACCTGTGCGGTCACTTGCGGGGCGGGCAGCGCCGGAGTGATGCCTTTGAAGGGAAACGCGAGTTGGAAGGTCCGGCCGGTCGCGCACTTCATCGTGCCGCGCGGGGTAAGATAGGTGAAGGGCTCGAAGGTCAGGCTGTGGGTGGTGGTTCGATAGTGGTGCGGAAGCCAGCCCTGGATGGTGTCAAGGTTCGCGCCCTTCATCGGCGTAGTGGTGATGTTCCATATCGTGTTCACCACACCCCCGGCGGGATCATGAGTCCAATCCAGTTGGGTGTTGGTCGGTCTCGCATAGGCGGCGGCCGCAAATGCGGCGAGGTTGGATTTCGCCGGGAGGTAGCCGATGACCATGTAATTGTTAGCCCCAGAGAGCTGCGGCTGGAGATAACTTCCGGCGACGGTGACGGTCGTGTTGTCGGGGAGAAACACCCCGTACGACCGGCCCTGATAATCGAACGCAAAGGAACTCGCCGTGAAGCTGCCGCCCGTCACGGTGATCGGGTTGTTGGCCGCGTTATACAACGTCGCGCCTGAGAGCATGATCTTCGGCTGCACGCTGCCGGTCCATCGGGTCCAAGTAAACGGGATGCCGCGCGCCACGGAAACATCGATGCGGTTGCCGCTAGAATCGGGCATGCCGAAGTCCACGTTCCAGTCTCCCCAACCGGTGACCACGCTGCCGGTTCCTGTGAAATCGCCGCCGAAGCGGGACGTCGGATCGGCGGCATTGCTCGCCACGACTTGATCGCAGCAAATAATCCCCCAGGCACCTGACGACTCGTCCGCGATTTCGACGCGAGCCGTCATCCCCGCCCAGGCAGTTAGATCCCACGTTACCCAGCGGAACGTCAGCGAGTTCTGGCCGGATGCCGCCAGCACCGTTTGGCCGCCCACGACTAGTCTGACCTGCGTCGCCGCAGTGTTGCCGCCGCAGATTTTGAAATGCAGGTATTGTTTCGCGACAGTGAAATCGGCCAGGCGCACGGATCCTTTGGGACCGTCGCCGTTGTCGCGGGTGCTCGCGCAGCGCAGGCCCATCATGCCTGTTAGTCCGCTGCCCGCCGAAGGCGTGGCTGTGAATGCCGTGCCCGTGGTGTTGGTGATCACGCTGCCCGCCGGATATCCGGATTCGAAGTCGGCGATCAGCACATCCCCGGCCGGGATCGTGTAGGGCACCGCGCCGCGCACTTGGAGGGAAGGCCCTTTGTTGATCGCCCCTTGCGGACTGCCGTTGGCATTCGGTGCATTCCACGCGTTTGGAAAATAGACATCAAGCCCGTAGCTCTGCGGATCGATCGCACCGGGATAGAACCAAAGCGTGCCTCCAAACGCATCCTGTTGGAGATTGTAGCGATCGCTCCCGGTCGGAAGGGACGATCGATTGCCGATCAGCAAGTCGGTCCACCATTGGTTGGTGGGCAGCGCTTTCCCGGCTAGCAAGGGATCGAGGTGCAGCGTGCTGAAGATCGCGGGCGTGGCGGACACCGGCTCGACCTGAGCCGCCGGAAGTCCGTAGTAGGAGTCCTCGAAATGTTCCGAGACGGGCACCGCGCTGGCATACGACCCCGCGCCTACGGGCACCGCAACCTGCGCGGCCAACGGATCGGCGGCCAGCGGCAATGAGACGCACAGAACGGCTAAAGCCCGACCCGGAAAACAACTGCGACGGAAGATCATGAGGCAATGGGTTGAAATGGATTTTCGAGAACGGAATCCCAATGATCAATCGTTGCACAAAATTGCAAGCTCGAATTTGGATCGGATGCGGCAAGACCCGCTGATCGCGAGGTGGTGAATGCCGGGAATGAAAGCGGGCTGCCAGGCCTCGGCCTCGACCCGCAATCCGCCCGTAACCCGTTCATCCATGTGTTCCATACCACGAACTCCTGGCCAACGTGGGGTCCGTCTGTCTGTCGGCACCAGTGCGCCGACCAAACGTACTTCGAGTCTCCCGAGGGCAGGGATCGCGAGCTTCCCCAGTGATTACCACAGCGGACCGGCGAACCGCCCGCCCGGACGTCACTTGAGCGTGGCGACGGTCGCGCCCGGCTTGAACGGGCAGTCGATGAGCACGTGCTGGGTCGAACCGAAACGTTTGCGGACCCGCTCGACGAGCCGCTGGGTGCCCGTCGCGCCGATTTCCCGGAAGGGGATATGAATGGTCCCGAGTTCCGGGCAGCCGGTCGGGGTTTCGATCCCGTCGAAGCCGGTCACCGACACATGCTCAGGCACATTGATCCCGCGCTGATAGAGCCCGCGGATCAAGTCATAGGCCTGGTGGTCCGCGGCGCAAACCCAGGCGGTGACACCGGCGCGGGTGCGTTCCGCGGCATAGTCGATGCTCTCTTCCTCGTTGCGCTCGCGCGAAGGAAACATGTTGATGATGTCCTTGGAGGAGACCGGAAGACGGAGGCGAACCATCTTTTCCATGAACGCGGCATAACGGCGGAACGACCAGCTCGCCTCCACCTGATAGCGCCGGGTGAAAAAGCCGATCCGGCGGTGGCCGTGCTCCACGAGATACTCGATCGCGGCCGAAATTCCCTTGTAGTGGTCCACGTCCACGCAATCGATTCCCGAATGATCGAACTGCTCGACCAGCGACACCAACGGCAGGAGCGGGGCAAGTTGGTCGAGCACGGGTTCCGGAAACGGATAGACCAGCAGCATCCCGCTCCAGCGCCGGCGCAGTTTTTCGATCCTCAAATAGCTGGGGTCCGCCAGACTGCGGGCCTTGGGATCCACCAGGTGGACCTCCACTTTGGCCGCGTTGAGGTGGGCGCATTCGGTCACTCCCGCCAGGATCTGTTCGCTGGGGTTCTGATAGTCCGTCCGGTAGTACTCCTCCTCATCCGAGCAAATCAACACGCCGAAGGTCGCTTTCACCGGCTTCTTCTTGGTGTTGGTCGTGCGTTTTTCCAAATGGGCGTAACCGATCTCGGCAGCCATCTGGAAAACCCGCGCCCGGGTCACCGGGTTGATCCCGGGGTGGTTGGTGAAACAGCGCGACACCGTGGCACGCGAGATCTGCAAACGCTCTGCGATCAACTGTTGGTTAAGTCCGGCCATAATTTCACTATTTCGGTTGAGACGAGAATCAGGAAGCCCGCACGAAGGGGCAAGCAAGAATTGCACGAATTTGCCCGGCTCCATGGTTCGGTCACCGTCCCTGTTCTATCCGCCGCTAGTGACCATTGCGGGGATCGCCCGATTTGTCCGTTGACAACGTCATTTGAAGTCTCTTTGTTGCATGAAATTACATTCTCGAACCGCAGGGAAACCCAGTCATGAAACACCGCCGCCAGACCTGTCTTATCTTCCCCGCCTTCGCCCTCGCCACCTTGGCCGCATCCGCGGAGTCCATCATCGTTCCCTGTGACCAGCCGGTCAAAAGCCGCAAGCGCGGAGTCTGCATCAACGTCGCGGACGCCAAGGACTTCATGGCGCTCGCGCCGGGAGTTTCATGGTATTACTCATGGCACTTCACCGATACCAATCGCGCGCCGAAAGAAGCAAAGATGGAATTCCTGCCGATGGTCTGGGGCAACCGCCAGGCCGACCTCACAGGCCTCGACGAGCATCTCAAATCCCACAAGCCGTCCCGCGTCCTCGCGATCAACGAGCCGAACTTAAAAGGCCAGGCCTTCATCGATCCGAAAACCACGGCGGAGTTATATCAAAAGATCAAGGCGGTCGCCGACCGTCACAAGATTCCTGTCGTGGGACCTCACATGGCGCTCGGTTCCTCGGAAGGGGAGAGCATCACCGCCATGGACCCGATCGAGGACAAGAAGCTCACCTATACCTTCATGACTCCGTTTCTCAAAGCGTTCCTGCACTTCGCCGGAACGACCGAGGTGACCGCCGTGGCCGCACACAGTTATGGGAATTTCGGCGAATTCAAATGGATGGTTGAAATGATGCACAAGGAGTTCAAGCGTCCCGTCTGGATCACGGAGTTCGCTAGCTGGCAGGCTCCTAACAACGAGGCGCAGGCCGACTACCTCATCCAATGCGTGGATCTTTTGGAGCGGTTGCCCTACGTCGAAGGTTACGCGTGGTTCAAGGACCGCGCGAAGGACAACCCGAAGATCAGCCTGCTGGGTGACAAGCCCGGCGCACTCACGTCCCTTGGAAACTTTTATGTCAACATGCCGGTCCATGATCCGGAGATTCACTACCGCATTCCGGGACGCCTCCAGACGGAATCCTACACGGCGATGAACCAAGCTGACATTGCCCTCACCAAGGATGCCGACGGTCTGCTGGAGATGAAAGTTTCCGATTCCAAGTCCTGGCTGGACTATCAGGTGTTCACGGACCGTTCGGGCAGCTTCCAGACGAATCTCCGGGTAGCCACTTCCGAAGGCTCCAAGATCGATCTCATGTCCGGCGACAAGGTGCTGGCGCAATTCACGGCCAAGTCCACCGGCTGGCAAACGTTGGCGGCACAGGTTCCCCTGCCCACCGGCAAGTCCTCGCTCCGCGTTCGCTCAAACAGCGCGGCTCGCCTGAATTGGATCGAATTCGCCAACAAATAGCCATGGCCTAACAAACTGGATCGGCAACCTTTGCCAGATCACGCGGTGTGCTCTGCCCTGCGATCGGCGAGGTCGCTGCGGATTTCATCGCAAACCGGCTCGGTGAGCCCATAGCGGGAAAAGATCGCCGCAACAGCGAAGTAGCCTGCCGCAGGGATCAAGCTCATCAGCAGCACGATTCCGTGAAGGGCTTCGGGCGTTTGTGTCGCGCTTTCTCCATTGTAGCTGAAATGTGCCAGCACGAAACCCGCAACCGCCGCTCCCAGGCCCATGCCGATTTTCTGGGCACAAGTCATGGCGGAAAAGATGATGCCCGTTGTGCGGACCTTGAATTTCCATTCGGAATAATCCGCGGTGTCAGCCACCAGCGACCAGAAGAGCGTGGCATTGATCCCGCCGACGACGGAACCTGCTAGAATCCAAACGAACACCATCACCGTCTGGTCGGGACGGATCCAATAAAATGGGATCGCGGTCAATCCCATCAGCGTCATGCTTGCGAGGTAGGCGTTTTTTTTCGTGCCTGCGGCGCGGATCGCAAACTTTGTCAGCATCGCGCCGAAAATGGTGAAGACCCCAGTGAAGAACCAGAAACCGCGGACGAGGTTCCCTTCCCACCGCAGATATTTCTCCAGATAATAGACCATGTCGGACCCGCGGATGACCATGAAAGTCATGGCGGTGATGCCCGCGGCAACCACCACCATCCAATGACGGTTGGCGGCGAGGGTTTTCACATCCTCTAACAAGCGCGTCTTTTGCCCGGGGGGCGGCTGGATCCGCTCGGTGGTGGTGAAGAATGTGATCAGGAACAGGATCAAGGCGATGAGGCTGAAAAGAACCACCGTCCACTGCGCACCCGCAGCTTTGTTTGTGCCGCCGAAATAAGCCACCAGGCCCAGGAAACTCGTGTTTGCGATGAGGCCGCCCACCTGCGCAAGGCCCATGCGGTAAGCATTCAGGCTGGTCCGGTCCTCCGGATCGTCCGTCATGACCCCCGAGAGCGCACCATAGGGAATGTTGATCACGCTGTAGCAAAGCATCAGCACGTTGTAGGTGATCCATGCATAGACCAGTTTGCCCTGCATGCTGAAGTTCGGCGTGGTGAAGGTGAGGATGAACGCTATGGCGATCGGAAAACACATCCACACCAGATAGGGACGGAAGCGCCCCCAGCGCGTTTTCGTGCGGTCCGCCATCGCGCCTATCAGAAAGTCCGCGATGCCATCGGTGCTGCGGGCGAAGAGGAGCATGGTGCCTGCCGCCGCCGCGGTGATGCCGAAAATGTCCGTGTAGTAGAACAGGATGAAATTCATCATCAGCGCCCACACGAAGTTGCTGGCGGTGTCTCCGAGGCCGTAGCCGACTTTTTCCTTAATGGATAATTTCATGAGTTAGAATGGCGCGACGCGTCCTTCGGGAATGGTGACCAGGACGCGTTGAATCGTTCCGTTACGCCGGAACATTTCGAGACTTTCACGTTCCGGCATGATCGGGCCATCAAACGTCGCCGAACCTCCGCCAGCCCGCTCCACCACGATCGAGGCACGGCTGGCAAGCTGGTAGCACACGGGCACCTGGAACAACGTGAATGCGAGCGTGCGTTCGCCCAGCTTCCAGGTTTCAGCAATGCCATCGATTCGGATGGAATGGAACTCGTGCGGCGTCGTGAAAAACTCGGAATGCTTGAGCAGCGTGGGTTCGAAATGAATCCGGCCGCCGCGGATCTGGACCCCGAGCTCGCCCATGCGGGTGAGGATTTCTTCCTTCACCTGGCCGGTCATGCCTGGTTGCTGCGCACCGCGGTGGCCCGGCGAGTGGGAATACGGATCGGTCGGAAAGGCACCATAGGTTCTCGCATCTTTCGTGAATCCCAGCCCATTCCGAATGGAGTCGTAGGCGGTCGCCAGCTTGAGGGCATGATCGCCTTGTGGATCCGCCACGGCCTCATGCGAGTGGATCTCCTGCACCGCAAGCAACAGCTTCGCGACCATGTGCCAGTAAATGCTACCCAGGCCCTCGAAGGCGAACATGGCACCGCTGCGGCCGGTGAAGGCTGAATGGTTGAAGACCTCCTCCCAGAGATCGAGCACGACATCACGATTCGCAGTCACGGCCTCTTTCCAATCGGGATCAGCCGCTAACAAATCAAGCTGCGACTGGAGATCGTCCGCGTTGGTGAAATCCGCGTTGAAACGTGCGCCGCCTTCCTCGTCCTGCGTCACCAGGCTGCTGTTTCCAGAATCCAACAGGAGGGCGAGCATCGGCGCGCGATCTGCCCACCCGGCCGGCAGGATGTTGCGGTCAAGGAAGGGGGTGATCCGGCGGTCCGGATAGAGAAGATAACTGTTCTGATCCTCTCGATAGAGGCTGCCATGGCGCATGGTATCGAGCAAACGCAGCGCGTCATAGGCCTCGAGAGTGCCACTGCTAAGAACGGCGACCTGTCCCTCCATCATTACGTCGAGATTGCGAACGGCCGCTTTGCCTCCGGTCAAATCCAGCACATTGTAGCTGTGAAACATTCCGTCGTCCCGACGATTGGCGGAGATGGTGGCGTCCACCACTTGGATCGCCACCGCGACAAAGGTGCGGATTTCCTCGAGTTTGACATGGGTAGTTGCGAACGCCTTGCGCTGATAAACCTTGGCGCGGTGAGCTTCACCGGCGCGGCCCAGCGCGCCGGCAACGCGCCAGCGGCCCGCGTCATCCAATTCTCCGACGGCTTCCGGAAGAATCCGCGCGAGATCCCGCAACAAAGCGGCCACAGGTGCGGATATTTCCAGAGTCTCCACGCTGGAACTGTTAAAGAGTGTTTCAAGAAATCGCAAATATCGGCGGAGATAACACACCGTCACCACCGACAAGCCCCAACCGGCGAGGGCATTGTTCGCATCGTTCCATTCAGGTCGCTGGGTGTTGAGCCAAATGCCGCCACCTGGGATCAGGTTCTGCAGCTTGACCAACACCGGAACTAACAATTTCTCGCACAACGACACGAGCAACACCTCGCCGTCGTCTCCGGTTAGCAGTTTGCCATCGCCACCAACCACCTTGGCGCGCCGGAGCAATTGTTCGTGCAGAGTCTCGTTGAAGGAAATGGAGTGCCGCGGCGCTTTGACCAGATCGTCGAAGCCGTGGATTTCATAGGGTACGTTGGCATAGGCATAGATCCGGGTGTCCAGCGAGGATGCCAGCGTCCCCGGCCAGAAGTTCTCATGACCTTCCAACAGCCGCAGCAGATAGATGATCTGGTGGTCACCCCAGTAGCCGATATGACTCCAAGGGTCCTTGGGATCGAGCACCTCCCAGTCGATGCCTTCGCGGGTGATCCGGTAGGGGTTGTAGCCGTCGGCGGTGGACGCGTTCAGGAACACCGCGATCATGGACTTGAAGCACTCGGGATAACTATAAGCAAGACTCTCCCAGTTTTGGAAAATGTCGCGCCAGTTGCCCGAATAGCCGAGCAAGGGTTTGCCATCCCGGTCCTTGGTGCGGATTTCAAAGCGGTTCCACGGACGGCTCGGGTCGCCATGGCGGCGGCTGAACGAAAGCGGCAGATATTCCCTAACAAGCCTGACAAGCTGCGGATCATCACTCGCGGACGCCCCGGCTGCCAGCGATTCCAGCGAACCGCGATCCGGCAAACCATCGACCCATATGAAGTGCCTTCGCCGCACCGCGGCATTGCGGGCTTTCAGATAGAGACTGAAATCGGAGCGAGAAAAATGGCAACCGTCGTGGAAGGTGCCCCCACGCATGCAGTTGAAAAGAACATTGGCGAAGTGATGGACACTGGCGGCGCTGTCGGCCGTCTGTTGCATCGCACCGGCTCCGGAGATCCGCTTCTTCAAATCCCGCACTCCTGCCTTAAGATCCTCCATCAAGGACTGGCGCAAGGTATCAGGATCCCGCAAAAGGCTCCGCAGCCGGATGGTGGCGGCATGATCCAAGCCTCCATCCGCAACCGCGAACCATTCGTGAAAGTCGCTAGGGGCGAGCTCAATCCGTGAGGCGATCAAATGGGCGCCGAATTCCCCTCTTGCTTCTTCCTCGGTGACGATTTCTTCGCCACGGCGGTAGGCGTCCACCTGCCTGTCTGATAGAAGGATGACCGGATCCACATGCCCGAGCGTCCAGGCGACGCTCACGCGCAGCGATTCGCACGGATCGGGGCGATCCGAGATTCCGGAATTGAGTGTGTAGATGCCAAGCCCGCAGTCGGCCAGCGACTCGTGCCGCATGTAGGCGGAGGCAAGATAGCTGTAGCGCGAGTAAGCCTCCTGGGAAATGCCCGGAGGCAGCAACTGGTGCCAGCCATCCAGCATTCTAACACGGCGGCGGCTGTCGCCCAAATTCTCCAGTTGGCAGGTTCTCACCAGACCGAACTTTTCGCTGGATCCGAGCGTCCAACAGAACCGCATGCGCAGCCGCCGGTGGATTTCCTCAAACCGCACGCTGGTGCCGGTCGCATGTTTGTATAAATTGCGGGTGATCTCATTGGCCGGGGTTGACGGGCTCCAAGGTTCCCATGGCATGCCATCCACCTCCAGCAGACTGAACACTCCGCCGGCCATCGGCTGGTGAAGGATTTTGTCCGCCGTCTGATAGGGAAAGATCGCATGATCCGGATCCCTGCGTCCGGCCGTTAGTCCTGTATTGCTGCCGGCGAACAACCACAAGTCGGAGTCGGAAACCACGTTCATCAGGAACGGGGGCATCCGGTTCACGTTCCGAATACAAAGGAACCGCTCGCCATCCAGTAACACATGTTCGTCGCTCACCTCATCATGACCCGGCAGTTGGATGACGGTCTCCTCCGCATGCGGTTGCGGGCGTGGAACGCCATTTGTATCGGGACTTAAAACGGCTCCCGAACGCGATTCGATTGCGGATAGATTGTGCTGCACGAAAATCAGAGGATTGGAGAATCAACCCGTAAACCCGGGGGCGGGACGAGTTGAATGAATTTAAGGAGAGAGTCCCGTTGAAATGCCCGCACGCGCTTCGGTCTCAGGACGGTGGCACGTGCGGGCGAATTCAAGGTCAGTGGGGGGTGGGGTTTCGAAGCTGCTTACTCGACTCCAACGCGGATGAAGTCTGAGGAATCGGATGTTGAACTGCCGTCCGTGCGGAAGGTCTTGTACGACCAACCCGATCCGGGTGAGGGAAGACCCGACTGGATGTTGGTTGCGTCGGCACCGGTGACTTCAGTCACCACCGGACCACCCCAGTCGCCAAGGGTGTTGGAGGCTTCGACGATGTAAGTGATGCCATCCACCAAGGTGGACTTCATGCTGTTTCCACTGGCCGAGAAGGTGGCCGTATCGCGCACCGCGATCGTCAGGGTCAGGACGTTGGGCTCCGAAGCCACGGTAGCCTCCTTGCCAAACGACAGGCCACTTGAAGCACCGCTGATCGGGCTGCCGTCCAGGGCGAACTCGAGCTTGTTCGAGACTCCGTCCAAGTCCGGATCCGATCCCGGCAGGGCGTCAGCACCGGTCAGGTTGTTAGGCGCCGAGGTGGCCCAGTTTTCATAGCCCGAGGTGGGCGGAGTGCCACCCGCGGAGATGGCGAACACGAAACCTCCCACCTGGCCTTCCGTGGCGCTGCCCACGCCGCCGTTTCCGTGCAGGCTTCCGGTCACCTTGCCGGTGGCATCCGCCGTTGCCGTCCCGATCAAGGTCAGGTTGGCCAGCGTCGGGCTGGTGCCGGGATCGCCGACGGTCAATGCCGTCACGCCCGCTGTGCCGCTGTCGCCGAACACCACCACGCCTGCCCTGGCGTTACCATCCCAGGTCGCACAGGCGTAGAGGCTAACCGATTGTCCCGCGTTCAGTCCCGTGACGGTGAAGTCATGGGCGTTGGTGTTGTTTCCGTAGGTATAGAATCCGGAACGGGTCAGCGATTCCCATGTCTGGCCGTTGTCGTAGGCACCCACATGTTCAATGCTGAAGTTGTAACCCAAGCCGTCGATGTTGAAGGCGGATGCCACCGCCGTGTCCGCCACGTAGTTGCCGCCGACCGGGGTCCAGTTCGCCGTGGTGGCGGCACCTGTGAAGGTGAAGTCCAGCTTGAGTTTGAGCCGATCGTCAAAGCTGGCGCTGATGGAGTGGGCCGCTGTTACATTGTTGAACGTATAGTTGCTGACGGCACCGATCGAAACTCCGTCCACCGTCACATCATCGACGAGATAGCCCGGGGCGGGCGTGATGGTGAAACTCTGGCTGCCATCATGATTCACCGATGTCGCACCGTTCGGGGTGATCGAACCATTTGCACCCGCGCTAGCGGTGATGGTGAAGGTGTCGATGGCAAAGCTGGCGGCAATGGTATGGTTCGCGCTGACATTGTTGAACGTGTGGCTGCTGACCGCTCCGACAGAGGAACCATCCACGAGCACGTCCGCAATGTGATAGCCCGTGGCGGCCGCGATGGAGAACACCTTGTTGACACCCGCATTCGCGCTCACCCCGCCGCTCGGGCTGATGGTGCCATTGGCACCTGCGCTGGCGGTGATGGTATGGACGACCGTGTCGACGGCGAAGCTGGCACTGATGGTGTGGGGAGCAGTGACGATGTTGAACGTATGGTTGGAAACTGCTCCGACGGAGACTCCGTCGACCAGAACGTCCGCGATATGGTAACCACTGTTTGCAGTGATGGTGAAACTCTGGTTGCTGCCGGAAGTGACGTTCACCGAACCGGAAGGACTGATCGTTCCGTTAGAACCCGCGCTGGCGGTGATGGCAAACACGGGGGGCGCCTCGATGGCGAACACAAAACCACCCAACTGGCCTTCGCCGCCGATGCCGACGCCGGCGTTTCCATACATGTTTCCTGCCACGGTGCCGTTGACGTCGACCGTCGCAGTTCCGATCAAGGTTAGGTTTTCCAAGATCGGAGTGTTGCCCGGATCGCCGATCGTTTGAGCCTTTTTGCCGGCGGCACCGCTGTCGCCATAGACGACATAAGCACCGTTCCCGTTGCCATCCCATGCCGCGCAGGCATAAAGGCTAACGGTTTGCCCGGGGGTCAATCCCGTGAGGGCGAACGGGTGGCTGTTGTTGGTGGTTCCGAAGTTGTAGAATCCCGAGCGGGTCAGGGACTGGTTGGCATTGTTATTGTCATAGCTGGCCACATGGCCGAACGTGAAGCCGTAGCCCAATCCGCCGATATCGGCGACGTTGATCATGGTATCCGCTTGTTGGGCGGCAAAAATCGGGGTCCAGTTGTTGGTATAGCCGCTGCCTGTCTTGGCGAAATCCAGATAAAGCCGGGTGCGGTTGTCAAAGGTAACGCTGATGGTGTGGTTTGCCGTGACTTCGTAGAACGCATGGAACTCGGCCGGGGATACGGCAGCGCCGTCCACCACCATGCTTCCGACATAATAGCCCTCGTCGGGGATGATGGAGAATTCCTGGCTGCCAAAGTAGTCCACGGATGTCGCACCGGCCGGACTTATGGAGCCGTGGGCTCCGGCGGTGGCGGTGATGGTATAGGTATTGACGGCGAAGCTGGCGCTGATGGTATGGCTCGCGGTGACGTTGGTGAACGTGTAATTGCTGACCGCTCCGACCGAAATTCCGTCCACGAGAACATTTTCAACATGATAGCCCGTGTCGGGCGTGATTGTGAACGGCTTGTTGGTTCCTTCAAAGGCGCTCGTCGCACCACTCGGGCTGATAGTCCCGTTAGCGCCCGCGCTGGCAGTAATGGTGTGGGCGACGGTATCAATGGCGAAGCTCGCGGCAATGGTGTGGTCCGCGACGACATTGGTGAACGTATAATCGGCTACGGCGCCGACCGAAACCCCGTCCACCAGCACGTCCGCGATATGGTAGCCGCTGTTGGCGGTGATGGTATAACTCTGATTGGTGCCGCCGCTCACATCGACCGCACCGGCAGGACTGATGGAGCCCTCGAGACCCGCGCTGGCGGTGATGGTTTGGGTGGGGACAAATACGAAAGCACCCACTTGGCCTTCCGCATTTCCGATGGCAGTCGCATTGTTCCTACCCCACAGGCTTCCGGACACCATACCGGTGCCGTCTGCCGTCGCCGTTCCGATCAAGGTCAGGTTGGCCAAGTTACCGGTGGTGCCAGGGTTGCCAATGGTCTGCGCCTTGACCCCGGTGGCTCCGGTGTCGCCATAGACGATGTAGCCGCCGGCTCCGTTTCCATCCCAAGACGCACAGGCGTAGAGCTTGACCGGTTTATTCGCGGGCAAACCGGTCAGAGTGAAGGTTTTGGCGGTGGCGTAGTTATTGGCATTGTGAAAACCTGAGCGTGTCAGAGTTTGTGTCGCATCGCCGCCCTGATAGGCTCCGATGTTAGTGAATTGGAAACTGTAGGGAGATCCGCCGACGTTGGTGATGCCGGTCGTGGCAGCCGTCTGGTAAACCGGAGTCCAGCCGGTCGCGGTGGTGACGCCGCCATTGGTGGCGAAATCCAGATAGAGCGGTGCCGCGCGCAGTTGTGGCGCGATCATGCCGGCGGCAACTAGCAGCAGGACCGCCAGCAGGGCGATCCGCCGGGCCCACGATGGGCCCTTGGGTTGGAGAATGAAAGTGTCGTCGGTTGGAATGATGAGGTTCATGATGGAATAATGGGTTTTGATCAGCGGGCTGCCGGTAGTTTGGGTTTGAGGCTTGTGGACGTGTGAGATTCGGATGCTGGCGGCGGATGCCAAGGGTTTCAGGCGGGCTGAGTTACGGAAGTGAAGCCAATGGGTTTAATTCAAAGTGAGATGGGCGAACATTGATGATCAGATGCCATCTTGAAAGCACAATTTGCACAAAGTTGCACAATTGATTGCAGAGTCTTGCAAAGTCGATGGCGCGACCAACTGGGATTTGCCCCCAATGTCGTTGCCTCCACGGGAGGCGCGGCCTTATGGGGATCGCGCCTCTGCGGGCTTCCCTCATTCCACGCCAACGCGGATGAATTCGGTGGAATCGGACGAAGAACTTCCGTCCGTGCGGAAGGTCTTGTAGGACCAACCTGTGTCGGGGTCAGGAAGACCCAACTGGATGGCGGCGGCGTCCGGGCCAGTGACTTCCGTGACCACGGGCCCACCCCAGTCACTGAGATTGTTGGAAGCTTGGATCGTGTAGGAGACGCCATCCACCACGGCGGACTTCAGGCTGTTTCCAACAGCCGAGAAGGTAGCGCCGTCGCGGGCCGCAATCGTTAGAGTTAGGACGTTCGGCTCGCTGGCGACGGTTGCCATCCTGCCAAACTGAAGGCCGTTTGACGAACCGCTGGTTGGATCGCCATTGAGGGCGAACTCCACGATGTTCAGAACACTGTCGAAGTCGGGATCGGAACCGGGCAGAGAGCCGATTCCCGACAAGTTGTAGGTCTGGGTCCAATTGTCATAAGGGCTGCTAGAACCGGCGAGCACGATGGCGATCTGGGTGCCGCCGGCATAATTGGTCTTCAATTCATAGCCGTCAGGCATGCCGTTGACATTCGTGAAATTGGCAACCGGAAGCGACCCATAGGTGGCAATGATATAGATCGGGGCGGTGGGCGTCACGATTTCCGTGATGTTCAAGGTCGCGCCGCCGATGTTGAGGGCTCCGGTGACATTCAAGCGGTCCGGCGTCGAGGCGTTGAGGTCGACCTTGAATGAGGATCCCGCGCCGAACGTGACGTTGCCAGATGCGGCCAATGTTCCGATGGAAGCTCCGACCGAGGCTCCCGGATCCAGCGTGCCGCCGTTGTTGACCGTGATCGCGCCGCCGATGGTGCCGGCGCCACCAAGAGTGCCAGTATTGTTGACGGCGACGTTTCCGGTGGAAGTCGAGCCGTTCACGAGGAGTTTTCCGCCGGAGACGGAGGTCAGGCCGAAGTAGGTGTTGGCGGCACTGAGAATGAGGGTGCCGGGTCCGAGTTTTTCCATACCTGTCGGGGCTGGAACCGGCGTGGGGCCGCCGGTCATGCCGAAGGAAAGAACGCCGGAAAGCAAGGCGCTGTCACCACCGACCCCTTGTTCGACGTAGATCCGGCGCTCGAACGCGTCGCCGGTGTTCAGGTTGATGGGATTCTTGAATTCAACCTGGCTGTCGGCAGTGGTTGAGCCGAATACGAGGCGGTCCGTGCCGGTGCCGAGGAAATTGGCGGTGGTACCCCACAAGAGCACCGGGAGCGGATCGACAGTGCCATCAGAGAGAGTGACGGTGAGCGCGCCTCCTTTGGCTGCGAAACCGCTGTTCACTGCCAGACGGATATTACCCGCCCCGGTCCCGAGAGTCCGGCTGAGGGTGCCGTTGGTTTGGAGGACGCCGTAGTGGTTTTGGTCGTCGCCTTCGAGATTGATGTAGGAGGTGGCGAGGCTGGCGAGTGAAAGTTGGAGAACACCACCGTCGATTTTCGTGGTCCCGGTGAAGGTGTTACCGGAGAGCACCCAGGTACTGTTGGAGAGACCGGCCTTGCTGACGGAAGTCTTGTTGGCACCGTTGTCGGAAAGTCCGGTCAGCGAGCCGCCTTTGGTATCGGTGGTGGCTCCGAGTTGGATCGTGCGGGCGCCGGTTCCGGTAAACGTGGGAGCGGACGAATAGTTGATCGCGCCGCTGCCGCTGTTGCCCAAGGTGACGGTGCCGGTGGTTCCGGCAAAAGCCAGCACACGGTCGGTGGTTTCGCCGGTTCCGGTGTAGTTCAGGGAAACGGTGTTGGTGCCTGAACCGAGTGCGATGGTGCCGGTGGCAACGGAGGTTGGAGCGCCAAGGCTGCTGCTGGCGGTGCCCCCAACCACGCTGTTGATGCTGGAAACATTGAGGATGCCGTTTTGGATGGTCGTGGTGCCGGTGAAAGTATTGCCGCTGGAGAGGGTCACGGAGCCACCGCCGGTGCTGCCGACCAGCAGGTTGTTCGCTCCGACCAGCACATTGTTCTGGACGATGAGGGATCCGCCGCCGCCGCCGAGGCGGTAGGTGCTGCCGGTGCCCGGAGAGAGGCTGGCTCCGGTGAAGGTGCCGCCAGTGAATGAGCCGAGGAATGACAGACCGGTAAGGCCGGTGATGCCGGCGTCTCCGACGAGATTGAGTCCGAGAACCACTCCGTTCACGGTGCTGTCGGTATAAACTGGCAGCACACCGCCGGGACCGATGCCGATCCCGCCGGAAGTGATGTTGATGGTGCGGTTGGCGTTGGTGAAGCCGGAGTTGGCGTTGAATTGAAGATTACCGCCGCTGACAACGATGTTGTTTCCGGTGACGTCCTGTCCGAGAGCGCCGGCGGCGACGACGATCACCGTTCCACCGGAAACGGTCATGCCCTTCGTGAAGTTGTTGGATCCGTTGAAAGTCAGAAGCGTGGTGGCTCCCGAAACGGTGATCGCGCCATCGAAGCTATTGCTGGCATTGCTGAAGGTTAGCGAGCCACCCGAAACGGTAAGTCCTCCGGTGAACGTGTTGTTTCCGTTGAGCACCCAGGTGCCGACTTCAGACTTGGTCAATGCGGTCGTGCTCAAGTCGATGGCGTTGGAAATCACGCCCATCGTATTGCTCCCGGCATTGTTCCCCCTCAAGGTGAGCGTCTTGTTGCCACCGCCCGCGTTGGTCACGCCGCTGGTGAGGCTGAGGGTGTTCGCGAGCGCGGAGGAATTGCGGATGGTCGCTCCGCCGGTGGCGCCTGCGAGGTTGATCACCCGGTCACTTGAGGATGCGGCGGTGCCGGCATAGGTCAGGGTCGCGGCATTCGTGCCGGACCCCATGTCGATGGTGCCGCTCGGAACGGTGGTCACCGCGCCAAGACTGCTCGAACCGCCGCCCACGCTTTTGATGGAGGAGATCAACAGATCGCCCCGTGAAATCGTGGTTTTGCCGGTGTAGGTGTTGGCCGCTCCCACGATGCTCCAGGAACCGCCGCCGCTGTTATTCACCGTTAGGGCGAGATTCCCTCCCGCAACGCCGTCGGAGATGACACCGAAAAATTCCGTGGTGAACTGATTGTGGAGACCCAGGGTCAGGGTGCGGCTGCCGACAGCGGCGTCTCCCGCCACGCTGGAATTGATATCCATGGCGTGGTTGTAGTTGCTGATCCATGTCTGATCCGCGCTCAAGATGATCGAACCGGTGTTAGCGGTCGCTCCGATCTTGGGATCGGCGTTCGAGCCGTTCAGCGTGACGCCGCCCCCTCCGATTGTCAGGGTATTGGCCCCGGATAGAGCGAGCGTCGTGGTCCCTCCGACACTGGTGATGGCGGGCCCGAAGACAATTCCGGCCACTGCCTTCGGTGCTCCCAGAGTTACCGTGTAACCGCCGGTGGGATTGTTAGCAGGAGTGCCGTCGTAGGCGGTGAAGACCACCGTGTCGGCGCTGGTGATCGCGGCGCCGTCGTTGGTGAGGTCCGCGCCGACCGCGCTTGTGCTCCAATTGGTCGAGCTGCCCCAGTTGCCGGCGGCGTTGGCAGTGGTGCCAGCGCCCGTGGTCGCGCCGTTGCCATCCCAATAATAGGTCAGGGCCGACGCGCTGGTGACAAGTGCCGCTGTGCAGCAGGAAAGGGCGGCTAGAATCCTGAGAGTGGACGGACGGAATGGGTTCAATTGATGGGCTTTCATGGGATTTGGATGGCGGACGTGGCGAAGCGCGAAGGTTGGATTTGTTGGGATTTTCGACGTTTGCGTGGGAGCGATCCCGAAGCGCGTGATGGTGGAAATAGGCAAGCCCGCCAATTCTGGCAAGCATCTTTTGCACAAATTTGCATAACTCGGAATCACCGGTGAACGGCCGGGACCGCGGGATACCCCGAAGTGTCGAGCGATCGTCTTGCATCGCCAGAACGCCTGGATGCATGCTCGACATCCCGCGGCAGTTTCAATCTGATAGCCCGGCATGAGTGAACCTTCGCCTTACCAACCGCCGCTGCCGCAGGGTCCCGCCTCGATTCCGCCCGCCATGTTAGGCGAGCCGCCGGCGGTCAAGGTGTTCGGCATTTTGCACTTGGTGTTCGCGGGCATCGGCCTGATAGGGGCCGTGTGGGGACTGGTGATCGCCGCAGTGGGAAATCCATTTCTCAAGTTCACCCCGGCCGGTCCGGAACTCGATGCCCAGATCGCCCTGCAGGAGAAGATCAACCCGATGACGCTCACCTCCGGCATCCTCTCACTGTTAGTGGCGGTCCCGATGATCGTCGCTGGCATTCAATTGCTGCGAAAGCGGAAAAACGGCCTCAAGTGGTCGAACACCTACGCGTGGTCATCGCTCGGGGCAAAGCTCATCAATTTGGTATTGGCCGTCACGATCATGATCCCCGCGATGCAGGAAATGACCCAGGGAATACTGGCACAGTCCAAGGCTCCTTCCGCCGTATCAGGCATCATGTCCGGATTCATGGCAGCAGGGACGATCCTCGGAATTGTGATAACCTGCGTCTATCCGATCCTCACCCTGGTGCTCTTGAATCGTCCCGCGACCAAGACGTGGTTCGCGAGCCTGACAAAGTAGTCGGTTCATCGGCCGGCAGCTGCTTTTTTCGCGAGCGCGGCCTGCAGTTGATCGACAAATTCGCGGTCGCCCGGGCTCAGCCGGTCGAGGGCGGTTTCCACCGGCTTCCGATTGACTAACAGCCGGACCTTCCCGCCACGGGTACCCGTGGGATTCGCCGGTGGCGCGGGCATCACCGGTTCAGCCGAGCCTGTGGGCGCTTCCGCGACGAGGTCCTCAAACGCGATGAGCTTGGCTTCGAGGGGTTTGCCCTCCGTGCTCGTCCACATCCGTGTGTCGCAAAGCACGATGTGGGTGATGTAGCGCATGGTCGGATTCGCAGATTTTCCGGGGTCCACGGACGCCCCCGGATTCACGCCGCCCCCGATCGCCCGCGTCGTGTACTTCTTGGGTGCCACGGTCGGATTGGCCGGAAAATCCACCTGCGCCCACACCGGTGTGACGCCTAGCAGCGCGAGAAAAACCGACACGCGTGGAATTTTCATGCAAAGAGTTTGAACCCGGATCACCGATTCACAATCACTCATTTCAAGCAGCCATCGACGAATGGCGCAAGGCGGGCCGCTAGATCCGCAGCAAACCAAGCGGCGAAGACTCCGCAGATCACATCCAGCGTATAGTGAGCCCGCAGGACCAGCACGATCAGCGCCTCGCCGAGGGCCACGAAGACCGCAATCGCACCTAACCACCACGGGCCGAGGTGGCAGATCTCGATGGCTCCGAGCACGGCGAGTGCGGTGTGGCCGGAGAAGAAGAAATCGTTGCCGACATCGTAGGTGACGAGCGCGGTGGGAAATCCGGGATCGCGCCAGATGATGCCGGGCGGTGGTGGCAGGGTGCAGCAGAGTTGGGAAATCTGCCGCAGGCTGAAGACTATGATGATCCCGATGAACGGCGCGAAGGTCGGCCCGAACACGGCGGCGGCGATCAGCGAAAGGCCGAGCGCGTCGATGCAGAAGGAACTCGCGATCAGAACGCGGTCGGCGGCCCTGTCATGGGTGGCTAAACAGTGGTGCCAACGGGCGGTCAGTCGGTGCACGCCGTCGCCGATGCCGCCATTTCCCGAGCTGTTGTTGGCGATGAGCTCCTGCGTCCAGAACCAGATCACGAGCGCCACCGCGATCACGGCTAGGCGCAACAGAATGGGATTCATGAGATTTCAGTTCCGTTGGGAGCAACCTTGCGGCTGGACTTGGATGACTCTAGCAGTCCTTCCATCCGCTGCCGGATCTCGACGGTGATGGGATCGGCTTCCTGCGATTTATCGCGCGCGGCGATGACTTCGATGGCATCGCCGACGGTGATGACGGCCCGGATCGGGAAATGGGGCCGGGCGACATCGGTGAGGTCCTCCTCGTAACGTTCGATGGTTTCGAGGATGCGCTCGGGTGTGGGATTTTCGGTGTAATCGCCGGTGTAGCAATGGAGCTGCTGGACCAGATAGACATCGGCGAGATGCCGCCAGCGGGCCGCGCGACCGGATTCGGTGAGTTCGCCAGTGACCATCTCCGGCAGGATCGCGGAGCGCAGGCGTTTGACGCGGGCCATGGTATCCCCGTCGTGGCGGCCGGACGACCATTGGTCCTCCAGCGGCGTGAGCAGGTGGTCCTCCAGCCGCAGCAAGCGCTCGCGAAAAGTTCCCGGCTGCGGGGCCTGAAAATACTCGATTTCCTTGAGGCCTAACAAAGCTCCGCCGATCTTCAGGATCCGCTCGCGTGGGGAAAGCTGGACCTGTGGCTGCCATGACAGGCGGCGCTCGATCGCCTCAATCACCGGGATGATCGATTGTTCCAGGTTGCCCTCGAAAAAATAGCGGATGAATACGGGATGGATGACGACTTTGCCCTCCTTGCCCTCCTTGCGCTGCTTCGCCGCCGCCCGTGCCATGAACCCCGGACCTTCCATGAAATTGACAAGGCGGTCATTGGAGCGGGTGATGATGCCCTCGGCGAAGATGACTAACGGGAACTTGCCGTCGGCCACGGTCTTGATCGCGCATTTGAGCGATTCCCGGTCCATCCCCTCGCGGTAAACGCTGAAGCCGCCCATCCGCGGCAGCAGAAAGCGCTGGATCTTGTTCGTCATGAAGACATGCCAACTGGCGATCACATGGAACGGCCGGCCCGCTTCCGCTGCCAGGGAGTCGAGTATCATTGGGTCGCAGGGACGGCAATGATTGGCCACGATCATGATGCCGTGGCCTGCATCGAGCGAAGCGCGAAGCTTTTCCACCCCGACGCATTCCACCGCAGTGATGCCATCGTTCTTCCGGAGATAGCGCGGCAGGAGCCGCCGCACTGCCGCGTGCCAGAGCCGGCTGAACCGTGGCGGGATGAACGTGTAGGGCTTGTCGACGACGACGGCTTGCATGGTTCGTTAGAAAATATGGGGAAGAGAAATTGAACCGCGGATGGACGCGGATGAACACAGATAAGAAAAATTCAAGAACCCTCTAATCTCACCCGTTCTTCCATCAGCGTTTATCTGTGTTCATCTGCGGTTAAAATTCCTTCTGAAGGCAATCAATTGTTAGGAATCGTTGATTCCTGCCCGCGGTTGCGCCAGCGGGCCAACATGTCCGGCACCGCCCGCGGCCGGGTCCAGGTGACGAACAATCCCGAGATGGCCGCGATCACCCCGCAGAACCAGAAGATCTGGCCGTAGCTGAGGTGGAAGGTGGTGGCGAGCTGGCCTTGCAGGACGGAGGCCACGGCGATGCCGACCCATGACAACCAGCTCACCGCGCCCTGGACCGCGCCCTTCGTTTGTGGCGACGGGCGGTGCTGCAGGACGGAGACAATGGGCACGATGAACAACCCGCCACCCATTCCTAACAGACCAAGGGCGCAGGCGAACGCCGGTTTGCCGATGCCCGGCCAGCCGAGGCCGAATGCCGCCAGCGCCATCATCCCCGCGCCGAGGGGGATCAAGCCGTATTCGATTCGGCCGCGTGACAACCGGCCCGCGAGCATGCTCCCCACGCCGATGCCGAGGCTCAGCGCTGCTTGGAGCGAGGCTTGTTCGGTTGGCTTCAGGTGGAAGACTTTTTGGGCAAACAGCGCGAGATTGAGCTGCACCAGCATCGAGATGAAGAAGAACGCGGTGTTGCCCCAGTTCGCGCGCCAGAGGTCACGGTCGGCCTTCATCACGCGGAAATTTTCCCAGATCTCCCCGACGATGTTAGGGTTGAATTTCTTCCCTGGGTCGGCAGCGGGCACTTTGGCGATGCCGATGCTGGTCATCAGGCCTACCGCCGCCAGCCCCGCTAACAGCAAACCCGACCACATCTCGTGACCCGCCAAGGTTTCCGCCAGCCAACCGCCGGCGTAGGTTCCGAGAATGATGCCGACGAAGGTGAGCAGCTCGAGGATGCCATTGCCGGCGGACAGTTTCGAGGTCGGCAGGACCTCGGGCATGACCCCGTATTTCGCAGGAGCGAAGATCGTGCTGTGAATGCCCATCAGGCAAATCGCGGCGAGTTGCAGCGATTGCATGTCCAACTTCAACGCCAACGCGGCGAACAGCATGATGCCGATTTCGCCCGCCTTCACGCCGATCATCACCGAGCGTTTGCTGAAACGGTCCGCCATCCAGCCGCCGACGGTGGCGAACAACAGGAACGGCACCGCAAACAGCAGCGAGGAATGACCGACGAAGCTTTCCTTGTCCGCCTCGCTAACAGTCAGCGAGGCGAGCACGGGGAAGATCACCAGCCAGCGCAGCGCGTTGTCGGAAAACGCTCCCTGGAACTGGGTGAACATCAGGTTCCAGAAGCCGCGCGGCCAGGATTTCGGGGATTCGGGATTCATGTTAGATGGCGGGTGGGCAAGTTTTCTTGAGCAGGAAATGGGTGGGCACGTAGGCGATGAAGGTCAGGGCGGCGATCCATGCGCCGAGATAGGCGAGCGGCGGCATCCATGATTGCGGCTCGGCGTCGCTGAGCAAATTGAAAACATAATTCACGTTTCTCGGATGCTGAGGATTGGCCAGCACGGCCCCGGCGGGAGGCAGCAGGAAATAGCCGATGAGGCAGAGCACCAGCGAGAGCGACGACCACCCTAACAGCGCCCACCGGTCATAGCCGACCTTGCGGACCAGATAGAACAACAGGAAGGGCAGCCAGCCGTGGAACAACGACAAGCCGCGCAACAGCAGCGACCGGTTTTCATCGAACATGTAGCCGGTCATCCCGGTCAATTTCCCGCCGCAGAGTTGCACGAGGAAATCCAAGCACCACAGTGCCTGGGGGATCAAGATCCCGACGGCTGGCATCGAGATGAGCAGCGCGTCCTCGCGCCAGATGCCCACCAACGTGATCAGCAGCGCCACGTCGCAGAAATAGAGGAAATTGGTCGGCCCGTAGTTGGCCCAATACACGGGGATCATCACCGCGAGAAACCCGGTGTAAGCGATTTTGAGCCAGAGCGGGATGCGGGTGGGTGCGGAATTCATGTGGGGTGTCCAATGACGGGGACGTTCTAGCAAACATCCCGGCCGGGGCGCTAATTGAAACTTTCAATGCCATCATCGACTGCTTCAATGGCCGCAGTGTACGCAGCCGCATGAACATTCACCATCTGGAACTTTTCTATCACGTCGCCCGCTGCCGCGGGGTCAGCGCGGCGGCCCGCCAAATGCCCTACGGCATCCAGCAACCGGCAATCAGCGCGCAGATCCTCCAGCTTGAGAATTCCCTCGGCAAAACCCTCTTCCACCGCCGCCCCTTCGCGCTCACCGCGGAAGGCGAAACGCTCTTCACCTTCATCGAACCGTTCTTCGCCAAGCTCCCCGCGCTGGCCGAGCGTCTGCGCGGCGGGGCCGATCACAGCCTGCGGATTTCCTGCCCCGAGATCGTCCAACGCGACTACCTGCCCGCCCTGCTAGGCGCGGTGCAGGCGCGGGTGCCGGGTTTTCATTTCACCCTCGAATCCGGCCGGGTCGAGGAAATCGAGGCGAACCTCCGCAGCGGAAAAATCGATCTCGGCCTCGCCACCAGCGCCGGCCCGAAGGACAACGACATCCGCCACCACGAACTGCTGCGGATGCCGCTGGTGCTGTTAGTTCGCGAAGCCGACGGCCCCGCCACCGCCGGGGAAATCCTCGGTCTCGACCGGATCGATTTACCGCTCGTCACCCTGCCGCGCGGCGAGCCCGCGGTGATCGCATTCCAACAGGAACTGCAGCGCCGCAAGATCGAATGGTTTCCGATGTTGGAGCTCGCCAGCCTCGACCTCGTGGCCCGCTTCGTTGCCGAAGGCTACGGCGCGGGTTTGGTGTTAGATATTCCCGGTGCCAACCGCCCGCCCGGTATCCGCGCTTTGCCGCTGCCAGGTTTTCCCGATGTCGCTTTCCATGCCCTCACCCTCGGCAACCGCCCGCCGATGGTGGAGTTGTTCATCGCGGAAGCGGAGCGGGTGATCGCGGAATTGGGCTAACGGCCTATTTCCACGCCACCACCGCGCTGGATGGACCGGATAGATGGATGACTTCGAAGCGCTTGAAGCCCACCTCGCCGCACCACCCGCGGAAGTCGGCGGCCGAGTAGTCGAAGGCGTCGCCGAACTCGATAAGCATGTTCAAGGACATCAGAAGACCGAAGGTGTTTTCCCGCCGCGCGTCATCGATCAACGCCTCAATGGCAACGAAAGCCCCGCCCTCCGGCAAGGCGTCAAACGCGGCGCGGATCAGGTGCTTTTTCTTTTCGAGATTCCAGTCATGCAGGATCATGCCCATCGTGATGACGTCGGCGCGGGGCAACGGGTCCTTGAAGAAATCGCCCGTCGCGGTGCGGACGCGGTCGCCCAAGTCGGAGGCGGCGATGTGCCTGGAGGC
This sequence comes from Verrucomicrobiota bacterium, assembly GCA_040385685.1. GTDB lineage: Bacteria > Verrucomicrobiota > Verrucomicrobiia > Verrucomicrobiales > Akkermansiaceae > Luteolibacter. Next base: position 380,831 of record JAZKGW010000012.1, on the reverse strand, counting down.
GATGGGTTCCACGACCGGGAGGTCGAATGACACGCACGACATGTGCGGGTGCGCCTTCGCCACTTCGATGGCTAACAGACCCGTGGCTCCGCCGACATCGCACAGCGATTGGTAGCCGGAAAAATCGAACTTTTCCGCGAACGCCTCGAAGTTGATCCGCGACAGCCCGGTCATCGCGCCGAGGAACTGCTCGAGCTTCGGCAGCTCCGAATACAACTCCTCGAACATTTCCTTTTGACCATGCTTCACCTCGTTCTGCGGCTTGCCGGTGCGGAGGGCTTCCGGCAGATCGTGCCAGTATTTGAATAGACGCGCGTTGAGCATTTCCATGATTCCACCGATGTAGCGCGGGCTGCCGCTGACCAGATAGAGTTTGCTGGCGGGCGTGTTGAAATACTTTGCGTCCGGCCCGTCGCCATCGCGGCCGAGGAAATTCATCGATACCAGGGCGTCAAAAAAATCAAAGACTCCGCGCGGGTGGATGCCCACGGCCGCCCCCAGCTCAGCACCGGATAGACGCTGGCCGGCCAAGGTCGTGAAGACGCCGAATTCCACGGCGGTGAGCAAAACTTTGGAACCCCAAAAGCCGAAGGCGGTTTGGAGGATGGCGGAGTGATCGGGGGGCGGGTTGGTGGTCATCCTGACTTGGACCGGCTAGGTCCCCGCTTGTTCAAGAGTTGCGGTAGTTGGAAATGTCGCGCCGTTCCCCCGGAGATCGTCCGCCCTCAGGCAAACACCGCACGATCGTAGAGATCCGCAAGAGCAAGCGACGCGTCGATTTCCGGCAACGGAATCACCGCATCAAGTCCGAGGTGATACTCGATGGCAAAGCCACCACCGGGTCTCCTGCGGTGCAAGCTGACGGACGGCTTTTCCGGCTCCACGAAGATGAGAACTTTCAATGATGGCAACATCAGATAGGCATCGCGCTTCTCACCCAAATCCGCGCGGCGGGTCGAATCGCTGAGGACTTCGATGACCACGACCGGCTGTTCCTGGAAATGGTCGGTGGGCGGGTTGGAATTGCAGACGACCATCGCGTCCGGATAGTAGAAGCGGGTATGATCGGGGAATTCGATGCGGACTTTGACGTCGCTGTTGCAGGGTTGGCACGGCTTGCCCCGGAGCTGTCCGCCAATCGACAAAAGCGAGTTGAGGGCTATGACATTATGCTGGTTCGACGCTCCCGCCATCGCGTGGACAGTTCCGCCCAGGTACTCGTGCTTCACATCGCTCGTTTCCTCGCCGACGAGATAGTCTTCGATCGAGACGAGAACGGGATGTTCCAAAGCTGTCATGCCCGCAGTTTACAAAGAGTTCTTCAGGCCGGCAACTTCCAAACCTGAACCTCAATCCTCGTCGTCCTTAGCGCCCTTCACGCGGACTTTTCCGCGGAGTTTGGCTTCGATGAACGGATCAAGGTCGCCGTCCATGACTTCCTGGATGCTGCCGGATTCCTGGCCGGTGCGGAGGTCGAGGACCTTCTGATAGGGCTGGAAAACGTAGGAGCGGATTTGGTTGCCCCATGAGACGTCGCCCTTTTCGCCGTAGGCGCGGTCGGCCTCGGCTTTTTGTTTGTCCTCCTCGATGGTGTAGAGCTTGGCTTTGAGGATATCGAATGCGAGTTCCTTGTTAGCACCCTGCGTTCTGGCAGCGGTGGAGCGGATGAGAATGCCGGTGGGCAGGTGGCGCAGGATGACGGCGGTCTCCACCTTGTTGACGTTCTGACCGCCCTTGCCGCCGGAACGGGTGGTGGTGATTTCGATGTCTTTGTCCAGGATCTCGATCTTGATCTCCTTCGAAACCTCCGGCGTTGCGTCGATGGAGGCGAACGACGTGTGGCGCTTCGCGTTGGAGTCGAAAGGGGAAATTCTAACCAGCCGATGCACGCCGCGCTCGTTTTTCAGGAATCCGTAGGCGTGGTCGCCGGTGATCTTCAGAGTGGCGGTGCGCAGCCCGGCTTCATCGCCGTCCTGCCAATCGAGTGTTTCCACGGTGTAGCCCTTGCGCTCGGCCCAGCGGGTGTACATGCGGTGGAGCATTTGCGCCCAATCGCACGCTTCGGTCCCGCCCGCGCCGGCGGAGATGACGAGGAAGCAGGGGGAAATATCGCTCGGTTGGTCGAGCAGTGTTAGGAGCTCGTAGGAGCGGATGTCGTCCTCAAGGCCCTTGGCATTGGCAATCGCCTCGCGGGCGAGATCGGCATCGTCGTATTCCTTGGCGAGCGAAACCCCTTCGTCGATGTCCGCCACGCGGGATTCGAGTTTAAGGAATGACTCTAACTTCTTTTTGAGTCCGGCGGCCTTGGAGCTGATGGATTTCGCCTTGTCCGAGTCGTTCCAGAACTCGGGCGCGCCCATCGCCTCTTCGAGCGTGTTGATTTCGTTTTCGAGGGTCGGGACGTCAAAGATACCTCCTGAGTTTCGACAGGCGGCTTTTCAGGCCAGCCGTATCGAGCGCCAGGAGGTCAGCGGTAGGAAGTGAGGACATTGCGGGCGGAGAGAAGGGTATCCGGCGGCACGACGCAAGGCCGAACCGGAAATCGCGGCGCATCAAGGAGCGGGTTGGCGCTGAGGGAAAATCAATCGAGACCGTCGCGCTGGTCCCATTGTTTTTCCATTTTCAGATCGATCAACGCTTCGAAATAAGCGCGGGACAAGGCTTTCACGAGCGATTGCTTGGCCGCCACCCCGCGGTCATTTCCCACCTTGAGGCTCGCCCAGCCGCCTTTGCCGAAAATGTCGTCCATGGCGGTTTCAGGTGCGTCTCCTGCTTCCAATATCCCCTCGACCATCGAGTTTCGCAGCGTCAGGCGGGTCTCGGGTTTCTGCAGATATTCGAGAAAAACCGCATCGTTGATGGCACCTGAGCCGGGATTCTTGGGTTGCCATTGGTCCCGGGCAGAAGCTTTGATTTCACCAAAGAGTTTCGGCCAATCGCCCTTGGACGCGAACGAGCCTTCCGTCTCGTTGATGCAGGCCTTGGCGAAATGCTGGAGCACCTCGTATTGATCCTCCAGCAACTTATCCAGCTTGTCCTTGTCGACCTCCCCGCGTTCCGCGGCATCGATGACCAACTGGAACGCCATCAACCGCAGCGGGGCCATCCAGGCGACCACGGGTTTCTCCACCGCACCCGCGGTGGACCAATCTGCGGAAATTTTCGCGACCGCCTCCTTGCCGGGATTCGGTTGAAGGTCCGTGAGTTCCAGCACGCGTGCTTCGCCGCTTTCCCCTTCGAGCGATTGTCGGACCAGCATTCCGTTTTCGCGGTTGATGGTGAGGAGCCCGTGCTTCTTGGTGAGAAACGTGACAGTCTTTGCATCGGAGGCTTGGATCGGAGCTTCCTCGACTTCGTCGTCCCACGGTGGGCCTAATTTGCTGCGGGGCGCGAGGCTTGGTCCGATGCTCGCTTTTTCCAGCAGCATGCCCGGCGTGTAGAAGAATCCTTGCTTTTCCGCTTCTGCGGGGCGGAGGGTGAGCACCTCCAACAAGTCATCTATGCTCTTCGACTCCTCGTTCATTCCCTTGAAAACCAACAGGTTTCCACCCGAGTCTATGAACATCCGGTCGTTGGAGGTGCTCCAGATCCTGCCCTCCATTTTCTGATCTCCCTTGATGGCGGTGAGGTGGGTCGCCCCGAGCCCACTCGCAAAATCCGAGCCGAGCGTGCACGCCAGCGATTTCCCTTCGCCGACACTGTGATAGGTCGCGATGTAGCCGCCTTGTTTCGCATACGCCGCGGTGAGTTCGGCGATCACTTCCGCGGGAGAGGCAACTTCCGCCTTCGCCGCTTTTCCCAGCAGGAGTGAAAGCGAAAGGAGCCCGCATCCCGCGGCCATGCGGACGTTGGGGAGCACGGAAAAACTGCGTTTGGGGTCCGGGATCATCGGTCGTGATTCAGAGCACTCGGAGGTTGCCTGTCAACGATCCCGGCCAGTTCCTCAAAAAAGAGAGATTCCGAAAATGTAATGTTGACCTGACACGAAATCATGTCATGTTTGCCTTACATCAAGTCAAGAACACCTGCCATGACAACCTCATCAGAAACCAACAAAAAGTATCTCAGCCGCGCCTTCCTTTTTCTGGGAGCCTACGTCGCGCTGAATGTCGCAGCCATCACCGGAGCGTTCGATGACATGAAACCTCGGGGGGCTTGGGGATTCTCGCTGGTGGTCGCGGCTCCGGTCATCGGCCACATTTGGTCGTATCTTGTCTGGATGCGGAACAGCGATGAATTCGTGCGCGCGCTGACTGCCAAGCGTTTCATCGTCGCGACCGGAGTCACCCTCGCGATCACTTCCATCTGGGGATTCCTGGAACTCTATGCCAAGGCTCCCCACGTTTCCGCAGCGATGGTTTACCCGCTTTTGTGGGCGGCATTCGGAATCGTCACTCCCTTCATCCGCACCTCACACTGATGAAAAACCGCCTCAAAGTGATGCGCGCGGAGCGCAACTGGACGCAGGAAGAACTCGGCAAACGCGTCGGCGTTTCGCGGCAGGCGATCAATGCGCTGGAAACCGAAAAGCACGATCCGTCGCTGGATCTTGCCTATCGCATTTCCAAGGAGTTGGGGCTGACCGTGGAGCAGATTTTCGAGAATCCGCATTAACTTCACGGAGCGGCGGACTCCGATCCGCCGAAGCCCATGGGAGGGCAATGAAACGAGGCTGCCTCACCTCATCGGTGCTTCCTGGGCTTGGGCGATTCGGATATCGCCCCTTCCTTGAACTCAACGCTATCACGTCCCGCGAACCACGATCTTCTCCGCCTTGAGCCAGCGTTTCAGGACGGCGGGATCGGCAGTTAGATTGCCAAGCATCCGCCAGCTTGACCGCTGGAGGACTCCCGCCTCCGTCCGGCTCTCATCGACCACGCACCAGGGCCGCGAGCCGGAGGAATGGATGAACCGGAAACCCTCGCTGCCGACGACGAGAAACGCGACGTGGGTATCCAGCCCGACGACATAGATCCCGGGCTCGCGTTTTTCCACCCGCGAGGCGAATGCCTGATAGTCCTCGCCCACGGTTAGGGCGCACGCGTCCTTCGCCAGAAAGGACTGCATGATGTTTCCCGAAGCCTGTTGGGCGAGCTGATAGCGGTCCACCCGGAAGCCGGCGTCCTGCAACACCGTCGCCACGAAGTAACCGCACGCGATTTTGCCCGCACCCGGCCCTTTCGCGGTGCCGTTGAAATCCCAGGGCGTGCCCAGCCAGCAATGCATCATCGCGGGCAAGGCCGTTTCCAAAACGCTCCTCGCCTCGGCTTCCAACGCGGTCCGCTCGGCGGCAGTCCGGGCTTTCCGATGACGCTCCGCAAGCTCCTTGCGCCAGCGTTCGAGGTCTTTGGTTAGCACCGCGTAGGTCTTCGGGTCGGGTTGGAGTTTCTTCCGCAAACCATGTTCCACCCCGCCCGCCGTGGCCCGCCACAATTCTGTTAGCGGTGTCCGGAACCACCAGCCCGCGCCGCCGGCCAGAGCCAGCAACGTGATCGGAATGAGCCACCTTTTTCGCATTGCCGCAGCCTAACCCCGGTCCGCGGCTCGCAACAAGCCCGGTCAATGCGGCGGCGGGATTTCCTCTTGGAGTGGTGCGACCCATTTCGGCCAAAAGACGTGGAGGCGGCTGTGGCGCAGCATTTCCACGCGAGCCAGTTCGTCGGCAGTTTTTGCTTCACCGGTGTAAATCACGTAATCCGTAAACTGGCCTAACATGACTCTCTCGTCCTGACCGACGGGAAACGCGGAGGGAAGTGCGAATGCGTGTTTGCCTGATGGATCCACCGCAATCACCCATGGCCTTACCGTCCATCGGTTCCCGGGACTTTTTAGTCCGAACCATGGCCTTCCGCGCGATTGCCAGGGGTCCTCGTAGTACCGTCGGAAGGAAATTGAGGAACTCTTGCCCTCCTGTTTCAACGGATTCACGCGGAGAATTCCACCCCCAGGCAGCTTGCAGGTTCCTCCATCAGAAGCATCGACTTCCCCGGCTTTCTCGAAAATGAAGACTCCGGGAGACCACACTCCCCACGTGTTCGATGCGAAATCCGCTTCGGCCTTGTTTTGGCGATCGACTGGTTTGCGTGAAGTGTCACCAAAGGGCCCACGGACGAGTGCCGATTTCCCGGGGCGCAAGAACGCCAGATGGGTGGGCACACCCTCCCTTTGACTCCACCAGAATTGAAAGGTTTCGGGTGAAGGAACTTGGCTCCGCAAATAATTCCAAGCGGCCGTTTCTCCCCAGGAAAGCGTTCCGTCCTCGAACCGCCCGGCGATGATCGGTGAGTAATGAACTCTCGCGTCCTCCAGAGCGGAATCATCCGGAACCTCGTAGGCGCTTAAACCGTTTTGATTCACTGACAGGTCCAGATCGGCAAACTCACCTTTTCGCAACCCGTCGACCGACAGCGTTTCATTGACCCTAATCCATTTCCCATAAGCAGGAACAGCCGCCTTCCGCGTGATCGTGACATGCGACTTTCCCGATGGCACGTAACTTGGCGCGAGATGCTCTGCGACGCCGTACATCCACGGAATCAAGAGGCCGGTCGCGATGCCCAAACCGAATCCGAGCCCACGGCGCCGCTTCACGGCCACCAGCCACCAGATGATCGGGTAGAGAATCGCCCCCGCAACGGCGATGGTGCTCAAGCCTTGCAGAAGGGGGTAGCGATATCGATAGGGATTCTGAGGTGTGATGAAATAATCGCGCAGCCAGCAAATCAAAAACGCGGACAGCGCGGGAATCGCAAAGATGGCCAGATAGGGCCATGTGATGCCACTCTGGCGGGAAGTTGACAGGCTGTTAGCGATGCCGCTGGCCGCCATCAGCGTCCACGCCGGAATCGTCAGGATGGCGATCCCGTATGCCGTCGCCGACCCTCCGAAATTGTAAATCCGGCAATAGATGATGACGGCGACGGCGATGCCCGCGAGTACCATTCCATGGATCATCAGCACCCGGCGGAGGGCGACACCATCGCCTGGCGGAAGCACCCGATGGAACGCTTGGTCATCGAACGGCGGGGCGTCATGGACCGCGCTCCACGAGAAGAGTCCGATCACAATGGGCAAGACGATCAGCGTCTGCCAGCCCCAGAGGGCGGCACTTTCATCCGGCCACAACAGTGCCAGAAAATAGGCGGCGATGATCGCCAGTCCGAAAAAGCGGGTGAATGGTGAGAGGGGCATGGGTTCAGTCGGGTTTGATTCGATAACTGCGGGCCAGGGCAACGAAGATTTCGCGCAGCGTCATCCGCCGCGTTTCCTGGCGGATGGCGGGTGGGAAGAATTGATCTAGCAGCGAAGGGTTGGAAGCATCATCGTGATTGGAATCGGTGAAACGCAGGGTGCGGCCGCTGGCCTGCGGGTTGAGCCAGGTGGCGGGAAGATATCCAGGAAGCGTGGCGGTTTCGTCGAACCACAGTTCGACGTTGCGGAAGCGGGATTGCAGGGTTTCCACGTCTTCCTGGAGATCGACCCGGCCGTTGTTGAGGATCGCCACGCGGTCGGCGAAGCGTTCGACCTCCTCGATGTCGTGCGAGGAAATCCATACCGTCCAGCCTTCGGTTTCGGTGAGTTCCAGCAGGCCAGTTAGAAATTCGTCACGCACCAGCGGATCGAGGCCGGTGAAGGGTTCGTCGAGCACGATGAGCTGCGGGCGATAGGCCAGCGCCGTGAGCAGCGCGGCCTTCATTTTTTGGCCGCGCGAGAGGTTGCTAAGCTTGGTTTTCAACGGCAGCTCGAATCCGGCTAGCAACTTTTTCTCAAAGTCGCGGTCCCAGAATTCGCCATACATCGGCCGGACGTAATCGAGCAACTTGGGCACCGTCATCCAGCCGGGCATCGTGCGGTTTTCCGAAACGTAACCGATCCGCTGCCACTGCTTCGGGCCGAGCGCGCGGGCATCCGTTTCCATGACGGAAACCTCGCCGGCATCGCGGTCGATGAGGTTCATCGCGCACTTGATGGTCGTCGTCTTGCCAGCGCCGTTAGGGCCGAGGAAGGCGGTGACCTTTCCCTGTGGGATGTCGAGATCGACGCCGCGCAGGGCGTCGTTGCCATGGAAGCGCTTTTGAAGGCCGCGGATGGTGATCATGGATTTTGTTAGCGGTTGGGATCCTGAAGCCGGCGGAGCAGCAACTCCAAGTCGTCGGCGGTGAGGTGAAGCGAGCGGGCTTCGTCGAGGAAGCGGCGGGCGGCCGGTTCCATCAGCGCGAGGCGTTGTTCCAGCGAGGGAAGCTGCGGGGCCTGCACGACCATCCCGATGCCCGGACGGCTGACGAGAAACCCGAGATCCTTCAACTGCTGGATGACCTTGTGCGCCGTGGTCGGGGAAATCTTCAGTTCCTGCGCCAACGCCCGCACCGAGGGAAACAAATCGCCCTCCCGCAGCTCGCCGCTCGCCAAGGCGCGGTGCGCAGCACGGAGGATCTGGTCGGAGACCGGATCGCCATCGCGGAGCTGGAAGGAGAAGGGAAGCATGGGCAGGTGTTCTTCGTGTAACAGTGTTGCTGTTACACTGGCAAGGGAAATCTCCCAATGTCCGAAAATTTCCTACCCTTGCAAACTCTCCGGTCACCCGGAAAGCTCGCCCCATGCTCAAGCAACAACGCGCCGATCACGTCCGGCGCAGGCTCCAGGAACTCTATCCGGAAACACCCATTCCGCTTGATCACAAGGACCCTTACAGCTTGCTGATCGCCGTGCTGCTGTCCGCGCAATGCACCGATGTCCGGGTCAATTTGGTCACGCCCGCGCTTTTCAAACTCGCCGACAATCCGCGCGACATGATGAAGGTGCCGGTTGAAAAAATTCAGGAGACCATCCGCCCCTGCGGCCTGTCACCGCGCAAGTCGGCGGCCATTTCCGAGCTTTCGAAAATCCTCGTCGAGAAATATGGCGGCGAGGTTCCTCAGGATTTCGAAGCGCTTGAGTCCCTCCCAGGTGTCGGCCACAAAACGGCATCCGTGGTGATGGCGCAGTCGTTCGGCGTACCGGCATTTCCTGTGGACACTCACATCCACCGCCTCGCGACCCGCTGGAAACTCACTTCCGGCAAGAACGTCGTCGAAACCGAGCGCGATCTGAAGAAACTCTTCCCCCGCGACTCTTGGAACCGCCTGCACCTGCAAATCATCTTCTACGGCCGCGGGCACTGCTCCGCCCGCGGCTGCGATGGCAAAAGCTGCCTGCTGTGCCGGGAGCTTTTCGCCAGACCTTAGCGATTTCGCAAATGTGTCCGGCAAATCCGGGGATTAGAGGATTTTCAAGAGACAAGATTGCGCCCGGGTGGAGTTTAGGCGACAAGAAGTCGCCGCCCATGACCCAGCTTTTGATTGACCCAGCCCGCCGCACCGGTTGCGACGACATCCCCGCACTCACCGAAGTCCTGCAATCCGCAGCTCAACGCCAACGCTCTCCCATCGACGATGTGCTCGACTCCGGCGTGGTCGATGAAGAACTCTACATGCGGGAGCTGGCCCACGATCTCGGGATCGAGTGGCTCGACAGCATCCCGATGGCGGAAGTCCCCCTGCCCTTGCGCGAAGCTTGCGGGCCGCGATTGGCGCTTCGGCACCGGCTGTTGCCCGTCGAAATCACCAGCGAAGGCGATCACAAGCGTCTGAAATTGTGCACGTTCGATCCTTTCAATCTGATCGCCCGCCAAGCCGCCGCTCAGGAACTCGCGCTGCCGATCGACTGGTGCATGGCCTCCCGCAAGCGCCTTCACGAAGCGCTTCGCCGTCTCTACGGGGTCGGTGCCGACACGTTTGAACAGATCCTCGAAGGCCGCGATTTCGACTACGACGCAATCGACAGCGGCGAGGACGAGGCCAACGTCATCGACCAGGACGACGATGAGGAAGCGTCCGTCGTCAAGTTCGTCAACCAGATCATCCGCGAAGCTCTCGACCAGCGCGCGACCGATATTCACGTCGAACCACTCAGCACCAATCTCCGCATCCGCTACCGGATCGACGGCCGCCTGATCGAGATCGCCGTGCCGGAAAACATCAAGGCGCTGCAAAGCTCGGTCATCGCCCGTTTGAAAATCATGGCCCGCCTCGACATCGCCGAGCGCCGCGTGCCTCAGGACGGACGGATCAACCTCCAGTTCGAAGGTGCGACGATCGACGTCCGGGTCGCCACCGTGCCGACCGTCGAGGGCGAAAGCGTTTCCCTGCGTCTCCTCAACCAAGAGAAATTCAACATCGCCAAGCTCGGCATGGAGCCGTTCGTGCTCAAGAAGATCGAGTCACTTCTCCACCTTCCCAACGGCATCATTCTGATCACCGGCCCTACCGGATCGGGTAAATCCACCAGCCTTTACTCCTTCCTCACCGAGGTGAACCACCCCGAACGGCGCATCGTCACCGTCGAGGATCCGGTGGAAAACAAGCTCACCGGCGTCATGCAGATCGCCGTGAAAAACGAGATCGGCCTGACCTTCGCCACCGCGCTTCGCTCGATTCTCCGGGCCGACCCCAACATCGTCATGATCGGGGAAATCCGGGACCTTGAGACTGCGGAAATCGCGATCCGCGCGTCGCTCACCGGTCACTTGGTTTTCTCCACCCTCCACACCAACGACGCCATGGGCGGCATCAGCCGGCTCATCGACATGGGCGTGGAGCCGTTCCTTGTCTCCGCCGCCGTCCGGGCGTTCCTTGCCCAGCGGCTCGTCCGGAAGCTTTGCCCGACTTGCAAGACCCCGCGCGAAGTGTCCGAACAGGACAAGCGCGATCTCGGCATCCCGCTGCACATTCCCGGTCAGTGCTATTCACCGAAAGGCTGCGACCGCTGCCGCATGACCGGCTTCTCCGGACGACTCGCGATTTACGAAATCATCCTTCTCACCCACCCGATGCAGGAACTCGTCGCCCACCGCGCCCAAGCCGTCGAGCTCCGTGCCCAAGCTGTCCGCGACGGCTACATCCCGATGCGCGAATACGGCTGGCACAAGGTCATGAAGGGCGAAACCACCATTGAGGAAGTCATTTCCGTCACCTCCTCCGACATCGGCGGCGGGGAATAAATTTCAGCATCTCAGCTTTCAGCATTTCAGCTTTTCCCCAAGATGCCTCTCTTCGCCTACAAAGCCCTCTCCGCCAACGGTGCCGTCACCACCGGTGAAATCGATGCCGCGGATCGCCCGGAAGCCCTCCGCGTCCTCGACAAGAAGGGCCTCCAGCCGGTCAATCTCAAGGAGACTGCCGCCGCCGCATCCGCCAAGAAATCCAGTGGCAATGCCAAGGCCAAAGCCGAGGAAAAAAGCGAACGCACCAAGGCCAAGACCGACACCGACGAAAAGCCCATCCCCGACGGGCCGATCAAGCTCAAGCGCCAGGAAGTCGTGCTGTTCACCGAGGAGCTTTCCGACATGCTCAGTGCCGGCCTTCAGTTGGAGCCTGCGCTCAAATCGATGGAAAACCGTCAGGAGCTCGGCAACCTCAAGGCCGTCTCCTTCAAAATCCGCCAGATCGTCCGCGATGGCGTCAATTTCTCCGTCGCCCTCAAAAAAGTCAGCCCCAGCTTCGGCCCGCTTTATTGCTCGCTCGCCGCCGCCGGTGAGGCGTCCGGCGCGCTCGACGACATCCTCAAGCGCCAGGCCCACTACCTCAAAACCCTCGCCGAGCTCCAGGCCAGGCTGATCCTCGCGATGATCTACCCGGCATTCCTGATCCTCGCCGGCATCGGAGTTTCCATCGTTTTCGTCACCACCCTCATCCCCCAGCTCACCGACCTGATCGAGAGCAGCGGTGGAAAAATCCCGCTCGGCGCCGCCATTCTCATCGGCATCTCGGACTTTCTCACCAAATGGTGGATCGTCATCCTCCTCACCCTCATCGCCGCCTTCATCTTTTTCAAAGCTTGGAAGGACAACGAGGCAAACAAACCCGCCTGGGACCGGATGAAACTCCAGTTGCCGATGGTGGGCCCGGTCATTTCCAGCCGGTTTTACGTCCAGTTCCTGGAAACCATGGCCAACCTCGTCGGCAACGGACTGCCGCTGCTCCGCGCCTTGGAACTCTCCCGCGACGCCACCCAGAACCGCTCGCTCCGCGCAAATCTCGACCAAGTCATCGCCCAAGTCGGCGACGGCCGATCCTTCTCCAAGGCCCTCATCCGCAACGGCGCTTTCCCGCCGCTGCTCATCGACATGATTTCCGTCGGTGAGCAAACCGGCAAGATCGACCAGTCCCTCCGCCGCGCCGCCGAGCGCTACGACAAGGAACTCGATAAGGATCTCCAACGGATCATGGCCCTCGTCATGCCGACCGTGCTGATCATCATGGCCTGCCTCATCGGCACCATGGCCTATCTGATGATCACCTCGATCTTCCAGACGATCTCCAATATCCACTAAAGCGCCCTGCGCGGGGACGCTGCTCCTGCTTACGGGGCATAGCCCAACGCTTCACGAAGTTCCTTACGGGCGGCCGCCGAAAGGTCGTATTCGAATTTCGAAAACCCCGGATACGCCAGATCCAAATGTGTCAGGCTGTCCCGCTCGAACCAATACTGGCGGGACGCTTTGAAAAACGGCATGGCCAACAAAAGGAAAATCAGTCCCGCCACATACACTGGCACCAACACCCGCGAAGCCGTGGTGTGGTGCAGCAGCCAGCCCGTCCTGCAAATCATAGCGCTGCCCACGACCCCGCAAAGCCAGGCGAAGGGAAATACTAACAAAACCCAAGCCGCGACAAGTCCCGGCGTGGACTCCGCGATGACGGCCCAGCCCACCACGGGAATGAACACCGTCGCACTGAGCAAGGCAAACGCCCCCAGCAACAGCCGGGTGTTCGCAAACCCGAAGGCCGCGCCCCGGATTCCAAGCCGCCAGCGGGCGACGAGGATGGGAAGGATCAGCATCATCAGAAGCACGCCGGCAAACTGCACCATCGGCAGATTGGCCGCCCAGCCATAGGGAAGGTCGATGGGTCTTACGAAGAAAGCCGACCCGTAGCCTCCGAGGTCCGTCAGATGGGCGACAAGCATGAGATACAGCAGCGGCGGAAAAACGGCGGCTAACAGCCACAGCCAATCACCCGGGCGCAGCAGCACTTCCATCCGTGCCGACAGCCGCCGCATCAACGGTGGGGAACGGAATCGAAAAAGTGCCACCGAGACGGACACCAGTCCCAGCGCTCCCGCGACCGCATAACTGCAGATCTGTGCGAATACCGCGTGGTCAAACATCCTCCCTGGCTTGATATCATGGTCGGTCAGGACGGGTGGATGGGCTGCCTGCTTGATCCGAATGAAGCGCGATTTGAGTATGCCTCCCCGTGCCCCCCACTCCCGGCCGTCGATCTGATAGGTGTTGGCACGGCGGTCCGTGTCCCATTGCTTGAGTCGATCGATCTTCGACTGCAATTCCGCCGCGTCACCATCGAGTTCCAGCCGAGTCGCATCGAAAGCCAAACTCTCCAACACGTCGTTTATCTCATTGCCGTTAATGATTAATCTCTCACTCGAATCCGTGTGGACCTGGGACAGATTGCGCAAAAACGCTTCGACGTCCCGCTTCAGTTCGATGAACCCTGTCTTGTCACCCGAGTTTAACAACATCGCCGATTTCGACTCAATCGCGCCCGTCAGATTTCTCAAACCAAGATCCGGGGCATACGAACGGGCCAGGAAGTTGACCGAATCCATATACTCGAAAATCGTGCTTTGAGGGAGCAGTGGGATCCTTTCCCTCCTCAGTTGAATCAGGTAGTTGTCGAATCGTGGCAGTTTGCCGGCATCATGGAAAAGGGATAGCACGTGCTCATACGGATCCGTCGTCGACTTCCCACCTCTCGATGTAAGGAGTGTCATGCGAACAGGCAGGACTTCGTTTGCTGCAGCCAGATATGGGAAAAACGAATTCTCCGGGTCCAGCCGCCGGGCGGTTTCCATGAAGCCGGCAGGAAGTTCGTTGGTATCAGATAGATAGCTCACCGCATAGTTGGCGAAATAGGCGGCGTTGTCGGGGTCGCTATCCCACAGGATTTTCGCCCGAAGACTGGTGCTGTGGTCCGGAACGGAGATGAGGAGCAATCGTTTTTCCGCCGCACTGTAGGTTCGATCAAATCGATCCTGCGGGAAATGACCGGACGATCCGCCGCGAAGGAGTCGTTGATACCTTGTGAACTCGGAGATATCAGAAGTCAGCGAGGCGACGAGCACCGCCGTCACGACCAGATAGAAGAACAGCCGCCAAACGGTTTTCCCCGCTTTCGCATCCAGCGCGTCCCAGCGCGTCCCAGCGCTTCAGCGCATCCTCCGCGCCGCGCGCCGGTGTGGTCGTTAGAGTGGCCAGGAAGCCCTTGCCGGACTGAATCACTTCCGCATCGCTGGCCAGCGGACGCACGGCCGCGTCGATCAGGCGGGCTTTGAGATCGGGCATCGCGGGAGGCTTGGGTCGTTCCTGAGGGCCTAGTTTTCCGCAGCGGCTTCCACCTCGCCGGACGCGTTGTCCAGTTCCTCCACCACCGCGGCATAGGCGCGCAGAAAGGCCGCGTGCGCCTGCAGCACGGCTGCCGACACTTCATAGTATTCGCCGCGGCTTCTGGTCGCGCGGTCCAGCGTGCGGATGGTCGTCACCATGGCCTGTACTCGTTCCACCCACTCGCGGTCACTCTTTTCCGCATAGCGGTAGAGTTGCTCGACCTGGCCATGGCACGTCTCGTAAGTCGCGCCAATACGCGCGATCTCGGCATCTTCCAACGCCGCGCCGGTCGCCGCCTGTTTGGCCAGCCAATCCATCGGCTCGATGGCGCGGCGCAGTTCGGCGGTTAGAACCGCCTGCGGGACGAACACCGGTCGGTTGCCCGCTCCTTGGATGGCGAGCAGCCTGGCTGAGTAATGATAGGGAGCCTCCGTGGCAACCTCCGCCAGACGTCGGCGGATGAAGGGGTTCGCCACATATTGGCCGAGCGGCTGGGTGCCGATTTTCTCGCGGATCTCACGGAATTGCGTGGAAACCTTGGCGAATGTTCCCTCGGGAGTTTTCGCCGTGAGGTCGAGCAGTTCCTTGAAGTTCGAGGCCAGCACGACCTCGTAATCGAAGAAGATCTGCGGTCGCTCGAGCGCCAGCATCGATGGCAAATACTCGGCCGCGGCCGCGGGCAGGACGAGCCGTCCGCCGTTGCCAGCGCCGAGCGACTGAAGCTGGTTCCAGAATCCGGTCGGCAGTTTGAAAGCGCCCGTTTCATCGACCAAGCCGATGATCGTGGCCTCCGGCTCGCGTCCGGAAATCGCCGAGCTCGCCAGCACCGCGGACGCCGCGCTGATCGACTGGAGCTTCGGGGACAGCAGCGACTCGTCGAGCGCCGGGCTGGAAAGGGTCACCTGCGCTCCTGCCGGAAGGCTGCCGTGCTGCTTTTCCAGCAACTTGAGGAGCGGGGAAATCAGCGGGGTCAGCTTTTGGTTTTTCGGGGGCGCGACGAACACCAGTGAGAAGGGTTTTTGTTCGCCTTTCTCGGAAGTGCCATTCGCGACCATCTCGATTGGCGCGGCGGCGAGGCTCCATTTCGGAGGCTCCTCGGCGGATCGCTTCCACAACGGGGTGAATACCCGGGCGCTCTTGAGCAGGACCCCGGCATCGGCCACCGCGGTTTCGTCCGTCGGCGTTGTTTCCACCGGTGCCTTCGTTTCGTAGGCGGAAAGCCCGGGAATCCAGCCTTTCCATGCGCCGCGTTCGCCCGCGCCGCGCAGCGCTTGTGCCCGGGGGTGTTCGGGATCGGAAACGGCGATCACATCTGCCAAACAAGCGGCAAGCGCCTGGCCTTGCGCCCCGGCTTCCGGGGTTTCCAACCACGCCAGATACTGCCAGATCCGCGCCCGGTTTTTGCCCAACAGATCGCCATCCGAAATGGGCGCGTGGCTTTCCTTTTCGAAATCCGCGAGAACGTCCCGCGCCTTGGCATTTCCCGGATCCAGCGCGGTCGAGAGCGCCAGCATCTGGGCCGCCGTCCGGCGCTCCGCGGCGGTGTCCGCCTTCAGCCCTTGAGCCAGTGTCATCAATTGCCGGGAAAGGCCCGCCATCGTCTCCGCATCCAGCGGCACCTGGTCCCGACGGAACGCCACTGGTCCTTCCGCCGGTGCCGCGAAGTTTCCCGCCATCAGCGAAGTCGCAGCGGCTAGCAGAAGCCCCGTGACGCGTGGCAGGTGGAAATTTCCCGGAATCATTCGCTTAAACTTAAGCAATCCCTACGCCCACCCACAAGCCAACATTGCAGATCCGGCGCGCTTGCCCCTAAATCCCGCCATGTCCGAACCCCTGCCCACCCTCGACACCCGCGAAGAAGTCATGTTTTTCGACACCGACTGCGGCCAGGTCGTTCACAACCTCGCCTACCTGCGGATGATCGAGACCTGTCGCACCCGCCTCGCCGCGCGGATGGGCATGGACCTTCGCAGCATGATGGCCACCCACCTCTACCCCGTCGTCACCCGCACCGAGATCGACTACAAACGCCCCGCCAAACTCGGCGACTGGCTCATCATCCGCGGCCGGCTTGACGAATTTTCCCGCGCCCGCTTCTGGTGCGCTTTTGAAATGATCCGCGAGGCGGACGGCGCGCTCCTCATCACCGCCCGCCAAGCGCTCGCCCTCGTCCAAATGCCCGAGGGCAAACCCGTCCGCCTCCCCGCCGACTGGGCCGGACGCTGGGGGTGAATGAGCGGGTGCGCCACTATGGGGTGCGGACATTTTGTCCGCATTCACCGCTGGCGGAAATCGCCCGGAAATCCCCCGTCAGCTTTCTTCCTCCTGTTATACGACTGGCCCGTGTCCTTATCGCCCACTCAAACCCGCCCCCGAGGAATGACACTTGCCGCGGATCTTGCTAGACGACAATCTCATCGCAATGACGCGGTGACATCACCTCAAACGTTCGTCTCAAAACTATGAATAACGAAACCTTCCGCCCCAACTGGTTCGTCCATATTGCGGGATTAGGCTTATCTTCATTCTTCGCATACATGGCTTATCGATCATGCACGGACGAGTTCGTGAATGGAGGTTTCCCAATGTGCGTCTCGGTTGTATCTGTCTGTGCCGGGTTGGCGGTTTTCGTGATTTGGCTATACATCAGAAGTGGTCTGATCGCCTATACAGTCACCGACGAAGGTCTTCAAATCCGACGGCTCAATCGGCTACAGACTATTTCATGGAATGACATCACGGAGATTCGTTGGAACAGGGTGCTGAATTATTTTTCAATTTGGAAGTCTGAGGGAATGATCAGCTTCACCTCTACAGATGGCCTTGCGGGAGCGGGCGATTTGATTTATCAAATCCATCAAAGAAGCGGATGCAAGATGCCCGATGCACTTAAAGCCGCGGTGTATGGCACATCCAAACCATAGAAGGACGTATGCGGCGCGAAAACATCCCAGCACTGACCGGTGGATTTATCGTTGGCATATGCTGGCTGGTCTATTCTCTGAACACGCGGCACCACTACCGAGAGATCGGCACTTTCTTCAGGGGCACTATCGCGGATAAAAAGGTCATCGCCGTTTCCTATTTCGAATATTACGGAATGGGATTTCTTGAGCTGAACAAGTGGAGGGTTGATCTCATCGGAGCGCAAGGTGATCGTGTGACAATCTATCAAAAGCAAGCGAGTTTCCAGGAGCCTGTGCCCCATCAGCCCAAGATCGAAATTGGCGACAATCAAATCCTGATTGACGACGGAGAATCAAGAATTGCCGTCAGACCACAGACCAAAACACTCGCCGAACCAAATGTGACATCGGACCAACACTAACCTTCCAGTTCCAACCCGCCATGAGATTTCAAACCTTTACACCGTGTCCGACATCCTGCTTCCGCCTGAATCCCCACAATCACCACACTAACTCCGACCACACACGCGGCTGCCATCGCAGCTAACGTGGGGCGAAATAAATTCATGAAGACGCAGGTTGAGTTCCGTTCGTCAAAGTTCCCGCCTTACGAAGGCGAAGAGGAAGAGATCAATCCCGGGCTCTGGGGCAAGCGGCTGACCGAGTATCTTGCGCAGAAGCTTGCCGAGCATGGCATTGAGACCGGAGAGATGATTCTCGAAGATTGGGGCTGCTACCTGCCGATTCGGAATGAAGGCTTCCGGCTCGCCCTTTGCTGCGGACATCAGGACGGCGATGACGATGAGTTCCTGGTATTCACGGACCCAAGCACTCCGAAGGTGAAGAAGTTTTTCCGAACGATTGATGCGAGTCCGCAGCTGACTCGTGTGCTGGATGCACTTCACAAAATCCTCGAGGCCGATTCCGAGATCCGGGACGTAGTTTGGTGCGGTCCGCAATGAGAACGACCAACCCATGAAACCTCAACGATCACGGGTATCGGCATACGCGCTCATTCATCAATCGAATCATCTTTTACTTTGCCGGCTTTCGAAGGAGCTGCCGCGATGGGAAGGATTCTGGACGCTTCCGGGAGGTGGCCTGAACTTCGGAGAAAGCCCCGAGGATGCGGTTGTCCGGGAAGTCGAGGAGGAGACGGGATTTGTTGTCGTGGTTAGATCTCTCGCCACGATCGATTCCATCCACGACACTTCAGGAAGCGAGGATTTTCACGGCATTCGCATCATCTATCACGTCGATCTCGTGGGTGGTCACTTGCGGCATGAGACCTCGGGTTCCACCGATTGCTGCGAGTGGCATCAGCTCCATCCCCTGCCAGACATTCCCCTGGTGGATCTGGCCCAGGTGGGAGTCCGTATTGCACAGGAGATGTGGCCACCGCATCGCCCGCAAGCCGAACCAACCGCTGGGGCCGAGTGACCGCCTCGGCAAGGAAGGGCGGGGCCAGCGGGACACAGCCCACTCCAGCCACTGGCCCTCCACGCGTTCCGCCTCCAAACCCGGAAATTGTCTGGCCAAACCTGTCCATTCCACCACCCTGCCCACCGAACGATTTCCACTGGTCGGCATAAGCAATGAACCTCCTCGATGCCATAGCTTCGTATCGTGACTACCGAAGCGAGCAGGGTATCGACTTCGAGTATCCCGATGGCTTGGCGGTTGACGGCGGTATTTATTGGTATTTGCCGGATCCTGAACCGCTGATTGGAAGTAACGGGGTCATCATTCGCAAAGAGGATGGTGCAGTCTTTGTAGTCGGTAGCCAATTGAGTCGCGAGCTTGCCTGCTGGGCGTTTGAGCGAGGCATTCTGGATGGAGAGCACGATCTCATCATCACGAGTTGCTCAGCAGATATCGAGGCAGCGATCGATATTCTGACAAAGACACCGCCCTCCCAGAGAGGAAAGAAGTTGCCTGAACGAGAGGGGTGGCACAACCGTCTATCGAAGCTCCCGGTGGTTGTTCTCTCCAACGCGAGCCTCTACTTTTATATCGTAGAGCTTTTTGAAGCTGAACGGAAAGGGATTTTCACCTTTGAGACAACGCCTTCCATCGAGTAATGCCGAACAAACAACTGAGGCCAACTGACCGGCCCGGCGCGTAAAGGCAGGGCCAGCGCCGCGCTCAGGGTTTTGACTTATCCACGGCAAGCGCCTTTGGCTTGGCTAGGAGCTTCATGCCGTCTGAAAAGGTGACGGTTAGGGGGGCGGTGCCGAAGTTGTAGGCGGCGTAGGTCTTCACGCCGTTTTTCCTGAAGACGTTGTAAAAGGGATAGTTCGCCGTGACGCTGGCATCGTTGATCCCGAGCGTGTCGAGGGTGCCGGTCCAGTGGTCCATGAAGGCGTGGGTGTTGCCGCCTTCGAGTTTGCAGTTAGGGGTGGCGTCGAGGTAAGCGGCGGCGGACGCGGGATCGTTGAGGGCGTTGAACATGACGACGAGGTCGCCCCAACCGGTGTTGTAATCCTTGCCGCCGGAGCGTTTTTCCACGATGCGGTCGTGGTTCTTTTTCACATAGTCGGGATGGCGGCCCATGTAGATGGAGGCGGGGGTGAAGGGCAGCCAGTTGATGCCGTGAATGCAGTCGATATCGCCGGAAAACCAGGTGGCGAATGCGCCCTTGCCGCCCCAGATCATGCCGAGTGCGACTTGCGGAAAATCCTTGGGGAAATTTGTGCCGGAGACGTCGAACCAGTATTCCTCGACGGCGGTGCGCTCGGTGTTGAAGAGAGCGAGACCGGTATCACGCACTTGTGTGTTAGAAGTGATTTCCCCCCACAGGGCCATGCCATACCAAGCGTTCATGGACTCGGAGGAGGACTCCTGGTTGTTGCCGTCGGCGAAGTTCGCATCGCCCGAGGCCCACGAGTGGCCGGCGTATTTGTCGAAACAACGGATGTAGGGAAACATGGCGTCGGTGCGGTTAGGCGAGGCGATGTCGCGGATGATCATCAGCACCATGGGTTCCCACATTTTCGCCCAGGCGGGATCGAGCCGTGCCACCTCGGCGGCGGCACGGATGAAGTAGCCGTAGTGGAAGTGGTGGTCGTTGAGCGGCATGTCGCTGCCATAGGACGGCTTGCTGCCGACGAGTGCGCCCCAGGTCGAGTTGTAATAAAACAAGGGTGCGGTCTCGCCGGGCGCGGCGGTGAACCAATTTTCCAAGCGCCGTTTGAGTTCATCGATGAAGGTCTTCTGGAGATCGGGCGCGCCGGCCATTTCGGCGATGCCGCTGAGGGTGGCCAGGCGGCCGAGGTTTTTCCCTTCCCAGTAAGTATCGGCAAAGCCGGCGGGCGGCTTGGCGGCTTCCTCGCGCAGGTATCCGAGCAGGCGCTCGCGGTTCTTGATGCCTTGCGCAGGAAACATCGGGAGGACGCCCTGGACGGGAACTTCGGTGACAAATTCCGCACCCAGCGCGAGCTTCATCGCGCCGCGCACGGAGGCGTAGGTCATGTCCGTTAGCTCGGTGGTGGTGTATTTCCACTGGTGCGGATAGAGCGCCAGGAGGGTGCCGGTTTCGGTGCCCTCCCACGGCTTGGTCTTCACGCTGTAGGTGGCCTTTACCTTGCCGAGGATGACCTGATAGTTCACGCGGGTGTCGATCACCTGGCTGTAGGCGTAGCGCTGGAAGAGGGCGAGAGTCGCGGGTTTGTCGTCGGGCAACAGGGCGACGGAGAAGTAGCTTTTCCCCGCCGCGTTGTTGGTGAAAACGGAGCCGTCCATTCCACTCCACGACGAACCGGTCGGTCCGAACAGGCCATAGTGGTTGCCTTTGACGGTCACGCCGAGGACGGCATCCTTTCCGGTTCCTGACCAGACCCTGGGTTTGTCGCTGAAACGCAGGACCGGATCGCCGCCGCTGTAGGTGCAGTAAACGAACGGGCTGCCATGGCCGAAGCTGGTCTTGAGTGATGCGTCACCCGCCGCGAAGGCCGCGGTCACGAACCAATCGGAATAACCATCGCATTCGGCCGACTTGAACGGCGGGCCCGCGGAGAGGCCAATCTTGAAATCGCCGTCCTTGGTGACGCCGCCGCCCATGATTGCCGGGGCCGCGCCGACGATGGCCGCGCCAGGATAACAGATCGCCAGGCCTTCGGGCGTGCACACCATGGCGAGCGGGTGGGCGAACATGTTGTTGGAAAGTTCCTGCCACAGCAGGGAACTCCACCACTGGCCGGTGGCGGTCGGGCCCGTCACTGCGGCCGTCTTGGAGATCTTGCCGGGTAAAGGTTTGCACCCGACCGGCAGATCGGTCGAGTAACTGCCGGCTCCCGCCGCGACGATCTCGGCGGTGGCGATTCCCGGGATTCCGAAAGCGAGGAGAATTGCGGCCGCGATCACGGCCGAGCGACGGAAAATGGACGATCCGAGCGGGTTTTGAGGGTGAGTTCGCACGGATTGGATTGCGCAATATTGCACAACTCTGTCGATCCCAATCTTCAGAAAAATCCGGCGGGCGCTACACAAGCGAGAAGAGAACCGCGGATGAACGCGGATAAACACGGATTGATGAAAAAGTGCCTCGGATGGGGGTGGGAATTGCCCGATGGTCCGCCGTCTACGGATTCAAATCCGCGTTCATCCGCGTCCATCCGTGGTTCGATATCCTATCGAGCCAGTGGATGCCAAATCCGCGGAACCCTGCTCACCGCCGCGAAGGGTCACCAGTTCACGTTCTCGCCGCGGGTGTCGATGTGGGTGAAATCCCCGTAACCACCGACTCCGCCCTTGAAGAGCCCGCGATCACGGAGATTCCGGGCGGTTTTCGTGACCAGCGAGGCACGTATCGGGAATTTCACATCCAGGGCGACATTCGCCTGATGCCATGAGCGGGCCTTGGCCCCTTCGCAATGCGCGTTGTAAGCGGGGCAGCGGTAGGCGGAAATCACTTCCACCTGATTGACTCCCATTTCCTGGGCGATCCGGTCAGCAACCCGCAGGGTGTAGCCCATGCGGGTCCACCAGCTTTTGGGTGGCAAGGTGTTCCAGATGGAACCCTTGTTCTTGGCATGGGCCATGATCACCTGGGCTGCTGAAATGTTTTTCAGTTTCAGATTCCACAGGTAGCGGGTGTATTCCGTCAGACCGGAGCCTTGTTTGCGCGCCCAGTCCCCATTCAGGTCCGTCAAATCGATCCGTTGGGTTTGCGGGCTGGCCTGGCCGGGAGATTGGGTCGGTGCGCTCACTTTGGGCGCGGCACCGGAGGTGAAGGCGCTCGCGGAAGTGGAGGTGGCAAGCAACCCGAGACTGGCCAGGCCAAGACCGCCAAGCACACGACGGCGGTCGATCGGGGATTCTTGATTGCTGAAATTTGCGTCGGACGCGGCAGGGAAAATCATAAGGAACAAGGGAAAGGGTTTCACTCGCCAAAGCGGATTGCGTGCCGGAACGCGCGGGTTTTGCCGTGGAAAGTTTTGGAAATCCCGAGGACCAAAGCAGACGAGGCGGAGGCGGCAAGGAAAAAAGACCCGTCGGAACCTAACCGCGGACACGGGATTCCGGGTTAAGGAGGGCTGGCCTTCGGTCAACCCGGGTCGACTGAAAGTCGACCTTCCCTATCACCCGCGGCGGATTTTCGAGCCGCTGAAGAGGACGGAGATGCGGAACACCCGTTTCTCCCGGGTCACGATCTTGCCCGTGGTCAGGTCGATGCGCTCGGGAATTTCCACGCGGTGAATGTCCACGTTGGCCCGGAATCCGCGCTCGGAATAGATGTCGATCAGGATCGCGATGGCGGTCGAGTTCCGGAACAAAGCGTCCTCGGTATTGATCATCGCCCGCCCGCTGACGGCGTACCGCTTCACGATCGGCATCATTTTATCCTGAATGAAATCGACGACCTCCTGGAGCAACTTCGGATGCTCGACCTGATAACTGTCGAGCCGGTTGACGAGTTCCTGGCGGGCGGACTGGACGATTTGATCGGCCAGCGGGATGTGGCGCAAGGTGTCGTAGGTGCGTGGATCGAGTTCGAGCGAGCTTTGGTATTCGAGCTCGTGGATGATGTTCTGCTGGACGATTTCGATCGGCGCCTGGGCGTTGATGAAATGGTAGTGGAAGATCTGCCTGAGCGAGACGAGCGCGTCGTAGGTCTTCTCCTTGAAAGTACGGTAGCGGTTGCGGGCGAGGCCCGGATCGAAGTCGGTGGTGCGCTCCTCCTCGGGTTCGCCGACGCCGGATTGGCGGATCTCGGCGTTGTGGGCGAGAGTTTCCCGGCCGCGCTTGAGCTGGCGTTCGATGCTTTCCGCCTCGTCGACGAAGAGCACCATGATGTGGAAGGTGGGCTGCCGGAAATGATGGGCTTTCGTCGTGCCGGAAAACTCGCGGCGCAGCAGGATCATCTGATCGTAAAACATCTTGAGGCACTCGACCTGCACCGTGGTGCGGGGAAATCCGTCGAGCACCGCGCTGTCGCGAAACTGCGGCTTGAGTAACTCGCGCAGCAGCAATCGGAGCACCTCCTCGTCGCCGACCATGCCGCCGCCTGCCTTGATTTTCTTGGCTTCCGGGGAATTGAGCAGTTCGCTGATGACGATCGGCGGTGCGGAAATCCCGCGGACCTGGCGGATGAAGGCGGTGTTCGTGCCTTTTCCCGAACCAGGCGCACCACCCAGCAGGATGAGTTCCTTGGGGAAATGGAGGTGCTCGCGGCCGAGTTCGTTTTCGAGTTCCTTCCAGACTCTGTTGAAAATGAGTTGGGCGTCCTTGATTTCAAGGTCGTGGCTTGCAACGGCGGGAGGCGGCGGGGTCGGTGTCACTGCGGCGGGGTTACACTACCAGCAGACGCCGGTCCAGAGCGGGTCGCAATAAATCGACGGCGGGCTCACCACTCGGGCGCGGAGGATCAGTGAGGTGGCGGCCTGCGCATCAGATCCTGTAGTTGGCCTTTCTCTTGCTGCTCCCTCCTAAGCTTGTCTTCCTCCAACCCCCGTTTGCGCATTTCCTCGACGCGGGCGGGATCCATGGATTTCAGCCTGTCTTGCAATCGCTTTAGTAAGCCGTCGAGTTCGGTTCGTTGGGCTTCGTCGAACTCCTCGCGCCGTTCCGTGGCGTAAAGTTCCATAGCCTCCAAGTCCTTTGGGCGTGCGAATCGCAGTTGCCGGTTCCACTTGAGAAAGAGCGCCGGGGAAATCCTGGCGCGCAGCTCCGGCTCCTGCAGCGATGGCAGGATCGCGCTGGTCATCGGGTCGCGCATCTGTTGCGCGCCGAGGGATTCAAGAAGTGCTTCGGACGCAGTTGGATGGAGCAGTGCCACCCGCACCGACGTCTGTAATGTTTGGGATTCAGCCTCACTCCCACGGTCTTGGTTGTAGGCGATGATGGGTTTCACGCCTTCGAGGCCGCAGTGTTTTAGACCGGCTCCCAAGGCGACTGCATCCTTCGTGACGATATAAACGAGCTGGGAGGCAATTCCCATATACTCCTGCCTTTTGCGATCAGCGAGTGTCTTTGCGTAGGTGAGGATGACATCCACCGCTGCTTCGGAGAGTTTTGCGTCGAGCTTGCTAGCGTAGGCCACCAAGCAGGCATAAACGGGATCAATCGCGTATTGGAGAATCATATTTTCGCTGCGCGATCCCGGCGGGGCTGCGGCGATCACTGCGGCGAGGAGGCTGATACCGGAGAGGTCGTCAACAAACACCCTCGAGCAGACGGCCGGGACAAAGAGCTTGGCCGAAGTGGAGCCGCTTTCACCCGAAACCAGGAGTTTTTGAAATTCCTTGGCAGCAGCCTCGCTGGCGAACTCATCGAGCGCCGGGACGTGCTTCTGATTTACCGTCCGACTCAGGCCCAGCGCCAGGCAAATGGCGGCCCGATCCGCGGGTGGCGTGGTGCCGCGGAAACGCTCGAACTCGGCGGTGAGCCTGTCTCGTCGTGCCGGATATCTTTCGTGAGGGGCTTCGGCTCCAACGGCGTCGGATTGCAACAAGAGTTGGACTCTCAGACCGAACGCTTGCGGAGTGTCGTGCGTGCCAAGTTTCGCGATGATCGATTCCAAGTGTGAATTGAACTGTCGGCGAGAAGAAAGGCCCCGGCTCGCTGCGGGAGCCAGCAACATGGCTTCGGCCACGCGGTCCTTTTCCAGCAGCGCGATGATTAGTGCGAGATCACCTACGAGCGATTTCCCGTTGACCTTGATCCACAGAGCAAGCAAATCGGCATCGTCGATGGCGAGGATAATGGGGGTCATGCCCCGGCCGTAGTTGCTGGAGCGCGAAGGATCGAATCCGCGATTGAGCGCAAATTTCAGCAGTGCTGCCGTTTCCATCGGGTAGACGGGCACGGGCAGCGCTGTCTCGGAGGTGGCACCGCTGGGCGTGCGGCGTTCGCGTTGAACTTGCTCCCACAGGTTTTGGACGCCTTGGAAAAGCTGATTAGTAGACTCGTTGGGGACGTTCTTGAGTTCGTCGAGCAGGGCAGGAGTCTCCGCCATCAGGGCACCTGGGTTGTCCATGCGGGCGAGTGTGGAGTAGCTGCGGATCAGCAGCGGGGCGATGTTGTCGGCGGTTGCGCCTGCGTCCTTAAGCGCCTTGGTGAAACCGATCAGGGCCGCGCCGTCCACCTTGGCTTTTCCGTCGCCACGCACCGCGGAGTATTGCAGGCACCACTCCAAGGCGGCGCGGGTGATTTCGCTTCCCTTGGCCGCTTCGCGCAGGGTTGCCACGAGCTTGGGGTCGGTTCCGAAGTCGGCGCGAGTGCCGCGCTCAGGGCCGCGCAACCAGAACTGCGCCTGCATTTTTGGTGAGAGCTTGGCGGTCTCCCGCCAGAGTTGCGGGTCACGCATGGCCAAGGGACCCAGCCGCCTCCAAAGGCTTTCCATCGGATCCCCCCAGTTGGAGTTCCGCTGGGCAGGCGGCGGCGAGCCTTTTGAAAGCGAATCATACAGGCGCAGAATGATCAGCGTCTGGGGCAGGTCATGGCGGGTGCCGGAAATAAGTCCGCCCAAGAAGGCCTCGATCTCCTTGGCGCTCTTGTCCGCCTCCGCCTGTAGACGCCAGGCCGTGAGGACTTCGTTCACGAACGCTTCGTCATCGCCAATCACCGGACCGAGCAACGCTCCGATCTGGTAGCTCTCGTTGGCCGAACCCGAGCGCCCCGACTTCATGCTCGCATAGTTTCGCCGCGCCGCTGCGACGCGCTGCTTGCGTTGGGCATCGAGGTTTTCGCGGAGTTGCGCCATGACCTGCGCGGGCAGGCCACTCACGTCTTCGGTTTGCATGTCTGCGATCAGGAACGCGATCACCACGCGGCGGATCTCCTCGGGAAGCTTGGCAAGATCGGGAGCGGCCTTGAGCAGGGCCCGTCGCTGCAAGGTCTTGTCATGGGTGGCGATCCACGCTTGCAAGAGATCTGGAAACCCGGCGTCGGGATTGTCCTTCACGGACTTCGCTATTTCGTCACGTCCGGCGAGTTGGGTATTTTGGAGCATTTGCGGCAGAGCCCAAAGGAACTGGAGTTTGCCCTTGGAATCGCCGCTCGAAATCCAGACGCCGAGAGTGTAGGGGGCCTCGCGTTTCTTGCCGAGCAACTCCGCAAGCGTTGCCTTGCGCGGTGGCCGGCTTTCCGCCTGCCACCATTGCCCCAGACGGTTGAAAACCGAGTGCGTTTCGCTGACGGGCACTCGCGCATCGCGGAAAATGTCGAGCACCGCGAGCAATGTCACAGCGTCC
Organism: Verrucomicrobiota bacterium; assembly: GCA_040385685.1. GTDB lineage: Bacteria > Verrucomicrobiota > Verrucomicrobiia > Verrucomicrobiales > Akkermansiaceae > Luteolibacter. The sequence goes on along the minus strand of JAZKGW010000012.1, from coordinate 353,790 downwards.
GCTTTGGTCGCGCCTTCAAGTATCAAAGCCGCGACCTGTGAGAGCTGGAAGTTGGGCTGGGCATTTTCGGCAAAGGGATCGATTCCCGGAATGGACTTTTTCGGATCCTTGCCCCAGTCCTTGCGCGGCCCTGCGGCGGCTTCGAGCAATCCGATCACGCGATCTTGCAGGCCCTTCGTTTTCGCAGCATTCATCAGGCTTTCGCGAATGACGTACTGAAGGTTTTGGGAAAGGGACGGATATTTGCTTTCGCGGAAAACTCCGGTCAACCAAGCTTCTCGTCCCGGCATTTTAATGGCACGCAACATGGCGGCTTCATGACGAGCCAGCGCCACCCAGTTCGACGATCTCGCCTGGACATTCGAGATACCGGGGAGTTCCGACACGGTCTTCGCCGCGAGCATTTTGGCGAGCCACGCGTCGGTGTCGGGATCGACGGCCTTCAGTCGCTCGCGGAACTCTGCGGGAAACGCGGCATCGTCACCGCTTTGTTCCGCCACCAGCACCAAATGCTCGAGCGCGGCGAGCGCCATATTATCCTGTGGCGGGACACTGGCGAATGTCCGCTCGTCCGACGTGTAAGCTCCCGAGAGGAGCGCCCGGCGGGCCGCAGCCTTGGTGGCTTCGGGCGATTCCACGCGGCTGGTGGCAAACATCATGCGGAAACCGAGTTCTCCCAGCCGGCGATCGTCGAGCGCGAGTTCCACGTAGCGGAGGAAGCACCCGAGCTGGACTTTGTTTTTCGTCGCCGGACTCTGCAAGCCGCCGTGACCGCCATTTGCCAGCATCATCATCGCCGTTTCCATCCAAGCGCGGCGTCCTTTTGCCTGAGGCGCCCAATCCACAAGACGCGTCAACCGGGTGAGCAATGCATCGGGATCGACGCCGTTCGGCGACAGCAAAAGCAGTTCCCCCAAGATCCGGTCGAAATCCCCGCGTTCCACGACACTGTCCAGAAGTCGGCGCATTTCCGCGTCGTCCGCCGAGCGCAAGGCGAGGTCCACGGTCCAGCGAGTTTCCCAAGGTCGGGATTTCGCGATCTCCGCCAGCAAACTGCGGGCGCGGTGGGCGCACCCATTCAATACCGTAATCTTCGCCAAAGCTGGCGGCACTCCGCTGGCCATGTCGGTCTTCGCGCACGCGTCCAACAGCGTGATGATCGCCACCCGTCGCCCAAGTCCGGCATCCGGTGGCAGGGAAATGCGGTCCAGTGCGCCGTCGAGCAGCCCGGCGGCGGACAGTGATTTGATTTCATCGCCCAAGTTTCCACCTTGTCCGCCCGAGGCGCGGGCCACATTTTCCAAAAACCTCGCGGCCTCGCGCACCGCCTGATCCTTGTCGTTCATCGCGATGATGGCGGGCAGCGTGAGGCGATTCTGGCTGGAGTTGCCGGATGAAAAGCTCGCGGGCGATCCCCAGCGGGTGACCGCGGGCTGCAGCCGCGCATGGGCTTGGCGGGACGACCTGCCTGCATAGCCACTGAATTGCTCGGCGAACTCCCGGTCCTCCGGATCGGGCGAAGCCATCAGCTTGTTCGCGAGTTCCTGCAAATTCGCGCGATCCGCCTCTACCAGTTCGCCCTCATTCCGCTCGTTGTGAATCAACCGCATCCTCGCCTCGACGGCCAGACGCGGATCGTCTCCGTTCGCTGCGGTTTCGAGTTCCTTGCGCAATGCCGCACTCATGGCCTCGCCCCGATCGTGGAATGACCATTTCAAGCGGACCAAGGCGCGACGTGTCTCCACCGGCGCGTCCTTGGGCAGGGCAGCCAGCTCGCGATTCACCCGGGCGAGGCGTTGCCCGGGTTTCGGGTCGCGGCTGAAATAGCACCGCAGCACGGGCGACTCGATTCTGGCGATCAGAGCCTCGGCCGTCTTGTCGCCCGCCTTTTTCCGCCAGTGTTCGATCGCGTCGACCGGAAAACCAAATCCGTATTCCTGTGATTGTTGTGCCGGCAGCTTTCGGGTCGCCGGTGCCCACGCGTTGATGATTCTCACGAATTCATCGGGGCTGTCCTCCAACAGTGCCAACCGGGCTCTCAGCAGCTCCAGGTGGGCCGCGTCAGGATCCGCGAGACCGGCTTTTTCGAGCACCGCGATGGCGCGTGCGCATTCGGTGGCAGAGACCGGTGTTTGCTCACTTCCGTGATACGTCAGGGAGAACATCCGCTCGACTATCCACAATGCCTGGCGATGCATCGATTTGTCCTGCCAGTCGTCCTGCCTGATCGATTCCAAAAACTCCAAATTGTCGGCGCGCCAGTCCCCTTTTCCCCAGCGCAGAACGATCTGGGTGCGCAGAGGTGGATTGGTTTTCAACAGGGTATCCACTTGTTCGGACTTGAGGTTGTAATACTGGCCGCCCTCGACGAGCAGTTCGATGCCGAGGGGATTGGCGGGATGAGCCTGGATGAAGTCCCACCATTTGCTCTCACCGCGATTCTCGCCAGACTTTGCGAAATCCATCGCCTCGCGCCACTGCTCGGGCGTCGCCACCGCCAGTTCGGGGACGACAGCGGCTGCCTTTTCCCAGATTTCGCCGCCGTGCTCCATCGCCAGCCGCGACAACCGCGCCTTCAACAACATCTTCGCCCCCACCAACGACTCCGGCACTTGCAGGCCGTTAAAAACCCCGGGAATTCGCTCATCGCGTCCGCCGGAGTATTGGAACATCTGCGAATATTGTCGCGTCCGGCGTGAGCCGTCGTAGCCATGCGCGGCTTGCTGCCGGCTTTCCGCCGGATCGTCAGGTTCGGCCATGACCTTGATGAAAGCATCCACCGCTTCCCGCTCGCGACCGTCGATGTCGAGCAGCATTCCCAGGATGAAATACAGCCGCGCGGTGCGTTGCGCGGGATCCACCGCCGCGAGCATGCGGGTGGCTTCCTCGACGTAGCCGCGCGATGCGAGGTCGCCGGCGCTTTGCTCCAACGCACGGAGATCGATCCCTTTTTCGCCGGCCAGCGCCTGCAAATCGCGCATGCCGCCCTCGATGTCGCCGAGGCGGATTTTCGCCTGCGCCAGTTGCCGTGCCGAGTCCGGTCCGGGGGCCAACCGCGCCAGTGTGATGTGGCGTTCCAGCGCCCGGGCCGGTTCGCCCGAACGCTCTTCCAGCGCGGCGAGGGCGGAAATCACTGCCGTGTCGCGCGGCGCGTTGATGGCCGCACGCCGGAGCAAATCCAGCTCCTCCCGCGATTCGCCGCGCGCCTTGGCCAGTTCGGCCAGCGCCACCAACGGCCCCGGCGACGCCGGATCGCGGCGAGCTCGTTCCTCGAAGCGCTCCTTCAAATCGTCGAGTATTTCGCGCTGTTTCGAAACCTGCAGGATTTCCCGCAGCCAGCCGGAGCGCACCGCCTCGTCCTGCGAACGATCATGCCGCTTCCACGCCCACTCCAACGATTCGCGCGGATCGAGAGCTTCCTGAAGAATCGCAAACAACCGTCGTGCCACTTCCTCGTTGTCCTCGAAACGCGCCGCCGCACGCCGCAGCAGCACCGTGGCATCCGCTTGTTTGTTGAGCTTTTCCAAGGTGCCCGCTTCGAAAAGCCAAGGCCCCGCCTGGTCCGGCACCCGCCCGCGCCATGCTTGGGCCGCGCCCAACGCGCCCGGCAAATCGCCCGCCGCCGTCTTGGCTTCCGCGAGTTCGCTGAGAAGAAGCGGCCCGCGTTCGCCGGGAACGGCCTCCATCATCGCCACCACTTCCGTCCACCGCCCGTGCTCGCGCAGCAGGGCCATTCTCACCGAACGCTCGAACGCATCGCCGTCGCGCACTGCTGGCAATGGCTTGTCTGCCGCCGCCAACCAAGCCGCGCGCAGGCAACGGCCCGCCGTTTCCTCGCCCAAGTCCTTCACCGGATCCGCCAATGTCGCCGACGTGCGCAGCCACCCTTTGGTCGCCACTGTCAATTCGTCCGGCTGCTTGGCGGCTTTCGCGAGCTTGAGATAAATCGCCCGCGCTTCGTCTGCCTTGTCCTCCATCATGGCCAAGTCCGCCACCGCCGCCTCGTAGCCGGGTTCCGTCGAAAATTTTTCCCGCCTACTTTCCAAAATCTCGCGTGCCACTCCCCTTTCACCCGCCGCAGCGAGCATTTGTGCGGCTTCAATCCGGTCAAGCGCCACCTCGCGTGCGCCGAGTTGCTTCCAAACCTCATTCGCGTCTTTCTCGCGGCCTGCCGTTTTCAGATGCTTCGCCAATTGGCGCAGGGCCTGTCCGCCGAGTTCACCTCCCGCTTCTTCCCGCCAGATCCGTTCGGATCCCTCGGGCAGACCGTAGCGCGCATAGAGGCCTGCCAAGGCCACCCGTTTCCCCGGTTCAGCCGCCGCCAGCACGCCGTCCAGCGCCCGCTTCAATTCGTCCTTTTTCTCCAACCGGAATGCCAGCTCGGCCAGCCGCAACCCGGCCGCTTCCGATTTCTCCTTGGCCGCCAGCTCCGCGCACTCGTCGTAGGCTTGGGCGAGTTTCATCGACTGCTCCAGCAAACCGATCCGCTGCCAACGCACCGTGGTGTCGCCGGGCGACCGCCTCATCACTTCGGTAAGCACTTCCAACGCTTCGTCGGTTTTGCCCGCCGCCGCCAACGCTTGGGAATGGGCGCGGCGGAAATTCAGCCGCGCCGGATGCCCGTCGGCCTGCGCGCCGATCCACTTCGCCCAGCCGGTCGCGTTTCCCCGCTGGCGGTGCGCCTGCTCTGCCCGCGCGATCGTCTCGCGTTCCAACCACGAGTCATCGGCCGACACTTTAAGCACCGCCGCCAGCTCGGTCATCGCCTCGTCAAAGCGCTGCGATCCCAACAAAAGCTCTGAACGCCTCAAGGTCGCCATCGCCTTGCCGTAAGCGTCGTTGGTCGCATCGCGCCATTTTCCGCAGTAATCCAGCGCGAGATCGAAACGGCCTTCTCGGCGGGTCAGTTCGGTGAGATCCTCCAGCAGGCCGTTGTCGCCCGGTGCCGCCGCCACCGCCTTGGTCCAGTGGGCCAGTGCGTCGTCGATTCGCTCGGCGCGCAAACACGCCAAGCCTGCGAGTTTTACCGCATCCAGCCGCAGCGGGTCTGCTTCCGGCACCGCCAGCGCGTCCTTTTCCGCAGCCGCGAAATCCTTGGCCGTTAGTCGCAGCCGGGCCGTTTCGAGATCCAGCCAAGCCGCCGGGGCCTGCTTCCGGGCTTGGTCGAATGCTTCGAGAGCCTTCTCCGTCCTGCCTGCCGCCAGATAGGCCCGGCCAAGTGCCGCCCAGGCACCCGCTTCTTTTCCCTCCGCGCGGCCTAGCAGTTCTTTTTCCAGCTCTTCCGTGGACCGCTCCTCTAACCACGCGTCGCGAAAACGCTCGAACAGTTGCGCGCTCTCCGGCCGTTTCAGCAGCGCCGCATGATAGTCAGCCGCTTTTCCCGGAATTTCCCCGGCCCACACCGGCACCATTCCGAGCCACGCTAACAGGCAGATTCTCCGCATGGGGTCTTGATACGCGTTCCGGTGCGGAACATCACGTGAAATTCATGTGAAGTTCCGTCGCAACCTTTTCGCGCTTGTCGCCATCATGCGGCGCGAAGGACAATCAATCATGCGATCCTCCTGCCATCTGTTATTCGCCGGCTGCCTCCTGTCTCCGCTGGCCTCCGCTCAGGAAGCCGGCAGCGTGACGATCGACCTGCTCACGCTGAAAATGCCGGCCGAACTTGCCGCGCAATTGCAGAAGCGGATCGAGGATGGCGGGCCGGGAGCGGCGACCGCGGTGGACCGACTGCCCGATCTGGCGAAGGACAAGAAACTAACCGAACTCGACCGCTGGCACGCCGTGGCGGTGAACGGCGTAGTCAGCAAACGGACGATTTCCCGAGGCGCGGATCTGAAGTGGGACAATGGCGAGATCGTGCCCGTGGCGACCACCATCGAAATCGAGCCGACCCTCAGTCGCGGCGGGACGATCGACCTGCGGATGGCCATCGGTTCCGATGAGCGGGTCGAGGGAATTTCCTCCCGCTATCTGTCCTGGCAGATCGCAACCCCCCTCGCGGGCCGGACGAACGAATGGATCGCCCTCGGAAGCCGTCGCGATGGCGAGCAGGCCGTGCTGTTTTTAGGGAAATTCAGCGGCACGGAGGACCCATCGTCCGACGGCCCGGTGATTCAAACCTCCCTCTCCTACAGCCTCTGTCGCTTGGAAGCCAACGCGCCAACCGGTCGGCTGTCCGGAGAACCAGCGCGTGAGCTATTGAAAAAGGCAAAAATCCTGGAGGCCGGCTCCCTCGGCATGCGCGACAACTCGCAGGCCACCGCCCATGGGCAAGTCCTGGCGCTCGATGAAAAGCCGAACCCGGATTTGGCCAGTTTCAGCCTGGAAGTAAACTTTTGCTTCGCAGCAGACCGCAAGACGGCAGAGACGAAGGTAATCGCCCAATACAACCCACCGCGCGCGGCGGGGAAATCGGGATTTGAGTTCGCCGATTGGGTGGAGTTGCCTGTCGGGACCGTTACATTGCTCCCCGTCAATGCGCATGAAAAACTGTTTCTCGCGCTCGATCCCAAGCTGAAGGCGATCTCGACCGCCCGTGACAAGCCCTCCACCGGGCTGACGTGGATTTCCCCCTCCTCGCGTCGGTTGCTGGCGACGGCCGCCGGTCTGCCCGTGCCTAAACCGGAGATTAACAAACCCGGTTTTGAGCTTCTTCCCAAAATCCCGGATAGCCTAGCAAAACTCGGCCTCGAACTTCCGCCCGGCGTGCAGTTGATTGCGAGAGGGAATTCGATCCTGATGTTCGGCAAAAACGCCCCCCACGAGCGGCTGAAGGAAATCCTCGCAAAACATCTCCCGCCCGCAGCCGGTCCGCCAGCGGAGTAAGCGGCAGTTTTCTCACTCCATCCGCTTGATGCCGAGCGGATTCGCTTCCTGAAGCTCCGCAGGCAGCGCGGCGTCAGGGAAGCTCTGCCAAGCGACGGGACGGCAGAAGCGGAAGATGGCCATAGTGCCGACCGAGGTGCTGCGGCCGTCCGAGGTCGCGGGGAACGGGCCGCCGTGGACGATGCTGTTGCAGACTTCGACGCCGGTGGGAAAGCCGTTGAAGATGAGCCGACCGGCGCGGGTTTGGAGGGCGAATACGAGACCGGGGTTGTCCGCGAGTTCCTCGTCGGTGGCGTGGAGGCTGGCGGTGAGCTGGCCTTCGAGTTTCGAAATGGCGTCTTCGATTTCCCTTACGGTTCCGCGCACAATCAGGGTGGCGGGGCCGAACATTTCGTGTTGGAGGGATTCGTTTGCCAGAAAGTCCTCGATGGAGACGGTGAAAACGGCGGGTGCGCCTTGGCCCGCACCGGCTTCGGTGGCGGAGCGGGCGAGGGTTTCGACACCCTCCGTTGCGGCGACCGCGGCGGTGGATTCGGCGAAGGACTGGCAGATCGTGGCATTCAACATCATGCCGGGAGTGCCGGCTTCGACGAGGGCCTGTAGTTTCACGAGGAAGGCGTTGCCTTTTCCGGTGGGAAGAAAGACGAGGCCGGGATTGGTGCAGAATTGGCCGACGCCGAGCGTGAGCGAACCGAAGAAGGCTTCCGCGAGCGCTTCCTCGCCGCGCTCCAATGCCCCGGGCAGGATGACGATCGGATTCACCGAACTCATCTCGGCGTAAACGGGAATCGGCTGCGGGCGGTTGGCGGCGATGTCCATCAGTGCGGTGCCGCCGGCGCGGGAACCGGTGAAACCGACGGCTTGGGTGACGGGATGTTTGACGACGGCTTGGCCGACTTTGCGTCCGCCGCCGTAGAGCACCGAGAACACGCCTTCCGGCATCCAGGTTTCGCGGGCGGCCTTGATCACGGCGTTGGCGACGATTTCCGCCACTCCGGGATGCGATTGGTGGGCGATGACGACCACCGGGCAACCGGCGGCAAGGGCGGCGGCGCTGTCGCCACCGGCGACGGAGTAGGCCATCGGGAAATTGCTGGCGCAAAAGACGGCGACGGGGCCGAGCGGACGGAGCATCGAGCGGAGATCGACCTTCGGGATCGGCTTGCGGTCCGGCTCGGCGCGGTCGATGCGGGCATCGACCCACGAGCCTTCCTCGATCAAGTTGGCGAACATCCGGAGCTGGCCGACGGTGCGCGCCGTTTCGCCGCGCAAGCGGGCTTCTGGCAGGGCGTTTTCCAGTTGGCCGCGCTCGACGATGTCATCGACGACGCTTTCGATTTCGAGGGCGATGGCGCGGAGGAATCCGGCGCGGGTTTGGCCGGATAGATTCGAGTAAACCGGGAAGGCGGCCGCGGCGAGAGCCATGGCTTGCTCCACTTCCTCGGGCGTGGCTGATAGATAGGCGGGTTCCAGCAGGGTGCCGGTTCCGGGTTGCACCGCGTTTCCGCAGGGCTCGGTGCCGATGGAACGGGAATAGCCGATGAAGGAGGTGCCGAGGAGTGGAGTGGTCATGGAAGCAGTCTGTTAAATTTTCGGCGCGGTCGCGAGGGCTTTTTCGATGATCGAGGTGGCTTCGGCGAGTTCGGCTCCGGTGAGTTCGAGACGGGGCGGGCGGACGCGGTTGTTGCCGAGTTTTCCGCCGGTGGCGATGTTCTGCTGGAGTTTGATGAGCTGGACGAATTTCACGACGGTGTCCATCCGCAGCATCGGCAGCATCCAGTGATAGAGCGGCATGGCTTCCTCGATTTTCCCGCTGGTGGCGAGGTCCCAGAGTTTCACGTTGTAGGCAGGAAACGCGTCGCCGACGCCGGTGATCCAGAATTTCGCGCCCAGCGCGGCTCCTTCTAACGCACAGTCATCGACGCCGACACCGATGGTCAGGCGGTCGCCACAAAGCTCGCGGATGCCGGCGACACGGCGGGCATCGGTGGAGGATTCCTTCACCGATTCGACGTTCGGGCACTCGTCGGCGAGTTCCTTGATCTGCGCTGGGATGAAGTCGGTTTTATAGGCGACCGGGTTGTTATAAATGATGCAGGGAAGATCGGTGGCGTTGATGACGGCCTTCATGTGCGTCTTCATTTCCCGCCAATCGGAGGCGTAAAGATAAGGGGGCAGGACCATCAGACCGCGGCAGCCGTTGTCCTTGGCGGCTTTGGCGATGTCCACGGCTTCCTTGGTGGAAAGCGCGGCGACGCCGGGGATGATTGGTGTGTTAGGGAGCGCTGCAACGTAGGTTTTTTGCAGCGCGAGCTTTTCCTCGAAGGAAAGCGTCGCGCCTTCACCGAGCGAGCCGTGGCAGACGACGGCGGTGCAGCCATTTTCTATCAGCCATTTTCCGTGTTCGGCCATGAGGCCGTGGTCGATGGTTAGATCGGTGTTGAATTGGGTCAGTGTGGCGGGCATGACGCCCTTCCATTGGATGCTCATAATAGTGGTGTGGGTATGCCGTGGCGGAATGGGTCGGATGGATTGAAAAAGTAATGGCTCTCCCCGTTCACCCAGGCGCGGCCGGAAACGCGGGGGATGATTTTGCCGTCAGGAAGTTCTTTGACCTGGCCAGAGAAGACGGTGTCGAGGATGCCGGCCTGGCGCCAGATTCCGCCGGGCTTGAGTTTCCCGTCGGCGTGAAGGCAGGCGAGCTTGGCGCTAGTGCCGGTGCCGCAAGGCGAGCGGTCGTAGGCTTTTCCAGGGCAAAGGACGAAGTTGCGGCTGTCTGCTAGAGACGAATCGGATGGCGGGCCGAAGACTTCGACGTGGTCGATTTCCGTGCCGTCGTCACCGGTAATGGCTTGTTTCCCAAGCTCCTGACGAACGAGCCAAGTGAAGTTTGTGAGTGCTTCAAGGTTGGCGAAATCGACAGGCGGGCCTTGGTTTTCGATGAGGAAAAACCAATTTCCACCCCACGCGATGTCGCCGTGCACGGTGCCCCAGCCGGGGACCTCGACTGGGACAGCGGCGGCTTTCCGATAGCTCGGGACGTTCGCGACTTCCACGGAGCCATCGTCGAGTAGAGTCGCCACGACGACCCCGACGGGCGTGTCGATCCGGTGCGCACCCACGCCGATTTTTCTCATGTGCGCGAGCGTCACTGCAAGGCCGATCGTGCCATGGATGCACATGTTGAGCGTGGAAAGATTATTGAAAAAGATCACGCCACAGACGCAATCCGGCTCATGGGGTTCGCAGAGCAGGGCTCCGACCATCGCCTCGTGGCCGCGCGGTTCGTTGCAAACGGCGCTGCGCAACCAGTCGTGTTCATCGCGCAGGCGTTTCGCTTTTTCAGCCATCGTGCCATTTCCCAAATCCGGCCCGCCGGAAATGACGACCCGGGTGGGTTCGCCTTCCGTGTGCGAATCGATGACGTGGAGTGGAGCTTGGCTCATGGGTTGCCGAATTTATACCATCGCGGTCTTGGCGAATGCTCTAGCGGGGGCTTCGGAATGCGTATAGGAAAAGCGCGACTGGAAATGAGCAAGGCCGCAACACTCCAAAATTCGTTCTTTGAGTCGCTCGCCGGACTGTTGCCCGTAGACCGGTTGTTCGACGGCGTGCCGGACATCGTTTTCTTCGTCAAGGACGCGGACGGCCGCTACATGGCGGTGAACGACACGCTCGCCGCACGCTGCGGCTTGCCGAACAAGGATGCGGCGCTCGGTCTCACCGCCGAAGAGCTCTTCCCGCCGCCGCTTGGCAAGGCGTTCGCGCTTCAGGACCGCGAAATCCTGCGCGGTGGAAATCCCATCCGCGATCATCTGGAACTTCACCTTTACCCCGGCGGCCGCAGCGGCTGGTGCCTCACGTTCAAGGAACCGGTCATGGGGAAAAGCGGCCAGGTCGCCGGCATCTGTGGCATTTCCCGGGATCTGCACTCGCCGGGCGAACAAGGCGAGGACTTCGCCGATTTGTCTGCTGCCATCGACCACATCCATCGCCACTATGACGAGTCCCTGCGCCTGCCCGGACTCGCGGAAATGGCTGGACTCTCGGTCTATCAGTTCGACCAACGCATCCGCTCGCTTTTCCACGTCACCGCCGGCCAATATCTCGTCAAAGTCCGCATCGACGCCGCCTGCCAGCGCCTTGCCACCACCGGCGAGCAGATCGCCCAGATCGCCCTCTCCTGCGGCTACTCCGACCAATCCGCGTTTTCCCGGCAATTCAAGCAGGCTGTAGGCATCAGTCCGCTGGCTTACCGGAAAAAAATCAATGCATGAAGTGGCACGATTTCGTTGAAATCGTAGATTTAACTGGCATGATTAGCCTAATCATGCCACATTACCGGCGGGATGTGGCGCGATATTAAATAATCGTGCCACTTAACTCCAAGATCGTGCCACTTCAAATTCCAGTCCAAGAATTCGACGACCTGCTCCGCATCATCGCGGCGCGGGTTTACGGCGCGTCTGTCAAAGAGCTGCTGGAGAACACGGAACTCGGATTTCCCAAACGCACGCTGCAACGCAGGCTCGACCAACTGGTATCCGAAAAGCGATTGGAGGCCCAAGGCCAAGGGCGTGCGCGGCGTTATATTGCCCCAAGACAAAATCATTTCCCGATGACGGCGTCGGTGGTCAGGGAAGATCCGCCGGTTTACAAGATCCGGCACGACTGGCTTTCGCCGGAAGCTCTCGAAATCCGCGGGATCATCCAACTGCCCCTCACCCAGCGAACTCCCGTAAATTATCAGGGATCGTTTCTCGATGGCTATCGACCTAACAAAACCTTCTATCTGCCGGAATCGTTGCGGAGAGAGCTCGGGGAAATCGGCCAAGTCGGCATGAGCGAGCTGCCCGCGGGCACCTATTTCCGGCAGGTGATGGATCGCCTGTTGATCGATCTCTCGTGGAACTCCAGCCGGTTGGAAGGAAATACCTATTCGCTGCTAGAAACCCAGCGGTTGCTGGAACTTGGCGAAGATGCGGAGGGAAAGGGCACGAAGGAAACGCAGATGATTTTGAACCACAAGGCCGCCATCGAGATGCTGGCAGACGATGCGGGAGAACTCGATTTCAACCGCTACACCATCTGCAATCTCCATGCGTTGCTGTCCGACAACCTCCTGTCCGATCCGGGGGCTTGTGGCCGCTTGCGTTCGTGCCGGGTCGGCATCGGCGGCACGGTTTTTCATCCGTTAGGAACGCCGCAACAGATCGAGGAGCGCTTTGAGGAAATCCTTCGAAAGGCCTCCGCAGTGCGGGATCCGTTCGAGCAAGCGTTCTTCGCGATGGTGCATTTGCCCTATTTGCAGCCGTTCGAGGACGTGAACAAACGGGTCTCGCGGCTCGCGGCCAATATCCCGCTCATCCGCCACAACCTTTGTCCGCTGTCGTTCGTGGATGTGGAATCCCACGAATATGTCGGCGGTTTGTTAGGGGTCTATGAGTTGAATCGCATCGAGTATCTGCGGGATGTTTTCGCGAGGGCTTACCGGCGTTCCTGCGCCCGCTACTCCACGGTCCGGCAAACTTTGGGGGATCCGGATCAATTCCGTTTGCGCCACCGTGCCGCCCTGGCGGACTTCGTCAGGGAAGTTGTGTTAGGCGGCATGGACAAGCGGGTGGCCGCGAAATGGATCGCCCGGAAGGCTGCCGAATCGATCCCGCTGGCGGAGCGAGCGAAGTTCATCGAGGTGGTGGAAACCGAGTTGGGCTGCCTGCACGGTGGAAACATCGCGCGCTACCGGCTGCGGCCGTCGGAGTTCGATGCGTGGAGCAAGGACTGGAAATAAAACTAACGAAATCTTCCCGCGTCCATGGCTTCGATCGGCCGGAACGGCGTGTCGCCGGCCAGCAGATCCGCGACGAGCCGGCCGCTGACCGGGCCGAGGCTCAGGCCCATCATGGCGTGGCCGCTGGCGGCTAGCAGATTTGGCAATCCCCGCACTGGCCCGAGATACGGAATGCCATCGGGCGAAACGGGGCGCAGGCCGGCCCACGGTTTGATCCCTCCGAAGTCACTCTCCGAAAACTTCGGGAAATAGGCGTGCACGGATTTCACGATGCCGCGGACGCGGGCGGGATTGATCGAAAGATCGAGGCCGCCGACCTCCATGGTGCCACCGAAGCGCAGACTGCCATCCATCGGGGTGATCGCGACTTTGGCTTCGGCGAAAATCGAGCAGAGCTGCGGCAGCTCCGGCGGTGACGGGAGGGTGAGTGAGTAGCCTTTGCCGGCTTGGAGCGGCAGTTTCAAGCCCACGCTTTTTAGCAAATCCGCGCTCCACGAGCCACCGGCGATGACGAATTTTGCGCCCTCAAAGCGCCTGCCATTTCCTGTGACAGCCACCACTTTGCCGGATCGGGTGTCGATTGTATCGATGGTGATTTCGCTTTCGATGATACCGCCGACTGCCAAGACACGACGTCGCATTGAAGCGATGAAACGGCTCGGGCTCAAGTGGCAGTCCTGCGGGAAATAGACCGCACCTGCGACATCCATCGTGATCGCCGGATCTAGCAGCGCGGTCGCTGCTGCATCCAGCACTTCTGCCTGAAGTCCGATTTCGTTAGCCTCCTTGGCGACGTGTGCTTCTTCATCGAGTCCCTTTGGAGTTTTGCAAAGCATCAGCAACCCGCGTTTCACGAGCCCGAAATCTTCTTCCTCCGTCAGCTCGGTGAACAGCCGCCGGCTTTCCAGGTTGAGATCGCGCAACAACTCGCGGGATGCCGCCACATGCCGCGCGGTCGAGTGCCGATAAAACAGCCACCCCCAGCGCATCAGATCGAGATTCATCCGCGGCCGGACATAGAACGGGCTCTCCGGATTGAACATCCAGCGCAAACCTTTCGCTATCATGCCGGGAGCGGCCAGCGGGGTGAAATGGCTGGGCACGATCATGCCCGCGTTTCCCATCGAGCAATTGTCCCCGCCTGCCGCCTCGCGCTCGATCACGGTCACCGCGAACCCCCGTTTTAGCGCGTAGTAAGCCGAGCACAGCCCGATAACTCCGCCCCCCACAATGATCACTCGGTCCGATTTCATTGCATTGAACCTATCTCACCCGTCTTGCCCGCGAAGCGAGAAATCCCTGCGGAAAGTGCAACAATCCGGCGGTTTTGGGGTTTAACGGCATTCTCCAACCAAGCGTCCGGAATAGGAAAATTTCTGGATAAACTCCGACACTGGTCCCGTAGAGATCGCGTCCTTCATCCCTTGTTTCGAATCGATTTCAAGATATTGTCCGCCATTCATTTTTCCAAGATGCGATTGATTTTTCCTCCATTACCGACCCCGAAAACACGGATCCTCTGCATCCTTGGTTCCGCCCTCTTGTCCCAGACGGGCCATGCGGAGACGGATCATTTGGCGGTTTTCGAGAAGGAAATCCTGCCGATTCTGGAGAACCATTGCTACGACTGCCACGGTGATGGCGAGGACAAGGGCAAGGTCACATTCGATACCTTCGGCTCCACCGAAGCGCTGATGGGGCAGACCGATCTCTGGGTCCACGCGCTCAAGAACGTTCGCAGCGGACTGATGCCGCCGGCCAAAAAGAAGCGACCTTCCGCCGAAGAAATCGCCAAACTCGCTGACTGGATCAAACGCGGCCCGCTCAAGCTCGATCCGCTCCACCCCAACCCGGGCCGCGTCACCTTGCGCCGCCTGAACCGCGCGGAGTACCGGAACACGATCCGCGATCTGATGGACGTGGATTTCCGCACCGACGAGGAATTTCCCGCCGACGACACGGGCTACGGCTTCGACACCATCGCCGACGCGCTGACCACTTCGCCGATGCTGTTGGAAAAATACATGCAGGCGGCCGAGATGATCGTCGCGAAGGCCGTGCCATTGGAGAGCCGCGTCACACCGGAACGCACCATTTACAAAGACAGGTTTTCCGGCGAAGGCTCGGGAAAAGACCGCATTTCACTCTATGATCCCGCCGATCTAACGGCGAGTTTGAAGATCACCCGCCCGGGCACCTACCGCGTCCTGCTGGATGCTACGGTGCGCGGATCTTTCGCCTACGATCCCGGTCGCGCCAAGTTCACGTGGACGGTCGACGGCAAACAGGTCGCCCAGCAGGACGTGCAATGGCAGGATTCACTAACAGTGAATCCATCTGTCGAGGTCAAATGGGCGGCTGGAACCTATCCCGTACGTCTGACCCTTGAGCCGCTGGTCGGCAAGGACAAGAAGCCGGCCGAAAAACCCGGCGACGGGCCGCCGAATGTGGATTTCAGATTGGACGGTGTGAAACTGATAGGCCCGCTTGAGCCGGAATTCGCAACTCATCCAAAAAATTACGATCGCTTCTTCACCCGCGAGGACGTCCCGCAGGACCCGGCCGAACAGAAAAAATACGCGGAGGAAATCCTGCGCCGTTTCAGCACCCGCGCCTTCCGCCGGCCGGTGGACGACGTGACCGTGCAAAAACTTTCGGCGCTTGCCATGGCGTTCGCCAACTCTCCCGGCGGCAGCTTCGAGCGTGGCATCGCCAAGGCGATCACCGCGGTCATTGCCTCGCCGCGTTTCCTTTTCCGGATGGAAGAGACGCTTCCCGAAGCCGGTCCCAAGGAGCACCCGCTGCTAGACGAATACGCACTCGCCTCCCGGCTTTCCTATTTCCTGTGGTCCACCATGCCGGACGAGACCCTCTTCCAACTCGCGGAACGCGGCGAGCTGCGGAAAAATCTATCCGCCGAGGTGGACCGCATGCTCAAGGACGACCGCTCTAACAAGCTAGTGGAGAACTTCGCCGGCCAGTGGCTCCAGACGCGCGACGTGGAAAGCGTGAGCATCGACGCGCGGGTCGTCCTGGCCCGCGATGTCGGCCAGGAAAAGGACATGCGTGAGCGTTTCCAGCTTCGCCAGCGTCTCAATCAGGCCATCGACGAAGCGGAGAAAGCCCACGACGACGTCAAGCTGGCCTCGCTGCGCAAAGAACTCGAGGAGCTTCGTGCGAAGTTCGGCAACCGCGGCAAGCGCATCGAATTCAGCGGATCCCTGCGCAAGGCAATGCGGCGCGAGGCGGAAATGATGTTCCAGCGCCTGCTGCGGGAAGATCGCAGCGTGTTGGAGCTGATCGAAAACGACTCCACCTTCCTCAACGAGGAACTCGCCAACCACTACGGCGTCCCGGATGTGCAAGGCGGCGATATGCGCCTGGTGAAACTCCCGCCAGACAGCCCGCGCGGCGGCATCATCACCATGGGCACCGTCCTCGCGGTCACCTCCAATCCCACCCGCACCTCGCCGGTGAAGCGCGGCCTGTTCATTCTGGACAACATTCTCGGCACTCCGCCGCCGCCGCCACCGCCTAACATCCCATCGCTTGAAGCTTCGGAAAAATCCCACGACGGCAGCAATCTCACCCTCCGCGAAGCCCTCGCCCTTCACCGCGAACAGCCGCTCTGCTCGTCCTGTCACAACCGGATGGACCCGCTCGGACTCGCACTGGAAAATTTCAACGCCATGGGTTCCTGGCGGGACAAGGATCAGGGAATCCCGCTGGAGTCTCCGGCAGGCAAACTGATCACCGGCGAATCGTTCGCCGACGTCCGCGAACTCAAGCGCTTGTTAGTCACCGCCCGCCGCACGGACTACTACACCTGCCTCACGGAAAAACTCCTCACCTACGCCCTCGGCCGCGGCCCCGAGCCGTGCGACATCCCCACCGTGGAAGCCATCGTGGAAAAACTCGAACAAACCAACGGCAAGTTTTCCGGCCTCATCATGGGAATCATCGACTCCCCCGCCTTTCAAAAACGTCAACGCACCACACCATGAACCTCGCCCATTCCAACCGCCGCAATTTCCTCCGCGGCTTCGGCGCCTGCCTCGCCCTGCCCGCCTTCGAAGCGTTCACGCCGCGAGCTTTGGCCGCCGGAACGGCCGCGGCTAACATCGCCACCACCGCGACGGGCGCCCCGCTGCGCATGGCGTTCGTCTATTTCCCTAACGGCGCGATCCAGAAGAACTGGATTCCCACCGGCAGCGGCAAGGATTTCAAATTCGGCAACACCCTCGCGCCGCTTGAGCCGCTGCGCCACCGCGTGCAGGTCATTTCCGGACTCGAACACCTCAATGCCAATGCCGGCAACGACGGTGCCGGCGATCACGCCCGCGCCAACGGCACCTTTCTAACCGGTGTCCGCGTCAAGAAAACCGCCGGCAGCGACATCTATGCCGGCGTCTCCATCGACCAGATCGCCGCGCAGAGAATCGGCAAGGGCACCCGCTTCGCCTCGCTCGAACTCTCCACCGACCCCCATCGCAAATCCGGAGGCTGCGATTCCGGGTACTCCTGCGCCTATGAGGCCAACCTCGCCTGGCGCACCGCCACCTCGCCGCTCTCGCCCGAGTCGAATCCGCGGATGGTCTTTGAGCGACTCTTCGGCGCCGGTGCCCACGGTGAACGCGGTTCCAACCTCGTCCAGCGCCGCGCCCAGCAACGCTCTATCCTCGATTTCGTCATGGACGACGCGAAATCCGTCCAAGGCAAGCTCACCCATCGCGACAAGGCCAAGATGGACGAGTATCTAACCGGCGTCCGCGAGATCGAGGAACGCATCATCACCGCCGAAGGCTTCACCAACATCCCGGACCCTAACATCGCCACTCCCGACGGCATTCCCACCGCTTACGACGAGTACATCAAGTTGATGTATCAAATGCTCGCGCTTGCCTTCGAAACGGATTCCACCCGCGTCGCCTCGTTGTTGTTAGCTCATGACGGCAGCAACCGCTCGTTCCCGGAAATCGAGATCTCGGAAGGCCACCACAGCCTTTCCCACCATCGCGACACCCCCGATCTCATCGAGAAAGTCGCGCTGATTGACCGCTTCTACGCCGATCGCTTCGCAGAGTTCCTCACCCTGCTGGAATCGAAACAGGACGCCGACGGCAAATCGATTCTCCACAACTCGATGATCGTTTACGGCTGCGGCAACTCGGACGGAAACCGCCACACCCACGCAGATCTTCCCGTCGTCCTTGCCGGCAACGGCGGCGGCGCGCTCAACGCCGGCCGCTACTTGGAAACGACGGCCACCCCGATGTGCAATCTCTATCTGAACATGCTCGACCAGATGGGCGTGACCGGCCTCGACCGCTTCGGCGACAGCACCGGCCGTCTTGCGTCGATATGAGTCCGATATGAAAACCCTCGTCATCTTCCTCGCTCTATCAGCGATCCTGCCCGCTGCCGAACCCGCCATCCTCCTCTGGCCCGGCGGTGCTCCCGGCTCCGAAGGGAAAGACACTCCCGAGGTCGTCGTCACTTCCGCCAGCGGTGAGCAGCAAGTCACCAACATTCACAAGCCGAGCATCACTCCCTATCTGACAGAGAAGGACAAGGCTAACGGAGTCGCCGTGATCGTCGCCCCGGGCGGCGGACACAAGCTGCTCTGCACCACCCACGAAGGCAGCAATGTCGCCGAATGGCTCGCGGAGCACGGCATCGCCGCCTTTGTTCTCAAGTATCGTTTGGCCAGCGAGCCGGGTTCCACTTACACCGTGGACGACCACGCCGTCGCCGACATACACCGCGCGATCCGCCTGGTTCGCAGTCATGCGAGCGAATGGAACATCAATCCGGCGGCCGTCGGCGTGATGGGCTTCTCCGCCGGCGGCGAGGTTTGCGCCATCTCCAGCATGAATTTCGATCTTGGAAAGGCGGACGCGGCTGATCCGCTGGACCGACTGAGCAATAAGCCCGATTTCCAAACACTGATCTATCCGGGCCGCTCATCCCGCATCGTCCCGACCAAGGAATCGCCGCCCGCATTTCTAGCAGCATCGTCCAACGACCGCCCGGACATTTCCGAAGGCCTGACGAAAGTCTATCTGGATTTCAAAAAGGAAAAGATCCCCGTGGAACTCCATCTCTATGCCGATGGCGGCCACGGCTTCGGTTATCGCGCGAAAAACCAGGGACCTGTCAGCCACTGGATCGAGCGCTTCGACGAATGGCTGCAGGCTCGCAAATTCACTGCGGCGGCCCATTGATCATTTCTGGTCGAGAAACTCGACCAGCGGCGGCAGGAACCTGTCGTAAGCCTCGATGTGAGGCACATGACCGATACCATCGATCTGTATCAACTTCGCGCCGGGAATGGCTGCGGCGGTTTTCCTGCCGAGTTCCGGATAGTTGCCCATCGTCTTAGCCACTTCCGGTGCCACCAAGTTTTTGCCAAGAGCCGTGCGGTCACGTTGGCCGATGATCAACAGCGTCGGCACTTTGATTAGCGGAAATTCGTAGACCACCGGTTGGGTGAAAATCATATCATAAGTGAGTGCTTGGTTCCACGCGACGAGAGGGTAGCCGTCGCTCTCCGCCATGCCGACCAGCACCTCGACCCCGGCGTCGTATTCGGGTTTCCATTTGCCGTCATAGTAGCTGTCCATCTGATATTTCTTGATGGATTCCGCGGAGGTCTTAAGTTCCTGCTGATACCATTGGTCGATACCTGGGTAGGGGACTTTCGTCTTCCAGTCCTCCAAACCTATGGGATTTACCAGCACCAGCGATTCGCTGCGGTCCGGGAACATCAGTACGAAGCGGGTGGCGATCATCCCACCCATCGAGTGGCCGAGAATGAGGACCTTCTTGACCTCCAACTCGTCTAGCAGAGACCGCGTGTTCGTGGCGAGAGCTTGGAACGTGTAATGGTATTGTGAGGGCTTGGAGGATTTTCCGAATCCGATCTGGTCGGGAATCACCACGCGGTAGCCTTTTGCCGCGAGGTCCTTGGCCGTTTGTCCCCAATAGGCGCCGCAGAAATTCTTACCATGCATCAGCACAACGGTCTCGCCGTTAGGAGAGGCAGGCACAACGTCCATGTAGGCCATTTCCAATTGCTGGTTCTGAGTTTCCAACGACAGCATGGAAACTGGATAGGGATAAGTGAATTTCTCCAACCGGATTCCCAACGCCTTGCTTCCTTCCGCGCCGGCGGTCGCGATCAGGAAGGAAATCACCAGCAGGGTGGTCATGGTGGTGCGCAAGATCATACACGGAACCTAGGCCCGGATCCGGTGGCCTCAACCGCTATTTCCCTCCGGGCGGATCCGCTCTCGCCATCGCTGGAGATCGATGAAAACGTGCTCCCTCGCATGAAGCACGTCTTGTTCATCTGCTCGCAAAACAAGCTCCGCAGCCCGACGGCGGAGGCGGTCTTCGCCGGCATGCCCGGCATCGATGTCGATTCGGCGGGCCTCAACAACGATGCCATCGTCCCGCTCACTCCGGAGCAGGTCGAGTGGGCGGATGTCATTTTCGTGATGGAGAAAGAGCACCGAAACAAACTGAACCGCAAATTCAAACGGCACCTGAACCACCAGCGGGTGATCGTTTTGGGAATCCCCGACGATTACGACTACATGGACCCGGCGCTGGTGCCTTTGCTCAAATTGAAGGTGACGCCGCTTCTCTGATAGTGGTTCAGAACATTTGGGGCAGCTGTAACCCGGCCGCCTGCATTTGTGGGAGCAGTTCCTTGGCACCGATCACGTCGCCTTCGAGAGTCTTCGTCCAAAACAGGGTGAACAAGACCGATGGTCCGTGATCCTGGATCTCAAGACCCAGGCGGTTTGTCAGGATCTCCGATTTGTTGGCGGCATAAAGGGCAGCTAATCGGGAGTCCGCCTCCGGATGCAGTCCTTCCGCCAGGAGCCAGTCGTCAAATCCGAAATTGGAGGGAAACAAATTCACGACTTCGTAGTTTGCTTCACGGGCTGCCACCACCGCCGGATGTTTGCGAACACGTTCGCCCAAATCTCCGCGAGCCCTAACCAGCAACCGCAGCAAATGCGAGGATCCCAGCAAACGCCGATCCGCCTCAATGATCCCGGCACATTCCTTGTCTTCCTTGGCCAGCTTTTCCAAGGCGGCGATTTCCAGAGCGGCTTCGACACTCGCGCGGAGTCGGCTGGATGGAGCGACTTCCACGGCGCGCCGCAGATCCGCAAGCCAACTGTCCACCTTCGTATCCTCTCCAATGGCATATCCGGAAAGCCTGATGGATGTGACTGGAGCTTGCACCATTGCCTTTGCCCGCGAGTCCTTCAGGCCCGCCTCCAACTTGCCAATCCGTTCGCCCTGGGCAGCAAATGTTGTCTTTATTTCCGCATCCCGCTCCTTCTTCAGATAGCGGTCCAAATCCTGTTTCTGACCCGTGAAATCGAATTCCTGTTCGACGGCTTTGGCGAGGAGTCGCTCCAAGGCCGCCTCGTCGCCAATGAAATGGAACACCCCAACTCCCCAGCCATAGAGTTCCGTGCTTTTCGGAGAGAGCAGCAGGGCTTCCCAGAAGTGGCCCAGAGACTTCCGGAAATTCGGATCCGCCTGGAGTTCTGTTATTACGGAGGCCTTTTCCGACTCATTTCCATAGAGAAACTGGAGTGAACTGATTCCCATGTCGAATTGCAACAGGCCCGCCGGCACCCGCTCCCCAGCCACGCGAATCACCGCGGCGTCCAGCAACGAGCTTGCGGCATTGAAGGCCAGGATGCTGTTCGCGGGCTCGAGTTCGACGGCTTCCGACAACAGCCGGGCCGCTTTTTCAAAATCAGCCTGTTTGCCGTCCAGTTGATAGATCTCCCGGTAAAGCAGCGCGGCATTGTTCAAGTTGGCTGAAGTCCGCCCCTGTTTTTCGTAGCCGGCCAGTGCCTGGTAATAACACCGTTTCGCCTGTTCGACGTCGCCGGACTCCTCCGCTTTCCTACCACGTGCTTCCAAAAGGGTGATCTCCAGTCCGGGTGTGGATGCGTCTCCTTTCGAAAGCCACTCGATTTTTTCGTCGGTGCTGCGGGCGAGTATCGCGCGCAAACCGATGACCAGCGCCTTCTCGTTGCCGTTCCTAGCCTTGGGGAACGCCTCTTCCAACAGCTTGCAGGCGTCGTTGCTTTCACCGAGATCGCGGAAAACGTTCGCCAGGCCGTAAAGCGTCGGCAGGTCCCGCTGCTTTGAGACAAGAAGCTCGTCGAACAACGCGCGACCCGCGGTTTCCCGGCCGGACCAGAAATAGATCTGCCCGAGGAACAGCCGGTATTCGTCGGACTCGCCCGCCACCGATTTCAATGTTAGAAACGCTTGCTCCGCCGATGTGAGAAACTCCTTGCGCCGTGCCACGTCCTTTTCCGCCTGCGCAACGCGCAACCGCGCCACGCCCAGATCCATGATCGCCGGAACGACGCTGGTAGATTTTCGATAGCGTTCCCGCGCCGCCAGTAAAACCCTGTCCTTCGCCAATTGCCCGGACAAATATTCCTCCACCATCTGCTGTTGCTCGCTCTCTCCGGCCGCATCATAGCGAGCACGGAATCCCGATGGCCCGCCTGTCGTGTTGAGCGCTGCCAACTCGCGGGCCCGGGCCGTGTCGTAGGTGCTTTGAAGCATTTCGCCCGCGCGTGTCCAGTCGGCGGTCCGCCGCTTCAGGTAACGTTCCAAGTGCGCCAGCGCTTCCTCCGCGCGGTTCTCGCCCAATAACAGATGCCCGTACAACCGCGCGCCCTCGCCGTCGGCCAGCTTGGCCGCCGCGGGCGTTAGAAGGTCGAGGGCGCCGTCCACTTCGCCGAACTCCTCGCGGATCAGCGCCAGCTTGATTCTCACATCCTGATCGTCGGGCTGTTTGCCGTGGAGGCTTTCCAACGCCTTCCGCAATTCCTGATGAACGCGTGTTAGATCCGAAGTTTCCGGCCGGAAGGACGATAGAATTTTTTCGGCGTCCGCCGGATCAGCGCATTTCGACGCGGCTTCCAGCGCCAGGTCCGCGAGATCCGGGATTAAGGGTTCGGGTGACCGGCCCACGTTCTTGTTCAAATCCGCATAGTGAACCGCTGCGGATGCGCGCTTGGCGTCTCCCGATGAAATTTCCTTCCGCACAAGCGCGGACATCGCCCCGCGCCATTCCGCCGCACTGCCGATTCCTTCCCGCAGAAGATCCTGATAGACTTCCGCAGCTTCAAAGGGATGGCCGCTGGAAGCGAGTGCCACCGCCTTTTCCCGCGCCTTCCCCGCTCGATATTCCGGCGAGTGGGTGTGGGCGGTTTGGACCGCGGTGGCGATGGCCAGGATCACGGCGACGCTCGCGCACCACCGCCAAACCTTGGCAAATCCGGCGATCTTTTCCTTGCCCAGGAAATACCATCCCCCGCCTTGGGCGTTCGCCACCCGGTAAGCGTCCAGCGGGAATAGCGGAACGAACAGCGCACACAGGCAGCGGGTCTTGATGTAGGTCCCGGTCGGCGCATCGAACGCCCGCTTGCCATACATCCCCAGACCGAAGCCATTGATCGTAAAAAGCGATGGCGGCGATTTGACGGGCCGCATCGCGGGAAACATTTGCTCCAGTTCTGATTTTCCCGAGGTGTTTTCCGAGTTCGTGGCCATGTCCCCATGGTGTTAGAGGGTGGGCTCCGGCATGTCACGCCCGGATATCGGATTCCCGACACCACGCTTTTGCATCGACCCGCCGTGGTTGATTCCATAATTCCATGGCATGCCTAACCGATTGCTGCCGTTTTCGCTCCTGTGCGTCGGGGCATGCGTGGCGGGCTTCATCGGATACCACCGGGGATTCGAAACCGCATTGGAGAAACCCATGGTCGGGGGAACCGAGGTGTCGGGCGGCAAGCGCGATGAGCATCGGGGTACCCGGCCGGACAAAATGAACCGCTTGCGGTCGTTGCGCGTCCGTTCCGACAGGTCCCATGCGGCGATGATCGAGTCCTGGCGGATCGTCCGGGATTTCTCGGCCGACGAGATCCGGCAGGCACTGGCCGACCTGCCTCCCAACCACGACGAAAACACGACCGGCGGACTGCTAACAGCGATGCTGTATTACCGCTGGGCAGAGATCGATCCGCAGGCGGCTCTGGAATCCACGATTCAAAGGGATGATGCCACGACCGTTTTCGGGGCCGCGATGACGGCGTGGATGAACCGGGATCCCGAGGCCGCCTACCGATGGGCCAAGTCGAAACCGGAACTCGCCGGCAAGGCCACTCTTTACACCCGGATAGTGGCCCGGGCGCTGTCTAACGACACTCCTGCCGGCACGCTGGACAAGGTTTCCACCGAGGACGATGCAATTCGCAGGGCGGTCAGCAACGTCCTCGCCGGCAAGATGAGCGCAACGCCGGAAGGTCGCGCGGCATTTCTAGCAGAACTCGCGAAGCGCGGGCCTGACCACCTAACCACCGGAAAAAACCAACTGCTCAGCGCATGGGGCAGGGACGATCCAAAGGGCGCTCTCGAAGGCATGACCGGGCTCGGGCTCGACCCCTTCGAGGCGGCGGTGAAGCGAGAGGCGATCCTGTCATCCTGGGCCCGCCTCGATCCGGCATTGGCGTTGGCATGGATGGCGGGAAAACCTGATGCCATGCCGTTGGAAAAACGGACGCAGATTTTCACCACCTGGGCGAATGAGGATCCCGCCGCGGCATTCGAACATTTCGACACGCTCGGCAGCGAGCCGGGCTTTGGCGAAGCTGTGATGGCCAAGCTCCTGTTAGCGCATGGCCATGCCACGCTGAACCCGTCTGCCGGCAGCGGCCCGTGGATCGAGCGGAACCGCTCCAATCTGCAGACCTGCTACCGGCGTTGGGTGGCGCAAGCTCCCGCAGCGGCGGCTATCTGGCAGGATGGCCTTGATCCGGATTTGAGAAAGGAACTCCAGCCATGAAAGCCACTGGCACCCCCGCACTCATGGGCTTCGTGGCGGCGGGGTTGGGAATCCTGCTTCTCGCGTTCTGGGGCGGTCAGTCCCAAGGCCGTGCCGCCGGAGAAAAACAAGCCCGTGCGGATGCCATGAAACTAACATCCACTCGGAGCGGCATGAAGGGGAGCCGGAGCCGCGATGGAAAGTCCGCAGCGCTAACAAAATCTTCCGTTTCCAGCCGTGATGCCGCCGCGCGTCTGAAGGCGTTGTGGGCGGCCTCCGTGAACCCGGCCGCTGACTTCGAACTCTTCGCGAAAATGGAGGATCTGGTGGATAAAATGTCGTCGCAGGAGATTGCGGAGTTTCTCGGCACTGTGCCGCCGAGCCAGTTTTTCATGCGGATGAACATCGTTTGCTACTGGGCGCAGCGGGACGGTCCGGCGGCGCTCGATTTCCTGGGCACCAATTCGATCGACCGGATGATCGAGACCAATGCTTTCGGCGGTTGGATCGCCGAGGATCCGGATGCGGCGCTTGCCTGGGTGCGTGAAAACAGGCTGCCGCTGGAGCGGAAGGTTTTGTTACAGAACGGTTTGATGGCCCTTGCCGAGACCCATCCGGAGCGGGCGTTTCAAGAGCTGGCTCACGTCGACGCGAGCGAGGGGCAAGTGCTGCTTTCGTATTGGGTGGGGCTCAACCCCGGCGAGGAGGTCATGCGCCATAGGATTCTGGCCGCCGCCGCTGCGACCGAGCGGCCCGAAGACCTCGCTGCGGTTAGAAAGGCATTGGTCAGGGAATGGTCGACGAAGGATCCCGCCGCCACCGCGGAGTTCATCGCATCGCTGGAACTCAGCGGACCGGAGACCCGGGAAATCGAAGCCGCTCTCGTCAATGCGCAGGCGGGCGTCGGACCCGAGACTGTGATGGAGCCCCAAGCCGCGCTGGAATCATGGCTGGGACGCTTTGCCGACGCGGTTACGATTCCCGAGGAAATCAAGGACACCGTGGGCGCCTGGAGCGTGAGAAAACCTGACGTCGCGCGGAAATGGCTGGAGACGCTGCCGGATGGGCAGCAGCGGGAAGCGCTCTGCGATGGCGGGATCCGCGAACTGATGGGCAATGACCGCTATGCCGAGGCGGCGAAATTCGCGAATCTGTTGGAGACTCCGGCACTTCGGCGCGACGCGTTCCGCAAGGTTTCCAATTACTGGTCGCTCGCCAATCCCGAAGAAGCGGCGAAGTGGAAGAGCAGTCTCCCGGCCGAAGACCGCGCGCGGATCGGTGCGGAATAACGACCCCGAGTTTCGCAGTGGACCGGGCCAGCCTCTCCGTTGAAACTCCGCGCATGACGAAAGCTTCAGGATGGATGCGGCTCGGGGCGGCGGTGGCCAGTGGGTTGTTAGTGGCCGGGGCGTTTCCGCCGGTTGGTTTCGCCTGGCTCGTGTGGGTGGGAATGTTGCCGCTGTTATGGGCGCTGTGGTCAGTGGAGGGGAAACGCACGGGCTGGAAAGGTTTCGGCATCGGTTATCTGGCAGGTCTTGCGGCTTGTTTGGTCCAGTTCAACTGGGTCGCCTCGGTCTCATGGCTTGGGGCGCTGGTGCTGCCGATGTATCTTGCGGTTTACTGGGGTTTGTTCGGCTGGTTCGCGGCGACGATCGGCAAACCGCGGAAGGACGGCGGCGCGTGGGAAAGCCTGCGGGTCGCCTTCTGTCACGGCGCGGTGTGGGCGGGCTGCGAGCTGCTGCGCGGCTGGGTGATCACCGGAATCAGTTGGAACGTGCTGGGAACGGCGTTGGGTGAAGCGCGGGTGCTGGCGCAGGGCGCTGATTTGTTAGGGGTGGCCGGGCTTTCGCTGGTGCTGGTGTTTTTTCAAGCGTCGCTCATGCAGGCGGGACAGGGATTCTTCGCGGGACGGCCGAAGTGGTGCAGAACGATCGGGATCGCCGGCCTGCTAGTGCTTTCACTCTATGGGTATGGGAAATTCCGGATCTCGCTGGAGGCCAAGGGTGAGTCCGTGCGGCTGAAGACACTGCTGGTGCAGCTCAACATCCCCCAGGAAGCGGCGCGGGTGTTGTGGACGGATTTGGAAACCCATCAGGCATACGAAGATGAAACTCTCAAAGCTCTGGATGCCTTGAAATCGCCCGATGGAAACATCTCCCCGCAGTGGCCGGACTGGGTGATGTGGCCGGAGTGCGCGCTAACGGGCCGGATCCTCCGCACCAATGATGGCGAGTGGGGAACTTGGCAGATCAACATGGACACCATCTCCCAGGTCCGCCAAGCGGGGCCGTTTTCGCTGATTTATGGAGTGAATGAATTGGAAGCGGTGAAGAAGGGCGAGGAGCTGGTGATGAAGGAAAAAGGCCGGGCCTACAACTCAATCGCCGTGATGTCGCCGTCCGATGAGCTGCAAACTTATCGAAAACGCCACTTGGTGATTTTCGGTGAGACGATCCCGTTCGTGGATTCGATCCCTTGGTTGAAGAAAATCTACGAGCAGCAATCCGGCGCGGAATACAATGGCTCGTTCACTCCGGGCGACTCGTTGGAACCGCTGCCGATCCCCGTGGGCGAGACCGTGATCGGAGCGATTCCCACGGTGTGTTTCGAAGACTCGGTCCCGCGGCTGAACCGGAAATTCGTCCGTACTGCGCCGCAGGTGATCATCAATGTGACCAACGACGGTTGGTTCAAGGAGTCCTCCGCCGCGGCTCAACATTTCGCCTACGCGCGCTTCCGTGCCATCGAACTGCGACGCCCGATGCTGCGCTGCGCCAACACCGGAGTCAGCGCGGCCATCGACTCGACGGGGTCCACCGTCAACCCGGACACCGGAGAACCCCAAATCCTAACCGACGCGAATGGCAGCCACTTCACCCGCGGCTCGCTGCTAACGGAATTGAAGGTTCCGCTCCAGCCGACGTTTTCGCTCTATGCCGTCATCGGCGACTGGGGGATTCTGGCCTTGGCCATGGCTGGGCTGCTGGTCCCGATTCTATCCCGCTCATCGGCTGTCCCAAGCACGGCCGGACCTAACGAAAAAACCATCCCATGAAAATAATCCTTCAAGTCTCGTTGCTCATCGCTTCGCTTTATTTGCCGAGCGCAGAAGTCAGGGCGCAATCCCAGCACGAGATGAATCAGCAAGCCTACGCCGACTTCGAGAAGGCCGACGCGGCGCTCAACAAGATCTACGCGCAGGTGCTTACGAAGCTCGACGCCGAAGGCCAAGGCAAACTCAAGGCCGCCCAGCGGGCGTGGGTCACCTTCCGCGACGCTCAAGCCGAATTGGATGCGGACCTCATGCGCGGAGGCAGCGCGGCTCCCCTGCTCCGGGCCGGGTCGTTGGCTGGCAGCACCGTCCGGCGCACTCAGGATCTCAAGGATTTCCTGAAGCAGATCGGCGACGAGTGAGTTGCCAATCTACCAGATTTGCGTCATTTGAAGACGCTCGCCAACTCGTCCGGCTCCAACACCCGCCACTCTCCTTCTTCGAGGTCGTCGGGCATCTTCAAGCCGCCGATGGAAATCCGTTTCAGTCCGAGCACGTGATTTCCCGCGGCCGCGAACATCCGGCGGACCTGATGGTAACGGCCTTCGTGCAAGGTGACCAAAGCTTCCTTTTCGCCCAGCACTTCCAACTTGGCGGGGAGCAACGGCCGGGTTTCGCTATTGAGGACCAGCGTCCCGGAGGCGAACAGCTCGCCCTCGTGGCCTTCCAGCGGGCGGTCCAGTGTGGCGTGATAGATTTTTAGGCAATTGGATTTCGGATGGATGATCTTGTGGAGGAGCTTGCCGTCGTCGGTTAGAAGGAGCATGCCGGTGGTGTCCTTATCGAGCCGGCCGATGGGGTTGAGGCCCGGATTGCGGTGGGCGAACCGCTCCGGAAGGAGGTCGTAAATCGTGCTGCCGGGGTCCTCGCTGCTGCACGTGTAGCCGTCCGGCTTGTTGAGCATGATGACCAACGGCGCGGGGGGATCGAGCTCCTCGCCCCGAAAAAGGATCTGGTCGTGGGGCGGGACGTCGTTTTCGCCTAACACGTTTTCGTCGGCATCGGTGACGGCACCGGAGCGGATTAGGCGCTGGACTTCCTTGCGGGAGCCATAGCCGAGATTGGCGAGGAGTTTGACGAGTTTCATAAAGAAGTGCCGAGTGAGCAGTGATCAGTGAGCAGAAAAGAAGGAGAGACTAGCGTTTGTCGGCGAAGAGGAGCTTGTAGACGCGGTCTTCGGCGATCTTGCGCCAGGCGAGGCCGCTGGTTTCGAGGGCGGCTTCGTAGGGGAGTTGGCGGTTGGCGACCAGCAGCAATTTTCCCCCGCGCTTCAACGAGGCGGCGGCGACCTTGAGGAAAGCGCGGCCGAGATCGACATCGGTTGCCTGGCCGGTGTGGAACGGCGGGTTCATGATGATGGCATCGTAAACTCCGGGGAGGCCGGTGGTGACATCATGCCAATGGAAATGGATGCGCGGCTCGTCTTCCGCGTAACAGGTCGGCGAACTGAGCTGGATCACTTCGGATTGATGGTGCCTGAGATTTTTGCGAGCGCAGGCGAGCGCCCGTGCATCCGCCTCGAACAAATCCAGCCGTTCGATGTTAGGGCAGCGCTTCAGCACCGCGTCTGATAGAAATCCCCAACCCGCGCCGAGGTCGGCAACGTTGCCATGCAAGTGGGCGGGCAAGTGGTCGGCGAGAAGCTGCGAGCCGGGATCGATGTGATCGCTGCTGAAGATCCCGGCCTCGACGGTGAAACCGGAGATTTCGCGCGGTACGCTAAGCGCCCTCCACTCGGTTAAAACCTCCTCGTTCCAAGTGCCATCCTCGGTAGCATGGAAGGCGCGGCATTTGTGCTTTTGCAGCGAAGCGATGTTGCCGGAGGCCTTGGAAAGTTCCTTTTCGAAACGCCCCGCACCTGCGGTGTTTGGCATGGCGACGACCAATTTTCCGCCCGGTTCCAGCCGGTCCCGGGCCATCGCGAACCACGCGAGCGCCTCGTCCCGCGACTTGCCGGGCAAGACCATCACGACCGGCCACTTGCCATCTGGCAGATCTTCCAATCGCGCAAAACCCGCCCTTTCCCACGCCGTGGCCCTTGGTTTCAACGGCTGCCAACCGATCACCTCCGGCCAGTCCTTCAGCGCCGGATGCGGCTCCGCGCCGATGAACAAGGCGCGTTTGGGCGGGGAAATCCCTCCATCCGCTGTGAAGGCGAGCATCAGCGTTTCAAGGGCGGCGTTCATGCGCCAGTCTTGAGATCGTTTCGGGCGAAGGCAAACTCCGCGACGATTTTTCCGCCGATCAAATGCTCCTGGATAATTTGCTCTAACACATCGGGCGTGCACGAGTGATACCAGACGCCCTCAGGATAGACTACGGCGACCGGGCCGTGCAGGCATACGTTCAGACAATTCGCCTTGGTGCGGAGGATCTTCGGTTCCGGGCCGCCGGCGAGGCCGAGTTCCTTCAGCCGCCGTTTGAGATATTCCCACGATTCCAAGCCCGCTTCCTTGGCGCAGCATTTCGGCTTCGTTTGATCGGCGCAGAGGAAAATGTGGCGCTCGATTTTCCCGATGCCGAGGGCTTCGGCGGTGGTCTGGAGGTCGTTCATGGACGGGGGGAAATTAGCGGGTCTCGCGGCGCTTGTCGCGTGTGGATTCTTCGCCATCGACTCCCGGCCACCCCCGGTACATCGTCCCGCCATGGCGAAAATTGGCGAACGCGCTTCCCTTCAGATCCTCCACGAGAAACCCTTCGGGCTCTTTCTCGATGGCGGCGACTTGGGCGAAATCCTGCTGCCTCACCGGGAAATCCCACGTGGTTGCAGCCTTGGCGAGTTCCTCGATGTCTTCCTTTACAATGATTCCGAGGACCGCCCGGTGGCCACCCTGCTGCGGCCAAAGGTCATGCCCGGTCAGTTTGGCCGCTTGAAATGCGTGGCTGTCACAGGCGTAGGGGCCTTTCTCGATTGGGGATTGCCGAAGGATCTGCTCGTTCCGTTCCGCGAGCAGAAAGTCCGCATGGACGTGGGGAAAAACTACATCGTCCACGTCCATATCGACGAGCAGACCCACCGCATCATCGCTTCCACCCGCCTTACGCGGCACATGGACCAGGGCCCGCACGATTTCCGCCCCGGCCAGAAAGTCGATCTTGTCACCTTCGCCAAGACCGATCTCGGGTACAAGGCCGTCGTCAACGGCACCCACAGCGGACTGATTTTCGCCAGCGACGTTTTCCAACCGCTCCAGCCTGGCGAAACTCTCAAAGGCTACATCGCTGACGTTCGGCCGGATGGGAAGATCGACATCAGTCTGCATGCGCCCGGCCGCGCGAAGGTCGATGACCTCGAAGGCCAGATCCTGAAGGAACTCGAAGCCCGCGGTGGGTTCTGGTCCATCGGCGACCACAGCTCGGCGTCCGAAATCAATGAAGAGCTCGGAGTCAGCAAGCGCACCTTCAAGCAAGCGACCGGTGCGTTGTTGAAAAAGCGTCAGATCATGATTGAGGAAAACGGGATCCGGCTTGTTAAAGAGAGTTGATCTCCGCTCAATCCTGCAAAAAACCAGAACAAAAACATCTAATGAAGCCCACAAAAACCAGATCCAACCTGATCCTTATATTCCTATCCGCGGTGCTGTTGTCACAGGCCATGGGCAAAGAGCCCGCGGAGGACAGCCCGGAAGCCATCGAGAAGCGAGTTCAGTTTTTGCAGAAGAACTTCGATCGATTCCAACCTGTCAAATTCACGAAGGGGCAGGGGACGGACTCGATGATGCACTTGATACCCATCAAGGAGGCGATGTTCGATTATGACGGCGCTCATTATTGTGGCTTCAAATTCACCGTTCCGCAGTGGGCTGATGGCGATTTCAAGTGGATGTATCTGTTCGCGAAAAACATCAGCAACAAGGACTTCTCCACCGACAAGTTCAGTTGGTTCATCATCCCTGAAACGGGCCGTTGCCAAGGATTCACGGATTTCCAACAGACAACGTTCCCTGACAAATTTCCGGAGTTGAAGGAACGTTATCCATATAGCAGGTCGCTGACGGTCCAGAGCTTGGATGCGGCCCGGATGATCCCCGGAAAAACCTATGGCATCTGGTTCAGGTTCGAGGCCGACGATTTGCCGGACATCGCTTTCTCCATGACCATCGACTCGGAGCGCGGGGCCAGGGAGTTCGGTGTGCTGCCGCTCAAGTGAATCCGAGCGAGACGGAGGTATTGGTGCCCGGGTGAACGGTGTGCCTGGGCGCATCCGGACTCAGAAGTATTGGCAGTGATCGGCGCGGAGGGCGATTTTCTGGAGAAAGTCGCCGGGATCGATGATGCCGTCAGCTTCCTCAATCAAGTTGTCCTCGTTGACATCGAAGGTCATGGCGGCGAGCCGGCAGCCGTGCAGGCGGACGTGGCCGGTGGATTTCACGGCTTGGAGGAAATCGTGAATCTCGATAGGGTCGCCATCGCGTTGGAGCCGTTCGTGCAGCCAGGCTTCGCGATCGGCGTAGCGCGGGTCGATCTTGATTTCCTTCACGCCGTCGCGGCTGAGCACGCGGACGGCCCAGAGGACGAATAGGACATCGACCTCGACGCCTTTGCGGCCCATTTCGTAGGCGAACGTGAGCGGAGTGAGCAGGCGGTCGAAGGCGTCGTCGCGGATGATGATGGCCAGGCGTTTGAGTTCGCGGGCGGTGGCCAGGGGTGGATTTGGGGTTAGTGTCTTCATGGTGTTTTTGGAGTTAGTTTCTTTCAGGCGTGGGCGGCGGCCGGAGCGATGCAGTGGTGGCAAATCGCTTCGACGTGCCGGAGGTCGGTGCCGCAGCAGCCGCCGAGGATATGGAGGTTCGGGAGTTTTTGGCGGAGCTGGTGGTATTGTTCGCCGAGTTCCTCAGGGTTGCCGGCGTCGAGATCGGGGCATTCGTCGAGTTCGGCGTGGCTGCGGCAGGAGGCGTTGGCGCGAAGGCCGCGGATCCGCTTGAGCCAGGGTGCGCCAGCCGGAAGAGCGTCGCGGAGGTGGGTCGGATGGGCACAGTTGATCATGTAGTAGGCGGGGGCCTGGGATGCGGCGGCGTCTACTGTTTCTATGGCTTCGCCGAGGGTTTGGCCGGTAGGGAGCTTGCCGTCGGTCTCGGTGGTGAAGGAGATCACGGCGGGAATTCCGAGCGCGGCCGCGGCATCGGCGATGCCGATCACTTCCTCGACGTAGTTCATGGTGAACGCCGAGACGAGGTCCGCCCCGGCGTCGCGGAGGATGCGGATCTGCGGGATGTGGTAGTCGGCGGCCTCGCGGGCGGTCATGAGGGACGAGGGCTGATAGCCGTCGCCGCGCGGGCCGAGGCAGCCGCTGATGATCACGGGTGTGTCCGGGCTTTCGAATTCGGCGCGGATCTCGTGCAGGAGGGCCATCGCGTCGCGATTGGCGGCGGCCAAGGTGGCCTCAGTGTAGCCGAGCTTTTTTCCCCAATCCGGATTCGCGCGCCAGGTGGGACCTTCGAGGACAAAGCCGACGCCGTGGTCGCGGGCGAGTGCGGCGTAGGCCCGGTAATACTCGCGGAGGGTCGCTCGGCCCGACGGGGTTTTTAGCAGATCGAATGCGGCGAAATGGGGCAGCTCGAGGTGCTGGTCAAAGATGAGGGTGGTTTCGAGTCCGCCGTCGGTGAGAAACGGGCGGTCGGTCTGATGAGGGAGTTTGGTGGTGGTTTTCATAGGGATGAAATTTTGATTTCACCCATATGGCGTGAGGTGCCGCCTCACATCGTGAGTCCCGCGAAAATCACACGAACCAGCGCGTCTCTTTCTCCGGCGTGTAGGAACAGAAGACGCCGGTCCGGATCGAGTGACCGAGGTGCCGCGCGAGCGCCGGGTGGGCGGGTTCGAGCTTCTTGATCGCGTTGCGAATCCGCCAGGTCACCGCCGTGCGGGCCCGCTCCACGGAATCGCCCATCTTGCGATCACGTCCGCCGAGGCCGGTGGCTTTGCGAATCTCGTCGATCAATTGTTCCTTTTCGTTTTCAAGTCGCTCGGTGCGGGCGGGATCGTTTGCCGCTTCGGCTTCTTCGAGTTCCTCGTCGAGTTCGCGCAGGCGCTCGCGGTAGGCGAGGCGGGCCCGTTCATCGAGCACTTCGGTGCCGCGGCCGGTGTCCGCCGACCGGCCGGCGAGCGCGATACAATGGGTTTCCGCCGCGGGCTGTGCTAGGAGCCGGGCGATGTCCTGATAGCCGCGAACCTCGGGCAGGTGCGCCACCTCGTGCTCGAAGCAGGCGATCCACAGCGTGCCTTCCTTGCGGAAAATATTTCCCACCGGCCACGAGCGGATCTCCGGTGCCGCAGTGGTGGTTTTTCCCTCGATTCCCGCGAGTCGCAGGCTTTCGGAAAAGTGTTCGAGGTCCTCCTCGCGGCGGAACGGATTCACGTGCAGCAGCCAGCGCAGCGGCTCGTCGGGTGTGGAAGCTTTGCCGAAAGTGATGCGTTCGCGGAACAGCCGATGGAACTCGGTGAGATGGAATTTTGCACGCTCCGCATTGCCCTGCCGCGCGTAGGCCGCGGCGAGGTAGGCGGGGGCGTCGGTGACGATCGCTGGTGATTTCAATCCGAGTTCGATGGCCCGCTGATAGTCTTTGAGGACGAAATACGGCAGCGACGCGTAGTAGAACCACCAGCTCGGGCAGAGTGGATTGAGCGAGAGCGCGCGTTCTCCGCAATCGGCTCCGAGCTCCGCGTCGCCGAGGAGGGCAAAACCCATGGCGAGTTGCACCAGCAGCGTCGCGTCATTCGGCGCGACGCTGAGCGCGCGGCGATAGCGGGCCTCGGCGGATTGATGCTCGCGGCGGTATTGCTCGACCTTTCCGAGGATGACCTGCACCAGCGGATCGTCGGGGTCCAGCAACTCGGCCTGCTTCGCGAAATCGTAGGCGAGTTTTTCCTTCTCCTCCCAACACCCCCACGCCTGGCAGCTCCATTCGTTGAAATGCGAAAGTGAAAGCCCGGCCTGCGCTCTCGCGAACTGCGGGTCGACCGTTAGCGCCTGTTGGAAAAACGCGCGCGCCTCGTCGTCCGCCTCGCTGGTCCCGCGTTGGAGGCACTCCATGCCTCGCAGCCAGCATTCGTAGGCGGCGAGATCGGTGAGCGGCTGGCGGCGGGTCGCGCGCAGGACGTTCTGGTCGATCCCCACGGTCAGCGCGTTGGCGACCTTCGCGGCGACCTCGTCCTGCACGGTGAAAAAGTCCTTCGCCGGCAAATCGTAGCGCTCGGCCCAGACGTGCTGGCTGGTGGCGGGTTGCACCAGTTGGATGCTGAGCCGGAGGATTTCCGCCGTCCGGCGCACGCTGCCTTTGAGCAGGTAATCAACCCCTAACCGTCGGCCGATTTCAGCATCGTCGAAGCCCGTATATTCGATCGCGAACGCCGACTGCGCCGCGATCACGCCGACACCGGGAAATCGCGCCAACTCGGCGATCAAATCCTGCACAAAGCCACTCGCCAGCCGCGCGTCCTCGGGAGAACCGGATAGATTCTCAAGCGGCAGGATCGCGATCAATGCATGGCGGCTCGACATGGCAATGCATGGAATTACCACGAACCGCCCGTGCGGAAAAGAGGATAGCCAGCCTCCTATCGATCCTTACTTCCGCTTCTTCACCGCCTTCTTCTGCTCGAAGCTCACCAGCTTCGGATCGAAATCCTCCGGATCATACCCCGGATGCGCCCATTCGATTTCCCCGTGGAGCGCCTGCATGTATTGGAATGTGCCGCCGAAATCTTCCGGCGGACAGGCGCGCGCGCCTTCGAGCACTTCCGGTCCGCCTTCGCCAGCGGCCCATTTTTCAAACACGATCTCGTGGATCCACTCGTCCGCGAAATCGTAGCGATAGAGAATTCGGATCGGCAACCGGCGCTTGCCGAGGAAATCCTTCACCGTCAGCACCGCCTCGTCCTGGAACTCGCCCGCCGTTTGATCTTCCAACCCGATCGGCCCGATGACATCCACCAGGCGCTTCCCCTTGCCGTGGCGGAACTCGTGCGGGCTCTTGTTATCCCAGCCCATCACCGATTGCACGGCGTCGCTGAACTGGATGAACGTGATGTCCGAGTCGATGGAAAACCGCCGCCAGATCTGCGGCTGGATCCCATAGAGAAACACTTTCACCACCACCCGGTTTTCGCCCTTTGCCTTCGCCATGCCGCGAGCTTGTGAACGCTGGGGTGGAAAAAATCAAATCGGAATTTGTCGGGTCAATCGCGCGCCCCCCAAGGGACCGCTGCCAACAAACTTCTTGGCAAGGTGGTCCGCAAAACTACGCTGGCGGGCGTTGTTTCCCTTCTCCTAAACCATCTGGAGTCTTTGCCATACGGCGGTTTCCGTGCTGTTTCAGGCTCCGCTACCGTCCCCGTCATGCAACTCCGCACCTTCCTCGCTCTCGGTTTCCTACTCGCGCTGCCCGTCGTTGGACTTGCCCAAGGTCCCCTCACTCCGCCGCCAGGTGCCCCTGCCCCGACGATGAAGTCGTTGTCCGATTTGGACGCAAAACTTACGGCCCTCGTCGCCAAGGCCGATCCACGCACGCCGCTCTCCCAGGCGACGATGGACGCCGCCGGCGGCCACATCACCATCAACACCTCGGGCAGCTACTACCTCACCAGCAACCTCACAAACGCGACGAATCCCGGGTGGGCGTGGGTCATCAATATCACCGCGCCGGACGTTACGCTCGACCTCAACGGCTACACGGTGTCCATCACCGGAAACGCCTCCTATGCGGTTTACATCAGCGCGCCAGCGGGTGGCGTCGTAATCTCCAACGTCACCGTGCGCAATGGCACGCTCCTAGGCCCGAAAATCCGCACTGCCGGCGCCAATCCCTGGAATGCGACCTTCACCGGCGGCGGTGGCTTCTCCCGCGGCATCTATTGCCAGAAACTCACAGGCACGGGCTCGAATCACTTTCGCTTTGAAGGAGTCACTGCCCGCGGATTCAGCAATGGCTTCGACCTGAACGATTCCGGCTTCGAGCAAAATGGCGGGCGCGCGATCCTCTCCCGCTGCCACGCGATCGACTGCGAGGGCGCCGGCGTCATCGGCCAGTTTCTCGACCTCGCCGACGTCGTGGTCTCAGGCTGCAACACCCATGGCATCCGCGCCGATTACTCCACGCTTGAGCGCATCGTGATCGAACGGTGTGGTGGCGACGGGGTCGTTGGCGGCAGCAACACCCTTCGCGGCGTGGCCGTGAACAACCTCGGCGGTACTGGATTCCAGCTCGGAGGAAACTCCCGCGCCTCCGACATCGTTGTCAGCAATGCCGCCCGCGGCGTATTCGGCACCCTCATCACCCTGCAAGGCGTCTCCGCCCAGAACAACCGCGGCCACGGCTTGGAAGTTTCCAGCTCCACCGCCTCCGGCTTCATGCTCTGCGGCAACACCGGCTCCGGTCTCTCCGGCAGCCACAACATCCTAACCACCGGCATCTCCCAAGGAAACGGCGGACACGGTCTCGACCTCCTCTACTCCACCATCTCGGGTTTCACGCTCTCCGGCAACACCAACTCCGGACTCTCCGGGAACTACAACTCCCTCACCGACGGCATCATCCAAGGAAACATCTCGCACGGGATCTATTCGCCCGGATCGTCGGTCCGTAACGTCACCGCCTCCTCAAACGGCGATGCCGGCATCTACTGCGACAACTCATCGATCACCGGTTGCGTTGCTCACAACAACGCTGCCGACGGCATCCGCGGCATTTCGTCGGTCCTCGCCGACTGCCGCGCGTATGCCAACGACACCACCCCCGGCGGCTACGCTGGCGTCGGCATCGCTTGGGGCAGCGGCAAGATCACCAACAGCCTCGCCGACACCGCCAGTCCGGCCATCCCCTGAGGCGTATCTGAATGGGGACAGGTCGCGGGTTCTCCTGCCGCTTCGCGAAGTCACCGAGCCGCGACTCGAGCCTCCGGCTCATCCAGCAAATGGAACACATCGGTGCGGATCTTCGACGGGTCTGTGTTCCAATCCTCTTCCCAGTGGCCGTAGATTTCCCAACAAATACCCGCACCCCGGAGTCCACGCTCAGCGCACCACTCGCGGATCGCCGCATGTGTCCCGCCCAGCCCATTGTAGGGACCAAAATGGACAGCCGTCACCACCCGCCCGGAAGGCAACCGCGAGCAATGAACCCGGTCGTTGCCGACGAACGGCTCCGCCACTTCCACGCCCACCTCGGCCGATCCTCGCGCATCCGGATACAACGCCACATGTCGCCCCGGCCGCGGCAAACCGGCCGCGCGGACAAACGACCAAACCTTGCCGCAAGCCGCGGGGACGAACGTCGCCAGTTCTTCCGGACGCACGCGGCTCCGGATCACGGCAGTTAGAATTGCCTGCGAATGTGTTTGGGTGATTTGGCGGGGCATATGGATTTGGGGATAACGCTGGGTGCCGTCATTGTTCGGCCGTTTATCAAATGCCCATCATCGTCCAAAAAATGAATGCGTTAGTATAGCCAACCATTCCTGAAGAAACCATCACCATAGCAGATTTCATTCGTGGATATTTGAAGTTGCCAAGGCAAGAAACCGCCCAAAGCACGCCTCCCCCGAAAAGACAAAATAGATGAAAGGCAGTCAAATGCTGGAATTCGTGAGCGAGCCCCATAGTAAGGCTAATCGGAGTAAATAGAATTGCTGCGACTCCGTCCCCGATCGTTCCTGTCAAA
Organism: Verrucomicrobiota bacterium; assembly: GCA_040385685.1. Taxonomy (GTDB): domain Bacteria; phylum Verrucomicrobiota; class Verrucomicrobiia; order Verrucomicrobiales; family Akkermansiaceae; genus Luteolibacter. The sequence continues at coordinate 315,577 of JAZKGW010000012.1, read as the reverse complement.
CTGTAACCGACAAGCGTGAAGTGAAAAAGGGATCCAGCCGTGAAGCCAGCCAGGCCAAACAGAATCCACTTAATCGCTGCGCTAGTATTTGAGCTCATTACTCCTCCCGGCGAACACTTCTGTTCACTCGGGGATAGAATCGGTGGAACGTCACGGTTTTGACCAGCGGATTTTCGGAACGGGAGCGCGCTGGCTACTGGTGATCAATTATTCCCCAGCCGCTTCACGAACTCATCTAGCAGCGACTTGAGCCGCGGCTCGCGGGCGATGGCGGCGGGTTTGTCGAAGCCGAATGGGCGTTTCAATTCAACCCATTTTCAATCCGCAAGCCGCGGTTTTACAAATGCTTGGAAATGAATTCCACCGGAGCGATGGGCTGGGGATGATACCCGGCTGTGACCAGAGGGACGAAGTGGCGATCCTCGGTGACAATATAGTCCGCGCCTGCGGTGATCGCGCAATCGGTGAAAATGTTGTCGTCAGGGTCGTGATTGATGACTTGAAAGTGGTAATGAGGAGTGACCCGCAAAAGCGCACCGGTGGTGAGTTCCACATAGTCCATCAAACGGGCGAACTTGCGCCATGGTTCCCGCCCGCTCATGCGGGCGATGACTTCCTCGTATTCAAGGAGAATCCCGGTGGAGACGGCCAAGGTGAACTTGCCTGCGACCCACGCGTCAAGAATCGGGAAATAGGCGTGACCGCTGGCACGCGCTTGCAAGAGGACATTGGTATCCAGGCAGACGATCATGCCCGGCGCAGTTGGCTCCGGACCTCCGCGATGATTTCAGGCAGCCGTTCCCATTTTCCATTCTGCCGTTCGTTTTCCGCTTCGGTTGAGATTTCCCGCCAGAGACGATCCCTTTCCGCATGGAGGAGCACTTCATGCACCAGTTGCAGATCCTCATCGGACATCGCTTCGATGCGGTGGATGAGATCCGGTTTCAAGGTGGAAGACTGAGGTTGGACAGTGGACATGGCGTCATTCTAGTCGCACGGATTTGCCGCCGCGGCAAGGCTGTAGACTGGTTTCCGCCAGGCGAGGCAGGGCGAGCAATGGTGGGATTCAATTGTTCCCCAGCCGCTTCACGAACTCATCTAGCAGCGACTTGAGCCGGGGCTCGCGGGCGATGGCGGCGGGTTTGTCAAAGCCGAGCCAGATAGCGGTCGCACCGCCGGGACCGAGGCGGAGGGTCCAGGCGTCGCGCTCGGAACCGGTGGCTCCGGTGAAGCAACGGGTGCCGCTGGATTTCTGGAGGACGCTGGTGGCGTCCTGCGCCGCGGCGGAGGAGAGAGCGGCTGTTAGCTCGGGCTTGGCGGTGTAGATCACCTCGCCGGTGGCATCACGTATTTCGCGAATGAGATAGGGTTTCGCGCGTTTGCCTTGGTTGCCGAGGATGGCCAGGCCGACGGACATTTCCAACGGGGTGGCATCGACGGTGCCACGGAAGAGGTCTTCGGTTTCGGAGAACTTGCCGGTGATGCCGCAGCGTTTGGCGATGCGCTCGACTTCCGCGGGGCCGATCTGGCGGCCGGTTTGGATCGGCTTGCCGGGAAGCACGAGCTTGCCGCGTTCGGCGGCGGCGGCGGCCACGAAAGGCTCGAAGGCCGAGCCGAGATCGCGGCTGGAACGGGTGCGGTCAAAGCGTGAGTCGCTGTAATTCCGCCCGCCGATGAGAGCGAGCGTGGCTCCGGTTTTGAGTTCGGTGGTGACGGCGGCGTATTGCAAATAGGCCGGCTCGCTGCCGGAAACGTGGTTGGCCTCGGTGGGGTGCGGCCAGTTCTTTTCCTTTTCCAGATCTTCGACCGCACGGGTGAGTTCCACCTCCAACCGCTCCTGCCAGGCGGTGTCCAAGGTGGAGTAAACCTTGAGCCCGCCGAGCTGAATGTCGTCATCTTCGAGAATGCGGTCGAGCTCGCGGCGGACGGCTTGCAGGGCGTAGGAAGTCTGGGTTTCGCGGGCCTCCTCGCTGACGAGCTTGACCGGTTGGGCGATGATCGCGTCGCGGCGGGCGGCGTCTATCAGTTTCATCGCGATCAGGCGGTCGAGTGTTTGGTTCCGCTGCTCGATGGCAGCATCAAGGTTGCGAAACGGCGAGAAGATATGCGGGCCGCGGATGATGCCGACGATCATCGCGCATTCACCTTCGCCAAGGTCACGGGTGGTTTTTCCGAAGTAAGTGTGAGCCGCCTGTTCGATGCCATCCGCGCCGGCGCCGAAGTAGATTCGATTGAGGTAATGGGTGAGAATTTCGTCTTTGGTATATCTGGATTCGACGCGCAAGGTCAGGGCGATTTCAAGGAACTTCCGGTGCAGGGATTTCTGCTTCATTTTGAAACAATTCCGCGCGAGCTGCATGCTCAAGGTCGATGCGCCCTGGGTGAATTCCCGGTCCTTGACGTTTCTAACGGTCGCGCGCGCCAGCCCCCGCACATCGACGCCGCTGTGTTCGAAGAAGCGGGCGTCCTCGCGGGCGCGCAGCGATTTAACCAGGAAATCCGGGATGTCTTCGCGCTTCACCAGCTTGCGTCCGGCACCGCCGGGAGCGGCGATCTCCACACCCTTGCGATCATAGAATGTGGTGCCCGCTGGCAGCTTGGCGACCTCGTCCATGTCGTAGCGCATCGAGAGCATGAAGTAGAAGAACGCGATGCCTGATAGAATGACGAGGCCGGTGACTGTTAGCTGGAACAACAATTTCACCGGTCCGTGCAGCCATCCCGGCAGCCAGCGTTTCCACAACGCGGGAGGATGGATGGGTCGCCAGGTGGACATTGGGGGAAGAGGTTGAGAGTTGATGGTTGAAAGTTGAGAGTTAGAGAAGAGGGAAATGAGGCATTTTCTTCGCTCTCAACTCTCAACTCCAAACTCTCAACTTCTATTCGACCGGAATTGCCCGGAGCGGGATGTCCTCGTTCTCTTCATCCACCGGGATCGCGCGGAGCGGCTTTTCCTGGCGGACAGTTTGTGGAATAGCCCGGGGAACGACGGCCAAAGCGGTTTCATCGACGGGCTGGGCTCTGGCGGGGTGGATCGGGCAGAGGTCTTGGGCGGGCAGGGCGATGTCGGCGGGGACATGGTCGATGTAAGCGGTATTGGCCTCGCGGCAGGCGGGGGTGGTCCGTTTTCCGGAAAGCTCGCAAAGTTCCATGTCCACGAGGTTGATCTTGCTGTTGAGCTTGCCGGCCTTGTAGCCGAGGCGGTCGGCGGTTTTCATGACGTCCACCCAGACCGGCAGCGCGAGGGTCGCGCCGTAGCCTTTGTCCATGATCTTCTTCGGAGTGTCGAAGCCGACCCAAACGGTGCAGGTCAGCGTGGAGGTGTAGCCGGTGAACCAGGCGTCCATGAAGTCGTTGGTGGTGCCGGTCTTGCCGCCGCAGGGCTTGTCGAAGCCAAGCCGGGTGACGGCGGAGGCGGTGCCGTGGGTGGCGACGTCCTTAAGAATGCGGGAAACCGACCAGGCGGATCCGCTCTTGGCCGCCGGGTAAGGAAGCATCGGCGAGGCGACATTGCCGGCCTCGTCTTTCTCGGGCCACAGGATGTTGCCGTCGCGGTCCTTGATTTGGGAAATCAAATACGGGCGGTAACGGGTGCCGTCGTTGGGGAAAATCGTGTAGGCGGTGGCGACTTCCCATGGTGAGGCGTCCCATGAGCCGAGGAAGGAAACCGGGCTTTCCGGCATCGGGGTCCGGAAGCCGGCCTGCCGCGCGACTTCCTTCACTTTCGGTATCCCGGCGTAGTTGCCAACCCTAACGGACATCGTGTTGCGGGAGCGGATCAGGCCGGTGGCGGCGGGCTCCATGCCGCCGAATTTATTATCGGAGTTGTGGGGCCGCCAGTTGCGGGCACCCTTGATTTCGCCGGGCTCAATCGGGCCGTCGCTGATGGAGGTGTCGGGGCGCAGGCCCTTGTCGAATGCCGCCAGATAGACAAAGGGCTTGAACTGCGAGCCAATCGGCCGACTGCCTTGGGTGGCGCGGTTGTAGGAGGACTCGTTCGCATCGCGACCGCCGACGACGGAAATGATGGCACCGGTGCGGTTCTCCACGACGACGGCGGCGCCTTGCAGGTATTCGGGTTCCTTGCGTTTGTCCTCCGGAATGGCCTTCCAGGCGGAGCGTGTCTGATGGGGATAGCCGGAGTAGCGCTCGACTTCGCGAAGTTTTTTATCCAGCGCTTCCTCGGCCTTGTGTTGGACGCGAAGGTCGATGGTGGTGGTGACCTCGAGTCCGCCGAGCTCGATGTTTTCCTTTTCGAGAATGACCTCCAGGTCGCGGCTGATGGCAAGCATCGCGTAAGATTCATGGGCTTCGCGACGCCACTTCGGCCGGACTTCGATGGGCTCCAGCTTGGCGGCGTCCGCCTCGGCCTTGCTGATGGCACCGGCGACCACCATCCGGTCGAGGGTGGTGCCGCGCTCGCGGCTGGCGGCTTCCATCGAGCTGAATGGGTTGAACGAATCCGGTCCGCGGACGATCCCGGCGAGCAGGGCGGATTGCGAGAGCGTGAGCTCGGAAGGGTGCTTTTCGAAATAGATCCGCGAGGCTTCGCCGACCCCCTTGATCTGGCGGCCCCAATTGATTTGGTTGATGTAGGCTTCCAGGATTTCGTCCTTTCCGAGGGAGGCCTCGAGGCGGACGGCGATGGCGATCTCCAACAGCTTGCGGTCGATCTGGCGCGGAATGTCGCCGCGTTTTTCTCCCAGCTTGAGCTGGAAAATATCCGAAGCGAGCTGCTGTGTTAGAGTTGATGCGCCCTGGCGTTTGCCTTGGAGGTTTTGCAAAAACGCGCGGCCGATGCCGATGATGTCAAAGGCTCCGTGGTGATAGAAGCGCTCGTCCTCGCGGGCGAGAATCGCCTTGCGGAAATTCTCGGCCACTTGTTTCAGGGGAACGATCGAACGCTTGTCGCCGTGGATGCGGCCGATTTCCTCGCCGAGCCGGTCGCGGATGATCGAGCGTTCGGGCATCGCGTGGATTTTCGTGAGATCGTATTTTTGCGCGCGGATGCCATAGACGACCGCGAGAAACGCGAGTCCGTAGAGACCGGCGACCATCGGATAGCCAATAACGCGAAGCACGAACTTCGGCAGCAGGCCGAACGGACGGGTGAAGAGATTGAACAGATGAAACGGCCAGAATACCAGCAATGAAAGCCCTCCAGGACCTCGCGACGGGGTGCTTTCAGGCTGCTTCATTGCGGCGGAGGTTGGTGTCGGGCGGGTTGCGTTTTGGCATCTTCGTGCAAATGATAAGCGATCCTCAGCGGGCGATCCATCCTTGATTATCGGGACAGACGAACGCGCGGGGCGGTGTCGCTGTGAATGAAACAACCATGAAAGTGAATCGAATCTTTCCCCTCGCCGGCATTTGCCTCAGCGCGTTCCTCCAAGCCAGCGAGCCCGTCCGCGACCTGGCTGACCTCGTGAATCTGGAGTCCAAGGTGGCAGCGGTCAGCAAAAAGGTGATGCCCGCCACCGTCGCCTTGCTGGCGGAAAAAACCGGCTCGTCGGGCTCCGGCGTGATCACCACTGCGGACGGCCTCATCCTGACGGCCGCCCACGTGGTCCAGGGCGCGGAAGAGCTTGAAGTGGTTTTCCCGAATGGCGAACAGGTCACGGGGAAGGTCCTCGGTGCGAATTATTCCAAAGACATCGCGATGGTGCAGATCGTCGGCAAGGGGCCATGGCCATTCGCTGAAAAGGGCGCTTCCAAGTCGCTCGTCGCCGGGGACTGGGTGGTCGCGCTCGGCCACTCCGCCGGCTTCGACGCGGGTCGCACGCCGCCGGTCCGCTTCGGCCGCGTGGTTTCCAAAGGCCCGGGCAATTTTCTAACCACCGACTGCACCCTGATCGGGGGCGATTCCGGCGGACCGCTGTTTGATCTCGATGGAAAAATCGTCGGCATCAATTCGTCCATCGGCGTTTCCCTGACTAACAACAACCATGCCGGCATCGACGGCTTCAAGGACGACTGGGACCGCATCCGTGCCGGCGAAGCGTGGGGGAAACTTTCGATGAACCCGTTGGCCAATCCCGAGATGCCGGTGCTCGGCATCGTCATGGGATTGTCACGCGGGGTGAAGGGTGTGCCCATCGAGGCGGTGGCACCGCGGTCTCCCGCCGCAGCCGCGGGCGTCAGGGCGGGCGACGTGATCCAGACTCTCGACAGCAGCCCCGTCCGCGATGGCAGCAAACTTCAGGTGATGCTTGCAAAAAGGCAGCCTGGCGACACCGTGAACCTCGGGATTTTGCGCGATGGCAAAACACTTGAAGTGAAGGTCGGATTGGTCCGCCTCGATTCCCTTTTTGAAGAACGCTGAGAAACAACCCCATGAAACCGATTCTCTATCTAACCCTTGCCCTTGTTCTGCCACCCACGCTGTCCGCGCAGGATGACATTCCATTGCTGATGCCGGAGGAGCGCCAGGCGGTTGACGCGCAGGCGGCGCAACTCAGCGAGGCGATCACGCCCGCGCTTGCCACCGTCGCAAAGTCCACCGTTAGAGTATGGGCCGGTAACCGGCGGATCGCCTACGGCACCGTCATCGGCGATGGCACGAAAATCCTGAGCAAGTGGAGCGAAGTGGCCCGCGCATCCGGCAATCTCCGCGTGGATGTCGCCGGTGCCGAGTATCGTTCGGTCAAACCGGCCGGTGTCTATCAGGATGAGGATCTCGTAGTCTTGGAAGTCGAGGGCAGCCCCCTCACACCCGTCAGGTGGTCGAAGGAGGTTCCCAAGCTTGGCAGTTTCCTCGCCGCCCCGCAGCCGGATGGCAGGCTCGCCGCGTTCGGCGTGGTGAGCGTGTTGGAACGGAATTTGAAGGATACCGACCTTGCCTACCTCGGCGTGATCGGAGATCCGGAATTTCGTGGCCAAGGTGTGAAGATTGCGAAAGTCGCCGAAGACTCCGGCGCGTTGGCGGCCGGATTGAGGCCGGGGAATGTTATCTTGAAAGTTGGCGATCGCGCGATCTCCGGCCTGCTGGCACTTAGAAACGCCCTGACCGGCGTCGCTCCCGGAGCCACGATTTCCCTGCTGGTGGAATCCGGCGGCAAAGCCCAAAGCGTGAATGTGCTGTTAGGAAACCGGCCCAAGATGGCGCAATTTTCCGGCGAAAGGCTGCAACAGATGGAACGCATGGGCGGCGCGATCAGCCAGGTTCGCGACTCATTCACCCATGCGATCCAAACCGACATGCGCCCGAAAGTGAACCAGATCGGCGGCCCGGTGGTGGATTTGAAAGGCCAGGTCGTGGGCATCACCGTCGCGCGTGCCGATCGGACCCGTTCATTCATCATGCCCTCCGCCGCCGTTGTGAATCTGCTAAAGAAAGACGCGCAGAATCCCGCCCTGGCGCAAGTGCGGACCGCCGAAGAAGAAGCTCCGATGCCGACCCGTGGTGGCATGGCGCCGCGCGGCATGGCCGCTCCCGGTGGAGAAGAGCGGATGCGCCGCCACCTCACCGACATGCAGCGCCTGATGGACCACCTGCGGGATGAAATGAACGCAATTGACGAGCCGTGAGGAAGGTGGACTTCCAGTCCACCGGGGTTGACCGATGTTCAACCCTCCATATCCCCAGTTTGTTCAGTGTGCTCATCCCCGCCGCCGCCAAGTGTTAGAGCAGGCAACGGTCCGTTTTTTGATAGGCAAACGGACTATACATTTCTCCCATCTATTGACTACAATTCTTGTGGTCAAAAATAGCAGAGTGAGCAAGCCATTTACCTAGTCACAGCATTCATGGGACTTCACCCATGTTACAGAAGTGTTACTATGGAAGATGGTGCTTGACTCTTTCCCGGCTCTGCAACAACTAACGAACGCTGCAATTGGCGCGAACGCCGCCCCCGAATCGCCCGGCGCCAACAAGGCAGGTTTTCGTTCATCGCTCTAACCAGCGTCTTCCCATCCATTGGAGGTATGAAAAGGTTATCACAGACGGCGGGCGGCGCGCCACCGGTGTTGAACGCGAAATCGCGATTCTCCCCCTGCAACCGAAGCGTGGAACAAGCCCGGAGTGAGCAACGACTTCGCTGCTATACCCGGATTCACAACACGCATCATCATATAGCACCCAATTAGAAACCAAAGAAAACAAACCCCATGAAAGACCAGGAACTCGAATACGATATCCTGCGGGACCTCACCGACGAAGCCAGCGTCATCGCTGCGCTTGCCAATGATGAAAAATCGTTCATCGCCGTGTACAAGGCATTTCGCGCAGGCGACGGAAAGGCCTATCATGCCGCGCTGGATCGCCTCAAGCTGACGCCCCGCTGTCGGCTCGTCTGCGAGTGGATCCGAATCAAGGAGAGCGTCTTCGTCTGCATTGAATTATGCGGACCGATCCACGCCGAGCGCGCTCCCAAACCGCGCGAACTCGCCGAAGCAATCGTGCGCATCACGTCGGACGATAAGGAGCTTTTGAATCTGGTGACTGCCGTTGAGAAGCGCGATGCCGCCTTGTTCAAGCGCATCATTGAGAAATACAAGCTGGAGCACCTTTGCCATTGGCTTTGTCATTGGGTATGCGTGGTCCGCTATCGGTTGCACTGCCGCTGGCTGTGCGGCCCCGCGCGCGCCGAAAGACCGGATCTGGCCGCGGAATTGCGCCAGGCGGGACAAGCGCTCAAGCTACTGCTGGAATCCAAGGGAGCCTTCGACGGTGCCGTCACCGCCTCGAACGCAGGCGATATGGAAAAGCTCGCAGCGGTCATCCGCCGTGCCGGATTATTCGGCTACTGCCACTTCATTTGCGAGTGGTTCTGCAGCTGGCGCTGCACTCTGGTTTATATCAAGATATGCCTGCATGCCCCGCCTCTCAAATTCGAGAAGGAACTCGTGGATGCCCATGAGTTCGCCGCAGCCATGCAAATCCTGACCCGCAAGCCGGTGGAACTCCAGCGGCTGAGCGAGGCTGTGGGTGCCGGTGATGCGAAAACCTTTCTGGCCACCGCGGAGGAACTCAAGCTCCACCGCTACTGCATTCAACTGTGCCACTGGGTCTGTGCCCTGCGCTGCCGTAGATTTTGCATTCTGGTATGTCCGCCATTGTTCAATCACCCATGGTTCACCCACATCGGGGACTTCGGGATCTACGCCGATATCGCCCCCGCGACCGGACTAACAAACAAACTGTGCGGAGGTCACGGCGGTCCGGATTATGGCTTCTTCGGTAGCTTGACCCTTCGCGGGCTTTGTCCGAAGTACGACCCCGCCCACCCGCTGGAACCGATGGCTTACCGCTTCCTGTTCCAACCCGCGGGTGCGCCGGTTGCCACTCCTGTCACAGGTGGCTTCGTCTCGGAAGTGCTCGTCGGCAGCCGCTACACGTTGTGGAATGCAAATCCCATGACGATCCAGTCGGTCCGGATCACCGGCGCGGGGGCAACTTCGCCAACCCCACCCATCGGCCCGCCGGGACCCAATCCGCCGGACCACTTCATCGTCCCAGACGCGCAAGGCTGGGTCACGGTGGACCCGATGGCGTTCGACGACGCCTTCTACGGTCCATTGATGGGCTTTGCCTCGTCTGTCGGCGTTCCCGGCGGCGACCCTGCGCCCGGCGTGCCCGCGGGGACCGCCGTTCCCGCACCGGCTCTGAAAAACGGCGTCGATGTCGCGATCATCTTCCAAGCCACCCGCGTCAGCACGATTGCCGCAGTGAACGGAGGAGCACCGCCCGACTATGCGAATCAGTTGGATAAGTGTCATATCAACAATTGGAACGAAGTGAACCTGCTGGATCTGCAGGAGTTCATCGGACCCGGGGCGACCGCTTGCTCGCCACTGACCAATGATCTGCACATCCTCTACACGACGGATCACGAGCTGCTGGCCGGGTGGTCCATCGATCTGGTTACTTCCGCGACGATCCCCGGACCACCACCGGTATTCCCGAGCGGCGCGGGACCGCGAGGTGCGGCGGGCACGGACCTGCACGACATCACCTCGTGGCCGTCGTGCTCCTACCTCGTCCGGCTCCATACCCGGAGGTCGCTCACCAACGGCCTCGCCGATGACCCTAGCAAGTGGAACTTCAAAACGTTCTGCGTCGGCAGCAAGCGGCCAAATCGATAAATGGATACTGTAAAAGGGAGCGTCGGATCATTCCGGCGCTCCTTTTGTTTTGCAATGGATCGCGCGAATCGACCCGCTGCGTGTCCGATTTCTCCGAACGGAACAACCACGCCGGTTAGCCGAATCCGACGACCCGACAGGTATCCTTTCCCGGCTCCATTTCACCTGCGGACTTGACACTTACGACCACTTGTTATTATAAATCAGGCTATCCCTTTCGATCACTTTTCGAGCTGGGATATGTTAGTTGGAAACCACAACCAAAGGAGAAAACATCATGCCAATCGAAATCCGTTTAACCAAGGCCGGACCCAATGGCCGCCCTTTTGCCGAACTCCTCGTACCCGCGAAAACCTCGCTGGAGGACTTGATCGGCGCACAGAAAACCTTGTACACCGACGGTCTCAAGGCCGTTGGCCTAAAAGCCTGCCCGGGATGTTATTCCGGCTTGGATTTCCTCATTCGCCAACAGTTCGAACGGGTCATCCAGTACGGTTGAGCATCTCTGTTAGGAAACGCCAACTGTCAATGACTGGGCGGGATGCGATCCTCCGGGAAACATCCCGCCCGATTTGCAATCGGGTCACTACATCCCATGACTGCTTCAACGCCTCAACTCGGTATCGGCATCCTCTACAATCCGATGTTGACGGAACTGTTGCAGAACGAGCCCGAACTGATTGATTTTCTGGAGATCATCCCCGACTCGTTTTGGACGGTGAACAAACAAACCACGCCTCGCCGGTATCTCGAGCATGATACGTTTACCGAGCCGGTGGAGATCCTAGCCGGGCGCGTTCCGGTGGTGTTGCACAGTGTGGATCTGTCGATCGGCAGCAGTGACTTGTTTGATCTTGAGCATGTCGCCCAAATCGCCCGCTGGCAAAACCGGTTCCAATCGCCGTGGCACAGCGACCATCTTTCCTTCAGTCGAATCGGAGTCTCCGGCCACGATCAAAACACCGCCCTCGCCATTCCCGTCCCCTACGACGAGGAACTGTTGGAGCTGATATCCGGCCGGGTGCGGCAAGTCCAATCGATCGTGCCCGCGCCGTTTCTGCTGGAGAACAATGTTTACTTCTTCGATCTCCCGGACCAGGAAATGAGCGAGCCTGAGTTTCTCAACCGACTCTGTCACGACACAGGCTGCGGCTTGTTGCTGGACATACACAATGTCTATGCCAACGCCCGCAACCATGGCTTCGATCCTCGCGAATTTGTATCGCAAATCGATCCGGAGATCATTGTGGAACTCCACATCGCCGGGGGCGACGAGTTCATGGGAATGTACACCGATTCCCATGCCGGTCCCGTGGCCGAACCCGTGTGGGAAAATCTCGAACACGCGCTCACTCACGCGCCCGGTGTGCGGGCGGTGACTTACGAGTTTCATGAGTCCTACTACCGCCAGCTCAAGGGCGAAGGCGTCCGCGCCCAACTTCATCGCGCCCGTGAAATCTGGTCGCGCCACCATTGAACCGCTGTGTCGCTGCCGGAATTCCAACGCGCTCTAACCGCCTTCGTCGCCTCACCGGAGCTGTGCCGGGCGGCGGTGGCGGATCCGGACCGGTTCTCCGCGGGCTACAATCTAACCGCGCTCGAGTTGAAGCGCCTGCTCCACAGCGCGCAGCAACCGGGGATGAAAGTCTGTTGGTCGCTGCATCGCGCCAACCGCTTGGGTCCGATTCACGCGGTTCTGCCGCTGACCTGTCGGGCGCTTGGCGATCATCTGCGCCGGGAGTTGGACGCATTTTGGAACGGGACCTTGCCGGAAGACGTGCAGTTCAAATCCGAATCTGACCGGTTCGCCGCGTTTCTGCGAGGCCGCGCGCTCGATGGGCATCTCGATCTTCCGATCATTGAAGATTTGCTGGCCTTTGAACTGGCAATGGCCGAATTGCGGTTTCTGCCCCAGCGCGAAACCCGGCAATCCTTATTAGATGCCGAAAACGGCGGCGTTGAAACCACGCTGGTCCTACACCCGTTCATCCGCTTGCTGCGGTTCCGCCACGATCCCGAACCCTTGCTCGCCGCCATGATTGGCGAGCGGCCGTTGCCGTTGGATCTCCCGCGCGGCAACTTCCAAGTGCTGGTCGATGGGAAAGACGGCGGGATGGCGGTCCGGGTTTTGGACGTGCGCCTCGCAAAAATCCTCGAGGCTTTCCGCCAAGACATCCCACATGGCCTGGACGATGCGGAGATCCACTCCTTACTCAGGTCCGGCCTGATCGCACGTTGGCCAAGCGGAAATCCATTGTCCGGCGGCGCCTTCTAACGAGCCGCCCCGTGGCGGAGCACGAAAAACGCGGCATCCAAGTGTCCCAACGGCTCGCGAAGCTGGTCGATCTCCTCCGCCGGCCCGTGGAATTCCAGTCGCGTGAGATCGGAAATTGTTAGCATTTCGCTGAGGATCTCCCCGATGTTTTCCAAATGATGAAGCACGCCAGCCGCGCCCACGTAGCCTTCCCGGCAGAACACCGCGTCGTCGAGAACCGTGAATTCATAGAACAAGCACAGCGGCTCGCCCTGGGTCTTCGCCACGAATTTTTTCATCACCGCCTCGACCTGCTCCTGCTTCCCCGGATGGGCTTTGAAATACGGATGAATCGTGACGAGGCTGGCGGGTAGGCTCATGGCAGGACTTTTAGTCGCTCTAGCAAAAATGCAAGGAAATGCTTCCATCACTCCCGCCGGCGGTTCGTCAGCGCCACCACGCCGTACACGATCAACCCTAACACCAACCCTGCGGCCAACACGATCCAGAATCCATGATGCTGATAGATGTCCTCCGGCGGGTTCATGCCGAAGACGGTCACCAGCGTGGCCAACGGGAAGAAGAACGCGGCCAGCCGGTTGAGGCGGCGGGCCTCTTGATTGGCCGCTTCCGAGGAGATGGCCTGCTGGTTGGCGGACTCGGCGAGCGTAAAATCCATCCCGGCCTTGGCGTCGGAGGCGACCAGTTCGATGGCGCGCTCCAAGTCGGTCGCCAGGTCGCGGAGGGTGATGATGCGGGTGTCGTCCTCTAGCGCCTCGCGAGTGCCCTGGATGACCTCGACCATGCTGCGGGTGGCCCGTTGCAACGGGTGCATGTGCCGCATCACTTCGAAATACTGCCGCGCGGATCTCGCGGATTCCACCTCGTCGTCCAACTGATGAATGGCGGTCCGATATCTCGTTAGATGTTTCTCCAATCCGGCGAGTCCGCCGTCCACCGGGAAACTTTTCCATTCGCCAGCGGGATCACGCCAGACCACCACCGCGCTGCGGACTTCATCATCTTCCGCGCGGGGCGGCGCGTGGAGCAGAAGCAGCAAATGGCCGTCTTCGTCGATCAGCCGTTGCCTGCCCACCGTTTCACCCAAGCGCAAGCGGATGGCATCTGGCAAATTCCAGGATCTTGGAATGTAGGTGGCGTTCTCCATGAGCCGAGCAGCGCATTTTCCATCCCACCGGACAAGCTTGCTCTGACCACCCGGGAACGGCACGAGCGATCAATCCCGCTCGTTGCTGGGCGAGGAGGAGTCGAGGCCGTCGACGGGCGGGGCTTGACGAAAGGTCTCTTCATCCAGCAGCGTTTCACCATCGCCATGAAAACCCGCATCTTTCAACTTGCCGCCATCCTCTCCATGAACGCCCTCGCGGCCGGGCCGATGGACCCCGTCAAACCCGCCGATTACAAGGCTCCGGTCAACGTCGCCTGTATCGGCGACAGCATCACGCAGGGCTCCGGCGCGGCGAAGGGCCAGTCCTATCCGTCACAGCTCCAGGCCATGCTCGGCGACTCGTGGAAGGTCGGCAATTTCGGCGTCAGTGGCCGCACGTTGTTGAAAAAAGGCGACCATCCCTATTGGAATGAGAAGGCCTATCAGAACGCGCTCCAGTCCGCTCCGGACGTGGTCATCATCATGCTCGGCACCAATGACACCAAACCGCAGAACTGGAAATTCGAATCCGAGTTCGTGGCGGACTACACCGAGTTGGTGAAGTCGTTCCAGGCTCTCGCCAGCAAACCGCGCGTGTATGTTTGCCGTCCTTGCCCGGTGTTTGCGCCCGGGCTTGCCGGGATCAACGAGAGCGGAGTGCAGGAGGAGATCAAACGCATCGATGCGCTCGCCAAGGAGATGAAGCTCGGCGTGATCGACATGCACGCCGCGCTGGCCGACAAGCCGCAGTTGCTGCCCGACCGGGTGCATCCTAACACCGAAGGCGCCGGCGAAATGGCCAAGGCCGCGTTCAAGGCGCTGACCGGCAAGCCGGCTCCCGAGCCGGCGGTGAAATGAGGATGGTGGACCGAAGGTCAACCCTCCATAACCCACAAGCCCATGAAACGCCTCCTTGCCGCCATCTTGCTGTTAGCCGCGCAAGCGCACGCCGCCGATCTCCCCGACCCGCTGGTCGCCGCGGACGGAACGAAGGTCACGACCGCCGCGCAGTGGCGCGAAAAACGGCGGCCGGAGCTGTTGGAGTTTTTCACCCGCGAGATGTACGGGCGCAATCCGGGACGGCCGGAGAAGTTGGTTTCCGAGGTTTTCGACCGCGACCCGCAAGCGCTTGGCGGCAAGGCCACGCGGATCCAGATCGCGATCTATCCGGGCGGCAAGCCGGGGCCGCGGATGGATTTGCTGGTCTACGTGCCTAACGGTTTCAAAAGCCAGGTTCCCGCGATCGTCGGGCTGAATTTCCTCGGCAACCACGCGATTCACGCCGATCCCGGCATCCGCCTGACAGAGAGTTGGGTGGAGAACAGCAGCCAACCCTCCAGCGATCACCGCGCGACGGAAGCAAGCCGCGGGATCAACTCGAAGCAATGGCAGGTGGAGGAGATTCTATCAAAAGGCTACGCGCTGGCGACAATCTATCGAGAGGATGTGTGCGCTGACCGCCAGCCGTATTTCGAGAGCGGGGCGCAGTCGCTTTTCCCCGAACTCCAGAAGGGCGATGAAAACTTCGGTTGCATCGCCGCCTGGGCGTGGAGCTTGAGCCGGGCGTTGGACGTGTTGGAAAAGGAACCGTCGATCGATGCCAAACGCGTTGCGGTGTTCGGGTTTTCCCGTTTGGGCAAAGCGGCATTGTGGGCCGGCGCGTGCGACGAGCGGTTCGCAATGGTGATCAGCAATGAGTCCGGGGCCGGTGGCGCGAAACTTTTTCGCCGCGGCATCGGCGAGGACATCAATCGGCTGAACACGAAATTCCCGCATTGGTTCGCGCGGAATTTCCGCAAATACATCGGCAAGGACACCGAGTTGCCGTTCGACCAGCACCTGGCGATTTCGTTAGTCGCGCCGCGGCCGATCTATGTCGCCAGCGCGCTGGATGACAAGCACTCCGATCCGGAAGGCGAGTTCGCCGGAGCCAAGTCGGCGGAACCGGTGTTCCGTCTGCTAGGTGCCAGCGGGCTGCCCGCGGATACTTGGCCGCCGGTCGACACCTCGGTGCAGGGCGGCATCGGCTATCATGTGCGGACCGGCAAACACGATGTGACCGCCTTCGACTGGCAGCAATTTCTCGCCTTTGCCGACAAGCATCTGAAGGCGGCAGGAAACTGAACGGCCCGATTGGGGGGTGTCTTTTCCGTGGCAACCCCCGCAAGTCCGGCTTGTGATGAGGCGTATCAAGCGTTCCTCGGAAATTCGTATGAAAAAATCCCCACTCGCGCCGCTTCGGACGGCAAGTTGCATTGCAGCATGTCTCGTTTCAGGAATCATCACCGCCAACGCCGCCGGCTCCGGAGTGGATGTGATAGAAAAAGACGGACAGGTGCGGGTCACTTGGCCGATCTCTGCGGATGAAGCCGGCTCCGCTGTCTTCAGTATGGATGAAGCGAAGCCGCTTATCGAATCGTTGGGAGTGGCGGCGAAAGGCAAGAAGGCGAAGGTGATCGCCAGCGGTCTGACTCCCGTGACGCTGCTAACAGTCGGCAGCCGCGACCTCGCCAACCCCGCGGGATGGGTCGCGTTTTTCGACAATCCGCCGAAGCGTCCGCACGAGACGTTTCCGGTGAAACTCGGCAAGCGCTCGCTGCGCGTGAGCGAGGAGGGATCCCACACGACGGTTAGCCTGGCCGAGGCATCCGCGGGTTCATTCCACGGCGAGTTGCGTTTCACGTTCTATCGAAACAGCGGACTCATGAAGGCGGAAACGGTGATGGCCACCGAGGAGGACGGCCGCGCGATCGTTTACGACACCGGCCTGGCCGGCGCTAAGCCGGATTGGACAGCGGTCGTCTGGAAGGACACCGCGGGGAAATTGCAGCGCGCGGCGATCGATCCAGATTTCACCGCCATCCCGCTCGCGGTGCAGGGCCGCACGATCGTGGCGGAAGGTGCCGGCGGCTCGCTGGCGGTGTTCCCGGCCCCGCACCGGTTTTTCTATCCGCAGGATGAGGCGTTCAACTTGAAATTCGTCTGGCATGGCAAGGACTACGGCGGGACTAACAGCGGCTGCGGCATCGGCATCCGCCAATCGCTGGAAGGGGACAAACGCTACACGCCATGGTTTAACGCGCCACCCAAGACCCGCCAAGAGCTCGGCGCGTTCTATCTGATTTCCTCAGGCGATGGCAAACAGACGCTCGACGCGGTGGCGAAATACACCCGCGGCGACCGCTATCAGCCGTTGCCCGGCCACAAGACGTTCACCAGCCACTATCACGTCGAGCACACGCTCGAATACCTGCGGAAGCAGAAGGAGCAAAAAGCCCCTGGCGTGCCGGCAGGGCTGGAGACTCCGGGCATGGTGAAAACCTTCAAGGAGCGTGGCGTAAACATCGTCCATCTTGCGGAGTTTCACATCGGCGACACGCCGAAGATGAACAACGAGCAACGGCTGCCGCTCCTCAAAACCCTGCACCTCGAGTGCAATCGTCTCTCCGACGACGACCTGCTCATGCTTCCCGGTGAGGAGCCTAACGTTCATCTCGGCGGGCACTGGATCAGCCTGTTTCCCAAGCCGGTTTACTGGGTCTTGAACCGTCCGGCGGAGGCGCCGTTCGTCGAGGACACCGAGGCTTATGGCAAGGTCTATCACGTGGGCAGCCAGGAGGACGTGCTCAAGCTGATGGAGTTGGAGAACGGCCTGATGTGGACCGCGCACGCCCGGATCAAGGCGTCCATTGGGTTTCCGGACAAATACAGGTCCCGCTCGTTCTTCGACTCCGAGCGCTTTCTCGGGGCCGCCTGGAAAGCCATGCCAGCGGACCTCTCGCGCCCCACGCTCGGCTGGCGGGTGCTCGATCTGCTCGACGACATGTCCAACTGGGGCATGCGCAAACACGTCATCGGCGAGGCCGATCTGTTCCGCATGGAGCCGGAGTTCGAGACCTACGCCCACATGAACATCAACTACCTCAAGCTCGACAAGCTGCCGAAGTTCAACGCCGGCTGGCAGCCGGTGTTAGACAGCCTGCGCGGCGGCAGTTTCTTCACCACCAGCGGGGAGATCCTGATCCCCAACTTCACGGTCGGTGGCAAGTCCAGCGGCGAGGTGATCGACGACGCCTCTGGCGAACAAGTGGTGGAAGCCGACCTCGAATGGACCTTCCCGATGGCATTCGCCAACATCGTTTCCGGCGATGGAAAACAAGTATTCCACCAGCGGGTCGAGCTCGGCGACACCGGTAGCTTCGGCAAGCAAAAGCTGCGGATTCCGGTCAACCTGAAGGGTCGCACTTGGGTCCGCTTCGAGGCCTGGGACATCGCCACCAACGGCGCATTCACGCAACCGGTGTGGATCGGTCCCAAGTTGAAGGCGGACTTTTCCGCCGAGATGCGCGGGTTTCCCATTCCCAAGGAACAACTAACAGCCGGGTTCACCGAAGTCGTGCCCACCGCGGCCACCCAGCCTGCGGTCTGGCGCTGGACTAAGGCGGAACCGGCGAAGGACTGGGCGCAACCCGGCTTCAAGGACGCTGATTGGTTGGAAGGCAAATCCGCCTTCGGCACCGCAACCACGCCCGGCACGGACGGGATTCTCAACACCACTTGGAACACCAAGGACATCTGGATCCGTCGCGAGGTGACGCTGCCGCAGGAGTTGGGATCAAAGCTCCGGCTTCGGATCCATCACGACAACATGGCCGAGGTTTACATCGACGGCATCCTCGCCTGGAGTGCGGTGGACATCGAAACCCGCGACTATCAGATATTCGAGATTTCCCCCGAAGCGATGGCCCGGCTCAAACCCGGCGCGAAGATCCTCCTAGCAGCCCACGGCCACAATGGCGTCGGCGGGCAAGTTCTCGATGTGGGGTTGGTGAATTTGAAGTGAGCCGATCGCCGGGCATAAGGAGAGTGGACCGAAGATCGACCCTTCTAACATTACTATCCAACAACGAAAAAGAAAACGCCGAGCGCATAATCAATGCCCACAAATATCAGCAACCCTATAAGCCATTGTGGAGGCGAAGCCGTGCGCCGGTGCGGTCGCACCCAGGTAGCCAGGCAAAGCCAGCCGACGAGGAACACGCCAGCTACGAGCATCATCTGACCACGCAGACTCTCTGCTCCAGGTCGAGGAACAATGGTCATAGCTGAGAAGCCCAAGACTGCTAGCAAGCTCAGCAATGCGCAAACCAATGAAGTGACGAACAGTAGTTTCATGGTACAAGCCCCCTAATTTCCGATTCTGTTACTGGAAGATTTCATCAGCCGTCTGGCAGGATTTTTGATGAACGAATGAAAGCCGGGATAAATCCCGCGCTCCATTACATTTTGAAATCCTCGCCGAGGTAATGTTTGCGGGCGATGGGGTCATCCACCAGTTCGTCGGACGCGCCTTCGAGGATGACGCGGCCATCGTGAATCAAGAAGGCGCGGTCGGTGATGCTGAGGGTTTCGCGGACCGAGTGGTCGGTGATCAGGATGGCGAGTCCGTCGCGGTCGCGCAGCTCGCGGACGATGCGCTGGATGTCCTCGACGGCGATGGGATCGATGCCGGCGAAAGGCTCGTCGAGCATCAACAGCGTCGGGTCCGAGCAGAGCGAGCGGGCGATGGCGAGGCGGCGCTTCTCTCCGCCTGATAGTGTGATGGCGAGCGATTTGGCGAGCCGGGTAATACCGAAGCGGTCGAGCAGGTCGTGAGCGCGGTCCTTGCGCTCGCTTCGGTTGAGGTTCGGGCGGGTTTCGAGAATGGCGAGCAGGTTATCGAGAACCGAGAGCTTGCGGAAAATGGATTCTTCCTGCGGCAGGTAACCAAGGCCAAGCCGCGCGCGGCGGTGCATCGGCATTTTCGACATGTTGTGGCCGTTGAAACACACCGAGCCGGCATCGGCGGGGACGAGTCCGGCGATCATGTAGAACGAGGTGGTCTTGCCCGCACCGTTAGGTCCTAGCAGGCCGACGATCTCGCGGGGCTGGACGGTGATGGAAACACCATCGACCACGGCACGACCGTTGTAGGTCTTGCGCAGCCCGTTGGCAAAAAGCACGGCGGATTCCGTGTTGGAACAGGTTGAACCGGGGGTGTGGGTTTGCATGAAGGAAGGGTGGAAGGCGCGGAAGAAGTGGCGTTGGCGGCGATGATGGAAGAGAAACGGGCCGGGCGCAATTCCCGGTGCGCCGACATTTCAGCGCTTCTTGTCTCCCGGGGCTTTCATGTCCTCCAAGTTGAAGAACTGTTCCCAATGGCCTTCAGTGTTCATCTTAGGGTCCTTGGGATTCTTCTCGGTGCTGTTCAGATCGCGCAGGCGCATGCTGAGGTTCGGCTCCATAGCCCGCATGCGCTGCAGTCCATGCACGAACCACGGGTAGCCGCCACTGATGATCGCCTCGTCGTTCTTCACATTGTAGCTGAAAATGGCACCGCTGGCCTCGATGGGGTCCTTGGGTTTGCCGTCCTTGCCGGGCTTCGGAACCACCTTCACCCGCACCGCGCCGGTGGCGATGATTTTTTCCACGTCTCCCATCTTGTCGCCCATGCCCCCGAAACCGCTGTCCTTACTGGCATCCTTGCCGTCCTTGGAATCCTTCGGGGCCTGGTCCTTGCCATCCTTCGGCGCGTCCGGGTCCTTCTTGCTGAAGAAGATTTTCAGCTCGTTAATGCCGGAGAGATCAAAGCGTGGATCCTTGACGGTGACGTTCTTCCGATAGACAAGCACACCTTCCTCAGCATCGAAATACATGCCGCCCTCACATTTCACCACGGTCTCACCGGGGGCGGCCTTGGTGTCGTAGGGCTTGTCTGCGGGCTTCAACTCCTCGTCTGCCGGGGTGGCGGCGGGTAGATCGTTCTGGACGAGGAAGGTGGTGGCGGCCTGCGAGGCGGACTCGGAATCACCGACGGCCTTTTGCAGGGAGTCGCGGGTGTCGGCGGCTTGCTCCTTTAGCACGGCTGCGTTGGAGCGGGCATCGGCATGCATGGCAACAATCTCCGCTTCGGTGATAGGTGGCGGGGCGGCAGCCTGGCTGGAGGCGGCAGTGGAGACCAGCGACAACCCGGCAAGGGCCATGGCACGGAGGGGTAAAGCGGGTGTGTTCATGGTCGTCTCTTTGGGAGCGGGGAGAATGATGGTCGTGGCCGGGCCTAGCAGGAATCCCTGTTTCTGAAATTCATTGTTCTGACCGAAGCAATAATAGAGGCCGCTGCCGTGGGCGATGACCCGGTCGGATTTGATGTCAACGGGATCGCGGGTGATAATGCGCCCGCTTTCCCTGCCATCCTGATAGATGGTCGCGTTGACGAGGTCGATCCGGCCTTTCGTGGTTTGGTCCGGTTTGAAGAACTCGATGGAAAGATTCCGGCCGGCGACGCGGGTGGCATCGACGAGCGTGACCACTTCGGATTTCAACACGCCGGTCAGTTTGTGATTTTCATCATATTGGGGAAGCATCACGCCCTTGAGCTCACTGCCGGGTGGAAGCAGTGCGAAGATCTTTTGCCAGCCATCCGCAGGGGCCTCTTCAACGTCCGCGGCGATGGCGGGAGCAATGAGTGCGAGAGCTGTGAGAAGATGGCGCAAGGGAGTTAGTGCGAGGCGTGATGAATGGAAATCAGTTTGACGAGCAAGTCCTCGATAAATTCGAGGGGAATTTGGTTAGGGCCGTCCGAGACGGCGTTCGCGGGGTCGGAATGAACTTCCATGAACAAGCCGTCGATACCGGTGGCGACGGCCGCACGGGCGAGAACCGGCGCGAGTTCGCCATCGCCGCCGGTGGCACCGCCGAGTCCGCCAGGGCGCTGGACGGAGTGGGTGGCATCGAAAATAACAGGCAGGCCTTCCTTGCGCATCCAATAGAGCGAACGCATGTCCACGACGAGGTTGTTATAACCGAAGGTGGTGCCGCGCTCGGTGATGAGAAAGCGCTCGCAGCCGAACGCGCGCATTTTGCCTGCAATGTTGATGGTGTCGAGCGGGGCGAGGAACTGGCCTTTCTTGACGTTCACCGCGCGGCCGGTTTTGGCGGCAGCCTCTAGCAGGTCGGTCTGGCGGCAGAGGAAGGCGGGAATCTGGAGAAGGTCGATGTGCTCGGCGGCGATTGCCGCTTGCTCGGCGGTGTGGATGTCGGTGGTGACGGGCACGCCGAGTTCCTTGCCGATTTCCCCAAGGATGCGGCAGCCTTCCTTGACGCCGGGACCGCGGAAGGCACCGACGGAGGTGCGGTTCGCCTTGTCGAAGGATGCCTTGAAAATGAAGTGGATGCCGGTGCGGTCGGCTATTTCCTTGAGCGAGCGCGCCATTTCCCAGGCAAACGTCTCGGACTCGAGGGCGCAGGGGCCGAGGATGAAAAAGGGGACCGGTCCGCCGACGGGGACGTTACCAATGTTGAAAGGATCGAAATTCATGAGAGGTGCTAACAAAGGTCAGTGCTCGGAGGAAGCAAGTGCGGATTGGAAAAGCGGGCGGAGATTGTCGAGCGCGGTGGCGAGGAGCTTGGCCTCGGCGGCGGTGAGATTGCCATGGGTTTTGGCGGCGAGCATTTCGAGCGAATCAATCACGGACTTTGCGGCGCGGAGGTTTATTTGCTTTTCGCCGCTGTGGGGATTCGGGATCTGTCCGAGGAACAGCCCGGCATTCTGGGCTTGGAGAATGACGAACTCGTTGAACCGGGGATCGGCTTCGGACACTGCTGGCATGGCGTGAGAATTGGAATTCCCCGGGGATTATACAAGAGGGAAGACGGGAGGCGGCAAGCTTTCAGCGCATCCTCACTTTCTGAACTTGCGCCGTGGTTTCAGAACTGTGATGGTGTACCTGAAATAGAACCTATCAAAATCCCATGAAAGAGTTATTCGATGCGTGGAAGGAAGTGGACCGCAACAAGGTCGCGGCCCTGCTGAGCGTTTTTCCCGGACTCGGGCACCTCTACAAACACCATTATATGGCAGCGGCTGGCATCATGACCGCCGGCAACGTCCTGATGCTGTTTGTTGCGTTGTGGCTGAGTATCGCCACTCTCGGGTTGTCGCTGATCGTGGTGCCCGCCCTGTGGTTTGCGGGGATCGCCGGATCCGCGTATTACGCGACCGACGAGCACGGCATGCATCCGTGGTTGCACGTCTGGGACTACCGTCGGGCGAAGGTGAAAATGCTGGCGAAAAAGGTCTGACCTTTCGGCCCCCGCGAGGGTTTTCCGGAAATGAACCTTGGAGCGGAATGCGACAGCGGTTATCGCTAGACGCAACCGATGACCTCGAACGCCACCCACAAGCATCTTTTCTATTTGGAAATGGCAAAGTTGCTGGAAGCGGGGTTCGACATCCGCAAGGCGGCGGCGGTGCTGATAGACACGCAGCTTCCAGCCCCACAAGCAGCGTTGCTGAAGGATTTGAACCACGGGCTGGACGCCGGGCAATCGATCACCGCCGCTTTCAGCAAGGATCCCGAAGCCATCAGCGAACTTGAGCGCAACATCATCGGCGCGGGCGAGCGCGGCGGGAAACTGGCACCCGCTTTCCAACATCTGGCGGACTATTTCGGCATGCTCGCCTCTACCCGCCGGGAAGCGGTGAAGAGCCTGATCTATCCGATCATCGTGCTGCACATGGGCATCATCATCGGCTGCGTGCCGGCGGCGTTGATCAAGGGCGACCAGTCCGCGGGGAAAATCCTGGGTAGTCTGCTGGTTACGCTGCTGATCGTTTACGCGGTGGCGTTCGTCATCGTTATGGCTGTCAGGGCAGTGTTGAAGATGGCTCCTGAAAACGCCGGGATTGACCGCCTGCTCAACCGGCTTCCATGGGTCGGCAAAGCCCGCAAGAACCTGGCGATGGCGCGCTTCTGCAAGGTCTACCATTCCTGCGTGCTCGCTGGGATCTCGATGAGCGAAACCGTCCAGCTCGCCGCCGATGCCTCCCACAGCGGGGTGATCCGCGAGGCCGGAGCCAAGCTGGTGAAAGTGGCGAAAGCCGGGACAGCGCTGGGACCGCAATTCATGGCGGACGAAGCTTTTCCCAAAACGTTTGCAAGGTCCTATTCGACCGGTGAGGAAGCCGGCACCTTGGACAAGGATCTCGCCAGTTGGTCGAAGCTTTTCCAAGACGCTGCGGAATCCAGCTCGAGAACGGTTTCCGTGATGGTGCCCAAGGTGCTGTATTTCCTGGTCCTGGGCTTCGTCGCGTGGAAAATCGTCGAGTTTTACGGCGGCTATTACAACACCCTCGAGCAGATTGGTGAGTGACCCGAATAGAAACGCCCGGTCCCCTGAAGAGGGCCGGGCGTTTTTGAAAAACGTTATGAGGAAAACGTCGGATTACCAGCGACCGCCGCCACCACCGCCGCCGCCGCCACGGCGATCACCGCCGCCGCCACCGCCGCCTTTGTAGCCGCCGCCACCGCCGCCGCCTTTGTAGCCGCCGCCACCGCCGCCGCCGTAACCGCCGCCGCCGCCACCACCGTAGCCGCCACCACCACCGCCGCTAGGACGTGATTCTTTTGGCTCGGATGCGTTCACGCGGAGAGCACGACCGTTGTAGTCGTAGTCGTTGAGAGCCTCGATGGCTGCGTTCAACTGGGATTGGTCACCGAGGGTCACGAAAGCAAATCCCTTGGATTGCCCGGTTTCACGGTCGGTGATGATTTTGACCCGTTCAACAGGTCCAAAAGCGGCGAAGAGGCCAGAAACATCTCCTTCAGTAGCAGTGTAGGGCAGATTGCCCACGTAGATATCCATTTGATTCAATTCTAATGACGCCATGTTGATTCAACACTTTTTCCAACCATGGCGTCACGGATCAAATAAAGAGCGATCGGACAAACTTCCGCCGTCGAATCGACCCGTGAATAGGCCCGCCGCGGACACATTAGCAACCATTGTTTTTATTTATTTCTGCGGGCTGCCGGGTGCCGCTTGGCCGTTGGTTAATAAATTATGGCTTGCACCACCCGGGGTAATGTTGAATGTCAGGACTCGGCGCTAAAAACTTGCTCGATGTTCCATGGTTTCCGGGACAATCCATGACGACCGAGGGTGGTGCTCAAAAAGTTGCAGACTTCAACGGTCAAACCCATCCAAACACTCATGAAGACATGGCTCCTTTTCCCGCGGCCGCCCGCCGCTTTTTTTATTCTTAGCACGCTCCTTTTCCTGGGCCTGAGTGCATCGGGGGCGATCACCACTCCACTGCCGCTCGACCTGAACGGCGATACCATCCCCGATATTTGGGCACTCCGGTATCAGGCCGGGGCTCTCAGCCCGGCGGCGGATTCGGACGGAGATGGAACCTCCAATGCCAAGGAAAGCGCGGCTGGTACTGACCCGTTGGCAGCCGGCTCGGTGATCCGCATTTCCTCGATCACCAAGGACGCGGGTGGCGTGTTTCTCAGCTTCCCGACGGTTCCGGGCAAGCGTTACCAGATGCAACGAAACGTGTCTCTCGCCGACGGGACGTGGGAGGATACGGGAGCATCCTATGCCGGGACCGGCGGGGAGGTCCCAGGAACGATCGCCGATCCGGGGACGGCGAGATTTTTCCGGGTGTATGTCAAGGATGTCGATACCGACAATGACGGTGTCACAGACTACGAAGAAATCCTTGCTGGGTTCAATCCGAACAGCCCGACCTCGTTCGGAGCCAGTGGCCTCACCGACAAGGAGGCGCTGCTGGCAGCGCTCAATCCAGCGACGGTAAACACCGTAAACGTGCAGGCTGCGGACAACGCTGCGACCGAACCAAGTCCCGTGGACACAGGCTTGTTCGTCATCACGCGATCCGGGCAACTGACCCCGATCACGGTGAATTTCACCGTCGCCGGCACCGCGACGGAAGGCAGCGATTACGCGACGATCAGCCGCTCGGTGACCCTTCCGTTCGGGGTGAACAGCGCGGCGGTGATCATCACTCCCCAGACGGACGCGTTGATCGAATCGCCGGAATCGGTGGTCTTGGCGATCGCGCCCGGGACCGGTTATGCGCCGCCCACGGCGACCACGCAGTCCGCCGGAGTGCTCATCCATGACCGGACCAGCGCGAACGGCACCGGCTTGCTCGCGCGGTTTTGGAACGAGGTGAGCAGCGGCGCGAGCATCATCTCCGGGACCAACGCGGCGAAGTTCGCGGGCAATCCGGTTTTAACCCGCACCGATGGGACCGTCAATTTTACCTGGCTAAACGCGACGAATGGCGGATCACCGGGCGCCGGGGTCAATGGCAACTATTGGTCCACCCGTTGGACGGGTGAGGTGCTCCCGGAGTTCTCGCAGATTTACACGTTCTTCTTCACGGCAGATGACGCGGCGCGGGTGTGGGTGAATGGAAAACTTCTGGTCAACGCCTGGCCGCGCTCGGGCGGTGCGACGGAATTCTCCGGCACCATCGAACTGGTGGCGGGAGTCCGGGTCCCGATCGTTGTCGAATACTATGAACTGACCGGCGACGCGCGGGCCGAACTGCGGTGGCAGAGCGCGAATCAAATCAAAGAGATTATCCCGATGACGCGCCTTTTCCCGACGGTGCCACCACAAATTGTCAGCCCGCTGGAGGTTCTGCTCATTCAGAACAGCCCGCCTTACAACTATCAGATTGTCGCCAGCGGCGAACCGACGAGTTTCGGAGCGACCAACCTGCCGCCGGGTTGGACGATCAACGCGGCGGGTCTCGTTTCCGGCACGCCGACCACCGCCGGTGTCTGGCACATTCTGCTCACGGCGACAAACTCCCAAGGGTCCGGCAGCGCGATCCTCAACTTGGAGGTCATCGCCACCGGCGGGCAGATCACGCGTGACGTGTGGACTAATGTTCCGGGCACCGACCTGTCGTCGATCCTACTGAACACCCCGCCAAATGAAACCGGTTTCGTCTCGAACCTGGAGGCCCCGCAGAATGCCGGGGACGACTTCGGCGCGCGCATTCGCGGCTCGCTCACGGCTCCCGCGACGGGCAGCTACCGCTTCTGGATCACCGCGGATCATGCTGCCGAGTTGTGGATTTCCAATGACAGCGAAGAGGTGAACACGTTCCGCCGCGCCACGGTGACCGCGCCGACGGTGTTCCGCGGCTGGACGGAAGCCGGCGCGGGCAAATCCGAATTCCTCTGGCTCGAAGCGGGCAAGCAGTACTACATCGAAGTGCGGCACAAGGAGGCCACGGGTTCCGATCATGTCAGCGTTGGCTGGCTCAAGCCCGGTGACGGCGGTGTGGACCCGACCGACGACACCGCTCCCACGGAAGTCGTCCCATCGTTCGTCCTTTCGCCTTACGCGGCGGGAATCGGCGGCGGTCAGGGCACGCTCTTCCATACCAATCTCACGCCACAAGGCGCGGTTGTCACGAGCGCCTCCGGCAACATTCTCCTCCGGCTGAGCGAAGACGAAACCCAGGCGGTCATGACGGTCAATTATTCGAACCTGACCACCCCTTACTTCGGCATGCATTTGCATGATCCGAACATTCCCGGAACCGGGCTCGCCAACGTCGTCTGCGATTTCGACGAACCCGGCGACGTCTCCCGCCAGCAGGACGGGACATGGCTTTGGGTCATCAAGCCTCGCGGTGCATACACGGCGGAGCAAATCGCGGACCATATCAAAAACCCGACGGGTATGGGACCGGTGTATTTCAATGTCCACTCCACGGCGAACACCAGCGGTGAGATCCGCGGCAACATGAAGCAATTGCAAGGTTCGCAGACTTTCGCCCCGCCAGCCGCGCCGCCAGCCGCACCAGCGGATCACACCAACGCCAACGCCGCCGCGCGCTTCCTGACGCAAAGCACCTTCGGCGTCCACGGCGGCGACCTCGATGCCGACGGCACTCCGGATTCCATCGAAACAGTGCAGGCTGCGGCGAGCTACGAGGCGTGGCTGGACGGGCAGATCGCGCTGCCGCCGACGCTGCACCATCCCTACGTCTTCACGAACCGCAACCTGACCGCACCAGGTAGTCCCGTTTACGATGGCAACCTCACCTTCCGCGCTTGGTGGAGAAATTCGGTCACCGCGCCGGACCAGCTTCGCCAGCGCCTCGCCTTCGCGCTCAGCGAAATTCTCGTTATTTCCGAAGCAGGTCCGCTCGATGACAGGGCGGACACATTGTCGGACTTCTACGACACGCTACTCCATTACAGTCTCGGCAACCCGGCCTATACCCCGCCGACGGGAGCGCCACCAGCGGACGGCACCTTCCACAATCTCCTGAAGGCCGTCACCCTTCATCCTTCGATGGGCCGCTATCTCGACATGCTGCGGAACGACAAACCAGACCCTGCAACCGGTCGCATCCCTAATGAAAACTACGCTCGCGAGATTCTTCAGCTCTTCTCCATCGGTCTCTATCGACAGTGGCCGGATGGCTCGCTGATGCTCAATTCCAAGGGTGAGCCGGTCCCGACTTATGCGCAGGATGAGGTCGTCGGCTTCGCGCACGCGTTTACCGGCTGGGGCTACTATTACGCCGGCGCGATCAATTCGACCGCTAACAGTGTCTCCACCGCTCCCGAAAACTGGATCGATCCGATGCGCGAAATCCCTCGCCGGCACTACATCGGTGCCAAGCGCACTTTGAATAACGTGGTCCTGCCAGGTTTGCCCGCGATTGCTGGCGTGGCGGTCGATCCGAACGTCAGCCACACCGCAGCTCAGTATGGCAGCGCTGCCTACATCGCCCTCCCGGCGGTGGAGCTCGAGGCCACGCACCAACAGATTTCCAAACACCCGAACACCGGTCCCTTCATCTGCAGGCAGCTCATTCAGAGGCTCGTCACGAGTACGCCAAGTCGTGGCTACATCTACCGCGTCGTTCAGAAATTCAATGACAACGGCTCCGGCGTGTCCGGGGACATGAAGGCGGTGATCAAGGCCATCCTTCTCGATTACGAAGCCCGCAGTTCGACGCTGCTAGCGCAGCAAGGCTTCGGCAAACAGCGCGAGCCGATCTCGCGGGTAGCGGCCATCGCCCGTGCTTTCCCCGCGCCGGCTGCAATCGCCGGAACTTACACCCAGATCGGAAATTTGATCAACGTTTCCGTCAGTCCGGCGGTGAACATTACAAATAACAGCAATGTCTACCTCGATTTCAGCGGAGCCACCCCGGGCGACGTGGATGACGCCGCCTATACCGTCATCAGTCCGATCACTGCGGGTAACACCACCACGTTCACCGCTCGTCCGAAATCCACCGAAGGCACGGCCACTTATTCCCAGACGGCTGCCTCACTGGTCATCAATGTCCCCGACGAGCACAGCTTCGCCCTCGCCAGCAATGTCTATCTGGATTTCACGAGCGTGTTGCCTGTCGAAGCGACCCAGCCGACCGATGGCCTGTTTCCCGTAACAAGCGCCTACAAGGTCAATCAGGACAGCAACGATTTCTTCACGGTTCCGGCACCGCTGGCGAATCGCGCGACTTACACTCAGGCGATCGGCAGCGCGACCATCACCGTGACCATCCCGGCTGGACATACCTACGCGGTGAATGACTCGATCCAGATCGACTTCGTCACTGCTGGCGCACCTTCCGGCCCTTTCACCGTGCTCACCTCCACGTCGCCCACGCTAACTGTCACCGGGACGGACATCCCGACGACCGTTCGCAATGGCAATGCCAATGTCATCCTCCCGGCCGACATCGTCGCCCGGACCGGAGCGCTCGTGGCAACCCGCGAAAGCTACTCGGTGAATCGCACCGGCGGCACCGTGGCGCTGACGTTCAGCGACTGGGGACTCAACGACACGGAAACCGATTTGAGCCAGACCCCGATGCGCTCGCCCACGGTCTTCAATTTCTTCGAGCCGGATTACAGCTCCCCGGGTCTCTTGGCGAAGGCCGGACTGATCACTCCGGAGTTCCAGCTAACGTCCGATACCACGGTGATCCGTCAGGCCAATTTCATCTACAATGGCATCTTCAACGACCTCCACAGCATCCAGGGAATTTCCAGCTTCAACAACGGTGGCCGTGACATCGCGCTCGATTTCCGCCCGTGGATGGGAGTCGCCCCCGGCGGTTTGCCATGGACTCACAACAACAACCTCGGGGCGTTTGTGGACAAGCTGAGTGAGCTCCTGATGGCGGGCCAGCTTCCCTCCACCGGCACGAACAATTATACCACTACTCCACGCACCATCGTGAACGCCAAGTCGGTCATCACCGACTACGCGCAGTCCTTGACCTACGACAGGATCGTCACCGGACTCAATACCGCCGCCCTGACGAGGGTGACTGTTCCCGCGCACGGCTACACGACCGGCCAGAGCGTGACCATCGCGGGAGTGACCGGCTTTACGGCAATCAACGGCACGTTCATCCTCACGGTGACGGGACCCGATACCTTCACGGTCCCGGTGACCTGCACTACGGTATCTGCGATCACCGCCGCCGCGACTGCGACCGTTTCCGCTGTTGCGAAATCCATCACCGGGTTGAGCGGCTTCTGCACCGTGAGCGCGACGAACCACGGCGTGCCCACTGGCCAGACTGCCACCATTTATGGCGTGGTCGGCGGGGCCTTCACTCCCGCCATCAACGGCGCGCACGTTGCGACTTCCACCGGAACCGGCACCTTTGTCGTGCCGGTAACCCGCACCAGCGGCACCGGCCAAATCACCACAGGCGCACGCATTTCCATCGTCGGCGGCTTTCCGGACCTGATGCGCGACCGCATCCGCGCGGTCGTCCACCTCATGGTCACCTCGCCCGACTTCACCATTCAAAAGTAACCGCCGCCTCATCCCCAACCTTCACCGAACCATGGAAAAAAAATCGTTTCACCTCCAGACCCGGCGGGAGTTCATCCGGAAATCCTGCCTGGCCGTTGGCACGATCTCGGTCGCGCAAACCATCCGCGATCTGCGGCTCATCAATTCCGCGGCCGCCCAAGAGACCTTCAGCGACTACAAGGCCCTCGTCTGCGTCTTCCTAGGCGGCGGAAACGACTCGAACAACCTGATCGTGCCCCGCAGCGGAGCCGACTACACGAACTACGCCGCCATTCGGCAAAACCTGGCGCTGCCCGCCAGTTCGCTGCTCGCCATCAATCCCCTCAATTCCGATGGGCGCGAATATGGCCTGCATCCCGGCTGCTTGGAACTGCAGCAGTTGTTCAACGAAGGCAAACTGGCGACGTTGTTCAATGTGGGTCCGTTGGTTTACCCGATGACGCGCGCCCAGTATTCGTCGAATTCCGTGGCCAAGCCACCCCAGCTTTTCTCGCACAGCGACCAAGTCACCCACTGGCAGACTTCTCTCCCGGACCAGCCCCCGCGCTCCGGCTGGGGCGGACGCATCGCGGATCTTCTGCATCCCGATCAACTCGACCTCATCAACGGCCTCCCCGGCTCGAACGCCGCTAAGATCGCGCTGTGCACCTCCATCGCCGGCAACAACACCTTCGAGGTCGGCGGCACCTATCAGCAATACCACGTCGGAACGGGCGGTGCCGTCACCATGAGCAACGTTACGGGAAACCGGTTGCAGGCGGTGAAAGACATCCTCTCCATCCCCTCGAACGTCGTCTCCAATCTCCAACGGCAAGCCTATGCCGATGTCGTCGATGGAGCCTTGGCCACCGGCGATTTGCTCAACAGCGCGATTTCCAACACCACGAGCACCAGTTTCTGGACGACACCGTTCCCCACCCCGAACACCTTGGCCGACCAGCTTCGCATGGTGGCGCGCATCATCGAGGGACGCGGACCGAGCGAGTTGAACATGAGGCGGCAAATTTTTTACGTCACCGACGGCGGCTACGACACCCACACCTCGCAGGTCCAGAACAACGGCGCAACTGAGGCGGACCGCCTCCTCGGCGAGCACGCCACCCGCCTGACCCGTGTCAGCAAGGCGCTCTTCGCATTCCAACGGGCGATGGCGCAGCTCGGGTTGGACGATAAAGTCACGACCTTCACCGCGAGCGATTTCGGCCGGACCTTCCGCACGAACGGCCAAGGCAGCGATCACGGTTGGGGCAGCCATCACATTATGATGGGGGGTGCCGTGCGCGGCGGACGGATCTTCGGCACCTTCCCGACGCTCCAAACGAATGGACCGGACGCCGTGCCGACATCCAACGAAGGCCGCTGGATTCCCACTACCTCCGTTGATCAGTATTCGGCGACGCTTGCGAGATGGTTCGGGGTTTCCGACTCCAATCTGGCCACCGTCTTCCCGAACATCGGTCGCTTTGCCGATATGGAAAACTTCATGCTTTAGGCCCGTGGACCTTTCTTCTCACAAGGGGACTCTATCCGTGCTGGCGGTCATCGGCGGCGTGTTGATTTGGAATTACAATCGCCCGCTTGATCTCCCGCCGACGCGGGAAACGGCAAGGCCACTGCCCAAGGTGGCGGCATCCTCGCCGCCAACTCCGGTCGAGACTGCGCCGCCATCCGCAGTCGAGACCTTGCCGCCTGTCACCGCTGAGATCCCGGTTCCGCCAGCTCCTCCCGCCACCCCGATACCCGCCGCAGGCCTGCCCGTTCCTGCCACCCCGTCTCCCCCGGCCTCACGGGTCCTTCCCGGTTCGGTGACTGAGATCCCGACAGCAACAGTCGATATCACCGAAGACCTCAATGCAGTCGATGCCACGATCCGCAATTTCCAAGCCGTCCTCGGCGAAAATCCCATCGGCTCGAATGCCGAGATCACCGGCGCGCTTCTCGGCAACAATCTCAAGCAAATCAAACTCGAAGTGCCCACCGGTTCACACGTCAACGGTGAAGGCGAAATGTGCGACCGCTGGGGCACCGCTTACTTTTTCCATCAAGTCTCCAAGACCGAAATGGAAATCCGCTCCGCAGGCCCGGATCGCAAGATGTGGACGGGGGATGATTCACAGATGCCGGCAAGCGTTGGAGACGGCTCATCAACTCCTAGCGCGCCGGTCCCACCGGAAAACTGAAGGCCAGAGTCTCATCGGTTGAGTTCATCCGGACTTCCGCGAACAAATGGCAAGTGCCTGCGGCGACGGGCCGGAAGCGGAAGTCGATCTCGACACTCCCCGGCAGCTCGGGCTGGGCGGCGGGGCCGGTGGGTCGGATCGGGATGGCTTCCTTCGCGGCATTCGAAAAGGCGATGAGGTAAGCGGACCCGCCAAAAACCGGTTCGAGCAGCTTCATCGGCTGACCGTCGGTCCGCGTGAAAACCAAGCGCGCGACGGCGATTTCTCCGGCGCGCGGTGGTCCGCCCACGAAGCGCACCTCGGCCTTGAAGCCCGCGCGGGTGATGACCAGAGTCTCTTTCACGGTGTCCGGCGGAGCTGCGGTGGCCGGTGCCAAATCCAGGCTCAGAAGTTCTTCACGCCCGGTTTTCTCCAGAGTCGCCGCAATCCAGAATCGATGCGGCCCTCCTTGTCGAGGTGTGAGCGCTGTGGTGAATTCTCCGGGCTGACCAGTCGCTTGTGCGGTGACATGGTGAAAATCGCCCCCGCCCCCGCCCGCGGCCACGAGGAAAGCATGGCATCCTGAAAGTTGCACACTCCCACCATCCTCCTTCGCGAGCGTGAAGGTCACGCTCAACGGCTCGCCTGCGGCCACCGCCGGAGCCTTGACCAGCGTGGCGCGAAGCTGCGGCGGGATGGGCGCGAGCAGATGGGTTAGCGGGATCTCCGGCTTGAGCTGCCCGGCGGGAAATTGTTGTCCCACCAATGAAGTGCCCGCCTCGATTTGCGACAACTCGGCTCGTAACCCCGCAGCATCACCACTGAGCGCGAATTGGTTGGATGGCAAGGTCCTCCCGGCGACCAGTTGCACGCCGGTAGCGATCCGATCGCGTTGTGCCTGCGGCAATTGCGCCCGCCTTTCCATAAACCGCAGATGAGAAACCAGCGCCGCCATCCGTTGCGGCCAGCGCACCAGCGACCCGTCGGCGAGCATGCGCTCAAACTCGTAGCGCTCGACCTGCACATTTTCCCACGCGTCCCCCGTCGTGAGAATGTCGCGCCCGCAAAGCTGTTCGGGCGCGGTTTGGGCACTGGCGGAAAGCGCAAGCCCGAGGGCGAGGACACCGGCAAGCCAAGGCGGGGAAAGAGGCATGAGTCAACAAACCAGAGCTTGCGGCGGCATTCAACCGTGGTGTAATGCGCTTCTCATGAAAAATTTCCTCGTTGTCGCGTTGCTTGTTTCCCTCGGTGCGGCCCGGGCGGAGGAAACGCGTGACTTCACCGTCCGCGGAGTGGTGCGGGAGGCGGTGCCCGCCAAATCCCAACTCGTCGTGAAACATGAGGAAATCCCAGGCTACATGGCCGCGATGACGATGCCGTTCCAAGTGCGCGATCCTAAAATTCTCGAGAGCGTCAAGGCCGGGGACGCTATCACCTTCCAGCTCCACGTGACCGACAAGGATCACTGGATCGACGGGTTGAAAATTGTCGGTGCCGGCGACAAGGAACCGCCCCGCCCGAAGGCCGCGGACATCGCTCCTTTCAAGCCGGGCGATCCGCTCCCCGCCCTCACCTTCACCGACGAACGCGGCCAGCCCCTTCGGCTTGAAGACTACCGCGGAAAGTCGCTCGCGATCACCTTTCTCTACACCCGCTGCCCCCTGCCCAACTTCTGCCCGCTCCTTGTGGAAAAATTCCGCACCGTGCAGGACACCTTGCTCGCCGACCCGGCGGCACCGAAAAACTGGCAGCTCTTGTCGGTCACCCTCGACCCGGAGCACGACACTGCCGAAGTGCTCCAGCGCTATGCCAAATCACAGCGGGCCGACGCGGCGCACTGGCGGTTCGCCACCGGGGAGTTGCGCGACATCACCGTGCTGGGCCTGCGCTCGGGCCTCGAGTTCTGGGAGGGCGGAAGCGAGATCACCCACAACCTCCGCACCGTGGTCTTTGACGCCCAAGGCCGCATGAGGAAGGTGTTTACCGAGAACACCTGGACTGCGAAGGAACTCGCTGACGAACTCCGCGCGGGAGCTTTGCTCGGGCAGTGATCCCTTTTCTAACACTCACACTCGCCGATGGGTAGGTCCCTCTTGGTGAGAGACCGGGATACAGGATTTTATTGGTTGGATCGCAAGCCATAATGGTAAACCATATAATTCCATGAATCGCTTCTTCGGCATTACTGGACTTCTCGCGGGGGGAATGAGCCTCCTCTGGGTTTGGTTTCTCATCGCTTCTCCATGGCTTAACTTATACGGCGCAGGGCGCTCATCCGGCCCTATTTGGGTTTTGCTTTTGTGGGGTGCGATGTGCGTCATTGGGGTCGGTGTGGCATTCGCATTCTTGCATTGTTCGCTGAAAGGACACTGGGCGGCGCTGCGGCGCAATGCACCTCTAACATCGAAATCATGGCGGGGGGTCTGCGGCATCTATCTGCTGCTGATGATCGCCTTTGCGTTCCCGGTTTTGTCAGGCGACCCGTCTGGCACCCACACAACAGAAATGTATCTCTACGTCTGCCTGACCGTCTGCAGTTTCGCTTTCGGGGCACTCGCTGCTAGAAGAGGAGTCTCCAGCGCCGGGCACCAGGCGACCCTGAGAGATTCCTCGTCCTGCTGATGCCCGCTTCACAGACAATCAAGATTCAACCGTTTCTAACAAGGATCGACCCTTTCTCGCCAAGAACTATTTAACCCGCTCCACAATGCGCGAGACTTTTTTCGGAGCTTTGGCGTAGGCGTCTTTGAGGGCTTTCATTTCGGTGTCCGTGATCGCCAGAACAGCGCCGTGACGGGTCCGGAATGGGAACTTGAAGTCGCCGGCCGACTTGAACTGGCCGCTGGCAAGGTCGGTGGTGACGAACGGCTGATAGCCCGTGCCCTTGCTGTACTGGTCGAGCATCAGGCACCAAGTCGTCTTCCCACCGGCGGCGGCGGGCCTGAGCGGGAAACAGGCGGGACCTTCATAACCGGTCAATTTGGCGAGCGAAAATTTCGGCACATCCTGCCATGGGCCCATCAGTTTTTGGCTGACTTCCATGGTGATCGCCTTGGTGGTTTCGTCCTTGGAGAAACGATAGTAGCTGCCGTTCTCACGGACGATGTCAGTGTCGATGACGTGCGAGGCTTTATCGATATAGATGAAGGGCTTGTCGAAGGTCTTGAAGTCCTTGGTATGGCAAGCCCAGATCCGTTGTTTGCCAAAGTTGTCGCTGCCGTTCTTGGAAGCCCAGAACACCAGATAGTCGCCGGCTTCCTCGTCATACACGGCCTCGGGTGCCCAGGTGCAACCGGCATCGTCGGCGGCGACCTGCACCAGCCGCGGCTCGGACCATTTCACCAGATCGGTGGATTCCCAGATGACGATGCTCTTGCTTCCGGCACGTTGCGAACGTCCCCAATCGCGGTTGAGATTGATGGAAAGATCGGTCGCCAGCAGATAGAATTTTCCGCCCTCGTGGGCCCGTAAAATATAGGGATCGCGCACGCCCTTCTCGCCCAGCTTGCTGACGAGCAGCGGCTCGTCGCCGTTGAGTCCGTCCCAGCGGCGGCCGTCGGCACTCGTGGCGAAGTAAATCTGCTCGGTCATCGGCGACTCCTCGCCCTTGAAGGTGACAAACAGGAACCCGCCATCGGCGGCGAAAGCGGAGGCGGTGGTGGCGATGGCCGCCAGGAAGGAGAGGAGTTTCATCGGGTTCGAGGTGCGTCGAGCGTGGACGAACGGCGAAATTGGGTCAATCGGGCAGATTCTCCCCTTTATGGGGGGGTACGAACGGATCTCTCCGAAAGGAGCCGGCGCTGGAATAAATCCAATTTCGAACGATCTTACGCGATGCCGGGGATGCTCCGTGGGAGCAACCTGCGCTCGAAATCAAACCAACCCAGAAAATGAAAACCATCGTTAGCAAGCTGTGCTCCGTCACGCTTTTCGCCGCCCTCACGGCCACCACGGCTCAGGCCGGCGGCAGCCGAATCCTCACTCAGGGACGGGCAGGATACACGATCATCCCTGACTCGATTTGCCAAACCTCCGCAAACCACAACCACCGGGAAACCCGAGTCGCCCTGGTCATGGAAAAACCCGACCGCTCAGTCCAATTCCAGAATCTTGGCAGGGCGGGCTACCGCGTAGTTCCCGTGTGGAGCCGCTATCGCTGATTCCGCCGTGATCCATCCCGGGGGCCGCATGGCACAGGGGTTGCTTCCAGCACCCCGTGCGCGGCCCTTTTTCCTGTCTATTATTCCTTGCCGGACTCACCGCGGCCGCCCCGGTGGACATTCCGTTCCGGATCACCCGGGGCCTGATCCTGGTGGATGCCACAATCCAAGGCTCGGAGCGTCCGATGCATTTCATCCTCGACTCCGGTGCCGGTGAAACCGTGCTCGCCAAACGCACCGCCGAAGAACTTGACCTTGATCTGACCCAAGGCGAACGGATTCGCACCGTTCACGGAGCCGAGAACGCCAGCCGCGCGAAAACCACCCACCTTTGTCTCGGCACCTCGCCGAACGCAGCCCGCTTTTCTCCCGGGCCGCTGGTTGTCGATCTCTCGAGCGAATCGCGCATTTTGGGAACCCGGATCGACGGATTGTTAGGCGTGGACTTTTTCGACGGCCGGTCGATCCGAATCGACTTCAAACAATCCCGCCTCCACGTCTCGCCCAACGGCAAGCCGGGGCCGCTGGCGACCAAGCTCGCCTTGTCGCGCGACGGCGGGGCGATGTTCGTTGGGCTAACAGCTGGGAACGCGACGTTGCGGCGTGTCAGACTGGATACCGGCTGCAGCCGGTCGCTCTGCTGGTCACCGCCCAAAGGGTCGTCGTTAGGTGGAATCTGGAGCGATGGGAAAACGATGAAGGTCGATGTGAACCTGGGCACGTTGGCCATGGCCGACGTCCCCACGGATGTTTACCGCCAACCGTTGTTCGCGGGCGAGGATGGGTTGTTAGGCACCGCTCTTCTCAGCCGCTTCGATTCGGTCTGGATCGATGGGGTGAACAACCGAATCGCTTTCGACACCGTGCGGGATTGAAGCAGGCGGAGTGGTCGTGAACACCGAGCAAAGGAGCAGCACTACTTGTGGCCTCAGCGGCCCAGTGCCTGAGCTTGCTCCACTTGCTGGCGGGTGATGCCCCATTGCTGGAGCTGGGTGTCGGGGATGTTCTCGGCATCAAACAGCTTGTTAGCCTTCCCCAACCGCTGGAAGGTTTCCAGCCGTGCAGTGGGAGAGGACATCTGGGTGAGAGCGTAGCCGTAATGGGCCACCGGGTTGGCCAAGTGGTTCATCATCACCACATCGCCGAGGAACCGGTCGCGGTTGGCGGTATCCGGCATGGCTTGCGCGATGCCGTTGATGACGCTGGTATTTTCATCCGATCTGATGTCGGCAAGCGCATGAATCATTGTCTCCCAGCGGCAGCCGGGTTCATTGATTTTATCTGCCGCCCAAGAGTAGGAGGCACCGGGGTTGCCTTGTTTCTCGATGCCTTCGAGTAAATTGCCGAAGTTCTCGCGTGGGAGATTACCATTCTTGGAAAACCAAGCATAGGCTGCGTCCGCATCCCGCGTGGCCCAACTGGAGAGGAGGTTGTTGGGAAGTATCTGAATAGGCGCCTTTTGGTTCTTCCTGAGGGCGACGATACCGTCCGCCGCCTGTTGGAAGTTGAAATCCGCAGCGAATTCCACCGGCATTTCCTGGTCGTTGTAATCGGAGGGCAGTTTCCCGAGGAAATTAAGAAAGGAGGCCGCATCCTTGGTGGTGACTTGCCGGAGGAGTTCGAACAGAATCCTGGAGTCGAAACCGGTACCTTCGGCGACCATTTCCAGATGCAGGGCGAGGGCGCGGTCCGGATCTTTATCCACAAGTTGGTCGAGGAGTTCCGAGGCGATGAAATTGCGGTTGGCATCGCTCTCGATCCGTCGGCACCAATCCCAAGCACCGTCGAAATCTTCGCCAGCCCAAGTCTTGAGAATCTCGCTGATCATGTTCGTGACTTCCCCGGGAAGGCCGTAAGGGCCGGCTTGGGCGAGCAGCGCATCGACAGCGGCGGGACGGTCCCCGGGAGCGAGGGATTTCTTGAAAGCCTCCATTTCCTCCTCGCTGAGGGAAGGGAGTTCCTTGGCGAAGCTGCGGAACTTGGCCTCGTGCGGGCTCTTCACCGGCCGGGCCTCGCGTTTGCGGACGACGGACGCGGCGGAATTGTTTCCAGCGAACTGCGCACTCGCCCGCAGGCCGCCGCCGAAAATGAGCCAACCGGCGCCGAGACCTGTCGCGAAGAAGATGAGTGCCCAGCGCGCTTTCATGCTAGCAGGAAACTGGCTGGCCGCCGTGGGGGAGTCAATGATGCTGGCAGGTGCGGAACCACCTTGCGATGCGTGGCGTTGTGCGATGGGTTGCGACAGGAATGTCGCAACTCCTAATCCTTTGCGGACTTCGGATCGAGTGCATCGCGCAGCCCATCGCCCAGGAAGTTGAGAGCGAAGAGGGTGGTGGCGAAAAACAGCGTGGGGAAGAAAAGCAGCCAGGGATTGGAAAGCATGCGGTTGGCCCCCTCGTCGATGAGGATTCCCCACGAGCTGTAGGGTGGTTTCACGCCGAGCCCGAGGAAGGACAGCGTGGCTTCCAGCAGCATGACACCCGGGATTGTCAGGGTGGTGTAAACGATGATGGGGCCGAGCGTGTTAGGCAGGATGTGGCGGAACAGGATGCGGAAATGGCCGAGGCCGAGCGAGCGGGCGGCTTCGACGAATTCCTGTTTCGCGACGCTCTGGACCTGTGCCCGCACGATCCGGGAAACGGTGAGCCACGAGAGCGCACCGATGGCGATGAACAACGGCACCAGCGTGGTGATGGGCTCGACCCAGGCGATGGTTTTGTTGATGGCCGCGCTAGCGCTGCCGGGCGGGCTGAACCAGCCGACGACAAGCGTGGTGAGCTTGGCGGTGAGCGGTTCCAAGGTTTTTCCCAACAGGATCACGATGATCAGGAATGGCAGGGCGTAGAGGATATCGACGAGGCGCATCATGAACGCGTCGGTCTTGCCGCCGGCATAGCCTGATAGAGCGCCCCAGCAGACGCCGATGGTGACGGAGACAAGAGTGGTGATGAGACCCACGGCGATGGAAATCCGGCCGCCGGACAGGACGCGGGAGAGGATGTCGCGGCCGAGGTGATCGGTGCCGAACCAATGACCGGCGGATGGGGCCAGATTTTTGTTAGGCAGATTCTGGAGATCCGGACTCTGGATGAGTCCCGGGATGGCGGGCAGAATGATGCAGACGGCGATGATGAGGAACAGCGCGACGACGCTGATCATGGCCGCGTGGTTGCGGGAGAGCCGGTGGCCCGCATCTTTCCAGAGTGAGCTGCTAGGTTCGTGGGTAACGTCGGACATGGAGAGGCGGGTGGGATTTCAACGGCTGGCGCGGAGCCGGGGATTGAGCCAGAGGCCGAGAAGGTCGGTCAGGAAATTCGCGATGATGATCAGCGTGCCATAGAGCATGACGATGCCGAGAATGACCGGCGCGTCGCCGACCTCGATGGCCTTGATGAAGTGCATCCCGAGACCGGGCATCGCGAACACGCTCTCGATCACCACGGAGCCGGAAATGATTCCCGCGAAGGCCGGGCCGATAAACGCGACCGCCGGAATGATGCCGCCGCGCAAGCAGTGGCGGACGAGCATCCGGAAACTGCCCACCCCCTTGGCCTTGGCGGTGCGGATGTAGTCCTGGCTGAGGATTTCCAACATCCCGGCACGAGTGAGGCGGGAAAGGTAGGCAGCGGTCGCCAGTCCCAGCGTCACGGCGGGAAGCACCCACGAGGTCGGATCGGTGGGATTCCAGCCCATCGCGGGCAGCAGGTTCATCCGGCGGCCGAACTGGTCCGCTAACAGCGGCCCGATGACGAAGGCGGGAATGCAGATGCCGATCATCGCCAGCGCCATGGCCGAGTAATCCATGAGCGTGTTTTTCTTCCACGCGGCGATGACACCTAACGGAATACCGATGCAGATTGCGATGGCCATGGCGGCGAGTCCCAGACGGAGTGAAACAGGAAATGCCTGGGAAATGATTTCCGTCACCTCGCGTCCTTCGAGCCGCAGGCTCAGGCCGGGATCGCCTTGGAGGAGGTTCTTGAGCTGCCGGAAATACTGGACCCGCACCGGTTGATCGAGGCCGTAGTAGGCTTCGATTTTCACGCGGATGTGATCGGGGATCGCTTTCTCGGCGGATTTGAAAGGCCCGCCGGGGAGCGCCTTGATCAGGAAAAACGTGACCGTGAAGAGCACGAACAGGACGAGGATTCCCTGGAAAAAGCGGCCGGTTAGATTCGCGAGCATGAAGTTGATGGTCGGTTCAGCGTTCGAGGCGGATCGATTCCCACGAGTGGTTGTCGAGCAACAGCGGATGCCAACCCTTGACTTCCGGCCGCTGCAGGTAGCTGCGCGTGTAGTGGCAAACCGGCAGGATCGGCTGCGCGTCCATGAGCATCGCTTCCGCCTCACGGAAAACGGCGAGGCGCTGGGCGGGGTCGGCTTTCAGCGCCGCCTCGCGCAGCAGTTTTTCGTATCGGGGATCGCTCCAGCCGGTGTTGTTGTTGCCATTTCCCGGAGTCCACAGGTTGAGGAAAGTGGTTGGGTCGAGGTAGTCGCCGACCCAGCCGGCGTAGGCCATGTCGAAGTCCAGCGATTGCTGGGCGCTGATGTAGGATCCCCAGTCCTTGTTCTGGATATTGATGCGGATGTTGAGGTGCTTGTTCCACATTGCCTGCATCGCCTCGGCGGTCGCGCGGGCGGAGGGGCGGGGGATGAGCATCGAGAAAACGGGGAATCCCTCGCCATTCGGGAAGCCGGCCTCGGCGAGGAGCGCGCGGGCTTTTTCCGGATCAAACGTCAGCTTCGGATCGGGCTGATAGGAACCCATTTTCGGCGTCAGCGAGCGCGCGGGGAAAAATCCCTCCATGATGTAGTCGCAGATCTGGCCGCGGTCGAGCGTGAGCGAGAGCGCCTGCCGCACGCGGGGATCGGATAGAACGGGCCGCGTGGTGTTCAGGCGAATGAAGACGGTGCCGACGTACGGATCCTGGCGGAGAAACTCGGGTTCGGTTTTCTTCATCGTCTTGATCAGGTCGGGCGGGAGCTGATAGATCGTGTGGAGCTGGCCGGATAGAAACGCACGGGTTTCGGTGTAGTAATTTTCGATCGGATAGAAACGGATGCCGTTGAGCTTCACGTTAGCCGCGTTCCAGTAATGCGGATTGCGCTTCACCTCGATGAAATCGTGGAACCGCCACTCGGTGATCTTGAAGGGCCCGTTGCCAACCAAGTTCGGCAGCACGCTCCATTTCGTGAAGCGGTCGGTCATTTTTCCATACTGGAGCACGACGTGCCGCGGCACCGGGAACCACGTGTAGTGCCGCGAGAGCGACGGCAGATAGGGCACTGGCTCGCGCAGCTTAAGTTCGAGCGTGAAATCGTCCACCGCCTTGACGCCGACCTGTGAGAAATCGGTGATTTTCCCCTTGTTGAAGGCCTCGGCATTCTCAAGGAAATAGAGCATTTCCGCGTACGGACCGGCGAAGTCCGGATGCAGCAGGCGGTTGTAGGCGAAGACGAAATCGTGCGCGGTCACCGGCGCGCCGTCCGACCATTTTCCCTCAGGCTGGAGGTGGAAAACCCAGCCGGTCATGTCCTCGTTGTGCTCCCAGGATACCGCCGCGCCGGGCGGGGCCGCGTCGTCCTGCGAGGGATCATCCCCGACCAGTCCTTGAAAGAGGGCGGCAATGATCTTGCTCTCGGGCACGCCCGTCACCAGTTGGTGGTCGAGGGCCTTCGGTTCCGCGGAATTTCCCACCAGCAGAATTCCCTCGCGATTGGCCCGCTCGACCTGGGTTTCCTTCTGGCAGGAAGCTAGCAATAGGCAGGATATGGCGGGAATCATCCACAAGCGTCGGAACATCACGCGGCGAAGCATGCCGCGACTGGGGCGCATTGCAGGCAAAATTTTCAAAATCCCTCGCGCCACCGGCATTTCGGGGTTCCTCGGCTTGCAACATCCGGGTGGGCGTCTAAAGAAGGGGCTGACATTCTTGTGAAAAGCTACTTTCTCCGACGCCTGCTGCTGATTCCGCCGACCTTGATCGGGATCACGCTGCTGGTGTTCGCGATCACCCGCTTCGTCCCCGGCGGGCCAATGGACCGGATGCTCCAGCAAGCCGCGGAATCGCAAAAGGGCAACAAAAGCGCCGGGGGAAGCTCGGGCGGGCTCAGCGAGGAGCAGATGGAGGAACTTGAAGAACAGTTCGGCCTCGATAAGACGACGCTTGTCGCTTACGGCCAGTGGCTGGGCATCGTCCCCCGCGAGGTCAGGATTTCGAAGGGGGATTACGGGGTCAGGACCGACGAGATGATCGGCGGGGACCTCGATGCGGAAAAAATCGCGCCGGTCGTCCTCCGCGGCGACGGCCGAATGGTCCATGTGACGCGGTCGGGCGATGAAATCGTCTCCGCGGTGTTCGCGGATACCGGCAAGCCCATTGCTACGGAAAAATGGAGAGTCCGCTACGAATCCGAGGCGGCGCGGCAGGAGCGATATCTCCGCCGGAATGCGGGAGTCGGAGAGAAACCTTCCTACCGGCCGCGGGTCGTCGTTTACCAAACGCGCTTTGCCGGGCTGCTGCAAGGCGACCTCGGGCGGTCGATGATCTATCAGGATCCGGTTCACGAAATGATCGCCTCGCGGATGCCGGTGGCCATTTACTTCGGGCTTCTAACGGCGCTCATCACCTATCTGGTCAGCCTGCCGCTGGGCGTGCTCAAGGCACTGAAACACCGGACCTTCATCGATTCCGCCAGCTCGGTCCTGATTTTCATCGGCTATTCGATTCCCGGCTTCGCGCTGGGGGCGATCCTGTTGGTCCACCTGGGAGCGCGCGCGAACTGGTTTCCGCTGTTCGGCCTGACCAGCCCGGACTTCGATCAACTCGCGCCGTGGGACCGCATCAAGGACCTTGCCCATCACACGGTACTGCCGCTCACCTGTTATATCATCGGCGGCTTCGCGATGCTGACGATGCTGACGAAGAACAACCTGATGGACAACCTGGCCGCCGACTACGTGCGCACCGCCATCGCGAAAGGCGCGAGTTTCCGCAAAGCTGTCTTCGGCCATGCGTTCCGCAACTCGATGATCCCGGTCGCGACCAGTCTCGGCGACCTGATCACGATTTTCGTCGGCGGCTCGATGTTGATCGAGACCGTGTTCGACATCCAGGGGTTCGGGCTGCTCCAATATCAATCGGTGGTGGAGCGCGATGTTCCGGTCATCATGGGCACACTGACCATCGCAGCATTGTTGATGCTCGTGGGAAACATCATCTCGGATCTCGCGGTGGCGCTGGTCGATCCGCGCATCAAATTCGACTAACACCATGCGGGCGATCGGATTTTTTCTAGCAGCGGTAGGGACGCTTTCGATTGTCGGCGAAATGCGGCAGATCGCCTTCCCGACAGCCAGATGGTTTTTCGAAACGAGCCGTCAGGTGCCGTGGTTGCACCTGGGGGATGGGGCCGGCATCGTCCCATGGTTCGGCTGGTTGTGCGCGATTCTAATGATCGTCGCGGGCGTAACGATGATGATCCGCTCGTGGACAGGCGGCCCGCGAAATCCCATGACGGCCCGGAAAATCCGG
The DNA here is from genome assembly GCA_040385685.1 of Verrucomicrobiota bacterium. Taxonomy (GTDB): domain Bacteria; phylum Verrucomicrobiota; class Verrucomicrobiia; order Verrucomicrobiales; family Akkermansiaceae; genus Luteolibacter. The sequence goes on along the minus strand of JAZKGW010000012.1, from coordinate 271,550 downwards.
CGTTTCTGCGAGATCAAGCGTGGCTACTATTCGCTGCTGATCCTGCTGGCGCTGATAGGTGTCGCCGCGCTGGACCAGGTGGTCGTCGGCAAACGCGCGCTCGCGGTCGAACACGATGGCAAGTGGCGGTTCCCGGCTTTCCGCACCGGTGATTTGAAGAACAAGGATTTCGGCATCATGGGCGAGCGCGAGGAAGCTCCGGCCGACTACCGCGAGTTGAAACGGATTTGCAAAGCCACCGGCAAGGGCCGCGTGATCATGCCGCTGGTGCCTTACGATCCCACCGGCGACACCCTGCCGCCGCGCTCGCGGACGATGGAGTCGCTCGATGGAAAATACCACGAAGGCAACAGCGGGAAACCTTTCTTCGGATTAGCCGCCAGATTTTATGACGTCGAGCAGGCCCGGATCCACCTGCGCTACACCATGCGGCGCGGCATGATGAACGGTCCCGCCGACGGTTGGGATGAAAACAGCCGGCCGGTTTACACCGCCGACTATCGCAATGGAGTTCTAATCAGCGACAAATACAACGGCGCGGGCAGCAAGGAGGATTTCCTGGCCATGAAAAGCAGCGACCTGCGGGCCGTGAAATACCATCCCGCGCCGCCGCTCCCCGAGACCGGCAACTGGCTGGGCACCACCTCGCAGGGCTACGACGTGGTGGCCTATCTGTTCGGCGGATTGCAGGTCAATCTCAAGGCCGCACTCATCTATCTGCCCGTCGTCTATCTGATCGGCATCACCCTCGGCATGCTGATGGGATATCTCGGAGGCTGGTTCGATATCATTTTCAACAGGCTGATAGAGATCTTTTCGAACATGCCGTTCCTGTTCGTGGTGATCATTCTTTCCAGCATGGTCCCCGAACGTTTCAAAGGCCTGCCGGTGATCCTCGCCATCCAGATCGTCTTCGGCTGGATCAGCATCGCGATGCTGATGCGGACTGCCGCCTATCGCGACAAGGCCCGCGACTACATCTCCGCGGCCCGCGTGCTGGGCGCGGGCACTTCGCGGATCGTCTTCCGCCACCTCCTGCCTAACACTCTCGCGATCATTGTCACCGTGGTGCCGTTCTCGATGTCCGGACTCGTGTTCTCGCTCACCGCCCTCGACTATCTCGGCTTCGGTCTGCCGCCTGAATACGCCACCTGGGGACGCCTTCTGAACGATGGTCTCTCCAACCTCTCCGCGCCATGGCTCGTCACCTCCACCTTCGTCGCGCTGGTCGGCCTGCTGACCCTCATCACCTTTGTCGGCGAGGCGGTCCGGGAGGCCTTCGATCCGAAAAAATTCACCTACTACCGCTGATGCGCCGCACCCTTTCAATGCTCGCTCTCGTTGCCACCGGGCTGTGCCTGGTGGCGGCAACCGGCTGCCGCAAGGAGACGACCGAGGTCAAACGCGGCCTCGGTTTCGACGAGTTTGTGCCCGTTTACAACCGCCACATCATCCGGTTCGTTCAGGAACAGGCGGAGGTCGTTAACAAGGAAATGGCGGCCAACGAAGCCGCTCTAGCAGCCGCCACTGCCGAGGCGCGACCGCAGCTGGAAATCCGGGCCGCGTCGCTCAAACGTGAAGCGGAGAAATGGGCGTTCCGGCTCTCCGTGGGCGACTATTTCAAGATGGGCGACCCATCGCAGATCCCGACGGATCTCGTTTGGGAAAATGGCATGGACCAGCCCGAGATCGGTGATCCCGCCGCCAAAAAGGGCGGCGTCCTGCGGCGACACCTGCTCCATCTCAGTTTCCCGCCGACCATCCGTCCCTTTGGACCCAATTCGAACAACGGCTTCCGCGGCGATCTTTACGACAACATCGAGATGCCGTTGGTCGCCCTTCATCCCGCGACGATGAAGGAGATCCCCGGAATCGCCAGCGAGTGGGCGGTCTTGCCCGACCGGCGCACCGTTTTCCTGAAGATCGATCCTGCCGCCACCTACTCGGACGGCGTGCCGGTCAAAGCGCGCGACTTCCTCATCTCGATCTATCTGCGCGTTTCCGACAATGTGGTGAATCCCTTCACCAAGGAGTTTTTCCGCGATACGTATGCCCAGATGACCACCTACGGGGACAGCGTGCTGTCCATCACCCTGCCCGAGCCGACCGTCTATCCGGCCGCTACCGCCGGGGCCTTTCCACCGTCGCCGCCGCACTTCTACGCGGACTACGGCCCGGACTACGCCGATCGCTATCAGTGGCTGTTTCCCCCGACCACCGGGGCGTACGAAGTCAAACCCGAAGACTTGATCAAGGGTGTTTCCATCACCCAAAGCCGAGTCAAAAACTGGTGGGCGAAGGACCACAAATACTACAAGTATCGTTTCAATCCCGACAAGCTTGCGAACGTTCTCGTCCGCGACGAGTCGAAAGCTTTCGAACTCTTCCGCGCCGGCGAACTCGACAGCTTTCTCATCACCAATCCGGACATGTGGTATGAAAAATCCGAGATTCCGCCGGTCTATGACGGCTACATCGAGAAGGCGACTTACTACAATCAATTCCCGCGAATCCCCCGTGGTCTCTATCTGAATGTCACCCGGCCGCCGCTGGGCGATATTAACGTTAGAACCGGCATCCAGCATGCAATGAACTGGCAGAAGGTCATCGATGTCATGTTCCGCGGCGACTACTCGCGGCTCAACTCGTTCAACCAGGGCTTCGGGATCTTCAGCGATCCGTCGATCCGCGCGCGGCCGTATTCCATCGACACCGCGCGGGCCGCCTTCCGGGCGGCCGGCTATACCACGGAGGGTCGCGATGGCATTCTCATGAAACCCGATGGCACCCGGCTTTCCATCCCGGTGACCTATCAGGCGATCCCGCTGATTGATCGCATTTTCGCGATCCTCCGCGAGGACGCGCTGGCCTGCGGTTTCGAACTAAGGCTGGACGGCCTGGAGGGCACGGTTTTCTACAAGAAGATCATGCAGAAGCAGCATGAAATGAATTACTCGGCATGGAACGCGACCCCGCCGCTGCCCGAATTCTTCCAGTTCCTGCATTCGTCCGGTGCCTTCGACGACAAGGGAAATCCCAAGCCACAGACTAACAACTTCTTCGTCTGGGCGCGGCCGGACACCGACATCATGGTGGACAAGGTCAAATACGCGCGGGACGAGGAGGAACTGCGCGAGGGCGCGTGGAAGTTGCAAAAGCTCGTCCACGACGAGGCAATTTTTGTGCCGTCCTATTCCGTTGAGTTCAACCGGGTCGCCTACTGGCGCTGGGTTAGATGGCCGGATTCCCCCGACACCAAGTTTAGTCCACCGGTGGTTTACGAACCTCACGAAGGCTACTGTTTCTGGATCGACGAGGACATCCGCAAGGAAACACTCGCCGCCAAGCGCGAAGGCAAAACGTTTCCGGAAGTGAACCGGGTCATCGACGCCTACCGCCAACAACCCGCCGCCTCACCGCCGCCCCCATGACCGACGAGCCGGAAAACATCCTGGAGGTGGACAAGCTCATCACCTCGTTCGAAACAGACCGCGGCCTGCTGCGCGCGGTCGATCACGTTTCCTTCACGGTGCCCGCCGGCAAGACTGTCGGAATCGTTGGCGAGTCCGGCTGCGGCAAGAGCGTCACCGCGATGTCGATCATCCGCCTGCTGCCGCAGCCCTCCGGAAAGATCCTCGGCGGCCATGTTTATTTCAAAGGTCACGACTTAGTTAGAGCCAGCGACAAGGAAATTCACCGCATCCGTGGCGGCGAGATCGGCGTGATTTTCCAGGAGCCGATGGCCGCACTCAACCCGGTGCACCGCATCGGCCGCCAGGTTTCCGAGGTGTTCCGGATTCACAAGAAGCTCTCGAAAAAGGACGCATGGGACGCCGCGACGGAAATGTTGGAACTCGTCCGCATCCCTGCGCCGGCACAGCGGATGATGGACTATCCGCACCATCTATCGGGCGGGATGCGCCAGCGCGTCGTCATCGCCATGGCTCTCGCCTGCCGCCCTGCGCTGCTCATCGCCGACGAACCGACGACCGCGCTCGACGTGACCGTGCAGGCGCAGATCCTCGATCTGATGGGCCGGCTCCAGTCTGAGATGGGGATGTCCACGATTCTAATCACCCACGACCTCGGCGTGATCGCGGAAACCTGCGACGACGTGGTCGTGATGTACGCCGGCCGCGTTGTGGAACGGGCGAGTGCGGAGGAATTGTTTTCAAATCCGCTCCACGCCTACACCAAGGGCTTGCTACATTCGATCCCGACGCTCGAAACGCCCTCGAAATCCGTCCTCAACACCATCCCCGGCATGGTCGCCTCGCTTGCCGATCTATCGCATGGCTGCCGCTTCTGCCAGAGAATGGGCCGCACCGCGCCAGTCACCCGCGAGCGGCCAAAGTTCGCGGAAGTGTCGCCTAACCATTGGGTGGAAACCTGTCCCGAGTGTTATCAACCGACATAAGTCTTATAGGACCTATATGACCCATCCTCTTCTATCAGTCCAAGATCTCCGCGTCCACTTCCCGGTGCGAGGAGGCGTGCTGCTGCGCCAGACCGGTGCCGTTCGCGCGGTGGATGGAGTTTCGTTGCACATCGCGCCCGGCGAGACGCTCGGCCTCGTCGGCGAGTCCGGTTGCGGGAAGTCCACGCTCGGCAAGGCGATCGTCAGATTGCTGAAGCCGACGACCGGTCACATCCACTTCGAGGGAACCGACATCAGCCACGCTAGCCAACGTTCCCTGCGCCCGTTGCGCCGGGATGTCCAAATGATCTTCCAGGATCCCGCCGAGTCGCTCGACCCGCGGATGAGCGTGCGCGCGATCATCGAGGAACCGTTCGTCATCCACCGCATGGGCACCCGCGCCGAGCGTCTCCAATGGGTCAATGGCCTGTTGGACCGGGTCGGCCTGCCGACCGCCGCGGCCGAGCGTTATTCGTTCGAGTTTTCCGGCGGCCAGCGCCAGCGCATCGGCATCGCCCGCGCGCTCGCCCTCAAACCCAAGCTCATCGTCTGCGACGAGCCGGTTTCCGCGCTCGATGTCTCGGTGCAATCGCAGATCCTCAATCTGCTCGTCGAGCTGCAGCGGGATTTCGGCCTGTCCTATCTGTTCATCGCCCACGATCTATCCGTCGTGAAGCACGTGAGCGACCGGGTGGCCGTGATGTATCTCGGAAAAATCGTCGAGCTCGCCAGCGCTGAAGCCATCTATCGGGACCCGCGCCACGCCTATACCAAGGCGCTGCTATCCGCCATTCCCTCGCATGACCCAAAGGTGAAGCGAAAAAAAATCCTCCTGGAGGGGGATGTTCCCTCGCCCATCGATCCGCCGCCCGGCAGCGCCTTCGGTCACCGGATGAACCACCCGCGCTACGGGGAAACTATCGGCGCAGATCTCTCACTGCAGGAAATATCGCCAGGCCATTGGGTCGCCGCCGATCCGTGCTGCGTCTCTGAAGAGGACTGGCAGAAGCTCAGTCCCGCGAAACGCTGACCGCCGCGATATCAGGGAGAGGAAGCGGTCCGCACTCGATAGAAGCGGACCGGGCCCGTGCCGCCGCCGACATGGGTGTAGGTGGCGGTTACGTCGCCAGTGCCGGGAATGGATAGAGCAGGGCTAACGTCGGTGAAAATACCGGTTAGGCTGGCAGCGGTCTGGACAACGTTGGTGCGGCCTCCGGCAGTTTTCCAAATGAGGGTGACGTCATTGCCGCTCAGGGTGAGCGACGTGATCTGAAGTTTGGAAAGAGCGTTCTTCGGGTCGGTCCCAGCCAACAATTCCTTGCCATCCGTTTGTCCGTCACCATCGGTATCGGTGCTGTTGGCAATGGCAGCGGTGGTGACCACGGTGCTGCCGAAGTATCGGAGTTCCCAATCGTCGGGCAAACCGTCAGCGTCGGTGTCTTCGTTGAGGACAAGATGCTTGTAGAGGGTCAGGGCCTCGCCGGCGGGATTGTTGTCGTCGTCCGTCATTAGAATCCAGTCGTCCCCCACCTGATTGAAGGCCGGCGCGATGCCTTCGAGATTGCCGGTGCGGGGACCGAGGTATTCGATCATCGTGCGAAATTTGCGCTCGGCACCGAAGACCGTGGAGTTCAGTTCCGCGACTTCCAGATAGTTCGAGCCGGTGTTGTGCCAGATGTAGAGCTTGCCCGTGGCGCGGTCGAACGTGATGTCGGCCGTCTCCGCCTGGGAAGTCAAGAGCTTGCCGTAATAGGAAAACGTGTTGTTGTTAGGATTCAGATCGAACACATGCACGTAGCCGCCGACCTGGTGCCCGACAAACATCAGGCCGCCCATGCCGTTGCTGCTGGTGCGCAGGACTCCGCTGGCGTCGCGGAACCCCTCGCGGATCAACCACTCGTCCGGCACGAAGGTGATCGCCTCCGGCCCGAACCCGCTGGCATTCTCGCTGGCGAAGGCACGGATGTCCCAAGTCCGGGGCTGGTTGATCACACCAAAATTGGACACGTTGTATTGGCGGATGTAACCGTCCTCATCCATCAGGTAAACGATCGGCTGGCTGTCATCCGGCTGACAGATCGCCTCCATGTCTCCGCCCGTGCTCCACTTTGCGAGCTGGCTGCCGTTGGTGTTGATTTTCCACCCTCCGAGTCCGTCCTCCACGAGCGCCCAAAAAGCACCCGGATTGTTGCAGCAAACCCAGAAGGTTCGGGTGTTGGCATTCCAACAGGCCCCGCTCATGTTAGGCACGTTGAACGTTTGACCCACCTGCACTTTCTGGGCCAGCGTGTTGCTTTCCGCCGGCCATGGGCTTGCCGCGAACAGAGGCTCAGGCTGTGTGAGCATCAACAGGAATGGCGCGATCGCGAGGAAATGATTCATTGATGATTTCTACGAACGCATTTGCCAGCGCGATTTCTTTTACTCGCCCCCGCCGACTGGCTGCTCGGTGCGTGCTTCCGTGGCCGCTGGCATGGCGGAAGTGCCGGCGACCCGTCGAAAAACCTGAAGGGGCCGGCGAACCGATTGTGGGTTTGTTAGATAGGATTGCATGCGTTTGCCAACCAAGGGTAGCGTGGAGAAGCCGTTGCCTGAAATGGAATCTCCGAGCTTGGGAGTTGCCGCCACCCATTCTCCTCCCCAGTAGCGCTTCATTTCGTCGATCTGCGAGGCAGGAATCACCAGCACGTTCACTTGGGCCTTTTCTTGATCGGTAAAGTCCTGGGCGGCGTCGGACAAGCTCACGAAATACCGCGAGTACATCGGCGAATAGACTTTCGCGGTCACCGCCTTGCATTCGAAGAAAGCCGTATAGTCGGCAAACACCACATCCGAGGGTGACAGGGCAGCTTGGATGAGAGGCGCATACTGGTCGCGTGGCACGATCTTGCAGTCGTAGATTGATATCAATAATCTCAGTGGCAATCCGACCAGACAGGCGGCCGTGATCACGGCCGCTCCCAATCCCATCTTCCATTTTTCATACAGGCCATGCTGCTCGAGCGCGACAAGGAAGACGAGAACCAGTGGAACATAGATCATGTAGGCGTAGTAAAACGCGAAGTGGGCAAGCAAGGTAAAGATGAGAGGGACGGTAAGAACGATACCTAACAAATACCTGTTTCCGCGATTCTCCCTGCTTGAGATGATTCCGGGTTTGAGCGCTACCCCAATAACCAGTCCGGCCATCAACGCGGCGCAACTCATGTCACCGGTGTAAGCTGACAGGGTGTCGTGAAACCGTTTTGGGATGCTTGCCCAATATGAATCCTTTTGTCCAAAGTGTTGCTTCTCATTGGCGGCCTGGAAAATCGAGTTCATCAGGTCATTCAGCACGCCGTGGGAGTGGTAAAAGATGAACATCGACGCCAAGCCCAGGCAGACACCTGCTGCAAGCAGCAGGCAGAGCCTCATGGTCACTTGGCGGAAAAACAGCTTTGCCAACGCGCAGACCACAGCCAGGCAAAGTGCCACTTGGATGCCGATCCAAGGGGCTGCCAGCGCACACAAGAACAGGGCACCCAGCCGGAGCTTGTCGTGACGGATGTAGAACGCCAGTCCGAAGCACACCAGGCAGATCATTCCAGCAATGTCGGGTCGGGAACAGCGAAAGCTGAAACTCATGCCATATCCCGTTAGTAACAACGGAACGATGAGGATCCTGAGGGCGGGTCGGGAAATCAACCGGCAGCGCCACGCCGCCGCCCATGTTAGAAAAATTGCCAAGCTCGCCAGCGCGAAATTGAATGACCGGGCGGCGAGCAGATCCGTTCCGACCACTTTCATCCAGCCCGCGAGACCGAAACAGTAGAGAGGTGATTGTGCCGCCCAGAAACTTCCGGCCCGCTGGAATTGCCATACCGAAGTCGTGAAGTGTCCCGTCTTCACCAAGTTGATCGCCGGCTCCGTCCACAGAACTTCATCGGCCCATACGGTGGGATACAAGTTGTAGGTGGCTCGATTGAAGACAAACCCGCCTAACAACAGCACCATCACGACGAGCCATTCCCAAGAGGCAGGAGCATATCCCCCGGGCGCGCTGGGCGGCACCATTGTAGATTTAGGCCGGTCCAAACCCTCTGAAGAAGCGGTTATTTTCATGTTAGATTTTCACACTTCGTGGAGGGGTTTTGCTCACGGGTCAAACGTCACACTAATGCAGGAACGCGGGCAAGGCACAATCTCACCGGCAATTCTCTCCTGCCTCCCCCAAACCGGCTCCACCTTCAACCCGAAAGAGAAACTGGCAAAAAATTTGCTAGATAGACCTTCCCGGATGCGCCTCCGGCGAGGACAGGCAAAGGGTCCGCTCCGCGAGGCGATGGCCGTTGTTAGACAGGACCGAGCCTCACTGGCTCTTCAATGAAATCTGCAGGATTTCTTCGATTGCTTTCACCCGGTCGACGAGTTTCGGCAGGCGGCGGACGTGGGCCAGCATTTTCATTTCGTCGCGGATCGGCTGGGCGGGCTTGCCAGCGTAAACCGTATCGCTGGCCAGGTTGTTGGTCACTCCGCTGCGGGCACCGAGTTGCACCCGGGAGCCGATCGTGACATGGCCTGCGATGCCGACCTGGCCGGCCACCGTGACGTAATCGCCAAGGCGGGAGCTGCCGGAAATGCCGGTTTGAGAAATGATGAGGCAGTGTTTGCCGAGGCTGACGTTGTGGCCGAGCTGGACCAGATTGTCGATCTTGCAGCCTTCGCCGACGATGGTCTTGCCGAAACGCGCGCGGTCGATAGTGGAGTTCGCACCGATTTCCACATCGTCGTCGATTTCCACGATGCCGACTTGGTCGAGCTTGACGTGACGGCCTCCGGAAAATTCATAGCCGTAACCGTCGGAACCGATCACCACACCGGGTTGGAGGATGACCCGGTCGCCGAGCACACAGCGTTCGCGGATCGTGACGTTTGCCATGACGCGGCAGTCCTTGCCGATCACGACATCGTCATAAATCACACAGTTCGGGCCGAGGTCGGAACCGTCGCCTACGCTGGCTCCGGCCATCACGACCGCGCCGGCGCTGACCCGGACCTTCGCGGGATCGAGCACGGCGGTCGGATCGACGAACGCCCGCGGGTGGATGCCGGGGGCGAATGTGCGGGTCGCGGCGGCGAAGTGGCGGACGACCACGGCGAAAGCGAGGGAGGGATTCTCCACGGCGATCAGTGCGGCACCATCCGGTCCCTCTGTGACGCCGCGCGGCACGATGACGGCACCGGCTTGTGACTGGAGAAACTGACCGTGGTATTTCGCGTTGCCAAGAAAGCTCACGTCGTGCGGGCCGGCGGCGTCGAGCGCGGCCATGCCGGTCAGAGACAAATCGAGCCCGCCCCGGACGATGTCACCATCGACCCAACGGGCGAGCTCGGAAAGATTGAGGGCGAATGCCAACTCGGAAGGGGATTAGTTCTCTTTGCCGCCGGCAGGAGGAGTGTTGAGCTCCGGGATTTCCGGAGGGGCGTCGAGTTCGGCAGGATTAAATCCGGGAGGCGCGTCCTTGTTGAGATCCTTGAGCAGGGCGGCCGTGATGTCGGTCGCGTCCTTGGCGTAAAGGAGGAATGGAACCTGAGAGGTGCTCATACCGGACTTGTCGAAGACATAGTCGAAGTTATCCACCTTGGCTTTTTCTTCGACCAGCTTGCGGATTTCCTCGAGGATCCCCTTCATGCGCTGGACCATTTTCTCGTTGAGCTGCGAGTTCTTGCGTTGGAGGAATTCGCGGCGCTCGCGGTCGAGGGCGGTGCCTTCCTGTTGTTGCGCTTGGTATTCCTTGTAGAGCGTTTGCTTCTTCGAATCGTTGAGGGACGGATCTTCGAGCTGCTTTTGCAGTTTCGCGAGACTGTCGGCCAGTTCGCGGATCTTTTGTTGGCGCTCGTTGTTGTCCTTGTTGATCCGGGCGCGCTCGACGTTGATCTGTTTTTGCGCCTCGTTCGTGTGATGGTAGTGCTTGAAAAGCTCCTGCATATCGACCGTGGCGATGTTGAGCTTGCCGTCTTGGGCAACAGCCACGGTGGCGAACGACGCCGCGAAAGCGAGAGTGAGTATACGACGAATGAGAATCATCTGGTAGGTAAGTTGGGGTTCCAAAAAGCGGAGTGGGAGGGGAGCATGAACAAAAATTTCACCCCGTCAACGCCCATCCGGCATTGTTGAGCGGGGCTGAAATCGGCTCCCGGGGGCCCGGGAACCCTTATTGAACACTGGAAATAATCGCGGAACGGGCGGGTCGGAATGGGCGGAGCGGGGGACTTGTCAGGGGGATTTTTTCAACAACTCCAACAGCACCGCCGCGTTGGCTTTCACGCCCGCGGCGATGGCGGGCAGCTCCACCTGGAACTTCGGGTGGTGGTTCATGTGAGGGGGCAGGGTGCCGTTTGCCATGAAGGCTTTCAGAACTTCCGGTTTCGCCACGCCGACTTCCAGGTGCAGGATCTTCACGCCCTTGATCGGGTCGCCCAACATCGGGAAATCCTCCGAAGCCATCTGCAGCGGCAGGCCGGGATAGACGTTCTCCCTGCCCAGCGCCTGCTGCAAGGCCGGGCGCACTTCGGCGACCAAACCGTCGTCATTGATGACCGGGGTGACGGATTGGGTGGTCGCGTATTCCGGCATGCGGTCGGAGGGGACGCCGTTGCCCGTGGCGATCGCGTCGGTCATCTGTTTGACCATGGCGATGATCTTGTCGCGGGCGGGGCGGCTGTACCAGCGGATGCTGAGCTGCAGGGTGGCGCTGTCGGGAATGATGTTGGCCACGGTGCCCGCCTGGACCGCCCCCACCGTTAGAACGACCGGCTCGGTTTGATCGATGCGACGGCTGACAATGGTCTGATAGGCGATGATCGCCTGCGCGGACATCACGATCGGGTCGATGGTGCCATGGGGCGTGGAACCGTGGCCGCCGTTGCCCTTGAGGGTGACGGTCATTTGGTCGGCACCGGCCATGCGCCGGCCCGTGCCCAGGCCGACGGAACCCGCAGGCCAGACCGGATTGGTATGCGAGGCGAAGATGACGGAGGGTTGAGGGACTTTTTGATAGAGGCCGTCCTTCACCATGCCGGCCGCGCCCATGTAGGCTTCCTCCGCCGGCTGGCCGAGCAGGATCAAGGTGCCGGACCAATTTGCTTTTTGCTCCGCCATGACCTTGGCCACGCCGATGAGCCAGGTGACATGCGCGTCGTGGCCGCAGGCGTGCATGATGGGGCTCTTCAGCCCGTCCAGGGTCTCGCCGGTCTTGGTGCTGGCATACGGCAGGCCGGTTTCCTCCTTCAGCGGCAAGGCATCCATATCCTCGCGGAAAAGGATCACCGGGCCGGGACCGTTTTTCATCACGCCGACGACACCGGTTTTGTTGATGCCCGTCTGGACTTCAAAGCCGTTCGCCGCGAGCTCTTTGGCGACCAGCGCGGCGGTTTCGGTTTCCTGCATCGACAGCTCGGGATTGGCGTGAAGCTTTTTGAAAATTTCCAACAACCGCGGTTCGTCAGCGGCCACCTGCTGGTTCAGGTCGGGATTTCCGGCGAATGCAGGCGACAGCCAAAATGCGCCGAGCATGACCGAGGTGAGCGTGAGTATCGGGTTCATAGGGAGTCGTTGCGCCTTCTGAGATCGGGCGGTCCGGCGTTTTCCAAATCTAGCGGGTGGATCTCACAGATTGCCGCACATTCCGCAAGCCATCATTTTCCAACAGCCGCACGAAGCCGGTTTTCCCAGATTGACGGCCACGCGATCCGCGGCTTTGGTCGGATGTCATGAAAATCCTATCCTCCCTCGTTCTCGCGACTTCCCTCGTCACCGGTGCCCACGCGGCGCTGGTGGAAAAAACCGTCACCTATCAGCAAGGCGGCGCGACCTTGGAAGGCTTCCACGTTTACGATGACGTGGTGACCGGCAAGCGCCCGGCGGTGCTCGTCATCCACCAATGGACCGGCCTCACCGAATACGAAAAGCGCCGCAGCCGGATGCTCGCCGAACTCGGCTACAACGTCTTCGCCGCCGACATCTACGGCCAGGGGATCCGCCCGCAACCGCCGGAAGCCGCCAAGGAAGCCGGGAAATACAAGGGCGACCGCACGCTCTATCGGGCTCGCCTAACGGCGGCGCTCGCCCAACTCAAGGCGGACGAACGCACGGACGCGGCGAAGATCGCGGCGATCGGTTACTGCTTCGGCGGGACCGGTGTGCTGGAACTGGCACGCTCCGGCGCGGAGATCGCGGGGGCGGTTTCGTTCCACGGCGGACTCGACGCCGCCGCAGGGATGGCCGCGGGGGCTGGCAAGATTCCGGCAAAGGTGTTGGTGCTCCACGGCGCGGACGACCCCTTCGTGCCGGCCGCGCAGATTGCCGCGTTCCAAAAGGAAATGACCGACGCAAAGGCGGATTGGCAGATGGTTTACTACAGCGGTGCGGTGCATGCCTTCACCCAGAAGGAAGCGGGCAATGACAACAGCAAGGGCGCGGCCTACGACGAAGCGGCCGACCGCCGCTCTTGGGTGGCGATGCAGGCATTCTTCGCGGAGCTTTTCAAATAGGCATCGGCTATTCATGATTCCGGCGATGAGCGTCGCGTTCGATTTCCCGAATTTCCAAACCGCCTTTCGCGAAGCGGCCGAAGCGGCGGGATTCACGGCGACGCTGCTGGTGGACCTGGAGGCCGGGCCGCTGGTTGCCTGGGAGCGGCCGGGAAACGGGCCCCGCGTCTATCTATCAGCAGGCATCCACGGCGATGAACCCGCCGGCCCGCTCGCCCTGTTGGAACTCCTGCGCGCGGGATTCTTCGCCGCGGATTGCCACTGGCTGCTGTGCCCCGCGCTCAATCCGTCGGGTCTAACCGCCGCCACCCGCGAAAATGCCTGCGGCGTCGATCTGAACCGCGACTACTGGCTGCGCGGCACGCCGGAAGTCATCGCCCACGCGTTGTGGCTCGACGCGCTGGCCATCCCGGACCTGTTCATTTCCCTGCACGAGGATTGGGAAACGACGGGATTCTATTTCTACGAGATCAATCTGGGCGACGATGATCCGGCCCGTGCCCGCCACATCCTCGACGCCGTTAGACCGTGGTTCCCGCCAGAGGCCGGACCGGAGATCGATGGCCATATCGCCCGCGACGCCGGCTGGATCTATCATGCCGCCGAGCCGGACCTGCCGGAAGGCTGGCCGGAAGCGATCTATCTGGCGAAACTGGGCTGCCCGGTTTCCTTCACTTTCGAAACACCGAGCCATGCTCCGTTAGAGCGGCGGGTCGCGGCTCATGTAGCTGCCGTAATGGCGGCGTTGGACCGTGCCATTTCCCCGCCCGAGGCGCGCATCGCCGGAGCCTAGCGCAAACGCCGTTGGCCGCGGGATCCGCAATTCGTGCGCGGAATTCATTCCGCGCGAAATCTAACTCTGGTTCGCCGCGGACCAAGCCAACATGGTCCCGGCCGAGCCTCCCCGCGTCGGTTTGCACCGATTCCGGCGTGGATCCAGAGCCTTCGACAACAGGTAATAAACCTGGAAACAGAAATAAAGTTAAACAGGAGGCAACGGAGGGAACAGAGGGAGAGAAATTTGGGCGGAAAGCGGACGAATATTGCACGTCATCCGGCGAGTGATTGATAAAACGTAGCCAAGTTCTTCATTCCCTGTTTCCTCTGTTTCCTGTTGTTGATCTAGTGGAAATCAAGGATCGGTTACCATCCCGGCAATCCGTTGGCTTCATGTGACTTGAGAGAGTTCAAAGGAGAAATACCTCGCCAATCGGAAGCCCCGCCGTTAGTGATTCGGGTGAACGGATGGCAATGTTCGGCAAACATGGTATGAAAGCGTCACTTTTATCGGCAGTCCTTTTGATGCTTTTGTCAGCGGCATCATTTGGGCAGGAACCCGCATTGGAGTTTTTGAGCAACATCCCGGACCTTCGCGATCTGTCGCTGAAGATGTCCGAGGATCAGCTCAAGTCTCACATCGACAAGCACGGGCTCTACGCCAAGAAGGAGTTGCAGAAAGAGCGTGTTTCTTATTGGGTGCTCACTCCCGGGGGCGAAAATGTCTTCGTGGGCTTTGAGGCTGGAAAGTGCATGGGGATTCAGAGAATGCAGCCGGTTCCCAAACAACTGATCAAGGATGAGATTGGCGCTTCCGAATACCAAGCATGGATGGAGAAGCGGAGGGCCGCATCAAGCGGCCCATCCATGGCGGCTGATCCTCCAAAAGCAGTGGAGGTGGCTGGTGAGCCCGGCAAGCCTGCGTTCGTTCCAAAAAATGGTTTCGTTCCAGACGCCAAGACCGCGATCAAGATCGCGGTAGTCGTTTGGGAGCCGATTTACGGTGAGGCGAAAATTGCGGGAGAGAAGCCATATCAAGCGGACCTCACGAACGGTATTTGGACAGTCCGGGGATCACATCCAACAGGAACTCCAGAAGGCGCCGCGATTGCCGAGATTTCGAAGGATGACGGGAGGATTGTGAGAGTGATTCATGAACAATAAGAGCCGAACAATGCGGCGCAGCCCGACGGCGATAAGCTACCAAATTGAAATCAAGCCGCAACGCGCCGCGACCGGCCTCAAAACGTTCGGCGATTCCTCGCGTTAGATGCCAGTCCACCCAAGAGAAGCTTGCTACTGCCATGTCATTGAGGCTGGGCTTCACAACATCGACCGACTCAATCGCAGCGGCGCAACCGACCAAGTCGCCAACGAGCTTTAACACCTTCGTGCCGTTACCGAGAATCTTAACACGGTCCTGCTCTACTCGCCGAGCGATCCACGCCATGACGAGTCCATCCACGACCGCTATAGGAACGAGATTCGGCCCCAGTTCCTTACCCAGGCTGACCGCGAATCGGTTCGACAGTTTATCAACGCTTGGGAGTTTCTGGCGTTGGCCACACGGGGAACGGAGTTTCGTGATTCACTACGCAACAACAATGCGACCGGAAACGCCTAACCATGCGCTGCGGCGAGCTGAGCTTGGGGTCGTTAGGCACAAAACCTAAAACTTGAATGATGAGCCGATCCCGCAAGCTCGTAGTCGCTGCATTGATTGTAGTCTTCATCCTAGGTTCACTATTGTGCCTCTACACCGCGCAAGTTCCAGCAATGAGACGCATGACTGGATTGGCGGCTGCCGAGACTATCATCGAGCTGACTCCCCATTACCATCCGCCTTACCACTTGCTTATCGGTGTTCCATCTAGTTCGGAGGATCCACCCCGATTCGCTGGCACCTTGGAGCTTACAAGCAGTGGTGGGAAGAGAGTCACAATTCCCATAGATTCGGAGAGCTCGACGAAGAGCAATTGGCTGCACAGCCCATCCGAGACAGGATACATCTTGGGGTGGACGCAGCAGCCACGGCTCAGCGACGTCCTCCAGCGAGGTGAGACCTATCAGCTTCGAATTTCATTTTCGGGTGAACCTCCCCCGGAAAGTTCATTGTGGTTTTTGTCAATCAAGCAAGTAACGATCTTTGGAGATAAGGATGCCCAACGAGCTGTGGCATCCGACCACCACTAACCCCCTTGTAGGCGATGATCTCCCTCAATTCAAACCACAAACCCTCATTCGGCGTCTGCTCCACCGGTGTAGGCGGATTCGCTCAGGATTTTCACCCAAAACACAAATGAGCAAAAAATCCAAAGTGATCTGCGTGATCGGAGCAGGTTCGTTGTTGCTCTTCGCGCTCACGGGTTACGTCTGCACGCATGGCGTGCAGGAGAACGGCTGGTTGTCCGTCGCGATGACCTCAAGCGCTGCACCCGGAGAAGCCAATCTTGCCGGAAGAACCATTCGTATCGACGCCGACTCTTACGTGAAGGTCACCACGATTGGTCGGGACCTGAATGCCAATGGGACGACGCGCAATGTCAGGATACATGGAGACGTCTTTTGCCGCAGCAAGCAGTGGTTCTCCCTGACAGATCGCGCATGGAAGCATCAGTTTCTTGCTTCCGCCGCGCGGGTAGAGAAGGAGCTTCGTGCTGTCGCCGTCCTGCCACCCGATGCGGTCACGCAGATGAACGCAGAATTGCTCCTGCCCTGAATGCAAAACGGCCGGCCGCCATCGCCGGGGGCGGAAACCCCTTTCGCCGAAATCCGGGCGTTTTGAGGATTGCCGGGTAATTAAGATTTGCGTAGTTTTCGCCAGAGCGGTGTCGGAATTGGTTTTCTAACGCCCGGTCATGGCTTTTCACTCACTCGCGCGTGCCTAAATCCCTGAAAATCCTCATCGCCTGTGGCGGCACTGGCGGCCACTTGTTTCCCGGCATCGCCGTGGGTGAAGCGCTCCGCGCTCGCGGCCATGAGGTGATGCTGCTCATTTCGGAGAAGAAGGTCGATTCCGAGGCATCGGCGAAATACACGCACTTGCAGTTCAAGACCGTGCCCGCCGTGGCGAAACCGCCGACGTTGTCGCTGCGGATGCTGCCGTTTTTGTGGAAACTCTGGGGCTCGATGGGCCAGTGCAAAAAGATCATCCGGGAGTTCGAAGCGGACGCGGTGCTGGGAATGGGCGGCTTCACGTCGCTGCCGCCGGTGTATGCGGGGCACAAGCTCGGGCTCAAAACATTCATCCACGATTCGAACGCCCGGCCCGGCCGCGCGAACGTGCTGACCAGCCGCTTCTGCACCCGCGTGTTCCTCGGCCTGGATGCAGCGAAGGGGTTTTTCCCGAAGCGCGAAACGGTCACCACCGGCACGCCGGTCCGGCCGGAGATCACAAGTTTACCCACTCGCGAGGACGCGGCGGATCTTTTCGGGCTCGATGCCGGACGCATGACCATCGTGGTGACCGGCGGCAGCCAGGGCGCGCGGCGGTTGAATGAATTGAGCGCGCAGGCCGCCGCGAGTTTGCCTCCGGAAATGCAGGTCTTGCACATCGCTGGAGCCTTGGATTTCCAAAGGGTCTCGGAAATCACCGCGGGCCGGCCCGGCTACACGGTGCTGGGATTTTGCGATCAAATGCCTTCGGCCTACGCCATCGCCGATCTGGTGATCGCGCGTGCAGGGGCGTCGAGCCTGACGGAAATCGCCATCGCCGGCCATCCGTCGATCCTCGTCCCGTACCCCTACGCGGCGGACGATCACCAGACGCGGAATGCCGAAGTCTTCGATTCGGCGGGCGCGGCCAGGCTCGTCCAGGAGCGCGATCTGGACGCGGAAAAACTCGCCTCTTTGGCCACTTCGATCCTGCAAGACTTGCCAACCTACAAACGCATGGCAAAAGCGGCCCGCGCACTCGCCGTCCCCGACGCCGCGGACCGGGTGTGCGCCGCCATCGAAGCCACTCTCTTGCCCTCATGATCGAACTCAGCCAACGCCTCACCGACCGGAGCAAACCGCTCCACATCCATCTCATCGGCGTGGCCGGATCCGGCATGAGCGGGCTGGCGTTGTTGTTGTTAGGCATGGGCCACAAGGTCAGCGGCTCGGACAAGGTGACCACCGCGGAAACCGAGCGGATGCAGGGCGTGGGCCTGATCTTTTCCTCGCCGCACACCGCCGCCGCTGTGAAAAAGACCGACATCGTCGTTTATTCATCGGCGATCAAGCCCGAGAACCCGGCCTACTCGGCTGCCAAAAAAGCGAAAATCCCGCTTCTCCGCCGGGCCGAGTGCCTGGCCGCGATCCTCCACACCAAGAAGGGCATCGTCATTTCCGGAACCCACGGCAAAACGACGACCTCCGCGATGACCGCCCACGTCCTGCGCGAGGCCGGACAAAAGCCCAGCCACTACGTCGGCGCGGAAATCCCGATCCTCGGCGCGAACGCGAAATGGACCAAGGACGGCGAATACATGGTTGCGGAAGGTGACGAAAGCGATGGCACGCTCGCACTCTATCGACCGGAGCACTCCGTCATTCTCAACATCGAGGCCGAGCATCTCGATTTCTATCGGGACATCGATCACATCAAGGAGGTTTTCACGCAGCTCGCCGATCAGACTGCGGGAAAACTCGTTTACTGCGCGGAGGATCCGGTCGCCAGCGAGGTTTGTTCGGGCCGCGAGAATGCCATTTCCTACGGCTGGGAGGATGCCGACTACACCGCCACTGCCGTCCGCGACCTCAAGGGTTCGTCGGCCTTCACCGTGACGAGGAAGGGCGTGGTGTTAGGCGATGTCGAGCTCGGCATCCCGGGAAATCACAACATCCTCAACGCTCTCGCCGCCATCGCGCTGGCTGATAGTTGCGGCGCGGAGTTCCTGCTGGTGTCCCGCGCGCTTGCCACCTTCGCCGGAGCGAAGCGCCGCTTCGAAACGAAGTATCTATCAACCGACTACCGGATCATCGACGACTACGGCCACCACCCGTCCGAGCTCGCCGCCACACTGCAGACCGCGCGCTCGTTGAAATCGAAACGGCTGGTCGTGCTTTTCCAACCGCACCGCTACAGCCGGACCAAGGCGCTGGCTGACGATTTCGGAAAAGTCCTGCAGGCCGCCGACCTGGTGTTCATCACCGATGTTTACGCTGCCTCGGAAAAGCCGATCAAAGGCATCTCAGGTCAGACACTCGTCGATGCGATGAAGCCCCACGGCGACATCCCGGCGACCTTTCTTCCCGATCTGGCCACCGCGCATCACGCCATCGGCCACGCGCTCCAGCCAGGCGATTTGCTGATCACGCTCGGGGCGGGAAATGTCCACGAAGCCGGCACCCGCCTCGCCGCGGACTTGAAGATCCTTGAGGAAATGCGCGGGCTGATGCCGCCTGGCGAGATCGACGGCAAACTCTACGAGCCCATGAGCCGCCACACGACGCTGTTAGTGGGTGGACCGGCGCAATACTGGGTCGAGCCACACAGCTTTTACGGATTCGCGTTCCTCGTCGATTACTGCCGCGAGCGCGGCATCCCGGTGCGCGTCGTCGGCCGCGGGTCCAACTTGTTAGTCCGCGATGGCGGCATCCGCGGCGCGGTCATCCGCCCCACCGGCGGGGTGTTTTCCGAAGTCACGGTCGGCACCCGCGGTGAGGTCACCGCCGGTGCGGGCGTGCGCTTGAAAAAGCTCGCCAGCATCGCGGGTGGCAGCGGCATCGGCGGCTTCGAATGGATGGAAGGCATCCCCGGCAACGTCGGCGGTGCGCTGCGCATGAATGCCGGTGCGATGGGCGTCGAAACCTTCGACCAGGTTGTTAGGGTGACTTTCCTCGACGAGGACGGAGTCATCCGGACCCGTGAGCGCGAGGAAATCCTCGCCCAGTATCGCAACGTCGCTGAGCTGCGGCGGAACTTCGCGCTGCAAGCCGTTTTCAAGGGCAAGGCGGACACTACGGAAAACATCAAGGAGCGCTGGGATGCCTCACGCGAGAAGCGCAAGTCCTCGCAACCGATCGCGGCTTCCGCAGGCTGCACGTTCAAGAATCCGGATGAAGTTCCGGCCGGTCGCGTGATCGATTCACTCGGCCTCAAGGGCACGACCTGCGGCCATGCCGCGGTGTCGGAAGCGCACGGAAATTTCGTGATCAACCAGGGCGGCGCGTCCGCGTTGGAAATTCTAACTCTCATCGAGTTCATCCAGGAGAAAGCCCGCGACGAACGACAGGTCGAGCTGGAAACCGAAATCAAGATTCTCGGTGAGGATGAAGCCACATTCTAACCACCAACGACTCGGATCATGTTAAGCAGCAAAAAAATCGCGGTTCTGATGGGTGGCCCCGGCTCGGAAAGGGCGGTCTCGCTCGCTTCCGGGAATGCCGTCCTCAAGGCCCTGCTGGAGCTCGGCCTCGATGCCGTGCCCGTCGATGTGACCAGCCCGCAGTTCCAACTTCCCGCCGGGACGGATCTCGCGTTCAACGTGATTCACGGAACCTTCGGCGAGGATGGCTGGTTGCAGGAAATCCTCGAAGATTTGGGTGTTCCCTACACCGGCGCCGGAGTCAAAAGCAGCCGGCTCGCGTTCGACAAGAACCTGGCGAAGGCCGCCTTTGTCGCCAGCGGCGTGCCGACTCCGCGCGCGGAGATCATCGACTATTCCAAGGGCCAGCGGCTGCCTTCGTTTCCCCCGCCCTTCGTGGTGAAACCGCCGCGCGAGGGTTCCAGCGTTGGCGTCCACATCGTCCATGACCCGGCGGATGCCGAAGCCGCGATCACCGATGCGGCCAGATATGGCAGTGACATTTTGATCGAGGAATTCATTTCTGGTAGAGAACTGACCGTTGGCATCCTGAATGATGTGCCACTTCCCATCGTCCACATCGTCCCGCCCGCCGGAGTGTATGACATGGCCAGCAAATATCCGTGGCTAAGCGGCGCGCAGGGCAGCGAATATGTCTGCCCGGCGGATCTCGATCTGGAAACCACCATGGCCGTCCAGGCCGCCGCGCTGGCCGCGCACCGGGCGCTCGGCGTGGAAATCTATTCGCGAGTGGATGTTCTGTTGGATTCCGCAAATCGTCCGTTTGTGCTCGAAGCCAACACCATTCCCGGGATGACGGAAACCAGCCTGCTGCCAAAGGCCGCCGCCGCCGTTGGAATTTCCTTCCCCGAGTTGTGCAAGACCATCGCCGAGCTATCGCTCAAACTCCGCTCCTAACATGTCAAAGCCACGCACCAGCAAACCCCGCCGCCGCCCGCGCTCCCAGGTGCTCGAAGTGCGCGTCATGTCGCCGCGAATCGCCTGGTTCAGCTTTCTGACGTTTGCCGGGAGCGTGGCAAAACTCGCCCTCATCCTCGCGGCGGTCGCCGGCATCGGTTGGGGCGTCTGGCAGGGAATTCAACGGGCGTTTTACAAAAATCCCGATTTCCGCCTGCAGGTCATCGACCTGAATCCGAACCCCGCCATCGACGAGGTGGGGCTGGCCGAAGCCACCGGCATCGATCTAACCGCCAGTTTGTTCGACATCGATGTGGACGAGGTGACTGCGAAGTTGAAGGCCTTGCCTGAAATCGCCGATGCCCGTGCGGAACGGCATTTGCCCGGCAAGCTCGTCGTCCGCGTGACGCCCCGGACACCGCGGGCGTGGATTTCCTGCCCACAAGCCGGCCTCTCCGAAACGCGCCGCGCCGGGGCCATGCTGGTGGATTTTGGAAGCATCGCCTATCCGTGTCCCGCCCTGCAATTGGAGAGCGCGATGAACCTGCCGGTGATCAAACTCCCTCTATCGGAAAGCCACCCGATCGTCGCCGGGCAACATGCCGGTCACTTGGAATTGGCGCATTGTTTTCGTTTGTTGGACGCGGCCTGCGGTATCGATCCCGAGGCCATCCACTGGATCGAGTCGGTGAACCAAACGAACGAATGGTCGTTGTTGCTGGTCACCCGTGAAGGGACCTCGGCGACGTTCGGACTCGGCGATCACGACCGGCAGATCCGCAGCCTCCGTGCGGCGATGGACCACTCAAGCCAGAAAGGCTATGCGATCGACACCATCAATCTCATTCCCAAACACAACATCCCCATCACCCTGCGAAATGAAGCCGCCGCTCCCAAGGCACTGCCGGTGTCCGAGCCAAGCGGCGTGGAGATCCGCGAAGATCGCCGCTCCCGCGATCTCAAAGCGCTTCTGAATAGCAACTGATCCCTTTCGCAATCCCACCCATGGCACGTCGCACGAAAATTCACGTCGGACTCGAGATCGGCACCAGCAAAACCTGCATGGTCGTCGGCGAGGTGAAGGCCGACAGCGCCGTCAAGATCCTCGGCATCGGCGTGACCAAAACCGCGGGTGTTAGAAAGGGCGAGATCTATGATTTCTCGCAAGCCCGCGCCTGTCTCAAGGACGCGCTCGCCAAGGCGGAGGACGCCAGCGACGTGGAAATCGGCAGCGTTTTTCTAGCAGTCACCGGCTCCCACATCCAGGGCGTCAACCACCGCGGGACTCATCGCTTGCCGGATGGCGAGCCAACCGTCACGCCCGAGCATGTCGAGGAAGCGCGCACCATCGCGCGCGAGGTCCACATCCCGCAGGACCACGTCTATCTGCACCCGATCATCCGCAATTACTGGCTCGACGGCCTCGAACACTCGACGACGCCCGTCGGACTTTTCGGGAAAACCGTGGAGGCGGATTTCCACATCGTCCACGGCATCGGCACCCGCATCCAGAACAGCATCAAGCTTGTTAGGGAAATGCCGCTGGAGGTGGACGACATTGTTTTCTCACCCATCGCCACCGCCCAGATGGCGCTCGACCGCGAGCAACGCGAGCGCGGCGCGCTGGTGATCGACATCGGCGGCGGCACAACCGACTACGCGCTTTATCTGAATGGAGCGATCGCCGCCTCCGGCTGCATCCCGGTGGGCGGCGACCACGTCACCAACGACATCCACCTCGTCACCGGCCTGCCGTTTTCCAAGGCGGACCGCCTCAAAATCATGGAAGGCGACGCCTCGGCCGATCCCGCGAAATCCATCGGCACCGCCAAGCTAACCGACGACCGCGGTTTCGCGGAAGTCGAGGTCGGCCGCAGCATTTTGAACGAGATCATCCGCCAGCGGCTGGAGGAAACGCTCAAGCTGGTGCGCGCGCGGCTGCCCGCCGGGGCGGTCGAGTCGATCGGCGCAGGGGTCTTTCTAACTGGAGGCACCAGCCTGATGCGCGGCTTCGACGGCCTCGCGTTCGATGTCTTCGGGCGCGACATTTATCGCCCCGAGCCACCGGAAATCAGCGGCGTGCAGGCGAGTTTCAAAGACCCTCACTACGCCACCGCCATCGGATTGATCCGCTACGCCCAGATTCTCGAAACCGAACGGGCAAGGCCGCCCGGCATGTTCGGCAAGATCGGCCGGATGTTCTGGCCGTTTGGGAAATAAGGAACATCGAACATCGAACGCCCAACATCGAACATTGAAATGGAAGACGAATCGAAGCCCGCTTATGATCTGGAAGATCGTCTTTTGAATTTCGGTGCCCGAATCATTGTGCTCACTCGTTCCCTGACGAGGGATTATGCAAAGCGGCATATCGGAAACCAGCTTCTCCGGTCCGGTACCGCTCCATTGTCCCACCATGGCGAAGCCCAAGCCGCCGAATCGCCCGCTGACTTCATCCACAAACTTCGGCTTGCTCTCAAAGAGCTTCGCGAGACCGAGCGCTGGCTCAAGCTGATCGAACGGGCAAACATCATTCCAAAGGTCGAAAAACTCTCTCCAATTCTCAACGAAACTGATCAACTGATCCGCATCTTCGTTTCCAGCATTTCCACTGCCGAAAAACGTCGCACTTCTTAATGCTTCCTTGCAACGTTCAATGTTGGACGTTCGATGTTCAATGTTCAAACTCTTCAAAACGTCATGATCCCCTACTCCCGCGATCCCCAGCAGATGATTCCCACTTCCGCCGTTAAAATCATCGGCCTCGGCGGTGCCGGCGCGAACATGCTTGAGCGGATCGCGCTCGACGGCATGGAAGGCGCCGAATTGTTAGCACTCAACACCGATGTCCGGACGCTCACCGCCTGCGTCGCCAACGAAAAGATTCAACTGGGTCTGAATCTAACCAAGGGTCTCGGTGCCGGCGGCGATCCCGAACTCGGCCATCAGGCGATTCTCGAGTCGGAAGAGCAGGTCCGCGCGTCGATCAAAGGCCGCCGGATCGTCTTCCTGTGCACCGGCCTCGGCGGTGGCACCGGTTCCGGCGCGGCGCCCATCGTTACGCGGATCGCCCGCGAAGAAGGAGCCTTCGTGGTGGTCTTCGCCACCATGCCCTTCGCCTTCGAGGGCAGGCGCCGACGCGAACAGGCGGAAACTTCTCTCAACGAACTCGCCGTCCTGTCCAACGCGCTCGTCACCTTCGACAACAACCGCATGGGCGAACTCGTCCTCGCCAAACAGGGCATCCACGAGGCATTCGCGGCGGCGGACCACATGATTTGCGAGTCGATCAAGGCGGTCATCCGACTGGTGATCCGGCCCGGCTTGATCAACGTCGGCCTCGACGACCTGATGAGCGCGCTGCGGACCAACCGCTCGCGCTGCCTATTCGGATCCGGCATCGCGGCGGGCAAGGACCGCGCGTCCAAGGCTCTGAAAAACGCGCTCAACAGCCCGCTGCTAGATCAGGGCTCACTGCTCAAGGATGCGCAGACGGTGCTCGTCCACCTTTCCGGCGGCGAGGATCTAACGTTGTTCGAGATCGAGCTGTTGATGCAGCGCTTGCAGAAATTTGTCCCGGACAAGGCGCACATCCTGTTCGGTGCGGCGATTGACCCGGCGATGGGCGAATCGCTTTCCATCACTCTGATCAGCGCGCTGCCCGAGGACTACCTCGCCACAGCCCCGCGGGATTCCCTCAGCCATCGCTCGCAGGAGAACCCAATCCTCGATCCCAGCCAGGGATTCACCGCGACACCGGTCAAGGTCGCCGAGGCGATTGCCGAACGCGAGGAACCCAAACCCGAGCCACAGCCCGAACCGGTGCGGGCCGCGCAACCTCCGCCTCCGCCAACAGCCGAACCGACGCCGGTTTCCTCGCTTTCAAAATTCCGCAAGGCCGCCGCATCCGCGATTCCCTCGTTGTTTGAAAACGAGCGGCCGTTCGCAGAGCCCGACGAGCCGGCCAAGGAGCCAGCCGAAGCCACTCCCCCGCCGGACCTCGACGCGTTCACCTTCATCGATGCGGTCGTGCCTGAACCTGAGCCGGCACCCGCTCCCTCTGAAACCGCCGATTCCTACGTCGCAGCGGAAGAACCCGACCCCGATCCGATTGAAGCGGACGAAGCGTGGAAGACCGCGAGCGCGGTCCACAGTTTCACTCCGGGTCCCAAGCGGAGACCATCGCTAACAGCGCCGTGGGGCAAGACCAAGTCCGTCGAATTTCCCGAAGATCTCCCCGACGATGGCCCGGACCAGGATCTCGGAATGGAGCCCGAAGCCTTTGCCGCGTCCGCCGAACCCGAGCCACCGAAGCTCAAGCTCGGCATCAAACCGACCGGCGCGCAAAGCGAACTCTCGCTCGACTCCGCTCCCCGCGGCCGCTTCGAGGGGGAATCCCCCAACGTCTTCGAGGGCGAAGACCTTGATCTCCCGCCATTCCTGAGGAAGAAGAAATAGAGCGCCATGAGCTTTCCGACAAATCTGGAAATCCCCGGAGTAGTCACCTTTGCCAGCGGCAACGGAGGCCTGTCCAAAGTTGTGATAGAAACTCCGTGGAGCTCCGCGGAGATCTATCTGCACGGTGCCCACGTCACCCATTTCCAGAAGAAGGGCGAGGCCCCGCTGTTGTTTCTCAGCAAGGCCAGTGAGTTTCTATCAGACAAACCGATCCGCGGTGGCGTGCCGGTCATCTTTCCGTGGTTCGGCCCCCGCGAGGATTTGCCGGCCCACGGCTTCGCCCGGACGGTGGCATGGAACCTCAGGGAAACCCAGCTCTCGGAAAACGGCGTGGTCAGGCTGCTATTCGCCCTGCCGCCCACGGAGTTTTTTGAAGTCGAATACGTCGTCACCGTCGCCGATACGCTGACGCTCGAGTTGATTGTTAGAAACGATTCCGCCCTCGATTCCGTTTTCGAAACCTGTCTGCACACGTATTTCCAAATTAGCGCGATCGACGCCATTTCGATCACCGGTCTTAAAAACATGGCCTATCTGGACAAGGTGAAGGACGTGAAAGCCTTGGAAACCGCCGCCGCCATCCAAATCGACCGCGAGGTGGACCGCGTCTATTTCAACACCACCGCCGCCATCGAAATCCTGGATCCCGGATTCAAACGCACCATCCGCGTCGAGAAATCCGGCTCGAATTCGACAGTCGTCTGGAACCCGTGGATCGAGAAATCCCAACGCATGGCCGACTTCGGTGACGACGAGTATTTGCAAATGGTCTGCGTGGAGTCAGGCAACGTCGCAAAGAACCACATCACCCTCCCGCCCGGAGAAATAGCGGTGCTGAAGGTGGTGCTCAGCAGTGAAGCGTTGGCATGACAGCGGACGTGAGGCGCTCTTCACCGAAATTTCATCAACCCGCGATAGCCAGCGACTGCGGATCCCGCTAAGGACGCGAGCGCGTGACGCATCTCTCCGCATTCCCGATCCACTGATGTCCGCCAAAGCCACTTGGAAAGTCAGCGCCGCCGTGATGGCGAGCCGGGTATTGGGACTCGTCCGGGACCAGATTTTCGCGGCCATGTTTGGCTATGGAGTCCTAACGGACTGTTTCAACATCGCCTTCCGCATTCCCAATCTGCTGCGCGACCTGTTTGCGGAAGGCGCCCTTTCCCAAGCCTTTGTCACCACCTTCTCGAAGCGCATCAAGGAATCCGGGCCGGAAAGCGCGTGGCCTCTCGCCGCGCGGATGATCACCATTGTCGCCATCCTGATGGCCGTCGTTACCTCGTTAGGTATTCTGTTTTCGCCACAGCTCGTCCATCTGCTCACTTCCTTCGGCAAGAAAACCTTCGGTCCCGCGGAGATCGCTCTGACCGTGAAGATGACGCGGATCATGTGGCCATTCATGCTGCTCGTCAGCCTGGCCGCGCTGGTCATGGGGATTCTCAATTCTCGCAGAATATTCGGCATTCCGGCGCTTTCCTCGTGCTTCTTCAATCTCGGATCCATCATCGCGGGCAGCGGGATCGGCTTGTGGCTCGATCCCCACTGCGGCCCGCAGACGATGATCGGCATGTCCATCGGCGTGCTCGTCGGCGGTCTCGGCCAACTGCTTTTCCAAGTCCCCGCGCTCCACGGGCTCGGGTTCCGGTTCCGTCCCAACTGGAACTGGAACGACGCGGATGTTAGAAAGATTTTCTCGCTCATGGGGCCTGCGGTCATCTCCGCCTCGGTGGTGCAGATCAACGTCATCATCAACTCCCAGTTCGCCACTTCGATCGGCCCTTCGGCTGTTAGTGCCCTGAACGGCGCCTTTCGTCTGATGCAGCTTCCCATCGGCGTCTTCGGGGTCGCCGTCGCGACGGTTACCTTGCCCGCGATGTCGCTCGCCGCTTCCGGGAAGCTCGGCGACGAATTCCGCGGGGTGCTCGCGCGAGGTTTGCGGCTGGTAGCCTTTCTCGTGTTACCTTCCGCGCTCGGCCTCTGTTTCCTAGCTGAACCGATCATCAGCGTCTTGTTCGAATATGGCAGGTTTTCGGCCGACAATCGCCTGGTGACCGCGGCCGCGTTGCGTGGTTACGGCATCGGCCTGCTGGCCTATTCGTGGCTGAAAGTACTGCAACCGGCATTCTATGCGGCCGACCGTCGTTGGGTGCCGATGCTAGTTAGTTTTTTCGCCATCACCCTGAGCGTCACTTCCAACTGGTATTTCGTGGTCGTCCGCGGCATGGGGGTCGAGGCACTGGCCTTGACCACCAGCATCGTGGCCACGGTGAATTTCATCATCCTTTACGTCACCATGTCCCGCATAACCTCCGGCTTGGAAACCCCGGCGCTGCTGATGACTTTTGGGAAGCTCGCGGTCGCCGGACTCTCGATGGCCGGCGTTTGCCTGGTGGCAAACCGCTATATTTTCCACGACCTCTCCGCGATGGGTTCCCTTGCTCGCATTGCATGGCTAACAGGAGTGATTCCCGTTGCGGGCGCGGTGTATTTCGCCATCGCACGACTGCTGCGGGTCGAAGAAGCGGGTGAGTTCATGGAGATTCTCCGGCAGAGGTTCAAGAAATCCGTTTCGTAGGATTTACCCCTCCCCGGGACTATCTTTGAGCGCGCTGCCGGCGATCGATTTCCGGGCGCCCCGCAGACGGGCGATGAGCCAGAGTGCCACTATCAACGATACCACCTGCCAGAAATAGAACGCCCGCGGCACCGAACGCTCGAGGTTGGCGGGCAGCACGAAGATCCTCAGCAAGGTCGCGGCTGCGTAAACCGGACCGCTCGCCGGGGAAATTCCGAACAACCATGACGCGGCGGGGATCAACCGGTGGTTCGACGCGCTGACCACGGCACCGACCATCAGCGGCACGATCCCGACGAAAATGATCGCCAGTCCCACGATCCGGCCGCCCTTCGCTTCGAGCAGGGCGTGGAATCCGAGCCCGCCTGTTAGCATGACGGCCGTGAAACATCCGAGCACCGTGAACGGCACCTCGTGGCCCGGGAACCAGCGCGACTCCACCAGTGCGCGAGTGAAGATATACCAACCCGCCGCCCCGGCGAGCGCCATCACCAGGACCCAGCCGAACGCAGTCGCCGCGTCTGATAGAACCGGCAGCGCCGAGCGGCCCTCCTTACGGGCCCGCCGCCAGCCGCGGATCTGGATTTCCGCGGACGGGGTGATGATGCGGGTCACGATGAAGAGCAGAAGCAAGGTCGCCAGGCCGTAAACTCCCGACATCGTCACGGCTTCCCAGGCATTGGGCGCCCAGGTGCTCCAGTCCAGCACACGCCGTGAGAATTCACGTGAGGGGAAAAGTTTGCCGGTGTCGATCAGGGGCAGCGCGTTGCCTAACAAAAGAACCTGCACCCACATGAAAAAGCCGGTCGCCCAGATTTTTCCCAGCAGCAGCGACTCACTCCTGCGCCATTTCCTGCAGAGCATCACGATGAAGGTGAGGATGATGCCGCCTTGGCAAAATACGGTGAAGACAACTTCCGGAAGACCAAGATTGAAGAATTTCACCTCGGGCGCGAGTCTCTGGCCGGTGGCGACAATGGCTCCGGCCGTCCGCGGCAGCAGGCCCGGCAGACTTTCCGTCAGCACCGGCGTGATCGTCAGGTATTTGAAGAATACCAGACCGTAGTGTGCCATCTGCGGCACCACCGTGTAGAGACAGAACACCAGTCCGATGGACACGAGAAACGCCCAGCGCCGGTTGCGGACCACCGTCCCCGTCACCAATCCGGTTAGATGGTAGGTCATGGCGGACGTGAGGGTCACCGCATAAACCGGGGACCACACGCCCGCCGCCACTTCACCCTTCCACAGCGCCCATGCGGCGAACGGCACCGTCGCCAAAACCATCACATACTCGCGGATCGGCAGTCCAAGCAAGTAACCGAGGACTTTCGAAAACGGGCTCATCGGGATCAGCCGCTGATAGTCGATCACCCCTTCATCAGTCTCGGCGGTCATTCCGCCGGAGACCTGCGCGGTTCCTAACACGAACAGGATCAGCCACTGCAACCCCAACACCCCGAGGAACGCGACCCGCTCCGCGTCCATAACCTTCATATTAGCCTGATGGATTCCCACGGTGCGGCACATGAAATAGATGAACCCGGCGAGCAGGACGGAGAGGAGCAACCAAACACCCAATGCGTGGGGGCGCAGACGCGACTGGCAATAGCGCCGGAAGATGGGATTTGCCCAGATTTTCCAGCCGGAATGCCGGGTTGTTCCTTGAGATGAGTTCATGAGTTGCGGTTGGATTCGGCGACTTCCACGAGAATGTCCTCGAAGGACGAGCGTTTCTCCTCGAACGCCCGCATCCGCACGCCGCGCTGAATCAGGCCTTCCATCAGATCGGCCTGACCGTCATCGCTGCCGGTGAAACCGAAAACCACCTGGTGATCGGTGGCCTGCAGATCGTGGACGGATGGCTGGGATTTCAACCAATCGGCGGCGACCTGAGGGTGGTTGAGCAGGCTCACCGTTAGGGTGCGCTCGTTGCTGCCGAGCTGGTCGCGGACTTCCTGCGCGGTACCCGATGCCAGCAGTTTCCCGCGGTTCATCACGCAGAGTGACGAGCACATTTCGGCGAGTTCGCTGAGGATGTGTGAGCTGACAAAAACCGTCGCCCCGGTGGCGGCCAGCTTGCGCAACGCTTGCCGCAGATCGCGGCGGGCGAGCGGATCGAGGCCGCTGGCCGGCTCATCGAGGATAAGAACGCGCGGGCGGTGAAGCAGGGTTTTCGCGAGGACCACGCGCTGGGTCTGGCCGCGGGAAAGCTCCTTGCACCAGCTCGCGCGCTGGCCGGTTAGGGCGACTTCCTCCAGGCACTCCGCCACCCGCTCGCGGCGTTGCGCGCGGGTGCCCAGTCCGTATGCCGCGGCATGGAATTCGAGGAACTCCCAGACTTTCAGATCCGACGGGACTGGCGCGAGATCCGGCATGTAGCCGATGATGCGCCGTGCCGTTTCGATGTCCTCCAACACGTCCACGCCGGCGAGAATCACCTCGCCATAGGTCGGCTCCATCAGAGTGGTGAGGACGCGGAAGGTGCTGGTCTTGCCCGCGCCGTTAGGTCCGACGAGGCCGAACACCTCGCCGGGTGGAACCGTGAGCGTGAGGTCATCGACGGCAACGAAGTTTCCGTAGTCCACCCGGAGGGAACGAATGTCGATGGCGGGAGAGGAATCCATGTATTGGTGTTAGAAATCGAGTGGGTCGAACATTTTGGAGTCGTCGGGCAGAGTCAGGCCGATTTCCTCCATCTCTTTCCGCGCTGCGGCGAGGCGCTTGGCCTGTGCGTCCTGATAGGCCTGGCGTTGTTCGGGTCTGAGAACGGCGAAAATCGCATCCTGTTTGGATTTCCCGGATGGCAGCGCAGCGGCGTCGGTGCCCAGTCCCTCGAACTGCATCGCCGGATCGAAGTCCCGCGCCCCGCGGGCCATCACCCCGAAGATCTGGCCGCGCTGCGTTTCGTCGAGCTCGACGATCGAATCGAGTCGGGTCACCTTCATGTCGGCCTCCTGCTGGACACTGCTGACTTTTTCTAACATACGATTGGTTTGGTAAGCCGCCAGCTTTTCACCGCGGAGGGTGCCCTCCATGAATTTGTCCAACCCGTCATCCGCGCGGACATCGGCCGAGGCTCTGGCGAGGTCTTCCACCGTGGTGCCTTCCTGCGTGACGAGGTCGGTGTAGCGTTTGGCCTGATCAATGGCGTTCTGGTCGAACCACTGTTTGAGCGACTCCTGCTGGGCAGGAGTTAGAGAATACTTGCGGGCCAGCTCGCCGGCCTTGGTATCGCTCTGGCGCTGCAATTCCCGGACCCGGACCCGATCCAGCAACGGCGAAACATCCCGGAGAAACGGCTGAAATGCGCGGAGAACGTCATCCTGTGTGACGGGTTTCCCATCCTTGTAATTCTCGAAGATGCTCCGCACCCCATCTTTCGTCGTGCGGCCGGGACGGCGGCGGCCTTGGGGATCGGCACCTTCCAGCGCGGCCACGCGGTTGTTAGCCTTTTTCAATTCGACCTCCAGCTTGTCCACCCGTTCCTCCGCGGAGCCCTCCTTGGGCGGCATGCTCTGGAGGAAGAGAATCGCGCCGGCAATACCGATTGCGAGGCCAATGACCAACGGGATGATGGGACGCATGATGGGTTGTTCGAATGATTTACGATGGCAACGAAACGTTTCGCGATGAACGGAACATGCGGGAATCATGAAAATTTCATGAAATCCTTCTGCTATTTCAACTCCCGGCGAAGCTCCACGATGCCGTCGCGGATTTCAAACACGGAACCGCGGATGTGTTCGAGCGCCGCGCGTTGATCGGGGTCGCGCTCCAGGTCCATGAGCTGTTGGCAGGCGCCGACCGATTCGTTGAGCCAGTTCAGGCAGCGTTTGAGGACCGCGAGGACGAAGCCGGTTTCCGGCTCGTAGCCGCTGTCGCGGCCGTGCAGGACTCCAGCGAGTTTGCCGCTCACTTGCAGGAGATTGGTGATGAGCTGATAGGAAGGCGTGCCCGGACCGGCGTCGCGCTCGATCACGTCCATCGCGCGCATCGCGAGTTCCTGGGCTTTCGCCTGCAGCGGGTGGTCCTCTTCATCGCCGAAAGACTCGTCGCGCTCTTCATCGAATCCATCCTCATCTTCCTCGTCATCGTCGAATTCGTCCTCATCCTCGTCGGTCGAGCCGTAGCTGCCGCCCTCGTCGGGCAAATCTTCGTCGCCCGCCTCGTCGCGCTCGGCCAGTGCGTCCAACAGCCCGTCCCACCCCATGACGAATGCCTCCTTCTGCTCGCTGTCCGAATCCTCCATGTATTTCTCCAACACTTCCTGATAGGCATCGGTTAGCCTGTCGGATTCCTTGAGCCGTTCTTCCCAGGCGTATTCGTCGAGTTCCAGCGAGACATCCGGTTCCGGTCCCTCGGGGTCGCGGCGGCGGATCACCTGCGCCATGAAATCACGCATCGAGTTCAAGTTCGCCAGCTTTTGCGCATCCTCGGCATCCTCATCCATCATCCACTCGTGTGGGGAAATCGTCAGTCTGTAAGCCGAGGTCTCGATGACCACGCGCCCGTTGATTTCGCTGAACCACTCCAGGTAGAGGGTGTTCCGCCACTCGTACGGGATGTCGAGCTGGTTGTGATAGAGTTCGTTGAATTCCTCCTCACTCACGGTCGGCACCTTGTTCTTCCGCGAGGCGGTCATGTCGCCGACGATGCCGGCTTGGTCGATGTCGAGCGCCTCCGCGTCAGACGTGGTTTTCGGCGTGGGGTTCTCAAACTGCAAGCGCGTCCCGGCGAGGTCGCGCCAGCAATCGCCGTCGAGCGACAGGATCAACGGCTCGTCTCTCCCGGCCAGCCAGATACGACCCGTCGTGTGACCCTCGACGGTGTTGTCAATTTCACCGTGGTCGACGGCGTCTTCGATCCTCCATGCCATGGCAGGTAGTTTCCGCACTCCCGGGGCCGCGCGTCAAGCAAGCGTCTTGCACGGATTCTCCCGCGAATGGAAGCGGATCAATAATGGCGCTTGTCCGGCAGCAGGGAATATTCATGCGCCAGATCCAGCGCCTCCTGGCGGCACAGCTCCTCGGATGGGATAAACCTCTGCTCTGCCGGCAACATCATCTGCCGGTAAAACTCCGTGTCGTCGAAACCGATCGCCGCCGCATCCTCGATCCGGAAACCATAGTGGATTTTTCCAATCCTCGCCCACTGGATCGCCCCGAGGCACATCGGACAAGGCTGGCCGGTGGTGTGGATCTCACAGCCTTCCAGAGAAAAGGTTCCCAGCCTGGCACAAGCGTCGCGGATCGCGGTGACCTCGCCGTGGGCCGTCGGATCATTGGTGGCAATCACCCGGTTCCAACCTTCGCCGACGATGACTCCATCCCTAACCACCACCGCGCCGAATGGTCCGCCGGCACCTTGGTTCATTCCCTGGCGCGCCAGCTCGATCGCCCGGCGCATGAAAATCTCACGGTTATCCATCGGGCGAAGCTCCCATTTCCGCAGTTTTTCGCGATCAAAAAATCAACCGGCTCTTTACACGGACTTAACACGAATCCGTCACATAATGCCGAATTGGTCACTCGCCAACTAGCAGAAATTACCTCATATTCGCGATGAATCGAAAGACCGCCATGTCCAACCAACCTGTTAGCCTGCCCCCTCAGAAAGCCCGCAAACACTCCGCGGAGGAGATCAACCGGGCGATGACCCGCTTCCCGCTGTTGATCCAAATCCTCGCGGAACTCAAC
This sequence comes from Verrucomicrobiota bacterium, assembly GCA_040385685.1. Classification (GTDB taxonomy): domain Bacteria; phylum Verrucomicrobiota; class Verrucomicrobiia; order Verrucomicrobiales; family Akkermansiaceae; genus Luteolibacter. Next base: position 237,881 of record JAZKGW010000012.1, on the reverse strand, counting down.
CAGGATCAGATCCCGCTCCCCGGCGACGCTGACATCCGCCATGGTTGCGAACGCGCCCTAACCACCATGCTGTCCGAGCTTGCCCGCATCGAGGGCGCTCCCGCCGGCAAGCCATCCAAGGCCGAGGAAGCCGCCCAAAACTGGCTGCTGAACCCCGACGCCAGCAAACTCATAGACGCCGACAAACTCGTGCGGATGCAACTGTTCATCGACCGCATTCTCAAACCCGCCGACTCATGAATGAAAAAGCGGCGTCCACCGGGCAGATGGACGCCGTTGATAGAGTGGTTGGGGATCCCTGTTATTTCGGAGCGGTGAGCTCGGCGATTTTTGCGCGGGTGACCGGGGCTTTGACGTCCTTCCACTGTTCGCGATACTTCTTCGCGTCAGCGGCGGTGACCGGCGCGCCCTTGTTGCCGAAGGAACCCCTGACATAGGTCATCACGCCGGCGAGTTTCTCATCGTCGAGCGCGGCTCCGAGGGGGGCCATCGCCATCATGTATTCGGTGCCTTCCTTTTGGATGCCGTTGATGATCACGAGAGCCATGACCGAAGGGTCGCCAAGGGCGATTTTCGAATCGATGAGCGTGGGTGCCATTTTGCTAGGGCCCGCTTGAACGCCTTTCGCATCCATCCCGTGGCAGGCGGCGCATAGCATGTAGGACGCCTTGCCGGCCTCCATCAGTTTGGCGGTTTCCGCCTCATCGGCAGAGGCGCTTAATGAAAAACCTGAGGTGACAACGGCGGAGAGTAGCAGTTTGTGCATTGGAGTGAATTGGTTGTGCGGCTGCTACGCTAGTCCTCTCGGAATCCTTACGCAACAACAAGAATCAAGGATCGCGCGCTTCCGGATCGCGAGGTGAAATGAATTGGCACTTGCCGGAATCCCCCCGGCGAGGCATCCCGAGGACATGAACTTTGCCGCGGTGTTATTTGATTTCGACGGGGTGCTGGTGGACACCGAAGGAGCGATCTATCAGGCGTGGCTGCGGAACTTCCAAATCCACGGCCACGACCTGCCTCTCGACGTTTACACGCGCTGCATCGGCTCCGACTTCGCCACCTGGTCGCCGAAAACCCACTTGGAAGAGCTCTCCGGGCTGTCGTTTGACTGGCACGATCTGGACGCCCGCCGGCAGGAGGAAATTCTGCGCGATCTGACCGACGAAGGCACCATGCCGGGAGTGATCCCTCTGCTCGAGCAACTCACCCGCGCGGAGACCCGGCGGGCCGTCGTTTCCAGCTCGTCGCATCACTGGGTGGATGGCTGGCTGGAAAAGCTGGAGTTTGCGCACCATTTCGAAACCGTGGTCTGCCGCGGCGATGCACCGCAAATCAAGCCCGCCCCGGATTTGTATCTCGAAGCGGCGAAGCGTTTGGGACTACAACCTGCGGAGTGTCTCGTGATCGAGGATTCGCTCAACGGCATGATCGCGGCGAAAGCCGCCGGAATGACCGTCTGGATTGTGCCCAACCGGGTGACGGCCGGGCTGGATTTCTCGGAAGCGGACCGAATCTTTCCGTCGCTCGTGGAGATGGCCGCGGCGTTAGAGAAGTCGTCGACTGCGCTTCAATATCCGGACGGGTGGCGCATGAAGTGACCTTTCCCTTGGCGAGTCTGCGGCTTCCAGCGGGGACCGGTTTCGCCTCCCGGGCCACCGGTATCAAGGCGCAGGCCGGCGACCGTCATAAAAACGTGGCCCTTCCGGACGTAAATGGTGATCCATTTGCCGTCGCCCTTTTTGCCGTACTCAAAGTAATCCCGCGACGGAATGCTGCCCTCGATGAGCCCGGCTTCCCGCAGAACGTACGACACTGTGCCTGAACAATCGTAGCCGGAATCGTCCAAGCGGGCATGTCCGCCGCCCCATTTGTAGGGCATCCCTTGCAAGCTGTTTCCAGCCGCGATCGCCCGCTTCACGGCGTAAGGGGCATTTTTGGGCGCGTAGGCGATTCCGTCTTTGAGCATCGCGGTGCGGCCATTTTGAAAGCGGTAGGAAACTGGCTGTTTCGCTTTGACCTGACTGGAGCAGGACGCGAGACCGCCAAAGATTGGCAAGCCTGCGGTGAGGAGAAGGAGGAGAGACTTCACAGCGTGAAGTTTTTCAAAATTATAAGGAAATGTAAATTATTTTGTTTCCTGTGCCGCCAGATAGGAAACGACCTGCTCCAATGCCCGCGAACGGTGGCTCAAGGTGTTTTTGATCTCCTCGCCCAGTTCCGCGAACGTATGCCCGTGTCCCTCCGGCACGAACAACGGATCGTAGCCGAATCCGCCCGTACCATGAAGCGACTCCACCAGCCGTCCCTCAACGGTGCCGCTGAAATTCGCCTGCTCCACCCCACCATGTGCCAGCACCATGGTGCAGCGGAAACGGGCGCCACGGTCCGGTTTGCCGGCCATCTCCGCGAGCAAACGGGCATTGTTTTTCGCGTGGTTCCCTTCCTCACCGCCGAAGCTCGATGACCACACACCCGGTGCACCGCCAAGCGCGTCCACCTCCAAACCGGAGTCGTCGGACAACACCCAGCCATTGATCCGCCGGCTGATCCCTTCCGCCTTCAACCGCGCGTTCTCCAGGAATGTCGTCCCGGTTTCCTCGATCTCCGGAAAATCCGGAAACGACGTCGCGTTCACAACTTCGAAACGGTCCCCAATCATCGCACGGATTTCCGCGGTTTTGTGGGCGTTGCGGGTGGCGAGAATCAAGCGCGGCAAGGGTTGCATGGCCCCTCGCTAGCTCGAATGGCCAAGCGGTGCGAAGTTTTTCGAATAATTTCCCGGCCGGCGACGGTTATTACCATGATGAAAGCAATCACTTGGCTCGCTTCCGTAACCGTAGGCGTCGCCGCCCTCACCGCCTCCGCCTTCGCCTCCACTCCTGAAGGCTGGTCCACCGATCTCGAAAAAGCCTTCGCCCAAGCCAAAGCCGAAAAGAAATCCGTGCTGGTCGAATTTACCGGCTCCGACTGGTGCCCGCCGTGCATTGCCATGCGCAAGAATGTTTTCTCCACCAAGGAATTCGTCTCCGCCGCCTCCAAGAAATATGTTTTGGTCGAGTTGGATTTCCCGAAAGGCGACAAGGACGTCGCCGAGAAAAACCAACCGCTGGCCGAGAAATACAAGATCGAGGGTTTCCCGACGGTGATCCTTTTCACTCCGGAAGGTAAAGAGTTCACGCGCTTCTTCGCCTCCGAGTACCCGAAGACCCCGGATTTCCTCAAGCACCTCGACGAGGCGCACGCGAAAAAAGATCTCGACTAACTTTCCGCTAGGTTCCCAACCACCCCGCCCCGGTTCACGCCGCGGCGGGTTTTTTGTGGCTGCAATCCAATCCGGTCCTTATCACGCTCTCGTTGAAGTTGCCTCGTCGGGTTCGATCAAAACGGATAGCGCCATGAAACTCCTCAAAACCCTTCTCCTCGCGCATGCCTTCCTCATCGGCTTGGCGGATCCATCAAGCGCTGAAGATGCCATCCGCAGCGTTCCGGGGGTTTCCTACTATCCGGCGGAAACGAAGATCGAGGATCCGGAAAAGCGCTGTGTGGTCGATCTGAAGATTCCCGCCGGTCAGCAGGGCTTTGCCACGTTGGTGTGGTTTCACGGCGGCGGCCTAACCGGTGGCAGCCGGGATTTCCCGCAGTTCGAAGGCAAGGGGGTCGCGCTCATTTCGGCAGGCTACCGCTTGTCGCCGCAGGTTCCTTGTCCCGTGTTCATCGAGGACGCTGCGGCGGCGGTGGCGTGGACCGTGAAGCACATCGCGGAATACGGCGGTGATCCAAAGAAGGTCTTCGTGGGCGGTCACTCGGCGGGCGGCTATCTCGCATTGATGGTCGGCATGGATCCCCAATGGTTGAAACCTTACGATTTGACACCCCTGTCGCTCGCCGGACTACTCCCTGTTAGCGCGCAGGTCACCACCCATTTCCACGTCAAGGAACTGCGTGGCTTCAAGGGAAATTCCCTGCTTCCGGTGATCGATGATTTCGCGCCTCTGCACCACTCGTCCAAGAACCTGCCGCCGATCTGCCTGATCACCGGCGACAGACGGATCGAATTCAAATCCCGGGTCGAGGAAAACGAACTGCTCTATATCACGCTCAAGAACCTTGAGCATCCGAACGTCGAGTTTCACGAACTCAAGGATCTCGATCACGCCACGGTGACCCGCGGTGCGGCACCGGTCATGCCGGTGTTCATTTCGCGGATCGCCGCGGGCGCGCCACCGCAGGCTGATGAACCGGTGCAGGCCGTGGTGGATGACACGCAACCGGGTTTCCGGGATCTAACCACTGCCGACTTCGCCAAGGTCAACAGCGCGGACGACACCTGGACGTGGAAAGACGGCGTGCTTCAATGCACCGGCACACCGGTAAGCGTGTTGCGCACTGCGAAGGAATACCGGAATTTCGAGATGGTGGTGGAATGGAGCCACCAGAAACCGGCAGGCAACTCCGGTGTCTTCGTTTGGGCTACGCCCGAGTCCATCGAAAACCTCACCTCCGCGGGAAAACCCGGCCTGCCGTCGGGCATCGAGGTGCAGATCCTCGATCACGCCTTCACCGACCAGATGAAAGCCGCGGGCAAGGCCACCGACTGGTTTGGCACGAATGGCGACGTGTTTGCGGTGGGCACCAAAATGACACCATTTCCACCGCTTTCACCCAATGGCAGCCGGAGTTTCCCCCGTAAGCACCTCGCCAAAGGCCACGGCCAGTGGAATCACTACTACGTCCGCGGCATCAACGGCGAGATCCGCCTGTGGGTAAACGGCGAGGAAGTCTCCGGCGGCAACGGCTGCGAACCGGACCACGGCTACCTCTGTTTGGAAAGTGAGGGCTCACCCATCCTCTTCCGCAAGCTGCGCATCCGCGAGCTTCCCTGAGCCGCCGCCAAGGCCCACAGAAGGGGTTTTCCTTTTCAAAGCGGATACGCGTCGCCACAGTCCGCGCCCTTTCACGACCATGTCCGACGCCCGCAAACCATTCCCTTTCCGCGAATTCGAGCCCCAATGGCAACAGCGCTGGGAGTCCGAAAAAACCTTCCGCACCCCCGGCCCGGGCGATGCGGATTTCGACACCACCAAGCCGAAATTCTACGTGCTCGACATGTTTCCGTACCCCAGCGGCTCCGGGCTCCACGTCGGCCATCCGGAAGGCTACACCGCCACCGATATCGTCGGCCGCTACAAGCGGATGAACGGCTTCAACGTGCTGCACCCGATGGGCTACGACTCGTTCGGCTTGCCCGCTGAGCAATACGCGATCAAGACCGGCCAGCACCCGGCGATCACCACCGCGGCGAACATCGAGACGTTCCGGCGGCAGTTGAAATCGCTCGGTTTCGGCTACGATTGGGACCGCGAAATCGCCACCACCGATCCGGAATACGTCCGCTGGACACAGTGGATTTTTCTCCAGCTCTACGGCTCGTATTTCTGCGAGGTGGAAAACAAAGCCAGGCCTGTTAGCGTGCTCGAAGCGCAGGGCTGGACCCGCGATCAGATCGACGACGTTCGCCTGGCCTTCGTCGCTAACACCCCGGTCTGGTGGTCGCCCGACCTTGGCACCGTGCTCGCGAACGAGGAAGTCGAGGAGTGGAAATCGAAAGGCCACACCGTCGAGCGCCGCCCGCTGCGCCAGTGGATGCTGCGGATCACGAAATACTCACAGCGCCTGATCGACGAACTCGACACGCTAGATTGGCCGGAAGGCATCAAGCTGCTGCAAAAAAACTGGATCGGCCGCAGCGAAGGCGCGGAGGTGGAATTCCAATTGGACGGCCACACGGTTACCGTTTTCACGACACGTCCTGACACGCTGTTCGGCGCGACCTACATGGTGCTCGCCCCCGAGCATCCGTTCGTTCCGGAAATCACGACCGCCGATCAAAAGGCCGCCGTCGAGGCCTATCAGAAAGCTTGCTCCTCCAAGTCCGACATGGACCGCGGCGATCTGAACAAGGACAAGTCCGGCGTCTTCACCGGAGCCTGCGCGATCAATCCCGTGAACGGTGTTCAGATCCCGGTGTGGATCGCGGACTACGTGATGATGGGATATGGAACTGGCGCGATCATGGCGGTGCCAGCGCATGATGAGCGGGATTTCGAATTCGCTCAGAGATTCAGTGTGCCGATTCTTCAGGTAGTAGCTTCGGCATCTGAATTTAACACTGAAGCATACGAGGCATTTTTCATCTCCACCGGTGAGCACAAGTCGAACACGGGTGATATTGTTCTTAAGGCGGGCTGGCGTGAAAGTGAGTTTGGAAATAAGCCGTGGGTGGAGCGTTCACAGAACACGGCGTTCACAGATCAGGGCACGGCCATCAACTCTGGCTTCCTCAACGGCCTCCCCACCGTCGAAGCCAAAGCCAAGATGATAGCCTGGCTGGAAGAGAAAGGACTCGGCAAACGCCGCATTCAGTTCAAGCTCCGCGACTGGCTGTTCTCCCGCCAACGCTACTGGGGTGAGCCCTTCCCGATCATTTGGAAAGACGGCCGTCACCAAGCCATCCCGGAATCCGAACTGCCACTTCTCGCGCCACCGCTCGACGACTACAAACCCAGCGGCACGCCCGAACCGATTCTCACCAAAGCCACCCAATGGGTCGAGCTGCCGGATGGCTCGGTTAGGGAAACCAACACCATGCCGCAATGGGCCGGCTCATGCTGGTATTATCTGCGTTATTGTGATCCGAAAAACACCAACCGCTTCATCTCTAGCGAAGCCGAAGACTACTGGACCGATGACAAACCCGGCATGGTCGATCTCTACGTCGGCGGCACCGAGCACGCGGTGCTCCACCTGTTGTACGCCCGCTTCTGGCACAAGGTCCTGTTCGACCTCGGCCATGTTAGAACGTCCGAGCCATTTCAAAAGCTGGTCAACCAAGGCCTGATCCTCGGTGAAGACGGCCAGAAAATGTCCAAGTCCCGCGGCAACGTGGTGAACCCCGACGATGTCGTCTCCGAGTATGGAGCCGATGCCCTGCGCCTTTATGAAATGTTCATGGGGCCGCTCGAACAAGTGAAGCCGTGGATCATGAAGGGCGTGGAAGGCGTCTCGCGTTTCCTCGCCCGCGTATGGCGCGTCGCGCTCGAAGAGCAGGAAGGCGTGTGGAACGTCTCCGCGAAAATCCAGGACGTCCCGTGCACCGACAAGGAGCTGCTCCGTGTCGTCCACGAAACGATCAAGAAAGTCGGCGAGGATATCGAGAAACTCAGCTTCAACACCGCGATCTCGCAGATGATGATCTGCACCAACGCCTTCACCCAGGCGGAAGTCGTGCCGTTGAAAGAGTTCACCCAACTCCTCACCGTCCTCAATCCCTTCGCCCCGCACTTGGCGGAAGAAATCAACTCTCGCCTCGGCGGCACCACGATGCTGTCGGAAATGACCTGGCCGACCTACGACGAAGCCGCGCTCGTTAGAAACGAGATCGAACTCGTCGTGCAGGTGAACGGCAAGCTCCGCGACCGCCTGATGGTTTCCAAGGACATCGACGAGGAAGGCGCCAAAGCCGCCGCCTTCGCCAGCACCAAGGTTAGCGAACATCTCGACGGCAAGACCATCCGCAAGATCGTCTTCATCCCCGGCAAGATCTTCAACATCGTCGCGAACTGACGGACCGCGGAATTCATTCCGCCCGCGAAGCGAAGTGTGAAAGAAGCGCCCATGAGATTTTGCAGAAAGCCATGACCCGCGACGAGCTCATCGAAAAAATCCGCAAGGTCGAGGCGCTGTTCGGCGGCACCGAGATCCCTGGTGAAAAACAAGCCGCCCGCAGTGCGTTGGATCGTCTCCAGGCCCAGCTCAAGGCCGCGCCCGAGCCTGCCGTCGAATACAAGTTCAAGATCGACGATCCATGGAAGCGCCAGCTTTTCGTCGCCCTCTGCCGCCGCAACAATCTCTATCCGTACCGTCTCCCGCGCCAGCGCGCCGCCACCGTCATGGTCCGCGTGTCCCGCGTGATGGTGGACCAAATCCTGTGGCCGCAGTTTCTGGAACTCTCGAAACTCCTCCACACCTATCTGGACGAGGCCACCCGTGACATCATCACCCGCGGCGTCCACGGCGATCTATCCGAAGCACCCGAGCAGCCGGGCCTTCCCCATGCCTGAGCCCCGGCGCAGCGGGACATTTCACAGCGGAATCACGCTGCGCCGGCTGATCGATCGGCGTGAAGCATGGAGTGGATCGCGGAGGCGAGCGCGGCGGCATCCGGCGCGGGAATCACATGCGACATTTCATGAGGTGGCAGGCCGCAGGCCTCGGTGGCGATCACGGGAATGCCGCTGGCAAGCGCAAGCAGCGCGAGGCGGGGCTGATGTTCGATCCAGGCCGGGAGGACTAGGGCCGATGCCGACGCGAGGTCACTCACTTGGCCGCGGGAGCAATCCAGTCCCATGAAAGGATCCGCTCTTCCCTCATCAGCCGCGCCGAGGAATCGCAGTTCCGCGTCGATGCCGGACTTGAGCGCGGCCGCCAGTTCGAATGCGCCTTTGCGGCCAAGCCTGGAGGCGGGGAAAAACAACGATGGCTTTCCGGCGACGTCGACGCGTGGCATCGGCGCGGGCATTTCCCATGGCACCTGCCAGGCGCGCGCACCGAAATGAGCCGCCAGCGCGAGATGCGGCGTGATCAATCGTCCGGCGGCGGCGAGCGCTTCCCGTTCGGCCCGCGACAAATCTTCATCGGCACGGAAGTCGCCCAGCGTGGTGGATTGCGGGTTTGCGGCCTTCGCCTGGTCAAGCCGCCGTTGCAGTTCCTCCATCGGCCAGCGCTCTAACAAAACATCGAAGCTGCGTCCGCCCAGCACGCCGAGCCGCCAGAGGTGTGGCAGCAGGTTCTGGGAAACCACCAGATGACGGCACTTCGGATCGAGCCTGTTAGCGTAGGTCCGCGCGAGCTCTTCCTCGCCACGGATCAGGACCTTCTGCCTGAGTGCTCCCTGTGCCGGCAAGCGACGCTGGTTCCACGAACGCCGCAGGGCGGCCAGCGTGGCATGGCGCAGGGTCGTCCCTTCCGGTACGGACCACTGGTAGTTCGGCTTGCGCCACCTCGCGCCATCCATCGGCGTGAACCAGCGGTCGCCGGGCCGCGAGTGTTCCGCGCACCAGCGGTCGAACTCGGGCCACCGCGCATCTAACAGAAACGCTGAGTGCCCCAGCGACGGAGCGTTTCCCCGCACGGCTGACGGGTGACGGAAACACCCGGTCATGTCGCAAGTCAGGCAATCGCCGGACGGCAGCGGGCGTGGCGCGGGAAAGCGCGGAGGTGCTAAAGTCTCCTTTTGCGGCAAACCGGAAAGCGCCCGGATGCGAACCACCAGTTCGGTCGCGGTGAGTTCCACCTCGATGCGCCATGGCAGGTGGCTGCGGAAGCGCAGATCGACGTAGTTCCAGAAAACCGTGGCATCCAGATCCTGCTCGGCCTGTGAACCCGGAACCACCCGCGAGTGGCCGTGGCGCTCGATGATTTCAAGACCCGCACCGAGCGCCGCCTGATAGAGCAGCCCGCTGAGCTGGCAAAGCCCGCCGCCGATGGCGGGGACGATGCAACCTTCGCGCAATTCGCGACCCGATAGATAGCCTTTGCGCCGGGTGGTCCGTCCAAGCTGCCGCCAGAAGCTCATCACCCCGCCTGGCGGGATTTCCAAGCCATGAAACGCATGGGAGGCGATGCGCAGGTTCTCCACCTTGCCAGCCGTTAGGGGAAACTCCTCCGCACTCGCCTCCCGCCACAAAGGAGCCCGCTTTTCGGCAGCCACCGGAGCGTCTATCAGAAGCTTCGCCGTGCTGCAAGCCGCGGGACGCCTGCCGATTTCAGCGATGCCCCGCCGCAATTGGAACAGCCGGGTTTTCAACTGAAAGGCAAGTGCCTGCCAGCCGTGGGGCGTTTCGCGTTCAGGTGAGTGTTGGTGCATGGTGGCTTGAGCGCGGTCTGCGTTCTAGGACTTCATCTGCGAGTGCTCATTCATTGCGACTCAGTTGTGTGTTGCGTTGTCTACTTGGGGAAACAGCCTGTGCGAAAGTCCCATCTTGTCCGCTGCTGCCGCGACTTCCCTGAGGCGCGATTCGAAAACGGCATCCGTCTGCTTCGAGCCAACGGGCAACTCGAGGTCAAGATAACGTCCCTTTTTGCCTCCCGCATCGTCTGGCGGCGTGACGAGCGCCTCTAGCAGCATGGGGAAAGGGATCAGTCTTCCGCCGAGATAAAACTCTCCGCGTTCGTTCATGCGGAGCGTGATGTTGCTGTATTCAAAGAGTTCGTAGCACAACTTTTGCACGCTCACACCTGATGTCTCGTCGTGCAGCACGGCGACACGATCCCGGGACAGCGCGATGACGTATCCCTGTTCCAAGCCGCACGTGCAGTCATTCCATTTCACTGGAACCACGTCGCTGAACCTCTTCGGGCACTGCGGCGATTTCTGGCGGATATCACGCCATTGCCCTTGGGTGAGAGTGAGGGTGCCAAGCGTCTGGGTTTCCTCGACCTGTTCCTCCGTGAGTGCAACGACGGTATGAGGGACTTCAACCTTTCCGGTTTTCCGATCCACCGGAATACCATCGGCGAGTACAAGCGAGGCACTTGTGATGAACGATACCACGAGGAGTGAGATTGAATTCATGACCGTTGCAGATTGTTTGTTAGACCCGTCAATTCACCTTGTACTCGGCGCGAACGATGGTGATGATGTCCTTCTCGTAGGAGGAGGTATCGTTGTTGCCCTCGGTGGAGGTCTCCGTGGAGTTGGCCGGGTTGATGTTGATGATTCCCATGGAGGAATACACGAGTGGTCCGATGTCGGTATTGCCAGCCGAGCGGAGGATGTTTTCGGCGCGGCTGCGGGCGTCCTTGGCGGCTTCCGCCAGCATCTCCAGTTTGAGCTCGCCGAGGCGGGTGTAGTAATAATTCGGAGAGTTGGAAGTCACGAAAACGTCTTGCTCCAGCAGCGAGGTGATCTCGCGCGACGCCTTCTCGATCTGCGGCACGTTAGGTGAACTCACGGACACCACCTGAAAGGCGCGGAAACCGACGGACTTGCGGATTTCCGTCCGCAAGGGAACGTTGGTGCCGGGAAGCACCTTGTCCTCACGCACGATCTCGAACTCCTCGGTGATGCTGGCGGACTGGGTCTTGACGTCGTCCGGCTTGATGCCCTGGGCTTTCAAAAAAGCGACCACCTTTTCGGTCCCAGCCTTGAGCGAGACATAGGCGGCGGTGCGGTCGCTGCCCTTGCCCTCGATGGTTGCCGACCACTGGATAAGGTCGGAGGCGATTCTCTTCTTGGCGGAGCCGGTGATGCGGATGTTATTTTTGTCCGGTTGTTTCCTAACATCCCGCCAGGTGGAGGCGGCGATGTAGGTGGAACCCGCAAGGCCCAGGGCGAGGGCCAGGGCGGCGAGCGGGGGCAGGCTGATGCTGCGGACGGTGGGTTGCGGACAGGTGTCGGTGCTCATGGTGGGTTCGATGTGGAGGTGGTGGACGACGGGTGGAATTTTTCACCCGTCAGCCAGCAGATGCGGAATTTTCCCACGAAATGGATCAGGGAAATTTCGATCCACGGAATTTCTCCGTCGAGGCCCGGCTCTTCCGTCGTCTCAGAGGCTGTCTGAAAAATGGACGAAGCGACGCTCGAAGCCCCAAGGAGCGGCGGAATCCGTCCGCCGTGTCCATGAAATGCCAATGAGATGAGCAACGTGCTTTCCATTCTCCTCCCATGGGCGGGCGATCGGATATCGCCCCTCCTTGTTTTTAAGACAGCCTCTCAGCGGTCCGATTTGCCGGCCGACTGCGGGAACAACTCGTGCCTGAGTCCGATCTGGTCGGCGGCGGAAGCGATTTGCCGGAGGCGGAACTGGAAGACATCATCCGTAGGTTTTGCGCCTGCGGGTAGCTTCACGCTCAGCCGGCGCGGCACGGCTTTGCCGTGCGTTTCATCGTCAGGCGGTGCGGCGAGGGCGTTGAGCAGCAATGGATAGGGAACGAGTTTGCCGTCGAGGTAGAACTGGCCGCGTTCGTTCACGCTCAGTGGGATGAGGGCGTCCTTGAAAAGCCCGGCACGCACGGATTCAACACTCGCGTAGGTGCCCGCCAATTTCTCCAGTCGCGCCGTCTCCTGCCGCAGCCTCTCGATTTCCTCCGCGTAGCGCTCCTGATTCGCCACTTCGTTTTTGACCTTGTCCAGCAGGGCTTGGTTCTCGTTTCGGAGTGCTTCGAACTCCGCGGGAAGCTGCGCTTCGTTCGTGCTCATCCTGCGGATCTCGCCGAGCATTTTCTGGTTCGATTCGAGCAGGCCGGAGAGACGTTCCTTGTAATCGACGAGCGCGAGTTTCTGCCGATCCAATTCCTCATTGGCGTTGAGCGCGCGATTCATACCGATGGTGGTTCCCACCGCACCGAGAATCAATGCTACCAGCAGCGCAGCCCCCGCGAAAACCGGCCCGCGATGGCGGCGGGTGAAGCGCAGCATCAGATAGGTCATGCTCGGCGGGCGGGCCTCGACCGGCTTGTGTTGGAGAAATCGCTGCAAATCCTCCACCATCGCCCCTGCGGACTCATAGCGGCGGCCGGGATCTTTTTCGAGAGCTTTAAGGACGATCCAGTCGAGATCACCCCGCAGGGCGCGAGGCGAAACTCCCGGATGGGAAAGGATGGTTGAGCCGGGCCGGTCTAACGAATCGGCCAGCCTGGCGCTTGGCTTCGGCGGCGTGATCTCGCGGATCAGCCGTTGAGTCTCGGCGTAGCCCGCGCTGCGGAGCTGATCGCCATCAAGTGGCGTCGTCCCGGTTAGAAGTTCATACAGGATGACCCCCAGCGAATAGATGTCGCTGCGGGTATCCAAAGCCAGCTCATTGAGTTCCGCCTGCTCCGGGCTCATGTATTGAGGCGTGCCGATCATCCGCCCGTATTGCGTGAAGATCGTTTTCTCCGTGAGTTCCGTCCCGATGGCTTTGGCGATTCCGAAGTCGATCACCTTCACCACCGGCTTGCCATCGTGGGTCGAGACCAGGATGTTAGATGGTTTCAGATCCCGGTGGATGATGCCTTTCTGGTGCGCATGCTGCACGGCGGCGCACACATCGATGAAAAGCTCCAGCCGTGCCTTGGTGTCAAGGTTTCCCTCGGTGCAGTACTTCGTGATCGGCACACCCTTGACCACTTCCATCACGAAATAGGGCCGCCCTCCTTCGGTGGTTCCCGCATCATGGACCTTGGCGATGTGCGGGTGGTCCATCAGGGCCAGCACCTGGCGCTCCACTTCGAAGCGTGCGATGATTTCCTTGGAGTCCATGCCCGGCTTGATGATCTTGAGCGCCACCTGCCGCTTCACCGGTTGGTTTTGTTCGGCAAGATAAACGGTGCCGAATCCGCCCTCACCGATCTGCTGGATCAGCGTGTAGTGCCCGATCGTGTCGCCTTTCTTCTCTGCGGGAAGTTCGCGCCAGAGCGGATCGGCCAAAGGTTCCATGAAAGTCTCCGCCGCCAGATGAGCGGTGATCAGCGAACCGACCTCTTCCCGCAGCGCCTGATCGCCTCCACACGCCTCGTCCAGATAGACGGCGCGTTCCTGTGGCCCTGGGATTTCCAAAGCGGTCTGCAGGATGATTTCCGGAGTTGGATGGGGCACAGTTGGTTCTTGGTGGAAGTTCGAGACCGTCGTAGACCTGACACCAACCTATGCGGAGGAATCCCGGAGAAAGGATCAAATAATTCCATCAAGCATCCCGTTTCAGTTCCCGGAACAACCAGGCCCGCGCAAAAATCCAGTCGCGCTTCGCCGTGGGCGTCGAAATTCCAAGAGCCTCGGCGGTTTCCTCGATGGTCATGCCGACGAAATAACGCAACTTCACGACCTCCGCCTTGCGCGGTTCGATCCGGGCGAAGCGATCCAGAATTTCATTGATGGCAAGGATCTCGTCATCCTGCGCGGAAGGAACGGCGATGATGTCTTCCGCGAACCCGGTCCGCTGCAATCCGCCTCCATGCCGCACGGCCTTCCGATGCCGTGCGCGGTCTATCAGGATGCGGCGCATCGCTTCGGCGGCGGCGCAGAAAAAGTGCTTTCGGCCCTCCCACTGGGGTTCGCCGGGCGAGAGCTTCAAGTAGGCCTCGTGCACCAGAGCGGTCGCCTGCAGGGTATGCGCCTCCGCTTCCTGCCCCAGGCGCCAGGCCGCCAACTTGCGCAATTCCCCATAGACGAGCGGAATCAAATCCGCCGCCGCCTGTCTGTCTCCCTCGCACGCCGCATTGAGGATGAGAGTCACCTTATCAACGTCCATCTTCACTCCGCCTTCTCTCGCTTTCCGAAAGCCCCTGGCAATCATAAAATGACGGCTCGTTCCTCGACGTCTCGGGCTACAGCCGTGTCGGCGATGTTAGGACCGGATCGTGGTAGAGGTTTTCCATCACGCCCAGTGACCCTCGCCACCCAGACGATCCGCCCACAGCAGTTCCATCAGTCCCGGCGGCGCATGCTCCAGAGCGGCGATCTCATCAATGACTGGCATTGTCATCCCGCCGCATTCCTAGCGGAACAGGTCCGCGCCGTCATGGGTCTTCACGCCGAGTAAAAACCCGCGCGGATCTCCACCAGCAACCGATTCGCGGCATCGCGATCCGGAGCATCCGGCAGACCGGATGAGGCGTAGGCGGCAGCCAGTCCCGCGTGCATTTCCTCCGCCCGCGCCACGAGTTCCTCATAGCTGAATTTCCCGGAGCGTATTTCCAGCAATTTCTCACGATCCGGCCGGCGCACGCGAATGACTCCCTCACGGGCGATTTCCTCCGCGATTTCCAACAGACGGATCGTGTGCATCAGATTCTTCGAATCATAGCCACGTCCGTGGGCCGTATTCGTGGCATACCGTTCCTCGTTTCTCTGGCCGACCCACTCCCAATACTCGCGATGGGCCTTGCAGTGCGCCTTGAAGGCGTCCTCATTGCAATACATCCAGCCGATCGGCTCCGCCTCCTTCGGCACGCTGGTGAAAATGAGCGAATTGCCGTCCTTTCGAGACACGATTCCCCGACAATCACCGCCAGCATAGATGGCGAACACACCGCTGGTTCCCCGTACCGCAGTGATGCCGCAATCGCGCGCATTCAACCCCAGCTCCGCCAGCCATTCCACCAATGGCACGCTGCCCTGGCCGACCGGCACGTGGCAGAAGGAAAGCAGCGCGCGCCGTTCCTCCGGCTGTGGGTTCACAATCTTCTTGTTCAGCCCGCGCGCCTTGTGAATCTGGGCCATGGCGTAGTTGCCAAAGGTCTTCTCACAGAGTTTTGATAGAAAAAGCTCCGGCCGGATCCGCTCAAACAACCGATGGCGGAACTTCACGCAATCTTCCGGCATCGCTATCATTTCCAAAGCCGTGGGATTGTTCTTCAGCAGCAGTTCGATCAGACGGCCGATCTCGTAATAGACTTGGTCGCTCTTCCCGTCCGCCACTTGCTCCACATGGTCCAGCCCGTGAAGCAAACCGGGAGTCGCGACGAAGACGCCGCGCCGGTCCTCGTCTGAGTGCTCCGTCGCCAGGCCATACGCGTGGCTGCCAGCGATCGCGTCGAACAACAGCACGTCTTTCCGCAACACCCGCTCCAAGGTGTAGTCTGCGGCTGTTTCCGCTGCCGGGCAGGATCGGATTTCCAGCCGGAACAACCGGTCCAGCACTTCCCGCCCGTCTGGAGCAACAGCCAGCTCCGCGCTACGACCCGCATTCCCGGAAAGGCACTCGCTGAGATAGGCGTCGAGTTCGGAAAGCCTCGCCATCCTCTCGCTTTCATTCGTGCGCGCCTTGTGTTCCAACAGAGACGGAACAAGCGCGCGGATGGCGCTCGGAGCGACCGGCAGCAACTGATCAAACGGCACCGGCGGGATGCCATTTCCTTCCAATACCCATTGCGACGCGAGCACTGCCCGCAAGGCATACAGATAGTCCTTCGCACGAACCTGCTCCGTCTGCAGTTTGCCAAAAACCATCTGCTTCGCCAGACCGCGGTAATGATCGACCGAGAATTTCGGGGCGAACACTTCACGCGCCGCACAACGCCAGCGATCGAGAAACCCCGCTTCCTCCCGATAGACGATTGGCGAATGCAGCCACTCGACCAGCGCGCCGTTGGATTTACCCAACAGCCCGAGCGCCTTCCGGACATCCCACCCGCCCGCGTCGAGTTCATCTTCGATCGGCAGATCAAAGGCATCCTGGGGAGATGCGACGGAAAGATAATCGTGCTCGGGGCGCGCAAACAGGAAACGGATGTCATAGTCGCTGTCCGGCGAGGCAAATCCCCAAGCCCTGCTTCCGGATTCGCAGGCATAAAGAATCCGGATGCCACGGTCGGATTCGATGCGGTCGAGCAGGGAGTGGATTTGTGTGAGGATTTGGTCCATCAGAAAGAAATATCGTTTGATAAGCTCATCCGCTTTTCAAGCCTGCCTACACCTCCGCACTTTTCATTGCCACAGCCGCAGATCCTTCTTCGCCAGCACCGCCGCCATCAGATCGGGGAAGCGGTCCGGCGTGCAGGCGAATACCGGAATGTCCAGCGCGGCGAAGTGCGCGGCGTTCTTCGCGTCGTACCACGGCTTGCCTTCGTCGCTCAGGGCTAACAGGCAAATGAGCTGCACGCCGCTTTCCTTCAGGCGTGCTGCCGTTTTCAACATGCCCGCCACGCTGCCGCCTTCGCAAAGATCGGACACCAGCACCATCACGGTGTCGGTCGGCCGGGAGACCCGGCTTTCACAATAACACAACGCCTTGTGGATGTCCGTGCCGCCGCCAAGCTGGCTGCCGAACAACAGATCCACCGGGTCGTCCAACAGATCGGTGAGATCCACGACCGCCGTATCGAACAACACGAACCGCGTCGTCAGCGCCGGCAACGACGCCAGCACCGCTCCGAAGATCGACGAGTAAACAACCGATGCCGCCATCGACCCGCTTTGATCGATGCACAGAATCACATCGCGCAACGAACTACGACGCCTGCCGTAGCCGATTAATGTCTCCGGCACGATCGTTTTGAACTCCGGCAGATAGTTTCTCAAATTCGCGCGGATCGTCCTGTGCCAATCGATCTCCGTTAGCCGTGGCCGGCGGTTCCGCAAACTGCGGGAAAGCGCCCCCTGCACCGCCTGCCGTGTCCGTTGTTGGAGCTTGCGCATGAGCTGGTCCACCAACTTCCGCACCACCATCCGCGCGGTTTCGCGGGTTTTTTCCGGAATGATCCGGTTCAGCGAAATCAAGGTGCTGACGAGATGGATGTCGGGTTCCGCCTGTTGGAGGATTTCCGGCTCTAGCAGAAGCTGCTTCAGGTCGAGCCGCTCGATGGCATCCTTCTGCATCACTTGGATGACTTCCGTCGGGAAATAGCGCCGGATGTCGCCCAGCCAGCGCGCGACTTTCGGACTCGATCCGCCAAGCCCGCCGCGCTGCTGGCCCGCGTCGTAAAGGGCTTCCAGCGTCTCGTCCATGCGGGCATCTTCGGTGGAAAGCGAAACGCCGAGACCGGCGGCGGGCTCGGAGCCCAGCACCAATCTCCAGCGGCGGAGGCGTTCGGAATCGTTCATGAGGGTCGGGGCAGGCCTAGCAGTTTCGCCACCGCCGCGACGGCGGGCAGGGCGCGGGTGATATCTAGATCCAGCGGAGCCGTGGCGATCGGCGTGCGATCCGTCCCGTGCGCGACCGAGGCGGCGATCCGGGTCCGTTCCGGCGGGGAAAAGGTCCCGAACGTCCGGCGCAACAGCGGCAAGGTTGCTTGAAATACTTCCTGCCCGAGCGAAGAGAGCCACGTATCCACCAAACCTAACAACGCCCGGTCATGGACCAACAGGCTGCCGCCGCCTTGCAGAAAACCTTCCAACCACGCCGCCGCCGATAGCGCCGGCATGCCCGGTGACAGCGCGAACCCGAGATGTCGCGCCACTGTAACATCATCAAGGTGGGCCGCGTCCCGCAACAGCCGGACGGCGTGGCCACGGAGCTTCGGATGAATGCTTTCCAACTCCGCAACTCTGCCGAGCGTCGCGTGAAAATCATCCCTGAGCGCCGCGTCCTCCAGCATCGCCAGCGCGGCGGCATACTCACGGACTTTCGCTGACAAGCGGTTGGCTGCGTCATCATCGATCCCGCTCGCCGCCGGCGCCAGCCCCGCATGGATGCGCGAGACGAATCCGCCTAACAAATTCCCGACTGCTTCCGCGTCGGTCGCCCGGACATCCCCGTAGCGGGAAATCTTCGCCAGCGACGGCACCGCGTCCAACAGCTCGGAAATGTCGTGCGAGGTGGCCGCCGCCGCATCCAGCCGTTGCAACAGGACCTCGACCGCCTCGGGCAGCGCCGCTAACAGCGCGAGATCCAGTCGCGCCGTGATCGACGCCAGGCCGATATCGTCAGGTTTCGCTCTAACCAACTTGCGGGCCGCCGCGCTCTCGACCGTGTTGCCAAAGGCAGACGCATCAATGATCGAAACCGCCAGTTCGGGCTTCCACTGAAGGCTCCAGCGTTCCTTGAAAGTTCCCTTGCCGCGGGCGGTTTCCTTTTTCCCCCAATGGATTTCCAAAGCCAGCAGCCGGTGCAGGAAAATACTGCGCGCCCGACCGCCGTCCTCGCGCAAATCCAATTCCAACGGCGCGACGGATGCCGCCGGCTTAATCCGCAAGCGGCGCTGCGTCGCATCGATGTCCTGCTGCAACGGCAGCGTCGGCAATCCCTCGGGCAACTCGCCGAGCCGGTCACCGATCAGCAGCTTGTGGCGGAGGAAATCCAACGGCAACGCGTCGCCCTGGCAGAATACTGCCTGCATCGCCTCCAGCGTTTCATCCAGCCCCGGCGACGGCCTACCACGCATCCCGGCGAGCGAGTTTGATAGACGCACCGCCTCGATCACGGATGCCGGCGATGCCTCCTGCCCTTCCTTGCGCAACACCCGCGCCGCCCGCGTCAGCCAGGTGGAAACCGGGTCCGTTTCATTCCGCCAAAGATGCCCGTACCAGCCCGGCGAGCGGATCCCCGCGCCGTAGCCGCTGGCGACTGTTAGCCGTTCGTCCGTCCACGGAATCCAAGTTGCAGCGACCTTGTGTTTCGCCAAATTCTTCAACAACGCGTTGTCGTCACCCACCTTGGCCGGAATCTTCAACGCCGGGACATGCCACGCCCCGCACACCACGGCGACATTCGCAAACCCCTCTTTCTCCGCCGCCCGGAGACACTTCCGCATCCACGCTTCGCGCAGCAGCGTCTCCCGCGACTCTGTTAGCCCGAGCTCACCGCGCAAGGTCGTCACCGCCTCGCCGATCGCTTCGAAGAAATCTCCCTGCTCGCGGCGCTCCTCCACCCGGTCATTCCACCAGCGCTCGCCATCGCTGTAGCCATCCGCCTTCGCGAACCACTCGAACGGGTCCGGCTGCGGCGGCAGCCCTTCATCCTCCTCATCCCGCAGCGCGAACATGTGCGCGGACGGCAAATCGAAACAACGGATCGGCACCTGATGCGCCAAAGCCCAGCGGATCGCCTGCCATTCCGGCGAATACTCGGCCAACGGATAGAACGACGCCTTGTCCGGCGAGTCCGTGCGATGGATCAACAACGCGACCGGCGGCCTCATCGCCTCGTGCGCCGCATGGGCTAACAACGCCTCCGCCTCCTGCGGCATTTCTATCAACAGCACGTCCGGCGCAAGCACGTCGAGCGCCGCCAGCAAGCTGCGCGCGCAGCCTGGCCCATGATGACGGATGCCGAAGAGCGTGGTCATTCCTTGGTTGCGACGATGGCTTTCAGATCCGAGATCGTTTCCGACCAAACCACCGCCGGCACCGCGTCGAAACGCATCACCCGCGGATCTTCGGGTCCCGGTTCGTTGTAAACATAACTGCCGCGCTCGACCGACTCGGCTTTCACGAAATAGGCGGCTCTGAGTTCGATGGCTTCCATCGGATCACAGCCGACCCAGAAATTTTCCGTGGGCAGGACCACCTCCACTCCAGCGCCCGGATAGAGTTTGTGATAACTGGAAATCCCGCCCCCATCGATCACTGATCCTCGAGTCCAGCCACGCTTCTCGGCGCGGGAACGGAAGGTGCCGGCGCTGAGTTTGCTTTCCTTGGTCAGCGAAACCTCGCGGCGGTTACCATGCAGCGGATCCAGCAATTCCACCGGCCGGTCAACCTGCGGAAACGGAGGCTTCACCTTGAAACGGTTCAAGTGCGCGCGCCAAGCCCCAAGCACTCCGGTGTCCAGTTCCAGCGGATGGATCATGCCGATCATCGTGTCGGATTCCGGAAGCTCTTCCAAGGCACCGGTAGCATCGGCAAGCAAGCCGTTCGGATAGCGGCGGAAAGTGCGGAGGAGGGTTCCCATGGAATCATAGACACCCCATACTAGGCTGCTCGCGAACGATCGCAGCAACGGATGGTTTTCGAACAACTCGCGCCAGCGGCCGACCGGCCAGCGGCGTTGTCGGACGAGAGTCATTTCCAAACGGGCGGTCTGCCCTTTTACCGCCTCGCGCAGAAGCTTGGTCAGTGTTTTCACCTCGGTCTTGATTTCCTCCGGAGCGTTGGCCGGCAGCGCTTTCCACGCCTTGTCAGTGTCCGGATCGAACCAGGTGAGTTTGAAATCCGCTCCCAGTTCCGCACTCGCACTGCCGCGAGCCCAATCAAATCGCCGGATACCCTCCGCATCGAATCCGAAATCAGGAACGACCAGATCGCCCAGTTCATCCGTCGTGATTCCTCGGGCGGCCGCCGCCGCGTTGAACGCTTCCGCACAGGCTTTGCCGACATTCTTGAACTTACTGCGGTAGCGATTGGACAATGTATCGAGCACCATCAACGGCTCGTTGCCGGGCAACAGGGAAATCGCCTGCGCGGCATACTCGGCGAGCTTGTGGCGGGAGTTCTCGCACCAGTCCTGAATCCGAGAAAGCAGTGGCGGGATGATCCGTTTGTCGCCGAGCAAACCGCCAAGTGTGAGCGCCCAGCGGTCGCTTGCCGCCTGCCCGGAATTCAGGAAGCCCTCAACGAGAGCGGCGGCGAAAGGCGTGCTTTTCTCTCGGTCGATGAGGGTTAGGAGAGGAAGGACATCCGGCGCTCCTTCCAGGGCTTTGTGTTTCGCTTGGATCTCAATCAGCCGGTGGACGAGTTCTTGTGGAAAGTTCCCGCCATCCTTACCGCACAACGAGGGGAGTGCAGCCCCCTGAAGCCAGGTAATCTTCGAAAGATCGGGCGGTCTTTTGCCGTGGTGGAAGCGCTCCACCCAGTCATTGATGGTAGGTTCTCCTGAAGTGGAGAGCTTGGTTAGGTCGATATCCGGATCCAGTGAACGGATTGACGCAATAATCAGTGGCCTGACCTTGTCGCTCTCCTCGGCAGGCAGGGCCGCAACGAGCGCTTTCAACGCCAAAGGTGAATTGATCATGCCAAGACAGGTTGCCGTGCCGGCCTTTTCCTCAGGGGTGCCGCTCGACAGAATGGTGGCCAGTTCGCTCAATACGCTTTCATCGAAGTTCGAAGATACGCCCTTCGCCGAGATGTCCCGGAGTGTCTTTGATTTACTTCCCAACAACTCGATCATCTCAGGGATGAATGTAGTGGTCCGCAGATCCGCAGTGGTTTCCCATAACTCCTCCAGAATCTTGCTGGAAACCCGTTTCTCCGGGATTTTGCCGATCATAGCGACAATTTCCTTGTGCCAGGACTTCAAGTCAGTTTTCGGGCACTCAATGGCGCAGTTCGCGAGCGCCTTCAAGGCCATGGAATAAAAATTGGAGCAAAGGCCGTAGTGCGGGGCATAGGGAACCTGCGTCAGCAAATGAAACACCACGCTGCCGCCACGACCCCATGATTTGGCTGATGCAACGAACGCCTTTTCATACACAAACCTAGGGTGTACATGATAGATGGTCGTGTCTGATAGAATTTCCGCCAAGCGTTCGTGAACATCGTCGGGATACCGGTCGGCCAGGAACGATAGGGACGCTCCCGAAAGTTTATTCTCCGGTGCCTGACTTGATGTCCGCGTCCGCTCGGCGAATTCCTCACCCCGTACTCCGTAAAGGACGAGATAGGGATAGAATCGTCGCGCCGGGTCCATCGTTTCGATTATCGAAATCAAGACAGAATCGTAGATCTCGGTCGCACGCACCAGATTTCTCCAAATCCGAATGTTGCTCGGATCGGCAAGACGATAGGTTTGAAGCCACCGCCCGAATACCACAGGCCTATTGACCGCGAGATAGCTGATGAACCTTGCGGAAACTCCCTTGTCGCCGATATCGATCGTATTAAGTAGGAGATTTTCAAGGACTTCATCTGGCAGGCCCGTCACCAGTTTTTCAATCGGACCCAGTTCACTTGTCGAGAAACGCGGTTGCTCGTCAAAGTAGCGGGGGTCAGCGGCACACCCGGATGGAAATTCAATCAGCCGCTCTCTGACCCAGCCAAAATCGAATAAATGCGAGTAGGGCCAGAGAACGCACTTTGCGACAAGCAGAACGATCTCTTGATCTGATGATATATATCCCACCAATTCTGCAATCGAATTCTGATTCTGATGATCGTTGCTATTTGCGTCACGAAGGGACGATGAAAAGCCAACACAGCAGCCGCTTTCCTGCTTGCCCGCTTCGGAGAGCAACAAAACGAATTTAAGCAATGCCCGGGATTCCGAATTATTCGTAAACCGCGTGACGATCATTCTCCCCAATTCGTATCCGGCTTTATTGTAAGCGTTGGGCAGTTTGTATAAGTTTTTGCTTTCTCCGTCTTGGAGAAACACCTCAACAGCTGAAGCGAAGGCGGTTTCATTGGGCCGGGCACCAATCTTAACGCTGATTAGCCAAATGTTGATTTCTTCCTGAGTCATTGGTTAATAATGATAGGTTGAGAGTTATGTATCTAGATCTGATCCCGGCACGCCCGATAGAGATCCTTCCAGCCGTCGCGTTCCTTGACGACGGTTTCGAGGTATTCCTTGAAAACGACCGGATCCTGCGACGGGTCTTTGACGATGGCGCCGACCATGCCGGAGGCGAGGTCGTGGGCGGTGAGTTTGCCGTTGCCGAAGTGGCCTGCTAGAGAGAGGCCGTTGGTCATGACGGAGATGGCTTCCGCGGTTGATAGAGTGCCGGAGGGGGATTTCACCTTGGCTTTGCCGTCTTCGGTGGCGCCGGAGCGGAGTTCACGGAAGATGGTGACGACGCGGCGGATTTCCTCGAGCGCCGGGGGCTCGGCGGGCAGGGCGAGGGCCTTGGACATCGAGGAAACGCGCGAGCGGACGATTTCCACTTCGTCGTCTAACGACGAAGGCAGCGGCAGGACGACGGTGTTGAAGCGGCGTTGAAGAGCGCTGGACAACTCGTTCACGCCGCGGTCGCGGCTGTTAGCGGTGGCGATGACGTTGAAGCCTTCGGTCGCCTGGATCTCGGTGGTGAGCTCGGGAATGGGCAGGACCTTTTCCGAGAGCATCGTGATGAGCGTGTCCTGCACGTCGGACGGGATGCGGGTGAGTTCCTCGACGCGGCAGAGCATGCCTTCCTTCATGGCGCGGAACATCGGGCCGGGGACGAGCGCGGCTTCGCTCGGGCCTTGGGCGAGCAGGAGCGCGTAGTTCCAGTTGTAGCGCAGGGATTCCTCGCTGGTGCCGGCGGTTCCCTGGATGAGCAGTGTGGAGTCGCCGGAAATCGCGGCGGCGAGATGCTCGGAGACCCAGCTCTTGGCGGTGCCGGGCACGCCTAGCAGAAGCAGCGCGCGCTCGGTCGCGAGCGTGGCGACGGAGATCTCGATGATTCTACGGTCTCCGACGTACTTGGGAGAAATCACCGTGCCGTCCGGAAGCGTGGTTCCTAGCAGGTAGTCCGTCACCGCCCAGGGCGAGAGTTTCCAACGCGGCGGGCGCGGTCGGTCATCGTGGGCGGCGAGGGCCGTTAGTTCCGCGGCGTTGGCGGCTTCGGCGTGTTGGCGGAGGACGGTCGGGTTCATGGGAGTTTGAAGTGGGAGATCAGGGAGCGGCGGAATTCAAGGGTGGTGGCGAATTCCTCGGCGGCGGCGGAAAGTTCTGGTAGTTTGGCCAGCGCTTCGAGGCGCGGCTGGATGCCGTCGTGCGGGATGCAAACGGCCAGGGCCGGCGCTTGCTGGCGGTTGAAGCCGGTCGGGATGGAAAGTGACGCCGCGTCCAGCAGGGCTAGAGTTGCTTTTCCCTTCCCCTTAGGCGGAGGCTCGCCGCAACGGACTAGCAGATCGAGAGTCGTCGCAAGCGGCATCGCCAATTCGTCGAGAATCGCGAAGCGATAGGCGGGAGCAAGCGCGTCTAGCAGAGCCGCCATCACGAGTCCTTTCGCGGCGGCGGACGGTGGCCATGGATCCAGCCTGGTGATGAACTTTAGAAATTGAGTGGCCGACGCGCGGCCGGGCATGCGGCGCGCGGAATCGATCCAGCCGAGCAGCAGCGGTTCCTGCCAGTCAGGGTCGATGGCCAGGGTGAACAGCTCGGATTCCTTCACACCTAACATTTCCGGCCAGTCTTCCAGCGGGACGAGTGCAATCATCTGGCGCAGCCACCATGCTTTCTCACCGGTGCCCTGCGGTGGCTTTTCCTTGATGCCGTCCACCTCCCATGCGGGATCGAACGAATCCGGCGGTTTCACGGCGATGACTCGTTTGAGCAGACGGCGTTCGATTTTCACTCGTTCTCGGACCCGGGCGATGGCACGGCTACGGAAACCGGCATCCGCCAGAGTTGATAGGGCGGCGGCGGCGAGTTCGCGGATGTCCTGGCGGCGGTCTTTCAACGCGAGTGCTTGCAACCACGCTTCATCGCACGGCTGCGGACTTTCCGCGACGACGCGGAGGATGGACTCGCGCATGGACGCGTCTTCGCCCGGCCATTGGGCGCTGATGGCCGCGGCCGCGCGGGATGGATCGGTGGCTCGCGTTTGGCGTAGCCAGGCGATTCGCAGGGCCGGATGGCTGCCGTCCCAAGCATCGTCGGGCACCACCGCGCCTTCCAGCAGCCAGGAGAATTTCCGGTGCCGCCGCGCGATCCACAAGCCACGCTCACCGACTAACAAGGGAATCGCGGGGCGCAAGGCATGATTCCTGGTTGCCGCAGTTAGAAGTTCCGGCAGAACCCGGCCCGGCAGAACCCGGCCGGATGCGAGCGCGAGTCGCAATGCCTCGGGAAGGGCTTCGGGAAACTCACCGTTCAACAAACGCATCAATGCATCCACGGCACCGCCGGGCAACGTTTCACGCGACTCGGGCAGGCAGGGCGATTCGGAATCCCCTATCACTTGCGATCTGGTCCCAGAATAATGCAAAGCACGGGTCAGCGCGAGAGCTTGGAGAATGGCGGCGGCGGGATTTTCCGTGGCGATGGCCTGCCACGTGGACTCCAGCGATGGATCAGGCGGCGGTGGCAGTGCCGTCATGCGGGCACTTCCTAACAGCGCGGCGGCGATGAGCGGATCGGTCGTCACGGCTGTTGATATGTTAGATGGATCCACGCATCACCGTCGCGGATGGCGAGCAGGCGCAAATGGCGGCCATCCCATTCGC
Source organism: Verrucomicrobiota bacterium (assembly GCA_040385685.1). Taxonomy (GTDB): domain Bacteria; phylum Verrucomicrobiota; class Verrucomicrobiia; order Verrucomicrobiales; family Akkermansiaceae; genus Luteolibacter. The sequence continues at coordinate 212,314 of JAZKGW010000012.1, read as the reverse complement.
CGCACATGGGGGTGACCGTTCCACCACAGATGCATTCCACCCGCAGGGCGAGGTCGTCGGTCGCGCGCCAGGGTAACGCGGCGCCGGTGGCATCAACCAGCCATTTCGAGCCATCGCCGGGACGCAGGGGAATGAAGAATGGCAGGACGCGAAGGAATGGATTCGCCGCAAGGGCGGACGAGAAACGCTCCAACAGTTTTCCGAGGTCGTTCTCGCACGGCGTGGGAACTAACAACCATTCGGACGAGCCGTCACCTGCGGCCCGGAACGGATAGAGACCCGTTTGGAATTTAAGCGCGGCCCGAACGGTGGACCCGAGCGGCCATGGCTCGGCGATGGTCTGAGGGACCGGGGCGAAGCGCAGAATCCGGGCCCATCGTTGCAATTTCTTGCCGAGCAGCCATGTGGAACTGGTGATCAGCCGGTCGCGTTCCTCCACCTTTCGTCCGGCCACAAACCATTCATCTTCAATGATTTCACTGGTGTCGGTCGCGTCCGAGGATAGCCGGCCGCCGAGCTGAGAGACGAGTTCCGCGTGAGTGGGTTCGTCGTGGTCATCCGCGGAGGTGATTGCCTGCAACAGGACGTGGAGCCGGCCGAGTTCGAATGGAAGCTGTACGTCCACCTCCGGGTCGCGCAGAACGGTATCGGCGATGTGACGGAGATTTCCGGCGAGTCCGGGTGCTTGCGCATCGACCATCCGCTTGGCGAGATTTTCCCAGGCTCCGGCATCGCGAGCGCTGCCGGATGCGAGTCCTTCGCGAGTCAGGTCGAGGAGGGTTTGTTGGAGCAAAGCCACGCCTTCGTTCACCCTATCCTCACGCTGGGCACGGCGTTTTTCAGCCGCTTTTACGTCCACAGGGCGCGTTACTTTTTCCTCAGCACGTGCGACCGCCTTTTGTTCACGTGTGACACGGCTTTCGAGCCACTCGGTGACCCACGGCGGCCGCTCGCTATCAGACATGGCGGCGGGCGAAGCGGCGGCCATGAACATCAGTCCGAGGGCGTGCTTGCAGGGGAATTTACGGCTCGGGCAGGAGCACTTTCTGGCAAGGTCGGTTAGGGAAACCCGGGTCTGATAGGGTTCCTTGCCGGAACCCATGGCAAGTCCCCACAGGACCTCGTCATCGCCGCCGGTGCTTTGCCATTTCCGCGGAGTGGCGAGATCACGACCCGCCTTGAGCGACGGGGCGTCGGGTGCAATTGCCGTAATCTGGTCACTCGTCAGCACGTGGTGAACATGATGGAATACTAGCAGGAATGCGGAGTCTATCAATATTCACCGGCGGTTCCGGTGATGATAGCGCCCCGATCTATCAGGATGTCACGCGACAGGTTCCTCGCGCTCTAGTTTCTCGATCCAAATGACAAGCATCGCAAGATCCGCAGGGGTGATCCCCGGAATTCGACCTGCCTGGCCCAGCGTGGCTGGACGGATCTCAGTGAAACGGACCTGGGCTTCCTTTTTGAGGCCCCGGATCGCGGCGTAATTGAGATCCTTCGGCAGGTGTTTGCCTTCATTGCGGGACATGCGGTCGATTTGGGCCTGTTGGCGTCCGAGGTGACCTTCGTACCTGAAATTTGTTTCGATCAACGGCCAAAGGTCCCTGTGGAACTCCTGGAGAAGAGCCTCCGGCAGGTTTTCCCAAGAGGTTTCGGTGCGGCGAAACCACTGGTCGAGCTTCACCCCTTCATGCGCGGTTTGACGCACCAAGGTCTCCGCCTTCTCAAGTCCCACGAGCTTTTCCTGAACCCGACGGACGCGTTCTCCGCTCGCGAGGCCGATCTCGGCCGCTTTCGGGGTGAGACGGATGTCCGCGTTGTCGTGGCGCAACAGCAGTCGATACTCCGCCCGGCTGGTGAACATCCGATAGGGTTCGGTGCATCCGCGCGTCACGAGATCATCCACCATGACGCCGAGGTAAGCTTCGTCGCGACCGAGGATAAATTCGGGTTTGCCCAAGGCTTTGAGGGCCGCGTTGGTCCCTGCGATCAGCCCCTGCCCTGCCGCTTCCTCGTAGCCGGACGTACCGTTGATTTGGCCCGCGAAATAGAGCCCTTCGACGCGCTTCGTTTCCAACGTCGGCCGAAGCTGGGTCGGCGGGCAATAGTCGTATTCTACCGCATACCCCGGGCGCAGGATCTCGCACTTTTCCAAGCCCACGATGGACCGGAGGAACTCCAGTTGCACCTCGTAGGGCAGCGAGGTGGAAACGCCGTTCACGTAGTATTCCAACGTGTGACGGCCTTCGGGCTCGAGGAACACCTGATGCCGCTCCTTTTCCGCGAAACGGACCACCTTGTCCTCGATGGACGGGCAATAACGCGGGCCAACGCCTTCGATTACCCCGCAATACATCGGCGACTGGTGGAGGTTTGCGGCGATGATCGCGTGGGTGGCGGGGTTGGTGTAGGTGATCCAGCAAGGCATTTGTTCCACGTGGAACATCGGGTCGCCCCACGGGTTCAGGGTGAAGAGGTCGTTGTCGCCCTTCTGGAGGGTGTCGGCCATGAAGCTGAACTTGGGGGCCGGAGTGTCGCCGTCCTGGCGCTCACACTTGGAGAAATCGATGGAACGGGCGTTGAGGCGGCAGGGGGTGCCGGTTTTGAAACGCTCGACCTCGAAACCAAGGCGTTTGAGGGACTCGGAAACGTGGGAGGTGGCGTCCCCCATCCGCCCGCCCTTTTCGTTGCGGAGGCCGACGTGCATCAGGCCGCCCATAAACGTGCCGGCGCTCAGAATGACGGACTTCCCGGCGATTTCCATGCCAAGAGAGGTGACGACGCCGATGATGCGGTCGTTCTCGACGAGGAGTTCGGCGACGTTGCCTTGGTGGATCTCCACGCCGGGCATCGCTTCCAGTTCACGCTTCATGCGGAATTGGTAGGCCTTTTTGTCACATTGAGCCCGCGGTGCCCGGACCGAGGGTCCTTTCGAAGCATTCAACATCCGCCATTGGATCCCGGTGGCATCGGTGTTGAGTCCCATGGCTCCGCCCAGCGCATCGATTTCGCGGACCATGTGGCCTTTGGCAAGCCCGCCGATCGCCGGGTTGCACGACATCTGGCCGATGGTATCGAGATTCTGGGTTAGTATGGCCACCTCACCGCCAAGCCGGGCCGCGGCCATGGCGGCCTCGACGCCGGCATGACCGGCGCCAATTACAATCACGTCATAAAGCTTGGGGTATCGAAACATCGCGGGATGCGGAATATACCCAGTCACCGTCCACGCTCAAGCTCGGAAACACGGATGTTCCACGTGGAACAATTTCACTCCGGTCGATCCAGAATCCCGGACGACGCACGGGGCAAAAGCTCTTCCAAAGAGAATTCCAACCGGTCGCTCCGGTTCGCCAGCATGACGCGCGGGACTCCAAATTCCGCGAGCACCTGACGACAAGCACCGCATGGCGAAATGGGAACCCCTGTATCGGCCACCACGGCCACCGCGAGGAACTCCCGCACCCCTGCGGCAACCGCTGCTCCAATGGCAACCCGTTCCGCACAGTTGGTGAGACCGTATGAGATGTTTTCCACATTGCACCCAAGGAAGATCCTCCCGTCCTTTCCCAGCAGGGCAGCGCCCACCCAGAAGTTCGAATACGGGGCATATGCCGCCTCCCTCGCCTGCCATGCCGCTTTCACCAATTGATCCCAGTCCATCCGCGGAAAATAGCGATCTAACCTCGCCGCAGGAATGAAAAAACCTTTTCCAAAGCGAAATTTTGGTCTAGCCGTGCTTCCTAAAATCAACAATTCTCTCGCGTCATGAAACGCCATCTCCCACTTGTATTGGTTGTAGGACTCCTCATCGCCTTTAGAGTGGTTGGCAGCGCGTTTCCGGAGATTTTGCCAAACTTTCAACCCTTGGCCGCCGTGTTTTTCTGCGGCGCGCTACTGGCTCCCGGTTGGCGCGGACTCGCAATCCCCTTCGGGGTGTGGGCGGTGACTTTCCCGCTTGGCGTCGGACATACCGCGAACCCCTTGGATTTCGCCACCACCTGCCTGGCATTCATCTCAATCTTTTTCCTCGGGAAGGCGCTAACCCGCCATGGCTTGCCCATGCTGTTGATCGGCTCAGTCGTTTCCGCCGCCCTGTTCCACCTCATCACCTGCGGCGGGGCTTGGGTCACGGATCCGCTCTATGCGAAAAACCTTGAGGGCCTTTTCCAATCCGTCTGGTCCGGACCCGTCGGAAGCAAGATCCCATCCTGGGTGTTCCTCCAAAATCTTGCCGCGGCCAATTTGCTTTTCACTGCGATTTTTGCCGTTGCTCAGTTGCGTCACCCGCATCCGACCGTTTCCGCATCCAGCCCGCTTCTTGCCAAGTAATCGCCTTCGCTTGCCGACCTTTTTCTCCACGCCAATCATGATCAGCGCCAGCCCCACCAAACTCGATTTCGCCAGCTCGCCCATCAACCAGTCACTCTCGTCTGAACGGAAGATCGAACTCTTCTCCCAGATGGTTCGGATCCGCCGGTTTGAGCAAGCTGGCTTGAAATATTACCAAGGTGGAAAAATCGGAGGGTTCCTCCACCTTTACATCGGCCAGGAAGCCGTTGCTGTCGGCACGATTTCCTTGGGCGGCGCGGACGATCACTTCATCACCGCCTACCGCGACCACGGCCACGCGTTGGCGGTCGGCATGGGCATGAACGAGTGCATGGCGGAAATGTATGGCAAGCAATCCGGTTGCTCGAAGGGCAAGGGCGGTTCGATGCATTTCTTCGCTCCCGATAAGAATTTCTGGGGCGGTCATGGAATTGTAGCCGGTCAGACACCCTTAGGTCTCGGCCTTGCTTACGGCCTTAAATATCTCGGCCGCGAAGGTTGTTGCCTGTGCTACCTCGGCGACGGCGCGGTCAACCAAGGCGCTTTCCACGAGTCGCTCAACATAGCGTCCCTGTTCGGAATCCCTGTCGTTTACGTGATCGAAAACAACGGCTATTCCATGGGCACGTCCCAAGAGCGGTCGTCCGCATACAGTGGCTGCCTTGCCCAGCGTGCCGAAGCGTATGCCATCGAATGGGACGTAGTCGACGGTTCCGATCTCTATGAAGTCCGGGCGAAAACCCACATCGCGATGGAGCGTGCCAGAAAAGAGCACAAGCCGACGGTGCTTGAGATCGACACCTACCGCTACTACGGCCACAGCATTGCCGACGCGAACCATAAAAAATACCGGACTCCTGAAGAGATCGAGAACTACAAACAGAACCACGATCCTATCGCAGTTTTCCAACGCCGCCTGATTGGCGAGGGCGTCCTGACCGAAGAAAAGGCGGAGGCCATCAACAAAGCCGCGAAGGACGAAGCCGCCGCTTCCATCAAATTTGCCGAAGAATCCCCCGCTCCGACCATCGCCGATATCAGCACAGATGTTTATTGGGAATCCGACAACAACACCCCGGCCTCAAAAATCGGTCGTCACTTCTTCAATGACTGAAGATTCCCTCACTCCTTCTTCCACCACTTAGAAATTCTCCATGTCCCGCATTCTCACCTACCGCGAAGCCCTCCGTGAAGGCCTTGATGAAGAACTCGCCCGTGACTCCAACGTCGTCCTGATGGGGGAAGAGGTCGCCCAATACAACGGTGCCTACAAGGTCACCGAAGGACTTTGGAAAAAATGGGGTGACAAGCGCGTCGTCGATACACCGATTTCCGAAGCGGGATTCATCGGCATGGGCATCGGTGCCTCGATGCTCGGTGTCCGCCCGGTGATGGAGCTCATGTTCTGGTCATTTCATTCGGTGGCTTTCGACCAACTCGTCAGCAACGCTGCCTGCGTGCGCTACATGTCGGGCGGCCTCTGCAATTGCCCGATCGTCGTCCGCGGCCCGGCCAACGGCGGCACCGGCGTCGGCGCGACCCACTCGCACATCCCGGAAGGACTGTTCGCGGCGTTCCCCGGACTGAAAGTTTGCGCACCGGCGACGCCTGCCGACGCCAAGGGCTTGATCAAGGCCGCCATCCGCGACAATGACCCGGTCTATGTCATGGAAAACACCTTGCTCTACGGCACCACCGGTGAAGTTCCGGATCCGGCGGACGGAGATCACGTGGTCCCGCTCGGAGTTGCCGAAATCAAGCGCGAAGGGTCGGATGTTTCCCTGATCGCCCATGGCCGCTCCGTGATCCACGCTTTGGCTGCTGCGGAGATCCTTCAAAGCGAACATGGCATCAACGCCGAAGTCCTCGATCTCCGCTCTATCCGTCCGCTAGATCAAGATGCGATCCTCAAGTCGGTGATGAAAACCAACCGCGTCGTCCTCGTCGATGAATCCAAGCCCTTCGGCGGAGTTTCCGCGATGGTGGCAATGCTCATCCAGGATCACGCGTTCGACTACCTCGATGCTCCGATCAAGCGCGTGTGCTCCATCGACGCCCCAGCAATCTATTCACCACACATTGAACATGAACAACTTCCGAATCCTAGACGGATCGTGGAGAAGGTTCTGACGATTGCCTGAGAAACCGCTGAAACGATCAAAACCCCGGCGTCTTTTTTATTGCCAAGCTCACCGTCCTTCCTAGCATCTTCACTATGTTCCTACGTCTAACCACAATCATTGCGGGCGCCGCGGTGATCCTCGGCCTCTCATCCTGCTGCTGCTTGTAAATCGAGTTTCCTTCTCCAATCATCAACCATTACCCATCATGAAAAACCTTGTTCTTCTCGCCACCCTCATCGCCGTTTCCCTCGGCTTCTCCTCGTGTTGCTCGATGTTTGGAGTTTCCGTTGGAAATTCCGGTTATCGCACCGAAACGCGTCAGGTGAAAACCTGCCACTACGATATCGTCACCAAGGAAGTGATCGTCCCCGGCGATTCGAAGAGCGGCAAAGGCGGCATGGTTCAAACGATCGAAGAAAAAGTTCCGCGCTACAAGACCGTCACCAAGAAAGTCCGTATTCCTTGTGGTCGTTGCACCCGCCTCTATTGCCCGAAGAAGGACTGCTGCGGCACCACTTCGGAATACACCATGCGGATGGCGAGCATGCAGGGTGGCAGTGGCAGCCCTAACCTGGGTCTGATTCCAACCATGAAACCACTTCCACTCGGCCCGGTCCCGGTGGTCGTCATGCCCATGCCCTAAGCTGATTTTCCCACTATCTACAAAAGCGCGGAGGAGACTTGAGCTCCCCGCGCTTTTTTGTTTCCACCTCACCCGGTAAAAAGGCTGGAAATACCCCGACTTTTTCCCATTCTCCCTCCGTCTCCAATTCCTACTCAAAATCATGTCTGTGAACATCGAAATGCCAAAACTCTCGGATACCATGACCGAGGGCACCCTCATCAAATGGCACAAACAAATCGGCGACGCCGTCGAGATTGGTGACATTCTAGCCGAAATTGAAACGGACAAGGCGACCATGGAAATGGAAGCCTTCGATGACGGGACCATCACCGAGATTTTGATCAAGGAAGGCGAAAAGGCCCCTATCGGTGGAATTCTCGCCGTCCTAGACGGAGATTCAGGCGCGGCTCCTGCCCCGCCACCAAAACCAGCCGAAGCTTCAGCCCCCGCAGCAACCACCCCGGCTCCTAGCTCCACAAGCTCGCCCGCGCCTGCACCCGCCGCTGGCGACCGCCTCAAGGCATCTCCTCTCGCCCGCAAGGTCGCAGCCGACCTCGGTGTCAATCTATCTGGAGTGACCGGTTCCGGCCCCGCCGGCCGCATTGTCAAAAATGACGTCGAAGCGGCATCCTCAGCCCCTGGTGCGAAGGCCACTCCAGCACCCTCTTCCGAAGCCTCCGCGGCAGCCGGTCTGGCAGCAGCCGTCAAATCCAAGGCGGCTACGCCGGCTCCCGCACCGGCCGCCCAAGCCATCGTGCCGGTTGCCAAGCAGGGCGATGAACGGATCGAACTCAGCTCGATGCGCAAAATCATCGCCTCGCGCCTGCTTACCTCGAAGACCACCATCCCCCACTTTTACCTTCACCTGGAGGTGGACGCCGCGCCTCTCATGACGCTCCGCCAACAGGTCAACGCCCAAGCCGAGAAAACCCACGGCAACAAGTACTCCGTAAACGACTTCATCCTCAAAGCCGTTATCAACGCCAGCCAAGCCGTTCCCGCGGTAAACGCCTCGTTCGCCGGCGATCATATCGTCAAGTTCCAGAATATCGGCCTCTCCGTCGCCATTGCGGTGGAAGACGGCTTGGTCACCCCGGTTATCAAGCTGGCTGAAACGAAGTCACTCCTTGCCATTTCCAAAGCGGTCAAAGACTTCGCCGTTCGCGCCAAGGACAAGAAGCTCAAACCCGACGAGTTCGACGGCGGCACGATCACCGTTTCCAACCTCGGTGCTTGGGGGATCGAATCGTTCGACGCGATCGTCAATCCACCGCAAGCCGTCATTCTCTCCGTTGGTGCCGCCATTGAGAAACCGGTGGTCAAGGACGGCCAGATCGTTCCTGGCTTGCGGATGAACCTTGGCGTCTCCTGCGATCACCGCGTGGTCGATGGGGCAGTGGCCGCGCAATTCCTCGCGGAGATCAAGAAACTCATCGAGCAGCCCGCGTTGATGCTTCTGTAAAGGGCTCCTAGCCTAGCGTCTTTAATAGGTCCTATAGGTCTCATGTGACTTATGGGACCTGTTTCTTTGGATACCCAAGCCATGGATCGCTTCCTTCTTATGATTATTTCTTCCTTTTTGAACCTATAAGATATTCTTCTTAATAGTGTGAACAACCCGCTGATAGATCTGTTCCCCAGCGCCACGAAGCGGGTTCCACGGCAACAACAAGTTGGGCAACAAGCTGCATGACCTCCGAATGAAACCCATTTTCAATCGCCCGACGATCATTCCACCCAGCCGTTCCGAGGTTATTCCCAGCCTCTTCCCGGGTTCTTGAAAATGGCCGCGCTTGCCGGGCTGAGGCAGATCAGCGCACGATGCCATCCGTGAATCATTTGGTCATCACGGGAGGCAGCGGAGGGCTGGGCAGAGCGATCATTGAGGCATTTGTCGCGCCTCCGTGGCAGATTGCCGCACCGAGCCGTGCCGAGCTGGACGTGACCGATTCGGCGGCGGTCCGGAGCTTTTTCAAATCGCGCCCGGTCGACCTGCTGGTCTGTGCCGCCGGAATCATCCGGGATGCGCCAATCGCCCGCTTGAATGAAAGCGCGTGGGACGAAGTTCTCGCCGTGAACTATCAGGCCGCGGCCGCCTGCGCCGCGTCGGCATTGCCCGGGATGATCGCGCGCGGTCGCGGGCACATGGTTTTTATTTCCAGCTACTCCGCACTTCATCCGCCACTGGGTCAGGTTGCGTATGCCACGGCCAAAGCCGCGCTGTTGGGCCTTACGACATCCCTCGCCCGGGATAACGGTCGCCACGGCGTCCGGGTCAATGCGATCCTCCCCGGCTTCATGGAAACCCGAATGACCGACTTCGTGTCCGAAAAGCGCAAGGAGGAAGTTCTGAGCGAACACGCCCTCGGGCGTTTCAACACGCCGCACACGGTTGCGAGATTCATCCGCCATCTTCACGAGGGTCTCACCCACACTTCCGGCCAGGTGTTCCAGTTGGACAGCCGGATTTCCTGACAGGATCGGTGTTGCACTGTGCTGATGGAGCGCCTTAACTGCGCGCTCGCACGAATCAAAAACCATTACCCCAATAACCCTCATGAAAATCTCCAAAAACAATTTCGCCAACGAAGAAGTCGTCCTCGATTTCCACGAATACGAAGCCTGCCAATTCACCAACTGCCGCTTCGTCGTCCTCGGCTACGGTGCCTTCGCACTCAACCAATGCGAAGTGATCAATTGCGAATTCACCTTCGCCGGCCCGGCCGCCAGCACGATCCAGACAATGAGCACCATCTATCACAACATCGGCGAGCAAGGCAAACAACTCATTGAAGGCACCTTCGAACAGATCCGCAACGCCGGAGCTAACAAGCCTGCCTGATTCTCCAGCGACCGGCGGCCGTTGCCATTTACGGCACGGCTGCCGGTCTCGCGAAAACCCACCATGAAATTCTCCCAGCGGCTCGCAGCCGTGCTCCTGTTAGGAAGTGTGGGTTCACCGGCGGCAGAACCGGAGGCCCGCGAGTGGGTCGCCAAGGACGGCACGGTGGTGAAATACCGCTGGAGCGCTCCGGAGAAAATCGAAGCCGGCAAAATCTATCCGTTGGTGCTGTTTCTCCACGGCGCGGGGGAACGCGGCGTGAACAATTCCGCCCAACTGAAGCACGGCGTGATTCCCATCGTGGAAGGAACGAGGAAACTCGATCAACCGGTGTTTCTGATAGCGCCGCAATGTCCAGAAGGACGCTATTGGTCTCCAATCAACCTTGAAACGGGCCAGTTGTTGGAAGCTGACAAGCCGAACCCGCTGTTGGAAGCCATCATCGCGTTGACCGAAGAAACGGCGAAAAGCCAGCCAGTCGATTCGAAGCGGTTCTACGTCACGGGCATTTCCATGGGTGGGTTTGCCACCTGGGATTTGTTAGGACGCATCCCGGACAAGATCGCCGCGGCGATTCCCATTTGCGGTGGCGGCGACCCCGCGTTGACGGGCCGTTTCGCGAATGTTCCGGTGTGGGCATTCCACGGAGAAACAGATTCCATTGTGCCGGTGAAAGCCACCCGCGAGATGGTTGCCGCGTTAGAAAATGCCGGTGGAAAACCCAAGGCAACTTTTTACCCCCGGGTCGACCATGATTCATGGACCCGAACCTACGGTGATCCGGCGGTGATCCGTTGGATGCTCTCGCAGCATCGGGAGTAAAGTTGAGAGTTGGTGGAATTTTTGTCCGAAGTTCCAACGAAGGCGAGCTTGCGCGGGATGTGGCTTCCCAGCATGGTGGTTTTGTGAGACGAGGATTTTTCAGCTTTTTCGTGATGGCGCTGGGGCTTTTGTCCGTCGGCTTCGCGCAACCTGAAAAACCGGCGACCAAAGCGGTAATTGCCAAGGTCGTGGTCATCCCCATCCGCGAGCAGATCGCGAAACCGGAACTCTACATCCTGCGCCGCGGCCTCAAGGAAGCCATCGAACAGAAGGTCGATACCATCGTCCTCGACATGGAAACTCCGGGGGGCGATTTGGAGACCACTTTCGAGATGCTCAAGGCGCTCGAAAAATTTCCCGGCAAGACGGTGACCTACATCAACCGCGAAGCCATCTCCGCCGGCGCGCTCATTTCCGCTGGCACGGATGAAATTTACTTCGCACCCGGCGGCGTCATCGGCGCGGCGGCTCCCGTGCTCGCCACCGGGGGGGAAATCGACGAGACGACGCGCGGCAAGATCGTCAGTTATCTCAAGGCTAGGGTCCGCTCCATCTCTGAAGGCAAGGGCTATCGAGGCGAGGTTATCTCAGCGATGATCGACATGGATTCCGAATTCAAGATCGGTGACCAAGTGATCAAGCCGAAAGGCGAGTTGCTTTCCCTAACGGCGCAGGAAGCAATGAAAACCTACGGCGATCCGCCGCAGCCATTGTTAGGCGCGGGCATCGCGGACAACCTTGACGCGCTGCTAGACAGCATTCACGGCGCGGGAAATTACTCGGTCACCCGGCTCGAAATCACCTGGTCGGAAAAACTCGCGCAATATCTCACCGCGTTGACTCCGATTCTGATGGGACTTGGTTTGGTTTGTTTGTTCATCGAGTTCAAGACACCCGGCTTCGGCATCTTCGGAATATCGGGCCTGACTCTGCTAGGCATCGTGTTCTTTGGCCAGTTTGTGGCAGGCCTTTCCGGACACGAGCCAATCCTGTTCTTTCTGCTGGGCGTGATCCTGCTGGTGACCGAGCTATTTTTCTTTCCCGGCTCGATGGTCCTCGGACTGACCGGAGCCGCACTGATGTTAGGCTCGCTGGTGTGGGCAATGGCGGATCTGTGGCCCGGCGAACCGGTCTCGATTTCAGGCGATGTCTTCGTCCGGCCGTTGTTGAACATGATGGCCGGAGTGATTCTGGCGGTGGTGCTTTTCCTCGCGCTTTTGAAGTTTCTCCCCAAAGGCGGACTGTGGGGCAACATGGTCCTGAATGCCGCAGTGGCGGGTGAACCTGTGGCCGCACGTGCCATCGCCGGCGGCGGAAGTGACGAACCGAGCGCCATGACCCTGGTTGGCCTAACCGGCATTGCCGCTACCGGCTTGTTTCCCAGCGGCCAGGTGGATATCGGCGGCAGGCGTTACGAGGCGCGGCTCGCCATGGGTTACGCCGATGCGGGCACACCAGTGAAAGTCACCGGACTCGGGGAATTCGGACTGACGGTGGAGGTGGTGTCATGACTCTGATTATTCTTCTATTTGCCATCGGCATTGTTTTCATCGCCGTGGAGGTGATCATTCCGGGTGCGATTCTCGGCTCGATCGGCGCGCTGCTGATGTTCGGCGGCTGCATCAAGGCCTTCATCGACTACGGCCCGTTAGGAGGAATGGCCGCGGTTCTAACTGCATTCGCGTTGGGCGGCCTCGCTCTCTTCATCGAGTTCCATTACCTGCCGAGAACCAAATTCGGCAAGCGTGCCTTCCTCACCAAGGAAATCACCGCCGTTTCCGCCGCCGTTGGTGCCGAGGCCCGCGAGCTGATCGGGAAATCCGCGGAAGCGCTAACCATGCTTTCACCGAGCGGTTACGTCCTCGTCGACGGCCACCGCTACGAAGCATTTTGCCAATCCGGACAAGCCCCCGCTGGCTCCGCGCTCGAAATCATCGGCGCTGACAATTTCCGCCTGATCGTCACTCTCACCAAAAACTAACCGCCCTACCCGCCATGTTCGATATCTCCACCATCATCCTCATTGTCGTCGCGATCCTTGGATTGCTGATCTTCGGCATCCTGCTTTCTTTCTTCAGCGTCTGGCTCCGGGCTTGGTTGGCCGGCGCGTATGTCGGTTTCACCGATCTGGTTGCCATGCGCCTCCGCCAAGTGCCCTACGGCATGGTGGTCGATGCCCGGATCACCGCCAAGAAGGCCGGCATTGAAATCCCCATCAACGACATCGAAGCCCACTTCCTGGCAGGTGGAAATGTTGTCCCGTCCATCCAGGCACTGATCGCCGCCCAGAAAGCCGGCATCGCCTTGGATTGGAACCGCACTTGCGCCATCGACCTGGCCACCAAGGGTTCCGGTAAAAGCGTCGTCGAAGCCGTACGCACTTCGGTCGATCCCAAGGTCATCGATTGCCCGAATCCCGCCTCAGGCCGCTCCACCATCGATGGTGTCGCCAAGGACGGCATCCAGGTCAAAGTCCGCGCCCGCGTCACGGTTCGCACCAATCTCGACCGCTTCGTCGGTGGCGCGAAGGAGGAAACGATCATCGCCCGCGTCGGCGAAGGGATCGTGACCACCATCGGTTCTGCGGCGAGTTACAAGACCGTGCTGGAATCCCCGGACTCGATTTCCAAAGTCGTTCTCCACCGCGGTCTCGACGTCGGCACCGCCTTCGAAATCCTTTCCATCGACATCGCCGACGTCGATGTCGGTGAAAACGTCGGAGCCCAACTCCAGGAAGCCCAGGCTGAGGCGAACAAGAACATGGCCCAGGCCCAGGCCGAAATCCGTCGCGCCGCCGCCGTCGCCCTCGAACAGGAAATGATCGCCCGCGTCGCGGAAATGAAAGCCAAGGTCGTCGAGGCCGAGGCCCAGGTCCCGCTCGCCCTGGCCGAAGCCTTCCGCAGCGGTCGCCTCGGCGTGATGGATTATTACAAGATGGAAAACGTCAAGGCGGACACCCAGATGCGCACCAGCATCTCCAAACCCGAAGGCACCTGACGCGCTAACCCAAACAAGATCATGGATTGGATTTTCGAGCACTTGCAAATTGTCGTCCTCGTTCTGCTGGGAATCGGCTCGATGGTGAAATCGATGTTAGACGGGAAAGCGAAACGAGCCGCCGAGCGCGAAGCCGAGTGGAATCCGACGCCCGAGGTTCCGCTCGACGATGACACCAGCTACCGCAAACCCCAACCCACGGTTCCGCCACCTCTCACCCGTCCTGCCACTCCGCCGCCACTGCGCATGGCGGGCTACGACGCGGAGGTGGCCAACGAAACCGCCAAAGCCCTCAAGCACCAACAAGACCTCGCGGAGCGCCTCCGCCAGATCCGCGAAACCAAAGCCACCACCACTGGCGGTGCCTCGGCCACCCGCGCCCGCATCGCTGCCAAAGGCACCGCGAAACCTTTGAAACAAACCCCTCTCACCCTCCATCGACGTCTCCGCGATCCCGCTGAAGTCCGCCAAGCCTTCGTCCTCAAGGAAATCCTCGACCCGCCGGTTGGTTTGCGATGACTCCTAACTACTGACAGCTCCGATGAAACGATCAGTTGCCGATTCGCGAATTCATCCGATCCACCCCGCCGCTTCCGGAAAAATGACTTTCTGATATGCCGGTGGGTGGATAAATACTGTTAGCCAGGACATCTTGAAGACTCCCCATCTCACATTGATCCGACTATTATCGCTTCTGCTGCTCACTTGCGGCTTATTGCCTTCTTTGACGTCCTGCCGCATTACAGCATCGGTCATCAATGGCGAATTGATCCAACGCGCGAGGATCGTGAATGAACAAGGTGATCCACTTGCAGCAAGCTTTCACCCGGGGACTCCAGTTCCGTGGATAGCTGGACCGTTCAACTTCACCGACAAGAACGGCTACATTTTGATCAATTCAAATATTGGAGCATGCACGATTACGAGTGAAGGGTATGAGCCTTTCGAAGCTCCAACCAAAGACTTTCCGAAGACCGTAGTGATGAAAAAGCGCACCACAAACAAATCAAACCCCGGCTAACAATCCGCGGCTGGGAACCGGCCATAAGCATCTCAATTTCATGATCCTTCTCACTTCAACTGCTGACCGGTTCCAGCGCTTTTTACGTTAGGCCGCTCCACACGCCATGCGCATACTTCTCGCTGCGATGATCTTGGTTGTCGCGCTCGTCATCACGACAGTTGCCTGCACATGGGGCTGGGAGAGATTCGTGAAAGACCGCATCTACAATTGCACTGACGATTTGCCGCTCGACTTTTTGCGGCCTGGTCACTGGGTTCATCAGCCGGTGGGTGTGCAGCAAGTCACTAGCCGTCGTTCCATGAGTGAGCCAGACGCGATTAAGACGGGGTGGAGCATTCGGGGCTTATGGTTGTTGTGGTTTTCTTTCGTTGGCGGTTCTGTCATCGTAAGCTTGTTGCTCGCACGGCTGCCGTGGAGCATGAGCAGGCAGGAGAAGACTTAAGCTTCGTGCTTCGGGGTCCCGGTAAACGAGCATTGACCGATCCTCTACCTCCCGATGGCCGGGTAGAAATGTCGCTGGCAAATCTCCTGCGAATTCGCTAGAAGCCCCGGTGTTCAATCACACTGCAAGACCCATGATCACCATTCCTTGTTTTCGATTCCGGCAGATCTCCATGGCATTTTTCGCGGTGTGCTTCGCGGGTTTTAGCACCGCTCAGACTCCGGCCAAATCCGATCCGCCGGTGAATCCGATGGTGTCCGGCAAATTCATCGGCAACGGGAAGAATGCGGTGCTCAAGTTCGTGACGGTGGAGGAACACGAGGCGTTCGGCGGGAAGGAGGCCATCACGCTGGTTTTTACGGAGAAGGATCCGTCGAAATCGAAGAAGCCCTCGTTCGACTCGATGTTCGGGAAGCTCGGCAGCGCGCTGAACCTCAGCGTGGATTACGACGGCGGGATTTTCGGCTGCGAAGTGGCGCACAGCGCGCACTCGAAACAGGGGTTCAGCTCGCTCGGCCGAATCAAGATGGTCGAGTTCAAAATCGCAGGCGGGAACGTGACCGGTCACGTAAGCACGGGCGGGGAGCTCGATGCGTTTGGGGAAAAGTGGGAGGTGGACCTGACCTTCGCCGCACCTTTGCCAGAGAAGCTGCGCAATGCGCCCGCCGCCCCGCCAAAGCCGGTCGCGGGTGATCCCGACCCACCGGAAAAAAAAGAACCCAAGGCGACGGCAGGACCGGCGATCTCCGCCCGGAAGCTGCCCATCCCGAAGGATGCGACCGACGTGGAATTCAAGGAACTCGTGAAGCAGATTCAGTTTTCCAGCACGCAGCCGGTCGCAGCGGTGGCGAAGGAGTTTTCGGCGAGTCTGAAGCAGCAGGGCTGGAAAGACGGAGCCGGGAGTTTGGAGGGAAAGACCAATTCGGTCCTCAAGCGCGAGCAGGGAAATGCGAAGCTGACGATCATGATTCAACCGGCAGCGGCGGGCAGCGTGGTGAAGATCTTCACCGAAGGCCTCGATTGGAGCGGCGGCGATGACGCGGCACCCTCCCCACCCGGGAAAGCCGCCGAGGACGCCGAGAGCGACGTTGATGACATCGAAGCGGAAGTGCAGAAGCAGCTCGACGAAGCACTGAAAAATCTGCCGGAGTGACTGTCCCGGCAGCGAACCTCGTGCCATCCAACAGAATATTTTTTGCCCTAACACTCACCCATATCCCGCCTCCTTGAATCCAAAGGCAATTAGCGGTGGTTGTTTCTGCGGCTCGGTGCGTTATGAGGCGACCGGCCAACCTTGCGATATCACTCATTGCCATTGTTTGGATTGCCGGCGGAGCAGCGGCGCACCGTTCGTGACATGGGCGTCATTCCAGCGGAGCGGGTTTCGGTTCACCGCCGGCCAGCCGCGGGAGCTGGCTTGGGCGGAACGGCTGCGCTCGTTCTGCCCGCATTGCGGCACACCGCTGACCTTCATGACGGACCGGGACGCCGAGGAGATCGACGTCACCGTTTGCAGCTTCGACCAGCCAGCGACCGTGGTCCCTGCCGACCACACTTGGGTCGACGATAGCCTGCCGTGGATTTGCCTGGCCGACGGTTTGCCGACTTTTGGACGGGGGAGGCAGACCCATCGCACTTGACCCAGCGCGGCAGTGACCCCGCGATTCCGTCGAGGTCCGCCAAGTCTTCGTCATGCGCGAGATCCTCGATCCACCCGTCGGCCTCCGCTGAGTTGGGACCCATTTATTCCAACCCGATTATCATTGCTTCCTATTCAAGCAGCCTGAGTTAGTCTGCATTCAATGAAACAGGTAAGCGTCATCAACCTCGACGATCCCGCCGGCAAGACCGTCGGTCGCCGCAGGCGACCGATCAACCCGCTCGCAACAGCGGATGGCCTTCAGGAATTCATTAACGAGCAATTCAAGGAAAGCGGGCACTGCCTCACACCCAGGGGGGTCTTCCGTTTTCATTCCCATGAGGAGGCAGACGAATGGATGAGGAATTCGATACGACCGAAGAAGGGCTGACATCGCGCGCCCCTCGGCAGAAGGATCTGGCAGAACTCGCCAGGGAGTTGAATCGGTTGGGGGCCGATTACATCGTAATCGGTGGCTTCGCGATCATTCTCTCCGGCTACCCGAGATCCACCATGGACCTCGACCTCGTAGTCGCCACCGATCCCGAAAACGAGGCCAAGGTTTACAAAGCCCTCGAATCCCTCCCCGACAAAGCGGTCCTCGAACTCGAGCCCGGCGAGATCGCGAAATACACCGTTGTCCGGGTCGGCGATGAAATCTGCGTGGACCTCATGGCCTCTGCCGGCGGCATCGCTTACGAGGAAGCCTCAAAAGACCAGATCATCCGCCTGGTCGATGGCGTCCCAATCCCCTTCGCCTCCCCCCGCCTGCTCTATCGAATGAAGGAAAAGACCCACCGCGAAAAAGACCGCGCCGATCTCCAGTTCCTTCGTGAAAACTATGCCGAGGAGATTTTCGGCAACGAGAATCAAAGTTCAAAATAGGGGGGAGTGGACAGTCGGTCCACCTGCCGATGCACGGCGAAAGCGGGAGTGCGAAGCTCATCTGATTCTCTTTTCCCATCATCCGGGCCGACAAAAAAGGTCTCCTGCCCTCGCATGGACGAGACGTCCATGCCCCTATCGAGGACTTTTTGAAGAAATTAATGAACTTGCCGGATAGTCCGGCAACGCTAGGTTTCCGCTGTTCTCGTCCTACCCATGCCCGCCATCTCCTCCATCCTCCAGGTGATCCTGCTCATCTTCGTCGTCGTGATGTGTTTCAACATCATCATTTTCGTCCACGAGCTGGGCCACTTCCTCGCCGCCAAGTGGCGTGGCTTGCGCATCGATCGTTTTCAAATTTGGTTCGGCACGCCGATTTGGAAAAAAGAAATCAACGGCGTCCAATACGGACTCGGCTGGATTCCTGCCGGGGGCTTCGTGGCCCTGCCCCAGATGGCCCCGATGGAATCGATCGAAGGCGGAAACAAGGATGACAAACCGCTTCCGCCGATCACCCCACTCGACAAGATCATCGTCGCCTTCGCCGGTCCGCTGTTTTCCATGTTGCTTGCTCTGGTCTCCGCGGTGTTTGTCTGGCAAATCGGCAAGCCTGCCGATTTCCTCCCCAGTCAGGTCGTCGGCTCGGTTGAGGCTGGCAAACCCGCCGCGATCGCCGGGATCCTGCCTGGTGACAAAATTCTAAAAGTCAACGGCAAGCCCGTGAACGGCTTCGCCGGATCGCTCGACAGCATCACCGAGAGCATCATTCTCAGCAAGGGCAGCCAGATCGAGTTCATCATCGAACGTCCGGGAGTCCCCGAACCATTGAAACTCGTCTCCGAATTCGAGATCAAGAAAACCAAGGTCTATCAACGTGGCGCCCTGCGGGAAGTGGGCATCGAACCGGAGGTCGATCACATCGCGCTGGTCGGCATCATCCCGGGCAGCCCTGCCGAGAAGGCCGGATTGAAAGATGGCGATGCACTGATTTCCATGAATGGGCAACCGTTCAAGAGCGCCGACAAGGCCCTCGCCTTCGTCAAGGAGTTGGGAGCCAAGCCCATCGAGTTCGAGATTTCTCGGAAGGATGAAACGCTCAAGATCACCATCACACCCGTGGCACCCGTGTCACCGGCCGGCAAAGGGCCGATGGTGGGTCTGGTTTTCTATCCCGTTCCGGTTCAACAAAAAGGCATCATCCATCCAGGCCCGGTCAAACAGGTCGGCGACAGCTTGCGGATGATGTGGACCACGATCACCAGCGTCATCGCGCCGGATTCCAGCATCGGGGTCGGTCACCTGAGCGGTCCGGTGGGCATTGGCACCCTGATGTTCGATTTCCTGCAAATGGAAGACGGCTGGCGGCGCATCCTCGCCTTCATGGTGCTCTTCAACGTGAACCTGGCCGTCCTCAACATGATGCCCTTTCCAGTCCTCGATGGCGGCCATATCGTCCTTGCCATCCTGGAAAAAATCTTCGGCCGCCCGGTGAAAGCCAAGCCCTTGGAAATCCTGCAGACCGCCTGCGCCCTCGCCCTGATCTCGCTGATGCTCTTCGTCACCAGCAAGGACATCGGCGACAGATTCGGCCACGGCTCCGCGGCCGGTGACAAAGTCGTGTTTCCTGCGAATTGAGCTCAAGTAGCGTCGGACTGTGGAGCAGCTTGTCCAGGCCGTGGACGAGGCTGCGTCGCTGGCGCGGGTCGATCACGAAGCGGGCTGACTTTGCTGTTTCCGTGAGGGCGGGTGCCCGTTAGCGTCGGTCGGTGACGACGAATCCCGGAGGAATGTTAGTGGCTGCGCCGGAGCGCTGGGACGAGGCGTGTTTTGCCGTGCCGGCGGTGCGGGCGCTGGTGGCTTCCGGCTTAAGCACGGGGATTCTTTGTGCCGAGGCACAGCGGGAATTCTGGCAAACGGTGGAACGTCTGACGGTGATCGATTTTCCCATGAAGACCAAGGCCAGGATTGTGGCCGCGAAAATTTCCAACACTTGGCAGGCGTCGCTGGCGTGGGAAACCGGCCTGGCAGCCGAGGCTTTCAAGCTTGCGGGAATTCCGCGGCGGCTCGGCCCTGACGAGCGAAAACTTAAGAAACTGCTGACCCATCCCCTCGGCTTTGCGGCGGGTCCGTTAGAGCATCGCGTGAGACACTATCTAGCCGCGGTGGAGGAACTGGGGATCGGGACGGGGAATGCGACGTTCTTCGCACCGGCGGTGTTAGGCGTTGAGGCAGTGCCGGGAGCGGTGCTGCTTTGTCCCGATTCGGACTTCGGTCCGAGCCACGAATGGCGGATCGAGCGCTGGGTGGAGATCGCGGATCGTTTGCTGGAAAACGGCAGCCGAGTGACGGTGGCCGGCCTGGAGGGTGGCCGTGGATTGGGGAAAATTTTAACGGATCGATTGGGTGCAGGCGTGGAGTTTTTTCCAGCCTCGCCGCTGATGGGTGCCTTGCCATCGCTGGCTGCCCACGGACTCATCATTGCGGCAGATGGCTCGCTGCCGCATTTGGCGGCCCACGTGGGAGCGACCTGCGTCACACTTTTCGGACCGAATGATCCGGCTTGGAAGCGACCGCTCGGCCGCCGTCACGCCGTGGTGCGCCGTCACGTGGAATGCGCGCCCTGTTTGCTCCCGAAATGCCCGCTCGACCTGCGCTGCCAGAACGAACTGGAAACGGAGCGGGTGTGGGAAGCGATCAAGCGGGTTCTATCATGACTGCCTTTCTCCCCGGCTCTGGCAGGAGCAACGCGAACACCGCCGCCGGGATGAACAGATAGGAGGCCATGAGCAGCACTCCGGCGAAGTCGCCTTGCACCTTGTTGAAGATCCCGAAAAACACCACCCCGACCGCCGAGAGGATGCGGCCGATGTTATAACAAAATCCCGCGCCTGTGCTTCGGAGCAGCACGGGGAACAGCGGCGGCAGGCACATCGTGAAGAGGCCGAAGCAGCCCTGCATCAGTCCGATGACCGCGAACAGCCCGTAGGTTACCTGCAAGCTATGCACGCTGGAAAACGTGAACCACATCACCACGAAATATCCTGCTAACATCAGCGCGATCGCCTTGCCATAGCCCATGAACTTGGCCAGCGCGCCTGCCGTGAAATTTCCGATCAGCGAGCCGACCATGATCCACAACAAGGCCATCACCGTCGCTCCATCCTTCGCCGCTTTCGCACTGCCCACTTCCGCCAGACTGCGGATGTAGCTTTGCTGCCAGAACATAAATGTCCAATGCGCCGTTAGAGACACCGCGCAGATCAGCATCACGCGCCAGGTGATGCTCCGCACCTCCGGCCCGAACAGCTCGCGGACGCGTGGCGCGGGCTGGCCTTTCCTCGCCTCCGTCCACTCGTCGGTCTCCGGCACGGCGCTGCGGATCCATAGGGTGATGAACGCCGGCAACACGCCCACCAGAAAAATCCATTGCGGCGGATGGCCTTTCAGCAACGCGCCCGCGAGACAGGCTAACAAAATCCCGCAATTCACCGCGCTTTGCAGCGTCGCGGCGATCCATGGCCGCCACTTCTTCGGCCAGGTTTCCGATAGAAGCGACGCGCCGACGGCCCACTCGCCGCCGATGCCGAGCGCTGCCAGAAACCGGAAAATCAACAGGTGCCACCACTCCTGCGAGAAAAACGACAACCCGGTGAACAGCGCGTACGTTAGAATCGTCAACACCAGCGCCCGGCTGCGTCCTATCAGATCCGCCACCCGCCCGAAGAACCCACCGCCCAGCGCCCAACCGACCAGAAACGCAGCTTGGATGATCGACGCCTTCTTCCCCACCTCGGGATCCGCCTCGCCGGTCACCAGCAACTGCGCCACGAACGCCGTGGCGACCAGCGTGTAGAGATGCATGTCGAGCCCGTCAAACAACCACCCGAGCCATGCCGCCAGCCCGGATCGGACTTGTTGGGGGGAAAGATCGCGGAGGTGATGGATCTCCCGGTTTGACGAAGGGGAATCCATCGTCACTTGGCGAGTCCTTGCATGAAGTCTTGCACCGGCGTGGCTCCGAGTCGTTCCGCATCGTGGCAGAGCGCGAGAATCGCTTCGGCCTGGGGCGCTTGATAGTGTCCGCGCAGCGCGTTTTCGAACTTGGCCAGCAGCAATGGCACGCCTTCCTCGCGGCGGCGGCGATGACCGACTGGATACTCGACGGCAACCCGTTCGGTGGCGCTGCCGTCGCGGAAGAAAACCTGCACGGCGTTGCCGATGGAACGTTTGGCGGGATCGAGGTAGTCGCGGGTGTAGTCTGTGTTCTCGATGATCTCCATCTTTGCCCGCAGCGCGTCGAGACGGGGATCGGTGGCCACGGAGTCCTCGTAGTCGTCGGCTGTTAGCGAGCCTTTGAGAAGCGGCACGGCGACCATGTATTGGAGGCAGTGGTCGCGGTCGGCGGGATTCGCCAGCGGGCCGGTCTTGTCGATGATGCGTTTGCCGCTCTCCTGCGTTTCGATGACGATGCGGTCGATCTCATCGAGCCGCGGCGCGACTTGCGGGTGCAGCGCGAGCGCGGCTTCGACCGCGGTCTGCGCGTGGAACTCGGCGGGAAAGGAAATCTTGAACAGGATGTGCTCCATCACGTAGCAGCCAAAGCCTTGCGCGGGGACCGTGACAGGCTTGCCGCGGAACAACACATCCTGGAATCCCCAACCGGTTGCGGTGAGCGCGCCGGGGTATCCCATTTCGCCCTGCATGGCCATCAGCGCGTGGCGCACGGCGCGGCTGGTGGCGTCGCCCGCGGCCCAGCTCTTGCGCGAGCCGGTGTTAGGGGCGTGGCGGTAGGTGCGCAGCGCGCCGCCATCGAGAAACGCATTGGAGAGTGCGTTGATGATTTGTTCACGTGTGCCCCCTAACAAGCGCGTGGCCACGGCGGTGGAGGCAATGCGGACGAGCAGGACGTGATCGAGACCGACGCGGTTGAAGCCGTTTTCCAGCGCAAGCACACCCTGGATTTCATGCGCCTGGATCATCGCGACCAGCACGTCGCGCATGGTCAGGGGCTGGCCGCTCCGGCTCAGGTAATCGGCGATGGCGAGAATCGCACCAAGGTTGTCCGATGGGTGGCCCCATTCCGCGGCGAGCCAAGTGTCGTTGAAATCCAGCCAGCGCACCATCGCGCCGATGTTGAAGGCGGCCTGCACGGGTTCGAGTTCGTGGGGGGTGCCGGGCACGCGCGCACCGCGGCCGGGCAGTGTCGCGCCGGGAACGACGGGCCCTAGCAGTTTCGTGCAAGCCGGATAGGCGAGTGCGAGCAGCCCGCAACCCAAGGTATCCATCAGGCACAACCGGGCGGTGTTGAGCGCCTCGTGACTGGGGATGCGGTCGGCACCGAGGACGTAGTCGGCGATTTGTTGCAACAGCGCGTCCGGGTCGGGCCGCACGGCGCTAGTTAGATCGTGGTGAGACATGAGGGTTCAGCGTTGATCGATGGGCAGGAAAGGCAGGTTGTCCGGCCCGGTGTAGTTCGCGCTCGGGCGGATGAGCTTGTTATCCTGGCGCTGCTCGATGAGGTGCGCGCCCCACCCGGTGGTGCGCGCGATGACAAACAGCGGGGTGAACATCGCGGGCGGCACGCCTAGCAGGTGATAGGACACCGCGCTGAACCAATCGAGGTTCGGAAACATTTTTTTCTCACGCCACATGACGCTCTCGATGCGCTCGGCGATCTCGAACATCCGCATGTCGCCGGCTTCTTCGGAAAGCGAGTGCGCCACGCCCTTGATCACCTCGTTGCGCGGATCGGACACGGTATAAACTGGATGGCCGAAGCCGATGATGATTTCCTTCGCCGCGACGCGTTTCACGATATCTTGCTCCGCTTCATCGGGAGTCCCGTAGCGCCGCTGGATTTCAAACGCGACTTCATTGGCACCGCCGTGTTTCGGGCCGCTCAATGCGCCGATGCCGCCGGCGATGGCGGAATGGATGTTAGCACCGGTGCCGGCGATCACGCGGGTGGCGAAGGTAGAGGCGTTGAACTCATGCTCGGCGTAGAGATTGAGCGAGGTGTCCATCGCCCTGATCCACGAGGCACGCGGCTTATCCCCATGCAGAAGGTGCAGGAAGTGTGCGGCGATGGAATCATCATCCGTTTGAACCTCGATGCGCCGGCCGTGGTTGGAATAGTGATACCAATAAAGCAGCATCGAACTCTGGGAAGCCAGGAGCCGGTCGATGATGTCGCGGGCATTCGCTTCGTCGTGGGGTTCGCTTTCCGGCAGCGCACAACCGAGTGCGGAGACGCCGATGCGCAGGACGTCCATCGGGTGGGACGATGCAGGCAGTGCCTCTAACACGGCACGGACCACGGAGGGCAAATCCCGCAGTGCCATCAGCTTCGCCTTGTAGCCTGCCAGTTCCGCCGCATTCGGCAGCTTGCCGTGGACTAACAGGTGAGCAACTTCCTCAAACTCGCATTGCGACGCAAGGTCGAGGATGTCGTAGCCGCGATAGTGCAGGTCATTGCCGCTGCGTCCGACCGAACAGAGCGCGGTGTTGCCTGCGACGACGCCGGAGAGCGCCACGGATTTCTTGGGGGTGAAAGGCTGGGCCGAATCGCTCATGGGTTTGGGGTTGGGTTGGATTTGGCGAACAATTCGTCGAGCTTTTGTTCGTAGGCGTGGTAGCCGAGCACTTCGTAGAGTTCGGCCCGGGTTTGCATCAGGTCGGTGACGCTGCTCTGGGTGCCTTGCGTGCGCAGCGTTTGATAAACTTTCAACGCCGCCTGGCTCATTGCACGGAAGGCGCTGAGCGGATAGAGTGCCAGCCGAACGCCGGCCTCATGCAATTCCTCGACGGTGAATAGCGGCGTATTGCCGAACTCGGTGATGTTCGCCAATACCGGCACGTCCAGCGCGTCAGTGAATGTGCGATACTCGTCCAGGTTTGTTAGCGCCTCGGCGAAAATCATGTCCGCGCCCGCCGCTACATATGCCTGCGCCCGCTCGATCGCTGCATTCAACCCTTCGCTCGCATGAGCGTCGGTGCGTGCCATGATGACGAATTCCGGATCCGTCCGCGCGTCCACGGCCGCCTTGATGCGGTCGCTCATTTCTCCAGCACTGACGAGCTCCTTGCCCGGACGGTGGCCACAGCGTTTCGCCTGCACCTGATCTTCCAAGTGGCAGCCCGCCGCCCCGGCCCGTGACATTTCGCGGATGGTGCGGGCGACCATGAATGCGCCACCCCAGCCGGTGTCCGCATCGACTAACAATGGCAGCTCGCTGGCCCGGGTGATGCGCCGGATGTCCTCGCAAACATCGTTAAGAGTCGTTAGGCCGAGATCCGGCAGGCCGAACGACGCGTTGGCCACCCCCGCGCCTGATAGATAAAGCGCCTGGAAGCCGGCTTGCTCCGCGAGCATGGCGCAGTAGGCATTGATGACCCCGACCAGTTGCAGCGGTCGTTCCGCTTCGACGGCCGCCCGCAATCGCGCGCCTGGAGAAGGGGATGAGTCATTCATAAGGATGGGGAAAGCGTCCTTCAAGGAACACGAACTAGCGAAACATCAGGAAAAAGGGGGCCTTGGGCAAAGCTTTTTCCCGGCGGAAATTCACCCGATCCGCCAACGCACTTGCCGGGTGGCGGCTGCTCCCGTTACAAAGCGGCGTGGCCGGAAAAAACATAGTCTATTTCGATTTGGAAACGCAGCGCAGCTTCGGCGATGTGGGGGGGTTTTCACACAAAGCCAAGATGGGTGTCTCGGTCGGTGTGACTTACAGCACCGTCCGGGGGAGTTACGAGATCTACGCGGAAAACGAGATGGAGAAGCTCGGGGAGGAATTGGTTAGGGCGGACCTGGTGGTCGGCTGGAATCACCTGCAGTTCGATTACCCGGTGCTCCAGCCCTACGTTTTTCACACGCTTGGCGAGCAAACGGTGAACCTCGACATGATGCTCGAACTCGAGAAAATCGTCGGCTTCCGCCTCAAGCTCGACTCGGTGGCGTCCGCTTCGCTCGGCACCGGCAAAACCGCCGACGGTCTGGACGCGCTGCGGTGGTGGCAGGAGCACAAGAAATCCGGAGATTTCGCCCCGCTCCGGAAGATCGCCGAGTATTGCGCGTTCGATGTGAAGGTCACCAAGTGCGTCCACGAATACGCCCTCGAACACGGGCTGCTCAAATACGATGACAAGAGCGGCCGGATCGCCGAAGTCGCCGTGGAGTGGAAATGATCACATCAGGCCCATCTGCGCCAAGACCTTGGTCACGGTCCAAATGAAGACAAGAGACACGGTGACGATGTAAATCTTCGTGGCGAGTTCGATGGAAGTGCGGGTCATGGCGGGAGTTTTCTAGTCCGGCTGGCGGATTTCGCCAAGGGAAATGCTGGAACGCTCTAAAAATGCCGCCGCAACTCAAGCGCGACGCGCAAAGATGAACAACGCTCTGAACCCGGAAACAATCGCTAAGACCGGCAACCAAATCAGCCCGGCAATCTTCGCTGCCGTTTCCTCACGAATCTCATATTGGTGGTGAGCCCATCGCATGGTGATCTCCGCATCCAGCAAGAAATAGGTGCTGGCAACGAAGCCCACCGTGCAGAAACCACCGAGCCACCAGTAGAATGCGGTATTCCGCCGGTTTGAGGGTGTGCTCATTTCAGGAATCAGGTCGAAGTCGCCCTTCACCGCCCGAACGCCGCGGCCAGCGACGCGAGATCCGCCGGGGCGGCGCGGTCGGCGGTTAGAATGGCGGCTTTCTGCATCGAGATAATTTCTGAAATTCCCTTGCGCGAGAGTTCGAGCATGGCGGTCATTTCCTCGCCGGAAAACACGGATTCCTCGCCGCTGCCCTGGATTTCGACGAACTCCGAAGTCTCGGTCATGACCACATTGAAATCGACCGACGCGTCCTTGTCCTCCGGGTAGTTCAGATCGAGCACCGGCACGCCCTGATAGACGCCGGCCGAAACGGCGGCGACGAGCTTCTTGATCGGGAACTGCTTGAGTTTGCCCTCGGCGAAGAGCTTGTTGAAGGCGATCGCCATGGCCACGCAGCCGCCGGTGATGGAGGCGGTGCGGGTGCCGCCGTCCGCTTGGAGGACGTCGCAATCGATCCACACCGTGCGTTGGCCGACTTTTTTCAAATCGACGCAGGCCCGCAGCGCGCGGCCGATGAGGCGCTGGATCTCCGATGAACGGCCGTCGAGCTTGCCACGGGAAATGTCGCGCGGTTTACGCTCGAGGGTCGAGTAGGGCAGCATCGAGTACTCGGCTGTTAGCCAGCCACCTTCGACGCGCTGGGCGCGCATCCAGCGCGGCACGTCCTCCTCGATGGTGGCGGAGCAAATCACGCGGGTATCGCCGAAGGAAACGAGCACCGAACCGGTGGCGTAGGGAGCCACGTTCGGGACGAAGGAAATCGGACGGAGTTGGTCGGGCTGGCGACCGTCGGGGCGAGTCATGCATGGAGTGAAATCCACCGCCGCGTTCGCCGCAAGCGCGAAGCATCGCTGCCGCCTTGTCGCCGGCCCGGCAGCCCCCAGGCCGGACGAAAGAGATGGAATAATTCCCTTGTTATGGAAAACCCCCTTGGAATCAGGCGTGCCTCTGATATTCCAGAGCGTGACCGCCGAGATCTAACCCGGGAGAATCGCCTACCTCTGAAACCATTTATCAACCGTGAACCTCGTCGATCTTCACAATCCGTTGGCCGTGTTTTTCGCCCTCGCAGTGTGCCACGCGCTTGCGGATTTCCCATTGCAGGGGGAATACATCGCCCGGCAGAAAGCGCGGGGATCGGCGGACAGCCCCGGCGCATGGATCGTCGCGCTCGCCGCCCACTCGTTGATTCACGCCGGAGGCGTTTGGCTGGTGACCGGATCCATGGCACTCGGTGCCGTCGAACTGGGGCTCCATGGCTTGATCGATCTCGGTAAGGGCGAGCGGAAATTCGGCCTCGTGACCGACCAGATCCTCCACCTGAGCTGCAAACTGGCCTACACAGTGCTCATCGCAACCGGCATCGTGGGGCACTGACGCCGCGGGGGCGATCAGACCCATGTTTCCAAGAAATCGGGCTGTGTGATGATTCTCTAACGATATTACCGACCCTAGCCCACCACTGAAGTGGTGGGCTATTTTCGGATTTCGTTTTCGACAGACAAGTCGCAAGCGCGACCGCTATCAGACCTTCAGGAAGCAATACGAGCGGTATGTCAGCCCACCGGTTAGAAGCGCGTTGTAAACACGCGAGCCTTTCACGCCGGCGAAGTCGCGGCCGAGGCCGTGAAGGAACTTTGGCAGATTCCGATCCAGCAGTTCCATCGATCTATCAGAATTGCACTCCATGCCGCGCAGGACCTCGGCGCTGATGTCCCGCGAGTCCTTCAGCTTGAGCGGGGCCTTTTCGAGCGCGTCCTCCCATTTCGCGATGCCGTCGGCGAAGCGGAAATCCGCATAGAGGAAATAGCCGCCCGGCTTGAGCACGCGCGCGACTTCCGCCAGAAATCGCGGGAAGTCCGGATAGCAATGCGAGGCCTCGATGTTGATCACAACATCAAGGGAATTCTCCCCAAACGGCAGGTTCTGCGCGTCGCCGCGGAGGAACTCCAGACCCTGGACCTGATGGCGGTTTTTACAAAACTTGATGCCGGTGGGATTGAGGTCGAGCCCGGTGTAGGTCGCCGGTTGCTGGGCACGGGTGAGATACGACGCCCCGCCGCCGTGGCCGCAACTGACCTCCAGGACATTCTTCCGGTGGAAATTCACCTGCATGCCGACGTGGTGATAGAGCTGGATGCACGCCCGGTCCGGCTCATCCTCGGCGGCCAGCGGGATGTCCATCGGCGGGCCGGTTTCGAACGCGTAGTTGAGAAATAACACGTCCTGCCCGCGGAGCCGCCGGGTCAGGAAGGGGTACCAGAGTTTCCAAATGCCCTTGCGGATCGGGCCGATGGAGAAGAGATAATCGATGAATGGCATGATGGAGCGGGTGGTCACCTACTTGTCCTCGTCCGCCGTGGCTTTGATGACGTCGGCTTCCGTGTCTTCCTTCGGTTCTTCATCGGTGTCCGGAATTTCCTCGGGCTGCTGTGGGGGCAACGGCACGGGAGCCGGGCCGGGAGCCGGTGCGGGTGCGGGTGCCGGCTGCGGTTGAGGCTCCGGAGGCCGCGGCTTGGCTTTCAAGAGCTCGCGGGTTTCTGCCAGAGCCGCCTGATACTGCCCCATTTGGCCGGGAGTGAGGATGCCGTCGAAGCATTGCAGGAGTTCCTCAAGCTCGCCGCGCTGGCGCTCGAGGATTTTCTGATAGGCCGCTCCGGCGTCGCCGACGGCGACCTGCTCGCCCATCTTCGCCAGCAACAAGATGCCGTCCGCGGAAAGTTCCTTGCCGCCGGTGGGCAGCATCGATTTGTCAAACAACAGCGTCGCGGCGCTGGGGATGGACTGCAGATCGGCTTTCGATTTTTGGCGCAGCCGTGCGAGGACTTCGTCGCGTTGCGCGGGTGATAGATCGATCTCGGCGATGGCTCCCTTAAGCATTTCCTGTGAGCGCCCTTCAATCTGGTTCTCGCGTTCGCGCTCCCGCACTTCCTGGAATTTGGCAAGCTGCGCCGGTGTTAGCAATTTGGCCAGGCCCTCCTCCACCGCCATGCCCCGGGTGGTTAGATCCTCGAGGGCGGGCACGGTGTCGCTCGCGCTGGCTTGGACGCTTTCGATCAGGGCGATGATTTCGCCTTGCTGCTCGATCGAGAGGCCGAGTGCTTCCGTGAGACGGAGCATCTTCGCCTCATCGCGGGATTTCGGACCTTGATCGGCTTGATCGGCGAGCGGGAAATCGCTGGCTTTGACATCCTTCGGGCGCTTGCCGTCGCCGGATGACGGACGGCTGACTGGATCGGGACGGGCCGTGCGCGGTGCCGCGGCGTCCTCGATTTTGGTCCCGGTCGTGGCCGGGGTGCCGTCGGGCTTGGCGAGCCAGGCGATGGAAAACCCGAGGATGGCGGTGGCGGCGGGAAGCAGGTATTGGGATTTCATGCGTGGCGGATGGCGGAGATCGCAGCGGCCATGTCTGGCGCGCGGAATGTCGAGGAACCGGCCACCATTACGTTCGCCCCGGCGGCATAGCAAGCGGCGGCGGTGATGGCGTCGATGCCTCCATCCACCTCAACGTGGAAGGACAAGCCATTTGTCTCCCGAAATTTCACGGCCGCGGTGATTTTCTCCAGCATTTCAGGCATGAACGCCTGCCCGCCGAAGCCGGGGACCACCGTCATGCAGAGCAGCAGGTCGATTTGATCGAGATAGGGCTCGGCCTCCTTCAAGGGCGTCGCGGGGTTGAGAGCCAGACCGGCCAGGCAACCGGCGTCGCGGATGCGCTCGAGGGTCTCGCAAATATCGTGCTCCGCCTCCACATGCACCGTGATCAAGTCCGCCCCCGCCACGATGAAGCGCTTCAAATAATGATCCGGCCGCGAAATCATCAGGTGTACATCGAGGAAAATGTCGTTCGACTCATGCACCGCATGGATTACCGCGGGACCGAAGGAAATGTTGTCCACGAAATGGCCGTCCATCACGTCCATGTGCAACCAGTCCGCCCCGCCATGGATCGCCCGGCTGACTTCCTCCCCGATGCGCGAAAAGTCCGCCGCCAGCAGCGATGGGGCGATCACCCGGTCTTTGAAATTTTTAGGAATCACGGGGGCGATAGGAACCACGGATTGGGCGAGCGGGCACGGAAAATTTTTCCCGGCGGATGAAACAGCGTGCGTGGCGGGTGGCCATCCGCTACCCCTCCGGCGTGGAAGACGAAGCCCCTATCCTTGATTTGCACAGCGACGTTTATTTCATGGGCCAGGCGCTGCGTGAAGCCCGCAAGGCCATGGCCGCGGAGGAGGTCCCGGTCGGTGCGGTGGTCGTGAAGGAAGGCCGAATCATTTCCCGGGCGTGGAACCAAGTGGAACTCCTCAAGGACGCCACGGCCCACGCCGAGATGCTGGCGCTAACCGCCGCACAGCAGGCGCTCGGCGATTGGCGGCTGGAAAAATGCACACTCTACGTTACCAAGGAACCGTGCCCGATGTGCGCCGGGGCAATCGTCCATTGCCGGCCCGAGCGCGTCGTTTTCGGCTGCCCGGACCCGAAGTGCGGAGCGGCGGGCAGTTGGATCAACCTGCTCGAGGCGAATCCGCCGCTCAACCACCGTTGCGATGTGACCCCGGGCGTGCTCGGCGAGGAATGCCTCTACTTGCTGCAAAGTTTCTTCCGCCAAGCTCGCGAACGGAAAAAAATCGAGCGGTTGAACGGCGATGTCATCGATTTGGAAAGTTGAACCGCCAAGACGCCAAGGAAGATCAAGAACCGCGATCCCCAGTTCACGATTGTTCCCTACAGAATACCCGAAAATCCTTTTTCCTTGGCGACCTTGGCGTTTTGGCGGTTTCCCACCTTCTTCCCAGCGCTTGCACCGTCCGCCCCATCTCTTTAGGAAATCCCCGTGGCCGCGAAACCGAAGACATCTCCCCAGAAATCCGGAAATTTCTTCGCCGTCGTCGGCAGTGACGAAGGGCTCGTCCGCGAAAAAGCCCTCCACCTTTACAATGAGCTCACCGGCGGCGTGGACGACGGATTCACCCATGAGACGATCGACGGCATCGCCGACAACTCCGAGTCCGCCTTCGAAATCTGCTCCACCACCGTCCAGGCCCTGCTCACCATGCCGATGTTCGGCGGTGACAAGGTGGTCTGGCTGCGCAACGCAAATTTCCTGGCGGACAACGTCACCGGCCGTTCCCAACGCACCGAAGCCGGTGTCGAAAGCCTCCGCGCCACGCTCGAAAAAGGAATCCCCGACGGCGTAAAATTCCTGCTAACCGCCCAAGGCGTGGACAAGCGCCGCGGCTTCTGGAAATTCATCGAAAAAGCCGCCGACGTGCAGGTCCACGACCGCATCGACACCAGCCGTGACGATTGGCAGGACCAGGTCGCGCGGCTCGTCACCGGCCGCGCCAAGGAACTCGGCCTGCGCTTCGAGCCGGATGCCCTCGCGCTCTTCGTCATGCTCGCTGGCGAGCAATCCCAACAGATCGGCAACGAACTGGAAAAACTCGACCTCTACCTGGGAGAGGAACGCCGCGAAGTCACCGAGGACGACGTCCGGGTGCTCGTCCCGCTCAGCCGTGCCGCCGTGGTTTTTGAAATCGGCAAGGCCATCCAGTTAGGCAATGCCGCCCGCGCGATCCAGCTCATCGATCAGCAGCTCGAAGCCGACGAATCCGCCATCGGCATCATGCGCGCCTCGATCATCGGCGTGGTTAGAAACCTGTTCATGGCCAAGCTGATCATCGACAAGTTCAAAGTCCCCACCACCAACTACAACGCCTTCTCCGGCGGCCTCAACCGCCTCGCCGAAGCCGACCGCGCCTGGCTGCCGCAGAAAAAGGACGGCTCCGGCGTGAATGTATTCCCCATCTTTCTCGCTGCCGACAACGCGAAAAACTTCGAGCTCGCCGGTCTCCAACAAGTCATGGAAGCCACCCTCAAGGCGGACCAGGCGCTGGTCACCACCGGCCTCGACCACCGCCTTATCCTGCACCGGTTGATTGTGGAGATCGCGTCTGCTAGGAAAGTTCCGGCGAGAAGACGTTAGGTACGAGTTCCAAGCGGCATGAGCGATCCAAAGAAATCCGCGTGGGATGGCTACCAGAGATGGAAAGTCATCACGCTGTTCACTCTTCCGCTTTGGGTATTTCCATTTTACATGCAGGGCTGGCCCATCAAGTGGGCCCGCGACCTATTCGTCTTCTGGATACCTTTTTTCATCCTGCATAACTTGGCTTTCGCTTTCATCACGTACTTTCGGTGTCCAAGTTGCAGGCAGTATTTTTTCTACGACTTCCCTTTCCCGATGCCGTTCGCCCGGAAATGCGTTCACTGCGGACTTCCCAAATGGGATGAACCACCGACCAAGCCAGCAAAGGTAGGACTCTATCCAATCCCAAGTGGCGACAATCTCCGTCCCGACCCGGTGACAGCGGAGCGCCTTCGTCTGGCAAACTTCCTCACCCTCGTCCTCCGCGACGATCCCGGAGCCATCGGCCTTCGTCTCGACCTTCAAGGCTGGGCGGATGCGGACCACCTCGTTGAACGGGCTAACCGTTATGGGTTGAAGTTCACCCGTGAGAACGTCGCCGAGATCCTAACTATTCCCGGAGATCACCGCTTCGAGTGGGACCAGCTCGGCGGCCGCATTCGCTGGGTCAAAAGTTAGCCATCCAAGGGAACTTCGATAGACTCGATCATTCCGTCGGGATCCGTCGCTTCACCGGTCGTTACGCACAGGGCCCAACCCTTACCGGACAGACCGAAACCGTCCGATCAGTCCGCGCTTTACTTCCCGCGAGCGAGGCACATCTTCGCCAACATGAAGTTGTTAGCGGGGACGACGAAACTGCCAGCGCTGGCCGCGGCCGGCGGACTCGTCTTGGGGCTGCTTTGCCGTCCACAGTCAGGTCCCAAGTCGTCGTTAGACCGCGAACCTGTCGCAAAAAACTCCACCGCCGCCCGCGCGGGAAAATCGCCGGTGGGCAACCGCAGCGCGCGGCGCGAGAGCGGGCCGACCACGGTTTTTCTCAATGAACTCGCGTCGGTCCCGGCGGGTCGCTGCGAGGAATTGTTCCGCGAACTCGTCGACGCGAACGATCCACGCCGCGCGCTTGAACTGGAGGCCGTGTTCCGCCGCTGGATGGACCTGGAGGAACCCAAGGATTTGTTAGCGAGGCTGGCGGCCGAACGGAAATCCGACTCAATCTGGGCGGCTCCGTTCTTCGAGGCATGGGCATCGATCAATTACGCGGCGGCGGTCGCCGGAACCCCTGATGGCGTTTTCTCCGAGATCCGCTCGCTCGTTGCGATCCGCCGGGGGGACCCGTCGTTTCTGAACAGTTTGGTGCAAATCGGAAATTCCGATGATTCACCGATGGTCATTGCACTCACCACACTCGGGCGCGATGATCCCGAATTGGCGAAAGGCGTGGCCACCTGCAATCACGGCAAACCCGACAACAACGCAGACCTCATCGCCGTCGTCGCCCGGGGTTGGGCGGCCAAAGATCCCGTTGCGACATTGGAATGGCTGAAGTCGCTCGAACTAACGGATGACCACCGCACGCAAGCACTCAATGAATTGTTCCTGGTGTGGATGAAGAGTGATGTGTCCGGAGCTACCGCAGCCCTCAAGGCCAACGCGCTCGACGCGAAATCCACAAACCGCATCCGTTCGAATGATCCGCTGGGCTACCTGGCAACTCCCGGTAGCTCAACCAGCCAGATCTTCCTGGGCATCCATCTGGATCCCTTTCTCGATCTGGCGAGTCTCTATCAGCAATTGTCGAAATCTCCCGTCGACTGGGAAAAGCGCCAATCCGCACAGTCTCCGATCGACCACGATGGCTGGTTCTGCACCGACCCGGCCAAGGCGGCTGAGGAAGCCACCCGCCTGCCGCCGGGCAAGGCTCGCGATTTCATCATGTCCTACATTTGCGGCCAGTGGGCGGACCGGAATCCCGACGAGGCCACTGCCTACGCAAAGAGCCACGGCATCGCGGTTCCCTATGTTAGCGATGACCCGTCCGCGGCAATGGTCCAAGCTGCCTTGTCATCGCCGCAGGAAGCGTTTGCCGGCTTCTTCACCCCGCGAGAACCGGGAGTTGCTCTGCCGGGATCTCTTAAGACACTTGCCGGGAAATGGGCGGCAGCAGACCCACAGGCAACCGCCGAGTGGTTGATCTCACAGCCTGAATCGGTGACCTACAGCTATGAAGCGAATTCCGAGGCCAGAAGTCTGCTAAACAATACCGTCGGCTACCACTGGGTGCGGAACGACGCCATCGGAGCGAGCAATTGGGTTGAGGATCTACCCGATGGTCCGCGCAAAACCCAGGCTTGGTTTGCGGCGCATGGCGACGTGGGCGATTACTGTCCCGATCTCGCGTTCGCGATTTCCGCCGACATCCTGCAAGGCGATACGAGGATCAAGTATCTGGAATCCGATCTGAAAAAAGTCGCGCAAAAGGTTGGCCAGCCGGCCGCCCGCGAACTGGTGCAAACCACTAACATCAGCCCGGAGGAACGCGCCGTCCTGATCCAAGCGCTCGATGAAATGGCCCCTAAACCTCGATGAAGCCATTCGTTCTAACTATCCTGTGCGCGGCCCTCGGATTCCTTGCCGGAATTGCAATTCCCAGGAAAACCGAGAGTCCGAAGGATCCGGATGCGAGCGCCCCGGGCCGGCGCTCGTCGCGCCCGTGGACACCGTCCAAGCTGCCGCCGGGTCAACGCATGCTCTCCTTAGCGAATCATGCGGCATCCCTAACACCCGAAGAATGGCCGGCATTTTTCCGCGCCCGGATGAACGACCCCGAGGGCACCCGCCTGGCGGAACGATTATGGGCGGAACAAGATCCCGCCGGATTCTGGGACTGGCTCAAGCAGCAGCGCGACGGCACCCTGCTGAGGAGATATGGCAAGAATCTGCTCCACGTGTGGGCGGCGGCGCAGCCCGATGCGGCGATGCGCGCGGCGAACGCCATCACCGACAAGGAGTCGAGCGATTTTCTCCGCCGGGAAGTCGTGGACACGGTCATCGCCGGGGATCTGGCAAAAGGTCTTGAGCTGGCGGCAAAAGCGGGGGATTTCAACCGCTTCTCCTGGGGCCCCCGGTCGTGGATGAAAAATGATCCGTCAGCCGCCGTGCAAGGGTTGGCGGGATTGCCGGAGCGCAGCGAATATCGGGATTTCCTCAGCTATGCCGTCGCCGCTTGGGCCGAAAAAGATTCGCCCGCTCTGCTTGAATGGCTGAAGACTCAACCTGTCATCGAATCCGAACGTTGGTTTGGCGATGCCTTCAAAGCCGCGGCGCTCAAGGACACGCGAAGCGCGCTGGAAGCGGCTTCCAACCTAACTGATCCAACCGCCCGCGATGCGGCGATCGCCGGGGTGATGGCCAGCGGCCGCGTCCCTGGCAACGAGACCGCCGGTTTGCTCGCGCAGCTTTCCGTTCGCAGTCGGGCGGTTGCGACGTACGCGGCCGTGGAAGCGATGCCGATGAAGAACGCCGAGCAAATCGAAGCCGCCTCATTGCTTCTGAACGATGCGCCAGCCACCCGCAACATGCTCAATGCGGTGGTCAGCGTGGCGGACGCCTGGGGCGAATGCGACTGGAACCGGGGTGTCGCCTGGGCCGCGACGCTTCCCAATTCCACGATGCGCCGCAAGGCGCTCGCCGCCATGGCATTCCGAGCCGGGCGCGACCGATTGGATACGCTGGCAAACACGGTGGCCGCGGCACCCATGCTTAATCTATCAGACGAATTGTTTCATAACATCCTGCAGACTCTTCCCGACGGGGAGGAAGCCGCGTGGATCGCCAAACTCCCCCCCGAGCGGGCGGCCTGGGCCAGGTCCGTCGCGGAAAAGGCGAAATGAGTTAGCCGGCCGGGAGCTCGGGATAGCGGTGGCGCTTTCCCCCTGATAGACGCGATCCGGGTTGGCCGATGAAGCTGAACACGGCGACGTGGCGGCGGTTGGTTGTTAGAGCGCGATCACCAGGCACAGTAAGGTGGATTTCGCCGATCCGCCGGGACCGACGATGCCGATGGTTTCATCGGCATCCCGCTTGGCTGACGCCACCGGGAATGCTGTCGGGGATGTGGCGCGGAAAAAAAGTTTAGCCGACGTGTTACCGCGGCGGGCGGAAGAGCCAAGAAAGGGATGTCACTGCCGAAACAGCTTGCAGTGACGGCCTTCAACGGCCGGCGGGGCAATTCATCCTGGGGCTCCCTGCCGCCCCTTACTTCCACACTCTACCCACCGAACAAATGAAATCATCAACTACCCGCAACAAGTGCGCGCCCCGGAACGATCACCGTCCGGCAACCCACCTCCGGCGCTCCGTCATGGCTGGAGGACTTCTTTCGGCGGGACTGGCGGCGCTCGCCGGATACGGACTCCGGACCGGCGGCAGTGACATGCCGGCCGGAGTCTCACGGCGCACCGCCACCGTCGCCCCCGCCGCTGTCGAATCCGCAGCGGCTCGGGTCCATGAGTGGCACTGGCCGACGGACGCGCAAAGTTCCTATCAGATTGAGCAGTCGATTGATCTGAAGGCAGGCGACGCGGACCTGGTCCCCGATGCCTGCGGACTCACCACGGTTGTCGGCAGGCTGCATGTCTGTCTCCTCGAAGCCAATGCCCACAGCGTCACGCTGGCGATGCAGATAAGTGACGCCGCTGTGACGGTCACCTCCGCCGGCGGGAACGATTCGCACCGCCAGCCGGTCATCGAGAGCCTGCTGAATGCGACCCCCGGACTGCTGCGCCTTGCCAAGGATGGCCGACTGATTTCCTGTGACCTTCCTGCGGCGCTCGCGGACGAGGACCGGATTATGCTCCAAGGCTTGTTCGCCACCGAATTCGTGCTCGGACGGGGATCCCGTTGGGAAGCGGACGAGACGACGCAGGGCCTGCCATGCCGCAGCGTCTATCAGGCGGAAACAGCGACTCGGTTCACCAAGTCCCGCCAGGCTTTTGCAGCGCCTGAGGGACAGCCTTCCCGCCGGATCGTGCAATCCAGTTTCACCGCGGTGCCAGGATCGTTCTGGCTGGAAACGCTCACCGGGGAAGAGAAATTCGAATGCCTCTGGCAGAATCGCACCGTCTTCACCGCGAGCACCTCCATCAAGTTGGCCCGACTGGCGGAAGCGTCGATTCCCGAGAGCTTGTTGGCGCTGATGGTGGATCCGGCGAAGCGGGCCGGCCTGGTTGACAGCGCGAGCCTTGCCAGTAGCAACGAGTCCCGCCAGACGGCGGCCCGGGAACGTCAGCGGATGGCCCGTTTGGTGGAAAAGTACGGCTCGGTGCCCGCTTCCAAAATGATTGATGATTTGAGCGAAGCCGTGGCGGGCGGACCGGATCACGCGGCCACACTTCCGGCGATGCATGCGCTTCGCGATTGGCTCCTTGCCAACCCAGCCCGCAGCGGCGAGGTCGCGGAGGCACTCAAAAACCCCGCGTTGGCGGATGGCGTGACGGCCCGGGTGGCCCATGCTCTCGAACTGGCGGGCAGGACCAGCATGGAATCCCAAGCGGCGCTCGCTGCCATCCTTGCGGCACCGCGGGACACCTATCCTCCCGCCGTCCTGATGCAGGCTGCCGTCGCGGCCGGCGGCGTGGGGCGGGTCCAAAGTTCCGACCTCATCCAAGCGCTGGACGCCGCGGTGGCGGCCGAGAACCCGGGGGCAGACTATCTCCTGAACGATGCCGCCCTCTATGCGCTGGGCACGTTGGCCCGCGACAATTCCGAACTCGGCCAAGCCCTCATCAAGACACTGGCTCCCGAGCTTGCACTGGACGGCAAATTTTCTCCCGCAGACACGGCGACCGCCCTGCGCACGCTGGCCAACGCTCGCACCCAGGATCCCGCCATCATGGACCAGGCATTGGCGCTTGCGGCAGGGCATCAGGAGCCGGAGGTCCGCCTGGCAACCATCGACTTCTTTGCCTCGTCGGGGCAGCCCGAGGCCCTCCCAGCCATCACCCGGGCTCTAACGGGTGATTCTTCGGACGACGTTCGCCGCCGGGCGATGGAGGTTCTGACCAGTCCTGAACTGGTGTCTCCGGAATCGGTGCGCCCCGTGCTCGAACTTGTCCGCAGCGGCAGCAAGTCCGGACCGCTTCGGGAATTCGCCATCGCCTCTCTCGCGCCGCACCAGGACGCCTTCCCGGAAATCCGCCGGACCTTTCTACAACTCCTGCCCCGTGCGGCGGGAGAGACCGCCGAGCTCATCCGCCAAGCCGTCTCCAGCAATCGCTGAGCACCCTTGCCCCCACTTTTCCCCGACCTCGAAAGCCGGAATCCAACAACACCAAAACAAACAGACCAAACAGACCAAACAGACCAAACAGACCAAACAGACCAAACAGACCAAACAGACC
>JAZKGW010000012.1:0-173534 GCA_040385685.1 Verrucomicrobiota bacterium | reverse complement strand
AAACTAACAAACAAAAACTATACCATGAAAACACACACCACCATCAAACATGTCGCCACCCTGCTCTCAGCTGCCTTCCTCCTGGCTCTGCCAGGCGGGGCCGCTCAGAACTTCAACAAGACCTACTCCTATTCCACGGGAGATAGCAACTTCGGAGCCTCGGCCTCGTTCAACGCATTCGACAATTCGATTCCTCCCACTGCCACGACCGTTGGCAGCTACAGCCTCACCGCCGGGGGAAGTGTTAGGGGGAAAATCTTCGGCGGATCCGTCACCGCTCTGAGCGGCAATGGCACGGTGAAGGTTCTGTCAACCGGCACGGGAAGCTTCACCGGCACCCTCAGCGCGCTCGGCACCAGCGTTGTGAACGTCTCCAACAGGCCACTGCCGTACGTCTCGTCGCACTACGTCAAACAATGGAGCGCCAGCAAGTCGATTCCCTTCTCCATCGCATTCATTCCCTTCAATGTGACCGCCAAGGTCACGGCGAGCGTCGATGCGTTTTTCCGGGTTGATACCACTTCCACAACGGTTCCGGGAGGCGCGGTCCCGCGGGTCGCGATGACTATCGGTCCGGTGGCCGATCTCGCGGCCACCGCGAGTGCCAGCGTGGGCGTCGGGGTTGATGGATTCGCCTCGCTCAGCGCGGGTGCCTCCGGCAGTTTGAAACTGGGCAAAGCGGCGCTGGCGGCCAACGCCACCATCTTCCCGACCTTCCCGCTCCTCACCACCACCCGGGTGACCACAGTGCCGCTCCTCACCGCCGTGACCTTCCCCATCACACGTGAGACTACGGCTTTGTTCCCGACAAAGGGTGCCAATGTCACCGTCTCACTCACTGCCAGCACGTCGGGCATCACGGGCAGTCTGGCTGTCTTTGCCAAGGCCGAGTTGTTCCCGTTCGGCAGCAAGACCGTATCAAAGACGATCGCCAGCTACTCCACCGGCCCGGCATCCGCAAACCTGCTTGGACCGGTTACCTACAAATGGTTCTGAACGATCCGCCCTGAATCCAAACCACAACCATCACCCCGCGGGCTGCCGGAAACGGCAGCCCGCGAACTATTTTCTGACAGGTGGGAGAGAAGTTTGAATTTGGCCAGCGGTGGGAAGAATACCAAGTGGTCCCGAATATAACCAAGCTTTTGGAGACTGAACATTGTGAAGCGTCCTGGGTCGGGGTCCAAATTCTAACATTATGTCATTTTCTGTGCCCCCGGGGCAGCGACAGGTATGGATTGTCATTGAATGATCCCGTGACGGAAAAACTTAGCATGCAGGCTCCGGCAACCGGGAAATGCCGGTTCAACTTCCGCCGCATCGATCTCGCGCGGATTTATTTCGTCCGGTTCTGCCAAGTCCGCGGGGAACCGATGCATTCATCTCCTGAAACCCGGATTGCGAGGTGATCCGGACTCGCCCTCAAACCCAAATCCGATGCAACCCTCCACGCCTTTGGTTCTTCCGTTTCTGATAGCCGCAAGCCTTCCTGTAGCGGCCGCGAACCTCATGCTGGACTTTGGCAATCCGACCGCCAACACCGACGTTCCCGAGTCGAACACAGCCGCAAGTCCCGGTCCTGTCGCTGCGGGCATGGCCTTCCACGCTACCAAGGGAACGTCCTCCGGCACTTCACCAGCTCAATTCGGAGACCTCAGCATTCCAAGCCAACACCACTTACACCACCGGCGCCTACACGAATGGATACGAGAGCTTTGCCGCGGGACAAAACTATGTTGCCCTGAGCATTTCAATCGCTGCGGGCCAGTCGCTGTTTGTGGCCTCGGATGGCACCGAAACGGAACTCCGCGGATTCCTCAATATGGCACAGATCGTCGCCATCCCCGAGCCTGCGGCGGCCTTGCTCGGAGCATTGGGCATGATGACCCTGCTGCGCCGTCGCCGCGATTGAGCCTTTTTTCTCATTCAACCCGCGCTGGCCGTCGGTATCCGGCGCTGTCCACCTGACGCAGGAAACCGGCAGCGATTCTGATACGCAACAGACATCACCGCGGGCGCTCCGCGTCATATCAGCCTCTGTTCTC
Source organism: Verrucomicrobiota bacterium (assembly GCA_040385685.1). Classification (GTDB taxonomy): domain Bacteria; phylum Verrucomicrobiota; class Verrucomicrobiia; order Verrucomicrobiales; family Akkermansiaceae; genus Luteolibacter. The sequence continues at coordinate 171,489 of JAZKGW010000012.1, read as the reverse complement.
CGGCAGTTTCTCAGATCGGGCGTCGTCCCCTGAGCTTCACACCTCGGGCAAATGAACGATGCCCCGGCGCAGGGCCACCGTCACCGCCTCCGTGCGGTCACGCACCTGGAGCTTCGCGAGGATGTTTTTGACATGCGACTTCACTGTTTGCTCGGTGATACCCAGCGCCGAGGCGATCTGCTTGTTCGCCTCTCCCAGCACCAGCAGCCTGACGATTTCCCGCTCCCGCTCCGAAAGGATTTCCCCCCGCTCGCGGGAGGCCAGATGACCCGCCACCTCGCGAGGGATCCAGCGTTTTCCGAGCATCAAGGTGCGGATGGCGGGCGTGACCTGGTCTCCTGAACTGTGCTTGAGCAGATAGCCCATCGCGCCTGCGGAAAGGGCCGCGTGGATGTCCTCGTCTCCTTCGAAATTGCTTAAGACCAGAATCCGTGCCGACGGGTCGACGGCACGGATTTTCCGGATCGCCTCCACTCCGCCGCAGACGGGCATCCGCAGGTCCATGATGGTGACATCGGGGCGCAGCTTGGCATGCGCGATGGCGGCCTCGTGGCCGTTAGAGGCTTCACCCACCACGGAGAAATCCGCCTCGCGGCGGAGAATGCTGCGCAGGCCCTCGCGGACCACGAAATGATCATCGGTGATCAGGATGCTGATGGGGACTTCTAGACTCATGATGATGGGTTGGTTTCCAGCGGCACCTCGATGCGGATGGTGGTTCCCTCACCGGGCTGGCTGGTGATGTCCAGTTTTCCGCCGATCCGCTCGGTGCGTTCCCTCATTCCCACCAGGCCGAAATGGCCGGTTCTTCCGTCCGGCGCGATGCTTGGTGTGAAGCCGCTGCCATCGTCGCTGACCACCAGTGAAATGCGGTCGGCTGTGGTGGTTAGATCGATCCGCAGAACGGAGGCATCCGCGTGCTTGAGCGCGTTGGTAATGGCTTCCTGGCCGATCCTCAGCACGTTGTCGCCGATGAGCTGGGGAATTTTCATATCGCCCTTCTGCTGACGGAATTCCACCCGGGTCCGGGATCCGAGGAACAGGGACTGGGCCGCGCGGTGAAGCGCTTCTCCCAGATCGAAGTGTTCGAGAGCTTCCGACCTTAGGTTCCAGATGGACCGCCGGATTTCGGAGTGGCATTGCAGCACCAGTTGCCGCGCCGCGCCGACCCGCTCCTGGGTTTCCCCTGACGCTTCCTGTTGCGAAGGACCGATCGCGTGGAGCTGGAGATGAATGGCTGTCAGGCCCTGCTCCAGAGTGTCATGCAGATCGCGGGCCAGGCGGCTGCGTTCCGACGAGACCGCCACCTTCTCGCGCATTGCCGCACGCAGGCTGAGATTCCGCCGCGAGAGAAAAAACGCCCACAAGGCGGCCGCCAGCAGGATGGCCAAGGTGATGGTCAGAAGGATCAACAGGCGTTTCGGCGTGAAATAAGGAGCGGCTTCGACGACGGCAATGGAGGCGGCATCCGGGACCAGCATTTTGAAGCCGGTGGTTTCACCCGTCATGTCGGTTTGTACGGAGCAAATACCCGATACGCGCAACAGGCTGCCTGTTTCCAGATGGCCTAACACCTCGGAACCGCGGGCGTCCAACTCGGCGGTGAAAACTCCACGGTCGGATTGCAATGACAGAACCACGCGCGGGTCCGCGCTTTCAACTGGCGCATCGATGCGGTCCAGCAGATGTCCCGTCACTGCCACAAAATCTCCGTGGTGCAGCCCTTCCTGCAGGCTCGCCGCCTGAATCTGCCGGGGTCGCAGTGAAACCTCCGGCCCGCTGTTCGGGCGGATCACGACATCCGACAAGACCGGCAGGAAATCCTCGAGATCGCGAAAACCCACCGCCTCCACCTGATCCCCGGGACGGGCCTTCATCGCAGCCGCTCCGCGCATCGCCAGACCTGCCTCGCCGTCATGCAGCCATGCGATGCCTTCCGCCACCATCACCACCTTTCCGCGGACGTGCAGACGCTCGCCGCGGGTTTGACCCGGGTGATACTGGAAGGCGTTGCGCAACGGTGTGGGCGGGAGTGTCCATGGCGAGGTGGTTTCCCGCTGATCCCAGTTAAAGTCCCCCTCGCCGTTCGCGAGCACCTGCACTTCCACCAGTTGCCGGATCGTCCCGCGCGATCTAACGGGACTGGCGACGCCGCGCACCCAAGCCTTGGCGGCGACGAGTTTTTCGGGTTTCAGGGATTTCACATTGGGGATCCGGAAACTGATGCGCGACGCCCCGGAATCCAGCACCCCCACCATCGTCGTGGCGTCAATCATCTCCGCCGAGCGGATCCAGCCGTCCGTTTCCACCCGCTCGCCATTGAAGGAGCCGTTAAGCAAGCCTCCACCGGACGCCCGCGCCGCATCGGGCATCGCCCCCGGCCCAAGGCTTTGGAATTCCGCGCGTCTGATCAGTGGGGCGAAATCTCCACGAGCCAGCATTCCCTTGACGCGCACCCGCTCGGCCACCTTCGGGGCGGGACCTTTTTCCCGTGTCACCAGCAATCCCCCGCTGGAATCCTGAATGTAAAAGCCGGGGCCCGCACCGCCGTCCACCCAGGTCACCACCCCCTGCGCGCTCACCTGCGATTCCTCGAACGGCTCGACCGTGGAGGCGTTCTGGATCTCCCGGATCGGCTGCACGTCGGACGCAGGAAGGTCCGCTCCGGAGGTAAGGCCGGAGAGGCAAAGCATCACCAGCAGCAGCAATGGGATTTTCATGCTTGGAGGAATCTCCCGACTCTACGGGAGGAACCCTTGCCCAAGGCGAGGGAAAAAATTCCTCCATTGCTCACTCGAAAGAGGGATTTCAAGCCCTCCTTGACGGGACAGTGTCTGGCCCACTGCTGCCAGTTCCAACCCATGTTTCAATTCAGCATTCCACCTTTGAGGATCGTTGCCCGTCTCGTTGCTTGCGCGGGCCTTTCCGTCGCGTCCGCATCCGCCCATCCCGAGAACTTCGATCTGGTCGTGTACGGCGGCACCTCCGGCGGCATCACCGCCGCAGTGGCGGGCGCGAAAATGGGCAAGAAGGTCGCGCTGATTTCTCCCACGGTCCACCTCGGCGGGCTCACCACCAGCGGCCTGGGATGGACCGATCTGAAAAACGCCGCGATTCTCGGCGGCCTCAGCAAGGAGTTCTACCACCGCGTCTATCTCCACTACGCCGCGCAGCCGAACTGGAACTCAGTCAAATCGATGGCCGGCCAGCACATGGCGGGCTTCGATCAAACGAAGCAGTTAGGCTACATCTTCGAGCCGAAGGTCGCCACGCGGATCTACGATGACATGCTCGCCGAGACCACCGTGAAGATTTTCACCGGCCTGCTAGACCTCACCGATGGCGTGGCGATGAATGGCCAGAGAATCACCTCGATCAAGCTGGAGGACGGCCGGGTGTTCACAGGAAAGATGTTCATCGATGCCAGCTACGAAGGCGACGTCATGGCCGGAGCGGGGGTGAGCTTCCATATCGGCCGCGAGGCGAATTCGATTTACGGGGAAACGATCAACGGAGTGCAAACCGCAGCGGGAAACGAAGTCATCGCGGGTCTCGATCCCTACAACGTGAAAGGAAATCCGGCGAGCGGATTGCTGCCCGGCATCAACGCGGGCGTTGCTCCTAACGGCACCGGTGACGGAAACCTCCAGGCCTACTGCTACCGGATGTGTCTCACTAACAATTCCGCCAATCGCGTGATGGTGGCGAAGCCGGCGAACTATCAGGATGAGGATTTCGAGTTGGTGCTCCGTGCCGTCGAGGCCGGGCAGACGCTGTTCCTTAAAATGGATGCCATGCCGAACGCCAAGACGGACTCCAACAACCGAACCGGCGTTTCCACCGACTACATCGGAAAAAACTGGGGACCGGGATGGGACTGGTCCACCCTCAACCATCAGCAACGCGCCGCGCTCGCCGCCGAACACATCTATTGGCAGTTAGGCCTGTTATGGACCATCCAGAACCACCCGCGCGTGCTGGCGAAAGTCGGCGCGAACGGGCTCTACCCTGGCTGGGGACTGCCGGCGGACGAATTCACCGACACCGGAAATTTCCCACCCCAGCTCTATGTCCGCGAGGCGCGGCGAATGGTGTCCGACTACGTGATGACCACGAAGAACTGCGCCGGCACGGTCGTCGCCCAGGATTCCGTGGGCATGGGCGCCTACACGATGGACTCCCATCACACCCAGCGTTTCAATCACAACGGCTCCGTGAAGAACGAGGGCGGGGTTTACGAAATCCCCCCGGCTCCCTATCCGATCTCCTACCGCTCGCTGATCCCGAAGGTGGGTCAGTGCGAGAACCTGTTAGTCCCGTGGTGCCTCTCGACCTCGCACATGGCCTTCGGGTCGGCGCGGATGGAACCCGTTTTCATGACCATGGGGCAATCCGCGGCGACTGCCGCCGCGCTGGCGATCAATGACGGCATCAGCGTCCAACAGATATCGTACGGGAAACTGGCAGCGGTGCTCCGGGCCGACGGACAAGTGCTCAGCCTGCAACCCGAAGCATCCGGCATCAAAGTCGATACCGAGGATGCCACCGGCGTCGTCACCACCGGGAGCTGGACCATCTCCTCCGCGACCGCGGGCTTTAACGGCGACAGCTATCTCCATGACGGCGGCGAGGGACGCGGTCAGAAATCGGTCCGCTTCACCCCTGTCATCCCGAACACCGGAAATTACCGTGTCTCCCTGCGTTGGAGCGCCAACACCAACCGCGCCACCAATGTCCCCGTCACCATCCAACACGGCGGCGGCGTGGCCAATACCACGGTGAACCAGCAGTCTAACGGTAGCACCTGGTTCGATCTGGGAGTTTACTCCTTCAACGCGGGAACGACCGGCAACCTCCTTCTAACCAACACGGGCGTCAACGGCTATGTCATCGCGGACGCCGCCATGTGGACGCGGGCAGGCCAGCCGCCGGTCGTCCGGATTTACAGCCCGGTGCCCGGCGCCATCCGCGGCGACTCCGTGCCGGCGACCGTCGTCTTCACCCGCGACGGCGATACCGCCGCCGCGCTGCAGATTTTCTATCAGTTATCGGGCAGTGCCAATCCCACCGGCTTTGCGCCGCAACCTAACGGATCGATCACCATCCCCGCTGGCAAGCGAGAGTTCAAACTGTCATTGGCTGCTCTTTCCTCATCACTTCCGCAGGGGGAGAAAGCCCTCGTGCTCCAGCTTTCCGCCCACGCCTCGTATTTGTTGGACGGCAATGCCACCGCCACCATCGTCGTGCGCGACACGCCCTTCCATGCCTGGCGTTTCGCCCGCTTCAGCTCCGCGGAGCTGGCCGACGCCTCGATTTCCGGTCCGTTCGCCGATACGGACGGCAGCGGTGCCGTCAATCTCCTGCGCTTTTTCAGCGGCACCGAAGGCGGTCCCCGCACCTCCATCCTCGCGCAGGGCGACGTCCTTTACTTCCAGTTCGACCGTCAACGTGCCGCCGCCGGACTCGGATACTCCATCGAGGAATCCGACAATCTCCTGCACTGGAATCCCTCTCCGCGGCTGTCCCTGCACGCCCCCGTCCAGGTTCACGGCGAGGTCCAACAGGTCCGGATCCCCGTCCGTGCGTCCGGCGCGCTGGCCGGGGGAAACAAATTCTTCCGCCTCAATGTCATGCCCTGACGGCACTCTTCGTCACACTCCCACAATCGTTAGAATCAAACCCATGAAATCCAAAATCAATCCATTCCTCTCACACCGCGTTCTCACCACGAACGCCTGTGCCGCCCTCGCTTTTTCATTCCTCTTCGTATCATCCGTTAGAGCCGAGACAAGAGTCTGGGATGGCGGGGCGCTCACGTCCGGCACCAATGGCGCCGGGACCGGTTTGACCACTGCGGCCAACTGGGGCACCCTTGGAAATCCGGGAGCAAACGCCCTCCCAGTCACCGGCGATACTCTTGAATTCAACGGATTCGACAGTTCCACGGAGGACCTCAACATGAACGGCGCTTGGTTCGCCTCGCCGGGTGCCTTCGCTGCCATCAATGTCAATCAAGCGAATCCTCTCACCTTTGCCACGGTCACCGGGACCAGCTACCTGCGCATGGCGCCTGGCAGTAATTTCACCGTCACCAACGGCGCGGTCAATATCAACGCTGGCCGGATCGTGTTCGGCGTGGGGTCGGGCACGACCGAATCCTTCACACTGACGAACAACTCAGCCAGCCCGGTCACCTGGGGAACCGGTGCTCTCACCCCCATCGCCGTCGGCACAGGCCCTGCAGGAGGCGGCGGGCGTAACATGACCTTCGCCGGCACAGGAGATTGGGTGTTCAACAGCAAGTTCGACGGGGGGACTATTGCCGTCGTGACGAAAACCGGAGCCGGGACTCTGACGCTCAACGCTGCTGGCAACAACCTCGCCAACATCGCAACGACTCCTCTAACCATTTCCCAAGGCTCCCTCGTCTTTAGTGGAGCCGCTAACTTGAATGCCGGAGCCTACGCGAGTCCCATCTCGAACTCGGCTGCGTTGGTTTACAGCAGCAGCGCCAACCAGACTCTTTCCGGAGCCATCACCGGCACGGGCTCGCTGACGAAAAACACCGCGTTTTCCACCCTGACACTTTCGGGCGTCAACAACTACAGTGGTCCCACCACTCTCGCGAGCGGCACCTTGACCTTCACCGGAGACTCGACTGTCGGATCTCTCTCAACGGCGGATCAAACGACCCTCGCGGTCAAGTTGACCAGTCCATCCGTGAGTCCCTTGAAGCCTTCCAGCCTCACTCTCGGAGCGACCCCCTTCGACTATTCCTACCTCAACGTTGACTTTGCCGCCTCGACGAATCCGACGGCACCCATCATCGATTTGGGGGCGGGTTCGGTCACCTTGAACCAACAGGTTGACATCACCTTGTCGGGTTTGACGGCGCTGACAAGTTCGACGAACACCATCAAGCTGCTCAACTACGGCTCGATCACGGGTCCCGGATATTTCAACCTCCTGACGTCTTCATTCGGACGCTCCACCTTCGAGCTCAATCAAACAGCCACAGCGCTGTATCTCAATGTCACAGCGTTGGTCAACGTTTGGAAAGGGACTGTTAACAACACTTGGGACGTCGGCAATCTCAACTGGAGCCTGCCCGATGGCTATCTGGAGGGTGACACGGTGAGTTTCGATGACACGGCCAGTGTCACCACGGTCGATATCCCTTCCACGGTCTTCCCGAGTGGAGTTACCTTCTCCAACAGCAGCGCGAAAACCTACACCCTGACGAGCAGCACCAGCTCGGGGATCGGCAACGGATCGCTAGTGCTGAGTGGCACCAATGGAACGGTCATCATCACCAACCCCAACACTTACACCGGCACGACCACCATCGGCACGGGTAACACCCTGCGACTTGGCGATGGCACCACCGACGGCACCATTACCAACACCACCGACATCATCAACAATGGAACCCTGGTTTATAACCGAATCGGCTCGTTCACTTACAATGGCGTCATCAGCGGCACCGGCGCGTTGGTGAAGGAGGGAATCGGCACCCAGCGCCTCGGGGTCGCAAATACCTATTCGGGTGGCACCACCATTAACGCAGGGGACCTCCAGATCGATAACGGCAACGCCTTTGGCACAGGCCCGCTCACTCTGGCTGCCGGTTCCATCACCGCCCGTGGCGCATCCAGGACCGTTCCAAATCCAGTCACCGTGAATGGTGACTTCACCCTGAATACATCAACCGCGGGTGGCAACGTGCTGACACTCTCAGGAAATACGGACCTGACGGGCGCGACCCGCACCATCACCGTGGCGAACATCGGTGGATCGGCCATCACCGGAGTTATCTCTAACGGCGGTCTCACCAAGGCAGGCACCGGCACATTGACCTTGACCGGCATCAATACCTACACCGGTCCCACCCTCATCAGCGAAGGCCGGTTGCAGATCGGAAATGGAACGGTGGACGGCAGCATCGACGCCTCTTCCGGCATCCAGAACAACGCAACGCTTACCTACAATTTCGCCGGCCAGCACACTGTCAGCTTACCGATCACCGGCAGCGGGGAGCTGACCAAGATCGGCGGGGGAATCGTGAGATTCTCCAACACCAGCAACTCCTACACGGGGACCTCCACTGTCAGTGCCGGAGCAGTGATCAAGGAGGTGGCGGACAGCACCACCGGAGACATCACCGTCGCGACCGACGCCACCTTTGTCCTCGCGGGCGGCATTACCGACGGCAGTGGCCAGACCCTCACCCTCTCGGGCCCCGGCAACGGTGCTCTCGGTTCGGGCTATTTCTACCCCGGCTCCTTGAACCAGCGCGGCGCGCTCCAGGCCCACCCGGGCAACAACACCTGGGCTGGCAACATCGCTCTATCAGGCACCGCAGGCACCGCCGGAAACACCCGCATCGGCGTGCAGAACGGCGCCAGTCTCACCCTCACCGGCACCATCTCCGAAGCGGTCGCCGGGATGAGTCCGTATTTCCGCGCCGGGGACGGTGCATCCGACGGCATCACGCTCGCGGGAACCTGCTCATGGACCGGCCCCACCCGCATTTTCTCTAACGGAGGAAGCGTCGCCATCGCCGGCAATGACAAGCTGCCAACCACCGTGGATCTGATCGTGGGACCCTCTGCCGCCACACTCGGATCACCCACCTTCGATCTCGCCGGATTCAATCAAACCGTGGCCGCTCTGAGTGGCACGGTGGGAACCGTTTCAGCCACCATCAGGAATTCCGGAGTTACCCAGTCCACCCTGACACTCAACCCGTCCGCCGCCAGCAGCTTTCCGGGCAGAATCCACGACAACGTGAAACTCGTCATCGGCGGAACCGCCCCGCAGACCCTCGCCGGTGACAATATCCATACCGCCGACACCACGATCCATACCGGGGCAAATCTCATCATAGGCGATGCCGGGGAGCTGCAGTTCTATCCGAAGACTAACGGCGTCACCAACTCGGTCGGCGGCACCGGCACGCTTCAATACGACGGCACTCTCCGGATCGATCTCGGCGGAGCGGATTCCACGCCCGGCAATTCGTGGACGCTGGTGAATGTCGGCGGCATGGCCGATCCCACCCCCTTCGGATCCACCTTCGCGGTAGCGGCGGTGATCGGCTCGTCCGCCACTTTCGCCGAAACCGCAGTGAATTCCGGGATCTGGAAAATGGTGGATGGTGGAGCCGAGTGGACCTTCACGGAGACCGACGGGAAACTCTCGGTCGCCGCGTCTGTCGCCACTCCCTTCGACACATGGATCAACACCTACTTCCCCGGCGAGACCAATCCCGCCATCATCGGCAAGGGCGCGGATCCCGATGGCGACGGCGCTAACAACCTCGCCGAGTTCGCTCTCAACGGTGATCCCGACAACGGAGCGGACAACGGCTATCAAGCCACTGCCACCCAGGACACCGACGCGGACACGTTGAAGGAACTGACGCTCACCATCGCGGTTCGCAAAGCCGGCGGCTCGCCCGTCTTCGCGGGCTCGCCTCTATCAGCCACCTCGGATGGAGTGAAATACACCATCGAAGGTTCGCTCGATCTGGTGTTCCCCACCAGCGCCGTTAGCGAAGCCTCGCCCGCCACCGGTCCCGGCGGACTCCCGGCGGACTACGAATACCGCCGCTTCCGCCTGGATGCCTCCGAAGGTCTCGCCGGCAAGGGTTTCCTCCGGGTGAAAACCGAAGCAGCGCCTTAATTTGAACCACTCGGACTCCGCCAGCCCGGCGCTGTTTCCTAACGAAAGCAGCGCCGGGCCACAGCCGCAGTCCTGTTTTAATATTGTGAAAAATCCATGTCATTGGCTGACGGCAGCCCTGCTGTCCACATTCTGCGATGCCGCACAGATCGCTCGGGAGTCGTTCGACTACGCGTCCGCCTCGTCCCTCACCACCCAGGGCGGGGGAAGTGGATGGCTCGGCGCTTGGTTCCAGGATGGGGAATCCGCGGTCACCGGCGCTGCCGGATTGGGTTTCACCGATTCGCAGGGAAACATACTCGACGCGCCCGGCCGTGCTGCAGACACGACCGGTTCCGCCACCACCCGAAGCCTGCGGGACTTTGGCGGCGGCTTGCTCAACAACGTCTGGATCTCGTTTCTCTATCAGTTACCCGCGTCCAACAGCAAGTTCGAGGGGGTCTCGTTCTACCGTGGAACCCAATCGGTTTTCTCGATCAGCAATCCGAGCGCCACGGCCACGGCGGCGATCCATCTTGCTAACAACCTCGTCTCGAGCAACGGCGTGAGCACCGGACGCGGGGTGTTCGGCCAGACCCACCTCATCGTGCTGAAACTAACAAAATTCGGCGGCACGGGAGGCGTGGACCGCATCGAGGCGTTCATCGATCCCATCCTCACGAGCAATCCCCCGTCTCCCACCGCCACCGTCGATGGCGCGAATTTCGATTTCAACCGGGTGCGGATCGCCGGTCAGGATGGCAGCCCGCTGCTGGTGGATGAACTGAGGGTGGGGGAAGATTTTGCCGACGTGACTCCCCATACCGCCGTGGTGGATGACGACAGCGACGACGACGGCCTGACGGATTCTCAGGAAGCCGTCCTGGGCCTCGATCCGAATCAATCCGACGCCGTCCTGATCGCCGGTATCTTGGCCCATCCGGACTGGTTCGGCCTATACACGTCTAGCGGAATACTCGGACTTGGACACGGCGGAGTGGTTCTTCAGCGGAATTCCACTGATCCGGCGAATCTCATCTTCGAGGTTCAACACAGTGAAAACCTCACCCACTGGGGGATGCTGGAAACCTTCAACCGTCAGGTCGCACTGCCCACCGGAAAAAACTTCCTTCGCGTCACCCTTCAGGACCCATAAAACCATCGACGGTTCTCCGACCACCCCGCCTGACAGGCGCCTTCTCCTGCTTAAAATCGCAACACCTTGAAACACTTCCTTCTTCTAGCAGCAATCTCAACCCATGCCTCCGCAGCGCCGGTGTCCTATGACATCGTCGTATATGGAGGCACTTCCGGAGGCGTGGTCGCAGCCGTCCAGGCGGCGAGGTCGGGCAAATCCGTGGTCCTGATTTCCCCAGTCACCCATCTCGGCGGACTGACCTCCAGCGGCCTCGGCTGGACGGATCTGGGAGACAGCGCGATCCTCGGCGGAATCAGCCGCGAGTTCTACCACCGCGTCTATCAGCACTATCAGTCGACCACCGCGTGGAACTGGCAGACGAAGGCGAGCTTCGGCAACGCCGGCCAGGGCGGCCCCGCGTTCGACAGCGGTGCAGAGATCGGCTCGGTGTTCGAGCCGAAAGTGGCGGAACAGATTTTCAGCCAGCTCATCACCGGCGACAATGTTCCCGTGATCACCGGCCGCCTCGATCTCGGCACCGGCGTGGTCATGAGCGCGGGAAAAATCAGCTATCTCCGGCTGGAAGATGGCCGCGAGTTTTCCGGAAAAATGTTCATCGATGCCAGTTACGAGGGCGACCTGCTCCCCGGGGCCGGCGTCACGTTCACGGTCGGCCGCGAGGCAAACGCGGCTTACAACGAAACCTACAGCGGCATCCAAACCGCCCGCGCCACCAAGAACCAGTTGCGCGACGGGGTCGATCCCTACATCACTCCCGGCAATCCCGCCAGCGGCCCGCTGCCCGGGCTGGAAGCGGATGCGGGAGGAGCGGACGGCAGCGGCGACGCCCGCCTGCAGGCGTATTGTTTCCGCATGGTGCTCACCGACGTCGCGTCTAACCGGGTGGCGGTTCCGCAACCGCCCGGCTACAACGAGGCGGAATACGAGCTGCTGTTCCGTTCGATCGAAGCAGGTCAGACCTCGGGTTTTTTCAAGTTGGACCTAATGCCTAACCGCAAGACCGATTCCAACAACTCGGGCGGCATCTCTACCGACTTCATCGGGAAAAATTTTGGACCTGGTTGGAACTGGACCACGCTCGGCCACGACCAGCGGCTCGCCCTTGCCCGACAACACGAGAACTGGCAGCGCGGGCTGCTATGGACTCTGCAGAACCACGCGCGCATCCCGGTTTCCATCCGAAACGTCTATGCGAACTGGGGACTGCCCGCCGATGAGTTCAACGACAACGGGCACTGGCCCTGGCAGCTCTACGTACGTGAAGCCCGCCGCATGGTCTCCGACTACGTAATGAACCAGCAGCATTGCAGCGGCACCGTCATCGCGTCGGATTCCGTCGGCCTCGCCGCCTACGCCATGGACTCGCACAACGTCCAGCGTCACCTGAAGAACGGCATGGTGAAGAACGAGGGCGACGTGCAGATGATCGTCGCCAATCCCTATCCGATTTCCTACCGCTCGATCATCCCGAAGCGCGGCGAGTGTCCGAATCTGCTAGTCCCGTGGAGTCTCTCAGCCACCCACATGGCCTTCGGTTCGATCCGGATGGAGCCGGTCTTCATGGGCTTGTCACAGTCCGCCGCGATCGCCGCCAGCTTGGCGATCGATCAAAACATCGCCATCCAGGATATCGCCTACCCGCCGCTGCGGCAGGCGCTCGTCGCCGCCGGCCAGTCCCTCGGCAATCCTGCCGCCGGGCTGCCGACTTCGGTCGTGGACAATACCCATCCGACGCTCGTCACCACCACCGGCACCTGGCTGCCGGGCACCACCACCTCTGGCTTTGTCGGAACGGACTACCTCCACGACAACAATGCCGGCCAAGGCACGAAGGAGGTGTTCTATCGGATTTCATCCGGCCTCCAGCGGGTCTATCTCCGCTGGACCGCCCACACCAACCGCGCATCCAACGTCACCGTTGAAATCCGCCACCGCGACGGCTCGGCCAATCTATCCGTCAACCAGCGCGAGAACGGCGGCAAATGGAACTTGCTGGGCATCTACCCATTCACTGGCACCGCCGAGGAAGGGCTGCGCATCAAGACTAACGGTGCGAACGGCTATGTCGTCGCCGATGCCGTGGGGTTCTCCGGGATCGCGCCGGATGAGGACAACGACGGTGACGGCATCACCGACGTGAGGGAGTCCGTTCTCGGCCTCGACCCCGAAGCGTCCGACGCCTCCTTCATCGCCGCGGTGAAGAGCCACCCGGACTATTTCAACCTGCATTCCGGAAACGAGATCCACGACTTGCTCGTCACGTCGCCCGCTCTAACCGGCAACGGCTCGTCCGCATTCAACTTCGGTTTCTCGTTGCTGAAGTCCGGTCCCGCTTGGGAGACGTTTGAAAATTTCGACCTAACCGTTCCACGGGACGGCGAACGGCGGTTTTTCCGGGTGGCGCTGCAAGCCCGTCCCTCGCAGCTCGTAACCGGACTGGCGGCCGGGCACAACCGCAAGATCGTCGTTTACGGCACCAGTCTAACCGCCAACGGTGCGTGGGTGGGTTTGATGAACTCGTGGCTTGCCGCCAAATACCCGGGCCAGGTTACCGTCATCAACAGCGGCCTCAGCGGCAAGAACTCGGCCGAAGGCGTTGTCCAACTCAACGCCAAGGTGCTCGCCCACCATCCCGACACCGTCTTCATCGAGTTCGCGATGAACGACGCTTTCCTCTACAGCGACGGCACCCCGCATCTTAGCCTCGCCCAGGCACGGGCGAATCTCATCACCATGATCGAAGCGATCCAGGCACAGAACCCGCAGGTCGAGATCATCCTGCAAACGATGAACACCGTCTGGAACTCACCTGCCGGCAGCAACCAGTCCGCCACCCTGCGCCCGAACCTCGCGGCCTTCTATCAGATGGTGCTCGATGTTGCGAAGGAGCGCGGGCTGCTGCTCATCGACCACCATCCCAACTGGGCGGCCCTCCAAGAGAACTCTCTTTCCACCTTCCAAGCCTACATCACCGACGGGGTCCATCCGGGTACGGAAGGCATCACCCGGATCGTCATGCCGCTGCTCAAGTGGAAGCTCGCCGGCGGCCTGCCGTTGCCTTGATTTTGCGAATCCTTGCTAACTTCTCGCATCGGGGAATCATCAAGCCCTGCACGCAGCGTCATGCCCGAATCCTTCCAGCGCCCGACCGCCGAGGAATTCCACACCACCGAGGTGCAGGGGCTCTTCATCAAATACCAACCGGTGGTCCGCAGCTACGTGCTCTCGATGACCCCGGATTTCGCGATGGCGGTTGACGTGATGCAGGAAACATTTCTCGTCGTGAGCCGCAAGGCGGCGAGTTTCGTGATCGGCACCAGTTTTCCGGCGTGGGTGAAAACCATCGCCCGCTTCAAGACGCTGGAGGCCATCCGGGCCAGCGGCCGGCAGCATGAAGCGGTGATCGACGCGCTCAGGGCCGAAGCCTTCGAATTCCCCGGCGATGTGGACCGGCGGCCCGGCTCCCGCCCCGATTTCAAGCGCCGCTCCGTCCTCGGCGGCCAATGACGATGTCGCGCTGTTAGCCCAGACCCTCGACGTCGAGTTGGAAAATGACATCCCGACGTTCGCCGTCGGCTCCGCATTGCCGAAAGGCTTGATCAAGCTCCGCCGCGGCACCCTGCGGCTCGATTTCTACAGCGGTGCCCGGGTCTTCCTCGAAGGTCCTGCGTCACTCGATCTGGTCTCGCCCGATTTGGCTCGGTTGGAAAATGGCAAACTAACCGCCCACGTGCCGCCACCCGCGCTAGGGTTCACCATCACCAACCCCGACCTGCGGGTGGTCGATCGCGGCACCGAGTTCGGCATGAGCGTGAATGGTTCCAACGAGTGCGAGGTGCACGTGTTTGACGGCGAAGTGGAACTCCACGGAAGCAACCGTCAGCAACAGGCGCTTCCAGCGGGCAGTGCCGTTTCTATCCGCAAGGGCGTTTGGGAACCCATTTCAGTCAATCGCAGCTCATTCGCCGATCCCGCTTTATTTTCCCAAGCAACGGTCCGCGAGACCGAGGCCCGTTGGAACACGTGGAGCGCGAAGTCCCGCGACTTCCGGAAAACTCCGGATCTGCTGGTCTATTTCGATTTTGAGAACATCGAGCCATTCGGGCAAGTCATCCAAAACCGGGCTGTTAGCGCGCCGGACTCCACCCACGGATCGATCATCGGCTGTGAGTCCGGACAAGGACGCTGGGCGGGAAAATCCGCGTTGGGGTTTGCCAAGACCAGCGACCGCATCCTTTTCCTAACCGAAGGGAAAACCACCTCGCTCACCCTCATCGCATCCGTGCGGGTCGACAGCCTGCCGCTCGACCACAACCACCTGCTCTCGATGACTCCGTCCCAAGTCGGGGAAATCCACTGGAAACTGGACAAAACCGGCCGCCTTTTCGGCCGCTGGATTCATCTCGCCACCTCCATCGACGGCGAAAGCGGACTCATGAAGCACTACGTCAACGGCGAGGAAGTGGCCTCGGCCGCGATGAAGCGGGGTCCGCAGGTCCAGCTCGGCCCGGCCAATCTCGGCAACTTCGACGCGGCCCAGCCATCCATCGACGAGGGCGCCGGCGTTCGCAATTTCAACGCCAGAATGGACGAGTTCGCCTTGATCGGGCGTCCGCTGAGTGCCCGCGAAGTCCGCGATCTCAGGTAAGCGGCAGTGGCGGTGTAGCGGGTTTTTCATCTGAAAACGCTTGCGGAAATCTAACGCTAACAACCTGAAGTCTCCTTTTCATGAGGAGTCAGGCATCTAAGTGATTATCCTAAGCTTTTCTAGGGAGTCGATTACGGGCGGGCAAGTGTCTCGCCAATGGACCGGTCGGCCACCAGCAGGGCACCCTCGATTCACAGTGATTTCACCCCAAAAATCAGAGCCGATGTTGAGACTCCCCACCTTGGAACCGATCGTGAACCTCGCCGAAATTATTGATGTCGTGATTGTCGGAGGAAGCCCAGCAGGACAGAGCGCCGCAATGTGGTTAGCCCGTTGCTCGCGCAATGTGACCTTGGTCGATGGCAGCATGGCTCCGGAACATGACGGATTCGAAACGGTGACTTGCTTGCGGGCAACCGTTGATGATGTGGAACAAAGCCGATTCGGATTCACGGTCCACTGTGGCGACGGGACCACTCTCAACACGCGGACTCTCTTGTTAGCAAAGGACCTTGTCGTCCCGACTCCCGCCATCCTGGGTGCGGAACGATTTTACGGCACCTCGCTGCATCAGTGTCCCTATTGTGACGGATGGGAGCATCGGGACCAGCAAATCGGAGTGTTGGGAGCGGACGAAGGTGCGGTGGATTTGGCGCTCAAACTGTTGCAATGGAGCCCCCGGCTGACTGTGTTTTCCAACGGAGGAACGGTGGACACCGGCTGCGTGAAACGGCTGGAAAAAGGCCGGATTCCAGTGGTGTCTGGAATTGTTAGTGAGCTTGAAGGCCAAGACCGGAGGCTCGAACTGTTGCGGATTGATGGTGCAACGCATCCTTGTGACGCGCTGTTTTTTTCTTCCCCCCGGAGATATCACAGTGCGCTCGCCGCCCGCCTTGGGTGTGACGTCGAACGAATGTCCGGAGCCGTTTGCTGGCGGCCCGATGGTGATCTGGTCATCGCAGGATTGTTCGTGGCCGGGAGCATTTTGGGCATCGGTGAAATCACGGCCGCCGCCGCCAGCGAGGGTCTCAAGGCGGCCAAGGTACTCAACGATTGGTTGCTTGCGGCCGATCATTCACCCTTGGCGGATACGCCCGTGAGAGCGGGCACCCGAAACTTCAGCCGAACCGGCGCTTTGCGCCGAATGGCCATCTGATCTTCCCTGATGAAGCTGATAGATAGTGGTATTGCATCAGCTTCGGCAGGGAAAAACGGCCGTCATGGAAAGATTTTCACCCCCCCGATGATCTTTCTGTGGCGGTCCCCAATTTTCGCCGTTAGAGTTGGCAATGATCGCACCATTCGATAGGCTGCACCCGACCCTGAAAAAACTCATCAACCTTTTGAAAGCAAAAGATTCACACAAGAAGGGAGTCTCAGAAAAACGGTGAAAAAGATCTTTCTGGTGGACGATCATCCCATGCTTCGCGAGGGCTTGCAGCGCCTGATCGAGCAGCAACCCGGTTGCCAAGTGTGCGGCGAAGCGGATACCGCCGCCGGGGCTCTTGAGGCGATCGTTCGTTTGTCGCCGGATCTGGTGATGACGGATATTTCCCTGCCGGACAAAAACGGCTTGGAGCTGATCAAGGATCTGCAAGCGCTATCCCCCGAGATTCCGATCCTGGTTTTCTCGATGCACGACGAGATGCTTTACGCGGAGCGGGCGATGCGTGCGGGTGCCAAGGGTTATCTCATGAAAGGCACGATGATCGAAGGGCTCGCGGAAGCCATGGAGAGCGTCTTGTCCGGAGGAGTTTACCTTAGCCGCCGCGTGAGCGATCACATTCTTCAAAACCTGACCGGGACCCGCACGCCGGCCAGATCCGGCTTGAAAAGCCTGACGGACCGCGAACTCGAAATCTTCGAGCTGATCGGAGGCGGCAAGTCCAGCACGCAGATCTCGGATCAACTTCACATCAGTCCCAAGACGGTGGATGCCCACCGCGCCAACATCCGGGCCAAGCTGGCTCTCGCGGATGGACCGGCCTTGTTGAGGGAAGCGGTGCTTTGGGTGGAACTCGGCACGGTGACCTAACGTTCCCGAGCCAGTCCCGACTCAGCTTTTGGCTTAGGGCGAATGCTTGATTCGCGCATGATCGGGAAGGGATCTCTCCCGTAGATGAGGACTCAGGTCCAAGGCATCATCCAGCCCGATGAGCGAGTATTTCATTTCCCGGCGCCCCCTGCCGGCGCGGTCATTTGCCGATTCCCGATATCTGTTTCAAGTGATTGGCCGCCTCAAACGTGAGCGGATCCAACAAGAATTGAGTCTTGAAGCCGTTGCACGGCGGGCACGGCTCGACTGGAGCGTGATCGATCATGCGGAACAACGCGGGAAAGTTCCGAACTCCAAGGACTTCAAAGCATGGTCCGCGGCATTGGAACTTCCTTGGGATCAGGTTTGGAGCGACTGTTTCCCAGGGGTGTCGGATCCCCCGATCGAGCATCTCACCTGACAGCCGCCGTTTTCCCCGCGGGTGACGGTGAGCTGGGCACCGATGAGCCGCGCGCGATATTGGAACAGGTGCAAGCCGATGCCCGCCCATTTCCCCTCTTCCGGCCGCACGAAGCCGGTGCCGTCGTCGGTCACGGTGAGGGTGGAGAAGCCGTCCTGAACGGTGCAGTCGATAGAGATGTTCTTAGCCTTGCCGTGTTTGAGCGAGTTGCTGATGGACTCCTGGACGATCCGGTAAAGATGGATTTCCACGGCTTTGTCGAATTTGAAACCGGCATCCGCGTTCAGCCGGCAGGTGATTCCGGTCAGCATCTCAGTCCGACTGGCGAGTTCCTGCAGCGAGAGATTCAAACCGCCGCGCTCCAGTTCCACGGGGTAGAGCGATTTGGCGAGGTTGCGGGTGGTATTGATGATTCCGGTAAGAAATGTTTGCAGTCTGGCAGCTTCCGCCGCGCGCGGGTGCGACTCGGCGCCGAGGTGGCTCGACAACAAACCCATGAGGATGGTCATGCCGACGAGCTGCTGCCCAAGGTCGTCGTGTAAATCCTGGCCGATCCGTGCTTGTGCCCGTTCGCCGATATCGAGGATTTCCTCCTCAAGCCGCCGTCGCTCGGCAAACTCCCGCTGGAGTTCCTTCATGGTCATCTTGATGACTTCGGTGCGCGCGTCCACGAGCGATTCGAGCTGGGTGTTGAAGCGTCGCAAGGCTTCCTCGGATTCGCGGCGCGCCGTCACGTCTTGAATGATGCCGGTGATGCGAACCAGCTTGGTGGAGGCGTCGTAGATCGCCCGGCCACGGGTCTGCAACCAGTGCACCGAGCCATCGGGCCAGAGCGTGCGATATTCCAATTCGATGTCCGACCCGCTCTTGAGTGCGCGCTTGGCCTCCATTTCGATCTGGTGTCGTTCGTCCGGATGAATGGTGCCAATGGCTTCCTTGACACTGATTTCTATACCACGAGGCAGGCCGGTCATCTCGTTGCAGCGGTCGCTCCAGACCAGCGTGCGGGTGAACTGATCCCAATTCCAAATGCCGAGCTGCCCGGCCTCGATCGCCAGCGCCAGCATGTTTTCGCTTTTCCTGAGGGACGCCTCCGCCTGTTTGCGTCCAGTGATGTCCTGAACTTGGCCGATGAAATAGAGCGGTTTGTCATCCGCGTCGCGCACGACAGAGACGCTCACATCCACCCACACGACCCTGCCGTCCTTTCGAATGTAGCGTTTTTCCGCCCGATAGCCGCTCGTCGCGCCCTCGATCAAATCCTGCAGCGGCTCGCGCCCCAGACTCTCCCGGTCCTCGGGATAGGTGATTGAATCGAAAGTCATCTCGAGCAATTCCTCCTCCGCAAATCCCAGCAACTCGCAAAACGCGCGGTTGACCTGCATGAAACGTCCGTCCGGCAGAGAGACCTCCATCGGCACGGCGGCATCGTGAAAAATACTGCGGAAGCGCGTCTCGTTGTCGGCCAACCGCTCCTCCGCACGAGCACGTTCGAGCCGCATATGAATGCGTTCCACCAATTCGGCCAGCAGATCCGTGTCCTCGGGTGGCCACTGACTCGGCTTGTTGCGGATGGCGCTCAAAACGAACTTCCAACGACCGTCCGCCACATGGCTCGCGTTCGCCAGCGAGCCAATCCCCAGCGCCTTGAATTGTTCCGAACTCGGAGCCGGCCGCGGGTGGTGGCTCACGTCGTCGATCACTATCATACGCCCCGCCGCCATTTCCCGCAGCTCGTGTTCGGTGTGGAAATCCTTGAGGCGATAAACGCCCTCGAGGCTGGGACC
Organism: Verrucomicrobiota bacterium; assembly: GCA_040385685.1. Lineage (GTDB taxonomy): Bacteria > Verrucomicrobiota > Verrucomicrobiia > Verrucomicrobiales > Akkermansiaceae > Luteolibacter. The sequence continues at coordinate 151,776 of JAZKGW010000012.1, read as the reverse complement.
GTCGCCCACATGATGGTCGCGGATCACCGTGGCTTCGCCTGCCGCCTCGTTGATTTCCACGAACAGGCAGTGGTCCAAGTCAAGGAACTCCGCGATCCGTGCTCCCGTCAGCCGCATGATCTCCCGTGGACTGGGGATTGAAGACAAGGACTTCTGCGTCTCCGCCAGAAAAGCCACGTTGAGCTCGCGACGCTTGCGCACCGTGATGTCCACTTCCGCACAGATGCATCCCCGGACCACGCCGGATTCGTCGAAGAGAGGATAGGCACTGCTCAGAAGGGACTTCCTTTCGCCGTCCGGGAAGACAATTTCGATCTCGGCAGCGGACACAGCCTGTCCCGTGGCCGTTGCCCGTTGCATCGGCAATTCCTCCGGCGCAACGCGGTGACCATCCGACCAGACTTGAAAATCCGGACGTTCGCCGTCGGGGGCGCTCTGGGAAGGATTTTTTCCGTGAGGCAACCGCAGCAGTTCCTCGGCGGTACGATTGGCGGTCACTCGGCAGTTGTCGGCATCGCGGGAGATGAGAATGGCCACCGGGATCGCGTCCATCAGCGCCTCGAGTTCCTGCCGCCGCGCCCGCTCGGCCTTCTCGCTGGCGAGCAGCGCGTCCTCCACCTTTCTGCGCTGCGTGATGTCGCGGAAATAAACCGACAATCCTTCGTCGGACGGGTAGCAGTGACACTCGAGCCAAAGGTTGAATGGCTCCGGGTAATAATCCTCGAAGTGGGCTGGCTGCCCGGTCTCCACCGCGCGGTGATACTCGTCGTAATGTCTGGTGTCCTTCGTATGCGGGAACAATTCCCAGAAACAGCCGCCAAGAAGCTGCTCCGGGCGCATGCCAAGGATCTTCGCGGCTTGCTCGCTGAAGTAAGTGAAACACCAGTTGCGGTCCAGCACGGCGAGGCCGTCGGTGATGCTGTTCAGGATGCCCTGTAGCTTCTCGTTGGTCCGGCTCGACTCCTCCACCGCCTGTCGCCGCTGCTTCCGAGCCTCCGCGTCGCCCAACTCACGACCGACCGCAGGCGCGAGGCGGGCCAGCCGATCTTTTAGCAGAAAGTCGTGTGCGCCGGCTTTCATCATCGCCACTGCCTGTTCTTCCCCCACCGTACCCGAGACGAGAATGAATGGCAAATCCAGCCCGGACGCCCGCACCAGTTCCAGCGCGGCAAGGGCGTTGAAGCTTGGCAGCCGGAAGTCGCAAATGACCACGTCCCATTCCTGATCGGTCAGAGCCTCGGTCAATCCGGCGGCGGTCTCGACCCGTCGTTCCTTAGGCTCGTAGCCGCCCTGCTGCAACTCCCGCAGCACCAGGCGCGCGTCCGCCTCGCTGTCCTCCACCATTAAAACTCGCAGGGGTGTCTTCATCACTGGCCCGCTTCGGGCGGTGGCGGGTTGATATTGAGGTTGAGCCAGTAAAGCGCCAGTTGGCGCACCGCCAGCGAGAAAACGTCGAAATCCATCGGTTTCTGCACGTAACTGTTGATGCCGTGTCGATAGCTGGCCACCACATCGCGCTCCTCGGTGGATGTCGTCAGCATGATCACGGGCAGCATCCGGGTGCGCTCGTCGGTCCGGATGCGGCGCAGCACTTCGATCCCATTCACCTTGGGTAGATTCAGGTCCAGAATCACGATCTCCGGCAACGCGTGTGGATCCCGCGCCGCATGGCTGCCAATGCCGAACAGGTAGTCCAGAGCTTCCACACCGTCGCGTGCGACGACTACCTCGTTTTGAATCTGGTGAAGTTTCAGGGCGCGCAGCATTAGCTTCACATCGCCCGGGTTGTCTTCCACCAGCAGGATTGCTCGTTCGTTCCGGGTCATGGGGTGGGTGGTTTCTCGGAGAGGTTGAAATAAAATGTCGCCCCCTGGTCCTCCGCCGACTCGGCCCAGATCCGGCCGCCGTGGCGCTGGAGGATTCGCTGCACCGTCGCCAGCCCGACTCCCGTGCCTGCAAACTCCTCCTGCCGGTGCAGCCGCTGGAATACGCCAAACAGCTTGTCGGCGTATTGCGGATCAAACCCCGCACCATTGTCGCGGACGAAAAAGACCGGCGCAGAACGGGATGCCGTGCGACCGTTCATTTTCCCGACCACGCCCACTTCGATCACCGCTTCCGCTCGCTGGCCGGTGAATTTCCACGCGTTCTCGATCAGGTTCCGCAACGCCGCCTCAAGCAGTGTGGGGTCGCCCGTAGTGACGAGATTCCCGGCGATGCGATACTCCACCACTCGCTCGGGCGCGAGTCGTTGCAAGTCGCCGAAGATGCCATGTGCGAGAGCCGTGAGGTTGACCGGTTCCTGGCGCATCGGCGCGCGCGTCAATCGGGACAACTTCAGCAGGTCGTCAATCAGATGGCTCATTCGCTGGCAACCCTCGCGGACAAACCGGAGATATTCCTGTCCCTCGGCATCGAGCTTCGGTCCGTAATCCTGCAGCACCGCCCGGCTGAAACCGTCAATGCTTCGCAACGGTGCCCGCAAGTCATGGGCGACGGAATAGCTGAACGCCTCCAACTCCCGGTTGGCGGCCACCATTTCAGCCGTGCGGTCGCGGACCCGCTCCTCCAACTCCTCGTTCAGCTTGCGCAGCTCCTCCGCCGCCCGCCTCGGGTCCGTAATGTCCAGATTCGTCCCGATCATCCATTCGATCTTGCCGTCGGCGTTCGCGCGGACCGTTTCCACGGCTTCAATGTAGCGGCTCTGTCCGTTGTCGGCCCGGTGAATGCGGAAGTTGCGGCGGCTCCGCCCGACGCGCTGCATCGCTTCCTTCAGGAGAGCCTCCTGTTCCGCTAAATCCTCAGGGGACACCGCATTGCTCCAAGTGTCGTATGTCACCATTCCATCTTCCGTCGGCGTCACTCCATAGATTGAGAACATCGTGGCATCCCAGCGGATTTGTTGGGTGATGATATTCCATTCCCAGATTCCCACCCCCGTGGTTTCGGTGGCCAATCTCATGTGTTCCTCGTTCGCCAGGAGTTTCTCTTGGGCTTGCTTCAGGCTGGTGATGTCCAGATTGATGCCCGCCCAGCAGACAATGTTGCCACGGTCGTCTCTGACGGGCACGCCGCGCGCCAGCAAATGATGCCAGCCGCCATCCTTGTCGCGGATACGAAGTTCCCGATCCCAGTCACCGCCCTTGTGCATGCATTCCTGCCAAGCCGCGAGCGTGGCGGTGACATCGTCGGGATGCAGAAAGCGATCCCAGCCGAATTCGGAGCAATACTCTTGGGTGACACCTACCATTCTGAGGAAACTCTCGCTCACATAGGTGTTGTGTCCGTCCGCCGCGCAAATCCACAGACCGTAGTCGATGCTCTCGCCAACACTCCGATACAGCGCTTCGCTCTGGCGCAATTTCTCCTCCCCGCGCTTGCGCTCGCTGATGTCCATGTGGCTGAGAATGATGTGCGGCACCCCGTGCTTGGCGCGGCATGCATGCATGAGGAACCAGCGATCCTCATCCGGTGCGTGGCAGGGGTATTCCATTTGGAACTCCGTGCGCTCTCCCGCTTGCACCGCCAACAGGCCTTCCAGCGCCTCGCGTGCGTGCGTGTCGCCCGCCGCCGCAGCTTGGCGACAGACCTCCAGATAGTTCACCCCGGCCCCCAAAGATGTGGGTGACCCGCCGTTGTTCATCGCGAAACGCTCCCATGGCTCGTTGACCGCGCGCACCACTCCGTCTTCACCCAGCACCACCACATGCTGTGGCAGGGAATCCAGCACGCCACGAACGAATCCCTCGCTCAACCGGAGCGCGGCTTCGGCCTGTTGGCTCGCGGTGATGTCCCGGAAACTCCACACCCGGCCCGCGGGTCGGCCTTTCAACCATTGCGGTTGCGAATATCGTTCGAACATCCTGCCATCCTTGAACACCAGCACGTCCGAACTGCTCTCCTCCGGCCGGGCGTAGAGTTGCCGAATCTTTTCCAGGAACTTTTCCGGCTCCTGCAATTGGTCCACCACAAACTTGAGCGCTTCGTCGTCGGTGTTGCTGGTCAGGACGTCGGGTGGCACACGCCAGAGATCGACGAACCGTTGGTTGTAATCCGCGATTTTTCCGTCGCTATCAACCACCAGCAGCCCGTCCGCCGTGGATTCCAGCGTCGCGCGGAGCAGCGACAAGGAATGGTTAAGCGCCTCCTCCACCTGCTTGCGTTTCGTGATGTCGCGCACCGTGCCAATCATTCTCAACGGCTTGCCCTCATCGTCGCAAACAAACTCGCCCGTGGAGTCGATCCAGCGCACGCCGCCATCCGGATCGGGCACGCGGTATTCGTCGCGATACTGCCCGGTCTCTCGCGCCGCCAGAGTCGCCGCCGCAGCGCTCTCGCGGTCGTCCGGATGCACGCACGCGAGCCAATTTTCGAAACTCACCGTAAAATCACCCGGCTTGCGCCCGAACACCGCCCACGCTTCATCCGTCCAAACAGCCGCGCCCGTCACGACGTTCCAATCCCAAGTGCCGACGTGCGCCGCCCGCTGCGCCCGCGCTAGCCGCTCCTGGCTTTCGCGCAATGCCGCTTCGCGATCATACGCCTGCGACTTGCTGCGCCTGCGGCGGAAAACCTCGCCCACCACGCTCATGAATATCCCGTTGGTGACGAACAATGCCAGCGCCACCCGGTCCATCTGTGACGCGATCGCCCACTCCCCGACCGGCGGCAGAATCCAAAGGGTGGCCAGCGTCCCCACGAGAATTGTCGCCAAGACTCCTGGACCAAAGCCCCCCAGCAGGGCGACTGCCATCACCATCGGGTAGGAAACCACAAAGTCCTGCAAACCCGGACCGAATAACGCGGTCAGTCCTATCCGTGCGCCCACCGCCGCCGCCACCCCGGCAATCGCCAAACCGTATTGCGCCAAGACTCGCTTACCCAATGTCGCGGAAGGATTCATGGCTCGTCATTCTCCGCTAGTTTCGTGAACAAAACTGCCGCAGCGGCAGGTTGAGCTTTGCCGTGGAACTCGCCCGGTTGATCCAGTTTCGCCGCCTCGCTTGGGTTGTGGATCATGAGCGCCCGTCAAAAGCCGCCAACGTGGATTTGACGGAAACCATTGCCAATATCGCGCTGATGGCGGTGCGACGGCGCGGCATTTCAACTGGGTAAGTCCAGATTTCCATGAATGAACTGGATGTTCCACTAAATGGCTGGAAGGGGAAGGGGAAAGTTAATGGGACAAGGAAGGGCGGCCGGATCGAAACCGACGGCGATACCGTCCGAATCCCAGCCTCATGGCGCGCCGGTCGGGTAGTTCACGCCCGACTCATCGGTAAGGCCAAGTGCCGCTTGCCTGTCGCGGCAAAAAGTGCGCTCCCGATCGCCGGAGCGATGGCCATGATCGGCGACTCGCCCGCTCCCGCCGATGGCAGGTCCGCGCGGTTCACTAGAACGACATCGATAGGCGGCACGTCAGAAAAACGCGGCACGCGATATTTCGAAAACCGGTCGTTGAGAATGCGGCCATCCTTGAAATTGATGCCCTCGAACAACGCGCCGCCGAGGCCCATGACGATGGCGCCCTCGATTTGCAACGTCACATGGTTCGGATGGACGATCGCCCCGCACTCGAATGCCGCGACGATGCGGCGGAGCTTCGGCACTCCGTCCACCATTTCCAACTCCACGCAGGTCGCGATGTAGCCGCCCTTGTCGATGCCGCACGCAATGCCGGAACCGCGGCCTTCACCGTCCTTGCGGTTTTTCCAGCCGAAGCGCTCCGCCGCCGCTTCGAGCACCGCGCGCAACCGCTTGTCGGATAGATTTTTCAAACGAAACTCCAGCGGATCCATGGAAACGGCGCGGGCGAGTTCGTCCATGTGGGATTCCCGGGCGAAGCAGTTCGCCACCGCTGCCAAGCCACGGTAAGAACCCTGGCGCAACGGCGAATCACTGCCATGCGTGCGAATCAGTCGGTTGGAAACATCGTAAGGCGTGCCGATGGCCGCGCCACCGGAGTTGTAATTGTGATGTTCCCACGCGGTGAGTTTACTGTCCTGGTCGATGCCGCTGCGAAGTTCCATCACACCGGCCGGGCGGAAATAAGCCCACGTGAATTCCTCCTCGCGCGTCCACACGAGTTTCACCGGCTTGCCCGACGCTTTCGCGAGACGCGCGGTCTCGATAGCCGCCTCGCCGCTGTGCTTGCCGCCGTAGCCAGAGCCGGTGTCCGGCACGATCACCCGCACTTTTTCCGAAGGCAGGGAAAACTCGCGCATCAACTCGTCCTTCACGCCAAAGGGCCGCTGCGTTCCGGTCCAGACCGTGAGTTTGCCATCGATCCATTCCGCCACCGCCGCCCGCGGTTCCAGCGGCGCGTGCGCGATGAATTCCAACGTGTAAACCCGCTCCAGCCGATGGGCGGCTTTGGCCAGGCCCTCGTCCATCGATCCCGCCTCATCGCCGCCGCGCCCGCCGGGTTTGGCGGTGCTTTTCAGGTGAGCAAAGAGTTCCGCATTGGAGAGTTTTTGACCGCCTTCCCACTCGGCCTTGATGAGTGTTAGGGCACGATCCGCCAGCGCGGCAGTGGTGGCGGTCACGCCGAGGAAATCGCCGTCGCGGTGCACTTTCGCCCCTTCCACCGATTCCGCAGCGGATAGATCGGTGCTCTTCATTTTCGCGCCGAAGGCCGGCGCCCGCAGCACCTTGCCAAACAACCTGCCGGGGCGGCGCATGTCCGTGGTGTAGTGGTGCGCTCCGGTGACGAAGCTCTCGCCATTCACCTTCGGCACGGATTTCCCCGCCACTTTCCAATCCGCGGCAGGCGTGAGGGGAATCCGCTCGTCCACCGTGGCCACGAGTTGCTGGCCCTTGCTGAGATTGCCATAGGAAATGGCTTGGTCGCTGCCACGGCGGAGGATTTTTCCTTCAACGGCTTCCAGCGTGCCGCGCTCCACGTTCCAAGCGGCGGCGGCCAGATCGATGAGCGCCTCGCGTGCGGTGGCGGCCACCCGCCGGAGTTGCGGAGACATGTCCGGCGTCGTTCGGCTCCCAAAAGTTCCGGCATCCCATGGCACCAGATCGGTGTCCGCCATCACCATTTGCACGGCGGACAGCGGAACCTTGAGCTCCTCTGCCACCACCATGCTGAGCGAGGTGCGGATGTTCTGACCGACCTCCGTTTTCCCCGTGAAGATGGAAACCGTGCCGTCCTCCGCGACGTGCAGCCACGCGCTGAGTTCCTTCGGCCGCCCGCCGCCGCCTTGGCGCTGGGCTTCCGCAGTGTCCGCGAAAAGCAGCACCGCGATCCCCCCGCCGAGTATCTTGATGAAGCTCCGGCGATCGATGTCGGGAAATACCTCGTTAGAATCTGGAGACGTTTTCATTTCCCGGTGGAGCGAAGGGTTTCCGAGGCCTTGCGGATCGCCTGGCGGATGTTGTTATAGCCGCCGCAGCGGCAGATGTTGCCGTTCATCCCCGCGACGATCTGCTCCTCCGTGGGATCGGGATGCTCGCTCAACAGTGAAACAGCGGCGAGGATCATGCCGCAGGTGCAGTAGCCGCACTGGAAGGCATCCGCATCGAGAAACGCCTGCTGCACCGGATGCAGCCGCCCGTTCTCCGCCAACCCCTCGATGGTTCGGACCTTCCTCGTGCCAACACCGCCGAGCGTCTCGCTGCATGATCGGGTCGCCTTGCCGTCAATGAGCACCGTGCAGGCACCGCATTGCCCTTCGCCGCAACCGTACTTGCAACCGGTGAGTTCAAGGTCATCGCGCAGCACGCCGAGCAGCGGCTGCCCGGGATCGGCATCGACCGTCACCTCGCGGCCGTTCACGTGAATTTTCGAAGGCATGGCGGATCCTATACATGGCGAGACGGGTGGCGTTTTCAAGGGAGAAGGCGGAACACTTTGGCATCGAATGTCCGGGCATGATGGAAGTAGGTTCACTCAGATGACTTCCGGGTTCGAACGGTCTAACGACATTCTCCAGGTCCGAGCGCCGGGAGTGAACTTCCATGTGCTGCGCGACGGCCACGGACTCTATCTGGTGGATGCCGGATTCATCGGCGGGTGGAACTGCCTCCAGCGCGCATTGCGCAAGCGGGGTTGGCAGAAGGATCCGATCATCGGCATTCTGGTGACCCACGGACACCTGGATCACGTTCTGAACGTCGGTGAGTTCGCCCTGAGAACCGGCGCGTGGATCGCCGCGCCGAGGCTGGACCTGCCCCATTACACCGGACAAATGCGCTATCAGGGGCTGGCCAGGGTGACGGGCGTGCTCGAGGCTTTGGGCCGTCCCATCCTCGGCTTCCAATCATTCACTCCCGACCGCCTGTTGGATGACGGCGACACTCTCGATGTCTGGCACGGCCTCCGGGCGGTGCTCCTGCCGGGCCACACCGCCGGGCACATGGGATTTTACTGTGAATCACTGCGCCTGCTGCTCACCGGGGATCTCTTCGCGAGCTACGGTTGGTCCACGGTTCTGCCACCCGCGATCTTCAGCAGCGAGCCAGCAAAGATGCCCGCCAGTGTAGCCAGAGCATTGGAATTGGATCTATCCGGCGTCCTGCCGAACCACGGTGACCGTGCGGCTCCCGAGGTCCATCTGAAGCGGCTGGGCCGTCTGCATCGGCGGCTCAGTACGAAGTGCCACTGAAAAATCATCCGTCGGAAAATCTCACGGCAGTTCTTCCAGATCCTGTAGATCCTTTGGTCGTCCGCTGGCGAGCTTGTTGATCTTGAGATCCGCGAGGGAAATGAACGGCACCATCATCCGCCCGACTTTCACTAGGTCCCGGCGTTCATAACAGCCGCTGAATTCGATGCCCGGGATGCTGGTGAACAGCTCCAGCCTCATCGGCTCAAAGCCCATCCGGATGATCTTTTTACCGCCAGTGATCATCTGGGTCGAAACCGCATCCGGTGGGAAACCGAATTCCTGAAGGACAGTGACGACGCGTCCGGCGTTCTCGGGAGACGCATCGATCCAAAGATCCAAGTCGCCGGTGTAGCGGGGGCGGGAATGGTGGATCACCGCGTAGCCGCCGATGACCATGAACCGGACCTCATTCCGCAGGCACAACTTCAAGAAATCGCTGAAGTCGGCCGCCAATTTGATCTTTGCCATAGAAGGGTTCGCGGAGTTTTTCGAGAGCATTCAATCGTTCGGCAGGTGTCGCCGCGCGCCAGTAGGCACGGGTCTCAGCCTCCGCTTCGGCAAAGCTGTCCGCGACGACGATCTTCCACTCGGCGCGGCGGCGGGCGGCGCGGGCCTCAAAGGTGTTCAAAGCGGGTTGTGACTTTGCGTTTGGCACTTCGGGAAAGTCCCATATTTGCCGGGACGGGTCAACGGAGTCTTCGGAGAGTGGTTTTTCACATCTTCCCATCCGCGTCTATCAGCGTTCATCCGTGGTTCCTCTTTGATCTTAATTCGGGCGGAGTGAATTCCGCGCTCCAATAGAAAAGCGGACGAGACGTCCGCTCCCATTATCAGATCGGTGCGATGGATTCGAGGTGGAGGACAGGGGTACGCTGCTCGTTGGATTTCTCCGGATCGAGGGTGAGGTGAAGGGACCAGTCGTTGAGGTCGTCGGGGTCGATGAGGGTTTGGTGGATCGTGAGGCCGTCTTCGGAGAGGTGGGTGTGGCGGGCGTTGCGGGCTTCGGGATCGAGGCGGATCTGGTGGCGGGCGGCGTGGTAGGTGTTGAGCTGTTGGAGGAGGCGCTCGTTGGACCAGAGTTTGCCATCGGAGTCGTGGTGAGCGATGAGGCTGAGGGCGGCCTCGGTGTCGTAGCGGGAAAGCGCGGTGACGAGGGTGAGGACGTGGTTGCGGAGGTGGCGGGTGAAGGCCGTCTTGTCCTTGGTGTAAGGGATTTTCTTTTTGAATTCCGCGACGGCGGCTGTGGGATCTTGAATTTCAGCTTTCAGATTTCCGCTTTCAGCTTTTCCACTCATCGCCTGCCACTCGTCTAGCAGACTGGAGTCGGTGTGGCGGACGATGAGTTCCAGGAAGGACTCAGCTTCGTGGAGGTGCTCGGTTTTGGCGGTGTCGGGGACGGTTTGGGCGAGGACTTTGTAAACCTCGCCGAGGTGGCGGAGGAGGACGGCTTCGGCGCGCTCGAGTTTGTAGGTTTTGACGTAGTCTTCGAAGGACTGGTAATTTTCTATCATTTCCCTCGCGACGGTCTTGGGTTTGACGTTTTCGCTGCCGAGGTAGGGGTGGCGGAGTTTGAAGGCGTTGAAGGTGGTGTAGATGAATTCGGAGCCGGGCTTGGGGTGTTCGACCTGGTCGAGCAGGGCGATGCGGTCGTCGAACTCCATGCCCTCGTCCTTGAGGCGGGCCATGAGCTCGGATTTTAACAGATCAACCTGTTTGCGGAGGACGATGTCGGGGTTTTCCAGAATGGACTCGATGAGGGAGATGACGTTGAAGGCGTAGTCTTCGGCTTCCTGGTCGAGCTGCGGGATGGCGTCTAGCAGGTAGAGACTGAGGGCGTGGTTGATGGAGAAATCCTCTGGGAGGGAGACATCGACGACGACTTTCTGCGGGCCGCTGCGTTTCGCGGGCGGGATGATGTGGAGGATTTTCGCGCCGATGAGGCCGCGGAAGAGTTTGAAGGCGTGCTTCTTGAGGGCCTTCTTTTTCGCGGGTGGCTCGTGGCTGTCGTCGATGATCTTTTTCAACGCGCTACAACCGTCCTCGGTGGTGCGGGAGAGGACGTTGAGGAGGGTGTGGTGGTGGACGGAGAAGCTGGAAACGAGCGGCTCGGGCGGGGCGGTCTGGAGTTTGGCGTAGGTTTGTTCGTCCCAATGGACGTAGCCTTTTTCCGGCGGTTTGCGTTTTTCGAAGGACTTTTTTTTGTTAGCCACGGCCTTGGCGGCGAGGCGGAGGTTCTCGATGATGTGCTCGGGAGCCTGGGCGACGACATAGCCGGTGGTGTCGAATCCGCGGCGGCCGGCGCGGCCGACGATTTGGCGGAAGTCGCGGACAGCGAGGATCTTGGTGCCGCGGCCGTCGTATTTGCAGAGGCCGGTTAGCATGACGGTGCGGATGGGGACGTTCACGCCGACGCCGAGGGTGTCGGTGCCGCAGACGACTTTGAGCAGGCCGCGGGCGGTGAGTTTTTCCACTAACAACCGGTATTTCGGCAGCAGGCCGGCGTGGTGGATGCCGACGCCGTGGCGGAGGATTTTCGAGAGTTCGCGGCCGTAGGGGGAGCGGAAATCGGCGTCGTCGAGGGCGCGGGCGATGGCGTGCTTTTCCTCCTTGGTGCAGAAGTTGGTGGAGAGCAGGTCGCGGGCGGTGTCGGCGCAGGCGTTCTGGGTGAAGTGGACCAGATAGACGGGCGAGCGGCCTTGTTCGTTGAGCTCGGCGACTTTTTCCTGGAGCTGGGTGGTGGAGTATTCGAATTCTAACGGGACCGGGCGCTGGTCGGATTGGACGAGGGTGGTGGGCGCGCCTGTTAGCGCGGTGAGTTGTTTGGAGAAAAACGACGAGTCGCCGAGGGTGGCGGACATCAGGAGGAAGCGGGCGCGCGGTAATGTTAGGAGAGGGATTTGCCAGGCGGCGCCGCGCGAGTGGTCGGAGTAGTAGTGGAACTCGTCCATGATGACGTCGTCCACCGGGGCGTGCGCGCCGTCGCGGAGGGCGATGTTGGCGAGGATTTCGGCGGTACAGCAGATGACCGGGGCGTCGTGGTTGACGGTGGCGTCGCCGGTGATCATGCCGACGTTTTCCGGGCCGAGGACGTGGCAGAGGGAGAGGAATTTCTCGTTGGCGAGGGCCTTGATCGGGACGGTGTAGTAAGAGCGGCGGCCCTGGCAGAGGGATTTGAACTGGAGGGCGAGGGCGACGAGCGATTTCCCGGAGCCGGTGGGGGTGTTGAGGATGACGTTGTTGCCGGCGAAGAGCTCGAGGATGGCTTCTTCCTGATGGTCGTAGGGCTCGGTGTCCGTGTTCGTGAGGTAGTCGAGGAAGGCGTTGAGGATGTCGTCCGGGGTTGGGTTTTCGGGGAGATTCTTGCGGCTGAGCGGGGCGGACATGGGGGGACGATGGAGAAAGATGAGTTTTCCGCAAAGGCGCAATGGGAGCGGAGGGGGCAAAGATTTTTGCCACTTCGAGATTGTGGATCCCGCCTCAGGGGAATTGGGGTCACTCCAGCTCTTTCCCCAGACTCTCCCGCTCCTTATCGGAAAGCTGTGCAGCATCGAACGCCGACCTCGCGCCACGCAGATCCGAGCCGCGCCAGGATTTCAGGGTTTGGCGGAGTTCGTTGAGGCGGTCGTTGTCATCGCTGATGGACGCGGCCCAGGAAAAGGCGGTGTTGGGGTCGGTGTTGCGGACCTGGTTGACGAGCGGTTGGATCGCTGCGTCGCGTGAGCTGCCGGCCGGCAGGGTGCCGAGCCATTCGGCGGTGGCGATGGCGTCGTATTGACTCCAGGATCGGGAAACCGCCTTGAGGCCTTCGTCACGCGATTGGCCGTCGGGTAGAGTTGACGCCCATTTGGAGGCTGAGGCGGGGTCGTCGTCGGCCCACTGGCCAGCGAGCTTTCCGGCGGACGAGGCGAGGTTTTTCCCCATGCCGTCGGGTGGGGAGGCGATGAGCGCGGCGAGCTGGGTGCTGGCGGTGGCTGGATTGTCGCGCGCCAGAGCGGGAAGAACCGCAGCCAACGCCCGCGTCCGTTCCGCGCCGGAAAGGCTGTCCGCCCAGGCTTTGGCAGCCTCGGGATCGCTCCGGCCCCAGGAGGTCGCCACGGTATCGAGAGCTTCGAGCCGGCCTTGGCCTTCGGGAAGCTTTTTCCAACCGGCGGCAGCGGCTTCGGGATCGTCGTTGCCCCAGTTGCCGAAAAGCCCGGTAATCGCGGCGGTTTGCTCTTGGGGATTTTGCAGGGATGTCGCGAAATCGAAGGCCTTTTTTGGATCGAGGTTGGCATACTGAGCCATCATTTGGGAAAGCGTCTGGGAGCTGCGCTGGGCTTCCGGGAGTTCGATGAAATACTTCTCGGCCGCGGCGGGATCGGCCGAGACCAAGCCGCGGAGCACTTGGCGGGAGGTGTCGATTTTCTCGCGGTCGGTGAGCTTGGCGACCTGTTCCTTGAGAAGGTCCGGGGCCATCCAGGCGGCGTAATACATCTGGTTGCCGAGATTTTCCCGGCGCGTCGCGGGGTCCTTCACCTGCTCGATCACCTCGAAGGCGAGGCGCGTGTCGTTCCAGTTGAGGCCTTGCAGGAAACTGCCGGTCGCGATCCGTTGCTCGGACTTGCTGCCGACGCTCATCAGCATCGACATGGCTTTCTGCGGATCCTCATCCGCGACGATTTCGAGAATCCCGCCGACGATTTTGCCACGCAGATGTCCGGGCTCGCCCTTCAAGCGTTCCCATACCGCTGCCGCGTCGGTCCGCGCGAGGACTTTATAAACCTCCGAGGTCGAGTTGGATTTCCAATCACCCTTCAAGCTCTTCGCCCACTTGAGCGCCGCCTCCGGATCCTTCTGCGCCCAGCTCGCCGCCAACATGCCGGCGCTGCGGTCGCCCACGCGATCTTTCGGCATCGATGCCAGCCGCGCGGCGGCGGCCACGGGATCGGTTTTGGCCCATTTCGCGAAAATCTCGCTGGTATAGTAATCGCTGAAGCCGCCCGGGCTGGTTTCCTTTTGCAAGAGATCACAGGCCGCCGCCGGATCGACATCGGACAGGGCGGAAACCAGTTGCATGCCTGCGGTCTCGCGGATCTCTCCTTTCGGAAGCTTTTCGAACTCCAGCAGCGCCCGGTCCGGATCCACCTTGCCCAGCGCGCCGAAGCAACTTGCCGCCGCGGATTTCTGGAATGACCGCGACGTGCACGAATTCACGAAAGCGATGGACGCTGCCGGATCGACCAACGCCCAACGCTCGAACAACGCGCCCATCAGGGTGTAGCTGTCGCCGTCGTAGCGGTTTGGATTCTCGCGGAATTCCTGCTGCACCATTTCCACCAGCCCCGGAATCTCTTCGGCGGTTAGCGAGTTCACCGCCAGTGTGAGCTTGGCGGAAGCCACCGAGTTGCCATGCCGTTTGAAAAGCGCGTGCACGTCCTCCATCGAGGACAGCGAAAAACTCTGCCCGCCGAACGGATCGCTGCGGGAGCTGCGGGTGGCCGTGCTGGATCCGCGGGTGTTCCGCAGCTCGGTCTTCGCGTCCTTGGCCGGTTCCTCGTCCCCTTGCCTGCCGGCGAAAAATCCGATTCCCAGCGCGACCGGTAACAACATCAACGACGGGGATACCTTCATGAGGCAGTGCTTCTAGGCGGAACTCCGGGGAAGTCACGGGAAATCGTTAGGTGTTCCGGCCGCGAACGGCTTCGAATTTGAGATCGAACTTCGCCAGGTATTTTTTCAAACGATCCGCATCGTTGGTGACGCTTCGTTTGCCTCGCGAAACGGCGAAAATCTCACGGCCCGCGTCTGATAGTGTTTTGGATCTCTGGCACACCGCGACCACGTAAGACAACTGCACGCGATCGAAGGGATCGAGTGAACCTAACATATCAGTGTCCATGATAGCGTCGAGATCGGCGCGATCCGTCCCGACGGCGGCACCCGGGCGGTGCCAGTTTTCCCGCAGCCGCTGGATTTCCTCCTCCACTTCCTCCACACGGATCCGCCCGCGCGGGGCGAGCGTCGCCATCCGGACCACTGCCGCGTTCAGGTCGCGGAAATTTCCCAACCAATGGCTGTCCGGCGCTTCCGCAAATTTCAGGAACGCCTGCTTCGCCTCCTTGTTGAAACTGACCTCGCGCGCGTGCACCAAGCGATGGCGGTCCAGTTCGTATTCCAGATTCGGCGCGATGTCTTCCCGCCGCTGCGACAAGGCGGGCAGTGCGAAGGTCCAGAGGTGAATCCGCGCTAACAAATCCTCGCGAAAGCGTCCGGCGACCACCGCCTCGCGCAGGTCGCGGTTCGTCCCGGCGATGAGTTGGAAATCGCTCTTCACCGGCTTGTCGGACCCGACCGGCAGGAACGTCTTGTCCTCCAGCGCCCGCAGCAGCATCGCCTGCTCATCCGGTCCCAGCTCGCCGATCTCATCGAGAAACAACAGTCCGGCATCCGCCTCGCGCAAAAGCCCCGGCCGGTCCTTCTGCGCCCCGGTGAACGATCCCCGAGTGTGGCCGAACAATGCCGACGCCGCAGTGTCGCCTGATAGAGTGGCGCAGTTTACCTCCACGAAATTTCCGCGCAGCCCGCCGCGTTGTTTACGCAGCTCGAAGATGCGCCGCGCGAGGTGGGATTTCCCCGCGCCGGTCGGACCGGTTAGAAGCATCGGCGCCTCCGACCGCAGCGCCACCTGTTCGATGCGGTCGATCAGCCGGTTGAAGCCGGCGTTGCGGGTGGGAATACCGCTTTTCAAAAAGTCCGTCACCTCCACCTGCTCCTTCTGGAAGCGGGTGCTGAGCTGGTCGTATTTCGACAAATCCAGATCGATCACCGAATAGCCCGCCCTTGGCACATCCCGCGATGGCTTCGTCGATGGTGGCTTGGTCTGGATCAAGTTCCCCGGCAATGTTACTGTCTCGTTTAACAGGAACAACGAGATCTGCGCGATGTGCGTCCCGGTGGTGATGTGGATGAAATACTCCTCTTTCTCGCAGTCGAATGGATATCCGCGCGCACAGTCGTGAAGCGCCGCATAGACCGTCTCCAGATCCCAAGCGTCCGCCCCGTAACTCACCTCGTGCAACCGCGTCTCCGTCTCCGGCGATACCTGCCGGATGTCATCGAGAACCTGTTGGGAGATCTTCGAAGAACTCGGCTCGGCCAGCAGTTCCAGCCGATCCCACAACATCCTCATGCTGGAATAACGAAACCGTCGGTCGCCAGAAATCCCAACGGCCCACATCGGTCCCGCTGTCCAATTTAGTTCCTAAGAGACCGATCGCCACTCGCTTCATTGCTAGAAGACTAGCGAAAATTATAGAGTCACTGCAACTAGGAATGCCGGCCAATCCTCGCTAGAAATTTGTTGGAGTTTTTAATCATTCAAAATCAACGGTCTACGGGGGTCAGGTGAGTCTGCAAAATTCTTGGCCCGTTCCGTGCCAATACAGAATTCGTCCACTCAATCAACCGGACACCGCACCATGGCAAACCGCTC
Organism: Verrucomicrobiota bacterium; assembly: GCA_040385685.1. Taxonomy (GTDB): domain Bacteria; phylum Verrucomicrobiota; class Verrucomicrobiia; order Verrucomicrobiales; family Akkermansiaceae; genus Luteolibacter. The sequence goes on along the minus strand of JAZKGW010000012.1, from coordinate 135,690 downwards.
ACTATTCAAAACCCTCCGCGGCGCATTGATCCCTCAATCCACCGCGAGCAACGACGCCGCCGCACCCGCCTACGCTCTCGGTCCGAAAGCTGCGCTGGCCCAGCTCGCCGCCACCGGTTGCCTCAGCCGGACGTTCTACGCCACCGCCGAAACCCAGCTCGATCGTGTGCTCGAACTCGCCCTGCAAGTGGAACCCGATTTCCTCGCCCAAACCGCGATCTATGCCCGCCAACGCGGCTTCATGAAAGACATGCCCGCCTTGCTCTGCGCAGTGCTCGCCACCCGCAACATCGACCGGCTCATCGAGGTTTTCCCGCAGGTCATCGACAACGGGAAAATGCTCCGCAACTTCGTCCAAATCCTGCGCTCCGGCGTCACCGGTCGCAAGTCGCTTGGCTCCGCGCCGAAGCGCCTCGTCCGCCAGTGGCTTGAACGCGCCACCGAACGCCAGCTCATCCAAGCGACCATCGGCAACGATCCGTCTCTGGCCGATGTCGTGAAAATGGTCCACCCGCGTCCCGCCGATGCCACCCGGCAGGCCTTCTACGCCTGGCTCGTCGGAAAACCGTGGGACGCCGCCGCCTTGCCGGAAGCGCTCCGTGGCTTCGAGGCCTGGAAAATCACCCGCGAGGGAGAGGTTCCCGACGTCCCGTTCCAAATGCTAACAGCGCAGGATCTGGGAGAAAAGGAGTGGTCGGCCATCGCGTCTAACGCGTCGTGGCAAACCACGCGGATGAACCTCAACACCTTCGCCCGTCACGGCGTGTTCCGTGACGCCGCGCTGGTGAAGCGGCTCGCCGCACGTCTCGCCGATCCCGATCAAGTCCGCCGCGCCCGGGTGTTTCCCTATCAGCTCCTCGTCGCCTTTCTGAATGCCGGCCAGGAAGTGCCGTTGGAACTCCAGAACGCCCTCCAAGACGCGATGGAAACCGCCATCGGCAACGTCCCGGAGATCCAGGAAAAAGTTGTCATCTGCCCCGATGTCTCGGGGTCCATGCAATCGCCCGTCACCGGTTTCCGTCAGGGAGCCAGCTCGAAGGTCCGTTGCATCGATGTCGCCGCACTCGTCGCCGCCGCGTTTCTCCGGAAAAACCGCGCCGCTCGTGTGCTGCCCTTCGACGTGAGTGTCGTCGATATCAAGCTCAACCCCCGCGACTCCGTCATGACCAACGCCACCGCTCTCGCCAAGATCGGTGGTGGCGGAACCAACTGCTCCGCCCCGCTCGCCCGGCTCAATCAGGAAAAATCGACCCCCGACCTGGTGGTCTTCGTTTCCGACAACGAGTCCTGGGCCGATCCCCGGGCCAACCGTGGAACCGCCATGATGGTCGAGTGGGAAAAGCTCAAGACGCGCAACCCGAAAGCCCGCCTCGTCTGCATCGACATCACCCCTAACACCACCACGCAAGCTCCCGATCGCAAGGACATCCTCAACGTCGGCGGCTTCAGCGACAACGTCTTCGACCTCATCGCCAGCTTCGCCGCCGGTGCTGATGGAACCGATCACTGGATCAAGCAAATCGAACTACAACCCCTCGCCAAACACATGAAATCCGCCTGAAAAATCCGCCAGCACGGCGGATGCCTGTGAAACTACATCGTTACCAACCGAACCAAAATGTTTCACAACCCCTCGCCGCCGTGCTGGCATCCCTTCTCTCCGCGAATGCCTGGAAGATTACACATGTCGCCGGTTCGATCCCGGCCCTTGCGAAAGCAAGGTAGCTCAGTGGTAGAGCGGTTATCAAAGATCTTCCAAATTCTTGTCGCGGTTCCCTTTCACGCTGAATGCCAGCGGGACTACATCGGTAACCAGCGGGTTCAAATCCCGCACAGTTCGCAAGAACTGGAAACGTCCCGCAAATCCTTGTCAGCGCCACTTTTCCGCGAATGCAGGAAAGACTACATTTGAAGCCATTGGTCGTCGGTTCGAATCCGACCCCGCGCAAGCGGGTAGCTCAGCCTGGATAGAGCACTGGAAATTGTCTTTCCGAATCCTTGTCGCGGATTCCCCTTCAACCATCATCCATCCAAACTAACTGGCGAATGCCGGTGGAACTACATCATTACTACTGACCAGGTCGCGGGTTCGAGTCCCGTCCGGGCCACCATCGACGGCCCGGTAGCTCAGCGGTAGAGCAGGAACGTTTCACCACTCCCTTGTCGCCTTTTCACTTCCTAACATCATGCACACCATCCACAAAACCGACGAGGCCTTCGGCTTCATCCCGCTCCCTAACGACGCCGGGAAACCCATCACCGTCGTAGGAACCGACGCGATTCGCGACAACTTCGACGAGACCTGCCTCCAACAGGCCGTCAACTTGCGCATGGCACCCGGCGTCACGGATCTCATCCTGATCCGGACGGTCACGCCGGTTATGGGGCTCCGATCGGTTGCGTCATGGTCTCGCCGACCCACATCTATCCGGGACCTGTCGGCGTCGATATCAAGTGCTCGATGTCGCTGCTCCAACTCGACATTCCCGAGGACGTCATTCTCGACAAACAGACGCGCCGCGCGCTCATCAACGCCATCGTTGAGCGCACTCCGACCGGTGCCGGCCGTGGCCAGCGTTCGGTGAAAAAGGGCCGCAACGTGGACCGCGATCTCGGCATCCTCGCGGTGACCGAAGGCGCGACGGAGCGCGTTTGCGAAGCCCTCGGCATCCCGCCCGAGTGGGCCGACCGTTGCGAGGACTCGACCCACCGTGGACACGACGGGACCTACGACGCGCTTCGTACTCGCCTGGAGTTCATTCTCGAAAGCGGACGCATCAAGAACTTCAACGACAAGGCCGGACAGCTCGGTTCCTATGGCGGCGGAAACCATTTCGGCGAGTGCGAGATAACCCGTGTCATCGACCGGCCATCGGCGCGTGAAACTTCCGATGTCTTCGGGCTCAAGGACGGCCACGTTTCCTTCCTCAGCCATTGCGGATCGCGCGGCTTTGGCAACCTGCTAGCTCAAGGCCAGTTCAAGGACCTCGAGAAAAAGTTCCGCGACTGGAGCACGCCGTTTCCCGCCGGTGACAAGCAACTCGTTTACGCACCGCTCGGAACGCCCGAGGCGGACGCCTACATCGACGACATGTCGCTCGGTGCGAACTTCGCCACGGTGAACCACCTGCTCATCAACGCGCTCGTGTTGGAAGCGTTCCAGGAAATCCTTCCCGGCGCTAACGGACAGCTCGTCTATTTCATCTCGCACAACATCGCGCGGGAGGAAATCGTCAACGGCAGGAAATCCTGGGTCCACCGCAAGGGCGCGACGCGGGCCATTCCTGGCGGACATTTCTCGCTGGCCGGAACCCGCTTCGCTGAGTCCGGACACCCGATCCTGCTTCCCGGAAACCCGCGCGACGGTTCCGTCGTCATGGTTGCCGAAGGCGGAGCCGAACGCACCGCCTGGTCCGTCAACCACGGCGCCGGCCGCGCCATGGGCCGCAAGCACGCGGCCCGGACCCTCGACCAGAAATCCGTGGATGCCGATTTCGACGCCTCCGACATTCTAACTAACTGCCGGATATACCCGATCGACGAAGCGCCCGACGCCTACAAGAACTTCCCTGAAGTCCTCCGCAGCGTCGAGTCCGCCGGCCTTGCCCGCACCGTTGCGAAGCTGCAAGCTCGCTTCGTGATCAAGGACGAAACCGCCGCTGACGATTAATGCATTAAGAAAATCGAACCACGGATGGACACAGATGAACACGGATAGGGAAAGAACTCCCATTGGGTCAAAGCACTGACATCCTTTCCGATCTCCATCTGTGTTCATCCGCGTTCATCCGCGGTTCAACTCTTCTTCTTTTTTAGCTAAAACATGAAACCGATCCAACTCGACGGCACCACCGGCGGCGGCCAGATGCTGCGCACCGCACTCTCGCTTGCCATGACCACGGGCCAGCCGTTCCGCATGACTAACATCCGCGGCAAACGGCCGAAGCCCGGCCTGATGCGGCAGCATCTGACCTGCGTGAAGGCGGCGTGCGAAATTTCCGGCGGCACCGCTGACGGTGCTGAAATCGGCTCCACCGAACTGGTCTTCCGTGCCGGAAAGCTGAAGGGCGGAGTCTATCAGTTCGCCATCGGCACCGCGGGCAGCACCGGTCTGCTTTTCCAAACCCTGCTCCCCGCATTGCTCCACGCCGACGGCCTGAGCACACTCCGGCTCGAAGGCGGCACGCACAACCCGATGGCTCCGCCCTTCGAGTTTCTTGATCGTGTCTTCCTCCCGGCGCTCCGCCGCATGGGAGCGGAGGTTTCGATTTCCCTTGTCCAGACCGGCTTCGCCCCGGTCGGCGGTGGGATCATCGAATGCGAAATCAAACCGTGCGCGAAACTAACAACCATCGATCTGCACGATCGCGGCGAGCTCAAATCCATGAACCTCCGTGTCCCCACGCGCAACCTGCCGATTGCCATCGCCGGACGGATGCTTGATTCCGCCCTTGTCCAGCTTCCCTGCGATGACGCCACCGTAGAAATTCGCGAACCCGGACCCGGTCGTGGAGTCTGCTGTCTCTATGAAGCGATTTTCAAAAACTGCGAAGAACTCACCAGCAGCTTCGGGGAGACGAATGTCACGGCCGAGCGAGTCGGCCGCCGCGCGGCGAAGTGTCTTCAGGATTTCATCGGCTCCGGCACACCGGTTGGACGACATCTAGCGGATCAACTTCTGCTCCCGATGGCGCTCGCCGGAAGCGGCAGCTTCACGACCATGGTCCCCGACGACCACGTCCCGACCAACATCTCGGTGATCGAGAAATTTCTGCCCGTGAAGTTCCAGATCGACGATGCTGACCGTGGAAGGCGGATCATTCGGATCCTTTGAAGGGCATCATTGGCCGAGGAGAGGCGCGACATTCTCGATGAGGAACAGCCCGTCCTGATAGTCTCCGTTCGCCGCCTCTTCGAAGCCGACCAGCCAGGAGTTTTTCATTTCCCGCCCTTGGAAGAACTTCACCGGATAGATCCGCCCGGTGTGCGAGATGCCGGCGGTGGTTTTGATCGCAGGATCGCTGAACGAATCGAACTTGGGGCCTTTCATGTAAAAGGCGAACGGTTTGCCCGGTGCGTCGAATTCGACGAATGATGCGCCCCCTTCGAGCGGCGGGAACAGCGATTGGTGCGCGTCCGGAATGGCGTCCGTGGAGTCCGCGAGGCGGCCTTCTTCCAGCAGCTCGCTTTCACCTGATAGAACGATCCCGAACGGAGTCACGCCCTTCGGCGAAAAGCGGGCGAGTGGCGTGACGCGGATTTTCCCACCGTCCGCCGCGCGGAAGGCGGGGATGGCGACGCTCTGGCCGATCACCTCGTTTTTCGTATCCAACTCCAGCTTGGTGCCGCCGACTTCCAGCGGAATGCCGAGCGCGTGGACGATGCTCTGCAACGCGGGTTCATTCTTGCCTTCGAACGCGGCGAGGCCGATGCCCTGAAGAAGGACGAATGCGCCGTTAGGCTTGCCGCCGATCTGCAAGCCGGCGCTGAAGCGACCCGGAGATCCGGGAGCGATGAACTCCACTGTCACGGTGGTCGAGCCGCCGGGAGGAATGGCCGGATGAGCGATAGTGGCCTTGAAAGCTCCGGCGTCCTTGCCGGTGATTTCGAGGCCAGCCGGAATCGACGCCGTGGAGGGATTTCTAACGATCACTTCCGCCGTGCGCGTCTTCTGCCCTTTGACCGCGCTGAGCGAAACAATGCTTCGATCCGCCTTGAGCGGCTCGCCAAGTTCGCGGATTTTCACGTCGCGGTAGAGGATTTCCGCGCCTTCGAGTTGCAGCGCGATTTTGCCTTCGCGGGCGGGCGAGCCGTCCTTTTCACGGAGATATGCGATACGGGCGATCGTCTTGCCATTGATGAGGTGCTCGGCCGATTCGTCCGCTTGGACTATCAGCTCCACCCGATTCCAGCCTTCGAGCGTGTCCAGCACGGGGAATTGCCCGGTGTAGGCGAATCCCGTCCCGCCGAAATCCTTGGGGAAGCCACCATCTTCGGGCAGCATGCCCGGATCGCCTTGACCGCCCGGGGCGTTTTCCGGGTCCGGGCGCATCCAAGTGAGGCCCGCTTTCGGCAGAAACACGATGTCACCGGCATCGCCTTCCTGGATTTGATATTCGATGGAATCCGGCCAAACCTTGCCGGTGTTAGACGCATGATAGACCAGGCCGGCATCGCGGATGGTCTCCTTGCGCGGGGCGAATTTCTTTTTTCCCCAGCGATACTCCAGACTGAGGTGAAATCGGGAAAATGTCTTTTCTTGCACGATCACGCCGAACGGCACCGTCGTTGTAGGATCGGTATCGGCATACATGTGGATCGCACCGTCGCGGACTTGGACGTAGTTGTTGGGGTCTTTTCCGGGTTCCGATTTCTGAAGCACGGTTGTCCAGCCATCGAGATTTTGGCCATTGAACAAAGGCGTCCATTCGGCGGCGGACAATGGGGAGAGCCATACCGCAATGGGCAGGGTCACAAGAACGATTCTCATTCCGTTCACGCAAACAGCTCGAATGGGGATGGACGAGGCCGCAACGGTCGTGGGTGTTTCTGAAAACATCCTCCGGAAACGCGTGTATGGTGGGTTTCTTGCATGCGACTTTCTTTGCTGACCGCCGGCCTCGCCCTCCTCGCCACCCCGGTGCGGGCCAAGGAGCATTGGGCGTATCTGCCGCCGGTCGCGGCGGAGATCCCTAATGCCGCGGCGGTCCATCCCATTGATGCATTGCTCGCGACGGCTTGGAAAAAGGCGGGCTTGAAACCGGCAAAAATGGCCGCGCCGCGCCAATGGATCGAGCGCGCGGCCTTCACCCTCACCGGCCTGCCGCCCACCGAAGCACAGCTCAAACGCATCGAGGTGAATCCCGACGAAACCACCTGGAGATCACTCATCGACGAACTTCTCGCCAGCCCGGCCTATGGTGAACGCTGGGCCCGCCACTGGATGGATGTCGCCCGCTATGCCGACACGCGGGGCTACAATTTCGATCAGGATAACAGATACCCGTTCGCCTACACCTATCGGGACTGGCTGATCCGTTCGCTCAACGAAGACATTCCTTACGGGGAATTCATCAAGCTCCAGATCGCCGCGGACCAGATGACCGACCGGCCCGACCATCCAGACCTTGCCGCGCTAGGATTTCTAACGGTCGGCCCGCGTGCTGGCGGGCTCGAAACCATCGACGACCGGGTGGACGTGGTCACCCGGGGATTTCTATCAAGCACGGTTTCCTGCGCCCGCTGCCACGACCACAAGTTCGATCCAATCACCACGAAGGACTACTACTCGCTCTACTCGATTTTCGAAAACACCGACGAGCCCGAGATCAAGCCGATCATCGGCAAGCCCGCCGACGAGACAGCGACGAAAACCTACAACGAGGAGTTCGCCAAGCTTGAGGAGGCCGACCGCGCGGCTCGCCAGGTCATCGTCGATCAGCTCCGCACGCCGGAATCGTTCGCCGTCTATCTGGATCTGGCTTGGCTGGCAAAGAAGAGCAATTGGGATACCGGCAAGGCGACCGCCGATTCCTTCAAGCGCGGCCGCTACCGCCCGAACGCCGTCGTCCGTTGGCGGGATTTCCTCAACGAAGTGGCATGGAGCGACAAAGCACTGCCCCGTCTAGCAGCTTGGGCGGAGGCGATGGATGCGGCGGATGAAGCCGGTCGCCTCCCGCTCTGCCTCGCCCTTGCCAAGGAATGGACGGCGGATGGCGGCGGGCTGAAGGATCTATCAGCGAGGAAGGATTGCCCGCTTTCTTATGACATCGGCCGGACTTCTGAAGTCATGGACCAGGAAGACGGCAACAAGAGCCGCGAGCGCGCCGGCGCGATGAGCCGCTTGCAAGCCGAGCACGCCGGATCCCCGCCGCGGGCGATGTGCCTCATGGACAAGAAGAACTGGTCGGCCGCACAGATATTCGTCCGTGGAAATCCGGACAATCGCGGTGAGAAATTCGACCGCCAGTGGCTCTCGTTCCTCGGCGGTGGCAAGTTTGAGGATGGCAAGAGCCCGCGCCTTTCGCTCGCGGAGAAAATCGCCGATCCCGCGAATCCGCTGACAAGCCGCGTCATGGTCAACCGAGTCTGGGCTTGGCATTTCGGTAACGCGCTGGCTGACCCCGGTGATTTTGGTGTGCAGCTTCTTGATCCGCCGCTGCGACCGCTGCTGGATTGGCTTGCCCTCCGTTTCAACGAACAAGGCGGCTCTCTGAAAGACCTTCATCGTCTGATCCTAACATCCAAGGCTTTCCGCCTCGCTGCCGGCGGGCCTGAGGCGAACCAATCGATCGACGAGGCGAACAACTACTTTTGGAAATGGAACCGTCGCCGGGTGGATTTCGAGGCGATGCGCGACCGCCTGCTCGCCACCGCCGGGACTCTTGATGCCGGATCCATCGGCGGTCGCTCGCTGTCGCTGGAGAACGATTCCGCCGACCGCCGCCGCAGTGTTTACGCCTTTGTGGATCGCTATGCGCTGTCTAACACGTTTGTCTCATTCGATCTCCCGCACCCGGATCACCACAGTCCGAAGCGCATTGAAACCACCGTGCCCCAACAGGCGCTCTATTTCCTCAACGGCCCGCTGGTCCTGCGCCAAGCCGTGAAACTCGCCGCTGATCCCGCTTTCCGCGGGCTTGCCGATGAAAAGGCCAAGCTCGCCTGGCTTTACCAGCGGATCTATCAGCGCGAGCCGTCCGCCGCCGAATCGCGCGATGCGCTGGACTGGTTAGGCCACGCGGACCCCGCCGACTATCAGCCGAAATTGTCGGGCGTCTGGGAAATCCGCCACGCTCCCGACACTGGCGGCCTGCCGGGCGATGCGCTGCCGTTTCCTATTTTCTCGAACGATGTTTGGAAAACCGGCCCGGATCCCGCCACCGCACCGATCCGCTGGCTCAACGCCGGAGCGACCGGTGGCCACGTCAGCGCCGGCCATGATTTGATCCTGCGCTGGCGTGCCTTGGGCGCGGGCCAAGTCCGGATGGTTGGGAAACTCGAACGCACCCAGAAAGGCGGAGCGACGTTGGCGTGGAATGTGTCTAACAGTAATAGTCCGGCTTTCCAGAACCACACCCTGGCACCTGAAGGCAACGCGAAGATCGAAGGCGAATGGATCACCGTCGCCGCCGGCGATACGGTGGATCTCGTACTTCGTGCCCCGGAAGGCGACAGTTGCGGTGGTGTCGCTTGGAAGTTGCGGATCATGGGTCGCGATTCGGCCGCAGGAAAGACCCTCGAAGTCGGCAACCTCCGCGATCAGTTTCCCACCACGGACTCCCCGCCGCCTTCCGTCAGCGCGGGCGATCCCTGGGCCGACCTGATTCAAATGCTCTGGGCGTCCAACGAATTCCATTTCATCGACTGACCATGTCCCACCATCTAACTGCCAACGATATCATCCTCGACCGTCGCGATTTCCTGCGCCGCTGCGGGATGGGTTTTGGCGGCCTCGCGCTTGGAGGGCTATTCAGCGGCAATGTCGCGGCCGGTGAGTTGGGTGTGCCCGCCCGCAATTTCGCACCGAAAGCCAAGCGCGTTGTCCACCTCTTCATGAACGGCGGCCCGTCGCAGGTGGACACTTTTGATAGAAAGACTGCGCTCGACCAACAGCACGGCAAGCCGATCCCGCTTGAGGGATTGAAGACCGAGCGACCCACCGGCGCCGCGCTGCGCTCGCCGTTCACCTTTGACCGCTACGGCCAATGCGGCCTCGAAGTCAGCGAGCTCTTCAAGCACACCGGGAAGCACGCCGACGACCTCTGCGTGATCCGTTCGATGACCGCCGACGTTCCTAACCACGAACCGTCGCTCATGCTCATGAACTGCGGCGACGGTCGTCTCGCCCGGCCATCGATGGGCTCATGGGTCACCTACGGCCTCGGCAGTGAAAACGAAAACCTCCCCGCCTACGTTTCGATGTGCCCAGGTGGCATGCCGATCAAGCGCGCGGAGAACTGGCGTTCATCGTTTCTCCCCGGCCGCTTCCAAGGCACTTATCTCGACAGCTCGATCGAAGACGTGGACCGGATGATTGAAAATCTACGGAATCCCTCTGCCCGTGAAAACCGGCAATCCCGCGAACTTGATTTCCTTCGCAAACTCAACGAGCGCCACCTCGCGGAGCGCAATCACGATCCGCAGTTGGAAGCCCGCATCCGCAGCTTCGAACTCGCCTACCGTATGCAGAGCGACGCGACCGATGCGTTCGATATTTCCAAGGAACCGAGCAATATCCGCGAGATGTACGGCCCCGGCAGTTTCGCCCGCCAATGCCTGATGGCCCGGCGGCTGCTAGAGCGTGGCGTGCGCTTCATCCAGCTTTGGCACGGCAACGGCCAGCCGTGGGACAGTCACGACAACATCGAGGATCACCGCCGCCTCGCGGGCGAATGCGACCAGGCGATCGGCGCGTTTCTATCTGATCTGAAGATGCGCGGCCTGCTCGACGAAACCCTCGTCATCTGGGGCGGCGAATTCGGCCGCACGCCCGTCGTCGAGCTTCCGAAAGCCGGCTCCAACGCGGGCATCATGAAAGGCCGCGACCACAACCACTACGGCTTCACCACCTGGCTCGCCGGCGGCGGCGTGAAAGGCGGCCACATCCACGGTGCGACCGACGAGTTCGGCTTCAAGGCCGTGGAAAAGCCGGTCCACGTCCACGACCTCCACGCGACCATCCTCCACCTGCTAGGCCTCGATCACGAGGAACTCACCTACCGCTACTCCGGCCGCGATTTCCGGCTAACCGACGTGCATGGGAAGGTCATCCACGAGATCATCGCGTGACGGACCGCGGGATTCATCCCGCCCGGAAAACCAAGTGCGCGTGGGCTGATGGTCGATTTCCCTTCTTTGCCCGGCCTAGCTCCCACCATTTCCCCCGAACTCTCCACGCTTGCAGTCCGCCCGATCCGCCGTGAGACTCGCGCCATGGTCACGCCGAAGTGGAAAAAGGAAGCGCTGCACCTGGTCAAAGGCGCCAGGAAGTTCGTCGATTACAAACGCGACCTGCTGAAGCCCGAGCGTGTGGCCGAGATCGATTCCCGCCGCGTGGATCTGCTGGCGGCGATCAAGTCCAAGGACCAGGCGAAGGTGAACGAGGCGTCGAAACAGATCCGCGCGGTCTGTGAGAATTCGCTGCCGAAGGAGCCGGCGCTCGGTTGGTTTGAGGAAAACGTCGAGGTGATGTTCGTCGCCATCGTAATCGCGCTCGGCCTGCGGGCGTATTACCTGCAGCCGTTCCGGATTCCGACCGGATCGATGCAGCCGACACTCAATGGGATCATCGGCACTTCATTGAAACGCGAGCAGTGGCCGAGTTTTCCCGTGCGGATGTGGGAGAAGGCCGTGCGCGGACGAACTTACGTATATGTGGTGAATGACAAGGACCGCCATATCGCCCTCACGCGGAAGGGCGGTTTGGACATTCGGGACACCCAGTACATGCATTTCTTCAGCCGCTCGGAGGTTCGTTTTTCGGACGCTCCTCCGCTTCAGCTTCCGGCTCCGTCCAACCCGTCGATGGAAATCGGGCTTTCGAACGTCATCAACCACGCCGTTAGAAACAACGGATTGATCCCCAAGGGCATGGTGATTTGCGAAGGCACAATCGATTCGGGCGACCTCGTGCTGGTGGACAAATTCTCCTATCACTTCCGCAAGCCCGTGCGCGGCGAGGTTTTTGTTTTCAACACCATCGACATCGAAGGCATCCAGAAGCGCAGCGGCGAGCAGGGGGCCGGCTCGCACTACATCAAGCGACTGTGCGGCGTGCCCGGTGACACGATTTCCATCCAATCGCCGAACCTTCTAATCGATGGAAAAATCGCCCGGGAACCCGGCATCCAACGGGTGATCATGGGCAAGGGCGACTATCACATCAATCCTAACGGTTACGGCTATGCCAGCGCTAACGAAGCGCCCCACAATGGGAAAAAAATGCCGCAGTATCTCGCCAAGGAGGGCGCCACACTATCACTTGCCGGCAAGGCCGCCCCCGGCATGAGGGAGTACGCGGCGCTCGGCGACAATACCGGCAATTCGCTGGACTCCCGTTACTGGGGCCCGGTGAAGGAGTTCAACCTGGTCGGTCCCGCGCTATTTTCGCTGTGGCCGATCACCACCGGGCACTGGGGTTTCATCCGTTGATCTTGTGTCGGCCGCCTCGGACATCACCCGCAAGGCGAAGTCGAATCTGGCGTTCGCCCTGACCATCCTCCCCCGCGGGCGGCGGGAGGACATGGTGGTTTTCTATGCCTTCTGCCGGACGATGGACGATCTGGCGGACGATCCGGGCGTGGCCATGGCGGAGCGTGTTAGATCGCTGGATGCCTGGGAGAACGGCATCACAGCCGGCTTTGAGGCTCCGGACGAATTCCAGAGCGAGGTCATCGCCCTGCGCGACCGCCAGCAGATCCCCAACGAGCTGCTGGTCGCGATCATCGACGGTTGCCGGATGGATTTGCAGCCCCAGCGGTTTGAAACGTGGGACGATCTATCAGGCTATATCTGGAAAGTCGCCTGCGCCGTGGGGCTGGTGTCTATCCGGATCTTCGGCTGCACCGATCCCGCCTCGGAGGGCTACGCGGTGGCGCTGGGCCACGCCCTGCAGTTGACCAACATCCTGCGGGACATCGGAGAGGATCTGGCAAACGGGCAGCGGATCTATCTGCCGTTGGAGGATCTGGCCCGGTTTCAATACACGGAGCAGGATCTTGCCAGCCAGGTGCGGGACGAACGATTCCTGGGATTGATGGCCTTTGAGGCCGCGCGTGCGGAGGAGTATTTCCAACAGGCCGAGGCAGCGCTGCCGGCGGCGGATCGCGGCGCGCTGGTGCCGGCCCGGATCATGGGCGAGATCTATCATCTTCTGTTGGAGAGAATGCGGGACGACCGGTTCCAGGTTTTTGAGAAACGCTATCGGATTTCGAAGGCCCGCAAGCTGGCGATTCTTTCCAAGCATCTGATTGCGCGATCCCGTTGAGTCGAATAGGGTTCCGAAGAATCAAGCCCCACGCCCATGACGAAATTCCCGCTCCTGATCGCCGCCGCAAGCCTTGCCGGGCTGTCCTCGTGCATTCCACCGGAAGCACCGCCACCCAAGTTCCGGCCGAATCCACCCTACGCCCCCGTGCCGGTTGATCCCTACGGCGCGCCCTACGACGTCTCTCCGCCGCCCACCGCTCCCACGCCACCTCCGCCGCCCCCGCCCACCGCCACCGGTGGCTATCCGACGGCCACCCGCACGGAGAATCCGGATCAGGTGCTCAGCCCCTACGAACCGTACAACGTCATCGACGTCGCCGGATTCGCCTCGGGCAAATTAGTTAGAGATCCCTCGAACCAGAAGATTTTCCGGGTGCCCTAACGTGATCGCGGACGGGTTTCCGCTTGTTCTCAATCGGGGGGGCTGATACCGGTTCCTGCGATTTCCAAATCACCCCCATGAGAACACTACTAACTGCAATCGTCGTCGCATGCGGAGCACTGCTCCCCCTCGCCCCCGTTCAAGCCACCGCCAAAACCTTCGGCGGCTTCTCCGTCGGAAAGGAATTCACCCTCACAGTGAAGTCACGCATTTCGACCAAAACCGTCGGCACCACCATCAAGAAGAATGTCCCCGTCCCCACCGGGTGGCCCGATTACAAGGTGGGAACGAAGGTCAAGTTTACCATCGGCAAAGGTGGCAGACTCACGGCCAAGAATGTTTCGCTTCCCTTCAAAGGGGTGAGTGGCAACCAGAATCTTTACGGCGTGGAACCTTCCGCCACGGGAGGCAAGGACGGCAAGATTGTCAAAAACACCAAGGGAGCGCCCTTCGCCGGCGATCTTTTCTTTGTTACCCGCAAGTTTTCCCTCACGGGTCAAACCACCAACGAGCTGTCTTACGTCTTCGAGAAATAAGTCAACGCTCACAATCTCAAACCAATCCACAAAGGAGAGCCTCGCGCTCTCCTTTGTCATTTTCCGAACAAGGCTTCATAAAACACAATCGATGTTAGCTCGTTGCCGGCCTGGGTCGGGTGGCTGCCATCCGGCATGAACAGTCCGCCGCCGTTGCCGGCGGAGATCTCGCGCTCCCAAGCATCGCCGACCGGCACGACCACCACGCCGCCCGCGTTGCGGGCGGCCGCCTGATATCCATCGCGCAACCGCGAGTTCATGGCGTGGAAATCGTCGCGCCAGATGCCTTTCTCGCCGTCGCGGCGGCCCCATGTCTGATAGAGGACCGGAATCGCGCCGTGCTGGCGAATTTCGGTGACGAGCTGGCGCAGAGGGGGAAACATCGCGGCCGCCCGCTTTCCGGCGGACATCGCGGGAATCTCGCTGTGTTCCTGGAGAACCACGATGTCCCACTTTCCCTCGCGGATCTTTCTCAACGTTCCCGGATTCTCCGCATGGATCGCGAGTGACCAGCCGCTGTTAGTCGAGTGGCCGACGCGGACTTTTTTCCCGTGGGCGGCGGCCAGTTTGGAAAACGCCCTGGGCGCGCCGAAGCTATAACTGTTACCCACGAACAGCACCGCGAGCTCCGGCGTGGCGTGGACTCGCCCGGCAAGCTCGCTGCGCGGATCGCGAACAGCCGGCGGCAACGCGGTCTGGGTCGAGCAAGCGGTGGCACCGAACAAACCGCAGATCCAACTGAATTTCACGAGCAGGCGGGCGATGGTTTTCAAGCGCGGGGATGGGCGGTGTCGTAGGCTTGCTTGAGGCGCTCCTTGGTCACGTGGGTGTAAATCTGCGTGGTCGAAAGCGAGGCGTGGCCTAGCAGTGCCTGCACGCTGCGGAGATCGGCCCCGGCATCCAGCAGGTGGGTGGCGAAGCTGTGGCGGAGTTTGTGTGGGCTGATGGCGAAGGGAATGCTGCTGCGTTTCAGGTATTTCTTGAGCAATTGATCCACCGCCTGCTGGGTGATGCGGCGCTGGCGGGTGCTGAGAAACAGCGGCCCGGAGGTGACCGCCGCCTGCTGACGGTAGCATTGGATGGCCGCGAGCGCCGGCTCCCCGACCGGCACGATGCGCTCCTTCGAGCCCTTGCCGGTGACCCGCACGGATTCGCCGATGAAATCGACGTGCTTCACATCGAGCGCGAGCAGCTCGGAAATCCGCAGCCCGCACGAGTAGAACAGCTCGAGGATCGCCGCGTCGCGGGCGGGCAGCCACGGCGGCGATTTTTTGTCCGGCTCGCCCCGCAGCGGCATCCCTAGCAGCTCGTCGATCTGTGAGATCGATAGAACGACGGGCAGTCCGCGCTCCGGTTTGGGCAGCAGCACTTCGGCAACCGGGCTGCGGGCCAGCCCCCGGCGTAGGACAAGGAACTTGTAAAACGACCGCAGCGCCGCGAAACGCAGGCGGATGGTCGCGCGCTTGAATCCCTGCTTCATCAGCGCGAACAGATAGTCGCGGAAATCATCCCCCTCCGCCTCGCGCCAGCCGCTGAACTTTTCCCCGCGCCACTTCTGATAGGCGGCGAGGGCGTCCCGATAGTTCGCCAGAGTCCGCGGCGAGGCGCTTTTCTCGGTGGCCTGGAAATCGAAGAAGGCGATCTCGTCGCAGTCAGTCATCGGCGGGAAGTTAGCCGGGGCGGGCCTGAGCGCCAAGCGAATTGAAAAACCAGAACAACGCTACCAAGTGGTGGTGGTGAATGGCGAGGAGCGCGACGGGAGCCATTTCGAGATCGTGGCGGGCAACATCCACCTCAATCCTGTGTGCTCGGGATGGGTGTGAGGCACGATCGGAAAGAGGCTGAAAAGCTGGAGATGGAGCTACGCTTATTTTTCAGGGACTTCTCTGTGCTGGGACGTCGCCGTCAGCGCAGCGCAGGGTAGGTCGGTGCTGTTTAACCGGAACGACTGTTCAGCACGTGGGCCATGCAGGGAGTCGTCACTTATTGGTCGTCAACCATCGTCAGGCTGACGCAACATAACCGCATGGATGACGACCAACAGTCGAAGCGTTGGAGCTTGGGCGACCAAGTCTTTGTCGTGGTGCTCGTCGCCCTATTCATAATCGGTGTTTACCGTGCCTATCGAACATTTGTGGTTCTGGGAGGCATTAGGGGCGAGTTAGCCCTCGCCGGGCAGTTTCTGGTCGAGATCGTATTGGTGCTGGCTGCTTTCGTGGCGTATATCGCGTGCTTTGCACTTGTTCACCTCGCCGTGTCCATTGTCACCGGGACCAAGCTTCGTCGGGTAAGAGTATTCATTTCCTTCAAGCATGATCACGAAGGCATCGCCACCGAACTCGAGCAAGCGTTGGCCGACCGATACATTGAGGTGATCAAACTGCCATTTCTCAGCGGGCGCGACCATGACGACGTAGTCAGGCAATCGCTGGCAGCGGTTTCAGCTGCGGACGCGGTGGTAGTCGTGCCCGGTTAGGAGCCTTCGTGGATGGCCAACGAACTGGGCCATGCTGTGGGAAGCAAAAAGCCGATCGCTGTGATCAAACACCTGCCCGCGCAAAACCTCTCGGATTCCCTTTACAGCGGCTACCCCGTATTCAAATGGGACAAACTCCGTGGTGGTGGATTGTTTCCCTTGCGACGTTTCCTCGCCTTCGCAACCAAGAGCCGAGGGGATCTCTGGCCGCAATTTCATCGAAGCGTCGCTGGTTTGGGGGAGTTTGTTCTAAAGGGCCTTACCGTTTGGTGGGTCACCTACATGGTGGTAAAAGAAATCATTGAAACCGTTCTTGCATTCGCTCCGACCAAGGGTCAGGCGATCTGGAAGGGTTGGCTCTGGGTGACTTTCACGTTGCTCGCCGTGGGTTTTGCAGTCGCTTTCACGAAAGCGATTTTTCGACGTCGTCGAGGGATTGCGGTGGCGCGGCAAAAGATCCTCACACGAAAGGCGACATACTCAGAGTTTTCGGAGATCTTCTCGTTGCTTGGGGAGGACAAGTCCGTGTTAGATACCTTGGAAAGAGAGCCGCTCAAGTCCCGTCACGAAGGGAACTAAGGCATAGGTGCTGGCCACGGGGCAGGCTTTTTGCAATACCAAGCAAATTGAAAAGCCCTGCCGGAAGGACTCCGGCAGGGCTTGCTTGAAAACTTCAGGAAGTTAGATCAACGGCCGCGGAGCGTCTTGAAACGGCTGTTGAGCCTTGCGACGCCTTGGTCCACCGCGCTGCGGACGGACGCCCACGAGGTGGTGGCGGTCGCCTCGCGCTTCGTGCCGAGCCGGTGG
Organism: Verrucomicrobiota bacterium; assembly: GCA_040385685.1. GTDB lineage: Bacteria > Verrucomicrobiota > Verrucomicrobiia > Verrucomicrobiales > Akkermansiaceae > Luteolibacter. Next base: position 118,499 of record JAZKGW010000012.1, on the reverse strand, counting down.
TCGATGTTCGCCACCAACCGCTCGCCACTGACGGAATCGACGATTTCGCCTTCGAACGAGACCCGCGAAATGAACGACGCGACCTCGGCGGAACCGAGGTTGCCGGTCAGGGTCGCTTTGGCGCCCGGGTGGGAGGTGGTCACCGGGGTGCCGGCGTTTTGGCCCTCGATCACGTCGGTTAGAGCGGTGCGGATCCGGAGCGTCGTCGGGCCGGCCACGCTAACAGGCTTCAGCTCGCCCACGGTTTGAGCGCGCAGCGCATCACTGAGATAGGCGGCAAGTTGTGCCTGCACCTGCGCGCTGATTCCCGGCGTGGCGACGATGGTGGTGACCGGATCGATGATCACGCTGTCATATTTTTTCAGGTCGGCGCCGGGCTTGACGTAAGCGGAAACGGCGTCGGCCGTGCCGTAGCCGGCGTCCAGTTGCTTGTAGTTGGATAGAAATCCGGACGGGGATTTGCCGCCGGTGGCGCAGGAGGAAAGCGCGAGGGCGGTGCCAGCGGTGGCCAACAGGCCGAGACGAGTGATGGTGGTCATGGGGTCGATGGTTGGGATTCGAAACGGCCGGCGGTCAGCGCGTGGTTTCGCGACGTTTTCTGTCATGCATTCGAGCCGAGGTCAAGGAATCCGCCGCGGCGTAGGAACCGGCAGAGTTCCTCCAATAAGGGGAATATCAGATTCTCAAACCGCGGATTTCGCGGATGATCGCGGATGAAGACTTTCGAATCGGGATGAATTCAAAGATCTTCAGAATTAGGTCCCAGTCTTCTAATAGAGGCAGCCGGTGGAAACCGCAAAACCGTCACACCCGGCGCAATACCTGCGACAGCCGGGTGAAGTGCTTTTCATCGAAGCCCATTGCCTGCTTCAGCACGAAATCCCGCTCAATGAGATTGGAGATCTTCCCCGCGCGGCTCCGTGATTCGCTATCGATCAAGCCCCTCAGCCATGAATACCAGGTTCCGACGGGGACCGGAAAATCACTGCCGTGGAGGAAGCGCTCCTGCAAATTGCAGTCGAGAATCCGCGTCAGTGCGGCGCTTCTTACCGGCGTGTTCAAGGCGCTGCTATCGGCGTAGAGATTGGGGAATTCCTCCATCAGCTTGATCAGGTCGTCGAAATAATCCCGGTCCCAAAAGCTGCTGCGGCTCGCGGCATGCGCGGCGATGACCTTCACTCCGATCTCCAGCGGACGCCGCAGGAAGCGCGGGTCCTGATAGAGCTTGCTGACCACCGGCACGGTCATTTCGCCGCCGGTGTGGGCAAGCATCGGCAATCCCGCGGCGGCCATTTTCTCCCAAAAGGGATCGTAGGCCGGCGAGGAACAATTCACGCCGTGACAATTCGGCAGCAGCTTCAGCGCCCGCGCGCCGAGGGCGAGACAACGGTCGAGCTCGTCGAGCGCGTCGCGCCGCGCCGGATGAATCGAGACGGCCGGGAGAAACTCCGGATGCTCCGCGCAAACCGCGAACAGATAGTCGTTAGGCACATGGAACGAGCCGAAGTCCCGCTTGCTGCCATCCTCGTTGTAAACCTCGTCCTGCGCCAACAGCAGCACCCGGTCGAGTGACGATTCCGCCACGAACCCGCGCAGCCGCTTCAGATAGATCGCGTCGAAATCGTCGTGATCGAAGCCCACCGGCATCCCGATCATCCGGCACATGAGGTGCCCCATCATCCGGTGCCAGCCGGTCATTTTGATCCAGCAGCCGTTGCCGCGACGGCCGTTGCCGACGAGATGGATATGACAGTCCAGCTTGAGCTCCGCTGGCGATTTCCCCGGTTTCACGCGCGGAGGATGGCTGACCCAGTGCGTGGCACAAGCAGGAAGATGGCGGCCGGTTTTTGTTACTTGAGGTTGCGGACTACGAAATTATCCAGCGACATCTGACCGGCCGGGACTTTGTCGCCGTCGCTGCTGCCGTAAAGGGCGAGGTTGAACTTGCCGGTCGTTTTCATGCGCCAATTTCCGCGGTACTGTGCGCTGGCGCTGTTGGTCGTGGAGAACGTCGCGTGCTTCCTCCATGCGAGGGTAGGTGAAGTGCGATACCACAGGGTGATGATCTTGGTGACGCTGCTGAATGTCACCCGCAGCGAGGCCTTGCTGGATGAAATCTTTTTCTCCACGTCCGCCGACTCCACGCCGTTGGTTTTGAAGTCGCTGTAAATCGCGTTTTGGTCGCCCGCCTCAATTTCCAATCCGACGATATCATCCGGATCGGCCGCGTTGAGAACCGCCACTCCGATTGAGGTCCAGTTCTCGGTTTGAGAGCGGGTGGAATTGACCGCATTGACCGTGACCTCCCAACTCTCGTTGTATCCGGGCTGGATGCCGCGAAGCATGATGTAGGACAAGCTATCGCTCCCGACGGTGGTCACGGAATAGAGCAGCTTGCCATTGGAAGGCTTCAACAGCCCGCCCTCCTTGGTTAGGCTCCAACGGCTGGCATTCAGCGGAGTCGCGCTGAAGTTTTCAGAGAAGGGCGTCACGGCGTGGGCGGGCAAGGCCGCCAGGGTGACGAGACCAAGAGCGAGCAGGGAGGTGAGTTGGAGCGATTTCATGGGTTGGCGATTTGCGGGTGACGGTCTGATAGATGTCAGGAATGAAATTAAGATCAAGGACAAGTGGGAACCCGCAGATCACAGGAGTGAGATGCCATTCGCCTGCTCCCTGAACTTCGGTGTTTCAGAAACGGAACGAACCACTCATGCTCCGGGCAACGATGAACATCCTGGAGAAGAACCTGCTCATTCTCGCCTCGGCCGGGTCGGGGAAAACCTTCCAGTTAGGAAACCGGGTGATTGGCCTGGTCGCCAAGGGCGTGGCTCCGGAAAAAATCGTCGCCCTAACATTCACGCGCAAGGCCGCCGGGGAATTCGCCGACTCGGTGCTGATGAAGCTGGCAGCCGCCGCGAGCGAAACGACGGTGGCTGATAAGTTGCGGAGGGATCTGGCACTGCCGGAGGCGGATTTCGGCGAGTCGCTGGAGCGGGTGGTCCGCGCCTTGCCGCGGCTCACGCTGGGAACGATGGACAGCTTCTTCGCGCGGGTAGTGCGCGGTTTTCAATACGAGCTCGGCCTAACCGGCGGAAAATTCGATCTGTTGGAAGGCCCGCGGGCGGTCGCGGCGGCCGACGAGATCCTTGCGACGATTCTGGGAGAAACGCTCGAGGACGACGGTGGCGACGATTTCCTGCATGCGTTCCGCCGGGCGACCATCGGCAAGGAGGAGCAAAAGGTGATGGAGGGACTGCGCGGCTTCGTGCAAAGCTGGCAGGGCCGGTATCGTGCCGCACACGGCTTGGAATGGGGACCGGCAGCCCTGGCTGGCGCCCGGTTGGAAGATTGGGAACAGAACAAGCACAATTTGGCGGACAAGTTCCTGCGCGGGCTCGACGGCATCGATTACACGCGGAAGGGCCAGCGCGAGGCTTTGGAGAAAGCGGTGGAGTCCCTGGCCGACCACACCATTGGCAGCGGCAGCCTCGGCGGGGCGGCCGGCCTGTTAGCTGGGGTGATGGAGGCAGCGGGCCGGGCGAACGGGCCGCTGGCGGTGAAGTATTACAAGGAGTTTCTCATCGGGGGCCCGGCAGGCGACGCTTTACGGGATTTGGTGGTTCTGGCGGCCCGCTGCGAGATGGCGGCTGCGCTCCACCGGACCCGCGCGGTGCGCGAAGTGGTCTCGGTTTATGACGCGCGCTGCGAGAAACAACTTCGCCGCCGCGGCCTCCTAGGCTTTGATGACGTGAAGGTCCTGATGGGCGAGTGGGTCCGCGGTGAGGACGCGCGGCTGCGGCGCGAAGCGGTGGATTTCCGGCTCGACGCGCGATACGAACATTGGTTGCTCGATGAATTCCAAGATACCAGCCGCGCCGACTGGATGGGCTTGCAACCGCTCATCGACGAGGCCGCTGGCGACGGTGAGGGGACAATGTTCATCGTGGGAGACCGCAAGCAGGCGATCTATGCTTGGCGCGGCGGCGAGGTGGGGTTGTTCGACGAGGTGATCCGCCGTTACAGCGGCTGGGGGCTGGAGACAGAACCGATGTCCGAGTCCTGGCGGTCGTGTCCCGAGGTTCTCGCGCTGGTGAACCAAGTATGCGGCGATGCCGCGACGCTGCGCGAGTTTTTCGGCGATGCCGCGGCCAAGTGGGACTGGCAGGAGCACTTTTCCGCCGCAACCCTAACCGGCCCGGGCAAGCGCGGGGAAGCCCGGGTGGAAGTGGTCGCTGGAAAATGGGAGGAACGGTTGGAGCGCCTCGGCGGATTGTTAGCAGAACTCGGAGTCGGCGAGCGGGCAATGACCTGCGGCGTGATGGTGCGGAGCAACGCGAAGGTGCGGGAGGTGGCGGACGACCTGCGGGCGAAAGGCTTCGACGTGATCGAGGAAGGCCGCCGTGAGCCGGCGAAGGACAATCCGGTGGGCATCGCGCTCGGCCATTTGCTCAAGTGGCTGGCGAATCCGGCGGACGCGTTTGCCAAGGAAGTGGTGGAAATGTCGCCGCTGGCGGCGACTTTGCAGGCACGGTTCGGCGGCCACTGGCAGCAAGTCTGGGAGGGCTTGTTAGGAGTGGCATCGGAAGTGGGTTTTGCGGGGATGATCGAGAAAGTCGTCGAGCCGTGCTGGGCGGATTGGTCGGATTTCGGCCGCCGCCGCGCGGGCGATGTGATGACGGCGCTCGCCAGCTTGGACGCGCAGGGCGGAGCAACTCCGCGGGTGGCGGCCGAATGGATCGAGCGGCTGGAAGTTTCCCAAAGCCCGGGGATCGCGGCGGTCCAAGTGATGACGATCCACAAGGCGAAGGGCCTCGGCTTCGATGTGGTGGTGCTGCCGGAAGTGCCTAACGACAGCATTCCCTCGGCGCAGTATTTCGACGTGGCGGAGGGCGATGGCTGGATCACGGAAACGCCGCCGAGGTGGGCGCGCGACCTGATTCCGGAAATGCGCGAGGCGGAAGAAGCGTGGTCAGCGAGCCAGCGCTACGAGGCGTTCTGCATGCTTTACGTCGCTCTAACACGTTCCAAGCGCGGGCTGTATGTCTTGCTGGAACCGCCATCCGCTTCGCAGGACTCCGACAAGGCGTCGCTGGCGAACTGGCTGGCGACATCGGTTTCATCGAACGGCCAACCGGGCACGATCTATCAGTCGGGATCGCCGGACTGGGTGGAGGGCATCCCCCTCACCAGTCGTGCGAAGGACTCCGCCGCGGTTCCATTGTTAGCCAGCGGCGTGGCCCGCCGCGAGCGAACGACGCCGAGCGCCGTGAAAAGGAAGGCTGGCGCCACGGTGGCCCATTCCGCAAGTGGGATGAAATTCGGCAGCGAGGTCCACGCGGCGTTCGAACACGTCTGCTGGGTGGATGAAACTCCACCCGCTTTTCCGGCCGGAGATGGCGGCAAGACGGTGGCGGAGTTGCTGGAGATTCCGAGGGTGCGCAAGCTGTTTGAACGACGCGGCCGGACGGTGGAGCTGTTCCGCGAGCAGCCGATCGACGCGATCGTCGATGGCAAGTGGCTGAGCGGTGTGATGGACCGGCTGCACCTTCACCGCGACGCGGGCGGGCCGGTGACGCGCGTTGAGATCGTCGATTTCAAAACGGATAGCCTCGATGACCTCGGAAAATTGGTCGAACGCTATGCATCCCAGATGAGCGCCTACCGCGACGTCATGGCAAGCGCCTATCCAGATGCGCGGGTCGAATGCATTCTGTTGTCAACGCGTTGCCGCGATTGGGTGGCCTTGTAGCACGGGAGCCAGCTGCGCGTTTTATGGGATTATCGCCCTCAATCCACGCATCGGATTGCCAAACGGAGGATTGCACGCTCCAATGGCGACGCCATGAGCACACCATTTCAAACCACTCTCCCTGCCTTGCAAAAATGGGTTGATAACATGATCGCCCTCTGCACCCCCGACGCCGTCGAGTGGTGCGACGGATCACAGGCAGAATGGGACCGCCTCTCTTCACTCCTGGTGGAAAAGGGAACCCTCACCCGCCTCAACCCCACCAAACGACCCAACTCCTTTCTGGCCCGCTCGACGCCATCCGATGTTGCCCGCGTCGAGGACCGGACCTACATCTGTTCGAAGCGCCCCGACCAGGCCGGCCCCACCAACCACTGGGCCGATCCCGCCGAGATGCGCGTCAAGTTGAATGAAAAATTCTCCGGCTCCATGAAAGGCCGGACGATGTATGTCATCCCGTTCTGCATGGGGCCGTTAGACTCGCCGCTGGCCAAGATCGGAGTGGAGGTTACGGACAGCCCTTATGTGGTTCTCAGCATGAAGATCATGTGCCACATGGGTGCCCACGTCCTGAAGCGGCTTGAGGATGAAACTAGCGGCGCGATGCCCAAAAAGCGCGATGGCCACGGCTATTTCATCCCCTGCCTCCACTCCCTGGGCGCGCCGCTGGAGCCGGGCCAAGCCGACACCACCTGGCCCTGCAACGACGACAAATACATCGTCCACTTTCCCGAAACCCGCGAGATCATGTCCTATGGTTCCGGCTACGGCGGCAATGCCTTGTTAGGAAAAAAATGCCTCGCCCTGCGCATCGCCTCCAACATCGCCCACGAGCACCAGTGGATGGCCGAGCACATGCTCATCGTCGGCATCCACGCGCCGAACGGCACCAAGACCTATCTAACCGCCGCCTTTCCGTCCGCCTGCGGCAAGACCAATCTCGCGATGCTCATCCCGCCGAAAGCCTATTTGGATGCCGGCTGGAAAACCTCCATTGTCGGTGATGACATCGCCTGGCTGTGGCCGCACAAGGATGGCAAGCTCCACGCGATCAATCCGGAAACCGGCTTCTTCGGCGTCGCTCCCGGCACCGCCTACGAGACGAATCCAATCGCCATGGAATCGATGAAGGCCAACACCATCTTCACCAACGTCGCCCTAACCGACGACGGCGACGTGTGGTGGGAAGGCATGACTCCGGAAAAACCCGCACATCTCATCGACTGGACCGGCCAGGATTGGACTCCGGATTGCGGCCGCACCGCCGCCCATGCGAACGCCCGCTTCGCCGCGCCCGCCGTGCAGTGTCCGACCATCGATCCCGAGTGGCAGAACCCGGAAGGCGTGCCCATCGACGGCATCGTCTTCGGTGGCCGCCGGCCGACCACCATGCCGCTGGTCTATCAGGCATTCAACTGGAGCCACGGTGTTTACGTGGGCGCGACCATGGGATCGGAAATGACCGCCGCCGCCGCCGGTACCATCGGCAAGGTCCGCCGCGATCCGATGGCGATGCTGCCATTCTGCGGCTACAACATGGGTACCTACTTCGGGCATTGGCTGGAGATGCGCCGCTATCTAACGAGCCTGCCGCGCTTTTTCCACGTGAACTGGTTCCGCAAGGACGAGGACGGCAAGTTCCTGTGGCCCGGCTACGGCGAAAACATGCGCGTCCTCGAGTGGATCTTCAAACGTTGCAACGGCGCAGCCGCCGGCTACGAAACCCAGATCGGCTGGACCCCCGCCTACGAGGATTTCAACATCGACGGCCTCGATGGCTTCACCAAGGAAAAATATGACCAGGTCATGGCCTTCAACCGTCACGAGTGGAAAGCCGAGCTCATCAGCCAGGGCGAGCTGTTCATCGATCTCTACGACCACTTGCCGAAGGAGCTCATCTTCCAACGCGAGCTGCTGGCCGCGCGACTTTCGTAAGCTAACATCAGCGATATTAACTCGCTCACAAGCCGATCCGGTATTCCTTGGCCATCATGCTGTCCATCTCCTTCGGGAACTCGAAGGTGAAATAGGCGGCTTCGTCTTTTGCCAGTTTGACCGGCACCTTCGCGCGGCCGATTTCGGCGCTGTTCGCATTGAGTGCCTTGGCTCTCAAAGTGACTTCAATCGCTTTGGAAGCGATCAGGTAAACCGTGATTCCCTTTTTGCCGATGTTCATGTCGAGGGCCTTGGCGGTGGTATGGGTGATTCCCAACGCCTGCGCTTCGGGAGCCAAGACCACGTTGACCAACAGTTTGTTGTCAACTCCTTGGCCGACTGCTTTCGAGAACTCCGTCAAGTGCTCGCCCACCGTCTCGCCGGCTTTGTTAGCGAGATCGGTTCGCTTGTCCTTGCAACCGGCGGCAAGCAGCGCGCAAAGCAAAATTATCCAGGTCTTGTTCATAAGGTCGGGTTGCGATGTTAGGAACGGAGCTGGCGCTCATTGGCTTCCCTCAGCGCCGGCCAATCGATGAATGCCAGGACAAAGGGCAGGACGAGACCTCCGCGAGGGATGATCAGGATCATCGACAGCCAGGGCGACAGGCCCGCCTTTTTGCAGATCAGCCAGAAGGGAAAGATGCCAACCAGCGCTATCATGATGGCGATGATAAAAATCATGATCAGCTCAGGCATTCCGATGGGTCCCATAATTTTTGGTGGTTTGTTGTCTGCCGGAGCTAGGAGTTAGATCCGGGGCAGATCTACCTGAACGGTTCGAATCTGGCGAGATCTTTCAGGTATCCGGCCCGGCCGGATCACCGGATTGGGGCGTCATTCAAAGGTGGCTCTGGCAAAAACCCTATCGCACGCCAGATTGAACCATGTCACCCTCGCTGGAACAACGGCTCGCCCTCCGCGTTCGCCCTAACGGTTCACCGGTGATGCGGCAGCGGTGGAGCGGGTTGCTGTTCTTGCATTGGCCGGTCGATCCCACGCTGATCGCGGAACGGCTGCCGGCCGGCTTGCACGTCGATACCTTCGAGGGCCAGGCTTGGCTCGGGGTGGTGCCGTTCTTCATGGACCGCGTGCGGCCGGTCGGTTTGCCGCCAGTGCCAGGGTTGTCGTGGTTCATGGAGCTCAACGTCCGCACCTACGTCCACGATGATTCCGGCAATGCCGGCGTGTGGTTTTTCTCGCTCGATTGCAACCAGCCGCTCGCCGTGGAAATCGCCCGGCGGGCGTTTCATCTGCCTTACGAACACGCGGTCATGCGGAGCGTGAGAACCGGCAATCGGATCGAATACCACAGTCGGAGGAAAGCCATCGGGGCGCTGGACGCGGAGTTTGTTTATGAAATGCCGACCGCCACGCGAGCCGCCGAGCCCAACTCGCTCGAATGGTTCCTCGTCGAGCGTTACCTGTTATTCTCGGCCAATGCAGCCGGCGGGATTTTTACAGGGCGGGTGCATCATGCCCCTTATCAGATCGCGCCGGCCATTTGCGAGCGGCTGTCCACGGAACCGCTCCGCCTCAATGGCTTTCCCATGCCGACAGAAGTGCCCCCGTCGGTTCTAACCGCCGCGCCGGTGGAGGTGAAGATCTTCCGGCTGCGGCGGGTTGCTGTCTAACTGTCTCCGCTTTGTTACTTGCCTATTTTCTCCAACGCGGCGCGGTCCGCTTCCGGCAGGGATTTCTCCCAACTCGCGGCTGCCTTCGGATCGTATTGCTTCCAGTTGTCGATCAGGTTCCGCCGCGCCCACAGCTTGGCGTCGCCGGCTGGCAGGGATTCCACGAACGCGCCCGCGGCATCCGGATCCTTCTCCATCAGCCGCACGGCATAGCGCGAGATGTTGGATTCCACAGGAGCTTCATAGCTGTCCGGCAACCGATCCGATCCGCCACCGGGATGTCCGGCGACGAAGCGCAACGCCTCCTCCGTGAGCACCGTGTTGCCGCTAAAATAGTCACTGCCTTTGGCGACCGCGGTGGCGATCACTTGTTTCTTGTCATCCGGCAGCGCTTTGAATCCCTCGATGAAACCGGCGCGCTTGGCATCGTCCCAGTTTCCCATGTCGGAAACATATCCCTGGATGCGGCCTTCCCCGGCGGAGCCCAATTTTTTCAACAACTCGGAAGGATCCGCGATTTTATTCCCCGGGTCGAGGTCCACAAAGCGCACCATGGCCTTGCGGGCGATCTCCCGCTCGGCGTCGTTCTCCAGCAGCGCGAGCGCCCGGTCCGCTTTCTCCGGGTTGTCCGCCAAATTGGCAAAGGCGTTCGCGATGAAATATCCCTTCTGATCGGGATCGATCCCAAGCCCGGCCATCCGCCGGACGGCCTCTTCCGGTTCCTTTTCCAGCATCGCCTGGACCAGGTTCCGGCTGATGGACTTGATCTGCTTCTCGTCAAATCCAGCTCCCTCAAGGTCAGCATCCCGCCATTGGGCGTAGTTGTCGGGGCTGATCAGGTTGGAGCCCTCCGACGCCACGGATTCCCGCCACGCGGGCGGTAAATTCGCCAGTTCGTCGAATAGTTTCGCCGACAGTTCGGAAATCGCGCCGAAATTCGCATCGAACAATTTCCACCCGTCCGGTCGGTCCCACAGCGCGCGGATCTCCGTTTCGAACGACGACTTCAGCCGCTCGCCGCTCAGCGCGCCTTCCGCTTGGAAACGCAGGTTGTCGGGCAGCGAATCGAGTGCCGTCTCCAGTTCCATCGGGATTTTCCCGGCAAGTTGACGGAACGTTAAGGTGGCATTGAGCAGATCGACGCCGCCCGCAGGGAACCCGCGAAACTTCAACTCCCTCATCCGCGCGAGCACCAGCGCCGGGTTCGCTTCCGCAAGCCCGGCCAAGAGTCTCACTTCCTTAAGCTCGTCCGGATTGATTTTGAAATAGGCGATCATCTGCTGCGGATCCTCCTTCGCCCACGCGCTGACGATTTCGTCATTCTCTCGGGAATACGGCCTGCCGAGGAAAAAGGTCGCCATCCCATCCGGGTCCTCCGCCTTCCAGCGCGCCATCAGCAGATCGCGGAAAACCATGAACTCCGGTCCGTCGCGCAGATTGAACCACCCGCCATCGATCCACGCGACGAATTCCGCGGGTGTCAGTGAGTTTGCCAGTGCGACGGTCGCGCGCATCCGTGCCGCGGGCGATCCGGCGGCGCGAATCGCGGCCATCCGCTGCCGCGCGAGGCCGCTGGCCGCGGAAATCCGGCTTAGCCTCGCCCCTCGCTCGGCATGCTTCGTCGGAGGAACTTCCGCTGCGGCCATTTCCGCCCGCGGCGCGGCCAGATTCCAGCCGACCAGCGCAGTGGATAGAAATGCCAGCAATCCTCCTGATTTCAGTGCGCTCATTTGTGACTTTTCATCCCTTCCCGAACTTGTGATTTCACATCCGCCGGTAAGGCGGACGCTTCCAACCATTTCGTGGCGGCCCCCGGTTCCACACGATTCCAGTTCGCCAGATTGTCGGACAGATAGGAGTCCCTGAGCTTCGTCGAACTTGCCGACCATTCGACCGCTTCCTGGTACCTGCCCTCGTTCGAGAGCCGGGAAATCACCCATGCTGATCCAGAGTCGCGGATGATAGGATCGCTCTGCCGGTTCACCCATCCCGCGAAACCCGCCGCGTCATCAGTTGACCAGGCCTTGGCAAGGTTGCTGAACGCTGCGCCGACAGAGGTTGTATTCGCATCGTGGCGGGCCGCGAGTTCCATCATTCGCTCCGGGTCTTTCGCGAGCAGGCCGGTCATCAGCTCCTTCGATGAATCGCCGACCTCATACCACGTCGCGCTGCCATTGGGATATGTGAGCGTCATGGAGAACCCTTGGCCTCCGGGATTCACCGCCAGAATTTCCGCCGCCATCCCGAATGCTTTTTCCGGATCCGTCTTCACGCATTCCAACCCGATTTTTCCCAACCTTTCGGCAGCGATGACCGGCGACTCGCTCGCCTTCGCCTGTGCCAGCGCCGCTTCGGGATCACTTACCAGCAGATTGGCGAATAGCGCGGCTTCCGCCTTCCGCTTCAACTCACCGGGCCGCGATTGGTCGGCGAGGCGTTGCAAATCCTCCGGGCGCTCGGCAGCCATCGTCGCAATGAGAGTGTCGAGCCGCGGGTCGCCTTCAGACCGCCTCGCAAGCTTTCCGGGGTTCGCCTCCATCCAGTCGAGCGCCGCCCAAGGGTCCTCGCGCACGAGGTTCCGGAAGGTTTCCTTGTCGAACTCCACGCCGTGTTCCTTCAGGAAATTCAAGCTCTCCAACGGGTGTGAGCCGTCGCTCCATTCTTGCATCCCGCTCAGCGCGCTAAAACTGGGAACCGCCTTGATTTCGTCGAAATGTTCACGCAACCAAGCCGGCTGGAATTCGCCAATCCCGCGTGCCGTGTAATGCATGCAATCCAAATCCACAGCGGGAGCCGCAAGCGCCGCCGCCGGGTCGTGCGCGGGCCACGCCCACCATGCGTAGTGCTCTTCATATCGACCCGCTCCGGCGATCGCCCCGCGCGGGTCGAGCCGCGTCCAGTGGATGAAAACAAGCTTGGCCACGGCTTCGTCGCGCGGTTTCCCGCGGTAGCTCTCCCAAAACGCGGCGATGTCCGCAGCGCTCGCATCCAACAGCCAAACCGCGAGCCGACCGTAAAGTGCGCCGCCGTCCGCGGCGGCGAGCGTTTCCAGCGTGTCCGCGGAACGACCGAGCGGCAGCGTGGAAGCGTCCGGCTTGGTGTCCGGGACGACCGGGCTTCCCGCGGTTTTGTCGGAAGCAGGCCTGGTAGCGTTTCGAACAACTGCGGAACTTTCACGACCCGTGGCAAACCGTCGAGCGGCAACGCCGGAGAACAAACCGGCGGTGCAACAGCCGAGGAGAAGGAAGGAGGCGGATGACTTCACGAGGGTTTGTTAGCTGGAGGGTTCCTTGCTTGGCCAAAGCGGTTCGGAGATCGTTCCTCTTAGTTAGGCGCAAAGACGTCACTCCTCGCTGATTTTTCCGAGTTCCTGGATCTTCGATTGAATGTCGGCGGGAAGGGATTTGAGCCATTGCTCGGCAGCCTTGGGATCGTATTTGGTCCACACGGAATGGAGGCTTTTGCGTGCCCACAGCTTGGCCTCTCCCTCGGGGAGGCTCTGGAGCCAGGCGCTCGCCGCGCGCGGGTCTTTGCGCGCAACCTCGCCGACATACGCCGATGCCATCCCGATGCTTTTTGACATGCCGTCTTCCTCCTGTGGGGAGGAGGGTTCGGTCGGATTGGCCAACGGGTCATCCATTGGATGGGAGACGAGATAGCGGATCGCCTCGCCTTCGAGCGGACCATTGTCCGAGTAGATGTTGCCGGCGATGTAATTGGCCATTTTTCCCTTTGAGCTATCGGGCATGGATTTGAACTGTTCGGCAAGGGCGGCAAGCTTGTCCTGGTCCCAGTGCTTTAGCACGGAAAGGTATTGAGCGGAACCGGGCTGATCGAGATCGGTGGCGGCAACCTTTGCCAGCCAGTCCGCCGGTTGATCGATTCTCGGAACCGACGCGATCTGACCGTTGCCAATCACGCCGCGGGCAATTTTTCGTTCTTCTTCGGACTGCAACTGGGCGAGCATGGCAGTTGATGTTTCGGGCTTGTCGCGGACGAATTGAAACATGTTCTGGATCATGGGTTTTCTGGACCCGGGCGGGAGATTCATTTCATCGAGTGCCCTGAGCGCGGCTTCAGGATCCTTCATCGAAAATATGGAAATGGCCTGGGTGCGGATGCTGCGGGCTTGTTCCGCGGTAAAGCCGTAGCTTTCCAAATCCGCGCCGACCCATTTCCCGGCGCTTTCCGGTCCAATGAATGCGTAAGGGTTCGACCCGATGGAGATGCGCCACGAGACGGGGAGATTGGGCAGTTCGTCGAAGAGCTTGCCTTTGAAGGCCTCCTGATTGGTGACAACGGAGCGGAGATGCGTCATCCCGTCGGGCCGGGCCACGAGTTTTTGGAGTTCTCCAGAGAAAGAATTTTCCATTTTCTGCGAGATGAGCATCACCTCCGCCTGGGTTTTCAACCCCAGTGGGAGTGAATCAAGCGCGGACTCGAGCGCGGCAGGTGATTGCTTCGCGAGCTGTTGGATGAGTTCTCCGGAAGAGCCGGAGGCACTGGGGGACATGCCGGCAGCGACCATTTCCTTGAATCGTTGGAGTGCCAGACCGGGGTCGTTCTTGGCAACACTCGCGAGGACCCGGATCTCGATCGAGTCATCCGGGTGGGATTTGAAAAAATCGAGGACCTTCCGGGGTTCTGATTCCGCCCACGAGGCCAGGGTGGGAATGGCATCCTTGGATTTGCTTTCCAAGCTCCAGATGGCGAGACCTCCCGGGTCTTCCTGTTTCCAGCGCTCCCGCAGAATCTTGGTGAAGAGGGTGAGGCTCTCGCCCTCCCGCAGATTGAACCAACCGTCCTTCATCCAAGCGGGAAAATCCGAGGGAGGGATGCTGCTCGCGAGATCGATGGCGGCACGCATCCGTTCTTCCGAATTGCGGGCACCGCGGACGGCTTGCAGCCGTTGTGCGTCGGCATCGCCGGGGCCGGACGTGGCCTTGACACGACGGACAGGTCGCGCCGGACGTTCTGACGGGAGGGGCGGGTCAACGGCCGGCGCGGATTTCCCGGAGTCGCCCAAATTCCAGCCGATGGCCGCCATTGTGAGAAATCCAAGAATGAAGGTGGTCTTCATGGTGGGAGATGCCTTGGATGGATTCTTCATTGCCGGTTCTGGATGCTGGCCTTGAGCTCGGCCTTTTGTCCGGCTGGCAGGTCCGAGGATTCCAACCAATTGGAGGCCGCGTCCGCGTCTTTCTGTTTCCAATCCCGCAGCACGTTTCCCAAATGGAGGTCTCCGTCTGTCATGCTCCGCGCCCACTCGAGGGCCTCGGCATGGTTGCCCTTTTGTTCGAGTCCATGCATGATGACATTCGCGCCTTTGTCCCGCAGGATTCCCGCGGGTTGCTGGTTCACCCAGTTCGTGTAGGCCAAGAGATCCCGGTTTGCCCACTGGAATGAAAGAGTGGCGAACGACGAACGGCCGGACGCGTCCTCAGGCAGGCCGCCAGTCATTTCGAGAAGTCTTGCCGGATCTTTACTCATCAACGAGGCGGTGAAGTCATGGACCCCGGGGATTGCCGCTCCGGAATTCGCGGTGATGCCTGGAGTTTGGGCCATCGCCACGGTGTATAAGGCGTCCGGGCAGGCGGTGAAGAGTGCTTTCGCGAGTTCGAACGCCTGCTCGGGATCGGACGTCACGAAGCTTTGGCCAAGAGTGGCGTAACGCTCGGCGGCAATGCGAGGAACCGTGGTCGATTTCACCTGCTCAAGTGCCGCCTCCGGGTCGGTCTTGGCGAGATTTCCAAACAGGGCGGATTCCATCCTCAGCTTGGCCTCACCGGACGGGGTTTGCTCGGCCAAGCGTTCCAGAGCTTCCGGATGTGCGTCTGCCATGGTCTCGATGACGACTTGCATTGGATCCTGGAACTGGCCGCCGAGGACATTCGGTTCGCCGGGATTTTGCTTCACCCAATCCACCGCGGCCCACGGATCCTGGCGGGCAAGCGCCCGGAGTGTCCCCGGAGGGGCGCTGCGGCCGTTTTCCTTCATGAATTTGAGGGATTCCAAAGGAGCTTGGAGGTCATCCCATTTCGCCGCCGCGGCCACGGCAATGCCAGCGGAGCCCTTGGGGATTTCCTTGAAATGCTCGCGCAGCCAAGCGGGGTGGAACTCGCCGATTCCCGAAACGACGTTGTTCACCCGCTCCCGCCCGATCGCCGTGGCCGCGGCCAATGATCCTCGGGGATCGTGGCAGGCCCACGCCCACCAAGGGAAACGTTCGTCCTCGCTGCCCGCAGTGGCGTTGATTGCTCCCTTCGGATTCAGGCGGGTCCAATTGAGGAACACGAGATTGATGATGTCAGGGCCGCGCTTTTCCTTTTCCCGGTAGCCATTCCAATAGCTGGCGATGTCCTCCTCGCGGGCATTCACCAGCCAGATGGCCAGACGCTGGTAAAGAGCTCCGTCAGCCGTTGCGAGCAACGATTCCACGGTGTCTGAAGAGTCAATGTGTCGAATTTCCGTCGATCTGGACCTTCTGCCGGGTGTCGTCGTCGCGCCTCGAGCGGTTGCGGAGGGAGCGACCGATTTCGGGGGCGTGTCACGACCACTTGCTGAAAGCGGAATCCCTGAGGTGATCCGTTTGGCGCCGAAGCCGGATAGCAAGCCTGTGGCGCAAACGCCTAGGAGCAGGAAGGAAGAGGATTTTTTCACAGGGCTTGGGAGCTGGCCTGGTTCGTTACCGGGGAATTTCGATTGGGACGAATGAATTCGATCATGGGTATTTGACGGCTCTCCTTGTCAGACTTTGCGGTTACGTTCCATTTCCAGATCCGCTACGCTGATGCGGTCGCGCTTTTTCAAGAAGAACAAGGCCCCCAACCCCGCCCAAAATACATTGCAAGCAAAGCCTGCGAGCGAGGCGGCGACGGCGGTTTCCGGCGGCACTCCGGCGAGGTCCTTCATCAACACCTCGAACAATTTCTCGCGGACACCGACGCCCCCGACCGAAATTGGCAGGCCGCTGATGGCGTCGATCACCGGCATGGCGGAGATCACCGCGGTGTATTCCGCTTTGCCGCCGACGGCGCGCATGCCGCAATAGTAAGAGGAGAAATAGGCGAACAACATCAGGAACGAAACCATCAATCCACCGAGTGCATACTTCCAGTTCTTCCGATAGACATCATATAGTTCCGGGATCTTCCTCATGAATGGCCACCGGGCGAAGCGATCGTTGCCATGGATCCGCCGATGCACGGGCGGCGACGCGCAGACGAAGATCAGCACCACCAGCGCCAGGCCGCCGCCCAGATAGAACCACGCGAAGTGGATCACCCCGCGGCCGAGGATGCTTTGGACCACGATGGCGTCGAACTTCGCGACGGAGATGATGAAAAACAACACCGCCAGCGAAACCAGCCCCGCGAGGTGGTCCGCCATCACTGCCAGCGCGATGACGAGTTTTCTTCCCGGGTGGTCGCGCATCAGCAGGATGATTCGCGCCGCATCGCCACCGAGACCGCTAACAGACGCGAGGCTGAAGAGGCTGTCGATCATCGTTAGTTCGACCGCGCGGCCGATGCTAACAGGCAACGACTGGCCGCGCAGGAACATCCACCAGCGCAGCCCTTGGAACACGATCGAAGTCCCCGCCAACGCAGCACCCCCGGCGAGCCAGCGGTAATCGATGGCACCCGGCCGGGTGAAAATGGAGCGGTCGAATTTCACTTGGGAAAACGCCCACCACAGGCACAGGCCGGTGAGCGCCAGCTTGAGCAGGAAGATCAGGAACGCTTTCATGCCAGCCGGGGAAACCCAATCGCTAGGCGGATTTCTCGATCTCGCGGGCGATGGTTTCCACGCTTTCCAGGATCCCCTTGGCCGCGTCGGAATTGCCGATTTTCAGGCCGAAATGTTTCTCCAGGCCGACGACCAATTGCAAGGCATCGACCGAATCGAGGCCGAGCCCACCGGCACCGAAGATCGGGATGGTGTCGCTGATTTCCGATGGCGCTTGATCGAGCATCAGCTCGTCCACCATCACTTCCTTGATCTTTTGCCGGAGTTCCTCGCCTTGCATGATTTGTGTGTTTTAGAGAATTCCGCCGTCGATTTTCAGGGCGGCGCCGGTGATATAGGAAGCCTCGTTGCTGGCTAGAAAATAAACGGCGGCGGCGACTTCCTCCGGTTTGCCGAAGCGGCGCAAGGGAATGGCGCGTTGCGCGGATTTCCTCGCCTCGTCATCCATGCCGGTGAGCGCCTCGGTCTCGATGAAGCCGGGCAGCAGCGAGTTCACGGTGATGCCCGCGCGTGCAACTTCCTTGGCCAGCGTCTGGCCGAGTGCGACCACGCCGGCCTTGGCTGCGGCGTAGTTGGTCTGACCTAACGGCGGCAGCACCGCGCTGAGCGAGGCGATGTTGACGATGCGTCCGAAACGCTGGCGCATCATTGGCGTGATGACCGCGCGGCAGCCATGGAACACCGCGTCCAGGTTCGCCGCGATCACCGAGTGCCAAGTGTCGTCGGGCATCGCGGCTAACAGGCAGTCGCGGTGCATGCCCGCGTTGTTGACCAGCACGTCGATGCGGCCGTCAGCTTCTAGGATTTCCTCGATCGCCGATTTCCAAGCTGTGGGAGCAGTGACTTCCAACTCGATCAAGCGGCAGCGCCCGGCATGTTCCGCCGCGAGGGCTTCCGCCTGGCCGCGGTTCGCCCGGACTCCGAGCCACACGCGGGCATCGGCATCATGATCGAGGAAATAGCGGGCGATCCCCAGACCGAGGCCGCCGTTTCCACCCGTGATCAAAATCGAACGCACGTCCGGAGCATCGCCGCCGCGTCAACGGGGGTCAATTTCAATACCGGCGAGCCAAGATCGTTCCCGTCAGTGGGAATCGACGGCCCTCCCCATTTATGGGGAGGGACTGACGGGTTCCTTTCCGTTCGATAAGCGCAAATTGCTAATAATCAGCACTTAGGAAGATTCACAATTCCATGCATTGGCGCAATCATACACAATTGCGGCGCATTCATACAAGTGGACCAGCCGAACTATGACTACGGTTTTGACATAGGCGTATAGCCTACCAATCGCTTCAAACCCATATTTGACCGAGCGCTTGATTCCTTAATGACAACCGCCGCCGGCCTTGGCGGGCGCGGATGATTCACCAAGGAAGGCGTCTCGATCCAAGCGGGCTTGTTGCACCTGAATTCTGATTCCGCAAAAACCCAAAACCGCGTGGAAGCCAGCTTCTACGCGACCCTAAAAACCCGAAATCCAGCACCATGAAACCCAAAGGCCAATCCCGCCTGCTTGCCACTTCCGCCACACTCATCGTCGCCACTTTCGCGACATCGTCGTTGTTCGCCGCCAGTGCGACATGGAACGGAACCACCAACGCCACTTGGGCGGATGACACGAACTGGAGCGCCGCTCCCGCACCTGGAGCAGGTGACACCGCCACCTTCAATAACGCCGGCAACGGCAACACCACGATCAATCTCGGCGCAGGTGTCTCCATCGGCAACATCAGCTTCGATACCGCCACCGCGGCATCCTACATCATCGGTTCAGGCGGAGCGGGCAGCCAAACTCTGGCTCTGGGCGCATCGGGATCCATTTCCATGGCCGCAGCCGTGGTCAACAATCAGTTGATCAACGCCAACCTCAGCCTCGGCACCGCCGCCGGCGCGGAAGGCTTCACCATCACTAACAGCAAAGCGGCCGCTTCCAACAGCCTGACCCTGGCCGGTGGCGTGAGCACCCTGCAATCGGGCGTGAAAACCCTGACCATCGCCGGCACCGGCGTCACCAATATCAGCGGAGCGATCAACGACGGGTCCGGCACCCTCGCCTTGAATAAAATGGGTGCGCAAGTGCTGACTCTCTCAGGCTCGAGCAACTATTCAGGCGGCACCCTGGTCAGCGGCATCCTGGTCGCCGCCAACAGCTCGGCGCTCGGTAGCGGTGCGGTCACCATCAACGCTGCGGCCGGCAACCAGCTCCAACTGAGCAACGGCGTGAACGTCGCCAACCCGCTTGCCATCAGCGGCGGCGTGACCGCACAAGGTATCGTTTACGTGCCGGCAGGCAACGCCACTTACAGCGGAACCATCAGCGCGGTCACCCAGCTGGCCGGTGGTCACTTTGCCACGGCCGGCTATATCGACAACACGCTGACCATTGCGGGCGATAACACCATCACCTCTGCGGTTCCGATCACGGTTCGCAATGGTGCGGTCAAAATCACCGGAGCCCAGAGTTATACCGGTGGCACCAGCATGAATGGAGCCTCTTTCATTCAGTTTGGAAAAACCACTTCCATGCCCGCCACCGGCTCGGTGGTCACTCTCGCCAATGGGGTGCTCGGCGTCAACGCGGGCGGTGCCGGGGAATTCATCGGCGGTACGGGTGCCGGCACCATCGGCGGCTTGGTTTCCGGACTTGGCGGTCAAGGAGCCCCTGTGACCTGGGTGGCTAACACCACCTTGGCAGTTGATACCACCAATGCCGCCGGGACCGTCACCCACAGCGCCGCGGTTACTCCCGCCGTTGCTGTTGGATTGATCAAACTCGGCGCGGGCACCCTCGAACTCACCGGAGGCGGCACCTATGCCAGCACCGGAAACATTGTGGGGAACATGCCCCTGATCGCCCGCCAAGGCACCCTGCTGCTCAATGGTGGCACGCACACCGTGACCGGAGAAATCGCCGTCGGAAGCACTTTTGGGACCGCCGCTGGTTCCGCCGGTTACAATGCCAAAATACAGATCGACAGTGGTAACCTGAATATTTCCACGTGGCTTTCCGTGGGCAAAGGCAACGGAACGGGTGTCGTATCCTCCGATTTTGTAGCCAACAACGGTGCCGCCATTACCTCGGCAAACCTTAGTGGTGGTTACAACAACAACAACGCCGCGAACCTGCCGAAAGGATCGATCACCCTGAACAACACCGCGTCGCTTGCGGTCAACAACAACGTCCACATCGCTGAGTCCCCAGGCTCGAACTTCACGCTCACTCTCAACGGAACCTCGACTTTCAGCCAAACCGCGAACGCCAACCAAACAACGGTCGGCATGGGCGCAAACTCCGTCGGCCAGATTAACGTCAACGGCGGCACCGCGTCCTTCCACCGCGACCTGATCCTCGGTGCCAACGTCGCGGGCGCATCCGGCAAACTGATCCTCAACAGCGGCACGGCCCACGCCGCCACCACCGTCGAGCGCTGGGTGATCATCAACCAGGGCAACACCTCCAGCGGCCAGATCGACCTGAATGGCGGCAACCTGAACCTCAACTCCAGCACCGACCTCCGCTTCAGCACCAACGCCACTTCCGCCGGAACCAACTCGGTGAATCTGAATAGTGGCACGATCACCGGCTACACCGGCAATGCCATCGGCGGCTTCAGCGGTGCCAGCGTGGTGGACATGAACAACGCCTCCAACGCCGCCGCCCTTAACAACACCTTCAATCTGGCGGGAGGCACGCTGACGATCGGCCAGGTCATTTCCAGCAACAACAATGGAACCGTCGCCTTCAACTTCAACGGTGGCACCCTGCGGGCCGCCGCCAGCTCCGCCAACTTCGTGGATCTGGGCGGAGCCAACCAATCGGTGAATGTTCTCGCGGGCGGCGCAATCATTGATTCCAACGGCAACAACGTGACTGTCGTGGACGTCTTGAAGGCCGGCGTTGGCAGTGGCGGGCTGACAAAACTGGGGTTGGGCAATCTCACCCTCGGTGGCGCAAGCACCTACACCGGAGCCACCCTGGTGAGCGCCGGAACACTGACTCTTGCCAATACCGGCAGCGTCAACTCCAGCAGCGGCATCACCGTCGATGGAGCGACCGCCAAACTGGTCCAGGCCAATGCCCCCGCCATTAGCGCTCCGGTGACACTCACCCAAGGGACGGTTGATGGAACCGGCACGATCAACTTGCTCACGGTGGCAAACTCCGCGTCGAACGTCCTTACCCATGGCAATGGAAGCGCGACCGCGCTCACCGTGGACTCCCTTAACTTCATCGATACGGCCACGGTCAATGTGAACCTCACCTCGGGGCTGGCGGGAATTCAAACCACCACGCTCAACTCCGGGGCCGCCGGGGTTGGAAAAATCACCATCAATGCCACCGCCCCGCTTTGGGCGCCCGGCACCTACGATCTGATTACCTATTCCGGCTCGATCGGCGGTGGCGGGTTCGCCGAGTTTCAAAAAGGCGACATCAGCGGCTTGAGCGGACGCCAGTCGGCGGTCCTGACCCACTTTCCCGGAAGTAGCGTCGGCCTGACGGTGACCGGCGACAACCCGGTGTGGACCGGCGCTCTCAACGGTGACTGGACCACCAACACGCTGGCTTCTCCGAAGAACTGGGCCCTCGCCTCCAGCGGCAGCCCGACCGACTTTCTCACCAGCGACAGCGTCATTTTCGACGACTCTGCGGTCGGCACCACTGACATCAACATTTCCACCGCCAACGTCAGCCCTCTGACGACCACGTTCACGAACGTCGGAGTGGTCAACGGCGGCAAGGACTACGTGATTGCGAGTTCGGGAGGCTTCGGCATCGTTTCCGGCAACGTCACCTTGAACGGTGCCGGTTCGGTGACCTTGGCCACTCCCAACACCTATCCCGGCGGGACATTCCTGAATCTGGGAACGCTCAATATCAACCATGCCTCCGCCATCGGCACCGGAGCCCTCACCATCGCGGGTTTCAACGCTGTCATTGACAACACCAGCGGTGCCGCCATCGCGCTCAGTACGAACAACGCGCAGAACTGGAATGGCGATTTCACCTTCCTCGGATCGAACAATCTGAACCTCGGAACTGGTGCCGTCACCCTGAATGCGACCCGCTCGGTCACCGTCGGCGGCAGCGCCACTCTCAGTGTCGGCGGCGCGATCGCGGGGACCGGTTTCGGACTGACGAAAGCGGGCACCGGCACCCTCGTCCTATCGGGTACCAGCACCTACAACGGGATCACCAGTCTCAGGGATGGCACCCTCTCGGTCACGGCCGGGACCACCGGCACGCTCAATGCAGCCGTGGAAATTTCTCCTGACGCCTCTGGCAACGGGACTCTCAATGTTACCGGCGGCACCTTGAACGCAACTCGCATCATCCTTGGTGGCAACAACGGGAACAATGGCAATCCCGGGGCCGCCATCATGACCCAGAGCGCCGGTGTGGTGAATGCCTCGCAGTGGTTCACGGTTGGCTCGGGTGTCGGCGGAGTGGTCACCCCCGCGGCTGGAACATTCACCATGACCGGTGGAACTCTCAACGCCAGCACCGTGGGCACCCAGAATTTCGAAGTTGCCAATTTCACCGGCACGCCCGGCACGGTGACGATGAGTGGAGCCTCGGCCATCACCATTCAAAACAACGCGGCCATCGCCCTTGGTGCCAACAATGACTCCGGCAGCGGCTCGTTCACCCAGAACGGCGGCACGGTCACATTCTACAGCAACGCCGGCACCACCGTCGGCGGCACCGGTGCCCTGCGCCTCGGAAATGCCGGCGTGTCCCCCGCCACTTCGTCCTTCACCTACAATCTCAACGGCGGCGTCCTGACCGTGCCCTCCGTTTCCCGCAACGCGACCGTCACCAACCTGAGTTCCGGAAATTTCAACTTCAATGGCGGAACCCTCAAGGCGACCAACGCCACCGCCACCTACATGGAGGGACTCACCTCCGCCAACGTATTGACCGGCGGCGCGCGAATCGACGATGGAGGATTCGCCATCACCGTCGCGCAACCTCTGCTCAGCGGTATCGCCGGTGACGGAGGCCTGACAAAAAGCGGCGTCGGAACGCTTTCGCTCGGCGGAACGAACACCTACGTGGGACCGACCGTCATCAACAGTGGTGCGCTCGTCCTGACCGGCACCAGCTCGGTCAACGGCAGCAGTGGCATTTCGGTCGATGGCAGCGGCGCGAAGTTCGTGCAGGCAAGCTCCGTCGGCGTTACCCCGGCGATCACCGTGACGAACGGCACCTTCGACGGCGCGGGAACGGTTGGAAATGTGAACATCGCCGCCAGTGCCACCAACGTCCTGGCCAACGGCAATGGCGGGAACGCCGGGATGACGGCTGGAAACCTTGTGTTCAGTGGCGCGGCCACGCTCAACCTCAGGCCCGCTTCCACCGCCACTCCGGTCATTGCCGCTTCTTCGCTGATGACCGGCGCTCCCGGCACCATCACCGTGAATGCCAGCAGCCCGGCATGGTCCGCTGGAACCTATAACCTGATCACCTACTCCGGTGCCATCGGTGGCGGTGGTTTCGACAGTTTTGAGTTGGGAGATGTCACCGGCTTGACGAATCGCCAGGTCGGCTCGGCCGTCCTCAGCAACCCGGCCGGTGCGATTGCCCTCACCGTGGGCGAGGGCTCGGTCAAATGGACGGGTAAAGTGAGCGGTGCCTGGACCACCGCGGCGATCGCCTCGCCGAAAAACTGGTCCTACACCAGCGCGGAAACCGATTTCCTCACCAATGATGTCGTGGTGTTCGACGATTCGGTCGGTGCCGGCTTCACCACGGTGGATATTACCGATGCGAACGTCAGCCCCACCGCCGCCAACTTCGCGAACAACTCCGTGCCCTACACCGTCGTCAGCCCCTCCGGCCGGGCGATCTCCGGCACGGGACTGGTCAGCAAGAGCGGCACCGGCACAGTCGTCATGGGCAATGGCGGGCTGAACAACTACACCGGATCCACCACGCTCAACGGTGGCGTGTTCAGCATCGCCACCGTTGCCAATGGCGGACTCGCCAGTGACCTCGGAGCCTCCACCAATGTCGCCACCAACCTCGTCTTCGGCGGCGGCACCCTCCAGTTCACCACCGGTGCGGCGCAGGCCACGGATCGCAGCTTCTCCATCACCCCGGGTTCCTCGGCCACCTTCGACATCGCCAATGCGGCGGGCATTCTGACCGTCAACGGTGCGGTTCCCGCGACCACCGGCAGTCTGGTGAAAACCGGCGGCGGCAGGCTGACCCTCACCGGCGCGAACCTCTATACCGGCGGCACCACCGTCAGCGCCGGCACCTTGGAGTCCACCGTCAACGGCCTCAACGGAGGAGGCATCAACATCGCCTCCGGAGCCACGGTCACCTTCACCGGCAACAACCAGATCAGCACCAGCACCGTCACCGGAGCGGGGGCCATTCTTAACAGCACCGCCAACACCATCGTCTTCACCGGCAATCACACCGCCTTCACCGGCACCTTCAATCACACGGCAGCCGGTAACAACTCGCAGTTCAACAGCGCGGTTTCCGGCAGCCAGAGCGCCAGCTACACCCTGACCGCCGGTGAATTCATCATGGCCGCCAACGGCGACTACACGGTGCAAATGGGTTCGCTCTCCAGCCTGGCCGGCACCATCCGCGGCGGCAATGTTGCCACCGGCGTCACTACGATGGAAGTCGGGCATCTCGGCGTAGACTCGGTCATCGCCGGCAACTTCAACAACGGCAACACCAAGGTCCTCGCGCTCACCAAAGTCGGAGCCGGCTCGCTGACGCTCAACGGCAACAGCAACTACTCCGGTGCCACCAACGTCAATGCCGGCACCCTGAGAGTGAATGGTGCCCTCACCTCTGCCGCCGGATTCGTCACCGTCGCAAGTGGTGCCACCCTCAGCGGAAATGGCAACATCGGCGGCAACGTGACCATCCAAGACCTCGGTCACCACGCCCTTGACGTCGCCGCCAATGCCGGCCTGCAAGTCACGCGCACCGTCTCCGGTGTACTCGACCTCAGCGCCGTGGGCGACATCCTCGACCTCACGGCCGCCGCGCCGCCAGTCGACGGCACCTACACCCTGGTCACCGCCACCGGCGGACTCACCGGAGTTCCCGATTCGATCACCCGCACCGGCTTCACCGGTGGCACCCTGACATTCGACGCCAACAGCATCAAGCTGGTCGTGGGGACCGGCAGCAGCTACGAAGCCTGGGTTGCCGGCTTCGGCCTTGCCGGCGGCGATCAGGAACTCACCGACGATCCGGATGGAGACGCTTTCAACAACCTCTTCGAATACGTCCTCGGCGGAAACCCCAACTCCAACAACAATTCGGTCGGACCCATCGGCACCAAGGTTGGCGACAACTACGTCTTCACCTTCAAACGCACCGACCTCTCCGCGACCGACACCACGCTCACCGTGGAATACGGCGACAACCTCACCGTGTGGGGCAGCTACGACGTCGGAGCATCTCCAGGAGTCGCTCCGGTCGCCATCGCTGAGAACACGCCCACCGCGGACATCGACAGTGTCACGGTCACCATCCCGACCAACGGTGCGACGAACTTCTTCGCCCGCCTCAAGGTCGTGAAGTAACCGTCCGGCGAGGAGCAATCCCGCTCAATCCATCGCCCCGGTTGGCCCTTGTGCCCAGCCGGGGCGATTTGGTTTCAGCCTTCCACAGCAGGCTCGAGACCCATGGCCTCCGGATCCTGGCTGAGGAAATAGCGGGCGATCCCCAGAGCGAGGCCGCCATTCCCACCTGTGATTAAAATCGAACGCACGCCCCAAGCATCACCGCCGCGCGTACAGGGGCCAATATCAATACCGGAACCCTTTTCATTGAAACTCCGGGTGTTAGGCAAATGCGGAGAGGCGGGCTGGAGCGGTTAGCCAGCCGCTTGCAGGGCAATCCGGACGCGGGAATCGACGGGTTCCGGAGCACCCCCATTTATGGGGGTTGATGGCTTGAGGGAAAGAGTCTTATTCCATCATTTTGAATAGCGAAATTCGCGGATGGTAAGTCAGTTATGGATGTTCACTGACGCGGGGTAAGGGGCCGGACACAGGGGTTGCCTGTTTTTGGAACTAGAAAACCGGCATGGCCGCCGCTAGGTAGCCCCGCGACCGCAGGTTGCCTGTTAGCGTCAAACTCACATGAACCTGGTGTCCATTTCCATTGCATGATGATGAGCGAATCCCACGCCCAAGCGTCCCTGTTGGGGTCGCGGAATGGAATCGTTCAGGTCGGGGTGCGAACGGATCGCGGGGGGCGGAGTGAGCCGACGGCAAGATTTCAATTCGACTGAACCTAACCCCAAGGAAAGCCAGCTTTCCGCAACTTTATAAACTCCAAAAGAAACCAATATGAAACCCCGTTTATTGACTCCATTCGCCGCCGCTTCGCTGAAAAAATGCTTCAGCCCTAACGGTCTGCCCGCGGCCGCATTTTGCGCGACGATCCTCTCCTTCTCGGCATCCACCTCGCTGGAGGCCGCGATCGTCCCTTGGGATGGTGGTGTCGGCGGCACCGGAACTGACATCGGCCTCGGCGAGAACTGGAACCCCGATGGCCTCCCAAACATCATCCTGGGTGACACCGGAGAATGGACTGGCACACCCGCGGGCGCACTGACGCTAAGCTACACCAATGCCGTTTACGCCGGAGCCGCGGGAAATATTGGCCTCAGCTTCAGCCTCCTGGGAACCCAAACCTCCGCAATCAACATCGATTCCGGAGCCAACATTGCCGCCCTGCGGGCGAACAATCTAACGGTCGCAGCGGGAGCTGGTGCTCTCTCCTTCGGCAATGCGGCGGATACCTTCAATATCACCTTCGGTGGCGTTACCAACGCCATGACGTGGACCAACGGTTCCTCCAACACAGTCACCCTCGGCTCGGACGTTAGATTGGCCAACGGCGGTGCCGCCGACCACACGCTCAACATCGGAGGCTCGGGCAATTGGGATTTCAACAATTCCATGACCTCCACGAACGGCGGTTTGATCACCCTCGCGAAAACCGGTAGCGGCACCTTGAATCTCAACGGGACCAGCGTCACCGCCGGCCCGATTGCCGTTGCAGGCGGGACTGTCCGCCTGACCGGCACCTACCCGGTCGCCGTGAACGCGACCAGCCAAATCTCGGCCGGCACCCTCGCCAGCAGCAACGGCATCCTGCAAATTGACGGCGGTACGCTCAACGCCAATAAAACCGCGGTTCCCAGCCTTGCCGCGGGCACCGTCGCCGGCAGCAACGGTTTCATCAAGCTGAACACCGGCACTCTCACCACCACCAGCGAGCTCCATCTCGGAAGAGCTGCCGGGGCCTACGCGGCCCTGACGACCGGTGGCACATTGACATCCGGAAGCTGGCTGGTGGTCGGCCTCAACAACGACAAGGCGGTGCTCAATCAAACGGCCGGATCGATCACGGTTGCCTCGAACCGCATGACTGTCGGCGCCGGCGGTGTGGGAGCGGTCGGCGTGGTCAATCTTGCGGGCGGAACCTTCACGAGCAACGTGGGGATTTACGTCGGGGAAAACGGAGTCGGAACCGTCAACTTTTCCGGGACTTCCGCCACCATGGGCAATCTCCAGTTCGCCGGGAACGCCTCCTCGCTGGCCGGCACGGTCAACCTGCTCGGCGGCTCGCTCAGCACCGGATCCATCACCAAGGGCCCCAGCTCGGCGGGCGGTGTCTATCGAATGAATTTCAATGGCGGCACCCTCAAGCCCACGGCGAGCAACGTCAATTTCTTCAACAGCCTGGCCAACACCTCGGCCTACGTCTATGGCAGCGGCGCATTGGTTGATACCAACGGTTTCGACATCTCCATCGCTCAACCGCTCCTCACCCCTGCCGCCAGCAGCGGTGTGAATGGAATCACCTCGTTCACTCCAGGCGCGGGCTACATTGACACCCCGGTCGTGGTCATCACTCCTGGAGCTGGTGATATCACCGGCGTCGGCGCAACCGCCGTCGCCAATGTTGCGGGAGGTGTGGTCACCGGCATCACCATCACCAGTCCGGGCACCGGCTACACCGCCGTTCCGACATTCACCCTTTCCGGCGGTGGTGCGACGGTGGCGGCCACTGTCACCGGCACGGCTCCGACCGCGAATACCAGCGGCGGCTTGGTCAAGTCCGGCACGGGCACCCTCACTCTATCAGGCACCAACACCTACACCGGCGCGACTTCGGTTAGTGCGGGCAAGCTTTCCGTCACCGGCTCGCTGGCGGCTGGCAGCGCGGTCTCGGTCGCAAACGGCGCAACGCTTGCAGGCACGGGCACCGTGAACGGCGCCACCACCGTTGCCGCCGGCGGCACCATCGAAGGCGGTGCGGCCTCCACCGGAAAACTAAGTCTAACCGGCTTGACCTTCAGCGGGGCTGGCAACTTGAACATCGGCACGCTTTCCAACTACTCCGCCACCTCCGCTCTCAGTGCCGGCGCATTGACCGCAAGTGGCGGAGCCGGTGGGGTGGTCATCCGTGTCGCCTCGCTCGGCACGGCCACACCGGGAACCTACAAGCTCTTGGATTACAGCTCCTATTCCGGCCCTGCGGGAATCACCGGGTTCGCCCTTGCCACCCTCCCCGGCCGCGGGACCGGCAACTTGGTCAACACCGGGACCGGCATCAACCTCAACCTCACCGGCTTGGATTTCCTGAAATGGACGGGAAGCAGCGGCTCCGCGTGGGCCACCGGCGTTCCGAACTGGGAGCTCAATTCCAACGGCAACCCCGCGAGCTATATCAACTCTCCGGGTGACTCGGTCGTGTTTGACGACACCGGTTCGGGCAACCCCATCGTGGATATCAGCACCGGCGATGTCACTCCGACCAGCGTGGTCTTCAACAACACGGCGACGGACTACACCTTGCAAGGAACTAACGGAATCGCCGGAGTCACCAGCTTGGTCAAAAACGGCGGCGCGGCCGTGACGATCAACAACGCCAACACCTACAGTGGCGGCACGACACTCAATGGCGGCACGCTCAACATCAACAACGCCTCCGCCATCGGCACGGGCCCGCTGACAATTGCAGGCACCGGCAGCAAGATCGACAACACCAGTTTCATCCCCGTCACGCTCACGTCTAACAACGCGCAGAACTGGAACAGTGACTTCACCTTCTCCGGTTCCAGCGAGTTGAATCTCGGCACCGGCGCGGTCGCGTTATCCGCCAGCCGCATCATCACCACCGACGCCGGCATTCTAACCGCGGGCGGCATCGTCAGCGGCACCGGCTTCGGCATCACCAAGAATGGCGAAGGAACTTTGGTTCTCGGCGGCGTGAACACCTACAGCGGCGGCACGACCCTCAATGCGGGAACACTGCAACTCAACCAAACCACCGGCGAGGCCAACAACGGCGTCATCAACCTGGCAGGCGGCACCCTGGTGCTCAATCCTCCTGCCAACAATTTCGGATACGCTCCCACGATCAATCTGTCCGCCGATGGCACGATCAGCAAGATCGGGAACTTCCAGATCAACTTCCCCGGCACGATCAACGGCAACAGCCACGCGCTGAACGTGAGCACGGGGGCCGGCCGGTTTTACGTCAATGGCACCACCACCAACGGAGTTACCCAGTTCAACGTCACTGGCGGAGCGATGGGCTTCGACCTGTCCATCAACAACAACCAGGGTGGCGGGGCTCCGGTCCAGGTTTCCAACGGCGCATCCCTGTGGATCGCCGGCGGCGCGACCACGGTCACGATGACCAACAACGTCACCCTCAACGGCGGCACCGGCCAAGGTGCGACCGGCGCGCTGTTCGAAGAGGGCGGGGCTGCTCTCACTCTCTCGGGAGTCGTGACCCTGGCCAGCGATGTCAGCAGCATCGGTGGAAACAATGCGGCCGGCGTGGTCAGTCTAACCGGCAAGGTCACCGGCCCCGGCGGGCTTGCCAAGCTCGGGGTGAACAAGTTCACCCTCTCCGGGGCCAACGACTACACGGGCACGACCACGGTCAACGCCGGGACACTGGCGGCAGGCGTTGCCACTGTGGCCGGTGTTAGCGGTGCGTTCGGAATCAACTCGGCCGTGACCTTCGCTAACGTTGCAGGGGCCAATCTCGACCTCGCCGGCTTTGCCACGCAGATCGGCTCTCTGACCGGCGGTGGTGCGCTGGGGGGCAACGTCATCCTCGGAGCCGCCGTCCTGACGACCGGTGCGGACAATACGAGTCCGGCCGCCTACGCCGGTGCGATTTCCGGCACCGGAGGCTTGCTCAAGATCGGCACCGGCACGCAGATCGTCTCCGGAGCCAGCAGCTACACCGGCGACACCGTGATCAACGGCGGCGTGCTCGCCGCTGGTCGCGTCAATAACGCTTTGAATCCCGTGACGAGCGCCTTGGGCAATCCGCAGAACGCGGTTCGTAGCATCATCGTGAACAGCGCGGGCACCCTGAACTTCGCCGCAGGTGACACCTTCGGCGGAGCTAACAGCGTGATCCTCACGACGCTGGTGGTCAATGCCGGCGGGATCGTGACCAACACGGTTGGCAATTTCACCGCCCTCGGTCCCGTCACCTTGAATGGTGGCACGCTGACAACCGCGGGCGGAGCGGTGGCGGGCTATCAGTCCTACAGTCTGAACAGCGATGTGACCGTCGGTGGCTCGGTGGCGTCCACCATCTCCGTAACCGGAGCTGGAAATGGATTCAATGGAGTCCATCTGGGAACCAACACCACCTTCAACGTGGCCGACGTGACCGGCAGCACTGCCAGCGATCTCACGATTTCGGCACCGCTCATCGATCGCAATGCCACCTTCGGCGGCACCGGCGGTCTAACCAAGTCCGGCGCGGGACTGCTCGTCCTCAGCGGCGTGAATGCCTACACAGGGAACACCTCGGTCACCGGCGGCGGACTCACCTTGGCGGACAACGCCCAGATGAAGTTCGCCATCGGCGGGATCGGAGTGAACAATTCCATTTCCGGCACCGGCGCGGTCCAGCTCGATGGGGATTTCAACCTCGATCTAACCGGGGCCAACCTCACATCCGGAAATACCTGGACGCTCGTCAACCCCACTCTGGTCGAAAACTACGGCAGCACCTTCACGGTGATTGGTTTCACAAAATCGGGCAACGTCCACACCCTGGTTGACGGCGCGAGAACCTGGAGCTTCAGCCAGGCCAGCGGAGTTCTAACACTGAACATCGCGGGCTATGCCTCGTGGGCCGGCACCAACGCCGGTGGCCAGGCGTCGAATCTCGACTTCGACAATGACGGTGTCCGCAATGGCGTCGAATACTTCATGGGTGCCACCGGCTCCTCGTTCACCGCCAATCCCGGCATCGTGAATAACAAGGTCACCTGGCCGAAGGATCCGAATTTCAGCGGCAACTATTCCGTGCAGACTTCGCCCGACCTCGGCATCTGGAGCAACGCCCCATCCACTGTAATCAACAACAACGTCGAATACAACGTGCCAGCCGGGCAGGAGAAATTCTTCATCCGGCTCGACGTGACGCCTAACTGATCGGCTGGCGGACCGCAGCCCGTTTGACTCACCGCCCCGGTTGGAACCTGTTCCGGCCGGGGCGCTTTTTGTTAGCCCGTGGACTGCGTTTCAGAATTCCGGCGCGTTGCCCGGCTTCCACTTGATGTTGCACCCGCTGCTCGGGTACGGGCGGACCAGCGGCTGCTCGCCCCCCAGCATCCGCCGGACCGCTTCGCGCAAGTCACCGCCGTTGGGTTGCTGGCCGCTGCGGGGACGGGAGTCGTCGAACTGTCCGGTGTAGAACAATTTCCCGTCGCTGTTAAACAGGAAGAAGTCCGGCGTGCAGGCCGCGCCGTGGGCCTTGGCGACTTCCTGCGATTCGTCGAGCAGGTAGGGGAAATCCCACCGCCGCTCGGCCGCGAACGCTTTCATCGGCTCCGGCCCATCCTGCGGGTATTTTTCGAGATCGTTGGAATTGATCGCCACTGTGTTCACTCCCTTGTCGGAAATTTCACGGGCAAACTCACCCATCGCATCCGCCAGATGGATCACGAACGGGCAGTGGTTGCAGGCGAAAACCACCATCAGTCCCCGCCTGCCGGCGGCCTCCGTGCGGGTCACCAACCGGCCATCGGCATCGGGCAGCGAGAAGTCAGGTGCCGCGTCACCGGGGCTCAATTGAAAGGTGGATTGAACTTCGGCCATGGCGGCAATGTATCACAAATCCTTGCCCGGCGAAATGGTTTTCCGGCTTTGACCGGGGGCCTTTCCGCTGCAAGCTTCGGCCGCCATGCCAGACGGTCTTTCACCCGCGGAACTCCTCCGCTACTCGCGTCACCTGCTCATTCCTGCGGTGGGCGAGGCCGGACAATTGCGGCTGAAAAGCGCGGCGGTGCTCCTGATAGGAACCGGCGCGTTAGGTTCGCCCGCAGCTCTCTATCTCGCCGCGGCCGGTGTCGGCAGGCTCGGTCTGGTCGATGCCGACGTGGTGGACGCCTCCAATCTCCAACGCCAGATCCTTCACGGCGAATCGTGGATCGGGAAACCGAAACTCGAAAGCGCCGCCGCCCGCCTGCGCGAGGTCAACCCGCATGTGCAGGTCGAGCTTCATCCCGTAAGATTCATTCCGGAAAACGCGATGGAGATCGCTGGCAAATACGACATCCTGGTCGATGGCTCGGACAATTTCCCCACCCGATTTCTAACCAACGACACCGCGTTTCTGCTCAGGAAACCGCTCGTCTATGGCGCGATTCACCGTTTCGAAGGCCAGACCGGGGTGTTCGCCCCCCACCTCGGCGGGCCGTGCTACCGCTGCCTGCTGCCTGACATGCCACCCCCCGGCAGCGTTCCATCGTGCCAGGAGGCGGGGGTGTTAGGCGTGCTTCCCGGGATCATCGGCTCGATGCAGGCGATGGAAGCCCTCAAGCTGATTCTCGGAATCGGCGTGGTGCCGCTCGGCAAGCTCACCTGTTACGACGCGCTCAACAGCGCGTTCCGCAGCCTCAAGCTCAACCGCGACCCGCAATGCCGGTTGTGCGGCGACAACCCCGACATCCACACCGTCTCGAACCCGGAAACCACCGCCTCCGCCACTTGCGCCATCACCCCAGAACACATGGAATCCATCACCACCGCCGAACTGCGCGCCCTTCTAGCAGATAATTTCGACGGACTGCTCATCGACGTCCGCGAGCCGCACGAACACGCCGTCGCCCACATCGAAGGTTCGCGTCTAATCCCCTTGAAGACCCTGCCGGATGAGTTGGACAGTCTGCCGACCGACCGAGAGATCCTCGTCCACTGCAAGTCCGGCGGCCGCTCGGCCAAGGCCGTTCAACTGCTGCTCGACCATGGCTTCACCCGCGTCAGGAACGTCGCCGGCGGCATCGATGCCTGGCTGGCGGAGAACTAACTCCGCGGCATCAACGGTGCAGGGATTGACCAGCAGCTCCTTCAGGCAATCGATGACTCGCCGCGACGAGAAGCTTCTGGCTCTGCTATTTGGACTCCCCCCCGGGAATTTTCGTCTTTTTACGGAGGTACCAGAACACCAGTCCTGCGGCGATCACACCGGCCACAGACCACTCCACCGTGCGAAACGCAGGGGTGACATCCGCTGCGGGGGTGTCGGCGGAATGAGGCGGAAGATCCGAGCCGGGCCGTTGCTTCGGTTTGGACCGAAGGGTCTTCGCGAAGTCATCCAATTCTTTCTGTTCGGCGTCGAAGCGTTTTTCAATCACTGGCAGATCCTCGAATGCGACGGATGTCTTTTTCGGATCGAAGCCCTTCAGTTGTCCGAGAATGATTTGCGCGGTCGCTTCCGGGATGAAATGAGAATATGTACGAATGGCATTTGGATCAGTGCCTTCCGGATCGATGAGGATCACGTAGCGGCCCGACGAGTCAGGCGCGACGAAGTCTTCCGATCGGCTGATAAGAAAAAGGCGCTTTCCATAATAGTCCCCCGAAATCCCGGGATCTTTGATTATCACTGGAGCTCCGGGAACCAATGCGAAGGAGTTGATTGTTTTCATGGCAAAAACCCAACCTCTCGGATCCATCGCCCGAATCTCCACGACGGGTTCTATCTCATCCCAGCTACTCGGAAGGGGTTGGTTCGACAACTTGCCGATTAGTGATCTTTCGAGAAAGGAAGCCACATTCAATTTAGAATTGCCCTTGCTTGTCGCCTCGCAGCTGAGGCACGAGCACAAGATCACGAGCAACAGCGTTTGCAGAGATTTCATTTTCCAGTTGGGATGCGAGTCACACACTCCAGTTAGCGCCGCAGTGCTACCCGCAGCAACCGGTCGTCGGAGGTGAGGTAAAGACGAGTGCCGCCCTCGCCGAACGCGATGTTGGCGGTCGGCCGTCCGCAGAGGATTCTGCCTAGCAGCTTTGCCTGTGGATCGAAGATCAGGCAGCCGCCGGGGCCGGTGGAGAAGACGTTCCCCTTGGCGTCGACCTTGATCCCGTCGGGTCCGCCGGGGCCCTTGAGGTCCTTGCAGTTGAAGAACAATTTGCCGCCATCGGTCGAGCCGTCGGTCTTCAGCGGATAGGCCATGATGACCGGGGCCGGGCCGTGCGATTGGGCGACGTAGAGGATTTTTCCATCCGGCGACAACGCCACGCCGTTAGGCCGTTCGAGATCGCGGACGACCAACGAGACCACTCCCTGCGGGGTGACTCGGAACACCCCGAAGAATGGCAGTTCCCGGAATTGCTTGTCTTTGTCGCGGCCCGGCAGGCCATAGGGCGGATCGGTGAAATACACGTCGCCGTTAGCCGCGATCGCGAGGTCGTTGGGTGAGTTGAAGCGCTTGCCCTCGAAGTTGTCTGCCACGGTCCGCTTGCCGCCGTCCGGCGTTAGATACGATACGCGCCGGTCGCCGTGCTCGCAGAAATACAACTTGCCATTCGCATCCATCGCGAGTCCGTTAGAACCCGGTTCACCGCCGTATTTCGCCACGCCGGTGTAGCCCGAGGGCTTCATGAAGACGGACGCTTCGGTGTCACCCTCCTTCCACTGATAGATCGTGTTCCGCGGGACGTCGGAGAACAACAGGCGCTTCTCCTTCTCATCCCACACCGGACCCTCCGCCCAGTCGAAGCCGGTGCAGAGTGTTTCGATTTTCGCCTGCGGATCGAGGATGGCGTCGAGCGCGGGATCGAGGCGTTCGATCGTTTCCTGGGCGGATACGAGGATGGGAAGGAGGAAGAGCAGGCCGAGGGTTTTCATAAGTTCGCCTACGTGATGCACCGCCTGATCTTGCCAAGCAAGTCTGTGTTCCTGGAAAGCACCCTGCGCCGGTCAACGATGCCGCGAAAGAAGAGTGCTCCGGCGCATCCCCTTCTATCACGCGGCGCCAACCAAGGCCGGCACCACGTCGAAATCCACGGCGGCGGATTCGCCGTTAGCGGTGATAATGACGCCCGGTTCGGCCTTGAAGCGGCCGATTTCACGACAGGTGATCCGGGTCGCGGTGAAATGGCTCATCGTGCTTTCGAGGTCCTCCGGGTTGATGGCTAACAAGTAACCGAAACTGGGAGTCGTGACGAGCCAGCGCTCGATCTCGACATTCATCGGACAAGGCAAATCCTCGAGATCGAGAATCGCCCCCAGTCCGGAACACCGGCAAAACTTGGCGAGCGTGCCGATGATCCCGCCGCTACCGATGTCCTTGCCCGCGCGGCAGAGACCTTTTTCGGCGAGCGAGGGCAGCATTTCCAGATCCAACTGAAGTCGCTCGGGCGAGGTGGCGGCGCTTGAATCCCAAAACGGATGCTCTCCCCGGTAGCCGCCGTGCATGTCGATGGCGATGACCAAGTGATCGTCCGGTTTCGCATCGAAGCTGGTGATCAACCGGTCACTCGCGTGGCCGAGTGACGCGGCGCCGAGCATGGCATTTCCGAAGCGGGTCCGCGTCGTGCGACCGCCGACGATCGGGACGGCGTGGGCGCGAGCGGCCGCCTGCATCCCCTGCCAGACCAGCGCCGAGATTTCCTCGGACGGACTCCAGTGGATATCCGTGATGGCGACCGGGCGCCCGCCCATGGCCGCAATGTCTGATAGATTGGCCATCACCGCCGAATAGCCGGCGAACCAGGGATCCTCCTCGACGAAGGACTCGAGCATGCCCGCAGCCGCGAAAAGCAAATGGCCAGTGCCCGACGGATTGGCAATGGCCGCGCAATCGTCACCCAACCGGATCTTGCCGGAAGGCTCCGAGGTATGTCCGTCCGCCACATGAAAGCCCGCTTTTTCCGCCACCGCCGGATGGGTGACGAGAAACTGCGCGAGCGTGGAAAGATCCATCATCAGGGGCCGTTGATAGATCGACGCATGCCAACTTGCCGGGAAAAATCGTGCATTTGCGAGTGATCTGGAATTCCTCCAACAAAGAATCTCGTACGGAGCAAGCGGTCGCTGGCCACCGCAATTCTGCAGTTCCATCCGGCGATTTGCGAATTGATGGGAATCAAATGTGGAAGCATCAGTTCCGGCGGCTCACTCGGATAGGGACCGCCTTGAGCGATCAGTCCCCTTCGGTGCATTCGAAGTCCGGACTGGATCAAGGTTCCAGAGTCGCGGATTGTGGAATGCTGGCTTCGATGCGGGAGGCGATGTAGTCGGCGTCTTCCGCGATGCCGGAGAAACGGGCGGAACCCCAAGTGTGCATCCATGGCAGACCCAGGAAGTAAAGACCCGGGATTCCGGAGACGCCGCGATCGGTCTCGGGGAATCCCCGCATGTTGAATACGGGTAGATCGATGAATTTGAAATTCGGCAGGAAGCCGATGCACCAGATGATGCTGGTGATGTTGTGATCCTCGAATATCAGTCCGCTCGGTTCGGTTTCGGGAACCCACGCGGGGACATAAGGGGATTCCTCGGGAGCTTCGAGCTGATTTATGGTGATGTATTCGTCGATGCGCTGGCGGATGTCGTTATAGGACCGGTCCGCGCTATCGAGTTTGGCGGCGAGGTCTTGGCGCACGGTGAGCTTGTCGTGGTCGATGTCCTCGACGGAGCCATATAGTTTCACACCTTCGAGAGCGAACTTCCGCAGATCGACTTCATGGCCGCCATCGAGGCCGGTTAGATAGTGGCTGGTGCCGGAAAGTGCCATCGCCTGGTCCGGGTGTTCGGCAAAGGTGGTCTTGTAGTATCCCATTTCTTCCAACCAGGTGACGGCATCCCTGCCGCGGTAGCGGCGCGGCGAGCGCGGCGCGTTGCCGAGGCAGAGATGCACCTTGCGACCGTCACGGTGGAGATCCTCCATGATCTGGACGCCGGATTGGCCCGATCCGACGATGAGGGTCTCGCCCTCGGGAATTTGCGACGGGCGCTTGTAATTGACAGAGTGAATCTGCCGGATGTGGTCCGGGATTCTATCAACCCCGACTGGTAGAAATGGAATGTGATAGCCGCCGATGGCGACTATGACATCGTCGCAATACCAACTGCCTTGATTGGTGGTGAGGTGGAAATAGCCATCATGTTTGGTGACCGAAGTGACAGTGATGCCTTCCAGGACCGGCGGCTTGAATGATTTCGCGAAGCGCTCGATATAGCCCACGATTTCATTTTTGGACATGAAGCCCTCCGGGTCGTCACCTTGGTAAGGATGGCCAGGCAGGCGACATTGATGGTTGGGAGTGACGAGGCAGAACGAGTCCCAACGCTCCGATCGCCAGGAATGGGCGATGCGGTTTCTCTCGAATATGACGTGGTCGTCCACCCCGCGCTTTCTGAGACAGTAACTCGCGGACAGTCCAGCCTGGCCGCCGCCGATGATGACAACGGAGATATATTCCGTATCGGAGAACGACATGGTGTTAGCTGATGTGGAGAATGGTGAGCGGAGTGTCCGGCGGGAGTGCTCCGGCCCAGCGTTCGATATCGGCGAGCGAGGCGGTGGCAGCGGTGCAAGAGTGGCCGAGTTTCTCCCGGGCCCGCTCGGAAGCTTCGGTCAGAGCCGCTCGGGAAAGCCGGACAAACTCACCGGCGGGGACGACTTGGCCGGCGGCGAAGTATTTTTTCACAACTGCCGAAGGTGAATAACACGGTTGGAAGGTACCGTCCGGCAGCTCGGCGGTGAACGTGGTTTCTGGCATGGCAGCGGGTGGATGGGTTGGTTTGTTCGAATGAGGAAAGCGGCCGGCCGCCAGGCTCGACATTTCGCACACCCGGCCTCCGCTGCATCAGAAGTCATGCCAGTTTTCGCAAGCATTGCGGTACGCCCTATACCGCGAAAAGATCCGCATCGAATATTGTCGCCACCGTGTCTATTCCGCGCATCGCCGCCTACCGCGGCAATTCTCCGTTAGCCACGCGGTGATCACGGCCTTGCCGCGAATCACTTCTCCGCCGTCTCGGTCGGGAAGCGGAAGTGGCGCTGGATGCTGTAGTCGAAGAGGACGTTTTCCCATTTCACGCCGGCACCCATGTTGTGGACGACCCACGCTTCGCCTGCGCGGTCCCCGGGGCCTGGAACGATGATTCCGACGTGTGCCTCCGCATTGGCGAGCGACCAAACGACAATGTCGCCCGGGAGATAGTCGGTGGAATTGCGGGACGGAGTGAGCGTCTGGCCCTTGCGTTCGAAAAAGCGCTGGAGGTTGGCGACGCGGCGGTGGTCGATGTTGGTATCGGGTCCCGAGGCAGCCCAAAGCTGCGGATAGAGCCGGAAATTCTCCGCCATGTCTTCGTGCACCAAAACCTGGAGGTCCAGGTCCATGCCACGGTAGGCACGGACAACTACATCGGCGGCGACGCCCTTGTGGGCGGGCACATCGCCATTGGGATAGGCGATCTGATAGTAGGCGCGGTCATCAGTGACCATCTCGCCGGACTGGGACTGGGTAAGCGCTGCGGCGGCGAGGGCGTTGCCGAAGCGTTTGGATTCCTTGAGTGAGGAGATCAACAGGTCCGCCTGCTCCATCGAAGCGACCTCTTGGGTTGCCTTGAGAAATGGGACTAACGGCCGACCGAACCAGAAGCCCATGCCGAGGGCGATTACGATGATGACCCAGCCTCCGAAGAAATTTCGTCGCTTCGGCTTTTGAGGGCGAGGGCCGATATACTCAATGGTGGTGTGGAAGCCTGAGCGAGAACGTGCCATGGAAATTAATTTGCTGAGGCGGAAATTACGCAAATCTTCTGGAAAAAAGCGACCAAAATTCCGGGCAATTTTTCGAATTCGTGAAAAACCCTCCGATCTCCGGCCTCGACATCATTTCGCGGCATCCGCCAGAGTCCCGGGCATGACGATTTTCACCAGTCCCCGGCCGCTGGTTTGGGGTGAGTTGGACGTGCCTTTGTTTGGTCTGAAAACGGACCTGGCTGGCGCGGAGCTGCAGGCTCCGGTGGCATTTTCAGTCGTCGCCGACGGGCGGTATTTGTGGTTCATCGTCAACCACCGGATGCCGGCGCGGATTCACCCGCAGGCCCGGCCCGGAGCATTCCAAGCCGAGCTTTGGCGGTATGACGTCGCCGAACTCTTCCTCGCGGATCCCGCCAGCGGGCGGTATTTCGAGTTCAATCTAGCGGCCAACGGCGCGTGGTGGAGCTGTGAATTCACCGCTGCACGGGTGAGGGCGGATGAGGCGGACATCGCGATGCCCGAGGTGGCGACTTTTTCCGATTTGAGTCCTGACGGTTCGTGGCTTGCCGCCATGGCGATCCCGCTCGATTTGTTACGGGCGCGCCTGGATTTCGGGCCGGAAACGCGGATGAACGCGACGATGATCCTTGAGTCACCGGCACAAAAGTTCATCAGTGCCTCAGATCTCGGTGGTGGCGAACCGGATTTCCATCAGCCGCAGCGGTTTTCCAAGGTCACATTTGCGCCGCTGCCGGAATGATTGCCAATTCATTCCGGCTCCGGATCGCCGCTTGGAGCTCGCCCTATTTTGTGCTAGAGACCCATCCGTGATTCAACGCTTTCATATCGAGGACCTCGTGATCCAGGACTCGTCCGGCGTGGTCTTTCGTGCCTTGGACACGGAAACGAATCAGACGGTCGCGGTGCGTCGGTTTTTCCCTTTTGGCGCGAATGGCGGCGGCTTGCGCGAGGACGAGCAGATCGCCTACAACATCGCCGTCGAGCGTTTGGCCACAATCACCCATCCCGCCCTCCGCGCCGTCATTTGCGGCGGCTGCGATCCAGTCGATGGCATGCCTTACATCGCGACCGAATGGGTCGAAGGCCCGCGGCTGGAAGCCATTATCGCTCGTGGCCCGCTTGACCCGGTGGCCGCCGCCAATCTGGTGTCCCAGGCGCTGGAGGTTTGCGAACTTCTATCCGAAGTGCTGGCGGAAGAAGCCGTGTGGGTGGAAACCTCGTTGCGGGCCATCGTCGTAGGAGCCGAAGGAACCGGCCGCGGTATCACGTTCTGGATAGCCCCTTTGAAATGGCTGGGCAAACATGACGGCCAGCGCGGGTTGGAATCCATCATCACCTTGGTCGAGGAAATCATGGGCTGGTCGGAAAAATCCGTTTCCGATCAAGCCGGCCGGGGGCTTGGTGGCTGGTTGAGATGGCTCCGCGGCAAGGCGCGGACGGCAACCCTTCGCGAGGCCCGGGAAATGTTAGCGTCCTCCATCGGCGTGGAGCCTCCGGTTCCCGCAAAAACCCTGGTCCGCCAGGCCACCCGGCCCTTAGTGGTGGCCAGAAGAAAAAAGGCGTCGCGTCTGCCAATCGTCATTGGTGCGGCGGTGGCCCTCACCGCCATTTCCTCTGGCGGATATTTTCTGGTCAAACGGAACGAAGCCGGAAATTTGGCGATGCGCTCGCAACCAAGTCCGACTGAAGTGCAACCCATCGAAATCACCGCCCCGCCGGAATCGCAACCCGTCGAGATCACCGCTCTGCCGGAAACGCCTCCGCCCAGCCGGTCGGGACCGCGGAGCGTGGAACAAATGAACCGGGAGGCAGCGGAGCTTCTCGCGAGCAACCGGGATCGCGACCGGGAAAAGGACGCGCGGAGGTTGGCGATCCAGAAGCAGGGCAATGTCTTCGCGGTGGGCGACCGGGAACTTCTGTTGGAGAGGAAGAACTCGGAAGTCCGGTTGGGTGGCCGACTTGTGGAGGTCCGGTTCTCCGACAATGGCAAGGGTGCAACGCTCTATCTGGAATTTTCCAAACCCACGGCCAGGGACGAACCGCGCGGCTACATCATGCGCAAGGATCTAACCGCCGGAATGACCCTGGAATCGTTGCGGAAACTCATCGGCAAGGAGGTCCAACTCCGCGGCAAGGTCAACACCCCGAGCTCCCAACGACGGCCCGAGATCGAAATCAAAAATCTGGCCGCGGTTCACGAGGTCCAATGAGCGGGCACAGCCAACAGGATATTCCGACCTTTGCCGTCGTCGGGCGCGTGAACATGGGGAAATCCGCGGTCATCGCCACGCTGCTGGAGATCGACGACAATGAACTTGTTAGGGTAAGCCCCACACCGGGCGAGACCACCCGCTGCCAGCCGCACCGCGTGGTGTTCGGTGACCGCGAGTGCGTCCGCTTCATCGACACGCCGGGGTTTTCACGACCGGTGGAAGCGCTGCGGGCCATCCAGCGGATTCATGGCGAGGGCACGCCCGGACTCGACTCGCTGCGAAAATTCGTGGCCGAGGCCGGCGAGGAATTCGGCGATGAGAAACGATTGTTAGAGCCACTGCTCGCCGGGGCCGGCATCCTTTACGTCGTCGATCCTGCGAAACCGCTGCGGGACGATTTCCTGGCGGAAATGGAGATCCTCCGCTGGACCGGCCGTCCCCGTCTCGCCTTGCTCAACCGGCGCGATGATGCTACCGGCCCGGATGAGGAAGCCTGGAAGACCCGGCTCGGTGGCGCCTTCAATCTCGTCCGCACCTTCGATGCGCATCACGCCCGTTACGACGAACGGCTGCGGCTGCTGCGGGCGCTGCTAGAGATCGAGGAGAACCACCGCGGGCTGTTGGAGGAAACCATCCGGCTGGTCGAAGACGAGTGGCGGCGGCGGCGTGAGGAAGCGGCGGAAGCCGTGGTCACTTTCCTGGAAACCGCGCTCGAGCTGCGGGTCCGGGCAACCCTTGAGGAACGCGATCTGCTGGTGCCTTCGCGCCGGGAGAAGAAGACCGTGGAACTCTCGAAAAGATATTTCATCAAGCTCGCGGAGACCGAGCGGGCGTGTTTCAGCGAGCTTCTTAAAATCTATCGACATCACCTGCTCAAGGCGGATACCCGGCTGGAAGCGTTCCAGAACATCGACTTGGAAAGCCAGGAAACCTGGACCAAGTTCGGCCTCAGCCGCGCCCAACTGGTCGCGGTGGCCTCCGCACTCGGTGCCTCGGCGGGCCTCGCCATCGACATCGGGACGGTCTTCTTCTCCCACGGTGCCGGCACCGCCATCGGCGCGCTGTTAGGCGGCGGCGCGGCGTGGTTCAAGGGTGGCAACCTGCCCGACCTGCGGATTTCTCTAACCGGCGGAATGAAACTCGGTACCGGTGAAGGCAAGTCACTCGCGATGGGGCCGCCCAAGAACCCGAACTTCCCGTGGATCCTGCTCGACGGAGTCCTCACCCGTTACCGAAGCATGCTCGCCCGCGCCCATGGCCGCCGGGATGAAGAGTCGCTGGAGGGCGGCGGTGCGGGATTTACCCGAGGATTTCCAGCGGAGCGAAGGGCTCTGCTGGGGAAATGGTTCGCCAGTTGTTTGAAAGGCAC
This sequence comes from Verrucomicrobiota bacterium, assembly GCA_040385685.1. GTDB lineage: Bacteria > Verrucomicrobiota > Verrucomicrobiia > Verrucomicrobiales > Akkermansiaceae > Luteolibacter. Next base: position 75,792 of record JAZKGW010000012.1, on the reverse strand, counting down.
GCCGAACCGCGCTCTCGAGCCGGAGGTTTTCGAAGCGCTGCTGGAATCATTGGAGGAAGCCGGGAAGTGATGCGTAGTCAGCGGTTTCTGCCGCCAAACGTTGGCGGCACCTCCTTTGGCTTCTCCTCGGCCTTGCCCACACTGTCGCGGTAGCGGAAAATCCCATACTGCCTGAGATTCCGCATGAAGGACTTGAAGTCGAGCGCGACATCGTTGTCGGTCGCCAGCGCGCCTAACATGCCTTCTCCCTTTTTCATGCGATCCAGGGCGTCACCCGCCTTGCCGACCGTGTTAGAAAATTGATCCACCGCTTTGGGCAGGCGGCTGAGCGCGGGCTTCACGTCGGCGAGCGTCTGATCCGCGGTCTTCAGGGTTTTCTCCGCGCCAGCCGCCGCGGTTTTTACCGCTTGGATGGCTTCGCGGGCCTCGGCCAGGGTTGGCTCGAGCTTGCGGCTGGTCTCTTTCCACTGGGCGCTGGTGGCCGCCAGATTGTCCAGGGTGCTGTCGATATTCGTCAGGTTTTTCTCCGATAGAACGGCGCCGTTGATTTTGCCCACGGCTTCGCTGAGCTGCTTGCTCGCGCCCTTGATGTCATCCACGGCCCCATCCACTTTGACGAGGGTGGCCTCGGCTTCCTTGAGCATCCGCAGGACGTCCCGGCTGACAATTTCCGCGTTGTTCTGGATCGCATCCAGGCCGGTGGGGCCGCCTCCCATCAGGCGGCTGCCCGGTTTGATGGATCCGTTGGTCCGGTCATCGGGAGGAATCGCGACTATCAGTTTGTCGCCTAACAAGGTGGCGGAGTTGATCTGGAAGGTGGACCCCGCCGGGATGCGGATGGCGGCCCTGATGGAGAGCTCGACCTCCACCTGCACGGCGTCATTGAGCTCTGGCAGACTCGCTACCTCGCCGATCCGCGCGCCACCCATGCGGACCTCGGATCCCTTGATCACGCCGGATGCATCGTCGAAAACGACGGTGAGCGGGTAATGCCCGCGCAGACGGTCGCTGAATTTTCCGAATTGCAGGACCAGTCCTCCTAGCAAAACCAGCCCGATGAAGAGGAACAGCCCCACAAACACTTCGGTGCGTTTCTTGGGAGCAGACATCTACTATCCATAACAGCGATCGGGAAAATTCAAAATCGTAAAATCCGGCAGCGTCATTCCCCTCGGCTCAGAACAACTCCCTGAGCTTACTCTCCTGGGTCTCGCTCATGACAAGAAACACCTTGTCACCGTCCGCCCAACGCGCGGTCGCCCACTTGCCATCTTGCGAAAATGCCGGGCGTCCTTTGGGCGGCAACTCGCCGCTCACGTCCGCGCGCCGGAAAATCACCACATGCACGATCCCGTCGTCACCCATCTTGAAACACACCAGCGAGCCGCGTTTGCCGCCAATTTCCAGTTCCCGGCAACCGAGGCCCTTCACTTTTTCAAGACCGCGGGGGAATCGACCCGGGCAGGGCAGCTTGCGCTCCCTCAAATGGTGGACCAGCACCTGATGGTCTCCGTCCTTTTCCTCCAAAGCGAACGACGGTGATTCAAGCGTCTGGACAAATTTCGTTTCCACGACACCGATCGGGACTTCTTGGGATTTCACAACCGTCGGCGGGCTGGCAGGACGGGTCAGGAAAAAGGCCAACGCGATCCCCGCGGCCGCGGCTAACGGAATCGCCAGCCGTGTGAAGAATGAAATGTTAGAGGCCGGGACGGTGTCCTTGTTCATCGTGCGGTCCATCGCGGCGATCACCTTGTCGCGCAACGCGGCCGGCGGCTGGATCGAGGCAAGCGCACCGATCCAAGCTGCGTCGTTGGTATCCTCCGCCTGCGGAAGATCCCCGCGTTCGGCGGCCAGGCAGGCCATGATGTCCTCGCGCAGATTTTCTGGCAGGTCCACTGTGCCAAGCGCGTTGGCGAACTCCGCGTCGAATGCGCGTTCGCTGGCCAGCCATTCGCCGAGCTCGCGGTTTTCCATCGCCAGCTTGAGCGCTTCGGCGAAATCGGGATCCCCCGCGTCCGCCCCGTCGGGACGGAAACTCCTCAGGATGAAGCGTGCTTGTTCGTTATCCATGGCGAACTCCTTCCTTGTCGATGTGCAGGATGTTCTTCGGTGCGCTGAATGGCTCGGCCGTCATCCGGCGGCGGAGCATTTCCTTGCCGCGGGAAAGCCGCGACATCACCGTCCCGATCGGAATATCCAGGATCTCCGCGATTTCCTTATAGCTGTGCTGTTGGAGGTAAAACAACGCGAGCGGTGTCCGGTAGGTTTCCTCAAGCGCGCCTAACAACTCCATCGCCCGCTGCCCGTCCATCTGCCGCTCGGCGTCCTCCTGCGGAGCGACCATCGCCTCGGTGGTCGCTTCATCCAGCGGCTCATCCGAGAATCTCGATGCCCGCCGACGCTGGCTGAGATACTCACGGTGCAGGGTGGTGAAAAGCCAGGTTTTCGCCTTCGAGCGATCCCTTAACTGGCTGCCCTTCGCCGCCCAGATGCAAAACGTTTCCTGGACCAAATCGGACGCCCGGTCCACGTCGCGGGTCAGCGACATCCCGAAGCGAAACAACGCTTGGTAATGGGCATCGACTAACTCGGCGAATTCACTCATCGGCAGTCATGGGAGCCCGGGAAGGCGGAGGGTATTCCGAAAAACTACTAACACCACAAGGGGCCGCCGCGGTCAGGCCTCGGTGGCCGCCTGCCAGGTCACTTCCTTCGCGTCCTTCCACAAATCCTCCAGGCCGTAAAATTGGCGAAGCTCGTCATGCATCACATGGACCATCACGTCGATGTAGTCCAAGACCACCCACTTGGTGTCGGCCTTGCCCTCGGTCATCGTCGGTTTCACGCCGTACATGTCCTCCACCGTGCCCGCCACATCGCGCAGAACCGCCCGAAGTTGCGGCATCGAGGAACCCGAGCACACCACCATGTAATCCGTCAGGCTAGAGACCCCGCGCATGTCCCACACGCGGATGTTTTCCGCCTTCACGTCATCGGCCGCCTTCGCGCAAGCCAGAGCCAGTTCTTCACCTTGTATCGCCATAATTCCCCTCGGGGGGCGGCACCCTAGTCCAACACGCGCACGCACACCAACCCAAAATTACAGCGGGAAATTTAGCGTCCTCACCCAACCGCCGGGTGATGGCGTCAATTCCCATCCGGCTTCTTCATATCCTTCACCGGACTGACCGCATACTTGAAATCCGCCACCGCGTCCGGCTTTGACGGATCGAAGGGCTTCACGTCGTCTGCCAACAGCGCGGCGAGCGGCAGCTTCTGCTTGCGGATCCCCTCTACCACGCATTTCGCGATTTCGTAGCTGCCGAAATTGTTGTGATGAGTTCCGTCCTGGAACGCCGCGTCCAGGTCCTTGCCAAGGCCGACATAAAGCTGGCGGCTCATCGCGTGAAGATCGATCAACGGTGCCTTTTCGTTTTCCGCAACCCGCTTCACCGCATCCGGGTAGCCCGCAAGGGTGTCTTTCTCCAGCCCGCCCTTGCGCTCCATCGAGGTGACCAACACCGCGGTGCCGCCTTTTCCTTGGATGGTTTTCACCAGTTTCCCGAGATTCTCCTCATACTTCTGCAACGCGTCCGGAGCCTTGCTCTTCATGTCATTGTGGCCGAACTGGATGAAAACGTAGTCGCCCTTTTTCATTTCCGCCTCGACCTTCGCCACCCGCCTTGCGGAAAGCGAACTGCCTAACGACTCACCGGATTCCGCCTGATTGGCAATCGCGACACCCGGCTTGAAAAACAGGGTGAACATCTGGCCCCACGAATTCCACGGCTCGAACGGTTGGTCCGTCACCGTGGAATCGCCGAGCAGATAGACGGTGGTTGCCGTCGGTGTGGGAGTGATTTCCAACGCCGCCACACACGGGCGCGAGCCGTTGAATTCTAGCGTCAGTTTGTTATCCCAATGCAGATAGGGCTTTTCGCGGTCCTTCAGCCCCACCCGACCTCCGGGATATTCCGGCTGGCGGACATTGACCGTGAACTTCCGGCTAACCTGTTCCTTGTCCGCGGTCGCCACATTTTCCAGCATCAACCGCCGCGACTCGGCTTTCACGGTGGTGTCCGACTTTCCGGCCGGATCGCCTAGCAGCACGGTCACATCGTAATTCCCCTGCGGCAGAACCACCGAGAAATAGAATCCACCCTCGCCCGTCACGAAGTCCCCCTTCACCGGATTCCCGTCCCGATCCTCCGCCTTGGGCGTGAACCCGAGATCAAAGCCGTAGCCTTTCTCCGGAGTGAAAACATCGGCAGGCGTGACCGCAGCAAAACCCGCACTCGTATTCGCCGTGCCGAAGTCGAATTTCATCGGCTTCGCCAACTCACCCTGTGCCAAGCCGGAAAGGAAAAACAAAATCGGTAGGGACTGCGGTGCTTTGATCACCCGCAAACGATAGCAGGCGCTGACTTGAGTTGTCATCAAATCCATCATCACCCGTTTGGAGCAGATGATGATGGTCGAATTGAAATCACCGGATCACTCTGCCGCTTCGTCGGTGCCGGATTCGGTTTCGCCTTCCGCGTCTTCGCCTTCACTTGAAGCGTCATCGCTTGTGGAATCCTCACCGTCCGGAATCACGCGGGAAATGTCCTGGAGCTTTTCGTTGCCTTTGAGTGTTAGAAGTTTCACGCCTTGGGCATTGCGGCCGGTTTCGCGAACTTCGGCGGCGCGGATGCGGATGCTTTGGCCGCTGGAGGTCATGAGCATGAGCTCGTCTTCCTCGGTCACGGTGACGGCTCCGACAACCGGGCCGGTCTTGTCGGTGACTTTCATGGTGATGATGCCTTTTCCGCCACGCGATTGTTTGCGGTAGTCCTCGAAGGTGGTGCGCTTGCCGATGCCGTTCTCCGAAGCGACTAACAGCGTTGAGCCTTCGGTGACCAGGGCGAGACCAATGACGAAGTCGGTTTCGCTCGGGCGGATGCCCATCACGCCGGCAGTGCCACGGCCGAGCGGACGGGTGTCGTCCTCGTGGAAACGCAGGCTCATGCCTTCGTGGGTGACGAGGATGATCTCATCGCCACCGGATGTCAGGCGGACGCCGATAAGCTCGTTGTCCTCCTCAAGGTTGATGGCGATGATGCCGTCCTTGCGGTAGTTGCGGAAATCGTTGACGGCGGTTTTCTTGACCTTGCCGCTGCGGGTGGCGAAGAAGACGTAGCCGGCTTCCTCACGGAAGGTGATGTCGTTGCCGTTCTCGTCCACCGTACGTTCGAGACGCAGGAGTGCGGCGATTTTTTCCTCGGGTTTGAGGTTGAGCACGTTCTGGATGCTGCGGCCCATCGCGGTGCGGGAGCCTTCGGGGAGCTCATACACCCGCTCGACATACATGCGGCCGGTGTTGGTGAAGAATAACAGATAGTCGTGCGCCTGGACGCTGAAGAGGTGCTCGATGAAATCGTTCGCCTCGTCCTTCTTGGTGGCGCGGGTCTCCATGCCCTTGAGGCCTTTGCCGCCGCGGCCTTGGACGCGGTACTCGCTGGAGAGGGTGCGCTTGATGTAGCCGCGATGGGAGAGGGTCACGATCATCGCGTCATTGGCAATGAGGTCTTCCATGGCGACCTCGCCGACTTCGGCGACGATGGTGCATTTCCGCGGAGTGGCGAACCTGTCTTTGATGGCGCGGAGCTCGTCCTTGATGATGACGAGCACGCGTTCCTCGCGGGCGAGGATGTCCATCAGGTCCAGGATGTCGGCGAGGACGGCGTCGTATTCAGCCTTCACCTTATCCCGCTCCATGCCTGTTAGTTGGTAGAGGCGGAGCTCGAGGATGGCGTTTACCTGGCGCTCGCTGAAGGTGTAAGTGTCACCGGAAATGGAGGCCTGCGAGCGGATCAGGATGCCGAGCCCTTCGGCGGTGGCTACTGGAAAACTGTAGGCTGCGAGCCGTTCGCGGGCTTCGTCGCGGTTTTTCGAGTTCCGGATGATCTTGATGAACTCGTCGAGGTGGCCGAGCGCTAACAGGAAGGCTTCCAACAGCTCGGCGCGTTCCTCGGCCTTGCCTAGCAGGTAACGGGTGCGGCGAATGACCACCTCGCGGCGGTGCTCGATGTAGGCATCGATGGCTTCCTTGAGCGAAAGTTGCTTCGGTCGGTTCTTGTGAATCGCCAGCATGTTCACGGAGAAGGAAGTCTCCATGGAAGTGAGCTTGAAGAGCTGCGCCATGACCACCTGCGGGCGGGCGTCGCGCTTCAGTTCGATCTCGATGCAGGTGTCCTCGGCGGACAGGTCGCGCATACCGGAGATGCCGGTGAGGATCTTCTCGTTGACGAGCTCGGCGATGCGCTCCTGGAGCACCGCGCGGTTCACACCGTAGGGGACACCGCGGATGATGATCATCGAGCGGCCGTTGGCGTTTTCCTCGATTTCCATTTTTCCGCGCATGCGCATGGAGCCGCGGCCGGTGCGGAAGTATTCCTCGATGCCGCGGATGCCGCGGATCTCGCAGGCAACGGGGAAGTCCGGGCCCTTGATGTGCTGCATCAGCTCCGGCAGCGTGATTTCCGGATTGTCGATCTGGGCGCAGATGCCATCGACGACTTCGCCGAGGTTGTGCGAAGCGAGGTTGGTGGCCATGCCGACGGCGATGCCGGTGCTGCCGTTGACGAGGAAGTTAGGGAATGCGGAGGGCAGGACGGATGGCTCCAACTGCGAACCGTCGTAGTTGGGAATCATGTCGACCGTGTCCTTGTCGAGGTCGTCCATCATCGCGATACCGAGCGGATGGAGGCGGGCTTCGGTGTAACGCATGGACGCCGCGGAGTCGCCTTCCACCGAACCGAAGTTACCCTGTCCGTCGATGAGCATTTCCCGCATCGACCATGGCTGGCCCATGTTGACGAGCGAGGTGTAGATGGACATGTCGCCGTGCGGGTGGAAGTTACCCATCGTCTCACCGACGATCTTGGCGCACTTGACGTGGGGCTTGCCGGGGCCGACGCCCAACTGGCGCATCGCATAAAGGATGCGGCGTTGGGAGGGCTTGAGGCCGTCGCGCACATCGGGAAGAGCGCGAGAGATAATCACCGACATCGAGTATTCCAAGAAGGACTTGGAAAGTTCCTCGGCGACGTTGATCGGCTTAATGTTAGAGTCAGACATGGATCAAAAGGGGTCGGGAATCAGGGGAGAATCAGACGTCGAGATTGCGCACATTGAGGGCGTTGTCTTCGATGAAGCGCTTGCGGGGTTCGACGATGTCGCCCATGAGGACATCGAACATCTTGTCGGCTTCGACGGCGTTGTCCTCGTCGAGACGGACGCGGAGGAACTGACGGACTTCCGGGTCCATGGTGGTTTCGAAGAGCTGCTTGGCGTTCATTTCTCCAAGTCCCTTGAAGCGCTTGATCTGGACACCGCGGCTGGCGATTTCGAGAACCTTGCCAAGGATTTCCGGGACGGCGAAGACCGGGGTGATCTTCTGTTTGTCACCGTCGCCTTCGATGATTTCGAAGATCGGGGTGTCGTCGTTGAAGAAGACGGCGGTGTCGATGCCGCACTCGGTTAGACGTGAAAAGATGCGGGCGATGGCGTGCGACTCGTGGAGTTCGTAAAGGTTCGCGCGGCGGGACGGGCCGGTGTGGGCGGCGATCTCTTCCTCAGTTAGAATTTCGTCGAACAGGCGGAGATCGCGGTTTTGGGCGGCGAAGGCGCGGAGGTCGGCTTCCTTGGAGAAGTAGGTGAGGGCCTCGTCGTTGCCGGTGCGGATGCGGATCATGAACTCCGGCAGCGCGCCGTTGACGCGGGCTGCGAGGTATTCTTTGAAATTGCCGCCGTTGCCTTCGATGGTGGTCGAGAAGCGGGAGAGCGAGGAGAGGTTTTCGAGGATCACCTTGAGCTCTTCCGCGGTGAAGCTACGGGATTGGTCGAAGGTGCGGAGCTCGACTTCGCCGGCACCGAGGTCGATGAGGATGCGGTTGAGCTGGTCGTTGTCCTGCACATATTCCTGGCGTTTCTTGCGGCTGACCAGATACAGCGGTGGCTGCGCGATGTAGAGGTAACCGCTTTTCACAAGGGCCGGCATGTGGCGGCAGAAGAATGTTAGAAGCAAGGTGCGGATGTGCGAACCGTCCACGTCGGCATCGGTCATGATGACGATCTTGTGGTAGCGGACCTTTTCGATGTTGAAGGAACCTTCCTGTTCCCCATCGCCGATGCCGGCACCAATGGCGGTGATCATCGATTGGATTTCCTTGTTCTGGAGCGCGCGGTGGAGGCGGGATTTCTCAACGTTGATGAGTTTTCCGCGAAGCGGGAGAATCGCCTGAGTCCGCCGGTCGCGGCCTTGCTTGGCTGAACCACCGGCGGAGTCACCTTCGACAATATAGAGTTCGGACTTCGCGGGATCGCGCTCGGAGCAGTCGGCGAGTTTTCCGGGAAGACCACCACCTGATAGAGCGGACTTGCGGACGGTCTCGCGGGCCTTTCTAGCAGCCTCGCGGGCGCGGGCGGCGTTGACGGATTTTTCGATGACACGTTTCGCGAGACCGGGATTCTCGTCGAAGAACTGCATGAGGCCTTCGTAAACGATGGAGGAAATGACACCTTCGATCTCGGTGTTGACGAGTTTGTCCTTGGTCTGCGAGCTGAAGCGCGGGTTCGGCATTTTCACCGAGATGATCGCGATGAGGCCTTCGCGGACGTCGTCTCCGGTTAGTGCGGGATCCTTGTCCTTGAGGATCTTGTTGACCTTCGCATATTGGTTGATGCCGCGCGTGAGTGCGGTGCGGAAACCGGTGAGGTGGGTGCCGCCGTCGCCGTTAGGGATGGAGTTGGCGAAGCAGAGGATTTGGTCGTTGTAGGAATCGTTGTATTGGAAAACCACGTCAGCGAAGACGTCGTCGGTGGTTTTCTTGCCGTCATAGTCGAGGTCGATCGCGCGTTTGCCGTGGAGAATGATGGGCTCGTCATGGATGAGCGTTTTGTTTTCTCCGAGCTGGGCGACGAATTCTTCGATGCCTTTGGCATAATAGAACGAAGTCTTCTTGGCGGACTCGGGACGTTCATCCTCGAGGTCGATGGTTAGACCGGGGTTGAGGAAAGCGAGTTCGCGAAGGCGGGTGGACAAGCGGTCGAACTTGAACTCAATGGTATCGACGAAGATCGTGGCATCCGGAAAGAAGGTGATCATCGTGCCGGTCTTGCCAGGATCGACCTCACCAATGACGTGGAGGGGAATGGTCGTTTTTCCGCGTTCGAAGCCGATCAGGTGGACCTTGCCGTTCCGCATGATTTCCGCCTTGAACCAATCTGATAGCGCGTTGACGCACTTCGCGCCGACCCCGTGAAGACCACCGGAATATTTGTAGGCACCTTGGCCGAACTTGCCGCCGGCGTGGAGATTGGTGAGGACGAGCTCAACGGCAGGCATGCCGAATTTCTGGTGCATGTCCACCGGGATGCCCCGGCCGTTGTCTGAGATTGAAACGGAGCCATCGACGTGAATGGCGACCTTGATGCGGTTGCAATAGCCTGCGAGATGTTCGTCGATCGAATTGTCCAGAACTTCGAAGACGCAATGGTGAAGTCCGCGTTCGTCGGGATCTCCGATGTACATGCCTGGCCGTTTCCTAACGGCGTCAAGACCTTCGAGTTTGTCGATCTGTGCGGCGTCATACTGCTGCTCTACGGCAACCTGTGTTTCAGCTTTTTGCGGCTCGTTCGGAGTCTCGGACATGGTGGGGCCAAAGGGTCTAAAATTCACCCATATGAGACAAGGAAGTTCGTCGCAAACGGGTGCCTTTTTTCGGGCATTCATCTTCGATAATAACCCGCTGACAATGAGTTATTTGCGGGCCGTCTATTTGCGGATCCAGTCCTTCAGAAACCAAGTCACCGCCAAGCAGGCGCCAATGACCAAAATAAACATGGCGATGATCCACAAACTCTTGGCCGCTTCCCTCAGATCCGAGTGCTGATGATCCAATGCAGAGTCCGCCATAATCCCGCCTTTGCGATGGCGGGGCGCCGTCTGCCTGGTGTCCGAAGGCGATCGTCCTGGAGCATCCGGTGCATTGACTTGGGCTCCGCATGAGGGACATGGTCCGCCCACGCCGGCATCCTGGCGATTTGCTGACAAAGTCAGTCCACAGCCCGGACAGACAAAGATCAACCGCCCGGAGGGATCAGGAGCGGGAGTCGATGGAAGCAACATGGACCGAATCAAAGTCAGCCAATCAGGCAAACTCAAGCTGGAAGATCGGTCGCGGTCCCGTCACGCGGTCATGCCGAGGCACTCGCGTTGCCATTTGAGAAGTACATCGCCTGGCTGGGCATCGCCGGCGGCGAGGGATTCCAGAACGGCCCGGGGAGCGATTAACGATCCTTCGATATCCAACTTTGCCGCCGCGGATTCCCGGTCCTTGATGAGCAGATCAACTTTGTGCTCGAAATCACGGTCCCGTTTGCGGCGTTTGGCCGATGGCCGCTCCGGCCATTCTGACTCGGGAAGCTCTTCCGCCGCGGCAAGGGCCGTGCGGAAGCGCTTCACCCGGTCGGGACGGAAATGGTGAGGGATTGAAATGGCACGTTTGGCATCAAGCTCGATGCTCCATTCCAGAAGTTGGCGGTTTGGAGCCACCATGAAGGATGGACGATCCCAAGCCTTGGCTTCTCCGTCCCGCCACTGCCAAAGCGCCCTGAGACACGCCAAACCATAAGGTCCAAGTTTGCCTGACCCTTGCACACGCCAGATTTCCTCTTTCGAATCATCCCTGTCCAGAACCCGCTGGCGAGCGGCAAGACAACTCTCCTCGAACCATTCGTAACGACCCGATTCTTTTAGAGCGGCAACGATAATGTCGCCCATTTCCAAGAGATAATGCACGTCATTGAGCGCATATTCGATCATCTTGGGTGACAGGGGACGTTTCCCCCAATCCGCCTTTTGCGATGATTTGGAGAGTTCCACACCAAAATAGTGATTCACCAGATCGCCCAAACCAAAGCGCCTGACTCCGAGGAGCCTCGCGCCAATTTGAGTGTCATAAACCACGGCCGGAAGCGCACCGAACTGCCGCTTGAACATGGTCATGTCGTAGTCCGCACCGTGCATCCAGACGGTCGCTTCCGAGAGATATTCTCCGAGAGCCGACAAATCATCGATCGCGAGCGGATCAATCAACACGCATTGGCCACGGTCGGCAAATTGGATTAGACAGAGGGACTCGCGATAGCGATGAAGACTGTCTGCCTCGGTATCGATGGCGCAAACCGGAGTGCTGGAACCGTTGCGACTTTTCGCCAGATGGGTGACAAGCCCCGCCGCGGTATCGATCATGTCCGAACTCATCAAATGGGAATTCCCTTTGTAAATTCAACCCATGGTGACACTGGCGTAGCCTTGTAGTAGTCCTCAATCGGCCACATTCACTTCGCCAAGGTGATCTTCACCCGGTAGCGATCGCTTTGAGTGCCCGGAGGTGCGACGTACTCAGCAGCACCCAGGGTGCCCGCACCCAACACCTTGCTCTCGACCCAGATTTGAACTCGCCTTGGCGAATTCGCATCCACGGAGCCTTCTCCTGGCGCAAGTTTCACCTTGCGAACCGTCCAATCGGCATCCGTGACGAACTTCTTCCAAGTCTTGCCCTTGTCCTTGCTGCGCTGAAGCGTGTAAACGACTCCAGGTTTGGTTCCCAACTTTTGGTCGATGGTGAATCCATAGTATTGAGGCCGAACAATGCGGTAGGTGCCGAACAAGAAGAAATAATCGAGGTAATCGAAATCATACAGAGTCGGAACGTTCGCGGCAGTCGGTGGGATGGGGGTGCTCTCGGCGTCAACCGCGCTGCTGCCGAGGATCCATTCGTTGAGGTTGTTGAAGCCGTCGTTGTCGGTGTCCTTGAGGATGTCGGAATTGCTTTTCGACTTAGCAACAACGATCTCCTGGTACTCGGAATACCTGTTTACGACCACTACGGGGAGTTGGAACTTGCGATTTGAAAAGTCATAAGTAACCCCGCCGGTTTGGAAGTTTCTTCCCAGCTCCACTTCGATCACACCTTTGGTACCTCCAGCAATCACTGGCGGGGTGATAAACTGGCTGACCAATGGACTGGGCAGCACTACCTTTGGATCTCCATCAGATTGAAATGCCGGGAAAATGGATTGCAGTTTGTTACTGTATTTATCCTCATATACCACCCTCGATTTCGGATTCTCTTGATCGGCGATGACCCGGATCGAGAAAAAGAGATCATCCACACCAGGGAAAACAATAGCCGAGGGCAGGGGGTTCCATTGAATAATGTTCGGCTTCATGTAACTCAGTTCCACAAATCCGTCCTTGCTGAAATTACTGCCATTGACGTCCGTGAACTTGAAACCTTGCTCGACGTTGTTGCGTTCGGCAAAGCCCTCGGCCATTGGATAAATCGTCGCCGCGATTGACGCGGGAAGTTCGGGAAAGCCCAAACGAGGGAACGCATAGTGATAAACACCGGGAACGATTTGCTCTAGGAATTTTTCGCCCTCACCCTTGTCGTAACTTCTTTTGGACTCGTAGCGGGTGAGGACGTATTCCCTGAGACTGCCAGCCACGTGCAAGTTGAAATAAAGCGAGGCGCTCCTATCCGTGAAACCACCCGAGGGCCGGGGCAAACCCGACGCCGGTGCGGCAGTCAGTTTAACCAATTCGGCACGGCGCGGCGCGACTGCAAGCGCAGGGTTGACAGCGGTCACCAAAAGGTAAGGAAACGCGAGGGTGGCCCCGTCGATGGTTCCAGAGGTCAAAAACCCCGTGGTGCCAGGCGAGCAAATGCCGAGGAAAAACGCAGGCGGATAATACTCAAGAAAGTTGCAACCGCCGATGCTGAGTACGCTGCCGTCTGAAAAGTTGATGTCGAAATTGCCTCCGGTGAAGGTCATGGAAGATTTGCCCTCGAATTGACGGTAGGTTGCCCGGCTGCTGAGTTCCAACGCGACTTGGGCATTTGCGGGCAGTTCCGCCGATATAAACATCGCGGAAATGAGCGGCAAAGAGAGGGTTTTGATCCGATTCATGGGTTGAGAGTGGAATGGCTGATTCATGCTGACAAGGGGAATTTTAGGCACTCGGTCATAATTTTTAAAATACTATGTGAATACTGTGAATCACCCGATTTTCAACCCCGCGGCTTGGTCCGCTGTCAATTCCACGACCTGCCACGGCAGCCCGTGAACTGCGAGATCTGCCATGAAGGCATCTGGATCGAGCTGTTCAATGTTCCAAACACCCGGTTTGCGCCAATGTTGCTGGAGTATCTGCTTCGCCCCGATCATTGCCGGGACACCGGTGGTGTAGGAAATCGCTTGAGAACCGACTTCGGCGAAGCAGGCTTCGTGGTCGCAGATATTATAAATGTAGATCGCCTTGGGCTTCCCGTCTTTGAGTCCGGTGATGACATTGCCAATGCAGGTACGACCTGTCGTCGTCTCGCCGAGATCGCTCGGATTCGGCAAAACCGCCTTGAGGAACTGGAGTGGAACGATTTCCACGCCTTGATAAACCACGGGATCAATCCGCGTCATACCCACGTTCTGAAGCACTTCGAGATGCTTCAGGTAGTTGGGCGAGAAGGACATCCAGAATTGGGCGCGCTTGATGGTCGGGATGTGTTTCACGAGGGATTCGAGTTCTTCATGGTACATCCGATAAATCTCGTAAGTTCCGACTCCATCAGGACAACAAAATTCCTGATGTTTGGACATCGGCGGAGTCTCGACAAATTCGCCATTCTCAAAATGGCGGCATTCCGCGGTCACCTCGCGGATGTTGATCTCCGGATTGAAGTTCGTGGCGAAGGCCTTGCCGTGGTTGCCGCCGTTTACGTCAATGATGTCGAGCGTGTGGATTTCATCGAAATGATGCTTCAGCGCCCAGGCGGTGTAAACGTTGGTCACACCAGGATCGAATCCCGAGCCGAGCAACGCCGATAATCCTGCTTTCTCGAAACGCTCCTGATACGCCCACTGCCAGGAATACTCGAATTTCGCCACATCGAGCGGCTCGTAGTTGGCCGTATCCATGTAGTCGCAACCCGCCAGCAGGCAGGCGTCCATCAAATTTAGGTCCTGGTAGGGCAATGCGACGTTGATCAGCAGCTTGGCTCCGGTTTTCCGGATCAGCGCGGCCGTTTCCTCCGGGTTGTCGGCGTCCACCTTCGCCGTGGCGATGACCCGGCCGGTCCGCATTTTCACCTCGGCGGCGATCGCGTCGCATTTCGAGACGGTCCGTGAGGCAAGAGTGATTTCCCCGAACACCTCGGGAACCATGGCGCATTTGTGGGCGACGACGCTGCCGACCCCGCCGGCTCCGATGATTAGGACTTTGTTCATGATCTTAAGAGACACAAGGGGTGGAAGATTCCCTGCCCGCTTGCAAGAAATTCCCCGTGACGTTTGGCGATCTTCGCGTGAAATTTCCCGACAACTTTTGATTCGCTTGGCGTTTTCATCCCTGAAAGGCTACTTCCAGACGCAACCATCTACGTTCTTCATGAAAATCAACAAACCATCTTCCCGCATCCGCCGCAATTCCGGTTTCACCCTTCTTGAAATGGTCATCGTGCTTGGCATCATCGCCATGATCCTCGGTGGCGCGATCTTCGCCATGAAGGGAATCGGTGATTCAGCAAAGGTCAGCCAAACCGAATCCGACTTCAAGACCATCGACACCGCGCTCATGAGCTACAAGCTCCTCGCCGGCAGCTATCCGACGACTCAGCAAGGCCTCAAGGCATTGGTGGAAAAACCAACCACCAGCCCGACTCCTCGCCGCTGGAATCAGACTTCGAAGAAGGTTCCGATCGATCCTTGGAAAAACGAGTATGGCTATCGCTTCCCCGGCAAAAAGAACGCCAGCGAGCCTGAAATTTTCTCCAAAGGCCAGGACGGCATGGAAAACACCGCAGATGATCTCAGCAGTCAGGACGAATAAGGCTCAGCGGGGATTCACCCTCATCGAGATCATCATGGTTCTGGGCATCGCAGCCATGGTCATGGGTGGAGCGGTGGGACTGATGGTTTTCTCGTCGGATGAAAGAGTTCTGCGGGATGCTTCCGGAGAAATCGAACTGCTGGCCAAACGCGCCCGCACCACGGCCATTCTCCATCAAACCCCTTACGCTCTGGAGTTCCGCGAGGGAACCGTCCGGCTCATGCCTCTGGCCCAGGCCGGAATGGACGAAAAGAAGTCTTCCCGCAGCCGCACTGCCGTCATCAGCGAGGAAGACGCCAATGCCGCCGAATCCCGTCAGTACGTCCTTAAAGACGGGCTGGACCTCTTCATCCGCCGCTGGAACTCCGACACCTGGTTTGGCACCGCCAAAAACAACGTGCATGTCTGGCGTTTCGATCCCGACGGTCTCAGCGAACCGATTTCCGTCCGCCTCACATTCGATAAGAGCTGGTGGGAGGATACCTACCACCCGCTCAACGCCACCATCCGCGAGAGCCTATCCGAAACGCGATGACCCGCCCTTTCCATCCCGCCAAACGCGGCTTCCTTCTGCTGGAGATGATTCTGGCGCTGGCGGTGTTTGGGATCGCAGCCACCGGATTTGCCGTGGCGCTTCATCGGATGGGAGAAGTCGCCAGCCTTGCCCAAAGCGAACTGCGGATCACCCGCATCTTGGAGAGCGCGCTCGACGAAACGCTTTCCCTGCCGGTGCTTGAAGAGGGCGTCACCAATTCCTCCGTCGGCGAAACCGGGATCGAGCTCGACACCACCATCGAGCTTCTCCCGGAACTCCAAAACGAAGAAGGCCAACTCCTCCAGGAAATGTATCTCATCAAGATCGAAGCCCGGTGGTTCAGCAATCGCGAATGGCAGCAACGGGCTGTCGAAACCTGGCGCTACGGCCGCATGTACCAACCATGATCACCGGCCCAGTCAGTCCCCGGAAACGCGGTTTCACGCTTCTCGAGCTCGTGATAGCGATCGGCTTGTTGGCGATCCTCGTCGGCATGGTCTTCGGCACCGCCCGCACCTCTTTGGCGTTGGGCAACACCATCGTGGAAACACAGAACGAAGAAATGCTCCACCAAGCGTTTTTCGAACTCCTGAACAAACGCTTTTCCGCCCTTCCCGGCAATACCCGCTTCGACCTCAAGGTGCAGGATTCCGGTTCGCACTACATTTCCGATCTCACGCTCCAAAACGTCCCTCTCAGTTTCACCTGGGGCGGGCAGGCCCGCATCGCCAAAGCCGTCCAACTCAGCACGGTGAAACGCCGCAGCGGCTATATCGACATCGTCTTGAAATACTACGAAAACGAAATCCTCGAGGATTCCGCTACGTCCTTCAAAACCTCGGCCGGAGACAACAAGCCGTTTGCCGAAATCGTCCTCCTTACCGACGTCGCGTTCTTTGAATGGCGCGTTCTCGATGGCCGCTCGATGGAGTGGCAATACGACTGGGACCTGCAAGGCCGCCTCCCTTTACAAATCGAACTCACCCTTGCCATCGGCGCGAAAGGTGAGGAGATCCGCCAGATTTTCTGGGTTCCACCTAAACAAAACCCCGAAGTCCTGATGCGCCAGATGACGCAGAACGCCGGCGGCGGCGGCGGCGGTGGCGGTGGCGGTGGCGGTGGTGGCGGTCAGGGTGGTGGCCCCGGCGGCGGCGGTGGCGGAGGTGGCGGCGGCGGCCCCGGTGGTGGTGGCGGCCAAGGTGGCGGCGGCGGTCCAAAACCTAACATCCAAATCCCCGGGAATTAATGGCTCGCATCGTCACCTCCCGGCAACCTCGCGGCGCGGCACTCATGGCCGTGCTCTGGCTGATTGCGATTCTCTCCTTGGCCTGCATGGCGACGCTGCGCGTGATTTCCTTCGACATGGAATTGGCCTCAGCCAAGGTCCACGGCTCCCGTGCCCGCCAAGTGGCGGAAATGGGCATCGCCGTCGGCTCCAATCCAGTCGTCAAACGCTCGGACCCGATGCTCCGGCACATGAACGAGGAAACCGGTGAGGGCTACGAGGTCAAAGTGATTTCCGAAGGCGGCCGATTCAACATCAACTCCATCATCCTCAGAGACGACAAAGCCCTGCTGCGCTCGATGTTCGTCGATTGGGGCATTGAGCTCGACGCCGCCCAGGAAATCGTCGATGCCCTCAGCGATTGGGTCGATGCCGACGACAGCGAAGCCCTCAACGGCGCGGAGAAAAAATTCTACGAAGAAGCCGGCCGCATCAACCAGCCGTTCAACCGGCCGTTCTACGATCTCAGCGAAGTCAGTCTCGTCCGCGGCATGGACGTGGTCGAAGCGGTCCGCCCGGATTGGCGGAACTGGTTTACCATCTGGAGCGGCGGAGCCCTCGATCTCAATGAAGCACCTGCGGAATTGATCGCCGCCGCCGCCGAAGTTCCAGTGGATCAGGCGGATGTCATCCCGGAAACTGTCCGCGGGGCGGACGGGCTGCGCGAAACGACGGACGATGTGCCTTTCCAAAATGCCGCCCAAGCACTTGCTCTTTTGGGAATTGACACAGAGGGTCGCCCCGACCTCGCTGGACGCTTTATGGTCAATGACGCCACCACCCGCATCGAAAGCATCGGCCATGCGGAAGGTGCCAATCGCAAAATCACCGTCATTGTCCGCAACCGCACCGGCCGACCGGCCCTCCTCGAACGCACAGAAGAAATCATCCCGTGAGTAAAACTACCGAAAACGTGCTTCTCGTCCCCGGCGAATCCGGCTGGGAAATCTGGACCGGCCCGACCACCGCCGCCTTCACCCTGCATTCCGCCACCACCATCGAGCGGGCCAGCGATCTCACCGGCATTCCCGCCGGCGATCTGCTGCTGTTGTTCCCGGTCAAAGCCGTCACCGCTGTGCCGATGCGCGTGACCAGCGAGGATGACGCGCTGTTCCCAGATCTCGCCAGCCTCCATGCCGAGCGTCTTGGACTCCGTCCGGATCCCATGGCCGGCCAGCTCACCGACGTCTTTGTCATCGCCCGCGAGGCGGAAAACACCGCCCTCGTTTCGGTCATGCTGCGGACTCCCGGCGATGGCGACATGCCGACTCGCGGACCGAAAAGTTTCGACATTTCCGCCCGCGCCTACCCGCTCGCCGGAGACGCCCTTGCCCTTTGGAAGGAATTCGGCCGCTGGGTTTTCGCCCTCTCTCACCAAGGAAATCTCGTCTATTGCCAGGCCACATCCGTCACCTCCACCAGCCCGGACGACTCGCTCGCCCGGGAAATCCGCCTCGCGCTCATCCAGCTTTCGATGCAAGGCCTGGCCATCGAGCCCGCCCAAATCGCTGTGTGGACGAGTGAGGAAGGCTGCAACCCGGCCGTGCTGGCCAATGGGTTCAAGGTCCCGGTTGAGGTTTCACCCCGCCCGGCACCCGTCCTGCCGAATCCCCTCAGCAAGCTCCTCCCTGCCGATGTGCGGGCGGCCCGCCGCGAAGCCCGCCGCCGCCAGAATATCCTTCTCGGTGTCGCTGCCGTCGCCATCGCCTACCTCGGAATCATCGGCTGGTTCAGCTACGGCCTGTGGAAAGACAACGTGGAAACCAAGAAGCTTGTGAAACTAGCGGAAGAGATCGCCCCCGAGGGTGAGGCTTACACCGTCCATATGGCCAAGTGGGACGAACTCTCCCAAGCCATCGAGCTCAGCAATTCGCCGGTCGATATTCTCAGCCGGGTCGCCTCCTGCATTCCACCGGCAAGCAATCTCCGCCTCAAAACCGCCGACATCAGCGCGACGGAAATCAAGCTCATCGGCGAGGCCCCGGCACTCCAGGCGGCCAACACCTTCAGCCTGAACTTGGGCAAAAACAACGATCTCGCCCAGTTCGAATGGCAAACTCCCGACGCCAACACATCGACCCGGGGCTGGGAGTTCGTTTACAGCGGCGAAGTTCCACAGGCACCCTGATTTTGTGGTTTACCGACAAAACCCATCCGCCACGGCATTAACCGGTCAGCAGATCCATTTCCCCTGAGTCATTTTTCATTTCTCTCTCCTTCTCCATGTCAGACCGCGAAAAAAAACTTCTCATCTTCTTCGCCCTCGCGGGCTTCGCGATCGTCAACTTTTTGGGTTACGGCTTCGCCATGAAAGCGCGGGTCAAGGCGAACGCCGAGCGTGCCGTGGCCGAACAGAAACTCGCCACCGCCGAAGACTTTCAGGATAGCCGTGAAAAAGTTTCCCAAGAGATGGAATGGCTTGAAAAGCACGAACCCGAGCCCGCCGCGAATCAGGACGTCCAGACCAAGCTTCAGCTTTTTGCCGAAGGCCAGGCGAAGGAAGTCGGCTTGACCATCAAAACCCAAAAGCCCCTCCCCACCGACGCCACGGCTGGCCGCTACTTTCACCGCGCCAAGTTCAGTTTCACCGTGACCGGCACCGAACAAGCGCTCTACCAGTGGTTTGACCGCCTCAACGTGCCCGACCAACTTCGCAATGCCACTCAGATCCGCCTGACCCCTAACCAACAGGACGACACCAAGATCGATTGCACCGCCACCATCGAGCAATGGTTTGTCCCTAAAACCTCCTAACCCGTCCTCATCGTGAAAACCTCGATTTTAAACCCCGTCTTTCTATTCCTCGCCCTCGTTGGTGTCGCCGCGGCTGACTTGCCGAAAAAGCAACCGATCACCAAATACGCCAGCCTCTGGACGAATTCCCCGTTCACAGTCAAGCCACCGCCTGTTGGACCAGATGAGCCAGATAATCCGCTCGATGACTACGCCCTCATTGGCGTGTCGTCCCTCGGTGTGAAGAATTACCTCGTGACGCTGATCAACAAGAAGAAGCCCGACGAGCCGCGAATCTACGTCGAGACCAACCGCGAAAGCAAAGGCTTCAAAATCATCAAGGTCACCCGCAAGCAGGGCGATCCGCTCGGCACGGTCGTCCACATGCAATCCGGCTCCATGACTGGGACCGTGAGTTACGATTCGAAACTCCTCACGCTGGCAGCGGCACCCAAAGCAGCTCCGCCGCAAGCCGGCGGAGCTCCACAAATACCGGGCCAGCCGCCGCAACCGCAGCCGGGGGCAGACGGCCAAGGTCGCCAGCCACGCCCCCGCGTCGTTCCTCCGCCAGCGACCGCTGGCCAAGTCCAACCCGGTCAAGTCCAACCCCAGGTGCAGCAGGGTCAGGTCCAGCAAGGACAGCCTAACCAAGCCATTCAGCAAAACCGCGGGAACAACAACAACCAGCGCCCCCAACGTCGCGGCAACTAACTCTCCAATCTGATCTACCCGTCTTTTTCCATGTCCTTCAATCGTTCCTTCGCCGTATTTCTCCTTGGTCTCGCGTCCGCTTCCGGCCAGCCCGCCGTCGAGGCACCACCCGTTCCCGTAACTCCACCGGGAGTCCCCATTCCCGGGGTTGTTCAGCCACCTGCCGCCGGAGCACCTGCTGGAAATCAACCCGCTGCCCAACCAGGCGTGCCATTGGGAGAGACAAAAATCACCGAGCCCATCGAAGAGCTCAAACTCAGCGGTGCCGCTTTGGCCCGACTCTATCGCGGTTACACCGGCCGCCGGGTGATCGTCTCCTCGGCTGCCTCCACCGCGGAATTTACTTTCGTCCAGGATGCCAGCGCCAAGGACCCTCTCACCTATGCCGAAGCCGCCGAACTTCTGAAAATCGCCGCCACCATCGAGAACTTCGTTTTCGTCCCCCATCCTAACAATCCGGACATCGACATCCTCACCCTGGCCACCGGCGGCATCCGTCCGACCGGCGTCGGCGTGGCTGTTTACAATGAAAATGGCGTTGTTTACAACGAGAACTCCTCGTTACCCGAGGGCGACGATGTCATCACTTACGTGATGTCGCTCAGCTACATCAAGCCCGCCGAGGCCGTCACGACCTTCACCCAGATCATCGGCCAGTTCGGTGCGTACGGTTCGATCGCCGCCGTGCCCAACGCCTCCGCCGTGGTGATTACGGAAAACACTTCCCTTATCCGCAAGCTTATCGATCTCAAAAAGGAAATCGACAAGCCCGGCTCCGTCCAAGGCAGTCGTTTCATCAAAGTCCAATACGCCGACGTCACTGAAATCGCGGAAACCCTCACGACCCTTCTAACCGCCCAACAATCCACGCAAAAAACCGCCGGAATCCAGCGTGCGGATAACAATGCGGCACCCGCGCCGGGAGGCGCTCCTGGTGGTCAAGCCGGTGCCGGCACCAGCGGTGAAGACACCCCGGTCCAGATCGTCCCGGATCCCCGCACCAACCGGATCTTCGCCATGGGTCGCCCGGTCGATCTCATCTTCGTGGAAAGCCTCGTCCGCGAATTCGACGTTGAAACCAGCGAGAAAAGCTTCCTCCGTCGGAAACTCAAATTCCTCAAAGTCGCCGAGTTCCTGCCTGTCGCCGAAAATGCCCTGAACCGCGCCTTTACCGGCACGGGTGGCGGTGGCGGCGGTGCTCAAGGCGGTGCCCAGGGCGGCGCTCAAGGCGGCGGCGCGCGGGGTGCTGCGGGTGGCCAAACCAACAACCGCCAAGCCGCTACCGGCGGCGGTCGTACCGGCGGTTCCACCGGTGCCAATTTCGGCGGCGGCTCAACAGGCACCGGCTCAACCGGTGGCGCGGGCGGCGGTGGCGGTGGCGCGGGAAGTGCTCTGAGCGCTCCCGATGTCACTTCGGCTCCCGAGTCGGTTCTGGTCGGCCGGACTCTCCTCGTCGCGGACAACATCACCAACTCGGTCGTGGTTCAAGGCCCGCCCTCCGGCTTGGAAATCATCGAGCGCCTGCTCGATCAGATCGACGTCAAGCCGGACCAAGTCATGATTTCCACCGTCATCGGCCAGCTCACACTCGATGACTCCACGAAAGTCGGGTTGGACTACCTTTTCCTGGGCGGTGACTTCATTGGCGGCGGCGGTGGCGGACTTCGCAGACTCATCACCACCCCTGCGGTTGGAACGCCAGGCACTCCCGGCTTCATCCCGGCATCGAGCGGAGATTTCGATCGAAGCTCCCTCTCCCAATCCGGTCTTCGGGTTTTTGGAAGAATCGACGACATGAGCATCTATCTGGAAGCGCTGCAGTCGAAGACGGATTTCACCGTGCTTTCCCGGCCGAGCATCTTTACCGCAAACAATCAGAAGGGCACCATCTCCAGTGGTGAACGCATCGCCATTCCCACCGGTAGCAACAGCTTCGGTACCAGCGGCAACGCATCCACCCAGATCGAATATCAGGACGTGGTTCTGAAACTCGAAGTCATTCCGCTGGTGAACTCGGACAACGAAATCACCATGACGATCGCCCTCCTGAACGACGAGCAAAACGGCACCCAGACGATCGCCGGCGGCGGTGGCAACGGTGGCGATCTCACCGTCCCGAGAATTTCCACCCGCGAAATCCTCACCACCGTCACCGTTCCGAACAATGAAACCATCGTCCTCGGCGGCCTGATCGTCGGCAGGGGCGGGAAGGACAAGAGCGGCATCCCCATCCTCTCCAGCATTCCCTACATCGGGGGACTGTTCGGGAGCACCACTGACAGCAAAACCCGCAGCGAGCTCATGGTCTTCATCCAGCCTTCGGTGGTGAAAAACGATCGCTCCCTCAATTCGGTCCAAGCCGATATGGACGTACGCTACAAGGTTTCTCCAAGAACCCGCGAGTTTGCAGACGGACCGGGAGTTTTGCCTCCGTTGGATCCCGTGAGTGACAAGCAAAGCGCCCGTCCTTCAAGCTACCCGACCTACACACCGCAGGAAGCGCCGGCTGAAAGGACCGGCACCACCAGCACGATGAAACCCTCGATCCGGTCGGTGAATCGCAAATGAGTTTTGCGGAATAATCGGTGTTTTTTTGAACGCCCCCCTTTCCCAAGAGTCAAATCTTGCTGAAGACCGCACGAAAGTTCGCGTTTTCATGTAAGGGTGAACAGCAGTTGTCAGCCTCATAACGAGACACCAGTCATGTTTTGAAGTTGTTCAGCTTGGCCGTCGGAGTGGGTGCTCCGGCGGCCTCTTTTTTGTACCGGGAGTGCGCGAAGGTCTGCTCGCGCCCGTGGCAGGTCCGGCTCTGCCGGATGTGGTGCGGAGCTCTTCGGCGGACGAGAAGAAGAACGTCGCACCACATGGTGCAAAGCTTTCATCTGCTCGCCTGAAGCAGAGCTTCGCGCACTTCCGGAACCCTACTTCGGGAGCACAATCTTTTCCCCAAGGTGAACGGGCCGGGTGTTGAGAAAATTCACGTCGAGCCACATTAGCACCCGGGCACCGATCTCACGGAACCTGGTCTTCAGTCCGGCCTGGGTTTCTACATCCCGGGCGTTGAAGCCGTAGGCCTCGATACCATGGGCCTTGGCCAGATAGATTGCCCGTTCGTTGTGGAACCGCTGGCTGATCAGGAGAATGGAATTCGTCCCGTAGATTTCCTTGGCCCGCACTACGGAATCCAAGGTCCTCAGACCTTTGGGATCACAGACGATTCGGTCACCGGGGATTCCCCGCTCGATGAGGGCCTGTTTCATCTTTTCCGGCTCGTTGTAGTGAGGGTCGCTGTCGTTGTCGCCGGAGACGATCAGGGTCTCCAGCTTGCCGGCTTTCCAAACTCTAACCGCCGCATCGATCCGGTAGCGGAAATACGGATTCTCCCGGCCGTTCACCCGGTCCGTCGTGCCCAGGACCAACCCTACCTTGGTGGCGGGCAAGGCCGAGACATCCGTGAACAACCGCCCGCGGGATGCCCAGATCGCCGTGATGTTCGCATAGGCCACCACGCCCAGGAACAGCAGCAACACTCCTAGCAGGATCACCAACATATGTCGGAGCCAGCGCTTTAACGAGCCCTTCTTGGTCCGCTTCATGAGTTTCGCGTGGGTTGGAGCTCGTCCGTTCGCCGCGGCCACTGCAGCAGCAATTTCACGGCGTCCGCAAAGCCGCCGGCCATCGGTTCCTCCGGCGCGAGCACCCGCAGCCGGTTGGCCGTTTCGACAAAGCGGACTTCGGAAAACCTGCCGATCAATTCGCCGTCCACTTCCACCGGGACTTCACATTTTGCCCGGACGGTGAATTCGTTTGCTTGGAAATAACTCGTAGAGTCCAACAGATCGATGCCCCCGAACGCCAGCCCGCGCAGCGAGTCTAACACCAAGCGGTAGCCCGCCTCCTTGTAAACGAGCACGTCCAGCTTCGAATCGTGATTGTTCGCGTTGCGGAAAAATTTGAACTGTCCGCCATACAGCGAGCCGTTTCCGGCAAGCACCGCCACGCCCTCCTCGCGCCGGCCGTCCGGGCATATGACTTCGAGCTTCGGCGGTGTCTCGCCCAGCACCTTCACCGCCGCGACCAGATAAGCGAGCGGACCTAACCGTTTCTTCAACTCCCACGTGGTCTCCTCGATGACATGCGCGTCGAATCCCACGCCCGCCATCTGCACGAACGGCGAACCGTTGGCCTCGAACAGATCCACCTCCCTGACGAACCCGCGTTCGATCACCAGAAACGCCCGCTCTAACGAATCGAACGGGATCCCCATTTCCCGGGCGAAAACATTCATCGTCCCGGCGGGCAGCACGCCCAGCAGTGTCTTCGATCCCGCGAGCCCGCTGACCACCTCGTTGAGCGTGCCATCGCCGCCGGCTGCGATCACCACCGGCTCGCCCGTCGCGGCAAACCGGGCCGCCAGCTCGCGGGCCTCGCCGGCGTGGTTCGTGGCGAACAGGGCGAAACGGTTTGCGTGGCTCATGAGGAAACGCAGTACCCGGCCGCCCTTCTGGCTGCGCGCCCGAGGGTTGAAAATGACCGGGTACCGGTGCGGAATCTCCATGCCCGATTCTTCACCCTTCACCACCACCACCGCAATGCGTTTTCACCCAAGCGCCGCAATCACCTTGGCCACCGGCAATCCCATGACATTGTCGAAATTGCCGGAAATCCCTGCAATGATCAGTTCCCCGGACTCTTGGATTCCATAAGCTCCCGCCTTGTCTAATGGATCAACTCGGGAAAAATAGCAGTCGATCACCGCATCATCGAGGGCGAGGAACGTCACCTCGGTCATGTCGTGAAACACGTTCTTCCGCCCGCCCGGATAGATCACGCAAACCCCGGTGCAAACCCGGTGGGTGCGCCCGGACAAGCGCCGCAGCATCCCGCGGGCCGCTTCCAAATCCAGCGGTTTGCCCAACGGAATTGCATCGATGAAAACCAGCGTGTCCGAGCCGATCACCGTCGCCTCCGGTCGCATCCGCGCCACGGCTTCCGCCTTCAAGGTGGCATTGAGTTCGCACAGGACATCCGGCTTCATCGTTGCATCGTGGACTTCCTCCGCGGGCGAATGCATCACCTCGAACACCACGCCCGCCCCGGCTAACAATTCACGGCGGCGGGGAGAGGCGGAAGCAAGCACGATGGGCATAGGGCAGGAATGCCTTCATTTCACGCGCCGGGCAAGCTCGGCTTGAAGCCACACGGGTCTCACTTCAACCCCAGAAAACCCGCCAGGCATTTCACCGCAGGCGCGACCGCGTGTCCGCGTCGGACGGAACGCGAGATAACTTCAAGTTTCCGGGTCTTCGTGTCTGCCTTGGGATCGACGTGGCCTACCAGTTCGTGGCCGGATAGAACCGGGAGCGCGTAGTAGCCGCGGGTGCGTTTGTGAAGCGGCGTGTAAACTTCCCAAGTGTAGTCGAAACCCCAAAGCGCGGACGTGACGCGGCGGTCATAGATGAGCGGGTCGAGCGGAGCTAACAGCAGGGGAGTTGTCGGGAAACTGGAATCCGGGAGCTCCAACAGTGGGACGTCTTCGCGGAGGCAATAGAGTGTGGGAGCATCGGTGTCGGCTATCCTGATAGCCTGGACCTCGTCGGCGATCTGGCGGAGTTCCTCGCGCTTGAGCGTGGTGAGGCGGCGCTGGCGGAGTTTGGTTAGGGCGAGCCAACGGGACGTTTCCGCGGCGGAAGGTTCTTTTGCAGCCAGCGTGGCCGCCGGGAGGACGCGTTCGGGGAGATCGTAGAGACGGCGGTTGCCGTCGCGGCGGGCAATCAGGACACGGCCGTGAAAAAAGAGTTTCTGCAGGGTGGACTTCGCGAGAGTGGCGGCACCCCAGACGCCGGTGGCGCTGCTGCGGTTGTCGTCGATGTGGGCGGAGGAGAGAGGGCCGCGGGTGGCGAGTTCGACGAGGATGTGATTCGCCAGTTCGCGTTCGTCGGGTGTTAGGCGGCCGGACCAGGCGCTGTCGCGTTGGGTGCGCAGGTGCATGGCGGCGGTCAGGTGCGGCCAGGCATCCAGTGGAAACGCGGCGAGAACCGCGGAGTCGGGCAAGTGGTGCTCGAAGGCGACACGCATTTCCGCGGGAAGGGGAGCCTTCGCTCCGTGAAGATGCCGCATCAAGCCGCCGACCTGATAGTCGCGCACGCGGTTGCGGAGGATGAGGTCGTGCATGCGCCCGCAGACGTTGATCGGATCGATCTGGATGTAGCCATGGTGGGCGAGCGCGGTCGCGATATCGGGAAACGGGGTATCAAGTCCAAGCGCGCGGCGGGCGAAGCGGCGGGCGGTTAGCGCGGTAACGGTCAACATCGGAATTTCACTTCCCCCGTTTGGTGATCGGCGTGCCGTCCTTCACCGTGTCGGGCGGGTGGAGCAGGACTTCGTCGCCGGTCCCGATGCCTGATAGAATCTCCGTGAAACGGCCATCCGAGTGGCCGGCTTCGAGGGGTGTTAGTTTGGCGGTGTTGTCCTTGAAAACGTAGGTTTTCCAGGCGTTGCCCTCCCGGAACAAGGCGCCGGCCGGGACCACCAGCACGTCATCAGCGTGCCAGTTGGCCACCCGGACTTCCACGCGGTAGCGGTCACCCAGCGCCTTGGCGGCTTCCGGGACCTCGGCGAGATCGCTGAGCACGATGACCCGCTGTTCCTCCACGCCGAGCGCGGAAATCTTCGTGAAAGCGGCCGGCTCGACGCGGCGAACGCGGCCTTTGAGCGGGTTCTCGCCACCCCACTGCTCAACTTCCACCGAGTCGCCGGGCTTGATGGCCACTGCGTCGCGGGAGAGGATTTCGGCTTCGATCTCGATGTCGGAGGGGTCGCCGATTTCAAGGATAGGCGTGCCGGGGGTGACGACCATTTCGCTCTCTTGCATGACCTTGAGCACGCGGCCGGAGACCGGGGATTTTACCTCCACCAGATTTCCGGCGGTGTCGGAAGCGGGACGCTGCAAGGCGGCGCGGGCTTGGGCGAGCTCGTAGTCGATGACTTGCAGGGAGAATTCCGCGGCCCGGACCTCGGCGGCTTTCATCGAGGCGTCGCCCTCCATCTTGTCGCGGTCGGATTCGGATAGAGAACCCTCGCGGGTGACGGTGCGCATCCGGTCGCGGTCGGCATCGGCCATTTTCAAGGCGGCGCGCCTGGCCTCAAGCGACTCGGCGGCTTGCTTGCGCGAGGCCTCGGTCATGGAAACGACGGCTTCCGCCTGCGCGCGGGCGCGGGGATCGAGCAATGGCGGAGCGACGGGCTCGATGGCGGTTAGAACGGTTTCACCTGCCTTGACGTCGTCGCCGGGCTTCAGCGGGACGCGGCGCATCTTTCCGGCGACGGGAGCGGCGACGACGTAACGATTTCTAACACGGGTCTTGCCTTCCTCGGAAACGCGGACGGTCAACGGGCCGCGGGCGACCGCGCCGGTCTCGACGACGACAGGTTTCGGCCACAGTCCCCAGGCGACCAGGGCAAGCAGAATAAGTCCGCCAAGCCAAGGCAGCGAGCGACGGACGAGGTGTTTTCCGGAACCGTTGCGTGGAGTCGCCCAAGGCGCTTGAGAGTCGGGTGAGGGGCTTGCCATGGGTGCGTGCGGCCTTTGATAACCGAGCCCGCGGCCGCATTCAAGGACCACCCTCGACGATGATCTTGTCCGGTTGGCCGTTGGGGACCAGGGGGCGTTGGACGAGTTGGAAGGAACCGACGTTGGTCGTGCCTTGGAGCGTGAAAACGATTGTGCCAAGATTGACGGCCGACGCATTGTAGAGCCAGGCGCTTGTCCGGTTGTCGTAGGGGTATGAAATGACATGGGCACCGGTCCACCCGGCCACGTCGGGGGAAAACGCACCGCTTTCCGCCGGGGGCGCGGAATCCAGCGGAGCATCCGGCACGGCAGGTGCGTTCGCTGGAGTCAGCGGGATGGCTTCCGTATTGCCGGATGAATCGGTGACGAGCACCACATGCCCGTTACCCGGCTCGGGAGCGGGGACCTGATCGATCACGATCTCGGAACTGTTGTCGTTAGAATTTTCCACGATGAATCCCTCGGGAACGGTCCTTGGCTTGGTGACTTTCGTGATCGCGGGATCCGGATCGGTGTTGAAACGGGTGACATCCTCCTCACCGGTGATTTCCCGGCCGATAAATCCTCTGCCCGCGGGGTCGGCGGACCAAATGGTGTTCGCGGACGCATCCAGATATTCGCCATCCGCGGAGCGGAGGAGGCCCATTTCCTGCCAGGTTTGCTCGGGGAAATTCCGATGACGAATGATGCCGCCATTTGTCGGCAACGGCAGACCGCCGGGCAGCCAGCCGCGTTCGATGACCAGCGCCGCCGGTTCTGACGGCGAGGCGCTTTCGGCTTCCAACGCGGAGCGCAAAGCGTTGGTTAGAATGGATTGCACCCGCTGCCGGGATTCTTCGGCCGTGCGGCGGACGGTGCCCGGAGCAGTTAGATGCATCACGCGTGGTGCTTCTTCAGAGCGGTCCCGCCCGACGATGGCGAGGCGCTCCTGAAGGCGGACGATTTCTTTGCGAATGCGGACCTCGCGGGATGTCGGCGGGGCAGGGGAAGGAGCGGGCTGATGCGCGGCGTCGGCTGCAAATGAATCGTCTGCTAGTTGTTTCCGACCGCCCCCCGATTCGTGCACGGCGGCATCAGGCCACAGGAAAAAGGCAAGCGCCGCGGCCGCCGCCCAACCGCTAACAGCCAACCACGGCAGGAAGCGTGGACCGGTTCCGGGAGCGGTCCTTGCGGATGGATCGATCTTCGCCATCAGCTCGGGCAGCACGTCCCCAGGGGCGACGCGGAGCGGGGAAACCGCGAGCCACACTTCCGCCGCCGCCTCGCGGGTGAGGCGGGCTTCCTCCGCCAGACGCGGGTCGCGCAGCAAGCGTGGATCCGAATTTGCGGGATCGTTGGAATCCAGCAGATCCAACGCGCGTGCCGTGGCATCGGCCAGGTCAGCGGTATTCATGGTCGCCTCCTTTCAGTAATAGTTCGCGCAGTTTCAACATCGCCCGGTGGATCCGGATCTTCGCGGTGCCCAGCGGAATCCCCCAGCGCAGTGCGTGATCCTGCATGCTTCCGGGATGGAATAGCGCCGCCCGCACGCTCTCGGCCTCCGCATCATCCAGCCGTTCCAATGCAGATCTAACACGCGTGACGGTCTCGCGGAAGAACAAATCCTCCACCCCGCCGCGCGACGGGACCTCGAGCGCGGATCCGAGTTCCGAGTCCTGCCAGACGGCGGACCGGCGCTTGCGGCTTCTCAGGAAATCGAGACACAGCCCGCGCAGGATCATCGCGCACCAAGTGAAGCCGCGGCTTTTCTCCGGATCGAAATCCGCCGCCTTCTTCCAGACGCGGAGGAAACAATCCTGCAGCGCCTCCTTGGCCGCGCCCTCGTCCTTGATCCAGTGCAGCGCCATGCTGTAGAGCCGGTCGCCCCACATCCGATAGAGTTCGGCTAGAGCGTCGGCGTCGCGGCGGGCAATGCGGGTAAGCAGCCGCGAGCCGTCCCGGACATCCGCCCGCTCGTCCGCATCGATCATTTTCGCCGCCTCTCCCATCGCTTGCTCACCTTCTCTCATGTTGTCCGCTTGGGAGGGAAGCCGGGTTTCATCAATCTCCGGAGAATGTCACCACCACGGCCAGCCGGCGAATCCTCCGGCCATCCGCGCCAGCCCGTCGCGCGGCTTGCCGTCGGCCATGTTGAAACCTCCGCCCGTCCACACGCGGCGGGATGCCGGGTGCCAGAGGACCACCTGCGAATACGACTGGGGCAACAGCGAACTCACCTCGTTCCCGGGTCGCGCGGGGTCGAATGCGACTTTGCCGGTTTCCTCCGCTTTCCACCAATGCCGGCCAGCTTGGCGCTCGCGAGGGCTGAAAGCCGGCCCGCAGAAAGTGCGGTCGATCTGGCCGTTAGGCAGCAGCCGGTGAATGGAAGGCTTTCCGTTCACCAGCGTCGCTGCCAGATAGATCGTGCTCCATTCGCCGGGTACCGCCATCACCGACTTGTTCCAATCCAGCGAGGGCGGCTGGAACCAGCAGGCAAATCCACTGCGCGTCCAGAGCGCGAGCCGCCGGGTCGTATAGTCGCCTCCCGTATGGAACAGGATGCCGCCAGGCGATTCGCAGAGAGGACTCAGCCCCGGGGTCTGCTGTGTTAGATCTCGCTCCACCGAGCCATCCGCCCGATAGATCACCGCGCCAGCGACAAAGCCTCCGGTCCTGAGCGCGAGTACGCTGTTGGCTCCCGGGTAGTTCGCCGGGGGCCGGAACCCGGGAGCCGGCGAACCGTTTTGCCTCAAGCGGGTGATGCCGCTCTGATAGATGTCGCCGTGGAGCGAATAGGTTTCCACCAGGATATCGCCGCCGGTCATACCCGTGACGCGGGTCACGTTCGTCACATTACCCGAAGACGGGAAAAGATTCCCCGATGACGGCGGGAGAATCGGGATACCGATCGCTGGAATGAGCGTGCCCGGCAGGTTGATCGAAATTCCAGTTAGAATGCCCGTGAAGATCACCGGCCGGAAGCTCTCATCCAATGTCCCGTCCAACCGCAGTTTCACCAGGTTCGATTGGGTTCCGTCGCCATAAGCCACTGGCTCAGCCGTGACCACATAGATTGCCCTGCCGGAAACCGCCACCGATCGCCACTCGCCGATCCGGTCATCCGGGATGAACGAGCGGTCCACCGTTCCATTCGCGCGGAAGACCACCAGCCGGTTTCTAACCAGCCCGTCCGCGGTCGCGAAATCTCCGGCTGCCAGCACTCTACCGTCCGGCAGGGCCAACAGCGCTTTCACCACCGCCGGCCTGCTCAGCTCGGGTGCGGTCCATGACAAATCCTCGCTGCCATCCGCATTCAGCCGCCGGAGGCCGTCTATCAGCCATTTTCCATCAGCCAGTATTTTCACCGACCGCACCCGGCCAGGGCTAACAAATGCCGGATCTTCCACCCCGTCCGGGCCGTACCGCCGCAAGCTAGCGGCTGTCGCGATGTAATATTGTGAACCGCCGGTGATCCTGGTCCTCGCGTCCGTCGCCACGAACGAGCCATCCGCAGACTCGGCCCATGCGAAGCTTTCGGACAGCGGGAGACTGAAATCCTTGGTGCGTACCAGTGCTCCAGTGGCGGAATACCATTCGATTCTCAGAGCGGTCGAGGTCGGGGCGGGCCAGTAGTTCCATCGAGATTGATCCGCGCCATAGGTCAGGCGGAATGCACCCGCACGCCCTGCCACCAAAGCCAGCGCCCGCGGGACGGTGATTACGCTGGGCTCACCCACTTGGCTACCGTTAGTGGCGACGCGGATGATCCGCTGCTCCGGCAGCGGCGTACCATAACTGTTGGAGAAATAGAACAGGGGAATCCCGCCTCCAGCCAGCACCCACGCGCCGCCATCCGGGGCTGGCACCGCCGTGTTCACGTTCCGGGGCAGGACGCCAGCTTCGGAGAACCCGCCGTCCAGCGAGCTATCCGCGCTTTGCCTGCGTTCCAGAATGCGCCCGCCATTCACCAACTGCCGGATTACCCACAGTTTCCCATTCCGCTCGAATTGCGGGGCGATGATTTCGCCTGTTAGTCTGTCGGGAAACGCCTTGCCGACCACCTTGCCCGCGACATTCATCCGCAGCCAGCCGCCGGACTCGCCTGATAGAAGGAAATCCCCGTTCTCCAACAGAAACGGTCGCGCCATCGCCGCATCCTGCGGTGCCCAAGTTTGTGCTCCGATTGTCACATAGGGTTCCACGCGTTTCAGGTAGCCTGCCGCCGGCTCGTTCTCCATGCCGCCGTTTTCGCCTAGCCGCACCAGATCGCCGGTCGAGTCGCCTTCCGCGCGGTGGAATCCGCCGCCGATCCATGCCCTGCCGTCGCCCGCGATGGTTACACGATCCGGTGCCACCCACGCCTGCATTTCCGGGGCGAAGCTTTTGTCCAAATCGCCCGGTCTCGCCGCGCCGATCGCGCAAGCTGCCATCCACACCGCGAAGATTTTAGTTCTCATCTCCCTTCTATCCGTTCGCCGTTGTCGGAAGGTTTCAAGGAATGTTGATTTCGGTGGCGAAATTCTATTTTCACCCGACGTAGAACCTTTGCGAAGCCGGTTCTCCCTGCTAGACGTTCGGCGCTGAAAGTTCACCACACCCACCCATGACACTCCCCGCCAAATATTCCCTCGCTTGCTGGACTATCGGCCTGGGGCTAAGTTTTTTCTGCGGCTTGTCCTTGGGCCGCCGCGCGGAAACCGTTAGTTCGGAAGCGCCCTCGCGTCAGACGGTAGCTCCCGACGGGCGGAAAGGGCGGCTCGACCACCGAGGTGCGGATTTGTCTCCAGGAAGGCGTGGCAAGGGCGCTCCCGTTTCCAGACAGGAATCCAAGGAGTTCGCCCAATCCGTCCGCGCCATTTTCCGGGAAAACGTGAAGCAGCGGCGCATTGAACAATTTGAGAAACTGGTGGCAAGAACCGGCATCGAGCACTTGCCCGAGTTGGTGTCCCTGATCCGCGAGAACGATCTCCGCGGCAATGACTCGGGCGAGGAGTGGACCCGGCTATGGACAAGCTGGGGCGAGCGCGATCCGCAGGCCGCGATGGATTTCTTCGAGACGTATGATTGGACCGGATGGAATTCCGCCGCCCAGGGAGAAGCACGAAACCGGACACTGACCAACTGGGCGCAAACCGATCCGGAGAAAGCGCGGCGGTTTGTGGAAGCGGACGCGCAATTTGCGAACGGCGACCGTTCGATGGTTTACACGCTGGTGGACGGTTGGGCGAATGTGAACCCGGAAGCCGCGGCGGACTGGCTGTTCAAAAACGGGCTCGCCATGGGCGCGGAATACGAAAAAATCGTCGATGCGTTCAACCGGAATGGCGGCCAGGAAGCCCTCGATGCCTGGTTTTCCAAACTCGACCCGGCGAAAGTTCCAGCCAAGGACAAGGCCGGCTTCGCGCAGGCCATCACCCGCAATCTGGAATATGAACCCGTCAAGGCGGCCGCGTGGGTCGAGGCCCACCTCGACGAGGCATGGATCGAGGAGAGTGCGATTGTCGGAACCGCCGCGCGGACATTTGCCCAACGGGATCCCAAGGGTGCCGTCGAATGGGCTAGCAGAACCGGGCTGGACCAGGCGACGAACATCGCCCTCGCCACTTGGTGCCAGCGGGACATCGCCGCCGCGGGCCAATGGGTGAAGGAAAACGCCCACAGCCCCGGGTTCGCTCAATCCGCCTCTCTGGTCATGACCCATCTGCAACATACAGATCCCGCGGCGGCCCGGGATTGGGCGGAAAGCATTTCCGACAAGGCCCTGCGGGATCGCTTGCTCGCCCGGTGAGGGATTCTTACGCGCCTCGTCTGTTAGCCAGGGCGTTTCCAGTTGTCCGAGCTACCGGGTAGGCATCAGTCATCCACTTTTAAAACCCGGAAGGCCACCATGTTCACCTTGCCGTTTTCGTAGGGTCTTTCCGAAGTCCACCCGGGCAAGGTCTGCAGGTTCCATTTGATCATTGGTCCGTCGGAAATGGCGTGGACTTTCCATTCGCCCAAGGCTACGTCGCCGCCGAAAGAGCAGGTTTTGATTTCATTCTCCCCGGGCAGATCGCAGGGCGCCTTCAGTTGGCCGGCGATGTTGATGACGCCTGAGTCGCGGACGGTCAGGGTGCCATCCAGCGTGGCGAGACAGGCGTCGTCATAGCCGGGTTCGTCGATCCACTTAAGATCGACCCGGGATGACTGGCTGGTGAACGGGACTCCCGGCTGAACGTTGAGCCGGAAATATTTCCACTGGCCGCTTACGCAGCTGTTTTGCAAATCCACGGCGAGGCTGGCGAACTCGGGACTGATGGTGTGCAGCTGGTCGGCCGTAGCCTGCTGCACGACCGTGAAAAGGACGTCCACTGTGTATTGGCACTCCGCATCAGGGAGCCATTCCTTTTTCAAATTCCGTTTCGGTTCCGCGGGCTCGGATGATTTCCGGGCGACATACTGCCAGAGCATCACGGAGCGAATTCCGGAAGTCCAGGAGGCGACTTCCTGCCAGCAGTTCACCTTCACCGCCAAGGTTTGGCCGCGGGTTTGGAAACGCTGATGGTCGCCGGCTCCGGAAGGCAGGAGCATCGAGAAATCGTACCGATGGAGAGGTGCCGTCCTCCCCGGCAGCATCTCCACGATGATTGTTACGCCGGGTTCGTTGCTAGCCCGTTCCGCGGAGGTTTTTCCCTTCCTGCCGTTGCCGAGTTCCACCCGTTGTTTGCCGGCCAGGGAGACGTTGCCGCGGAAAATCACGTCGCGCGGGCGGCCATTGGTGGAGAAGAGCTGCGGGTCCTTGCCGGCGACTGGAGGACTTGCCAGCGCCATCTCTTCCCGGACGAGCATCAGATTGTTCTGGGGCACATCGATCACGATGCAGTGAAGTTCTTCCTGCGCGGTGGCGGTGGCGACGAGGAGAAACAGAACCTTCAAAAGTCGATGGAGGAGTTTCATGGAACCTACAGTTTGGTGATCCGGTAGGCTGCGACATTCACGACCGAGTTGTCGCGAGCGACCATGCCGGTGGTAAAACGGGGTTTAAGATCGCCCGTCTTCGGCCCGTCCTTCACCTCCTGAAGCACCCATGCGCCCGGTGCCACCTCTCCGCGAAAGGGGATCACCAAGGCGTCTTTTCTCCGCTCGACCGCCGGTATAGTCTGGCAGACCAGAGTCATGCTCGATTCGTAAACCATGAGCTCTCCTTCCACTTGAGTGAGGCGGCTCGCGGTGTAGATCGGGTTCTTGATTTTGGCCAAATCGCCCCTGCCGGCGTCGAAGCGGAAGGGCTTCTCCGACTGACAGATCACACTGTAGGTTTCCCATTCATGAATCGCCATCACGGTGAGCCGGGTGTGCTCCCGCCCGAAAGTGTGCATCATCCGCACGGTGGCTTCGGGCAAGGCACCGAAGACGATGTCCAGGCGGTAGGCCGCTTTCGGATCGTTACCATAGGATTGCTCCTGAGCCGGTATTTCCGCAGGCGGAGCGAGCTCGGCCGTTTCGAGGTAAAGCCAAATCTGGCAGGAAAAATTGTTGCCTTTGCCGTGGTGAAATTTAGCCACCTCAATCCACTCGTTCGGTCGGACGGGAACCGGCAGGCCGGTCGTACGCGCGCGGAAATAATCACCGTCTTCGAGATTCGTATCCAGGTAGTCGAGGTCAAAGGAGTACAAGGCAGCGGCGGCATCACCGGATTTCGTCACGCCGACAGTGACACCCGCATCAAACAGATCCCTGCGGGGGAGGCTGCAGTTGAACCAATTGCTGAACTCCAGCCTGGTTTTGCCGGAGGTGGAAAGCTTCCCGCGATAGGTGAAGAAACCGGTGTCCTTGTCCTTATGCTCGTCCTTGAATGAAAGAAAGAGCCGCTCGCCAACACGCGGGGGAGACGTTTTCCCCTTCATCCGTTTCATCTGCTCACGCAGGAGCTGGTACCCGCCTCGGCTTCCACCCGAAATGGGACCGAAGACCGCGCAGTGCAGGATCTCATCGGCGAATGCGCTCCCAGCGACGAGCACCATGAGAGATCCTAACAAAGCCTGTTTCATCGGACCATGATGGCGGAACGACGGTTGGGTTTGTGTCAAAAGTTTGTCAAAACAAGTGTCGAGACCTGAAAACAGAAATGAATTTGAACAGGAGGAAGCGGAGGGAAACGGAGGGAGAAGAGGTTGGAGGAAAAGTGATCGCATCTCGCATGTCACCGACCCGGTGATCGGGGATGCGGAGCCAAGTTCTTCATTCTCTGCTCCCTCCGCTTCCTCGTGTTGATCGATATTATTTTTCAGAGGAAACGCCGCCTTCCACCGCTCCTGCCCGGTGATATCTGCTAGATCATGTCGTCTGCGATCCAGCCGGGAAATCCTCCGGATAGACGCACCCACCATCCAATAAAACCTTGTCAGATCAAGGAATGCTGACAGTTTTCTCAGGGTAGCCCCGTATTGGATATCACGTCCGCAGGCGCTGCGAATAAATACTGTTCAACTGAAATGCCTGACGGAGCATACATCACTGAGGGACTGCCTGGATGGGAAGATGTTGCGCAAGGTGTCGTGCAGCGAGCCCTTGAATCGCTTGAATTCGATGAATTGCGGGAGAGCGTTTGGATTCTTGATCATACGGCCGGCAAGTCAGGAACACGGGAAGTTGCGAGTTATGACCAAATGCGTAGGGCATTGGTTAGTCTCTACGAGACCGAGTGGTTTGCTCACGTGCCCTTTGATGATGGCGAGGCCTTGCATTACCCCGATGCAGAAGATTTCGTTGACGACATACTTTCTGATCAGGGGCTGCTTACGGACTTCTGGAAATTTGAAGAAACCAAGGGGGAACTCCTGATCCACTCGCCTCAGCTTGTGACACCGGGTGGCGGTCGAATGTTCGCCCTTGAGGTTCAGCAGGTGAGCACTGAGCTTTTGGCATACTTCGCTCGTCATCCCGAGGACCTAAGGCATATCGAACCGCGGAAGTTCGAAGAACTTATGGCGAAGATTTTCGAAGATCAAGGATACGACGTGGAGTTGACGCCTCCGAGTAGGGATGGTGGGCGGGACTTAATGCTCGTGCAGAAGGCTTCAATCGGATCGATTCTGACGTTGGTAGAGTGCAAGCGCTATGCTAAGGGTCGGCCAGTTGGCGTAGAAATCGTTCGCTCGTTGTATGGAGTCGTAGAAGAGGAGAGAGCCAGCAAGGGTTTGATTGCTACCACTTCCCACTTTACCAAGGGTGCCGTTGATTTTCGTGATCGTCTACGCTATCGCCTTGAGTTAGCAGATTATGATCGAATCAGCTCATGGCTTCGTCCCTACTCTCCAAAATAGGAAGTCGAACAAGCCGCGCCGTGACAACCCCTGCCAGCCGTTCAGTTTCGATGACCTCCCGCAGTTTCACCCCTACCCCCGTGATCGACGTCCGCCCCCGCTGGTAGGGGTGGACGCGCTTTCCGTTAGGCCCTCATTCACATCCATGGCACATCAGAGAAATTACTTGGAAGGATTACTCTACATGAAAGAAGCACTGGAATACTTGCAAGCAGACAAATCCGGCTTCCGTTACCCTCATCACCCTGAACGTCTTAATGTCAATCCTGCAAAATTGACGCAGCTTCAGAGCTGGTTCGCTTCCTTCAGTGAATTACATCATGCTTTTGTCCCTTTTGTTGAATCTGTAACCAAGGACTATCACTCACCAGAAACAAACCCGTCTACATTCGACCGGCCATTATACCATGACTTGCATGCGATTATTGAGGAACAACTTCGCATCGAGTCTGGCCAAGCCGAATCTGTTCCCCGGGAGTAGTTAGCTCCCGGGACCCACTCCACCCTGCTTATGGCTCCGTACAGAGCGGCGAGTGGGCCGATCATGAAGTTGGCTACTGGACGTGGCGCCAGGTGTTAGCAACCGGCACGTAGCGATAGCCGACGGCGCGGACGCTTTGGATGATCATGGGGTTCGCAGGATCGCGTTCGAT
This sequence comes from Verrucomicrobiota bacterium, assembly GCA_040385685.1. GTDB lineage: Bacteria > Verrucomicrobiota > Verrucomicrobiia > Verrucomicrobiales > Akkermansiaceae > Luteolibacter. Next base: position 38,080 of record JAZKGW010000012.1, on the reverse strand, counting down.
TTTTTTCCGCAGCAGGAAAATGTGCTGATCGAGCGTCCGGGAATCCGGGAAATAATCGAGGCCCCAGCAGGCATCGAGAAACGCGTCGCGGGAGACCGCCTCACCGCGATGGTGATGGAGGAGGCGCAGCATGGAAACCTCGCGCGGAGTAAGCTCGATGGTCGTTCCATCCCGCTCGGCCGACAGCGCGCGGGGGCGGACGGTTAGATCGTCCAAAGAAAAGTGGTCGCTCGCTTCACGCGGCGCGGCGCGGCGGAGAGCGGCGCGGATTCGCGCCATGACTTCGCTGCGGGTGAACGGTTTGCGGATGAAATCATCGGCCCCGAGATCGAGACCCACCACCACATCGATTTCCTGGTTCTTGGCGGATAGAAAAAGGATGGGAACCGCGCGATCGGAGGCGCGAACCCTGCGGCAAACCTCGTAGCCATCGACGCCGGGCATCATGATGTCGAGGCACAGCAAGTCCGGTTTTCCCCCGCGCCAGAGATCGAGCGCCTGTCGTCCATCCGCCGCGCGCAGGGTGGTGAACCCCTCGCTCTCGATGCAGGTGGCGAGGGCATCAAGCGTGAGCGGATCGTCTTCGGCAATGAGGATGTTCATGCGGCGTGGGTTTCGGAAAAGATCGCGATGGCGGGTGGCGCGGGGATGCGGAGCCGGAAAGTCGCGCCGGCTTCGCTATCTAACAATTCAAGCGTGCCACCCATCCGCCCGGCCAGGTCGCGGCCGATGGCGAGGCCGAGACCGGTCCCGCTGGCACCTTCGTTGGTGCTTTCAAGCACGCGCTCGAACGCAGTGAAAATCCGCTCGCGGGCTGCGGCCGGAATGCCGGGGCCGTGGTCGCTGACTTCGACAATCAGGAACCCGGACTCCATCTGACAATCGAGCCGGAGAAGCCGGCCGGTGGCGGCGTATTTCTCGACATTGGAAATGAGGTTGCCGGTGATCTGGCTGAGCGCGTCGGGATCGAGAAGGACCGGCGTGTCGGCATCGATCCGGGTTTCGATCTCTATCAAGCGGCGCTCAAGCGCGGGGCGGAAACTTTCGAGCGTGCGGTGGATGATTTCTCCGGGAATGCAGCGGACGGGCTTGAGTTCGAGTGTGTCGCGCTCGCGGCGCGAAAACGTCAGGACGTTGGCGACGAGACGGGAGAGCCGCTCGATTTCCTCGGCGACCAAACCGAGTCGGCGGCGGGCTTCGGGCGGGCGGGTGGTTAGAAACTCGGTGGCGAGGTCGAGATTGAGCGAGAGGTTCGTGAGCGGCGTGCCGAGTTCGTGCGAGACGCGGTTGACGAAGGACACCCGCTCGGCCGCGAGTTTGAGCGCGCGTTTCTGTTGGAAATACAACAGCACGCCGGAAATCGCGAGAATCAGGGCAACGGCGGCTGCGGCGGCGAGGGTGGCCGCGTCATGAGTCCGGCTAACCACCAGCCCGTCCCACGCCCGGATCTGCCAGTCGCCGGACAGCGTGCGGGTGGGAAGGATCGAGGCGGCAGGCCCATGCCGCTCCGGGCCGATGGTCACGACGGCGGGACCATCCGGTGGGTCGATCTGTACGCGTTCACCCGCTTCGCGGAGCGGGGTGAGAGGCTTGGCGAGCCATCCGGCAAGATGGGTGGAAGTGCGCGCGCGGACTTTGGATAGATCGACGAGGATAGCGACGAGCACCCCCGGTTCGGGTTGGCGGCAGTGGAGGCGCAAGTTCGTATCGGGCGTGGCGAGCCAGGTGCCGTTGCTTGTCAGAGCTCCGTCTAGCAGTGAGGCGGGGAGCACCACCGCTTTCGTCGGATCGAGGGGGCGGCCCCGGTTTTCCAGGACGATTTCCGGCAGCCGGCCGGCTTCGAACGGAGGCAGGATGGAGAAATCCTTGCCGTTTTTACGAAAGACCCGGATGAGGCGGACCCCGGTGATTTCCTTCGCCTGGACCGCCACCTCGGCCGGCTTGTCATATAGCGTGCTTTCGGCCAGGAAATCCAGATGGCTCAGATAAAGCGCGTCGAGCCGGACCAATTCCTCGCGAAACGAATCCGCCAGATCCATCAGACGGTCGCGGTCGGCCGGCGTGCGGGACTCCACGTCACGCCGTGCCATGCGTTCGCCGCCGGCGATCACGAGGACGGCGGCGGCGAGCATGGGCAGGATGGTGACGAGGGCGGCGCGCATTCAGGGTTTGGAAAGCGTTACAGTGACGAAAGCAAACCAAACGCGGTTTGCCGAGTCCGGATCGAGCTTCGAAGTCGGAGGGCGGTTGAGGGTTCCGAAAAGGAAGGGCTGGTTGAGGCGCAGAGTCGAGGAGGCAGTGAGGTTCTGGCATTCGAAAACGGGCATCTCGGAAGTTGATAATCCCTGTCCCCAAGCGGAGCGACCTGCGAGCGCGACGTGCGACGGCATCAGCTTCAGGTCAACCCAATCGTCACTCTCACCCAGCGTCGGCTCGACCTGGACGGTGACCCCGGTTTTCCTAAGTGAGAATGCCCTCGGTTGGGAGGGCGTCTGGATTCCGGCGAAGCCGCTCAATGCCGGCGCGTTCTTGAGTTTCCCGGCATCGGGAATGGGCGTTTCGCCCTCCTTCGCCTCGGGGGGAGAGATGGCGATGCCCACCGAGTTCGGCAGTTCGGGGGGTTCGTATTCGGCGGGAGAAATCTGCTCGGTGAGACTCTCCGAAATCGCCCGCTGGCCGGAATGGCAACGGATCACGGTGAATGTTTCCTGGCGGGCGGTGTTCTTTTCCACCGCGGCGACAATGCGCGAGTAAAGATCCGCGTCTCCCGGGCTTTCCCGCTGGAGCTTGGCGGCCATGGCGAGTGGCAGCGAGAAGGTCTCGTAGCAGATTGAGGCGTTCTTCGGGACGGAAGGCGCGGGATTGGGTTGTCCACCCTTGGGTTCGCGGAAAGGGTCCGTGGGACCTTGCTGAGCGTGCAGGGTGGTGAGGGTGAGTGCGGCGATGAGGAATAGGTGGTTTTTCATGACCCGCCCACCCTAGCAGGATGGGGTCGGGGAAATGTCAAAGGTTTGTCATAATTCGCGGCGCGTGTAGGTTCGGCCATGCGCATCCTCGCCTTTATCCTGTTCGTCCCGCTAACAGCCGGGGCGCAGCGGATCAATCACGAGGGCCGCATACTGAGAGACTTGCCGGTGGTCGCGACGCCGCTGTTGTTCAACACTCCCGAGGCGGATGCCGTGGTTTCCGCGATGCAGATCATGCCGCGCGACAACGCGTGGAACGAGGACATTTCCCAGCGCCCGCTGCTGGCTAACAGCGCGGCGATGATTGCCCGCGTGAAATCCGATCTCGCCGTCAACACGGGTCGACAGAACCTCCGTCTCTTCAGTGAAATGAACTACGCGCTGGTGCCCGACAGCCAGCCCACGCTGCCCATCACTTTCTTCCAATACCCCGGAGAATCCGACCTCGACGGCGGCATTTATCCCACCAGCCTCTATCCGATTCCCCCGAACCTGCCGGTCGAAGGCTGGCCGGTGGAAACGGGAATTCTAACGAACGACGAGTGGCAGCAGGACATCAACGGTACCGGCGGCGACCGCCACTCCATCATCGTGAAACCCGGCGCGGGATTTCTCTGGGAAACCTGGCAGCAGAAGCGCACGGGTTCCGCGTGGAAGGCCGCCAACGGAGCGAAATGGAACCTCGCCTCCAATGCCTCACGCCCGGTCGGCTGGACCTCCGCCGACGCCGGCGGCTTGGCAATGTTTCCCGCTCTCGTCCGCCACGACGAATGCCAGCGCGGAATGGTCGAACACGCGCTGCGGTTGATCGTGAAGAACACGCGTCTCGGCCCGATCTACCCGGCCACCCATCAGGCTTCCAACCCGGAAACCAGTGATCCCGATGTCCCCGCGATGGGCCAGCGGTTCCGGCTCAAGGCGAGTTTCGTGATTCCCGCGAACTGGAGCATCCAGGAAAAGGCCGTGCTGTTAGCTTTGAAAAAATACGGCGCCATCGTCACCGACAACGGCGGCTTCTTCTCCGTCTCGATCACGCCTGATAACCGCTTCCCGGTCGATTGCTTCTCCCACATCCGCAACAGCATCGACATCAGCAATTTCAAGGTCGTCCAAACAACCGGTGCAACCGCAGGCCCGCGTTCACCCGGCGCGCCCGTCGCAAACGCGGGGGCCGATCAGCGGATCGCCGCCGGCACGACGGCAAATCTCACAGGAAACGTAACCGCGCCGGGTGCAGTTACCATCCAGTGGAAACTCTATTCAGGTCCGGCCGCCGTCGTGTTAGGCAATGCCAGCTCCGCCACCACCACCGCCGCTTTCAGCGTGCCCGGCATCTACACGCTCATGCTCAGCGCCACGGACGGCGTGCATGCCGTGGCCTATGACGCCGCCTTCATCACGGTGACTCTAACCCCGTCAGTCACCACCGTCGGAAACGACATCCATGTCGCGTTCCCAACCGTCATCGGTCACCACTACCGGGTCCAAAAGAGCGGCGACCTCGCGGAATGGTCAACTCTCGTCGATAATCTATCCGGCAGCGGTGGTATCCTCATCGTGACCGACGCCGGAGTCCTGGCAAGTTCCGCGAAACGGCAGTTCTATCGAGTCGTTGTGCTGGATTGAGGTCGCGGGCTCAGATGACGAGCTTCATTTCATGCGCCCATTTCCGGAGCAGGGGAATCCGGCCCGCAGCGAAGGATTGGTTCCACTTCCCTCGGACTTCGATGATCTTGCGTGACTGCCGGTTGACTTCGATGGTTAGATGGCTGGTCTCGGTCGGACTGCCGTCCTCGCTTTCATCGGTTCGAAGGCTGAAAATGGATGACCTGCCGAGCCGGCATTGCCGGGCGTAGGAATCGACGCAATGCCGCATCGCCTTGCTCTCCGCCACGAGCTGCCACTGATAGGTTAGCTCGACGATCCGACAGGGGATCGTCCGGTCACCTCGATGACAGATGGATTGAAACGGTTGCGAACCATTCAGTCGCGGCCAGTGTTCGGTATAATGAATGCGAAGTGCGGACCTGATTCCGGAGCAATCGATGTCGGTTTGCTGCCAGTTAGGCTGACTAACGCGCACCATTTTCAGAATCGTTCTCCAGAAAGTCCGGCAATGGCGGAGGAGTTCGGCCAAGCGGAGATTGACCAGGATCTCCGCCCGTTCCCAGCCATGTTTTGAAATCACTTCGAGCAAGGTATCGGCGATGAGCCCGAAGTTCCGAGGCTTGAAATGCTTCGCCGCGATCACCTTTTCAATGAGTCGCGACCAAATAGCATCGTTGGACAAATCCCGGACCATCCGGCTTGCCAGGACTTCGGCCATCAATTCAGCGGACCCGCCCAAAGCTTTCACCTGGCCCCAGCGCAACGCCTGGCGGATCGTTAGATCGCCGGGTGCGGTCATGGCGAGATGAAGGGCCCGTGACGAGATCGAGGGAGGCATGGCGTTCACTTTTCTCAGGCTCCGGCCGCAAGCGAGGTGACAATACCAATCGCGTTCCAGATAGTTGAGTTCTCCTTTGACGAGCCACGCGGAATCGAAGCAGTCCGGCATGGGCCAAGTTGCGAACAAGTGCTCCAAGAGGCTCCGGATGATTCGGCGCGGGGTGCCGCCAACACCGGGCGTCCAGGCCTCCGGATCCCTGATCCAGCGCCCGGCATAGGACGCGATACGGACAAGCACCGGGACGAGCGGATATTCTCCCGGGTGGTGGGCAGTTAGGAGGTTGCATTTGTCAGCAATGGCCTTTACCAGCCTGAGACACGGCTGGCGGATGGGATCGGTCTGGGGATCAGCTCCCCGGAATGTCCGGGAAAGCAGATGGCAGTGCTGCCTGAGATTGTTGTTGCGGACGAGGCGGGCAGTCCACGGCCTGCCGCGGATGGTTTCCAAAGCGACAATAGCGGATGGGCGCGATTCTTCCGAATCGTGATCACAATGATACATGTTATTTTCCTGATAGGGTTCAGCGGCTCCGGCGGCAGCAATCCGCTGCCCGCTGGGAACGCATGGGTGCCGCCGAGGTGGCGGACGTGGTCTGGCGGGTGACTTGCGTGGCAAGTCGCGGCAGACGCATCAGGAGTGAGAATTCACGAACAACATGACACCGCTTTCTCTATCAACCGGAATCGGGAGTCAATTGGATTTCCGCAGTGATCCATTCCATGGCATCACCGGTAGATCCACTCGCCTCTCTATTTCAGAGCCTCGAATTCAAGTGCCTTCACGCGTTCGCGCGCGGCATCCGCCGGTTTCCAAAACCAACCTTTGGCATCCCAACACTGGGCGAAGGACAGGTTTTCCACGAGAAACTTGAAGGGGACGATGGCCTCGCTGCCTTTTCCTTCCGCTTCCAAGGCCTGCCCCAGAATGTAATAACAGGCACCCACATCATTCAGCGCCCAGCTCTTGAAAACTTCCTCCTTTTCGGTGGCGGGAGCGGTGAGAGCCTTCTGCATTTCGACGGCTTGGCCCTTGAACGTGTCGATGCATTTTTGCGCATAGGCTTTTGCATTGGTATAGTTCTTGGCGTTGTAGGCATCCCAAGCTTTCCCGGTGATCGCTTCGGAACTGAAGTTGCCAAAATCAAGCGCCGGAGCCGCGGGTGGAGTGGCAACGGCTGGTGCTGCCGCTGGAGCAGGCGCCGCTTCCTCGGCTGCCCGTGCCGTCGGCAGGGTCATGAAAATACCGATCGCAATGGGGATCATGGAATGTCGCGGGTTCATCGTGCCACAACCAATCGCGACACCGCGAGCGCGTCAAATAAAAATTGCAAATTTATGCACACAAATGATTTCGTGCGTCCGATTGGCATGGTTGATCCACGGATTGACGGTCGGAATGATCCTGCCCCGCCGTGATTTCGGACGAACTGAAGATTGCGGTTGCGTTACCTTGCAATTTTATGCACAACAACCACCACAAACCCTCGCCCCTCACTCATGACTTCATTTTCCTCACGTCTTTTGAACCTTGTGATTCTTTCCTCAGCCCTTTGCAACCTGGCTTCAGCCGCCCCGGCTCCCCAGGTCATCATCCAGGAGGATGCACCCGGACGCTTCACCCTCATGCGCGACGGCAAGCCGTTCGTGATTCGTGGTGCCGGCGGGACCGGCCATTTGAAGGACCTTGTCAAATATGGCGGAAACTCCATCCGCACCTGGGGCATTGATTCTCTCAGCGAAAAGATCGAGGGCAAACCGTTGTTAGACCACTGCCAGGAACTCGGCATCGCTGTCACCGCGGGGATCTGGATCGGCCATGTCCGCCACGGTTTCAACTACTCGGATGAAGCCCAATTGAAAAAACAACGCGACATGGTGCGTGCCGCCGTCCGCAAGTACAAGGACCATCCCGCACTGCTGATGTGGGGCCTGGGCAATGAAATGGAAGGCCCCGAGTCAGACGGCAAGGACGCGCGGATCTGGAAGGAGCTCAATGTCCTCGCCGGGATCGTGAAGGAGGAGGATCCCGGTCATCCGGTCATGACCGTCATCGCCGGCGCGGCGAGTTCCAAGGTGAAGGGGATTCTCGCGAACTATCCTAACATCGACGTCCTCGGCGTGAACGCCTACGGCGGGGCCTCGGGGGCGGTGCGTGCCGTCAAACAGGCGGGTTGGAAAAAGCCCTTTGTGCTCACCGAGTTCGGCCCGCAAGGGCATTGGGAGGTTGCCAAAACCTCATGGGGTGTTCCCATCGAACCAGCCAGTCGCGACAAGGCCGCCAGCTACTATGCCACCATGTCGTTGCTCGCCGAGAATTCGGACATCTGTTTCGGCAGTTATGTGTTTCTGTGGGGTCAGAAACAGGAGGTCACGTCGACCTGGTATGGCATGTTTCTCGCGTCCGGAGAAAAACTCCCGACCGTGGATGCCGCGTGTTACGCGTGGTCCGGCAAATGGCCATCCAACCGCTCTCCGAAAATCGCCCGCTTCGATTCCCCGCTCAAGGAAGCCACCGTCGCACCCGGCAAGATCGTCGATGCAAGTATCGAGGTGACGGACTCGGAAAGCGACACCCTCAAATTCGAATGGAGCGTCCGTGAGGAAAGCACCGACCGGAAATCAGGCGGAGACAAGGAAGCCGAGCCTCCATCGGTAGCGGGTTCCATCACCAGCCAGGATGGCCCGAAGGTGACGGTCAAGATCCCCGCGAAACCCGGATCCTACCGGCTGTTTGTCATCGTCCGCGATGGCAAGGGAGGCGCAAGCGCCGACAACATCCCGTTCCGCGTCGCCCGCTGAGGAATCAGGGGGGCGCCAATGGTTGCGTCAAATTGCATTTAGTGAACATTTATGCACTTAAATGCTTGCCAGCCTCCAGGTGGGGGCTATTCATCGTGGAGTAAACCTCGAAGAGCAGCGATTTCCCCAGCTTTGGGCACAAGCTGTTAGCTCCGCTCTCCAGGTTTGCAAGCCCTCCCCGCGTCAAAACCCACCGGCCCGTTTCAACCCATGAAGATCAACCCGTTTTCGTATTTTCCCACCATCTCCTCCGCCCACGTCCGCCACGCGGCGATCATCATGACCTGTGCTCTGGTCGTGCAACCGGCCTCGGCCGACAACACCTGGGACGGCGGCGGCACTACCGGAAATTGGAATGAGGCAGGCTTCTTGAACTGGGGCGGAAACACCACCCCGGCCTCCCCCACGGCATTGCAATTCGGCGGAATCCTCCAACTGAGTTCCAACAACGATCTGTTCGCTGCTGGAACCCTGTTCAACGGCATCACATTCAATGCTGGTGCGGGAGCGTTTACGATCACCGGGAACTCGATCAATCTCGGCGGAAACGTCGTCAATAACAGCAGCAACAACCAGACGATCAATCTGGATCTTGCGATGACGGGTAACCGCACTTTTACGACAAACGCCTCGGGAAACCTGACACTCGGCGGTGTCGTCAGTGGAAGTTTCAATTTCATCAAGTCCGGCCTTGGCACTCTGACCATCAACGGCTCGAGTGCATCGACGTTCTCGGCTCAAACCCAAGTCGGTGGTGGCACCCTCCTGCTGGATTTTGCCAACATGGCGACTCCCACGAATCTGATTGCCAGCACGAACACCATCCAGGCGGGCGGCGGTGAGCTTTATATCAAGGGCAAGACGGGCGTTACGGCCACGTCGCAGACCCTTGGCAATTTGACCCAGGCCGGCACCGCCTTCAGCAGAGTCACGGTCGATTCGAATGGCGGCCCCGGTACCACCCTGGCCCTCGGCACGATCGCCAAAACCGCGGGTAACACCACCTTGTTCGACATCACTACCGCGGGTTCGGTGATCACCACCTCCACGGCCGCTAGCGCCAGTGGGCTATTGAATACAGCCTTTCTGGCAAAAGACTCGGGTGGCATCGGGTTTGCCACGAAGACTGGAGCCAATATCACCCGCTACGACGACGCTACGTTGGCCACCACCCTTGCTGCCGGTGCCACCGTCAGCACGACCAACTACACCACCCTGGGCTCCGCCGCTTCAGTGGTGCTTACTGCGGGTGGGACAATGAACGCCCTGGTCATCGATACGACCAGTGGAACCCGCGCGATTGATTTGAGCGCAGGCGTCAAAGGTCTCACCAGCCTTGGCGTCCTTTTCCGTGGTTCAAATGACGCCACGATTTCGAACGGCCAGATTGGCGCCGCCGCTGTGGAAACCATGATCCATCAGTTTGGCGCTGGCAAATTGACCATCAGCGGCACGGTTGGAAGCGGCGGGGGGGCGTTGACCAAGGATGGCACGGGCGAGCTTGCTCTCTCGGGTGCCAATACTTACAGCGGCGACACTCGCGTTCTTGACGGAACTGTGACCGTGACAGGCTCCATTGGCACCGGAAATATCATTGTCGGCAGTGTCGGAACAGGCGCCATCAATCCCGTCGTGACCTTTAACTCGGGCAGTTCCTATGCGAGCACATCCGCGACCGCCATCCGGCTGCTCAATCCGAATTCGGTGGTCAACATCAACCAAGCGAATCTTCTCAGCAACACGACCAACTTTACGCTTACTGCGGGAACTTTGAATCTGAACGCTGACAATAGCACCGCTTGGACATCTGCCACTCCTATTGCTTTGAGTGGCGCTACGGTTGGTATCCTTACTCTTGGCTTGGGCCATGACAATGCGTTGGGTGCCCGCCCATTGACTTTTGGGAATTCCACTCTTGTCGCTAATGGCGGAACTCGCACAATCAACAATGCTATCTCCATTTCAAATGGCACCACTACAACTGTGGGTGGCTCCAACAACATGACGTTGAACGGCATGGTAACTTTTATAGGAGGCACCAATACGTTCCTGACCAGTAACAACACTGCGACCACGAATTACGCAGGTGGAATTACCATCCGTAACGACGGTAGTGTAGCCGAGCGTTTTCCCACGATTTCAAACACAGGTAGTGGCACGATGATCATCAGTGCTCCGATCGTCAATGGATCGTCACTTGATGGCCGGCTTATCTTCGGCGGCACCGGTATTGTCAACCTGAACGCTGCCAATACCTATACCGGCACCAACACCGTGAATGCCGGTGCCACCGTCAAGCTGGGAAATGGAGCGGGGTTGGGCTTCGGGGGAGCGATGGCAAACACCATTGGAAGCCTCACGACCGTCAGCAGCGGTGCCGCGATTGATTTGAACGGACAAACCGTCAACGAACTCATCGCAATCAACGGAACGGGAGTGGGTGGCAGCGGCGCCTTGATCAACAGCAACACAGGCACGCCTTCCGTGATCGGTGGCGGCCTTGCCGTAGTGGCACCCAATTCCGCTGTCAGCGGCAGTGGATACAGTTCCGCTCCCACGGTGACGATTGCTGACCCGGTCACCGGCACGACCGCCACGGCTGCGGCGTCATTAGGCCTCACCGCCGCAAGCTTCAATATTGTGAGTGGTGATATTATTTATACAACAGCTCCGACGGTGACCATCACCAGCGGCGGTGGCGTAGGTGCAATTGCGACAGCAGTGCTCTCCGGAGGGGCGACCGGTACGGTAATTGGTGTGACTATCACAAATGGTGGTAAGGACTTCACGACAGCACCCACTATTGCATTCACCGGTGGTACCGTTAGCAGCGGCACGGTTGCACCAACCGGAACCGGTAATGCTACCAATTTTGGGGTTAGAGCTATATCGCTTTCGGGCGCAGGTACCGGATACACTGTAGTTCCGACGGTGAGCTTTAGCGGCGGTGGCGGCACGGGTGCTGCTGCGACAGCGAGTCTCACCACGGTCAATCTTGCGTCCGCTTCCAGCATTGGTGGCGCGGGAGATATCACGGTCAATGCTGTCGTTTCTGGCGCCAGCATGACGAAAGTCGGTGCCGGCAAGGTGACGCTCGCTGGCAATAATACCTATGCTGGGACGACGATCAGCACAGGCATTCTCCAAGTCGGCGCGGGCGGCACCATCGGTACGCTCGGCACCGGGGCGGTGACCAATAACGCCCTGCTCACCTTCAACCGCAGCGATTCCGCTACCGTGGCCAACGCCATCGGCGGCACTGGGGCAATCGACCAGCAGGGCGTGGGCACTACCATCTTCACCGGGGCCAACAACTACGCCGGCACCACCACCATCAGCGCCGGCATCCTCCAAGTCGGCGCGGGCGGCATCATCGGTACACTCGGCACCGGGGCGGTGACCGACAATGCGCTGCTCGTCTTCAATCGCAGCGATGCCCTGACCGTGGCCAACGCTATCGGCGGCAGCGGGGCGATCGAAAAACAGGGCGCGGGCACCACCACCCTCACTGCTGCTAACACCTACACCGGCATCACCACGGTCAGCGCCGGAACCCTCGTGATCAACGGCGACCAGACCTCCGCCATCGGCGCGGTCACCGTTGCGGCCGGTGCCACGCTCAAGGGCAGCGGCACCATTGGAGGTGCGACGACGATCCAATCCGGGGGCATTCATGCGCCAGGAAACAGCCCGGGAATCGAAAAGTTCACCAGCGATCTCACCTACGCTGACGGTTCGATTTTCGCCTGGGATATCGACCGGACACTGTCGGGCCGCGGCACCGGCTACGACGGGGTGAATGTCACCGGCGCACTGGCTGGATTGGATGGCGCGGACGCAGGCTCGACCCTGAATGCGGTGTTCCGCATCGTGATCGGAGACAGCGATTTCTCGGATGCGTTCTGGTCCGCCAACGACCATACGTGGAACGATATTTTCACGAACGCGGATGGAACGACCGCCAAGGCCAATTGGGCCGACATTTTCGGCGGTGGATTCGAATACTACAACAGCAACGGTTCGGCGTTGGCGGGTGCTCCCACCACCGGCAGCTTTACTCTAACTGGTAGCACGCTTTCATGGAACTACTCCGCCGTGCCGGAAATTTCCAATGCGCTGGCGGGCGTTCTGTTGGGCGCTGGCCTCTTGCGCCGCAAACGCCAGGCCGCGTGATTTTTCCCGGAGTTGATGCGTGAACGCATTTGGCGAATATCGCAAAAGAACCGCATCGGTTTGAGATCATTTGCCTGAATTGCTATGGCAACCGCGCCTCATCGTCGCCCGTCGCACCGGCAATTGTTAGGGTGAGCCGGCTTTGAAACCCAAGGTCGGGCGGACAGCGCTCGCTGAGCGACGGTTAGCCAAAACCGGGGCCGGAAATCGCCCGTGAAAGGTGGCGGCGGTCAGGGTGCCCGCAACGCGTGCCGCCCGCTTGAATGACATTTGGACTTGCGCCGCCTAGCAGCCGCGCGATTTTCCCTCCTAAGACCCACCACAGCCATGAGCGCCGGCCCCAAACAATCTGACGAGAAAAACCTCCGCGAAACCCTCAAGGCGAATCCAGCCGACTGGGAAACCCGCAAGCAACTTGCCCATCTCCTCTACGACCAGGGATCCTTCCCTGAAGCCGCGGATCTCATTTGGGCGGTCGATGAAATTCCCAGCATCGACGTCGAGCTCGCCTTCGCCGCGCGGATCCTCGCCAAGGCCCGCCCGCGGAAAGCGATCCGCCTGCTCACCGCCCTGCTGGAGCACAACCGCGGCAAGGCGGTGCAAAATCTCGGGCTCGCCAATGCCCTGCTCCACCACGGCATGGTGTTGCAGGCCGCGCGCTTCTACGGCGCCGCCCTTGAGGCCGATCCCTCGCTCGGCAATCCCGATCTCGAGCACTTCATCCTCTGGACCGACGACGAGGAAACGCTTTGGGGAAACTTCAACAATCGGAGGCCAACGCTGGGCGAGCTTCCTTGGATGAAGCGCGACCCTATGGAGGCCATGAAACTGACCAGCCGCATCAGCACCCACACCACCCCCATCAAGCTGCCGAGCCTCAAACCCGCCGCGGGCGAGGAGTTGAACAACGAGCTCTATCAACAGAAGGCGGAAAAGGGAGCCGATCCCAGCCCGCCGCCTGCCGTGACCATCCCGCTCGACCGGGTCGATCCGAAATACCGGCTCTTCGACGAAGAACTCGGCGCGCCCAGCGGACCAGAGCAACCCGAGTTGGAATTGGTCGAGCCAGTACCTGCCGGAGCCCCCAAGGGTCTCGCCAAGCCCAATTTCGCCGCCGCCGGAGCCCCGATCAAGCCGCCTGCGCCGCCGGTGAGGATGGCACCACCGCCGGACGATCTGTCGGACGAACTGTTGGACGTCCCGCTTGATAATCCAGCTCCGACGAGCCGTCCCAAGCCTCCGTTGCCGCCGTTGAAAAAGCCTGACGCGCCGTAGCGAGCCTTCCAGCCGGGCGGCGACGGTGAAAATCCGGCCAAATCTGGCCGCTGCCGCCGCTGCCCGATTTTTGTTAGTCCGCCGACGAATTTCCGTGCCTCTTCGACACCGGCGACATAATTAACACCTGTTAATTATGTCCGCGAACGAGCAACAAAACTGGTATTACGCATCGGCAAACGGTGAGCGGCTGGGGCCGGTCTCGATTGGAGATCTGAGTTCCCTGGTTGGCCAAGGGATGGTGGCACCCAAGACCTTGGTTTGGAATCCCGGATACCCTGACTGGATTCCCTCCGAGCAGATCAGGCATCTCCTCAGCGCGGCACGGGTTGAGGTGCCGCCGATTCCGGCTGCCTCCGCGGTTCCAACAGAGGTGCCGGCCACGCCGCCTCAGGATCTGAAGCCTCAGAAAGGATCGTTCGTCTTTCCACGCATCGTCACGGCGTTGATTGTCTCAAGCCTGATCGGCGGGGTGACTGCCGGCGTGTTGGCGATTTTCGAAAAATCGCCGTGGCCCGGGCTGGCGGTGTTCGTCGCGGGAAGCGCCCTTGGGGTCATCGCCAGTCTGGTCGCTTACCGCAAGGAACGCTACCAGATTCAGGATTCCCGCGTGATCTGTCAGCGCGGCGGCTTGGTGAGCGACCAGACGACCGAGTTCGAGATCCGCAACATCACCCATGTGAAGATCAAGCTGCCGTGGTTGCGCTTCAAGTTTTTCGACGTCGGGGATGTCATCGTGGAAACTGCGGGAAATTCCAAGCCAGTGGTGATGCGCGTCATCCGCGAACCGGAGGCCGTCTACGCCGGACTGCGCGAGCGGATGAGGAAGAACGGCTACGATCTCACCCAACAGCAGCTTTTCCATGAGGAACGTCCGGCGATCATTGGGATTCTCGGGGAGTCCTTCGGTCTGCTCGTTGGAGCCAGCTTCGCCAGCCTGCTGGTCCTGCCTGGCCTCCTCGAAGCTTGGAAAGACGCCAAGTCCCCCGCTCTCGAATTTGTTGTCCCGGGGCTCATCGCGCTGGTGGGTTCAGGATTCCTCACCTTCCTCGTCGTGCGCTTTCTCGATTACCGGAGGCGGATCTATCGCGTTTACAATGACGTCGTCGTCTATGAGGAAGGATTCCTCACCCGTCACAACGCCTTCATCCCTTACGAAAACATCGCCGATGCGAACACCAAGTGCACCATTTTCGATCGGATTTTCAGCATCTATGACGTGCAGATCAGCTGTCAGGGGAGCGGCTCGGAAATCAAATTCCGGCGTCTCACTCATGGAGTGGCGCTCTCGGCGGCCATCGATCAACTGGTCGTCCTCGCCCGCCAGAAACAGAAACCGGCAGCCCGTTCCAAGGCTGGGGAAATGGCTTCGCAGATCATCCCCCGTCGTGCCGAGCCCGAATCGATCCCGATCGGAGAAACGATCGTCGGCGAGTTCAGGATGGACGTCGCGAGAACGATCCTCCCGATGCTGCTCCTGCTTCCGCTCGTCCCTATCTGGATTGCGGCGATGATCCAGGCCGGAGTCCGGCTGATGTCCACCCAGTACTCCGTGCGCCACGGGTCCGTGCGACACTCCTACCGCTTTCTCACCCTGCACGATCGCGAGTTCGCCTATGACAAGATCACCGGGCTGGTGATCAAACAGAATTTTTGGGACCGGCTGTTCGGCACAATGACCCTGAAATTCTGGTCGATCGGATCTGGAAAGCCGCTGGAATTCACCCACATCAGCGGCCGCCAGCTCAACCTCCCGGCACTGATGCGGCAGGCCGGCATTCCCGCCGCTTCGCCCGAGCCCTACGAAGCGCAAGCGGCCTTTGGAGTTCTAACCTGGCTGCGCGCCCAACTCAAATACCTGCCTTTGCCACTGCTCTTCGCCGCCGGAATCGTCTTCGCCGCGATCCAGATCGGCGAGCCCGTCATTTACTATCTGCTCGCGATCCCCGTCCTCATCGGCATGGGCGCGTGCATTTACTCCAAGCTCTATCATTCCCGCCAGCGACTTCGTTTCCACGAGCACCATATCGAGGCCGAGCAGGGCGTCATCGCCCGCAGCCGCTTCCTTGTCCGCTACAGCAACGTCAAACGAAGCCAAGTCATTCGTTACCCGGGCGGCGGCGAAGGGACTCTGCAGATTTTCGTGGCGGCCGAAGAAGAGATCGGACAGTTCGTCCAGCAGCAGCGGCAGACGAAACTCCAGCAGAGGACCATGAAGCATTGCTCCTTCACCACCGGCTTCCTTCCCGGTGTTAGGGAAAAAGGTCAGCTTCTCGACGACATCCTCTGCGGCCGGATAGAGCCCGCGCCAAATGCCGTCACCGCCGCCCCGCTCGATGTCCTTCTCGAAGCCCGCCGCTCGGTGGGCAATGCCGTCGTAAAGCTCGTTTTCCTGAGCATCATCCTGTTGCCCCTGATCGTGCTGCTGCCGCTCACCATTCCCCTAACGGTGATCGGAGTGAAACGGTGGCGCTATCGCATCGATGCCGCCCGCATCGTCATGAGCTGGGGAATTTTCTATCAACGCGAGACCAGCATCCTCCTCGATCGCGTCGACAGCCTCCAACAAAGCCAGGGCCCGCTCAACAAGCTCTTCAGCAACGGCGACATCAGCATCATGACCGCCGGCAGCAGCAAGCCGGATCTCAAGATCATCGACTCGCCGGACTATCTCAAAATCTATGAAGTCATTCGCGAACGCTCGCAGTGAGAGCGATCCTTCCAGTCCGTCTCGCTGGTTGTGTCCTCTCTGCAACACGCGGAACCCGCGGCAGCCCGGGCTGGGCGGAATGCATTCCCGACAAGGCACTGAGTGAACGTTTGCTCGCCCGCTGAAGGGGGCAAGCCACGGGAAGCCAAAAACTCATGACATCGGCATCGGCGCACAACCGCTCAGAACAATGGCAAGCGGTTCAGGGTTTCCTCTCATTTTTAATTTTTGGTTTTTGCGCAGACTAACCCCATTCATTGCTGGAAATCAGACGGGCAGCCAATCATGGTGCCCGTGTGCAACTGAATCTAAAAAGACAGATCTCTAAGTTGAGTTCTTTGACAGACTTGCAAACCGTTCTATCGGAGGCACTTTCGAACTCTATTCAGGCGAATGCGGACCAAATAAAAGTTCAGTTTATTAGAGAAAGGGACCTGTTCACTGAAAAAGAGGGCCCTGAAAGCGACGATCCTGGAGTTTTGATCAAATCTGTTATGATCGGGGACAATGGAGAAGGATTCACTGAAAATGGCGTCAATGCTTTTTGCGAATACGGCACAGAACACAAGGCGGAAATAGGGTGTAAGGGCGTGGGAAGGCTCACCTTCTTAAAGGTATTCGGGAATGTCGAAATTGAGAGTCAAACTTCAAGGCATCTCGTGAAGGTCGATTTCGACGAGAGTTTCGATCGGAATAAAATAAAGACAGAAATCAAAGAGAGTAATGAGCCGTTCACGGTGCTAACCTTCTCCCAATCTCGCCCATCCTATAAAGATAAAAAGGTAATATTTTACGAACTTATTGACCGATTGAGACTGCACCTCATGCCCCTGCTCTATCTTCAACGTATCGACCGTCCAGTTGATATTGAATTCGAAGATGAGAACGCAAATAAGTTAGGGGAAATTCGTTCGGTCGACATCCCAGAATTCGAAGAAAAAGAATTCGATATTCGAGAAGAACAAACAAACGATAAAAAGCTCATTCCTTTCAAGCTCTACATAAATATTGAGCCCACCACCACGACAGGGAAGATCAATGCCTTTTATGTTGCTGATCGACGAACCGTCTCATCATTTAACAAGCATGATCTAACCTTAGATTCCCGGCCTGGTAGCAACATTACTTTGTTGCTCACATCCCCCTATCTAGATGAACGCGTTAATGATGAGCGAGATGATTTCTTAATTTTTAATAGAAAAGAAGATCTGCTGGCTCCCATTTCTTGGGAGCGAATAAATAGATCACTATCTAAATGCCTTAGTGAAGTTTTCCAAACGAAATTCCCCGAACTCGAAATTGAATATAAAGAATTTGTTGAAGCGGTCACCGAAGATCATCTTCACCTCGCGTCATACTTGGAGGTCAACCCCCTTAGTGGTACCAAAGGAATTGAGCGAAGTCTGAAAAAAGCTGAGGAGGCATATTCCGCCGACAAACGGAGATTCTTTAGAAAACTGAAGAAGGACGAATCTCCAACCAAAGAGCAGATCGAAGAGGCGGCCAATTTTGCGGGGAGAGAACTTGTTGATTATATACAAACTCGGGATGCACTAATTTCCAAGCTTGAGATGTTGTCGAATGATAAAGAGAAATCTGAGCAGATTCTCCATGATCTCATTCTGCGGCGGGGGAACGAAGGGGAGACTCTTGATCCCTTGAGCAATAATTTGTGGTTAATTGACGACCGTTTCATGGGTTACAGCTATGCAGCTTCGGACAAGCAGATCCGCAAAGTAATGGAAGGTTTGGGTAAGGGTAAAGATCCTTCGAAGAGTCAAAAAGAACCCGATTTGTCGGTCTTTTTTCAGGATGACAATGAGAATCATTCGGCGGTTATTGTTGAGCTTAAGCCTTTCAGCGAGAATGCTGACAATAAGTTTGCCGGCTTAAAGCAACTCAGGGGATATGCTAAAGAGTTTAGAAAAGAAGAGGGCTTGGACCAAGTTTGGTATTACCTAATTACAGACGTCGATAACGAGTTCGCAACGGCACTTGTGGAAGACGATTTCCAGCTCCTCTTTTCAGTAAAAGAGAATGTCTTTTTCCGCTACTACGAAGCAATCGGCCTGTATCTCTATGTTATTTCTGCACAAAGTATGATTTCGGATGCAAGGGCGCGGAATAAGACCTTTATTGAGATGATTCGGAAGCATACGAATCCGCTGAAGCGGGTGAATCCCGGCTTGCACGCGTCAACCTCCGAAACCGAGGGCTGATGCAGATGAGAGTGGCGAACTGAATCTGGCTGAGGCCGAGTTTCTCACGGATGGCCTTCGTATCGGGCCATTGGAGAGTGATGGCGCGCGGGGCTTTCTTTTTCCCCCGCAGGAGGGGCACCACCTTT
The DNA here is from genome assembly GCA_040385685.1 of Verrucomicrobiota bacterium. Taxonomy (GTDB): domain Bacteria; phylum Verrucomicrobiota; class Verrucomicrobiia; order Verrucomicrobiales; family Akkermansiaceae; genus Luteolibacter. The sequence continues at coordinate 19,362 of JAZKGW010000012.1, read as the reverse complement.
CTTGAGGCTGGTGGCGAGTTCTTGGCAGAGTTCGTCTTTCATGGGAGTCAGCGAGGGGCGGTTTCTGGAGTTTTCCACGGGTTTACAGCTCCAGTTTCGCGAGCAATTCCTCGAGCGGTGATCTTGTGGTGAGCGGCCACGGGCTTCAGGGCAAGGCACAATATCATCGCGTGATCCCCAACCCCTCACTCCAGCAAATGCAGCAGGAGCTTCGGATCGGTCGCGGTGCGGAGGGCGGTTTCCCGGTCGATCAGCCGGTCCCGGACCAAGGTGGCCAGCGAGCGTTCGAGGGTGATCATCCCGTCGTCACCGCCGGTTAGCATGGCGTTGCGCATGAAATGGTCCTGGCCTTCCCGGATTCCGTTGGCGACGGCCGGAGTCACCATCAGTTTTTCCACGGCGGGAACCAATCCTCCGGCCCGGGAGGGAACGAGGCGTTGCGACAACACGGCGCGCAGCGACAATGCCAACTGGGTGCGGATGTGAGGCTGTTGGTGACCCGGGAAAACATCGACGATGCGGTTCACCGCCGTCGAAGCGCTGCCGGCATGCATGGTGGAGAGGACGAGGTGGCCGGTTTCCGCGGCGGTGAGCGCGGCGGCGATCGTGTCGTGGTCGCGCATCTCGCCCAGCAGAATGACGTCCGGGCTTTCGCGCAAGGCGGCGCGCAGGCCGGTCGCGAAGCTTTCCACATTGCTGCCCACCTCGCGCTGGTGGATCATGCACTGGATTTCGCGGTGCTCGTATTCGATCGGATCCTCGATCGTGATGATGTGCCGCGGGCGGGTGCGGTTGAGGTGATCGACCAGCGCCGCCAACGTCGTCGATTTGCCCGAACCGGCGACTCCGGTCACCAGCACCAGGCCGTTGGGAAATGTGGCGAGCTGTTGCAAGTCATCGGGCAGTGAAAGTTCCGAGAGCTGCGGTGCACGGCGGCGGATCGGGCGAAGTGCGGCGGCGACTCCATCCAGGTGCCGGAACACATTGATGCGGACCCGGCGCGGGCCGTCGGGCATTTCCCAGCGCACCGCGAAATCGACGCTGCCCGAACGCTCGAGTTCGCCGCGGGCACTTTCATCGGGCAACAACCCGAGAATCTGCTGGCGGCTCGGCACACCGGCATCGAGTGCGACAATGACGCCATTCCGGCGAATGCGGGGCGGCTTGCCCGATGACAGGAAAAGGTCCGAGGCGTTCTGCAAAAGCGCCTGATCCAGCAGAGCCACCAGCTCCGGATCCGGTCGGGCCGGCGATGGCTCGTCTCCGGCGGCATCCATGGCTGCTGGCTTGGTTGAAGTTTTCATGAAACCCGCGACGGCACGGGTCAGCGGATCTTCCGCGGCGGGGGCTTCGTGCGGCACGGTTCCAAGCGGGTGAATTTCGATCCGCCACTCCGGTCCCGGTTGGACGCGGTAGCCGAATTCCACGCTGTTCGCCGCCCGGAATTTCCCTTCATACCGCTCGTCCTCACCGATCATCTCGCTCGAAATCCGCCGCAACATGTCCTCCCGCAGCGCGGGCATTGAGAGTTCGATCGTCTCTCCCTGCCTCAGCAGAAAAGGCGTCCGATCTGAAACCAGCACCAGCCTTTCGGCGTCCCGTTCCACCATCAGTTTCAAGAATGTGTCGATGATTGCCATGATATCTCTTGCGGGGGGATTGCCCCGCCACCGCTATCAAAGCCGCCAAAGCCAAGTTTCGTTTGGAGGGATTGCGCGTCGGAATGATTGAAATGACGGAGCCTGAGTCCGGCTTGGGAATCATTCGATAACGGGATTCTCGATAGAGCCTATCAGGGGACCAGGCATGGCGGATTTACAGCTTCCATTTCTGTTGGATTTCACCTCTCATTCCATGAGTTTCGATAGCCGCCGACATCCGGCGACGAACTTATTTCCCCCCAACAACCCCGCCTCCCCCAACTCCCCATGGACGCTAACACATCTGTCAGAGAACTGTCACCTGCCCGTCCTTGGGCAACAGGCCGGCTTGCCGCGGTGGTTGCCATCACCCTGCTGGGGGCGGGCGTGGCCTTGGCGGCGAATCCGCTGGTGAGCACCACACCGGTGGCACCGCAGACGCCGCAGACTCATTTGGACGCGGTGGCGCGTGGCTTCGGGCAGTTCCTGCATTGGCAGATGATGCTGCGGATCCTGCTGGGCTTCGCGCTGGCAATCGGCTGCGCCTGGTTCATCGCCTGGCAACCGCGTCGCGCGACCCAACCCAATGCGTCTACCGACCTGGAGGAAACCAAGACGCTGATCCTGTTGGGCCTGGTGGGCGCGGCCGTCGCGGAGATCAGCAAGCTGGACCAGAACATGGCATTCGTGATCTTCGGCATCGGTTCGTTGGTGAGATTCCGCACGGTGATGGACAATCCCAAGGTCACCGGCAAGGCGATCATGGTGGTGGTGATCGGTCTGGCCTGCGGCATGAACGAGTGGGCGATGGCGGCCTTCGTGACCGTGCTGACCCGGGGGCTGGTCCTCTGGCTGGATACCCATGTCTCGGCGAGATTCAGGATCCGCGTCGCCGGCAAACACGAACTCCGGCCGATTTATGCGGAGGTTGAAAATTTCCTGCGGTTGCATCGCTGCCGGGTGAAAAGCGCCAACCTCGACGAAATCAAGCGGAGCATGGTATTCATCGCGGATGTTCCTTCCAAGCTGGATATCTCCGAGCTGGAAATGAGCCTCAAAACCAAACTGGGAGCGGACTGCAACACCTCGGTTCGCACCTTTTGACCGGACAACGAAAATGAAGCCCTTGGTGTTTCTGCTGTTCCTCGGGACGTCTTCGGTGTTCGCCGCGAACGAGCCGCGCCGTGTGAACGAAATCAAGTTCCAGGTGGCGTCTGCCCATGTGGCGACCGCGCTCAAAGTCCTCAAGCTGGATCCGGCTGCCGCGACATCACGGGACGTTTGTTTTTTCGACACCGCGGACGGCGCGCTCGCGGCCCGCGATCTGATTCTCCGGGCCCGCCAGACGCCCGGAGAATCGGGGGACTCGACGGTGAAGATCCGCACCACCGACGCGACGACGAAGCTGAGCAAGGCGGAGCAAGCGATCCCACCGGAGCAGGATTGGACTGGGAAGACCGAGCCCGTGATTTCACGCTCGCTGGACCGCAATCTATCGGACCGTGGTTTGTTTGCCCGCGTGATGGCGGGCAGGGCTCCTGTGAGGGAGCTTTTCAACAAGAAGCAGGTGGAACTCGTCACCGCACGCCTCAAAGGATTCCGGTTTGAGTCCCTCAGGCGTCTCGGTCCTTTCAAAACCCAGGTCTGGAAGAAACGCTCCAATCTCGGTGGATTCGAGGAGCAGCTCACCGTGGAGCTCTGGCATTTGAGAAAGGACGGCAAGAGCGAGCAAATCCTCGAAATTTCCACAAAAGCCACGACCGAAACTGATGCCCAAGCACGTGCTGTGGCCAAACGATTCTTCGCCGCCGCCAAGGCCGCAGGCATGGGCAAGCCCGATCCCCGGACAAAGACCCGAAAGGTCATCGAGTTCTACCAACCGCGACCCTGAAACCTACCAATTCCACTCATGAAACTCTACCTCCTCCGCCATGCGGACGCCGCCACCGAGGCCGCCACCGACGACGAGCGCACCCTGTCCACCAAGGGGCTGAAACAGGGCAAGTGCGTCGCGAGATTCTGCCGTCAGCAGGGTGTCGACCCCGTCGTGATCCTCTCCAGCCCGCTGCCCAGGGCGCAACAGACCGCCAAGCCGGTCGCGGACAAGTTGGGCATCAAAATCGAAACGGCACCTTGGCTGGCATGTGGCTGCGAACCCGAACAGGTCTTGCGACAACTCGCCGAGCGGAAGGAAGTGTCGCTTATGCTCGTGGGTCACGAACCGGACTTCAGCTCGCTCGTCGCGGCTTTGGTCGGGGCGGGAAGCGAAGCCATCCGCGTTCGCAAGGCCTCGTTGGTGCTGCTGGAGGTCACGGAATTCCGTCCGGGTGGAGCCCGCTTGGAATGGTCCGTCCCGGTCAAAATGATGGAACGCACCTGACGCCCATTTCCGACATTCATCAACCGGTTGCCACTTTCCGTAATCCCATGAAATCCATCATAGCTCTCATCAGTCTCTTAGTTTTCTCCCCGCCGGCAGCCTTCGCCAATCCTCCGGATAACGTGAAGTCGGATTCGCTGAAAAATGCCACCATCCTGGTGGTCCGCCATGGCGAGGATGCGGACAAGGGCCACGACCTCAGTCCCGCCGGGAAGGCTCGGGCCAATGCCTACGTGGACTATTTCAAGAATTACAAGGTGAACGACAAACCTCTGAAACTCGACGCGATGTTTGCGGCGGCGGACAACAAGGGAAGCCACCGCCCGCGTCTCACCATCGAACCGACAGCCAAGAGCCTGGGCATTTCCATCAATGCCCAGTTCGAGGACGCGCACTATCAGAAGCTGGCGGACGAACTGCGTCACAAGCCGCACGGCCAACAAATCCTCATTTGCTGGCACCACGGGGAAATCCCCAAACTCCTCAAAGCCCTGGGTGCCGATACCGACCTGGTGATCCCCAAATCCGGATGGCCGGATGATGCCTACAACTGGGTGATCCAGCTCAACTATGATGCCGAGGGCCGCCTGGCCCATATCCAGCGTGTGGTCGAACCTTTCTGATCGGTGGATCGGGCGGGACTGCCTTTGCGCTTTCCTTTTTTCACGAAAGCCGCTGGTTTGGTTAAAATGGTGGAGCAAGGCAGGACGGAAAACACGTGGACGCGCGGGCAGCGCTGGGTGAGCGATGGAGAGCCCGAGCTCGGCCTCGGCATCATCCGCAAAAGCGGTGACGGACGGGTGGAAATCGCTTTTCCTGCGGCGGGCGAGACGCGGATCTACGCCACCGACACCGCGCCGCTACGACGGGTGAGGTTCATGCCCGGCGATCGGATCAAAATCCATTCGGGCGAGGAAATGACCGTTTCGCAGGTGCGCGAAGAGCACGGACTGCGGATCTATGAAACCGATGGCGGAGAAGTCACTGAGAAGGATCTATCCGACTCCATCAGCTTCAGCAAACCCGAGGAACGCCTGTTCGGCGGCAAGCTCGACGAGCCCGGCGATTTCGATCTGCGCGGCGAAGCCTTGCGCCGCCGCGCCGACATGCGCCGCTCGCCGGTGCGCGGACTGGCAGGAGCGCGGATGGATTTGATCCCGCACCAACTCTTCATCGCGGACGAGGTGGCGAACCGGGCGAAACCGCGGGTTTTGTTAGCAGATCAGGTGGGGTTGGGGAAAACCATCGAGGCCTGTCTGGTTTTACACCGTCTGATTCTAACTGGCCGGGCCGAGCGTGTGCTCATCCTCGTGCCGGAGCCGCTGGTGCATCAATGGTTCGTGGAGCTCTTACGGCGGTTCCAACTATCCTTCAGTCTTTACGATGAAGAGCGCTGCGAGGCGATCGAGTATGGCGATCCGGAGTGCAATCCGTTTCTCGACAGCCAGTGGGTGCTCGCCGCTGTTGATTTTCTAGCAGGCAACAGGCAGCGCGCCGCGCAGGCGCGCGAGGCGGGATGGGATGTGCTGGTGATCGATGAGGCGCACCACCTTGAGTGGTCGCACGAAGCGGCCGGACCGGCTTATGAAATGGTGCGCGGCCTCGCGGAAACCACGGAAAGCCTGCTGCTTCTAACGGCCACGCCGCAGCAACTCGGGCCGGAAGGCCATTTCGCGCGGCTGCAATTGCTGGACCCGGACCGTTACGCCGACCTTCAACAGTATCGCGAGGAGACTCTGCACTACGAAGAGGTGGCGGATGTCGTGGAGTCGCTGGCGGCAGGCGCGATCGTGGACGAACGCTTGCAGGCATTTGTTGCGGGACATCAGCGGCTGGAAAACCGCGTGGCGGATTTGATCGCGGAAAAACCGGACGCCCGCGAGCGGCTGATCGCCGATCTGTTGGATGGCTTCGGTGTCGGCCGGGTGATGTTCCGCAACACGCGGGCCAAGCTCGGGGGCTTTCCCCGGCGTGAGCCACAGATCTCACCGACCACTGACAAGGTAAAATGGCTGACGGCTTTGCTCGACGAACTCGGTGAGGAAAAAATCCTGGTGATTACGAGGACCCGCGAACTGGCGGAGGAGGTGCTGGAAGAACTGACTTCCGCGACCGGCGTGAAAGGCGTGCTGTTTCACGAAAATCTAACATTAGTCCAACGGGACCGGAACGCGGCGTTTTTCGCGGAAGCCGATGGAGCCCGGATTCTCGTTTGCTCGGAGATCGGCAGCGAGGGCCGGAATTTCCAGTTCGCCCGCCATCTCGTGCTTTACGATCTGCCGGAAGATGTGGATCTGCTGGAGCAACGGATTGGCAGGTTGGATCGGATCGGTCAGAAGGGCACGATCCAAGTCCACGTCCCGTATTTGCCCGGGACCGACGAGGAAATCAGGATGCGCTGGCTGGAGGAAGGGCTCGATGCCTTTCGCGCGAGCCCGCCCGGCGCGGCGGAGATCCAGCGCGAGCTTCGCTTCGATCTGGAAGAAGCGATCGGCGAGCGCGAGGGAATCGATGAATTAATTGAAAAGACGCTTGCTTCGCGGAAACAGGTTTCCGAACGCTTGGCACGCGGGCAGGATCGTCTGCTAGAGAGAAGTTCCCATCGCCCTGCCAGGTCCGCATGGTTGGTGGAGCGGATCCGCGAGTGGGATGAGAATCCGGGCTTCGAGGATTTCCTTTTGCGCTTGTTCGAGTTCTCCGGCCTGCACATCGAGGAACTCGGGAGTCGCCGCTATTTCCTGCTGCCCGGGAATTTGAAATCTGACGCGTTTCCCTCGCTGCCAGCCGACGGCATGACCGTGACGCTCGACCGCCAGCGCGCGCTGGAACGCGAGCAGGAGGCCTTTCTAACATGGGATCACCCGATGGTCCGCGGCGCGCTCGACCTGATGCTCGGCTCCGCCGCGGGCAACGCGACCTTCGGCGTCTGGGCCTCCACCGGTGAAAAGATCATTCTGTTGGAAACTTGGTTGGTCATCGAATGCGTGGCTCCCGCACGGCTGCACGTCGAGCGCTTCCTGCCACAAACGCCGCTGCGTATTCTGGTCGATCACAAAGGCGGCGACCACACGGACAATACGGCGTTCGCCAAACCACCCTTGCGCAAGGGTGATGCCGCCGGCCTGATGCGGAACGAGAAAGTGAAGCGGACTTTCCTACCCGCGATGCTGGATCAAGCCCGCGACCTCGGGGCCGCAAAGAGCCACGCCATCATCGCTGAAGCCATGACACTGATGCGTCGCGAGATGGCGGCGGAGATCGCGCGCTTGCGCGATCTGGCGGAAGTGAACGACCACATCAGACCGGAGGAAATCACCGCGCTGGAGGAACGCGAATCCGAACTGGCGGCCGCGATCTCAAACGCCCGCGTCCGCCTCGACGCCGTCCGGCTGATCTGGAAAGCACCACCCGGTTGACTTCCCTCGCTTACGAAGTCACGAAATCCGTAACAGCCGGAACGATTTCGGGACGAATCACCACCGAAGGACGAACCCGACGAAGCACGGCTGTGGCTTCATCGGTCGAGGACGCACGCCCGCTTTTGATGAGCCACGCCATCACAACCGCCGCGCTGCGGGAGTAGCCGATCTTGCAATGCACATAGACGCATCCTTCCCGGCTTTGCGCATCGATGAAATTTACGGCTTGCTTGAACTGATCGCGGGTCGGAGCAGTTAGGTCGAGCACGGGCACGTTGAGATAGTTGAGTTTGAGAAACGGCCCGACTTCGGAGAATTCTCCGGTTAAATCCAGCACCGCGGTCACGCCGTGTTGGACCGCCTCATTGGCTTCCTCACCATTCAGGACCCTTCCGATGAGGACACCGGGCACCACTGCATCCCATGCCTGGCATTGGCGTTGATAGTGTAGAAGGGACAGCTGTTGGCCTAGCAGGCCGGGCGCAAGGACTACCTGGGATTGCCAAGAGATCCGGCCGTCTTCCTTTCGATAGATTCCCGCTCCGCCTTTGAAATAGCCGTATGCCACAATTCCAAAACTCGTCGCCGGCCAAAGCAGGACGATTCCCCACGGCCGCAGCACCCAAGCGCAGACGGCAAGCAACACCGCGCCGGTTAGGTAATAGCCGCCGACCCGGCGGTTCGGCACCACGGATGCCGGATGATCACCTTCACGGTGGAGATAAATGCACAGAATCCCCAGCAGGAATCCTCCGGCCACGTCCATGACGTGATGCTGATAGGTGAACACCGTCGATAAACCAATGAGGCTGAACCAAACGAGCAGCAGCCATCGGACAACACCTTTGGTATGCCGCGCATAGACGCCGGCGAGGATCGTCCGCAGCGCGATGTGCAGCGACGGCATTTCGTTGAACGGTTTGTCCATCGTGCGGAACCAATCAAACACGGCACCGAGCCAGCCTGACATTTGCGGGCGTTCGAAAGAAAATTTCAGCGGAAATAACAGGAAACACACGGCGGCGATGAGGATGGCAGTGGTGATTCGCCGGGCAAAGGTGTGGCGCTCGTCGTCGCTCGAACACAGGAACGGTGCGGCGACGAAGAATAGGTCGATCGACAGATAGGGAATGACCATCCACGGCAGGAACGGGATGTGGCGTTCCCATTCGAAGTACATCGATCCCACATCATGGCGCCATGAGGTGATCGTGTTGGTCGCCCCGTAAACCACGAGAAACAGGATCGAAAGCAGGGCCGACGTCCGAATGGCGGGAATGAATCTCATGCGCCCAATCGTTTCGCGATGGAAACCGTGAAGATGCCCCAGGGATCGATCGCCATTTCCGATTTCTTGAAACCGGCGGCGCGGACGAGTTCATCCATCTCCGCCTGGGTCCGCCGCCGCATGATCCAGGGCTGGCCCTCGCGGTTGGTTAGGACCCGCGCGATGAACTCCACCTCGGGATGCCACGGCTGGTTGGTGTAGATGAGCAATCCGCCGGGTTCCAATGCATCCGCGATGCCTGCCAGCGATTCGCGGAGGGGTGCGTTGGCAGGAAACAATTCATACAATCCCGAAACGATCACGATCGTCGGACGGGGCGTGACGAAGGCGATGGACTTTCTATCGAAAGCATCGCCTTGAACGATCGACAAGTTGTCGAGCCCCAGTTCACCGGCGAGTTTCTTTGCGGCCTCAAGGTTCACTTGCTGATAGTCCCGCAGCACGGCGGTCATGGGAATGTGACGCAATGCATTCATCGTCTCCAACGCATAGCGCCCGCCGCCGGTGGCGATGTCGAGGATGCGCACCGGTTTCCCCGCCTGATGGAGGGACTCAATCGCGTCACGCAGGATTTTTTCAAGATGCACCCGCCGTTGACGAATGCCGCGCCAGCCGATGCTGTCCAAGAACGAGCGGTCGATCATGCGGCCGATGGAAGTGATGCCTTCCGCCTGGTTTTTGTAAACATGATCCAGTGTCACCCCGGAATCGAAGCCTGTGGTCCAGCCGGTGCTCACTCCCTTGCTGAGGCGTCCGAGGGTTTTCATGGCCAAACGCATCGGCGCGAAGGACGCTCCGCCGGGCGCTGATAGGCGGTCGAATTCCGCCTTGGTGTGGCCGGTCTTGTCGGCATCCAGCAGGCTCGCCGTCACGGGTGGTTGTGCGAAACGCTGAAGGATGAACTTCCTCGCTCGGGCCACGACTTGCTCCCGGCCTTTCTCATGGAACACCGCATGATAGAGATTCGGGAAAACCTCCAGCTCTTTGATCGGCGACGACAAGTCGCGGGATAACTTTTCCTGCGCGTCGAGACTCACCACCCAGTCCGCCCCCGCGCCGATCAGCAGTGTGGGAGTGGTGAAGGCCCCGGCGTCGGCCATCAGGCGGGTGGACGTATCATGGAGATCCAGCAGGATGTTCACCGCGATCTGGCGGAAGATCAGTTTGTCGGCCTGATAAGCGGTGGCTTGCTCCGGATCATGAGTGAGCATGGTGGCTTTCACATAACTCTTCACATAACCGGGACCCGCGAGTTTTTGTTTGAGCCGCAGCATCGGAATGGCGAATGGGATGTAGAGTTTCACCCGCAACGCCGGTGTCGCCACCACCATGGCGCGGATTGTCGGGGCATAGTCATGAATCCAAGCCAGCATGCTCACCGCACCCACGCTGTGGCCGAGAACGATCATGTCAGGCACCGCGATGTGATAAGCCGCGCTAACGTGTTTCACGAATTCATCCACATCCTTGATGACGGCGGCGAGGTTTTCCGCCGAGCCTCGTTCACCGGGTGAACGGCCATGGCCTCGCGCGTCCCAGGCGAAGACGCCGATGTCATCGAGAGCTAACAAATCGACCGTCTCTTGCCACCGCGCTGAATGCTCGTGTCCGCGGTGGAACAGGATCAAGGCTTGACTGACAGGCTTTTCCGGCAGCCACGAGCGATAGAACAGCTCGTTTCCATCCCAGGTTTTGAAGGTGTGTTCAGTGGCGGTCATGGCGAGCGGCGAGTTGTTGGACGGCATCATGAAGTTCCGCGGCGATGGCCATGGAACTCTCCTTGCCAGGATGTAGATGGTCATACGTCCTGGGCGGACCAATGACGAGTTCCAGTTTTCCCGGACGGGGAACCAAATGATGGCGGCTCCACGCGGCATACGCTCCTTCAAGATGGCATGGCAGGACAGTGACCTTGCGTCCCGCTAACAGCGCACCGATGCCGGGCTTGAAGCGCCCCATTTCACCATCCGCAGTGCGGGTGCCCTCGGGGAAGATCACGAGCACGTTGTCGGGGTTCTCGATGATTTTTTCACATAGGCACATGCTTTGCCGAACATTCACCTGACGGCTGAAGGGCAGGGCATTGATCACCACGGACGCAAACCAGATCCGTGGCACGCTTTGGAAAAAATAGTCGGCGGCGGCTGCCGGAAAAACGCGGTGAAGCTTGCGCAGCGGCAATGCCGAAACCAAACACGGGGCGTCCAAATGGCTGGAGTGATTCGCTACCAACACGAATGATCCGCTGGCCGGCAGGTTCTCCAGCCCGGTGATTTCAAACCGATGATAGAGCCGGAGCCAAGCCCTCATGCAAACCGCCGCAAAACTCCGCAGCAGGTAAATCAGAATGTCCGGCTCGCGCGGGAAGTGCTTCAGCCGTTCGATCATCGGCCGCTCCAAGTCCTCCGCCGTGTCGTAACGCCAGTGTTTCATTCCGGGAGATTGTAGAAGAAGTCCACCATGTGGAGAAACAACGGCGCGGTATAAATCAAACTGTCCAAGCGATCGAGAATGCCGCCATGACCGGGGATCAGCGCGCCCATGTCCTTCACCCCGAGGTCGCGCTTGATCACGCTGATCGCAAGATCGCCCAATTGTCCGCCCACACCGACGATGAGTCCTGTTAGCACCAGTTGGAGAGTCCCGAAATGGGGAAATGAAAATTGGCAGAACCACGGCAGAGCTAGGGAAAACGCGAGCGCGCCGAGTGCTCCTTCGAGCGTTTTGCCAGGGCTCACTCGATCCCGCAGCTTGTGTTTTCCGAACAGCCGGCCGCAGGTGAACGCCGCGACGTCATTGAGCTCCACCGCGAATACCAGATAGAAAAGATAACCATACGCGTGGGGCGAATTGGCCAGGTAGCCGAGGTGCAGAAACATCCAGCCGATGTAGATGAAACCCATGATGGAGAGGGCCAGCGATTGCACCTGGCCCTTCGTGCGGTTCGAAATGATAGGAACAAGAATCAACAACGACACCACGTAAACCGGCAGCGTCATGAACAGCCCATACCATCCTGGCTGGCCGCTGTGGGGATTGGGCATGAGCGCGGTCAACCCGACCGCGATGATGCCAATATAGACCGCCCCGGTCATCCACCAGTCGCGATACAAGCCGGTGGCCCGGGCATATTCCTTGAAGCCGAAAAGCCCTAACAATGTGACGCCGGCAATCACCGGCCCACGGCCCAGGAACATGAAACCGAAGAACACCGGCACGATGATGCACCACGAGCGATAGGTTTTCCAAATGGAGGAAATGTCCTTTTTCACGATCCGCCCCATGATTGCCAGGACTCCTCCGCCTGCGACCAGCAGAGAGACCGCGAAGATCGCGTAAACCCGGAACACCGGGTCATGCAGCGCCACGCTCGGAGACATCATTGGGAGCCGCCTTTCTCCCGAAGCGCCCGCATGATCCGGTGGAGTCTGACCGCGATCGTTTGCAGGCAGCCGACTGCTATCAGAATGCAAGTCCAGTCCAGGATTGTCAGCGATCCGATCAGCCCGCGGTACGCGTAAGCCAGCCAGGCCCCGAGATGCAGCGCGACCATGCGCCACGGTTTGGCCATCACGCCGCTGAATTCGCGTTGTGCGCCCACCGCCTGGCCGAACATCCCAACGTAGGCTGTTAGCAAGGCGAGGATTGCGACCCAGTAGCCGCTGAAGGGCGAGCAAAGGCCGCTGTGGGCCACGCCTATAAAGATGAGCACGTCGGAAACACGGTCGGGCAGGTCGTTGAGGATTTCACCCCGCCAGCTCGCCTTGCCCGCGGCGAGGGCAACCATTCCGTCGAGCATATTGAGCCACAACCGGAGATAACAGAATACCGATCCTATCAGCAGCAGCCAGGGATGTGGGCCGGCTTGCCAGAAACAACCCGCCGCAGCCGCCGCGGCCACCATCGAACCGTAGGAAACCGTGTCGGGATGAACGCCCAACTTCAGGCAGAGATTGACGCTGTGCTTGGCGGTCTGCCGGAAAACATCGGCGATGGGGCGTCTCGAAGTCGGTTGGTAGCTCGCTGGCACGGATATTCGTATAACAGACTTTGCGGCCACAGGCCAAATTTTTCGGGGGAGGGGGCTAAACGGCTCAACCGGCCAGGAAACGGCTAGCTGACCTTGATCCGCTTCGCCACGGGGATGTGTTTGTTCAACCAGGCGAGGAAGAAGAACAGGCGCAGCCGCCACCAGACTGCGAATGACAGATTGGTGCAGCCGGCGAGCACGGCGTTGATCGAACAGACTAGACCCCAGCGGTTGTAGGGCTGGAAGAAGATCTGGGCGAAATGGAGTTTGTAGAAGTTCTCGATGAACTCCCAGTAGATGGCGATGCGTTTGCGGTTGTCCTTCTCATAGCGCTTCATTCCTGCGGTTAGAGCCTGCCCGGATTCCAGCGCCTGATGGATCGCCTGGGCTCCCTGCTGGCCGCTGGTCATCGCTAACAGCACGCCGCTGGAGAACATGGGATCGATGAAGCCGGAGGCATCACCCGCGCGCAGGACTCGAGGTGAGACGAGGCGCGCGTTCTTGTAGGAGAAATCCGAGATGACGTGAAGCTTCTCCTGCATTTCCGCCTTGGGGAATCGCATGTCTACCACCGGGGTTGTTAGCACCGCGTCGTCGAAGGCTTCCTGCGGGGTTTTTCCGAGCGCCTTGAAATCCGCGGCGTCGATGACGAGACCGACGCTGGTTTTGTTAGGCGCCAGCGGAATGAGCCACATCCAGGATTTTTCGCGGCGGACGATGAGGATATCGCCCTCCTCCTCGCCGGTCGGCATGTCCACGCCCTCGAAGTGGCTGAAGATGGCGATCTTCTTGTGCTCCGCATAATATTCGCGCTGCAATTCGCGGTTGGCGGTGAAATTGCCGAGGCCGCTGGCATCGATCAGATAGGGTGCGGCCACCTCGTGCTCGGTGCCATCGGCCGAGCGGTATCTGATGACGACGCGGTCTGGCTCCACGCGATGTTCGAACACCTGGCATTCCTCGCGGACCGTGGCACCGGATGCCCGCGAGTGGTGCAGCAGGATGTCGTCGAATTTCGCGCGCTCGACCTGCATGGCTTCCGGATATTCGGTGAACGAACCTTGGGAAAAGTCGAGCCGGTTGCCACGCGAACCGTTGCCCATGATGAACTGGGCGGCCCGCTTTTTTGTGAAGCCGACGGTGGAAACTTTCTCCCAAACCCCGAGGTCGTCGAAAATCTTGCGGTTGTAGGGCAGCAGCGATTCACCGATGTGGAAGCGCGGAAACTTGGCCTTTTCAAGGACCAGCACCCGCCGCCCGGCCTGGGCCAGCGTCGTGGCGGCGGTCGAGCCGGCCGGGCCGCCGCCGATGACGATGACGTCCCAAGTGGCTTCTGGAGAACGGGTGGAATCGGAAACTGGCATGCGCGGCGACTCTGCAAGAATCGCGGATCACGCGCAACCGCTTGTTTGACTTCCGGGGATTGCATTTTCGGGCGGCAGGTGGATTATCGCGGCAATGACCTCCGAAAACTTTTCCGCCACCGCCAGCTACGATGTGGTCGTGATCGGCGGCGCGCTTTCCGGCGCGGCCACCGCCACGCTGCTGATGCGGCAGAATCCCGGCATCCGCGTGCTGATCGTGGAGAAATCCGAAAAGCTCACCCGCCGGGTGGGCGAGGCGACGGTGGAAATCAGCGGGTTCTTCATGTGTCGGGTGTTAGGGATGACCCAGTATCTCAATGAGAACCATCTCGTGAAGCAAGGGCTGCGGTTCTGGTTCAAGAACGACGAGGTGAAATCACTGGGCGAGGCCAGCGAGCTCGGCGCGAAATACCTGTCGCGGATCCCGTCGTTCCAGCTCGATCGCGCAGCCTTCGATGAGGAAGTGCTGCGCCGCGCGGGTGAGGCCGGAGCCACGATTTTGCGCCCTGCCACCGTTTCTAAAATCCAGCTCAACCCCGGCGGTGAGCAGACGATGGAAGTGCGTTACGGCGACCAACGCCAGACTGTTAGCGCCCGCTGGGTCGTCGATGGCTCCGGTCTGGCTGCGATGTTGGCGCGCAAGGAAGGCTGGTGGAAATCCAACACCGAGCATCCCACCGCCGCCGCCTGGTCGCGATGGACGGGCGTGAAGGATTGGGACAGCCGCGAGCTGGCGCAGAAATTTCCTGAATGGTCGAAGGCGGTTTACGGAATCCGCAACACCGCGACCAACCACATCATCGGCGATGGCTGGTGGAGTTGGTGGATTCCGCTTAAAGGCGGGGATGTTAGCGTGGGCGTGGTGTGGGACCAGCGGCTGGTCGATTTCCCCAAAGACGGCGGCAGCATCGGTGATCGTGTGAAGGCCTTCCTGATGGAGCATCCTGTTGGAAAGGAAATGCTCGTGGATGCGACCTACCACGAGGACGACCAGCTCTGGAGGAAAAACCTCGCCTACTACAGCACGACGTTTTGTGGTGACGGTTTTGTGTTAGTAGGCGATGCGGCCGCTTTCATGGACCCGTTCTACAGCCCGGGCATGGACTGGATTTCCTTCACCACCAGCAGCGCGGCCAATCTAATCACCCAGCAGCGCAAGGGCATGAACACGGCGGAAACCTACGAAAGATATAACAGGGATTTCGCCGTCAGCCACCGCCGCTGGTTCACTTCGCTCTACAAGGACAAATACGAATACATGGGCGAGTACGACCTGATGAGCCTGGCATTCAACATGGACCTCGGCCTCTACTATTGGGGCGTCGTCGAAGTGCCGTTTACGATGGGTGAAACCGCGCTCCACACGCCGCCATTCTCACCGCCTAGCGGAAAACTTTTCGCCGCGCTGATGAGCACCTACAACCGCCGGTTCGCCCAGATCGCCCGGCTCCGCCGCAAGGAGGGACGGCTCGGGAAAACGAATCGTGGAAACCGCTGCCTGATCCCCGGCTTCAAGCTGAACCGCGGCAACATGCTGACGCTTTTCCCGATGCTCGCACAGTGGGCCTGCCTCGAACTCAAGGAAGGCTGGCGCAGTTGGGGCGAGGGCAAGCAAGCGATGGAGCCGGATGGAGTGGAGGTCAACGGTTAGGGGGGCTCGGTCCGCCCAAAAACCCCGGGCGGTAACAGGTGGCACACAATGCGCTTTCGTTCGGGACGCAGTTGTCTATCTTCCCGCCATGATTCATCGTCGATGCTTCCTGACTTCCGTAGCTTGTTTCGTGGGATTGGCCATGACCGGCTGCGGCGGGAAATCCGGGTCCCAGGGCAAGGGCGCGGTGCTGCGGGTGGGGATGGACCTGAGCTATCCGCCGTTTGAAATGCAGGACAAGGCGGGTCAACCCGATGGCGTGGGAGTGAGGTTGGCGGAGGCGCTGGCCACGCATCTCGGCCGGCCGTTGAAGATCGTGCCGATGGAGTTTTCCGGGCTGATCCCCGCGCTCAAGACGGGCAACATCGACCTGATTCTTTCGTCGATGACCGCCACGGAAGAGCGCGCGCAGTCGATCGATTTTTCCAAGCCCTACGCCTTCACCGGTCTCGCGCTGTTGGTCCGCAAGGACTCGGACATCCAGTCGATCGAGGATTTGAGAAAGCCGGGTCGCGCGATCACGACCAAGACCGCAACGACCAGCGAGACCTGGGCGATCAAGAATTTGCCGGGGGCGAAGCGGGTGGTGTTTGAGGACCAGTCGGCGTGCGTGATGGAAGTGAAGCAGGGCCGGGCGGACGCGTTCATCTACGACCAGCTTAGTATTTTCAAATACGCGGAGGAAAACAAGACGACGACCCGTGGATTGTTGAAGCCGTTCGTCGAGGAGTCGTGGGCGCTGGGAGTTGCCAAGGGGCAGGGAGAATTGTTAGGTCAGGTCAACGCTTTCCTCGATGAGTTCCGCAAGAAGGACGGTTTCGCGAAACTCGGCGAGCGCTATTTGAAGGATGAGAAGAAGTTTCTCGAAGCCTCCGGCATCCCTTTCATCCTGAGGTAATGAGCCGCCGCCAGCTGATAGCCAATGCCTTTATCGCCCTCGCGCTGGTGGCATTGTTCGGCTGGCTGTGCACGACGGTGTTCGCGTTGTTAGGGACACAGACCGATTGGTCGAAGGCGTGGGAATACCGCGAAACGCTGTGGCGCGGGTGGTTGGTGACGCTGCAGATTTCGTTCGCGGCGCTGCTGGGGAGCATCTTCTTTGGGCTGCTGTTCATGCTCGGTCAGCGCTCGCCGCTGGTAGTGGTGCGCTGGACGTGCCGCGCGTTTTTGGAGTTCGTGCGGGACACGCCGCTGCTGGTGCATCTGTTATTCGGTTATTTCGTGATTTTCGCGCCGTTGATCGCCCGGCCGCTGGGTGAGCGGGGATTCGACGACAAGCTGATCATCGGCGTGCTGCTGCTATCGGTTTTCGAGGGTGCCTACCTCGGCGAAATCCTGCGCGGCGGGGTGGAGAGCATCCCGCGGACGCAGTGGGAATCAGCTAGAGCGGTGGGGTTCAGTCCGTTCCAGGTTTACCGCTACGTGATTTTCCCCCAGGCCTTGCGGAGGGTGCTGCCCGCGATGGCGGGATTGTTCGTCTCGCTGATCAAGGACTCGTCGCTGCTCAACGTGATCGGGGTGGCGGAGTATTTCTACAACACCAAGAATTTCATCTCCCGTTCCTACGCCGGGCTGGAGGGCTATGTGCCGCTGGCGCTGGGCTACCTCATCCTAACACTTCCGGTGGCATGGCTATCGCACTGGCTGGAAAAGCGCTTCCGTCATGAAACTTGAAGTCCACGACCTGACGAAATGCTACGGCAAGACCCGCGCGCTCGACGGCCTCACGCTGCCCGTCGAAACCGCGCGGGTGCTGGTGCTCATCGGCCCTTCCGGCGGTGGGAAAAGCACGTTGCTGCGGGTGCTCGGCGGGTTGGAGACGGCTGATGAAGGCACGGTCGCCATCAACGGCTACCGCCTCGTCGCTGATCCGGCCGCGCTTCAGGCCTATCGCCGGAAAAACGGGTTCCTATTCCAGCAGTTCAACCTGTTCCCCCATCTGACGGCCCTGCGCAACATCGCGCTGCCGCTGGAGAAAGTTCACGGTCATTCTCCCGCCGAAGCATTGGCGATGGCGGAGCAGGCGTTGTCCCGTTTTAGTCTGCTAGACCATGCCTACAAGCTCCCGGCGCAGCTTTCCGGCGGCCAGCAACAACGCGTCGGCATCGCTCGCGCCGTCGCCCGCCAGCCGGAAGTCCTGTTTCTCGACGAGCCCACCTCCGCCCTCGATCCAGAGATGACCGCGGAAGTCCTCGAACTCATTCAGGAACTGGCGGAAGCCGGCCAGGACATCATTCTCAGCACACACGAAATGGGCTTTGCCCGCGCTGTGGCCGATCAGGTCGCGTTCGTCGCGGCGGGAAAAATTGAGGAGGTGTCGCCGCCGGCCCGGTTGTTCGGCGCACCAGAGTCAGCGTTGTGCCAGCGGTTTCTGTCACGGGTGATGAGGTATTGAGGTGGCAACTAAGATCTTGAATTCCCCGGCACGGATTATTAGCTTCGGGGTTGCTCGTGAAGAGCGAACCACCCCCCGCAGCTACCATGAAAAACCAAATTTTATCATCGGGCCTTGCCGTCATCGCGTTCCATTATTTTGCCGGAACTTGCTTGGCGCTCACGCCAGTCAGGGAGAGTTTTAACGTCGCGCTCAACCCCGCCCGCTGGATTGTCGGCGGTTCCCCCTATGCCAAGCTTCAACAAGGCAGTGGCCGCTTGAATTTCACGGTGGGTCCCACGAGCACCGAGGAGGACTATGCGTCTGCCGAGTTGTATGGCAACCAGCCCGGCTACAATGAAAGCTGGCAGGTCATTGTCGATGTTTCCAATACCGCGAATGCCGGCGATGATGTTGGGGCCGGTTTGTATATTTACAATCCCTCCAGCTACACCAACATCCTGTATTTCGAATTCTACGGCGATGGAAAAGGCAGACAAGGCGGCTTCCAAGTGAGCATTCTCAAGGACGCGTTCGGCAACTATCTGGAACCCCACCTGATCAACAACCCAAGGGTGAAAAAGGGCAGCCTTCGCATCACCTTCAACAAAACCACCAAGCTCATCACCTTCTTCTGCGACAAGACGGGTTCGGCCGATGGTTACCAATGGAAAAAAGTCGGCACCTTCTCGCCGACCGGGGTTGGAGGAGACCGCCGCCTGAATTGGAACATGAATCCCACCACCGGCAGGTTTGGCATCGGGCTCGAAGCTTTCGGGGACAACCGCTTGGTTCGCAACGGCAGGGTGAACATGGATAATTTTATCCTGAAAGCCTCGAAATGACCTCGGAGGGGAAGATCCGCCGGGTTCCTGCAAGTCGATTGGAACCCGGAAACTTTTTAAAATCTTCCGAAACGGGCTTCAATTACCTTGCAAACCCGCCCCCCGGACGCTTTCTTCCGCGCTCAACCTCCAACCTAGGACGGTCCGGCAAACGCTGGATCCATCCCCTACGACCATGGCCGATACAAAAGAAATCAACGTTAAAGACTATCAACTCCACGAAGGAGACACCGGCAGCGCCCCTTATCAAGTGGCCCTCCTCACCGCTCGGATTTTCCATCTGACGGACCACCTGAACATCCACAAGAAGGACTTCTCGTCCCGCCGTGGCCTTCTCACCTTGGTTTCCCAGCGCCGCAAGTTGCTGGATT
>JAZKGW010000011.1:0-133756 GCA_040385685.1 Verrucomicrobiota bacterium | reverse complement strand
GCAATCAGCTCGCGTTCGCCGCCGGCACGGCCATCGCCGCGGCGCTGGTCATCGGGTTTACCACCGCGACCTGGATGTATTTCCGCGAAAGCGATGCCCGCAAGCGCGCAACCCAGGCGGAGAAGCTGGCCACGCAGCGGCTGGTGGAAGTAAGCTCCGAGCGCGATGCCAAGGAGGTGGCACGCCAGGAAGCCGAGGCCATCTCGACCTTCATGAGCGAGGTGTTCCAAAGCCCCGACCCGGCCCGCGACGGACGGACCATCACCGTGGCCGAAACGCTCGCCAAGGCGGCGAAGAAGCTGGAGACCGAACTCGCCGGTCAACCCGCGCGGCGGGCCAAACTTCAAGCCGCGCTGGGGAATACCTATCGTTCCCTGGGCCTCGCTCGGGACGGGATTTCCCTTCAGGAAAAGGCGCGCGATTACTTCCTGGCGAGCGTCGGATCGGAGCACCCCGAGACGCTGGCGGTGATGCGCGATCTGGCGGATTCCTACCACGCCGCGGGTCGCCGGGCTGAGGCGCTCAAGCTGTTTGAGGAAATATTGGTCATAAGCATCCGGGTGCTCGGTCCGGAGCATCCTGGCACTCTCTCGATCAGAAACCGGCTCACTGTCCTTTACGGAGAGGCGGGGCGCCAGAATGAAGCGTTCAAACTACAAGAAGAACTCTTGGTGCTGACGCGCAAGGTGCTGGGGCAGGAACATCCGGAGACGCTGACGGTGATGAACAATCTATCCGGCTACTATAACAATCAATTCGGCTCCAGTGTTTACAGGGGCCGTGGCGAGGAAATAAACAAATTGGCGGCAGAGACGCTGGCCTTGCGGCACAAGGTGCTTGGACCCGAGCATCCAGCGACGATTTTGGCGATGATTGGTCAGGCCTATTGCTATTTCGACGACACGAACACGAATGCTGACCGCGACAAAGGGCTGAAGTTGATGGAAGAGGCGCTGGCCTTGAGCCGCAAGGTCAACGGGCCGGAGCATCCCGACACGTTGCAGGCGATGCGGACCATGGCAGTTTTTATGCCCCCCGAGCGCGACAAAGAAAGGATGAATCTGCTAGAGGATACTCTCGCATTGAGCCGTAAGGTGAACACCCCGGAGCACCCCGAAACCGTCATGTGCTTGGTCATGCTTGGGAAAATCACCGACATCGACATCGATAAGGAGCAATTCTGGGAGGAGGCCCTGGCCTTGAGCCGCAAGGTCAACGACCCGGAGCATCAGGTCACGATATGGATCATCTATTCTCTAGCCAGATGCTACGAATCACAGGATCGCTGGAGGGAGGCGGTTCAACTGCGGGAGGAATTGCTGGCGCTACGGCGCAAGGGGGACTTCCCCGGATTGGAATATGATGGCGAGATTGACGATATGGTTCATCTCGCTGACGCATACCGTCGTTCCGATCGCCGTGACGACGCGCTCAAACTGCTGGATGAGGCGTTGCAGATCTTCCGCAAGACGAATCACCGCTTTCCGATCAAAAAGCTTATTGATATGTGTTCTTTGGCCAGATCCCTTTCTTCCACCGGACGGCCGGAGGATGCGCTGAAGCTCTGGGAGGAGGCGTTGGTCCTGAGTCGCAATGTATATCCGCACCTCCTCGATGATATTAGGCGTAACCTGGTAGATTCCTACGAAGACGCGAAGCGCTGGGAAGATGCAGTGAAGCTACGCGAAGAATTGTTGATTTCCATCCGAGCAAGTAAGGACCCAGAGAGCCTGGTGTACTCAATGAACCGCCTCATGGAATCCTATACGAGGGCGGGCCGCTTGGACGAGGCGCTCCGGCTCGGTGAGGAGGCGTTGTCGATATGCGATGCCGGTGGCGGTGCGGAGAGGATGAAAGGTGAGGTGATTGCAGTAATGACCAACCTCATGGAACCCTATATGAGGGCGGGCCGCTTGGACGAGGCGCTCCGGCTCGGTGAGGAAGCGTTGTCGGCATGCGATACCGGTGGCGTTGGGGAGTGGGCGAAAGATTGGGTGATTAGAAGGATTATCAATGTCCACAAAGCAGCCGGAAGACCCGACCTGACACTCCAGCTGACAGAAGATGCCCTCAGGCGAAGAGAAGAAACGTTTGAGCGTACTCGCCAAGCCAATGGCCCTGATGATCCAGAAACTCTGAAAGCCATGCGGACCCTTGCGGGGAACTACGAAGAAGCCGGCAAACAAAAAGAAGCGGAGAGTCTTCGCGACGCTGAGATGGCGATCCGATTCAAGAAACTGCCGCCGCTCGCGCAAATGCAAAAGAGCGATCTGCCCACATTGCGGATACGGGCGGACCACAAAGGGCGTCGAGGCGAGTGGAAGGAAGCACTCGCAGACAAGGTCCGCCTCTTGGACCTCGATCCTGACAGGCACTACGACTGGTACCAGCTCTCCCCGTTGCTCGTGCAAACGAATGACGTGGAAGGCTACCGCGATCACCGGCGGAAGATGCTGGAAAAATTTGCTGCAACCATGGACCTGCCGACGATGGGGCTGATCGCCAAAGCCAGCTTGATTCTCCCCGTCGAGGGTGCCGATCTCGAAATCGCAGCCAAGCTCGCGAACACGGCGGCAACTCGCGGCAAAACCCATGAGTTCTTTCCACATTTTCAATTTATCGAAGGTCTCGCCGCATATCGGCAAGGACGGTTCGCCGAAGCTATCGCGATGCAGAAGTCCGTAATCTCAGCCCTCGGCCCTCTGGACCGCTACCAGACTCAAGCCTATGCGGTGCTGGCTATGGCGCATCATCGGCTCGATCAAGCATCCGATGCTCAGGCAGCACTCTCCAAATGCTCGGAACTCGCGGCTAACTTGCCTACAGCGGCCGGCGGCAATTTCGGTGACAATTGGCACGACGTGCTGATTGCCCAATTCCTGTTGCGTGAGGCCCAGGCGCTGATCGGCGAAAAGTGAGAAGCCCGGCGGTCCCTTCGAGTAACGGACAGCTGCCGCGAGCTCCGTCGGGGACACCGGATGTCGTTACGATTGTGGAAACCGCCACCATCACCGGCGGGACCGGCCGCTTCGCGAGTGCCGCCGGGAAAATCGTCCTGACGCGCACGCTGAATCAGGCCACGGGCATCACATTCGGGTCGTTCGACGGGACGATCGCTATTCCTAACGAGAACTAGTCGTTCCCACAAACAGGCATGGGGGAGCGGCAGCGTGGAGCTGCCGCTCTTTCTATACAGCCGGGATGCAAAGGGGCAAACCGCATGAACATTTCGGGTTCAAAACTTCCCCGCTGCAAATCGCGGAATTTTTTTTGAGGGGTTTGGACCGCTCGCGGCGCACGACGGGTTGAAAGGACACTATTCCATGAAAACACTATCATCCATCAGAACCCTCATTCTCGCTGTTAGCCTCCCCCTGTGCGCCTGGCCCGGAGCCGGCACCGCGCATGCGGCACCTGGCACGGTAGTGGCATGGGGATCCGGCGAAACGCAGGTGCCCGTGACGGCGCAGAGCGGAGTGACGGCGATTGCGGCGGGAGGCTTCCACACCGTGGCCTTGAAGAGCGACGGCAGCGTGCTGGCGTGGGGAGACAACGGCTACAGTCAAGCGACGGTGCCAGTGGCGGCGCAGAGTGGGGTCACGGCCATTGCGGCAGGAAACTATCACACCGTGGCCTTGAAGAACGACGGCAGCGTGCTGGCGTGGGGACACAACAACTCCGGCCAAACAACGGTGCCCGTGACGGCGCAGAGCGGGGCCACGGCGATTTCAGCGGGAATTGGTCACACCGTCGTCTTAAAGAACGACGGCAGCGTGCTGGCGTGGGGAGACAACTACTACGGCCAAACGACAGTGCCGGTGGGATTGAGCGGGGTGACGGCCATCGCGGCGGGAGGCTTTCACACCGTGGCGCTCTACATTCCAACTGTCCCCGCCATCACCACCCAACCGATGAGCCAGACCGTGAACACCGGGCAGAGCGCGAGCTTCACCGTCGCGGCCACGGGCTACCCCTCGAACTACCAGTGGCAGAAGGACGGGACAAACATCAGCGGGGCGACGGGCGCCACTTACCGCGTGGACCATGCGTGGTCCAGCGATGCCGGCAGTTACACGATGGTGGTGAGCAACACTGCCGGGAGCGTGACCAGCACCCCGCCAGCAGTCTTGACGGTGAACTCGGCACGGATCGGCACGGTGGTGGCGTGGGGAAACAACGGCAACGGCCAAACGACGGTGCCCGTGGCGGCGCAGAGCGGGGTCACTGCCATTGCCGCGGGAATAGTTCACACCGTCGCCTTGAAGAACGACGGGAGCGTGCTGGCGTGGGGAAACAACGGCAACGGCCAAACGACGGTGCCCGTGGCGGCGCAAAGCGGGGTCACGGCGATTGCGGCGAAAGCTCATCACACCGTGGCCTTGAAGAGCGACGGGAGCGTGGTGGCATGGGGATCCAACGGCAACGGCCAAACGACGGTGCCCGCGGGATTGAGCGGGGTGACGGCCATTGCGACGGGAGAGGGACATACCGTGGCCTTGAAGAACGACGGCAGCGTGGTGGCGTGGGGATACAACGGCAATGGCCAGACGAATGTGCCCGTGGCGGCACAGAGCGGGGTCACGGCCATTGCGGCGGGATATGAACACACTGTGGCCTTGAAGAGCGACGGCAGCGTGCTGGCGTGGGGATGGAACGACTCCGGCCAAACGGACGTGCCCCTGGAGGCGCAGAGCGGGATCACGGCGATTGCGGCGGGAAATTATCACACCGTGGCCTTGAAGAACGACGGTAGAGTGGTGTCGTGGGGCCGCTCCTTCTTCTACGTCGACTACTACGACGAGTATGGCAACTACTACCACGACTACTCCTACGACTACGACTTCGGCCTAGGGTCCCTGCCCGTGGCGGCGTGGAGCGGGGTCACCGCCATTGCGGCGGGATATGAACACTCCGTGGCCTTGAAGTACGACGGGAGCGTGGTGGTGTGGGGACCCTACGGCACCTACTACAACACCAACACCGGCAACTACGACGGCTTCTATCCCGACTACTACGGCCAAACGACGGTGCCCATGCCGGCGCAGACCGGAGTCACTGCCATTGCCGCGGGCGGTGGACACACCGTGGCGCTCCTCGGGACAGGGACACCGCCTTCATTCGCAGGATGGGCTGCGAGCTTCGGACTCACGGGTGCTGCGGCCTCGGCGAATGCCGACCCCGACTGCGACGGACTGGCAACTGTCCTCGAATACATCCTCGGCGGAAATCCCGCCCAGCCTTCCCCCGCCACTCCGCGTCCCGCCGCCAGCCTCAGCGGCGGCAGCATGCTTTTCACCTTCCCGCGCCTCGACGCCGCGGAAACATCGGACATGACCCTGACGGTCGAATCCGGCATCGACCTCGTGACCTGGCCCGACATTTTCACCATTCGAGCTAACACCGCCGCCTCCAGCCCCGGTGTGACCATCCTGGAAAATGGAACCGCTCCGGACACCATCACCGTCGCCATCCCCGCCGGATCCGGGAATGCAAGATTCGCCCGGCTGAGGGCAACGGTCGCGCCCTAGCCACAAAGTCGCGATTCCCTGACTTTTTTTGAGGGGATTCGACCGGAAACGGCGCATGAACCCATGTAACCACAAACCTCCATTCCAATCATGAAAACATCAGCGAACTTCACGAAGACAGCGGCGTCTTCCCTCTGGATTCTAACATTGATCCCCGCGCCGGGGCAATCTCCGGCTTCCAATGCCCCAAACCCTGGTGACGCACGCGCCGCCGTGGCGCGGGGGCAGGCCGCGTTCAACCAGCGCAATCTCCATCAGTTAGGCGGCAATGGCCGCTCCTGTGCGGACTGTCATATGGCCTCGGAGAGTTTTCAGCTCTCTCCGGCGGCTGCGGAATCCCGGTTCGACGCGTTGCTGGCGCGCCGGGTGGATGACCCGGGTGCGGACGATCCGCTGTTCCGCCCGGTCGATGCGGACGATTTTCGCACCAACGGCGAGAATGCCAGCGACTACTCGAACCTCGTCGATAACGGGCTCGTTCGCGTGACCATGCGGCTGCCTGCGAATGTCAAACTCCTCGATCCCGTCACCAATCAGCCCACGGACGAGGATTTCGTGGACCTCTGGCGGGCTGTCCCACCGCTGCTTGATGTCGCCATCACCGGGCCCGACGGATTCCTGCCCGACCAATCCCCCCCGGGGCCGCCGCGCCCCACCGGTCCCAACCCACGAGGCGGCTACCAGATTGATGCACGATTCGCGACCTTGCGGGAACAGGCCCGTGGCGCGCTGATTTCTCACGCGCAGGTTTCGGTGGAACCGCCGCAGCTGATGTTGGACGACATCGCTGCATTCCAAAAGACGTTGTTCTCGTCCCCGGGAGTGGAAAGCCTGGCTGCGGCGATTCTTGCCGGTGCCACGGTATTTCCTGATCCTGATCCCGAGTTGAACGAGCTCGAGTTCCGGGGCAAAGCCATCTTCAACCGTGTCTGCGCGCAGTGCCACGGCGGCACGCTGCATCCCAGCACCACCACACCCGACGCGGCCATACCGCGTCCCATTGGGCGCTACCATAACATTAACACGGCCTTTCCGCGTCCGGGCCTACCCGACGAATTCGCCGCGGGCCCGGAGAGGTTGGAGCGCAATGCGCGCAAATACCAGATCACCATGACCACCGGCACCGTGAGCACCGTGAGCACGTTCATCACTTCAGATCCAGGGCGCCTGCTCCTGACTGGGCACCTTGCGGATCTCGGCCAGATGGATGTATCCAATCTCCGTGGTATCGGCAGGACGGCTCCGTACTTTCACAACAACTCCGCCGCGACTCTCGAAGATGTGCTGGATCATTACGATGCCTTCTTCAAGCGTGTCGCACGGCTGTCAGTGCTGGCCCCCCCGGGGGGCATCCTGGCTGCGATCATCTCCTCCAACGGAACCGATTTGGATCGCGGATTTATCCCTCCGGAGGATCGGCCCGCGTTGCTCGCGTATCTGCGTAAGCTATAGGTGCCGCGGCACAGGCCAATCCAACGTAGCCATCATGGGATCGTCATAGGCCCGCGGGTGTGCAGGACGACCGCAAATAAGGAGCGTGGACACTCCTGTCCACCTGCCAATGCGTGGTGAAAGGGCGGACCTATCAGACTTCTCTTTCTCTTCTCATTGGCTTCGTGGACGAGGGCGTCCACGATCCTTATAAAAACGGATTTCCCACCCGTTCCTCGCCGAGGGTGGTGGCAGGTCCGTGGCCGGGGAGCAAAATCGTCGAATCGGGCAGGGGAGTTAGAACTTCCTTTAATCTGCGCAGCGCGTGCTGATAGAGCTCGGGCGTGCCGCAGCCGCCGATGGAGCCGGCGAAAAGGGCGTCGCCAGTGACGAGGACCGGCAGCGGGAGGCCGTCGATGTGATAGCCGAGCGCGGGAGTGGCGTGACCGGATAGATCGCAGGCGCGGATCGTGAGCGAGCCGACCTGCACGGCATCGCCGGGATTCATCGGCCGGGCGTGATCGATGTGGCAGCCGAGGACCGTGATTCCCAGCGCAGTGAATGACGAAACGCCGCCGATGTGATCGCCGTGGGCGTGGGTGATGAAAACGCGGTCGGGGGCGTGTGCTGCGAGGGCGGCGACACACGTGCCGGGTTGGTAACCGGTGTCGAACAGGACTGCCGCGTCCGCCGATCCGACGAACCACGCGTTCACCCGCTCGCCATTGAAGGGCAGGTCGAGGCGGTGGATGTTAGAGAGGGCAAGCGGCTTGGGCTGATAGAGGTCGTGTTGCGCGAGAGCCGCGGGTTTCAACCCGAGCACCGGGGCGAGGCGGCGGGCGGTGTCCGCCGAAAATCTCCCGCGCGAGAATGAGAGGACTTCGCTTTCGGGAAGTCCCGCACGCAAAGCGGCCTCGCCCGGTGCGAGGGCGAGGCCTTTGAAGGCTTTGCGGATAACCCAACTGAAATCGTCTTCCAACATTGATCCTGGGGTTGATTGCTAAAGTGCGACGAATCCGACCTCGCTGTCATAATATCGCGCATTGAGACCTACACAGATATTACGGATCACCGCGAGAGACGTGTCACCTAGAACACCTTGAATTCCCAGAGTAGCTATCTCCCCTGATGTGGGAATATCGACTTCGAGATGTGAATCCTGCGATTCAACAACGAAGCGATCGACTTCTCCTTGAGACGTATTGGCACCGCGCCTAACGACGCAAGTTATTCGGGACACGACATCGATGATCGCATCTCTTTCTCCCAGGCATAACGGCTTCCAATCCGGGTTGGTAGGTAGCTCGGATTCCTCACAGCGGAGTATGAGTCCAATCGTCATATTTAGCGGAACAGGCAGGAATGCCTATATTACTCACCTCATCCGATAGTAACCGTCGGTGTTGTAAACGAAATAGACGTCCTTCGGGTCGAGGCGGGGGAGCCAGACGAATGGCTTGCCGGAGGCATCGACTTCTTCGGTTAGGGCTGCCGGTTTGGCGACTTTTGCCAGCTCGACCGAATCGGGGTCCTTGGTGAACGAGGTTTCATCGATGCCGGTGACGATGTGGTTCACCCACTTCAAGTCCTTGGCTTGCTCGCCGAATTCGCTCCAGTCGCCGCTGGACGACTGGGCATACATTTTCTTGATGAACTCGTCGGGAGTGATGCCCATCTTGGTGGCGATGGGGGTGCCGAAGCGCGCCCACCAGCGTTGGCTTTCCTCATGGAATTCACGTTGTTGGGTAAGGTTGAGCTGACCCATGACGACCGAGCTGATTTGGTGATGGAGGATCACCGCGTTCGGATAGGCGTAGGATTCCTGGGCGAGGGTGGTGATGGCGGCGGCCATCGAGGCGGCGAAGGATTTCACGACGACATGGATCGGCGCGTCGCTCGATTCCATCGCTTTGAGAATCCGATAGCCGGCCATCACCGAGCCGCCGGGGCTGGCATCGATAACAATGAAAATGGGCAGTTCGCGGTCCTTGTTGTTCCAATACTGGATGCGGCTGGTTACGAAATCCGCGGTGCTGGTGGTGATCAGCCCGTTCAGCGGGATGCGTCGGTCCGAAACGACGACGATGCCATTTTCCTTCAGTGGATTCTTCAGGAACACCGGCTTGGAGTCGGCGAACTTGGCGCGCTTGTCAGACGCTTCGATGCGGGCGATGTCGTTCTGGAGACTGGTGATTTCAAGAGCGGCTTCGGTTTGAAGCGACTTGAGATCATTGGTCAGTTTGTCGGCCCTGACCTTGGAGAGCTCGCCTTCCTCCGTTAGTTTTTCCTTTTCCGCTTCGATTTCCGCGAGCGCTTCCTGGAGGACGACCTGGCGCTTGGCGGAGTCGAGAGCGAGTTTTTCGGCGATCAACTCGCGCTCCAACTTCAGCCGGGTGACCTCGGCACGCATGGCGTTGGTGGCGGCGACGAGGCGCTCGGCCTGGAGCTTGTTGTCGAGAGCGAGGGCTTCCTGTTCCTTGGTTTTTGCCTCGATTGCAGGGTCTTTGACTTCCGTTGCGGCGGGGGTGGCGGCATCGGCGGGGACTGGAGGAGCGGCTTCCTTGGCGGGTAGCCAAGTCGTCAGGGCGAGGCCGAGGAGGGCGGTGCGGGCGGGCAGGAGTTTCATGAGGTTGTCCTAAAACGGTGCGGTCACCCGGCTTTGTTTCGGAAATCTAGCGCTTGCGGGCTTTCGCACGCATTCCGATGAACACGATGATCCCGGCAAACGCGAGGAAACCCGCCGCCGCGATGCCAAGTACGGTAAAAAGCCGGTTGCTGGCGGAGTCGACCTGCTTGTCGGTGATCATGTCCGCAGGGTTTTCGCCCGGCTTGCGCGTCAGCACGATTTTGCCGCCGGTGACTTCGACGCGGGTGAGCCTGGCCATCGCCGGGCCGATGACCTTGTCTGCCAGATAGCGCTCGGTGATCCGATAGGGCGACATTTGATCGACGAACTCGGGCGCGACCCTCTTGCCGGGGACTTCGATGGTATCGAGGCTCAGGACGACCTCATGCTTGAGCAACGTCGGGCGGGCGACCATGGTGCCATTGAGGTAGCGCGAGTCGGAGGCGATCCAGCCGGGCTCTTCCTTGCGGGCCAACCGAGGCTTGCCGTTGAGCGGGAATGAAATCGCGATGCGCAGGGTTTCCCCGTCGATGCTGACAACGCGGAAGGTTCCGCGGAGTTCCTTGCAAGGCTCGTAGGCGGCGATTACCAGGTTCAGTTCGTCGGCTGATAGAGCAAGCGAGGCTTCGGTATCGCCGACGAGTTGCTGGCGGAATACTTCGATGCGCTCCGCCAGGCTGTTCAGTTGCGCCTCCTTGTTTTCGAGCGACGAAACTTCGATGGGCACCGGCTTTTCATCCGTGAATTTCGCGATCTCATTGAACTGCCGGAACAGGGTGAGGACCGAGAAACCGATCAGGAAAACCATCACCGCGAGGGCGGCGATCAGGATGGCGCAACCGGCGAACGGGGAGCGGGCGCTTTCATCTCTAACGACTTTGAGCTTGTTCATCAAATGGATCTGAAAATGTTAGCTGGAAGTGTGTCATGGATCCATCCGGCGGCGTTCCCCGTCCTCGGGGATTTTGGCCGGCGGTTCCTCATCCAGTTCTGGCAGGACATCGCTGGCGTGCGGGTCGTGCTGCGGATATTCATCGTGCCAGCCGTCGTCGCCAGCCTCAGCGGCGTGATGGTCGGTTTCAGGGTGGTTGGCCTGCCAGTCAGGATCGGCGGCTTCCGCGGCGCGCATTTTTTCCTCACGGAGGAGTTGGCGTTCCATGCTCTCGCGGGCTTCCTGTTCTTCCCTGATGCGGGCTTTCTTGCGGTCGAGATAGGCCAGCCAGATGCAGATTTCGTAGAGGATGATCATCGGCGAGGCCATCAGCGCCATCGTCATCATGTCGGGTGTCGGTGTCAGCACGGCGGCGGCCACGAAGATGGCGACGATGGCGTAAGAGCGTGTCCTGGACATCGTTTCATAGCTCAGCATTCCGAGTTTCACGAAAACCATGACCACCACCGGCAGTTCGAAGGAAGCCCCGAACAACAGCGTGAACTGGGTGGCGAACGAGATATACTCGCCAATCCGCCAGTCGTTGGAAATTCCCATGTCGCCGCTCCATTCGGCGAAAAACAACAGCGCGCGCGGCAGCACCAGATAATAGGCGAAGGACGCGCCAGTTAGAAATAGGCCGAAGCCCACCGCCATCGCCGGCCACAGCACGCGCTTCTCATGGTTGTGGAGTCCGGGCAGGACGAACTGCAGGATGAACAATAACAGCAGCGGAAATGAAACCACGATGCCCGCCACGAACGAGAGCTTCATCGACAGCATGAAGCCCTCCGTAGGCTTGAGCGCGGACATCATCTTCAGGTTGCCATTGATGTCGCTGTCCGCGTTTGGCTTGGTTCTGAGCAGCGCCTTGACCTGGAGTTTCGTATCGTCGGTTTCCGGAAGCGAGTTGACGAAGGCCTCGCGCTTTTCCTCCGGTAAAAGCACGGTTGCCCGGTAGAGGCTAACCGATTTGGCGTGGAACACGAGCGAATCGTCGGCAAGCGACCGATAGAAAATCTCGCGCTGCTCCGGCGAGAGTGCCGTCGCCGCATGCTCGACTTTGCGGGCCTTGCCCCAGGACTCGACGGTGACGGGACGCGCCGCGTCGGTGGGAAGGGTTTTCTCGATCTGGGCGACCAGCACCTGGTCCACCGGTTGTCGGAAAAACGCCATGAACTTCTTGTTGAAGGCGAAGCAGACAATCATCGAAATCAACAGAGTGACCACGATCCGGGTGACCATCGTGCGCAAATCCTCCAAGTGCTCGAGAAACGGCTTTTCGTGGTCAGGATGAGAACTCTCGCGGAGTTGGATGGCTTTTTTCAGCAGATACATGCTTGTGGGGGCGGGATTCAAGCCCCGCATCCCCCCCACCGCAAGGGCAGATGTTTTGCGGCCGGGAAATCGGGCGTTGCGGCATTGGCGGCCATGCTTCACGTTCCGGCGGTTCCCGAAATCCCGGATTCTGCACTATGTTCCAACACGACGCGCTGATCGCCGAATTCCCGATCCTGGATCACTCGATCCATGGCCGGCCCTTGGTTTATCTCGACAATGCGGCCACCACCCAGAAGCCGATGGCGGTTTTGATGACGTCCCGGCACTACTACGAGGCGATCAATTCCAACATCCACCGCGGTGCCCATCACTTGGCGCGGCTCGCCACCGAGACGTTTGAAAAGGCCCGCCAGACGGTCGCCACCCACCTCAACGCGGCCACCTCGGACGAAGTGATTTTCACCTCCGGTACCACCGACGGCATCAACCTGGTCGCAAATATCCTCGGTCTTTCCGGCACCATCAAGGCGGGCGACGAGGTGCTCATCTCGACCTTGGAGCACCATTCCAACATCGTTCCTTGGCAGATGCTCTGCGAGCGGACCGGCGCAGTTCTCAAGGTGATTCCCTGCCACGACGACGCCACGCTCGACCAGGACGCTTTCCTTTCCCTGCTCAACGAGCGCACGAGAATCCTCTCGCTCACTTGGATCTCCAACTCGTTCGGCACCGTCAATCCCATCGCCGAAATGACCCGCGCCGCGAAGGAAGCCGGCGCGCTCGTCATGATCGACGCCGCCCAGGCCACCGCCCACATGCGGATCGACGTGCAGGCGCTCGGCATCGATTTCCTCGCTCTATCAGGCCACAAGGTTTACGCCCCGACCGGCATCGGCGTCCTGTGGGGCCGCGCGGAGGTTTTGAATTCCCTCCCGCCATGGCGCGGCGGTGGCGAGATGATCAAGGAAGTCACCTTCGAAAAAACCACCTACAACGACCTGCCGTTCAAATACGAGGCCGGCACGCCTAACATCGAGGGCGCCATCGCTTTAGCCGCCGCGCTGGACTTCGTCAACAGCATCGGCCTGAGTGCGATCCAGGAGCACGAGCGGGGCATTATCCGCTCCGCCGCCGAAGCGCTTGCGCCGATTTCCGGCATCCGTTTCTTCGGCCCGGCTGATCGCGCGGGAGCGCTTTCCTTCAATGTCGAGGGCATCCATCACTACGATCTCGGCACGCTGTTGGACCAGATGGGTGTCGCCGTTAGAACCGGGCACCATTGCTGCCAGCCGCTGATGGCGCGCTTCGGCATCACCGGCACCGCGCGTGCGTCCTTCGCCCTCTACAACACCCAGCGCGATGTCGAAGCCCTCGCCGAAGCCACCACCAAAGCCGTCTCGATGCTGCGTTAGAATTTTGCAAACATGAATATCGTCCTTGGCATCTCCGGCTCCATCGCCGCCTACAAAGCGGCGGACCTCGCGTCGCAACTGGTCAAGGCAGGTCACGAAGTCCACGTCGTGATGACTCGCTCCGCCACCGAATTCATCACCCCACTCACGCTGCAAACGCTCACCCGACAGCCGGTGCTGGTCACGCTCGAGGACGAGAAACAATCGTGGAAACCCGGCCACATCGAGCTGGCCGATCATGCGGACCTCTTCGTCGTCGCTCCTGCCAGTGCCAACGTCATCGGCCATTTTGCCAACGGCCTCTCGCCGGATCCGCTCTCCTCAATCTACCTCGCCCTGCCGCGCACGACCCCGGTTCTAATCGCCCCGGCGATGAACGGGAAAATGTGGCTGCATCCGGCGACGCAGCGGAACGTGGCACAGCTAACAGCGGATGGCTGTTCCTTCATCGATCCTGCTGAGGGTGATCTGGCGTGCGGTTACGAAGGCATCGGACGGCTGGCTCCCGTGGAGGAGATTCTGGCGAGGATCGCAGGAGTCTCTTAACGGACCGCGAAATTTATTTCGCCCGAATCACGGATCGAAGCAGGCGAGATAAATCTCGCGGTCCGTCAGACCTCTCCCGCCTGCTTCGCCATTTCATTGAATGCCGGGCCGATATTGGCGTCGGTCCATTTGCCTTCGATGCTAACGACTCCTTTGTAGTTGGTTTCCCGCAGGACGCGGAAATACGGGCGGAAGTCATCGCCGGAAACTCCGGGCACGGTGCGACCTTCCTTCTCGGCGATTTCAATATGCACGACCACGTCCATCGCGGCCTTCAGGTCGGCCGGGGTGTCGCCGCCGCAGGCCATGTGATAGAGATCGGCGAGCATCCGGACGTTCGGGTGGCCGGCGGCGCGGATGAGCGCGGCACCTTCACTGAGGTGGTTGATGTAATTACACTCCTCGGCACGGAGTTGCTCGACGGTGACGGTGATGCCCTGGGCTTCGGCCAGCGGTCCCAACTTTTTCAGCAGGGCGACGAATTGCTCGTCGGCCTTCTCCTTGGTCCAGCCATCGGGGATCTTCCGCGCGCCGGCACTGCCGAAGACGATGAATTTGCCGTTGGCTTTTTTCATCCGGCGGAAGGCGGTTTCTGCCCATGTTAGAATGAGGTCGTGGTTCGCATCGGGTCCGACGCAATGCAGGTTCGCGGGGCGGATGAAGCCGTTGCAGGCGAGCACCGGCAGCGGCGAGGCCGCGAGTTTCGCCAGGTTTTTCTCGAACTCCGCCTCATCCTTGTCCGGGACGAGGAAGTTGCCGACGCTCTCGGTTAGAAACTCGGCGCCCGCCGCCTTGAGCAGGGCCGCCTTGTCGAGCGGGGCGGCGATGCCCATGGCGGTGAAGAGCTTCTTTTCGTTAGGCTGCGCCATCAGCCGTGGCGCGAAGGCCGTGCCGATGAGCGCGAGGGAACCGGTTTGCAGGATGCGTCTGCGCGAAATGGATTGCATGAGCCGGAATGTTTCAGAGGTGGAACACCTTGCCGCCGGCCATGACTTCCTGGGTCTTCTCGTCGAACGTCACGCGCTCGCCGGTGCGGGCGGCGGCGTTGGCCATGATGGTGGCGATCGAGTGCT
Source organism: Verrucomicrobiota bacterium (assembly GCA_040385685.1). GTDB lineage: Bacteria > Verrucomicrobiota > Verrucomicrobiia > Verrucomicrobiales > Akkermansiaceae > Luteolibacter. Next base: position 118,928 of record JAZKGW010000011.1, on the reverse strand, counting down.
GATAGCCGGCTTCGACGGGGGCATGCGGTTGCTTGCGCCAACGGAGACACTCCAGCCAGTTTTTCATGTGGGCGGTGGTGAGGTCGTCGGTGCCGGTGTTTGCCGAGGTGGGGGCCGCGCCTTGGCCTTCGAGTTTGAAATCGGCCAGCAGGTTGGCTTCCAATTTCATGTCGGCCGCGTTCTTCTTATCGAGACCGCCGTTAGAGCTGACTTTGCCGTTGTCCAAATTGAGTTCGCCGCCGTTGGAATAATAGATTTCCTTGGTGCCGCCCGCAGAGTTGCTGAAGCGCGAGCCGTAGGTGACCTGGAAGCCGGACGACGGGTCATCGAGCGGGCCGTAATCGAAGACGGCGGTGAGGGTGTCGAAATTCGTGCGGCCGTCCTTCCACTGATAGATACCGCCGTTCGCCGAGACGGAACGCGGGTGGGGGAGTCCGGTGAACCAGTGGATGGTGTCGATCTGATGGCACATCCATTGGCCCGGGATGCCGGACGAGTAGGGCCAGAACAGGCGGTATTCGAGATATTTCCGCGGGTCCCACATGGCGTCGGGGCGGTTGCAGAGGAAGCGTTTCCAATCGACATCCTCCTCCTTGATCGAGGCGACGAGATTTGGCCGGCGCCAGCGACCTGGCTGGTTGACGTTCCACGTCATCTCGGCGGCGACGATCGGGCCGAATTTCCCGCTTTTCAGGTATTCGTAAGCGGCCTGATAGGTTTGACCGGAACGGCGTTGCGAGCCGACCTGGAGGATGCGGTCGGAGCCCTTCACTGCCTTGAGGGCGGCGCGGGCGTCGAGCATCGTTTCCGCGAAGGGCTTTTCACAATAGACGTCACAGCCGGCGGCGATGGCCTCGATGGCGTGGGTGGCGTGTTGGAAATCCGCGGTGGAGATGATGACGGCGTCGAGGTTGGCCTTCTCATACATCTCCTCGTTGTTGCGGTAGGTTTCGACTTCCTTGCCGAAGTTCTTGGTGAAATACGCCTTCGATTCCTCGCGGCGGCGGTTCCAGATGTCTGAAACACCGACGATCTCGCAGTTGAATTCGTCCGCGACGGCCTTGTAGCAGGGGAGCAGCGTGCTGGTGAGGCGGTCGGAAAACCCGACGATGCCGATGCGGATGCGCTCATTGGCGCCGGCGACCCGGGCCTGCGCGCGGGCGGTTTGGAAGGTCTGGGATGCGAGCAGGCCGAGGGTGCCGAGCGAGCCGGTGCGGAGGATTTCACGACGATTCATAGGATGGGTTGAGATATTGGTGTTTTTTAAACCGGTGGAATGAATGGATATAAGGCCGCGGGATAAGTCGCTGTCGAGCACCCAAACGGGTAGAGCGTCGCCTCTAAACGCAGGGACAACGCGGCGTATTTCAAATCAGGGAGTATCCCTTTCAGATGAACAAAAACACACGGATCCGCTCGTCTGAAACGGGGCAAAACTTCCCGCTTCCTTGAAAAATCCGGGAATCGGCGACTTTGGGCTTGCAACCCTCCGCTCATCCCTTAACACCTGCGCCCCGAATTATGGCTAAGAAAAGTTGGATCGCACGCAACGCGCGCAAAAAAGAAACCGTCGAGAAATACGCCGCACTCCGTCTCAAGCTCAAGGCTGAGAAGGACTATGTGGGTCTTTCCATGCTGCCGCGCGATGCGAGCCCGACCCGTTTGGTGAACCGTTGCGAGATCACCGGCCGTCGCCGGGCGTTCCTCCGCCGATTCCGCCTCTCCCGGATCACCTTCCGCGAACTTGCCTCCGCCGGGATGCTTCCGGGCGTGACCAAGTCGAGCTGGTAAGCTGGTACGCTTTACGCTAGTTTTTGACGTGGGTCGGAAATCTCCCGGTCCCACGTCCTTTTTATGCCAATTTACGAATACGTTTCTGAAGCCGCGGATGACCCCGAGCATTCGTGCCGCGTCTGCGCCCGTGGGTTCGAGCTCAGACGCCCAATCGACCGTGCCCCCCTTGAGGTGTGCCCGCTCTGCAAGAACCCGGTGAAAAAGGTGATCTCCCGGATCAACACCCCGACCATCACCAAGCCGCTCTCCGTGAGCGATGCCAAGAAGGCCGGCTTCACGATCCTCCAGCGGCGCGACCAGGGGGTTTACGAAAAACTCTGACGCCGTGATTACCGACCACGTCATCAATCTCCTCGCCGTCACCGGGGCGCACGAATTCCCATCGCTCGGGCAGTCGTTGCTCTACATCCTCGGGATCGTTTTCTTCCTGCTGCTCAACGCGTTCTTCGTCGCGTCGGAGTTCGCCATCGTCAAGGTCCGCCCGAGCCAGGTTGAGGCGGCTTCCAAGGAAACCGGGGATGATCCGAGGCTCGCGCTGCATGTCCTGAACCATCTCGACGGCTATCTCTCTGCCAATCAGCTCGGCATCACCATTTCCTCGCTGGCACTTGGATTCCTTGGCGAACCCTTCGTCAAAGCCCTCGTCTATCCGCTACTCGCCTACACCGGCATGCCGCAAAGCGGGATTTACTGGACCTCGCTGGTCCTCGCATACGCCTCGTTCACGTTCCTTCACGTCGTCGTCGGTGAGTTGGTGCCCAAATCAATCGCCATCCGCAGGGCGCTCCCCGTGACGATGGCGTTGGTCGCGCCACTCCATCTTTTCTACAAAATTTTCAACTGGGTCATCGTGTTCTTCAACGGCACGGCAAACTGGGTTCTCAAGACCTTTTTCCGGATCGATCCCGTTAGCGAGGGCGAGCACAGCCACTCCGCGGAGGAACTTGCCTTGCTGGTCACCCAGAGCGGAAAAACCCAGGAAGTCACCGAGACAGAGCGCGAAATCCTCATCAATGCCCTCGGCCTCAATGAACTTTGGGTGCGCGACGTCATGACACCCCGCAACAAGGTCGTCATCCTCGATGCCGATCAGCCTTTCGAAAAGGTTCTGGAAATCGCGATGCGCAGCAAGCACACCCGTTTTCCGCTCGTCAAAGGCCACCTCGACCAGGCGATCGGCCTGATTCACATCAAGGATTTGTTCAAGCTGATCAAGGATCCCGACCCCGACCTGATGCGGATCAAGCGCGAGCTGAAAATCGTGCCCGACACGATGCCGCTCGACACGTTGCTCAACTTTTTCCTCCGCGAGCACGCCCACCTTGCCATGGTTGTCGATGAATTCGGCACGCCCGTCGGCATCGTGTTCCTCGACAACGTCATGGAGGAACTCGTCGGCGACATTCAGGATGAATTCGATAACGAGCGCTCGTCCTTCACTCGCGTCAACGACGACGAATTCGTGATCGAAGGCGCAATGACCCTCAACGACCTCGCCGGCCACGTTCCTGAACTGTTCCTCGACAGCGGCGAAGTCACCACCATCGGCGGCTACCTAACACAGCAACTCCAGCGCTTCCCCGAGGTCGGTGAAACCGTCGAAGTGTTAGGCTACGAAGCCCGCGTCACCAGCACCGACGGTCGTCGCGTCGGCCAAGTCCATTTCCGCAAGCTGGTGCCGGCTGTGGCAGAAGAGGAAGTGGCCGAGGAAGTCTGAGACAAGCTCATCTGGAAAGCTCCGGCAGATATTGGAGTCTCGGGCGCCGGGTGGCGGAATCTCCGGTGATCCGGTAGTAGGCAAACGGACGCATGTTGTTGCGGTCGATGAGGACGATAAAATCACGATCATCGGATTTCGTCGTAGTTGGGAAAGAATCCTTCTCCACCAACCTCAGAATCAAACACCGTTCCTCAAATGCAGTCGCCCGGATGTGAACCAAGGATGAATCGGGATCCTCTTCATAGCCCAAATTATAGAAACGGAGATCTCCCGCAATCGTGTGGATTTGGTCCGGCTCCATCTCCAGAATCTTATCCCCGAGAGGGATCTTTCCCTTCAGAAAACCCGCGACATCGATCACTGGGGCGGAGGACGAAAGACGCGTCGCCTGTTCCTTGGTGGGGTAGGGTCCTCCATACGAGCGGGACGGGGGGCCTAACAGTGTTGCCAGCGTCAATACCCCGAGATTGTGGAAACCTTGGGGGACCCATTCGTCTCCGTCCACGCGGCAGCCTCCGGTTTGAGAGAAACTGCGTGTTCTCGGGTCGACGTTGAAAAATTCCATGGATGGCAGGCCCATCGAATGCAATTTGGGAGCACCTTTGGAATAGTCCACCATTCCTGCTATGAAGAAGAATCCCATCGGGCTGGCGAGCAGGAGGAACCCAAAAGGCAGCCATGCGCCACGGTAGGATGTGCGACCTAGGGCGAACAACGCAATCGGCAGGATCAACAAACTCAGGATGCTGAGTATCGATAGCCCCCAGCATAGGACGACGACAACCAAAACGAACCTCCAGCGACCCGGCCATCCGTGTTCTGCTGGAATCTCCATGGCCGGGATTCCATCATCCCAGCCGGAGCACGGCAAGTCGATCCCAGTCCGGTCAAGCCCCGCGCATCAGCGAGATTTCCGCTAGGGAAACCAACGCCTTCAACAAGTCTTCACGCGGGATGGTTTTCAAATCCATCGCCGGCACGGCGCGATCCAGCGTGAACTTCCCGGAACGCGTTCTGCGCAGCGCGCTGAGATGCGCCCCGCAACCGAGTTTCTCGCCGATGTCGTGCGCGTAAGTCCTGACATAAAATCCCTTCGAGCAGTTCACGATGAAGTCCACTTCCGGCAGCTCGATGCGGGTCACCTCGTAAGACGTGATATGCACCTTGCGCGGCTCGCGGACGATCTCGATTCCTTTTCTCGCAAGTTTGTAGAGTGGCACGCCATCCTTCTTGATCGCGGAAACCATTGGCGGGATTTGTTCGAAATCGCCCATGAAGCCATCGAACGCTTCGTGGATTTGTTCCTTGGTATAGTCTCCAACAGGTTTCGTTTCCAGTATTTCACCTTGGCGGTCCTGCGTGCTGGTGGTCGAGCCGAGAGTGAGCGTGCCCACATATTGCTTGTCCTCGCTCATCAATAGATCCTGGATCTTCGTCGCGCGTCCGATGACCAACATCAACAGCCCGGTGGCCATCGGATCAAGCGTGCCGCAGTGGCCGATCTTTTTCGTGTTCAGGGCGCGGCGGGCGATCGCAACGACATCGTGCGAAGTCATGTCTTCCGCTTTGTCGATCAGCAGGACGCCGCTAGGGCCGTCAAAATCCTTGGGATTATCTCTCATAAAAGTGGTTCAAAAATTAAAGTCCGGCCGTCCCGATCCGGCGATGGATCGCGCCTAACACAAGCCGCTTCGCATCTTCCAGCGGCCCCTTCATGCGGATTCCGGCGGCCAGCGCGTGACCGCCGCCCCCGAATTCCATGGCGATCTGGCAGACGTCCAGCCGCTTGTCCTTTGAGCGCATCGAGACGCGGATCTTGCCATCCACCAGTTCTTCGAAAAACACCGCGAGTTGCACTCCGCGGATCGCGCGGATGATGTCGATCAGTCCCTCGCTATCCTCGGGCAGCAGCGCGAGATCGAGCCGGGTTTGGTCACGCAGCTCCCAATTCGCCACCAATCCGTCGGGCGACAGCTCAAGCGTGTTGAGCAGGGCGCGCATCAGCTCGACGCGGCGGTAAGGATGGTTGTCGTAGGTCTGCGAATTGAGCGTCCCCACGTCCAGTCCCCGGTCGATGAGATCGGCCGCCATTCGATAGGTTTTCGCCGTGGTGGACGGATATTGGAACGAACCGGTGTCGGTGGAAACCGCGACATAGATCGCGTCGCGCGTCTCGTCGGGCAGCGGCAGCTCGAGCGCGGTGATGAGTTGATAGAGAATCTGGCCGGTCGCCGGGCTGGTGGAATCGATCAGGTTCAGATCGCCGTAGGCCGGGTTGGATTTGTGGTGATCGATGTTGAGCCAGATCTTCGCCTTTGATGCAGCGTGCAACGCGGCGTCGCCGAGACGCGGCTTGGTTGCAGTGTCGAGCGCGATCGCCACCTCCACATCGAGCGGTTCGGCGGGAGGCAGCGCGATTTTTTCCGATCCCGCCATGAACTCCAGGTTGTCTGGCAGTCCGTCCTCGTTGATCAGATAGACCGTTTTGCCCGCCGCCATCAGAGAAAATCCGAGGGCTAGCTGAGAGCCGATCGCATCGCCATCCGGCCGGACGTGGCTGATCAGGACAAACGACTGGTGATTGCGCAGCACTTCGCCGATTTGCTCGAAGCTGGCGGATTCTGGGGTGGTGATGATTTCGCTCATGGGGTGGAACCGCGGCGCGGGGCGCGGATTCTTCCCGACAACCCCATCCACGCAAGGATAAACCTGAAAAGACGCTCCCCCTTGTTGCAGGACCGGCGGCGCGACCAAAAGGAGATTGCGTGATCGTGTCGATTTCGATAGGAGCATTTTCCTGTGGATGAAGTGACATCGCTGCTGGCTGCGGAGAAATCGAGCCCGCTTCATCCTCCTCCCCATGAACAATTCCCCCGAGCCTATCGCCTTCGTGGCGCCGGAGCCTGACGATCTCGCGCCGTTGTTCCCGGGATATGAGATCGAGTATCTCATCGCCACCGGCGGGATGGGGGCGGTTTACCGGGCGGTGCAGCGATCATTGGACCGGACGGTCGCGTTGAAGATCCTGCCGATGGAATTCAGCCAGGATGCGGAGTTTTGCGCGGGATTCGAAGCGGAGGCCAAGGCGATGGCCCGCTTGAATCATCCGAATCTCATCGGCGTTCACGACTTCGGCGAGGTTAATGGAATGCTCTACATCGTGATGGAGTTCGTGCCCGGGAAATCAATCTATCATTCGGCCCACGATCAGGCGATCGATCCGGGCGAGGTGATTCGGTTGGTGACGAGCATTTGCCATGGCCTCGCCCACGCCCATCAGCACGGCATCCTTCACCGGGACATCAAGCCGTCCAACATTCTGCTCACCTTGCAGGCGGAGCCCAAGATCGGCGACTTCGGCCTCGCCCGCACGATTGACCGGAAGACCGAAGCGGGCGAGACGATTTTCGGTACTCCGGGATACACTGCGCCCGAGGTGATCGATGATCCTGACAAGGTGGATCATCGCGCCGACTTGTTCTCCATCGGCGTGCTGCTGCATGAGTTGCTAACAGGAAAACTGCCGGCGGACGATCCGCGTCCGGCGTCGATGATCGCGTATTGTGATTTCCGTTTCGACGCGATCATCCAGCGGGCAACCCATCCATCGCCGGCGGCGCGCTATTCCAGCGCGACTGAGATCGCGGGCGACTTGCGGAAAATTGCCGCGGTGCCGGTGCAACGGGTTTCTGCAACAGGACACGCGATGGCTCCCGTCCATGCCCCGCCCAGCCACGAGATGGCCACTCAGAAAGCGAAGAAATCGTCCATCGTGCCGATGGTGGTTTCATTTCTCACGGCTGTGCTGTTAGGCAGTGCTGCGTTTGCTTGGTTTTCAAGAGAAGAACGCACGACACCCCGTTTGGGAGCCGCACCTCCACCGGTGGAATCCAGCCCGGAACCTCCCATTGCTGAAATCACGAATGGCGAAGTTTCGCCGCAGCCGGCGGTTGCGCCTTCACGCGACCCGCCAATCGCGCTGGCCCCAATCACCCCTGAACCGCTTCCCCTGAAATCGGAGCCTGAGGCTACGCCACAGGAAAGTGCCGCAGAGGCTGTCACCCGCTTGGAATATGGAATCTTCATCAAGAAGGAGCCGGAGGCGTGGGTTTATGGCAAGGACGGCGGGGTGGCCGGTATTCCTGAAAACACCCGCGTCGCTGATGCTTTCAAGGTTCTCGGGATGCCGCCAGAGTCGGAATTCAGGATCCATGTGGCAAAATACGGCTGGCGCAATTGGAAGCTCTGCGAGGGAAATTTTGCCACGGGCAATGGAGATATGCTGGAAGCGATCCAGTTCCGGTTCAGCGGCGGGATGCCCGAAGGCAGCAAACTCTATGGCCGTGTCTATCTGGCAGGATCGGGGTGGCAAAAAACAATTCTGATGGGAGACCTTGTCGTGCTTGGAGGCACCGGCCTCGGTACATCCATCAACGCGATCCAACTGATTTATGGCGACGGCGAATCCGGCACCAACCCTGAACTGGTGAAACAAGCCGACGCCCGCTTCAACAAGCTTCTCGCCACCGAAGGGACGGATGTTCCCCAACAGATTTTTGTTAGCTCGCCCGGTGAACTGGGCCTCGGGCGCTGGTTGTGGACGAATACCGATTTGGAATTCACCCTCCTCCCGGGAGGCGACGTCTCACACCCCAGGCAACGCGCCAGTTGGACTTGCGCGGATCTGACCGCTCCCATCAGAACCTATCAAATCGTCTGGGATAATGGATACACCGACACCATGACCGTCAGTTGGGATGGCAGCGTGCTGAGCGGCCAGAACCAGGAAGGCTTGAAACTAACGGCCGTCCGGGTGGATGGCGGCGCCCAGGTTCGTGGCGGCCCGGCGCTTGCTTCTGCTGCGGGCGCTGCAACACCCGTTGATCCTGCCCCCCAGTACCGGAAGTGGACCACGCGGGCCAGCGGCAACCAGGTGGAAGCGGTGATCCTCGACAAGCTATCCGACAATTCCCAGGTCGTCCTGATGAAGCGCGACGGGAAACGGATTCCGGTGAAAACCGCGTTGCTGATCCCGGAAGATGCCGAATTCGTGAAGAACTGGGCGAAGCCCCCCGGCACTTCCCCGTCTTCTATCAGCACGAAGTGAATGAGCCGTTCCTGGGATCAGTGCCAGTACAGGGTGAGACCGGAGATCGATTCCTGATTGGCCAACCGTTCGTTCATGTGACGGATCCTACGGCTCATGACCTGAATGATGCCGGACAGCAGGATCGTACCAGGCACCGGGTAGGCGGCGACGAATGCTTCGATGTCGGTGCGTTCGGCCCGCCAGACTTGGGCAAATTCCTTGGCTGTCACCGAGGCACTGGCTTTGGCGGGGTCGAACAGATTGATTTCACCCGAGGTTTCGCCGGCCTCGATGCGGGTGATCAGGACCGTGCGGCCCTCAGCTTCGGTGTGGACATGCAGCACGCCGGAGATGACGAAAAACAGCGAGTTCTGCGGTTTTCCTTCGAAAATGATCGTTTGCCCGGCGTGCACGGGGAGGAACTCGCCGTAATTTCCAAGCAACCCGCGATCCTCGTCGGAGAGGCCCGCGACGATGCCGAGGGAGGGAATTTCAGGGCGATTCATGTTGAATGACATATCCGGATTCAATTGGAGGGATGGATTCCTGAAGTAAAGGAAAAACCCGGTGGACCGCCCGACAAAAAAGCACCTCCGGCGGGTTGCCACAGGTGCTGTTAGGAGTTGGCGGGAGGGTTACTTGTCCAAGCCGGAAAACCCTTCCATGGATTTCGGAAAGATGACGTTGCCGATCGAATGCATAACTCCGTTGTTCGCCATCACGTCGGTGCTGAAGACCTTTGCCCCGTCAATTTCGACGGTGCCGTCGTCCACTTCGAATTTCACTTTTTCGCCGTTCATGGTGATGACTTGGCCGTCCTTCAGGTCCACCGCCAGCATCTGGCCAGGGATGACGTGATAGAGCAGCAGCGAGCGCAATTTCTCCTTATTCTCAGGAAGCATCAGTTTGCCGAGTGTGCCGAGCGGCAATTTGTCGAACGCCTCGTCGGTCGGCGCGAAGATGGTATAAACTCCCTTTTGTCCGAGCGTCACGTCCAGTTCCGCAGCTTTCAGCGCCGCCTCCAAGGTGGAAAACGTAACGCTATCAGAAATAAGATCGGTCAGCGATCCCTGCTTGGCCGCAGGTGCTGCCGGCACGACCACGACTTTCTCCTCGACCACCGTTGTCGATGATGGTGCCACGGCCTCGGCTTTGGATTGAGTTTTTTGTTCCGGCGAGGTTTGGTCGGCCGGTTTTTGGGCGAGGACGAGCGGGCTGGCTGCCAGGGAAATCAGCAGCGCCAAGTGAGTCAACTTTCGGTTGTTCATACGCTTATGGGGTTATTTCTGGGCGATTGGAAAAGTCGCGACTCGTGTCAGTAAGTCGGACCATCGCGTAATCCCTTTGTCGCAGCCACCGTGCCGCGATCACGGCCATCGCCTCGAAGGCTGCAAATCAGCCGTTTGTGAAACCCCTGTTCATTCCCGCACCGCCGACCGCGGTGCAAATTGTGCCATCGGGTGCATCCTGCAACCTTGGGAGAAGGGAAGTGCCGCTCCCCTGTAAGCCGGATTCTGTCCACCTCTTGCGAGGCTGGACGGCCATTTCTCTCACCCCGCCGGAGCGGAGCGCCCTGCTTGCGCAGGGTGCGACTAATACCCGGGAATGAACGGGCGGGCAGCCCTTTCCCTGTTCTGTCTTGCACCACGCGAGGTTTGCCGTGCCGTCCGGTTACCCGGATTCGCGGTGGGCTCTTACTCCACCATTTCACCCTTGCCTGTGCCCTTGCGGGCCATCGGCGGTATCTTTCTGCTGCACTGTCTGTCCGGGGTCCTCGCGTTACCCGTCCCTCACTTTCATGAGGCGCGTTGCCCTGTGGTGTCCGGACTTTCCTCACCTCCCGCTTGCGCGGAAACTGCGACCGTCCGGGGAGCGGCCCGCGCAGAGTGGGGGGAACCCGGTTATTTTCCAATCAAAAACACATCCAGGAAAAACCAGCCGATCATCAGCACCCCGACGACGAACTTGAAACCCATCCCGGCGAGGGTTCCTACGACCGAGCCGACCCCGGAAATGGCCGCGTGGTGGGGGTGTTTCTTCGCGAAGGCGATTTCACCCACGAAGGCCCCGATCAGAGGCCCTAGCAGCAAGCCGAACGGCAGGAAAAACAACCCGACAAGGGTGCCGATCAATGCCCCGGCCGCACCCCAGCGGGTGCCGCCGAACCATTTGGAGCCGGCCGCCCCGCTGATCATTTCGAAGGTCTGGGAAATCGCCATCAGCGCGACAAGGATGACGAAGGACCACCAGCGCAGGCCCGATGCCTCGCTTAACATCAACCGGTGCGCGATGGCCGCGATGAGGATGATCAAGTGTCCCGGCAAAACCGGCAGCACGCAGCCGATCGCTCCCGCTAACAGCAGGCAAATTGTGACGGCCCACGCCGCACCTGTCCCCACGTTATGCCACGCAAATAGAATTGTTTCCCACACGCCGCGTTACCTACACGGCTTCCGGGCCGGGTGCAATGCGATCTCCTGTCAGGGCGTCCACCTCGGCAGGTCGGCGAGCGTGCCATCGATGAAAGTGTGATGCCAGAGCTGGGTGGCGACGACGGCGGCGAGGCCCAATTCCATCGACAGCCGGGGCAGGGAACCGGCCCGCATCTGGCGGAACCCCTTGCGCCAGTGTTGCACCGCCGCGACATCGAAGTAGCCGGTGCGCCTCAGCGATTCCTCGCTCAACAACTGGCCGACAAACTTCGGTTCCGGGTCGATGTGGAAGCTGTCTAACGGCGCACGGAAGATCACCTTGCTGCGGCGCGCGATTTCCTTGGGCAACCAACGTTCCGCCACGAGACGCAGCAGGTGCTTGTCGCGGAGTCCTTTCAGTTTCCAGCTCGGATGCAGCTTGGAAGTGAAATCGAAGACATCTTCATCGAGAAACGGATAGCGCGCCTCGACCGACGAGTGCATGGCCACTCGGTCACCTTTGGCCTGGAGCAAATGTCCGGCCAGCGTCACCCGTGCGCCGACCCAGAGACCGCGGTTGAGGGGTGCCCATTGTTTAGCGCGCTCCAGATCGATCCCGAGGTTGGTCCACGGGCGGGTCTGTTCCAGCACCTCGCGCAGCGGCTCCGCGTAGAGCCGCAGTTTTGAGAGCGAAAGCACGCCGAAGGACTCGATCCAGGCGTTGGGACCACCGACGGAATTCTCCAACCCTTCACGGAAGCCCCGGGGGTAGATCGGCACTTTTTTCAGGCCGAAATAGGCGCGGACGGCCGCGTTGCTCAGGCGCAACCCCGGAATCATGTCGAGGAGACCCATGATCCTGGCGAGTTTGTACCAAGGATACCCGGCCAGCCATTCGTCCGCGCCTTCGCCGGTTAGAACCACTTTCTGACCGTTGGAATGCACCCGCTTGGCTAGCATCAGCAAGGCAGCGCAGGAAGTGTCGATGACCGGTGACTCCGCCGCCTGGATGAGGTGCGGATAGATTTCCAGCGCGTCGTTGGCGCGGAAATCCTGCACGATGGGCGGCTTGGTGCCGATGTATTTGGCGGTCCGATTGGCCGCGCTGAGTTCGTCGAGCGCGGGATCGTCCACGCGGATGGTGTAGGTGTTGATGGCCTCGCCCTTGAGCTTGCAAGCCATCGCCACGATCATGCTGGAGTCGAGTCCGCCTGATAGATAGGCTCCGACCGGGACGTCCGCGCGCAATCGTTTGTCCACCGCCTTGAGCAGCAGGTCCTCAAGTTCGTCCGCGAGCTTCCGTGGATTCTTTTCGGGGTTTTCCTCGCCTTGGTTGGGGAAGTCCATGGTCCAGTAGGCCTGGTCTCTAACGGTAGGATCCGCGGTGCCCTCGTTGGTCGGGGTGATTTGCAAATAGTGGCCTTGGGTCAGCAGTTGCACGCCATCGAAACAAGTCACCGGCCCCGGCATGGCGGCGAAGGTGAAAATCTGGTCGATCCCCCGCAGATCGGCCTTGGGCGTCACCATGCCGGAGGCGAGGAGGCCCTTGATTTCGGAGGCGAAGAGCAGCCAGTCGCCCTGCCGCGTCCAGTACAGCGGGCTGATCCCGAAGCGGTCGCGGCCAAGTGTTAGCTGGTGCCGTTTCACGTCGTACAAGGCGATCGCGAACTGCCCTCGCAATCGATCAAACATCCCTTCCTGACTTTCCTCCCACAGGTGGGGGATGATTTCCGTGTCGCAATGGGTGTGCAGGCGATGGCCGCGTGCCATCAATCCCGCCCGCTGCTCCGGATGATCGAACAGCTCGCCGTTGAAGACTGCGAACACACTCTGGTCCTCGTTGCAGACCGGCTGTTGGCCATCCGCCAAGCCGACGATGGCGAGCCGGCGCGAGGCCAGCGCCAGTCCAGGCCGGTGCAAAAAACCTTCTTCATCCGGCCCGCGATGGATCAGCGCTCGGGACATCCGTTCCACAACGCCTTCGGGTGCCTGCCGTCTTCCGGCCAGATCCATTAAACCTGCGATTCCACACATGAGGATGTTAAGTAGTTTGGATAGACTGATTGGCAATCGCTATCTCAACTTATCGCATCCGCCCCCCGGTCTTGCCAGCGGGCAGTCTCCGGAGTTCCGTTTGACTCCTGAAAATGCCGCGCTTACTGCTTCCGAATCTTATGAAAAACCCTGTCTTCTTCAAAACGCTGATCTGTGCTCTGTCCCTCCTCCTGCCGTGCGGTGCGAGTTCCGCGGCGACAGTCGATGAACTGATCAAGCAAGGGGATGTTCACGACCAGAGATTCAATCCGAGCGAGGCGCTGAAATCCTACCTGCCCGCTGAGCAACTTGAGCCGAAAAACGTGGACCTGCTTCTTCGCATCGCCCGCCAATACAGGCACCAGATGGCGGACACAGGGTCAGTGAAGGAGAAAATCCGGTATTCCGGGATGGGCTTGGATTACGCGCGGCGGGCGGTGGCCCTCGCGCCGAAGAATTCGGAAGCGAATCTTTCCATCGCGATCGGCTACGCCAAATCGCTCGAATTCTACAGCAGTAAGGAAAAAATGAATGCACTTCATCATGTGAAGAACTACGCGGACAAGGCGATCGCGTTGGATTCAGGCAACGATGTGGCCTGGTACATTCTTGGCCGCTGGCATGAGAAGGTCTCCGAACTGAGCAGTGTGAAGCGCAAAGTCGCCGAAATGGCCTACGGAAAACTGCCTAAGGCGAGCAACGAGGATGCAGCCAAGTGTTACCGCAAGGCGATCAGTATCAATCCCGGACGCTCGCCCTATTACGTGGATCTGGGAATCACCTGCGCGGCGATGGATAACAAGGCGGAGGCCAAAAAGTTCATTGAAAAGGGATTGGCGATGCCAAACAAGGGCAAGGACGATCCGGAGACTAAAAAGCGGGGCCGGGCGGCGTTGCAGACCCTCAATTGAATCCGAAGCCTCTGTGCATCTGCCCCTTGGTGAAACGGGGGCCACCGCGTGAATGGCGTGCGGACTGCTCTAAAAACCGCCATTTGATCGGAACTATGACTTGCCACGGGGAATTATGTCATAATAGTGCGCGCACCTCTTAGGGGGGGTCTAAATTTTAATACTATGCCAAAAGAAGGTATCGCAATCATCGGGATCGGCTGCCGGTTCCCAGGCGGGGTCAATGACGCCGAATCATTTTGGAAGTTATTGGCCGAAGGTCGCGATGCCGTGTCCGAAGTGCCCTCCGACCGCTGGAACGTGGAACGCTTCTACGACGCGGAACCCGGATTGGCCGGCAAGTCGATCGCCAAACGCGGCGGCTTTCTCGATGAGATCGATCAATTTGATCCGCAGTTTTTCGGAATTTCGCCACGGGAAGCTCCTTACATCGATCCTCAGCAACGACTTCTGCTTGAGACCGCATGGGAGGCGATCGAGGACGCTGGGCAGGTTTTGGATTTTGAAAAGGGCACGGATATCGGCGTGTTCATGGGAGTTTCCCACAACGACTACCAAAACATCCAAGGCGGCGGCACGGACCGCAAGGGCATCAGCGCCCACTCGCCGACAGGCAGCGCGCACAGCATCGCGGCCAACCGGATTTCCTATTGCTTCAATTTATCAGGCCCGAGCTTGTCGATGGACACCGCCTGCTCCTCCGCGCTGACGGCGGTGCACCTGGCGTGCGAATCGCTGCGTGCCGGACGTTGCAAAATGGCGATGGCGGGCGGCGTGACGGTGATCATCACTCCGGACGGCTTCATCGGATTTTCCCAAGCGGGCATGCTCTCGCCGGACGGCAAGTGTAAGGCGTTCGCCGCCGAGGCCAACGGCTTTGTCCGTGGCGAAGGCGCTGGAATCGTGTTGCTTAAGCCCCTGTCTCAAGCCATCGCGGATGGTGATCCGATCCAAGGTGTTATCCTCGGCTCGGCCTTGAATCAGGACGGCCACACGAACGGGATTTCCCTGCCGAGCACCGAGGCGCAAGCCCAACTGGTGCGCGACGCCTGTGCCGACGCGGGAATCCAGCCGTCGGAAGTGGGCTTTGTGGAAGCACACGGAACGGGCACCGCGGTGGGAGATCCCATCGAGGCGATCGCTCTGGCGGAAGCACTTTGTGGCGAGCGCTCATCCGCCCTGCCGATTGGCTCGGTGAAGACCAATCTCGGCCACTTGGAGACGGCGGCTGGTGTCGTCGGGCTCATCAAGGGAATGCTCGTGCTCAAGCGCGGCCAGATTCCGCCGAGCCTCCATTTTGAAAACCCTAGTCCGCACATCGACATGCCGGGCTTGAAACTGCGGGTTCCCACAACGCTGGAAGCATTTCCGGATAATGGCGCGCGCCGCATTGCCGGAGTGAACTCATTCGGCTTCGGCGGAGCGAACGCCCACGTCATTCTTGCTGAGCCGCCGGCCAGCGCCCCCAAATCTGTCGAAGGTTTCCCCACGAACCGCTCGTGGCCGCTGGTGATTTCCGCCCGCTCGGAAGACGCCCTCAAGGCCACCGCCATGCGCTTGGGTGACTGGATCGAGTCGCATGAGCTGGGAAATGGCACTTCTCCGGTCTTGCCGAAACTCACTTACACACTCGGTGCCCGCCGCAACCATCACGCGCATAGGCTGACGGTGGTCGCGAGTTCGTCCACCGAGCTGACCGAAGAGCTTCGCGAATTCGCTGCTGGCTCGACGGTGGGCAAGGCCCGCACATCTTTCACTCCGCGTCCTGAGTTCCCGCTGCGCGTTGGTTTCGTGATGAGTGGCCAAGGTCCGCAGTGGTGGGGCATGGGCCGCGAACTGATGCGCAACGAGCCGGTTTTCCGCGAGGTGATGGAAGCTTGCGAAGCCGCGATGCGGCCTTATGCGAGTTTCTCCCTGCTGGAAGAACTCGGCCGCGATGAAGCGGACTCCCGGATTCAGCAAACGGAGATCGCCCAGCCGGCGATTTTCGCGATGCAGCTCGCCTTGGTCGCGCTTTGGAAATCGCTCGGCGTGGAACCGGCCGCGGTTGTCGGACACAGCGTCGGCGAAGTTGCTGCGGCTTGTGTCGCAGGAATCCTCACTCTCGAAGAAGCCGCTCGCGTGATCGTCCTGCGTGCCCGATTCATGCACGAATGTGCCCGCGGCGAAGGTACGATGCTTGCGGTGAGCCTCTCCGAAGAAGAAGCGCTGGCCTTGATTGTCCGCCACGACACGACCGTGAGCATTGCCGCCTTCAACGGCCCGCGCTCGTTGACATTGGCCGGCGTGAAATCCTCACTCGAAGCAATCCGCGCCGAGTTGGAGCCGCAGAATGTTTTTGCCCGTTTCGTGCGGGTGGACCATCCGTATCACCACGCCATGATGCAGCCGGCGGCGGATCGCCTGAACAAGGATCTGGCCGACATTTCTCCGCAAGAAGAGACTCTGCCGTTTTTCAGCACCGTGACCGGCGCGCGCTGCGCCGGAAAAGACTGCGTCGCCGCCCACTGGGGCAGGGGAATCCGCCAGTCGGTACAATTCGTCAAAGCCGTCGATTCCGTTGCGGACTTCGGCGTGGATGTCTGGCTGGAAATCAGCTCGCACCCGGCGCTTTCCATGTCGATCACGGAGTGCCTCACCGCCCGCGGCCTGAAGGCCCAGGTGGCGGCCTCGACCCGCCGTGACCGCGAACATGAATCGTTCCTCGAAGCCGCGCTGGATCTCCATCGCGGCGGTGTGGTGCTTAATTTCAACGGCCTCACCCCCTCCCGCGAGCTGCTCTCGCTGCCCGCATATCCGTGGGACAAGAGCCGCTGGTGGCACGAGTGTGGCGAGCTGCGCGACGCCCGGCTTGCGCCCGGTGGAAAAGGCCTGCTCGACGCCCGCCAACCGCGCGCAACGCCGACTTGGACAGCGCGTCTCGACGGTCGCCACATGGCTTTCCTCAAGGATCACAAAGTGGACTCGCACGTCATTTTCCCGGCCGCTGGCTTCGTGGAAATGGTGCTGGAAGCCGGTGTGCAGTTGTTTGAAGGACGGCCGTTCGCAATCGAGGATTTCGAAATCCGCCGCCCGTTGATCCTTCCGGAGCCCGCTTCCGCGCTGATCATGGAGCTCACCTACGAGCCCGCCGAGCGCACGTTCACGATTCAGAGCAAGTTCGATCAAGCCGCTTCGTGGTCGGTGCACGTCGTCGGTTCGATGCGCAGCGAGCGGACGGAATCGTCGTTTGGACATTCCGTGCTCGAAGCTCCGGATGCCGATTTGGAATCGGAAGGCGTCGGTGCGTTTTACGGCCACATGAGTGATCTCGGTCTCCGCTACGGCGACGAGTTCAAGCCGATCCGCGAGCTGGCTGCCGGTGCCGGGAAATCAGCGGGTCGCGTTTCCCTGTCGGAGACCATCGCCGGTCGTGCTGCGGAATACGCACTGCATCCGGTGCTGCTCGACGGTGCGCTTCAGGTGTTTTCCGCAGGCGCAAAAACGGTGGAAGACCGCAAGGCAAAGATGAAACTGCCGGTGCGTTTCGCGAGAATTCTGTTTCTTCGCACTCCGGGCGCATCGACCCAAGTCCGCGCCAAGGTCCTGCATTTCAATGAGGAATTGATCGAAGGCCGTATCGGCCTCTACGACGAAGCGGGTCGCCCGTGTGTTTTGGTGGACGGCTTCCGCGCTGTCAGCATGTCCGCCGTGCGTCGCGCCGGCGCATCCGGTGGCAGCCGCGATTTGGTTTACCACGTCGATTGGGAACGCACTGAGCCGACGGTCACTCCATCGCCGCAACAGCCGATTCCTCTGGCTCGACTTCGGGACGTCGCCAGCACGGCGTTGGACGAAGTCATCGCCCTGCGTGGTCGCTCCGAACTCGAATCCGTGATGGCTTCCGAGGATAACCTGGCCACCGCGCTGATCGCCAGCGGACTTCGTGAAATGGGTGTCAGCGGTGAATTTTCCGCAGCCTCACTCGGCGTTGCCGCGCCGATGCTAACGGTTTTCGGCCGCCTGATGGACAAGCTCGCCAAGCGCGGCCTGCTCACTGCGAGCGGTGACAAATACACTCCGACAGCTGAGTTCCCCAAATTGGCGGATGCGGCTCAGGAAAACCTGCGTGATTTCCTAACCGGTCATCCCGGGCATTTGCCGGAAGCGCTGCTCTGCGCCTCAAGTTGTGGCGAATTCGGCCCGATCATCCGCGGCGAGAACGACGCGGTGCACGTCCTCTTCGGCGGCACGAACGCGGAGCTGCTGGATCATTTCTATGGCGACGGACTTTTCTCCAGTCACTGGATGGCCAGCATCGGCTGCGCGGTGCAGGAAGCCGCCCGCAACCTGCCCGAAGGCCGCGGACTGCGGATTCTCGAAGTGGGTGCCGGAACCGGCGGCCTGGCCGCGCAAGTCTTGCCGCTGCTAGATCGTGGGCTTCATCACTACACCTTCACCGACGTTTCCGCCGGATTCTTCCTGGCGGCGAACCAGAAACTCGCGGCTTTCCCCGAGGTGGAATACAAGGTGCTCGACCTCGAAAAGCCTTCGGCCGATCAGGATTTCGAGCCCGGCAGCTATGATTTCATCGTCGGCACCAACGTCATTCACGCCGTGGCCGATGTCCGCGTGACACTGAAAATGCTGCACGATCTGCTCGTCCCGGGCGGCACGCTGATGTTCATGGACGTGGCCACGCCGCAGCTTTGGACCGAGTCGGTATTCGGCCTCACGCAAGGCTGGTGGCATCTCACCGACCGCGATCTGCGTCCGGACCAACCGCTGATGCAACGCGACCAGTGGGAATCCGCGATGAAGCAAGCCGGCTTCGCCGAAACCATCTCGATGCCAGGTCTCAATGGCCCCGAAGGCGAAGGGCAAGTCGGTCTTCTCGGCCGGAAAGGTGGCCAAGCCATCGCTGAAGCTCCTGCATCGGAACTGCCAGTTGAAGCTTCATGGGTCATTTTCGCCGACGAAACCGGACTCGGAAGTGAAATTGCCGCGCATGTCGCTGCCGCCGGCTCGCGCTGCCAAGTCGTGCGCCGGGGTGAGAAGTTCACAGCCACCGGTGCTGACAATTTCACCGTCCGCGATGACGAGCCGGAAGACTGGAAGCAACTTTTTGACGCGCTTTTGAAGGACACTCCGCCGGAACGCATCGTTTGGTTGTGGACGCTCGACGAAAAAACCGACGACGCGCTGATGGGCATCGATTCGTTGCTCCACCTCACTCACGCGCTGGAAGAAACCATGGCCGTCGCCAAACTGCGGATCGACCTCGTCACCCGTGGCGCTCAGCCGGTTGGCATCGGAATGGGAGCCACCGCCGTTGCCCAAGCGCCTTCTATCGGGATTTTCCGGGTCATCCTCGGCGAGCATCCGAATTTCGCCTGCCGTGGCATCGATCTCCCAAGCGAGGCAACTTCTAACGATCGTGGCCTGCTGTGGAGTGAACTGATCCACCCCGACACTGAGCGTGAAGTCGCTCTGCGCGGCGAGGCCCGCTATGTCCAACGGATTACCCGCGGGTTTGAAAATCACGAACAACGCCTCGATTCCTCGGTGCCGCTGCGCCTCGAATCCCGCGAACGCGGTCTGCTCGACAGCCTGCGTTTCACCCCATTCGAGCTGCCAGCTTGTGCTCCGGGCGAAGTGCTGATCCACGTGAAAGCCGCTGGCATGAACTTCCGCGACGTGCTCAAGGCGCTCGCACTTTACCCCGCCGAAACCGCCGACGCGCGGATCTTCGGCGACGAAGTGGCGGGCGAAGTCATTGCAGTCGGCGAAGGTGTCACCCATCTAGCAGTCGGCGACAAGGCGTTCGGCCTCGCGGTGTTCGGTCTCGCGACCCACACGTTGGCCCGCGCCGCCGATATTCGGAAAATGCCGGACAATCTTTCCTATGAGGAAGCGGCGACGCTGCCGGTCGTCTTCATGACGGCGTGGTATGCGCTGAACAACGTCGCCCGGATGAAAGCCGGTGAAAGCATTCTCGTTCACGCCGGTGCCGGTGGTGTCGGGATGGCGGCCATCCAAATCGCCCATCACCTCGGTGCAGATGTCATCGCCTCCGCCGGAAGTCCGACCAAGCGCGCCCTGCTCAAAACGCTCGGCGTCAAACCCGTCATCGACTCTCGCCGCGGCGATTTCGCGGAGTCCGTCATGGAACTCACCAACGGCCGCGGTGTGGATGTCGTCCTCAACGCGCTCGCCGCCGAGGCGATCCCGATGGGCCTCTCCTGCCTCGCCGAATCCGGCCGATTCCTCGAAATCGGCAAGCGCGATATTTACATGAACTCCCGCATCCCGCTGTGGGGCCTGCGCCGGAATTCGTCATTCCATGTCATCGCCATGGACGCGATTTTCGCAGGCGACGAGGATGAAACTCGCAATCTTCTGGCGGAAGTCGCCGGGCTGGTCGAAAAAGGCGCGCTCACTCCGTTGCCATTCCGCTCGTTCCCCGCCAGCCGGATCGACGCCGCATTCCGGCTCATGGCCGGCGGCAAGCACACCGGGAAAGTGGTCGTCGGTTTCGCCGAATCCTTCATCCTGCGCAAAGGCGATCCACCGTTGCCCGCCTTCGCGATCAAGCCGGACGGAGCCTATCTCATCACTGGCGGTCTCGGCGGATTCGGCCGGGTGCTCGCCGAGTGGCTCGTCGAATGTGGCGCACGCAACCTTGTTCTCAGCAGTCGCAGCGGCGCTTCTACGCCGGAAGCGGTTGAGTTCGTGGCGAAACTCGAAGCCCAGGGCATCAAGGTCACCGTCGCCAAGGCCGACATCGGTTCGCCAGACGACGTGAAACGCCTCGTTTCCGAAATCCCCGCGCTCAAGGGGATTTTCCACCTCGCGATGGTCATCGACGATGCGCCACTCTCCGCTCTAACCGCCGAGCGGTTGCGCGTGGTGATGGCTCCGAAGGCCCATGGTGCGTGGTTGCTGCATGAAAACACCAAGGCCTTGGACCTCGATTGCTTCGTGATGTTCTCGTCGGTTTCGAGCATCTTCGGCAACCCGGCGCAGGGCAACTACGCGGCGGCCAATGCCTTCCTCGACTCGCTCGCCCACCATCGCCGTGCGCTGGGACTTCCCGCGTTGGCAATCAACTGGGGTGTGTTAGGTGGCGAAGGCTACGTCGCCCGCAACGAGCGTGTCGCTGAGTTCCTCGCCCGCCAAGGCACCGGCGCTCTAACGCCAGTCGAAGTCACCTCGCTGATGGAATCCTTCCTCACCGGTCACTCCACCCAGATGTCTGCGATCCGCGTGGATTGGGCGAAATGGCGGCAGTCTTTCCGCGGCATGCAGGACAACCCGCTGGTCGAGCGCATTTTCGCCGCAGGCGTCGAAGCGCAGGAATCCGGCGGTGGAGGCAACGACTGGCGCGCCAAAATCCAGGCGGCTTCGGCCGACGATCGCAACGGCGTCATTGGTGAAGCCGTTCGCGACGTCGTCGGCGCAGTGCTGCGGGTCAAGCCGGACAGCTTGCGCGAAGATCAACCGTTGACCGACCTCGGTCTCGATTCGCTCATGGGCGTGGAAATCGAGACAATGCTGGAAAGCTCGATCGGCGTAGCCCTGCCACCGACCAGCCTGATGCGGGCGCGGACAATCGGCCAGATCGCCAATTTGCTCGCCGAGCAGATGGGCAGCGATGCCGATGCTCCTGCCAAGACAGTGGTGGTCGAAGAAGCCGTCACGACGTCGGAGCTCGATTTGGATTCGATTTCCGACGAAGACCTCGATCTGTTGCTCGGTGGTGTCTCGGAGCAGGTCCCGGCCGGGAAAAACTGATTTCATCGATGGCTCTGGATCCGAGAACGCAATTCAAACAATGGCTGGAAAGCGGGGAAGCCCGCCTACAGCCGGTGACGCTGTCACAGCGCGAGTTGTGGGAAACCTCGCCGGTCCCGGTGGCGGATCCTGCGAATCACATCTGCGGGGTCATCGAAATCAAGGGACCGATCACGCCAGAGCAGTGCGAAGTCGCGCTGCAACGCGTGGTCGAGCGGCAGGAGGCGTTGCGGATTTCGTTTTTGCCTGGGAAAGAGCGTCCGTTGCAAATGATCCGGGCGACCGGCGCAGCGGTGCTCGGAATCAGCGAATTGAAGGCGGGCGGCGATCTGGAAGAGATGATGCTGGAAACCTATCGCCAGCCGTTCGACCTGCTGCAAGGCCCGCTTCACCGGACGGAAATGATCCGCCGCGGGCCGAACGACCACGTGCTGGCGTTTTCGTTTCACCACGCGATCGCCGATGGTTGGTCGCTGGGAGTTTTCGTGCAGGACCTTTGCACCGCCTATGTCATGGGGCTGACCGGCTTGCGCAAGGCGGTGGCCGTCGGCATGATGGGCTTGAAAAACACGCTGCCGCCGGTGGGGCAAACCTACACCGAGTGGGCCGCCGCCGAGCGGGCGGTCTGGCAACCCGCGGAAGTCGCCAAACGCGCGGATTTCTGGAAATCCCACCTCGCCGGATCGAGCCGGATCTGGGGCGATGTGGGCCCGCCCGCTCCGCTGCAACGCTGGGTGTCGGCGATCCCGGCGGACCTGGTGCGCGGCGTCAAATCGTTGGCGGTGAGTCACAGCACGACGATTTTCAGCACCTTGTTGGCGGCGTTTCAGCTGACGCTTTCAAAATGGACCGGCAAGGACGACATCCTCGTCGGCACGCCGGTCGCGAACCGCAACAAGGAGGCTGTCCGCGAAACGATGGGCTACTTCTCTGGCGTCGTCCCGTTGCGTGGGCAGGTCGATCGCACGCAAAATTTCTCCGACCATCTCCGCGTCGTGTCCGAATCTGCGCTGGATTCATTCGCCAACGCGATCCCCTTCGCCGAACTCGCCGCAGTTGTCGCCGCACCCCGCGCAACGGGCGAGCACACGATTTTCGACGTCCGTTTCGCCCTGCAGAACCATCCCGTGCCTGACGTCGTACTGCCGCGGATTGCCACCAAGCTGCGGATGCGCTCCACCGGCACCGCCCGTTTTGACCTTGCCTGCGAGTTGACGGAAGTTGCGAATGAGTTAGAGGTCGTCTGGTTGTTCAAGGAGCACAGGTTCTCCGCATCAGACATCGTCGAACTGAACGAACTGTTCCTCGCAGTGCTGTCCAATGTGTGCAAAAGTCCGGAGAGCCGGGCCGCTCTGCTAACCGTTTGATTCCATGAGTTCCCCAACGATCCTTGAAAATGAACTGGTGCCTCCCGTCGTGGCTCCGGCTGAAGACGACCACGGCAACACGCACTGGGTGAGCCGGGCGGCGTTCTCCCTGATCAGTGCGTCGCTGATGACCACCCAGGTTGCCACTGGCTTCGCCTATCACCACGGCATGATCTGGCTGTGCATACCGCTGGCGATTCTCATCAGCCACTTCATGCACGGACTGCTCATCGGGTTTCACGAAGCCTCGCACGGAAACCTGCGGACGAGCCGGTTCTTGAATGACTTCGACGGCCTGTTCACCGGGACTTTGAGTTTTATGAGTTTCACGCTCTATCGGGCCGCCCATCAGAAACACCACTCCCATCTCGCGACCGAACGGGACGTCGAACTCTGGCCTTTCGTGATCACCACCACTCCGCGTTGGGGAAGATGTCTGGCGGCTTTCATCGAACTGAACGCCGGCATCCTCTTTACGCCGTTTTTGTTCCTCCGGATTTTCCTGCACAAGGATTCGTTCATCAAAAACAAAAAGGTTCGCCGACGGATCTGGATCGAATACGCGGCGGTCGTCGTGTTGTGGACGGCCATCTTCTCGACGGTCACCTGGTTCCACGTCTGGGACTATTTCCTCTGGGTATTCATGGGGCCGGCGATCATCGCCGGAAATCTCCAGAGCTGGCGGAAATACATCGAGCACGTCGGACTGAGCGGACACACGGCGCGCAGCGCGACCCGCAGCATCGTGGCGAAAACCTGGTCCGGCCGGCTGCTTTCCCTCACCTTGTTGCACGAGCCTTTCCACGGAATTCATCACATCAAGATGGCGCTCCCGCATGAGGAACTGCCCCGGCACGCCGCGTTGTTAGACCCTGAGGACGAGGGCGATGTCGCACCGTTTCCTAACTACCGGTCCGCGGTGATGCATTTGCTGCGCAATCTTTCCGACCCGAAGTCAGGCAGCCACTGGCCCGATGGGGGAACAAAATCAAACGCCTAGACGCCGACGCATCCTGAACTAGAGTCCCGCAATGGTTGAAACCGCCCCGATAACATCCGGAGAATTGATTTACGAGGCGATCGGCCTGAAGAAACATTTCGACAACGGCAAGGTGGTCGCTCTGCGCGGTCTCGACTTGGAAATCCGGCAGGGGGAGTTCGTGGCGATCGTAGGCCAGAGCGGTTGCGGCAAAAGCACGCTGCTGCAGATGCTCGGCTCGCTGGACAGGCCGACAGAAGGCCGGCTGAACTATCGGGGTAATTCCATTCCGGACATGGCGGACCATGCGGCCTACCGGTCTCATGAGATTGGTTTCGTTTTCCAGGCCTTCCATCTGCTGCCCACTTTCACCGTCCTGGAGAACGTCCAGATCCCAATGTTTGAAGGGGGAATGTCCCGCTCGCAACGCAAGGCCCGGGCAATTGAGTTGTTGGAATCGGTGGGCCTGGGTCATCGGCTCACTCATTTCCCGACCGAACTTTCCGGCGGCGAGAGACAACGCGTGGCCATCGCCCGCGGTCTTGCTAACAAGCCATCCGTGGTGCTGGCCGATGAACCCACCGGCAATCTCGACAGCGAAAGCGCCGTGCAGATCATCGACCTCCTGTTGGAACTTCACGGCAAGCTGGGAGTGACGCTGGTGCTGGTCACCCACGATCTATCCGTTGCCGAGCGGGCCACCCGCACCATCCGGATGAAAGACGGACGCGTGATTTCGGATCAGGCGGCGGCTTCCAAGCAATCCATTCCTCAATGACATTCTTCACCATAGTCCTCCGCAGCCTGACCCGGCGCCCTGTCCGCACTTGCCTGACCCTCGTCGGAATTTCTATCGGAATCGCCGCCGTGGTGACCTTGGTCGGGATGGCCTGGGGTTATGAAAAAGGCATCGGCAAGCAACTCGACGTAGTGGGCGTCGATGTGGTTGTGAGCAACATGAGCGGCGGCCTCATGCCAAAGATGTTCGACGAGGCCTTGGAAGATGAGGTCTCCAAGCTGCCACGAGTCGCGGAAACGACAACGGTTCTGATGCAGATGCTGAGCGTGGAGGACGCGCCGATGATGATGATTTCGGGGCGCGAGTGGGGTGGTTTTACTTGGGACAAGCTCAAGGTGATTGAAGGTCGCCTTCCAAAGGACGGCGACGAAAAAGTGGTCGTGCTCGGTACTCTCGCTGCGGAATTACTCAAGAAAAAGGTGGGTGATACCGTCCAGATCGAGGCCGAGGAGCTGGCGGTCGTCGGAATTGTCGATGGCCAGGCGATGGTGGAGAACGGCACGATTTTCCTGCCATTGAAGGTGATGCAGGAGGTCACCGGAAATGAAGGTAAGATTAATTTCCTCGATATCCGGGTGACACCGAATTTGCCCAAGCCGGAAATCGACCTGCTCTGCAAGGACATCAAGGTCCTCTTTCCGGAAGGCCGGGCGATGGTTGCCAGCGAAGTGGTCGGCACCAGCCAGGGATTCAGGGTGGCCCGTGCCATGAGTTGGAGCACGTCGCTGTTAGCCATCATCGTGGGCGTGCTCGGGGTGATGAATACGATGCTGATGACCGTTTTTGAGCGCACCCATGAGATCGGCATTCTGTTGGCGGTCGGCTGGCGGCGGAAGCGGATCGTTTACATGGTGTTGTGCGAGTCGGCCCTGTTAGGTTTGCTCGGCGGTCTTGTCGGTGCGTCGCTCGGCGCACTGGGTCTCGTCACCTTGGGAGCCTTGCCGGGGGTTCGCGGGTTTGTGGAACCGGACATCAGTCTGAAACTGATGTTAATTTCCGTTGCTATCGCGGTCGTTGTCGGCGTGATTAGCGGCCTATACCCGGCATGGCGCAGTTCGCGCCTCTCGCCGAGTCTCGCGCTTCAAAGCTAAACCCAACTCACTCTCATGAGCCCAACATTTCATTTTCTCCGCCATGCCCTGCTTGGCACCGCGCTTCTCGTTTCAACTGCGGTCGCGCAGGACGCCGTGCCCTCGGCGAAAGATCTCGCCGCGCAATTGAACGGCAACATCCAGGATGGTTCTTCGGTCGTGCGGCTGAAAATGGAAGTCCGCCAGCCGGCTGCCGGCGGCAAAATGGTGCTCCAGCTCCAAGTGAAATCCCAGCGCTCGAAGGGATCGGTCGACATTGTCTATCAAATTCTCTGGCCCAAGGAGCGCAAGGGTGAAGGGTTTGTGCTGCGCAAATCCGGTGGCCGCGCCGCCACCGGTTCGGTCTTCACCTTGCCGGATTCCTTGGTGCCGCTCACCGCGGCCAAGATGGACGACGGCATCTTCGGCAGCGATTTGTCGTATGATGATCTGGTGGAGAATTTCTTCGCTTGGGACAATCAAGCCATCGTCGGCACCGAGACGGTGGACCGCGTCCCATGCCAGATCCTCGAATCCAAGCCGGGTGGCGGCGATCGGTCGGGCTATTCGAAAGTCCGCAGTTGGATCGATACCAAGCGGATGATTCCACTGCGGGTTGAAAAATACTCCGGCTCCGGCAAGCTCTCGAAACGCATCGACACCACCAAAGTGGCCAAGGACGACACCGGCAAGTCGGTGGCCGCGAGTTTTTCGCTTCAACGATCCGGCAAGGATTCAGTGACGGAAATCGAAGGCTCCAACATCAAGCACGACGTGAGCTTCACGGCGGCGGATTTCACTCCCGAGGCGCTCCGCTCGCTCAAGTAGCCCCGCCATGGAAAATCTCAAGCCGATGGAGGCGGTCGCCGCATTGTATGCGGTGGATCAGCAGGATCTATCAGAAGCGATCGTGGCCAGTCTGAGCCGCGCGATTTTCCATGAACCCAAGGCCAGTCCTGCATGCGGAAAAAAGCTGTTACTCGGTCGCATCTCCCAGAATCTCGCCCGCTGGACCACCCGGTCGTCCCGCTCCAAGGATGAATTCGGAGCTGACGTCACCCATTTCCGCAACCGGCTGTTCAAACGTTCCGGCCATCCGTACGCGGAGGCATTGCTCACTCCGACCCAGCAGAGAAGCGCTGCATTGGTCGAGGGTGGCGACCCCATGAACGGGCCTTACATGATGCTTTGCCCGGAGCTCCGGCAAAACGGCGGTGTGTGGGACCGGATCTTTTTGGACTCCGTACAGGGCAAGGACGTGCAGGTCCGTTTCCTCCACGAAACCGAGGCCACCTATCAGGCGGCTCGGGGCGTGTTGGACCGTGGCGAGTCCGTCCGCATCAAGGCGGTGGCCGCCGGGACAGGGCTCAGCCTGATTCTGGTTTACGACAAGCTGATTCGCGATGGCTTCGATCCGAATACCATCACCGCGATCATTACCGACCGCGATCCAGCCAACGCCGTGAAGTCTAACCGTCTGCTGGACAAGCTGGCCAGTACGCGGGTGAACCGCTTCACCCTGGAAAAAGGCCATGGTATTTCCGCCGTGCCGGAAGATCTCTTCGAGTGCCTCGCAGGAAGCGACGCGGTGCCTCCCTTCGACATCGTCACCGCCATCGGGATCCTCGAGTACTTCCAGGGAACCTCACATGGCACCACCGAGAAGCGGATGATGCTCCACGAACCGGACGAACCGCTAACCGCGCCCGATCTGGCCGCCCGGCTTGGCGCGATGACCGCGGACGGCGGCAAGCTCATAATCAATACCTATCGGGATCACGGCGCCATCCGGATCCTCGAACTCTTCGGCAAACGCTTCGACTTCCGTGACCGCGGACACCTAAGGGAACTTCTAGCGCCTTTCCATTTCCGCCCCTTCCACCTCGCGGGGTCAGGCCACATCTACGACGTGGAGGTTTTCGAAAAGCGGACCTCCGGCTCATAGGTTCGGTTTTTATTGTTAGGCATGGATCCGGGCACTCCGGATGAAATTGATCCTTTTCCTAGCAATCATCAGGTCCTGCTGCATTTTCCCCGCAGCCCGGCCCACCCGCGGGTAGGTGCCCGCCGGCACCGGTCTTTCCCACCCGACATGAAACACGTTCTAACCGCCATTCTGGCCGCCGCACTTTTCGGAGCGCTCCCCGCTTGCCAGGGGCTCAAGTTACCAGTCGCATCGCGGCCAGAGACCCCGCAGGCCGCACCCAGCCTCTCAGAAGCCCGCCAGGCGTGGCGCATCCTGCAGCGTGAATCACCCTCCAGTGAGGAAGCACGCGGTGCGCTGCTCATCTACAATCAGGCCGTTGCCTCGGTGGTGAAGTCGCTCCGTAAAGCCGAAGGCACCGCCGCATGGGGGAAGGGGCTTCAGTTAGGCGGCTCGCGGCCGGGGAGCGTCACCGTGGATGCACGTGGCACGGTGGGGACCTTCGCCCTGCAGGACTTTGAGAAATGCGAGCCCTCTTCCGATGTCATCTTGACCGGCTTCGACAAGGTCGTCGCGCATGACGGGCTGGGTGTGCCGGTGGTGTTAGGTCAGGATGATTCCAAGCGCGTGGCGCAGCCGTTTCATCCTCCCGGCGGTGAATTCCTGCCCGCGACCGCGGTGCTCGAGTTTCCACCGTCCGGGGCGCGGCTGAGGTTTTACAATCCACTGGCGGTTTCGCGGATAAATGTCGGTCCCAACTCGCAACGACTCTCGCAAAATCTAACTGCCCCGTTGCAGCGCTCGCTGACCAATACCGTCGTCGACGAAAGGAATCCGCAGCACCCGGCCCCCTCGGCTTCGGGCGAGGTGGAGTCGCAGTTGTTTTTCCTCAACCGCTACGACAAGACCAAGGTGCCTGTCGTGTTCGTGCATGGTTTGCTGTGCGGTCCGGACGTGTGGAAAAATTCCGTCAACGAATTGTTAGCCGACCCCGATCTGCGACGCCGCTATCAGCCGGTGTGCTTCATGTATCCCACCAAGCTGCCCATCCCCGTCACCGCCGCGCGTCTCCGGGAGTTGATTAAACGCTCGCGGGAAAAACTCGATCCCGCGCGTCAAAATCCCGGCTACAGTGAGATCGTGCTCGTTGGGCACAGCATGGGCGGGTTGGTTTCCCGGATGCAGGTGATCGATTCCGGCGACGATTTCTGGCGCGCGTTCTTCGTCGCCCCTCCGCGGAAAGTCTCGCGCCGGATCGACGCCAAGACCCGCCGGATGGTCAACGGCGCGTTGTTTTTTAAGCGCCAGTCCGATGTGAAGCGGGTCATCTTCATCAGCACGCCGCACTTGGGCAGCGACCTCGCCGACGTGGGCATGTTCCAAGCTGCATTGCGGCTCTTCATGATCGTGCCCAAGACGGCGCGGCAAAGCGTGCAAGCCTTGGTCGATCTGCCCGCGGATTTTGTCCAGCCGATCCTGCGCGACTTCCCTGGACAGGGCGTCGAGGGCACCGAGAATCTATCTACCAAACATCCGTTCTTCGGCGCGCTGGCGGAGCGCCGGCCGGCAGTCCCGTTCCATTCCATCATCGCCACCCGCGGCAAGTTGGATTTTCGCAATGGCGGTGACGGCGTCGTGCCTTACACCAGCGCGCATCTGGATGGCGCCGCTTCGGAAACCACGGTGCCTTACACCCACGGCTGCCTCGAAAAGCCCGACACGGTGCAGGCTGTGATGAAGATTTTGAAAAACGCCCGCTGAACCGCGCAGGTAGCGGAAGCGCTGCGCGAGAATCCCGGTGCATCCATCGGATCCTGAGACGATCAGGAGGTCGCCGCCTGTCATCGACACCGTCAGTTTTCCAAGGCGTTCGTAACCCGGCCGACCACCCTCATTTGGGGGGTTTTGGATTTGAGGGAAAGCTGTCGTATCCTACCCCGCTCTTCGGCCCGCTTGCCGATCGAGGTTCGTTTGTTTTCAAACCCATTCTTCCATGCCCCTGCTTTCACGCGCCCGCGACTTTCCTAACTATTTGACGCTCTTGCTAATTGCTCTTGTGGCCGGGATTTTCAGCGCCGTCGCCGCATTGGGATCGCCCGGGTTGAACGGGCCGGTGGCGATCGATCCATTTCTCAATCGCAAACTGCCACCCGTCGAGCCCACCGGGGCCAGCGAATGGACGGTCCAGGAAACCTTCACCGGCATCAACATCAATTTGCCGATGCACCTGCTGCCGTATCCCGGGACCAACAAGCTGCTTTGCGTGGCCAAGGAAGGTAAAATCTTTCTTTTTGAAAACACGCCCGGCGCCACCCAGACGGATTTGTTCCTGGACCTGAGCAGCGTGGTTTTCACGAACAGCGACTGCGGCATGACGTGGCTGGTTTTTCATCCGGAGTTCGGTCAGGCGGGGTCGCCCAACCGCGACTATGTCTATATCACCTACAAATGGAAGCCGGCGGGTGGAAATGGCAACGAGGCGTATTGGCGGTTGGCCCGCTTCACGGTCATCCTCGACACGAACGGCAAGCCCATCGCAGATCCGACGAGCGAGCAAATCCTCATCCAGCAATACGACCGCCAGCAATGGCACGACAGCGGATGCATGACATTCGGTGGGGATGGCTATCTCTATGTGGGCATCGGTGACGAGGGCGGCTCGAATGACCAGTACGATGATGGCCAGAAAATCAACGAGCGCCTGTTCTCCGGAATCCTGCGGATCGATGTCGACCAAAAGCCGACCAGTCACGCCATCCGCCGCCAACCTACGCAACTGACCCTGCCCGCCGGCTGGCCTAACAGTTTCACGGCGAACTATAAGATTCCCGCGGACAATCCATTCAATGATGAGGCTGGAGGCAACCTCGAGGAGTTCTATGCCATCGGCGTGAGGCAGCCCTATCGGTTTTCTCATGATCCGGTTACTAACTGGCTGTGGCTCGCTGAAAGCGGACAGGACTCCCGCGAGGAACTTGACCTCGTGACGGCGGGTGCCAATTTTGGCTGGCCGTTCCGCGAGGGGAAAATCGCCCGGCCCACCGGCCCGCAACCACCCGTCGTGCCCAACCCCATTCTTGGGACTCTAACGGAGCCTATCTGGGACGCAACCCACGCGACCGATGCCTGCACCGTCGGTGGATTTGTCTATCGCGGCACCACGCCCGCGCTTTCGAGCCTCGTCGGGAAATTCATCACCGTGGACAACGTGACCGGTCACATCCGCGCCCACTCGCTCAATGCCGGCGGCACGGAGGCCACCAACGACCTTCTGACGGACATGCCGAGTGGCAGCGTTTACAGCGGCACCTCGACCATTGGCTGGGATCAGGCGGGCGAGCCGATCTTCATCAAGATCAACGGCACCGGTGCCCGCGGCCGCTATTTCAAGCTGGCGATCGTCCCTGTGGCAACGAGCCGTGTCGGGTGGTTCCGGTTCGAGGATCAGGGCGGTGCCAACACCTCCGGCTATGTGGCGGACAATACGGGTAACACGACGACCAATTCCGTGACCGGTGGAGTCCCGCTGTTAGCCTACGACGACGAGACCAACACCAGTGGCAATGTTGCCTACAACGCGGGCAGCGGCCTGAGTCCCACCGGATTTCCTGCGAATTCCTCGGGCGTCCACATGGCTGCTGGTGATCCCGATGGCCGTCCTGGAAATCGCCAGGGCGATCTATCCACTTCGACCAAGCTCGGAGTTTTGAACGACTTCACCTTTGAACTGAGCTTCAAGCCGGCCACCGGCTCGCTCGGCGGCGGGTACCAATGCTTTCTCGGACTCGACGGACAAACTGGCACCACTCCCCCCGCGGATGGCGAGGATGGTCCGGCTCTCCAACCGTTCCGGCTGATGCGATGGGGGCGCACCGATGCCGGCGCCACCACCTTTCCTCTAACCGACGGAGATCTGTTTCTCAATGTCCGGACATTGAACCCGACCACGCTCGTCTGGACCACGGTGCCTCTCAAGGTATTGCCGCAAGCGTCCTTCGCCGCAAACCAATGGTATCATCTGGCGATCGTCGGCAATGTGGCCGCCGGCACGCTCACCGTGTTCCGTTACGACACGGGGTCCTCCAGCTACACCCAACTCGCGCAGACCACCGGCTACGTCGGCAACCTGCAAGCGGGCATCTGGTCTTTAGGCCGGGGGTCTTACGGTGGCAACCTCGCGGATTGGGTCGCCAATGCGGACTTCGACGAAGTGCGGTTCACCGACATGGCGCTTCCGCAAGCGAAGTTCCTGTATGGCACGCAGCCGATCCTGCCGGAGATCCCGGTGGTGGATCCGCCACCGCTTCTATCACAAACCGGTGCCTTTGCGAACGTGGCGACCCTCGAACCGGCACCAGGGGTCGTGCCCTACGGGGTGAATGCACCGCTGTGGTCGGACCGCGCGGCCAAACAGCGCTGGATGGCAGTCCCTAACGACGGCGTGCATGACAGCGCGGCCGAGAAGATCATCTTCAAGCCCGAGGGAAATTGGGAATTCCCCATCGGCACCGTTTTCATCAAGCACTTTGAGCTTCCCGTCGATGATGCCAATCCGACAGTCCACCGTCGTCTGGAAACACGCTTCTATATCATCCCCACTTCCGGCGAACCATTTGGTTTCACCTACAAATGGCGGGCCGACCAGAGCGACGCCGATCTCATGCCCGCCGGACTGGATGAGCAAATCGAAATCGCGACCGTGGGCGGAGGAACGCGCCAGGAAACCTGGACTTACCCGGGCAGGAGCGATTGCCGGTTCTGCCACAACGGCAATGCCGACTACATTCTCGGTGTGAAGCCTTGGCATCTCAACAGCGATGCAACCTATCCTCTAACCGGTCGCACCGCCAACCAGTTGGAGACGCTCGGTGCGATCGGTTGGTTCGACAACACCTTCGACGTGAACCTTATCCCCTGGATGTTGAAAAGCCGCAACGTCGCGGAAACCAGCGCCAGCATGACTGACCGCGTGCGCTCCTATCTGGACTCGAATTGCTCCCAGTGCCACCAGCCCGGGGGCGTGCGCGCGTTTTTCGACGCCCGTCTAACCACGCCCCTTGCGAACCAAGGGTTGATCTATGGCGAGCTCGAAACGAGTTACGGCGACGAGCTGAACCGGGTAATTCGTCCCGGTGATCCCGCTCGTTCCATCATGTTGCTGCGAATGGGTTCGCTCAACGCCATCAAGATGCCGCCGATCGCGAAGCACATCGTGGATCAGCCGGCGATCCAGCTTTTCACCGATTGGATCAACAGCCTGGGCACCGGCCCGCTGGTCACTCTAACGGGTCCGGCGACCACCACCGGACCGTTTCAGGTGAATGTTCATTTCACCGACAATGTCACCGGTCTGACCACCGGAGATTTCGATGTCCTCGGCGGCACGGTCAGCGGTCTAACTGGCAGCGGCGCGGATTACGTGCTCACGGTGAACATCACTAACTTGAACCAGGTGAAGGTGACCCTGCCGGCAGGCAGGGCCCAGAACGCGGGGGGGGCGGGCAACTACGCTTCGGCCATTTACCTGCAAACCGTGCTCGATCCGCCGGTGGCGGATGCCGACGGACTGGTGGCGTGGTATCGCCTTGATGAAACGACGGGGACGGTGGCCAATGACAGTACCGTCGCCAGCATCGACAACAACATCACCGATGGCACTCTTGTCAACGACCCGACGTGGGGCCCGGCAAAGTGGGGGAACGGTCTAACATTCAGCTCTACCGCGAACAACCGGGTCACCGTCCCCAATCAGGTGGGCAACGATTTCTCGGTCTCGTTCTGGATGAAAACCACCCAGCTTTTCACATACAATAACGGGAACACCAACAACGCCTTTGAGGGCAAGGCCATCATCAACGCGGACAATCCGGGCAATGATGCGGATTTCATGATTGCCGGCACCCGCGCGGGCACCACCGGTGCCAGAATCCATCGCATCACCGTCATGACAGGCGTGAGCACCACTGCCGGCGCGATTCAAATTCAAGGCACGACCTCCGTGAATACCGGGCAATGGGTGCACGTTGCGGTGACTCGCACCAAGAGCAACGGGCAGGTCAAGATCTACATCAATGGAGCGTTGCAAACGACGGCCACCGGCAGCACTGCGACGCTGAACTCCAGTTCGGTGATCACCCTCGCTTCCACGCCTACCGATGCAACGCGGAGCTACAACGGAAGTTTGGACGAGGTGCGCTTCTACACCAAGGTGCTGAGCCAGCCGGAGGTCACCTCACTCTATCAAAACGCTCCGCCGGATCCGTCAACTCCAACGCTGGTGGACGCTTCGACGGCTTTCGACGATTGGACGAAATCATGGTTCCCCGGGATCTATCATCTGCAAGGATTCCAGTCTGCGGGACTCGATTCCGACAGCGACGGTATCACGAATTTCGGCGAATTTGCCTACGGCGTGAATCCCCAGGCCTACGATTTCGTCACCGTGCCAATTTCCAAGACCGGCCCGTCCGGGCCTGTCCTCCTCAGTTATGTCGCCCTCAAGGACAAGGGTGCCGCAGGCTATAAGGTCATGGTTTCCGACAATCTACTCGGCTGGGCGGATGCCGCGCCTCACATCACTTCGACGTCCGCCGTGCCTATCGCTGGCACGGACTACGAAACCGTCACTGTCACCTACACGCCGCCGGTGGGAGTGGGAAGCAGCCAATACTTCCGCATCCAAGCCAGCCAGAAGTAGCCCAATTATTTCGGGTCTCTTAATGATTCGCTTTGACGAGCTACGGGCTTCCCCGTAGAAGAATGCGTCTGTGAAATCATGAAGTGCCCCCGTTGTGTCCAGCGAATCCACCGAGCCGCGGCGTCCTGCCCGCATTGTGGGTTCACGCTTGCCGATGCCGACGCCCGTTTCGGCGCTGAAGATGTCCGGATCCGTTGCCTCACTGACAGCGCGGGTATCCTCCCACGAAGGGAACGTCAGCGGGTGGAAGTGGCGATGGAAGCGATCACCCGTCGCTTCCCACAGCTATTCGTCGCCATCTACACCGGTTCGCTCGGCGAGGTCGCCAACATGCGCCAGTTCGGCTTCTGGCTGTTGAACCGCTCCGCCTTTGAGGACGTGCCGGTGGAAAAGCCCAATGAGGCCGGCATCCTGATCACCATCGATCCCGAGTCCAAGGCCGCGGGCATGGTTTTCGGTTACCTGCTAGATCCTTTTTTGGACGAGTCCGACACTTTCGACTGCCTGTCCCGCGCCCATGCCTACTGGCTGGAAGGCCGCTACGCCGATGGCCTCGTTAGAGCGCTCGCCCATCTCGACGGCATCCTCCGCAAGCGCAGCCGCCAGGCCCGCCGCGATCCTGAACACTTCGAGCGCAAGGTCGTCCTGCCGGGAAAGTTGGGTGATCTGGTCCGGGGCATCCGCACGGGTCATCGCGCTGCCATCGGCGAAGTGGAAACCAGGGAGGTCGCACGGTGAAGCGTTTTTCCGTCGTCGCTGCCGCAATGGTTCTAACGGTCAATGCGCTGGCTGCCGGCGGGCCGGCGCTGCCGACGTGGACTGGCAACGAGCGCAAGGAGCTCGAGGCCAGTGGCTGGATCCCCGGCGCCATTCTTCTAGCAGGTGATGCCGAGGAAGCTGCCGCCGAGCCGCTTGCTCTCGAGCCGCCCCTGCCCGGGGAGATTGCCGTGGATCCGGTGCCCATGGTCGAGGTTGCCGAGGAATTCCTGTCTGCCTATTTCGCCGAGCACCCCAAGAGCTTCCTGATCGATCCTCAGAATTTGCTCGGCCCCGCTGATTACCGCGATCGGCTCGATTTTCTCAATTACCATGCCAGCGACTCCACCATCGACTTGTTCGTGTATGTCTTCGGCGGTGATCAGGAAATCCCTGGCAACGTCCGCCAAGAAGAACTGATCGAGCGCTTTTTCGCAGGAGGAAGGCCGGCTGCGGTGGTTTATTATTACCTTGGGGCTCCCCAGCGCTCGGTAGTTTACCTCAGTCCTTCGATCACCGATTCGATCCCGAGCGCCGAGCAGCGCCGGGCTTTGGAGAGTTCCGTGATGCAGGCGTTTGAACGGTCCAAGCCCTCCGAGCAGTTCGAGAAGTTCCTCGTCCAAATGTCCATCCGCATCTACTGGATAGAGCGCATGCTCGCTGGGGAACCCGCCGCGGGCGATGCTCCCATGCTAACAGCCTCTGCCGGGGCAGCCCCCCGCAGGGCCACGTCGAAGTCCGCGAAGTTCGTCTGGCTGCAGGAGCTCGCGATCCGGTTCGCCTTTCCCGCGGCGGTTCTGCTAGGCGCGCTGATGGCAGCCATCGGCTTCAACCAATGGCTGCGGCTGCGCGGGCGTTATCGCTTCCCCGAGTTCGATGTCGAGCCGCGGTTAGGCGGAGCCCATGCCGCCGGTGTGGGGGCTGTCATTTCCTTCGCCAGCGCCGCCTTGCCGCCCGCGAGACAGCGCGACCAGGTGCCGGATTACCTGCGGCGGGCTTGATTGCCGGACTGCGGTGGGCGCGAGAGCGGACCTATTGAACCACGTCTGCTAGATCGGCGGCGGGACGCGGGGCGAAGGTGTGCACCAGCTTCTCGCGGCGCTCGCGGACGAGGCGGACGACCAGCGAGGTCCAGCCGGTTTGGTGAGAGGCGCCGAGTCCTTCGCCGGTTTCCGCGTGGAAGTATTCGTGAAATAACAGGAGGTCCTGCCAGTGCGAAACGTCGGTGTAGCGGGGGGCATCGCCGAAGCAGGGGCGGTAGCCTTTTTCGTCGGGTAGAAACAGCGAGATCAGCCGGTCGCAGAGGTCGATGGCGACTTCCCGCAGGGTTGCCAGGTTTCCCGAGCCGGTCGGGTATTCCACCTTGAAGGTGTCGCCATAGAAATAGTCGTAGCGTTCAAGGGCCTCGATGATGAGGAAGCTGACTGGGAACCAGATCGGGCCGCGCCAGTTGGAATTGCCGCCAAACATGTCGGTGGTGGCCTCGCCGGGCGTGTAGGGGACTTCGTGGCGTTGGCCGTCGTGTACAAAAATGAAGGGTTTGGTTTCGTGGGCTTTGCTGAGGGAACGGATGCCAAAATTGGATAGAAACTCCTTCGGGTCCAGCATGTAGGCGAGGCTCTGACGGAGCCGTGCTTCGGACGGGATGGCTAACAGGCAGCGGCCCGGGTTCTTGTCGCCCTTCACCCGGCGGGCGGTGATGTATTTTAACAGATCCGGGCGATTGACGAGAAACCAGTCCATGCGCTTTCGGAAACTCGGCAGCGCGTCGATGGTCTTCTGTTTGAGCACAGTCACCGCGCACATCGGCAGCAGGCCGACGAGCGAACGGATGCGCAGGGGAATCGGCTCCTTGTGGTTGATGATGAGCTGGTCGTAGTAGAAGCCGTCGTCGTTGTCCCAGAGGCCGGTGCCGCCGAGCGAGTTGATGGCGTCGCAGATGTTGACGAAGTGTTCGAAGAATTTCGATGCGATGTCCTCGTAGGCCGGTTTCACCAGCGCGAGTTCGAGAGCCATCGCCAGCATGGTTAGACAGAATGACGCCATCCAGGCGGTGCCGTCCGCTTGGTTTAGATGGCCGCCGCCGGGCAAGGCGTGGGAGCGGTCGAAGACCCCGATGTTATCAAGTCCGAGGAAGCCGCCGCCGAAGACGTGGCGGCCTTCGACGTCCTTGCGATTGACCCACCAGGTGAAGTTGAGCAGCAGTTTCTGGAAGGCGCGCTCGAGGAATAACAGATCGCGCTGGCCCTTGGGATCGGCGATTTTATAAACCCGCCAGACGGCCCAGGCGTGGACGGGCGGATTCACATCGGAGAAGTTCCACTCGTAGGCGGGGAGCTGGCCGTTAGGGTGCATGTACCACTCGCGCAGCAATAACAGGAGCTGGTGTTTGGTGAACTCCGGGTCGATGGCCGCGAAGGGAATCATGTGGAACGCGGTGTCCCACGCGGCGAACCACGGGTATTCCCATTTGTCCGGCATCGACAGGATGTCGCGGGCGAAGAAATTCTGCCAATCGGAATTGCGGCCGTGCAGGCGCGCCTGCGACGGTGGCGCGTCGTTGTCGCCTTTCAACCAATCCTCGATGACGTAGTAGAAAAACTGCTTGGTCCACAACAGGCCGGCATAGCCTTGGCGGCAGATCAGGCGCTCGTCGTGGGAGATGCCTTTCGGGATGATTTCCTCGTAGAACTCGTCACTCTCGGCGATGCGGTCCTTGAAGGTTTCGTCAAATTTTTCGAAGCCTTTGAAGCCGTTGGATTCGTCCAACTGGTGCAGACGGCAGCGCACGGTGATGGTGACTCCCGGAGGAATCACGAACTTCAAATGAGCCGCCGCTTTGGTGCCGGATTGGGTGGGGGAGAGGACGTTCTTTTCGCCGTGGATCAGATGACGGTGGAAGGCGTCCTTGACGTAGGGGCTGGGGTTGGGCGTGCCGAAGACGCTTTGGCAGTTGGTGTCATTTTCGGTGAAAAGCCATGGCACGGCTTTCCTCGATTTCGGGGAATCCACAAGGAAGCGGTATTCGCCCAAGGATTCGTGCTGGGCGATCACCCCCTTGCCGTCGGCCGTGATGACGGGCTTTTTGGTAGGAGACTCGCGGTTTTCCCCCCAGCTCCAAATATTGCGGAACCAGAGGCTGGGTAAAATATGGATCGGCGCGGATTTGGGGCCGCGGTTGGTCACCGTGATTCGCCACAGGATGTCCTCGGGCGTCCGCTTGGCGACTTCCTGGACGACGTCGAAGTATTTTCCCTGGTCGAACAAGCCCATGTCCGCCAACTCCAGCTCGGGACCGGTCCGGCCAAGCGCCTGGTTTTTCTCGCGGATCGCCGTGTACGGATACATCGCCTGCGGGTATTTGTAGAGCGCCTTGGTGTAGGAATGGGTGGGCGTGGAATCGAGGTAGTAGTAGCATTCCTTGACGTCTTCGCCGTGGTTTCCCTCGTTCCCGCCGAGGCCGAACAGACGCTCCTTGAGGATCGTGTCGTTGCCATTCCAGAGCACCGGGGCGAAACACATCCGGCATTGGCGGTCGGTCCAACCCTGCAACCCGTCTTCGCCCCAGCGATAGGCACGGCGGCGGGAGTGATCGTGGGGGAAACTCGCCCAACTGTTGCCGTGGTCGGAATAATCCTCACGGACGGTGCCCCACTGGCGTTCGCTGAGGAAGGGTCCCCAACGCCGCCATCTTTTGTTCCCCGCCTTATCTTCGGCGAGCCGCTCGTTTTCCCGATGCATCTGGGAGCAACTAAGCAGGAACCGTGCACAGCCACCAGCCAACAACCTAGACGCCCGAAATTTTGCCCGGAAATTTGAGCTAAAAGGCTCAGCGCTGGCTTACCACCGGTTGGCCTTGGAGCAGGCTGGTGTAGTCGGCGAGGATGTTCTGCGCTTCGTCGAGGATAATGTCATCCGCGGGAGTCGAGGGAACTTCGCCGTCGATTTCAGGATTGGCGTCCTGAGATGGGATGGGAGCCTTCGGTTTCACGGGATCGCCGAGACCGGGTTTGGAAACATTCTTGAGGGTGACTTCATACGCAGCGGGTGGCGGGGTCGCCCGGGCGAGACGTAGTTTTTTCGCAGTTTCGATGCTGCTTTCGAGTTCGGCCTTTTCCTTCTGGCGCTGGGCTTCGTTGAGCGAGACGGATTTGTCGTCGCGCATCTTGCGGAGGCGTTCGATGTCGGTTTTCAAATCGGTGAAGTCTGGATCCTTGGCGACGCGCTGGGTGGAGCGGGTGCGGAGGGCGGCGAGCGAGGAACTCACGCGGTTGGTTTCCGTGAATTTTGCAGCCGGGATGGTGTCCCATGGCAAGGGATTCCCAAGGCCGGATTCGCCGATTTCAGGCACGTCGGTGAGGGATGGGATGACGATGTCGGCCTTGACACCTTCGAGCTGGGTGGACCTGCCGCTCGGGAGATAGAACTTGCTGATAGTCACTTTCAACGCGCCCGGATCGCTGCCCGGGATGATGCCTTCACTCTGCATGATCCTGGCCAGCGGGACAATGGTTTGGACGGTGCCTTTGCCGAACGTGGAAGCGTCGCCAACCACGACCGCGCGGCCATAGTCCTGCAACGCTCCTGCCAGGATTTCGGAGGCGGAGGCGCTGAAGCGGCTGGTTAGAACGACGAGCGGGCCATCGTAGGCGACCTTTCCATCGCGATCCTTGCCGATTTCCGTGCGGCCTTCCATGCCGCGTGTTTGCACGACCGGGCCGGATGGAATGAACAGTCCGGTTAGATCGATGGCTTCCTGCAGCGACCCACCGCCGTTGCGGCGCAGGTCGAGGATGATCCCGGTGACGTTTTCCTGTTTCAGCTTGGTGATGAGGCGTGTGACATCCGCAGTGCAGGACGTGGGAGCGCCTTTGCCATTGCCCTCGCCGGCGTAGAAGGTGGGCAGGTCGATGACGCCGATCCGCTGG
Source organism: Verrucomicrobiota bacterium (assembly GCA_040385685.1). Lineage (GTDB taxonomy): Bacteria > Verrucomicrobiota > Verrucomicrobiia > Verrucomicrobiales > Akkermansiaceae > Luteolibacter. The sequence goes on along the minus strand of JAZKGW010000011.1, from coordinate 78,676 downwards.
GTCTTGTCTCCCGCGGGGAAGTCGATGATTTGGGCCTTGGCCTGCTGGTCCTCCAGCTTGATTTCCTCGCGCACAATGGTGACCGCCTTACGGGTGCTGTCGTCGGTGGCACTGGCGGGAATGATGTTGAGGAAAACGGAGGTGCCCTTTTTTCCACGGATCAGATCGACGGCTTGGGAAAGCGGCAGGTCCACCAGATCGGTGAATTCGCCTCCGGCCTTCTGGGCGACTCCGACGATGCGGTCGCCGCTTTTGATCAAGCCGCTGCGGTCGGCCGGACCACCGGGAACGAGCTCTTTGACTTTGCAATAACCGTCTTCGGATTGGAGCGTCGCGCCGATGCCGATCAAGGAAAGGTTCATGGCGATTTCAAAGCTCTTGAGCTGCTCCGGGCCCATGTAGTCGGAGTGCGGATCATAGACCTGAGCCAGCGCTTCCAGATAGATCTCCAACACCGCCTTGTCGCTGAACTTGCGCATCGTCTCGGCGATCCGCGACGAGCGGCGGGCGAGGGTCTTGACGATGTCCGGCTCCTTTTTGCCGGCGAGTTTTTCCTGAAGGTATTCGTAGCGGAGTTGCTGCTTCCAAAGGGACTTCGCGGCAGCCAAATCGGCCGGACGCGGGGCGTCTTTGCGGTCGTAGGCAAAGGTCTCGTCGGCCGTGAAATCGAATTTCTCCGCATTCAGCAGATCTGCGATGTAGGCCACACGCTGGTCGAGGCGTTGCTGATAGCGTTTGAAAATCAGATGCGCGAGGTGGGACTCGCCTTTGAGGCGGGTCACCTCGGCAAGCGAGGGGCGGAACTTGGCGAACTCGTCCAAGTCGCTCTGCAGGAACAGCAGGTGGGCGCCGTCGAGCGTGTCGAGATAGCGGTCGAGAAACTTGCCGGCCAATTTGTTGTCCAGCACCTGGTGGGCGAACTGCGAGCTTTCGAGAATTTTCGAAGTCAGCGCGGTGGTGGCTGCGTCGGTAGCCTCGGCATCGAGCGGATCCGCGTCCCGAAAGCCGAACGCGCCGGCGGTGGCGACCAAGGCAGCGCTGATAGAAACAGCCGGAATGAGGGACGTGAGCAGGGGTTTCATGTGTTTTCAGATGCGATGCGGCAGCAGCAATAGTGCCTTTTCTCCACATAGAACGTCGCAAGATCCGCAAACTGTCTTGGAGTTTGCGGCACCGATTGGGGGCAATACGCGCCGGTTCAGTCGACGTTGCGATAGGCGTCGGACTGTCGCGGCATGGGGATGACACGGCTTTTTTCCCGGGCTTGATTCTGGAGGAATTCGCAAAGCTTCGCGGCACCGAAGGCGAGCAAAGTGGGCGGGGCGATCGCGGTGAGCAGGCGGACTTGGGTGACGAGCAACGAGCGCACCGGCAGCCGATGCAGGCAATAGCCCGCCGCAACAGCGAGGAGAATTGCTTTGCCTGGCGACTTGCGGACGCATTGCTCGCAGTCTTCATAGCTTTGGTTCACTTTTCGTTTCACATCGCCGAGCAAGGCGTTAATGCCCTGTTCGATGGTGGGTGCATCGACAGGGGATGAGGAGAGAGGGATCATGATTTTACCAGAATTTGAGGTTTTCGTAAAGACGGCCGAAGGCGCCTCCGGCTTGGTCCAGAGGCGCATTCACGTAGCGTTCCTGAAAGGTGGGAGTGTGCCTGCCGGCCACGATCAAGTAACCGATGGCAATGCCGAAAGCGACAGCTCCGACCACGACCGGCACGGGATTTTGGCGAATGCGCTCGCTGGCAAAGGCGAGCAGGTGCTCGGCCTCGCTGCAGATCGCGTGACTGGCTTCAGTAGCGGCTTGAGCGATGGGTTGTCCGGTGCGTTCGAGGATTTCGCCCAACTGACCGGCGTTTTTGCTGATGGATTCGAGTGACATAAGGTGGATGGTTGAGATTTTTGTTAGTTTCCAGAGAAGAAATCTTCCTGCCAATCGGCTCCATGGGAGTTCAGGTAATCGGACGAATGGTCGGCACCGTGGACGGCGACAAAGCGTTGGACTTCATTCTCGCCAACCCACAGGTGCTCGCCATGGCAATTGCGAAAGCACTGCTCGCCGGGACGATGTTCGCCGGGCACCCGCATGATCTGCAGCTGCTCCGCGATCGTGAGGTCTTCATGGGCGGCCGGGCCATAACCGGTCTCCAATTCTCCAAGAGTTCGGGCTGAATTTGACATGGTTTTGAGGGGTCTCCATGACTCCTTGCAGGAGGCGTTCCGTTTCCCAACGTGTGGTGAACGCTGGCGCTGCAAGGTGCACTCTCTTGGACCATGCGGCCGGGGGTGCATTTTGCATCGGCTGCCGGATGGACGTCGTGAAAAATGCTCGATAAGGCAATCGGTTTGAAATTTTCTAGTGGCGGTCGGAATGTCCTCGCCCCCAACGTCGAATGATGGAATGTGATGACAACGAATGATCCGCTTCAGCCACCATCGCAGCACCGGCGAATCGCTCCGCGAATACGGGCGTGGCATTGCCGGTGGGTTGATGTTTTCCCTTCCGTTACTGTACACGATGGAAGTGTGGTGGTCGGGTTTTATGCTCCATCCGGGACGCATCCTCAGTTACGGGATCACCACTTTCGCGCTGCTGCTGCTCTATAACCGCTTTTCCGGGCTGCGTCGCGATGCTTCGTGGGCGGAAGTGGTTATCGATTCAGTCGAGGAAATGGGGATCGGCCTGATTTTGTCCACCTTGATCTTATGGCTGACGGGGCGAATCGGTTGGGAAACCGACAAGCTGGAACTGCTTGGCAAGGTGGTGATGGAAGGCATGACCGTAGCCATCGGTGTCTCGGTGGGCACCGCCCAGCTTGGAGCGCCGGACGACGGCGATGAAGGGATTGTCGGCGACGGGGAGGAAGATGCGACCGCGTATTTGCCGCAGGCGGCGCTCTCCTTGTGCGGGGCGGTTCTCTTTGCCGCTAATGTGGCCCCGACGGACGAGATCTCGGTGATCGCCATGCAGAGTTCGCCCCTCAGATTGTTACTGATCGCTCTATTCTCGATCCTGTTGGGATCGCTGGTCCTGCATTTCGCCGATTTCCGGGGATCCGGCCGCCACGTCGCACGCGGAACGGTCACACTCGCCACCCGTGGGATCGTCACGACGTATGCCGTCAGTCTGGCGGCGTCGGTTGCGTTGTTGTTTTTTTTCGGGAAGTTGGACGGCGAGCCATGGTCCCTCTGTCTCGCTCAAACCGTGGTGCTGGGAGTGCCCGCCGTGCTCGGGGCATCCGCCGGCCGACTCCTGCTGCAAAACGGAGATTCCAAAAAACCACCGATTCAAGGCAAGCCATCATGAATTCATCCCCGGATCCTACAACCAAGAACCTGCTGGAGTGGACCGTCTTCGGAATCAGCAGCGTGATCGTTTTGACGATTCTCGTTTTACTGACGATGGCCGCCATCACGGTGAAAGAGGGGTCCGCCCGGCTCCGCGCGGAAACCGGCAAGCCACTGGTCGAGAATGGCTGGCTGCGGATTCCCATCACCGTCGCCAACGACGGCGAGCGCGTGGCTGCCAATGTGGAGGTGCAAGTCTGCATCGGGTCCGGTGCTGAGCGACGCGAGGCGGGTTTCTCCATCGACTTCGTGCCACGCGGTGCGACGCGGAATGGCTCGGTCTCGTTCAAAGGCACGGAGCTGCCACAAAACCTGGAATGCGAGGTCCTTGGTTACGAGGAGCCGTAGTTTCCGGGTTTCAGATCACCCCGTTGGCGCAGTTGCACTCACCTTCGCCTTTGAGGGCGTTGATTAGGTTGGTCAGGGATTTCATGGCCTGGCGCGGGACGCTTTCGTAAGTCCGTGAGCCGATGTGGGGAGTGACGACGCAGTTTGGCGCGGACAGCAACGGATGATCGGCCGGTGGGGGTTCCACATCGAGCACGTCAGTTCCGTAGCCACCGACTTTGCCGCTGTGGAGGGCGGCAACCATGTCCGCGGTTTCGACGATTTCGCCGCGGGCGCAATTGAGGATCACCACGCCGTCCTTCATCTCCTCGATCTTGGAGGTGCGGATCAGGCCGCGGGTTTCATCGGACAGGAAACAGTGGAGTGAAACGACATCGGATTGGGTCAAAACTTCATCCATCGTGGCGCAGTGGGTCACCTCGTGGGCGGCAGCGAAGGCTTCGTCGAAATAGGGGTCACACGCGATCACGTTCATGCCGAAGGCGCGGGCGCGGATCGCGACTTCCTTGCCGATGCGGCCGAGGCCCACGATGCCCATGGTCTTTCCCCAAATTTCGTGACCGGTGAGTCGCAGCCATTCGCCTTGGCGGGCGGCTGCGGCGGTGGTGACGATGTGCTTGGTGATGCCGATGAGCAGGCCGAAGGTGTGCTCGGCGACGGTGGTGTGATTGACGCCGGGCGTGAAGAGAACCGGGATTTTGAGTTCCTTGGTGGCGGGGAGGTCGATCTTGTCGAGGCCGATGCCGTATTTTGAAATGATCTTGAGGCGGGGCAGGGACTTTTCAATGACCGCGCGGGTAATGGCGTCATCGCCGCAGAGGAAGGCGTCAAAGTCACCGGCGAGTTCGAGCATACGGGCCTCGGTGAGCGGACCGCGTTCGCGGACGATTTCCCACCCTTGAGCTTCCATGAGGGGATGGTGCGGGCCGGGAGTGTCTTGGTAACTGCAGGTGGTGAGAAGAATACGCATGAGGGGAGGAGAGGAAATCGGTTGGAAACAAGCAAGTGCCCAATTCGGGTGACGGTGATTTCCCCCAAGAAAGAAATCGGGCGCGGATCGTTTCCGATCCGCGCCCGCGATAACACATATTCCCCCCAAATGTCCCGGGTGGCTCTGCAAGTCTCACATCGTCTTCCCCCCGGAGTTCGATGTGGTCGGATGCAGAGTTTATTGGAACAGGATATGCCGGTCTGGGCTTCAGTTCACTTTCGTGTGCTGTCGCCTACCGTCGGCTTTTTATGTATCTGTAAATTACGGATATGGAAGCTAATTTTCCAAAATCCTCAGATTTTTTTGAACAAATGTCACAGCTCTGACCCGGCGGGCAGTTTTTCTAAAATTCCAGTTTTGGGTAGGGTGATCCAAGCGAGAAACTCTTGGTTTCCATCCATGCCGGTGATGGGTGAGGGGACGAGGCCACTCCATTCGCAGTTATATCCGGTGGTGACGAAATGGCGGATTTTTTCGACGGCTTGCTGGTGGAGTGAGGGATCCCGGACGATGCCGCCCTTGGCGATGTCTTCGCGTCGGAGTTCGAACTGAGGCTTGATTAGGCAAACGACCGAACCGCCGCCTTCAAGCACGGTGAAAACGGCTGGGAGAACCTTGGTGAGAGAAATGAAGGAAAGGTCCATGACGGCCAGCCGGACTTTTTCGCCGATGTCGGCCGGGACCATGTGGCGGGCGTTGAACTGTTCCTTGACGATGACGCGGGGGTCGTTGCGGAGTTTCCAGACGAGCTGGTTGGTTCCGACATCGACGGCGTGGACGCGGGCGGCTCCGCGCTGGAGCAGGCAATCGGTGAAACCGCCGGTCGAGGCGCCGACATCCATGCAGACCCAGCCGGTGGGGTCGATCTGGAAAGCGTCGAGCGCGCCTTCCAGTTTGAGACCGCCGCGGCCGACGTAGCGCTGCTTTTCCTTAATTTCGAGCGGGGCATCGGGAGGCAGTTGGGTGCTGGGCTTGTCGATGATGCGGTCGCCGGAGCGCACTTCCCCGGCGAGGATGAGGCGCTTCGCTTGTTCGCGGGAATCACAGAGGCCCCGAGCGACCAGGAGAGCGTCGATACGGTCTTTCTTCATGCCGTTTCAATGATCCCCGCTGAGGTGTTCGCGGAGAATGTCGCGGCCGAAGTCGCCAGTGAAGTTGCGCCAGGCGGCGTGAACGTGGTTGGCGTTATTCTGGACGTTGGCGGCCTCCATGATGAAGGTGGGGCCTTGGATCCGGTAGTAATAGGCCTCGCCGGGCTTGGTTCCGCCAGCCCAGCCGAACCGGATCTTGTCGATGCCGGCAGCTTTGATTTGAGCCATGTCGGTGGCGGCGACTTCGGATCGATAGCGACCGGTGTATTCGGCAATGAGGGTGAGGAGGGCGTCGCGTTGGGTTTCGGTCATATCCGAGGCAAGGATGCCCACCGGTTCAAGCGCGGTGACCACGCGGTTCTCGGCGGTGATGATTTCGCTTGGAGGCTTGTCCCCGAAGATGACTTGCGGTTTGTCGGCGGCAATCAGGGTGGTGACGAGGGCGCGGGCGAGATCTTCTTCGGCGGCGAGAACCCGGAGGCCCTTGTGCTTGCCTTCACGGACTTCGCCGGGATTCGATCCGAGGAAGGATGGGGTGACGGACGTTTTTCCGCCGGCGAAAGTGAGGTTGAAGGAAAGATGGTGACCTTCGAAGCGCCAGCCCCAGCCTTTCGGATCACCCGGTGTGCCGAAAACAATGACGGCATATTTGCCGGGATCGCGGTAGTCGGGCCTTTTTTCGATTTCCGCGAGAAGCCCTTCGAGGGTCATGATCTGGGAGATCTTGAGCTTGCCCTTTTCGCTGAGGGCGGAATCGAGGAGGCTCATGGCGGCCTCGCGCTGGGCGTCGGTCATTTCCTTGAATGGAAGTCCGGCTCGGTCGCGGGGGGTGAAATGGAAGTTTTCGCGTTCATCGCCGGTGAATGGCAGCGCCGCCTTGGCCTTTTGGGCGGGATCGAGGGTTGCAAGGAATTTCTCCGCCGCGATGGCGGTCATTGCGGGGGAGGGAAGTTCCCGGGCGAAGAGGGGAAGCGTGAAAAACACGCAGAGCAGGAGAGTTTTCATCGGTAGGGGAGCCAATCACGAACGGAATGGACCGGCAAGGAGAGTCTCCGGGCAGAAAGGCGGCTGCGGGTGCAAGTTGTGCCTTGCCTAGCTGCCCCTCGGCCGTCAACGATCCGCGGCGTGACGCGCCACCGCACCGACGACCTTCGAATTACTGGCTTGAATCCGCTGATTTCACCGGCGGTCTTGGCTTATTATCTCCCACTCACCGAGCAAGCCTCCGAACTGGTTGCCAGTGCTCGCGCGCAGGCGGATGCGATCTTGCGGGGTGAGGACGACCGCTTGTTGGCGATCGTCGGGCCGTGTTCGATTCACGATCCGGACGCCGCCTTGGAATACGCCGTCAAGCTGAAGGAGGAGGCAAAGCGGATCGAGAAGGACGTTTTCGTGATCATGCGGGTCTATTTCGAAAAGCCCCGGACGACAGTCGGTTGGAAGGGCTTGATCAACGATCCGAACCTCGACGACTCTTTCGATATCAACCAAGGGCTGCGGATCGCGCGCGGACTTTTGCTCGATCTCGCCAACATGGGAGTGCCGGCAGGGACCGAATTCCTGGACACGATTTCCCCGCAATACATCGCCGACCTGATCGCTTGGGGGGCTATCGGTGCCCGTACCACGGAGTCGCAGATCCACCGCGAGCTGGCGTCAGGACTCTCGATGCCGGTCGGGTTCAAGAACGGAACCGGCGGTTCGATCCAGATCGCACTTGATGCCATCCAGTCGGCCTCACGACCGCATCATTTTCTGTCGGTGACGAAGCAGGGCGTTTCCGCGATCGTTTCCACGGCGGGAAATGAATCGTGCCACCTGATCCTGCGCGGCGGCAAGTCCGGGCCGAACTATGAGAAAGTCGAGATCGAGGCTGCTGCCAAAATGCTATCTGAACAAAACTTGGCGGAATCGGTGATGGTCGATTGCTCCCACGGCAACTCATTGAAGGACTATCGCAATCAACCGATGGTTGCGCGGAACATCGCCCATCAGATCGCGGCGGGTTCCAAGGTGATTACCTCGGTGATGATCGAGTCCAACCTCGTCGAGGGAAACCAAAAGCTGGCCAAGGATTTGAACTCGCTGACGCGCGGCCAGTCCGTGACCGACGCCTGTATTGGCTGGGACGATACGGTGGAAACACTGGCCTGCCTTGCTGAAGCGGTGGCCAAGCGCAGGGAGCTTTGAGCTACGGCAAGACGCTGAATTGGCATCGTTGTGGGGTGCTTGCAGCAGATAGTCAACCGACCTGAAAAAAAATTTCTGGGTGCTTGCCGAACCTTGAGGTAGCTGCCAAGTCTGTTCCGTCGTCCACTCTCGATTAATGGATTTAACAAGCGAATCTTCTCAAAGCGTCATCACTTGCCGGAATAGCCAGGGCACAGAGTTGACGGCCAATCTCCTGCGGATCAAACGGTATTCCGTGGTGTTTGAGGTCTACAATCCCTACAGCATCCTCCAACTGTCCGAGGTTTTGTCGGACTTCCGGATCATGGCCTCCCGGCGCTTGCTCTACCACGGGAAGGCGGTGGTCAGCAATCTCCTGAATACCGGCATTGTCTTGGTTTGCGAAGCGATGCTCGACGAGGGGTGGGTCGAGGTGGATTTCCTGTCCAGCGTCACGGGCAGTTCGACCCCGAGCGGAAGCAGCGACTTGCGCGGGCAGTTTGGGAACTTCATGGGGGAGTGGAAATCCGCCAACAAGGTTCAGGATCCGTTCAAGCTGGTGGTGGCAGATCTCGCCAGCATGCTTTCCGGCGTGCAGCATTGGCTGACTGGAGTCGATGTCGGGATCCGCACGACGGTGACGCGGCGGCGGGACGATCTGGAAAAGGAGATTTTCTCGGGCATTGAGGGCCGGGTGGTCGAAGAGGTGATGCCATCCATGGAACGATTCGAAGAGGTGTCCCAAGAGGTCACCGAGGCCGAAGTGGCGGTTCACAAGGCGTACGTCCGACGTGAACTGCACCCGATCGTGCTGTGCTCGCCGTTTCTTTACCGGACTTACACCAAGCCGCTCGGATATGCCGGCGATTACGAAATGGTGAACATGATGCTGCGCAACCCTTACGAGGGTTCGTCAGCATTTGCGAAGCTGCTCAACTACGCACTGCTCAACACCGAGCCCGTGGTGGCCCACCGCAACCGTATCGATTTCCTTGTGGAGAAGCTGCGCTCCGAGTGCGCCCGCCGCGTCGGCAGGGGCAAGACCCGGGTGTTCAACCTGGCTTGCGGCCCGGCGATGGAGGTTCAGCGCTTCCTGCGCGAATGCGAGGAAAGCGAGCTCGCGGAGATCGACCTGCTCGACTTCAACCCGGAAACCTTGGAATACACCCGCGAGCGAATGCAGGAAGCCAAGATGAGCGCGGGTCGCGAAACCCAGATCCGCTATTTCCAGCGCTCGGTTCACCAGCTTTTGCGCGCTGCCACCCAAGGCGGTGACGAGGAGTTTTCCAACTACGACGTCGTCTATTGCGCGGGATTGTTCGATTACCTGTCGCAGCGGGTTTGCAAACGGTTGGTCGAGCTCTTCTGCTCCATGATCCGGCCCGGTGGCATCGTGATCGTGACCAACGTCGCGGCCAGCAACCCACGCAAAGCTTGGATGGAGTACGTGATGGAATGGAACTTGATCTATCGCGACGAGGCGGAGATGGCCGAGTTGGTGCCAGATGGCTTGAATCTGAAGGGAACGACGATCAAAGCGGATGCCACGGGTGTGAACCTGTTCCTCGAAATCGAACTCGCCAATGGCTGAAGCCAGCGTCAAGCCGAAGGAGACTAATAAGGATCTCCGCGATTCGTTCCGTGAATATGAGAGCGGCATCGCCTTTGACAATGCCCGCCGGGCAGCGGTTTTTGCAGCGGTTTTCATGCTCGCCGCCTCGTCGCTGGACTGGGTGATCATCCTCCCCCGCGCGATGGACTTCCTGGTGATCCGGGCCACCTGCGCATTCCTGCTCGGCGGGATTTTCTGGTATTTGGGGGCCTCCCGCCATTCCTCCAGATTGAATGTGGTGGCGCAAGGGATCGCGCTTTTGCCGTTGATTTCGATCTGCGCGATGATCGCAGTCACCGACGGTGGAAACTCCGTTTACTACGCGGGCTTGAATCTTGTCCTGGTCGGGCTCTCCCTGCTGTTGAGGTGGACGTTCTGGAATTCGCTCGGGATGATCGTCGCGACGTTTGTCTGCTACATCGCCAGTGTCCTGATGTCACCGGCAACGTCAAAGTTCACGACCCTTTTCGGCAACTGCTTTTTCCTGTTTGTCACCTCCGTTTTCGTTCTCGCCGGCAGCTACTACTACGAAAAACTCCGCTTCAGCGAATTCTGCCTGCGGATGGAGGTGGAAAAATCCCGCGAACTGCTGGAATCTCAGAACCGCCAGCTCAGCGAGCTCGACGAGGCGAAAACCCGCTTTTTTGCCAACATTAGTCACGAACTCCGCACCCCGCTTACCATCATGCTCGGCATCACCGAGCGCTTGAGGTCGGTGCTCGGCCGCCAAACCACCGAGCCGGTCGTCCAGGAAATGACCGTCATGCTTGAGCAAAACGGCTTGCGCCTGCTCAAGCTCATCGACGACTTGCTCGATCTCGTCCGTTTCGACACGGGGCACGCTGACATCAACCGCCAGCCTACCCTCATTACCCCCCACATCGAAGGGCTGCTCCGGTCCCTCCGGCACCTTGCGGAGCAGGATCGTGTGGCTTTGGTTTGGGACTGCCAGACCGAGCACGAAGCCATCAAACTCGACCGCGACAAGTTCGATAAAATCCTGCTCAACCTCGTGATCAACGCGATCAAGTTCACGCCCTCCAGTGGCACGATCGAGGTCAAGGTGGTGGTGGTGGACAATAGCCTGCGTCTCACCGTCGAGGACACGGGTGTGGGGATTCCGCCCGAGGTCCTGCCACGGATTTTCGAACGTTTCTGGCAGGTGGATACTTCCTCCACCCGGAAATTCCAAGGTGCCGGCATTGGTCTCGCCTTGGTCCGCAGTCTCACCGAGGCGATGGACGGCACTGTGAAAGTCGACAGCCAACTCGGCCACGGCACCACCTTCACGATCGATCTGCCAATCGAGGCTGACGCCCTGCGGATTTCCGATCCAGTCGAGGATTCAGACCCCCTCAAGGATGGCGGCAACATCGCCAACCTCCATCGCCGTGCCGCCTTGTCCATCCCGGGCAAAATGGCTCCACGCGTTATCACACCGATCCAACCTCACGGGCCGATTGCCACGCCGATGATCGGTGCACGGCCAAGCGGCGCACGCCCCCTTGTTTTGATCGCCGATGATGAACCGGACATCCGCCGGTTCCTGCGCATGCAGCTTGAGGACGTTGATGTGATCGAGGCCTCCGACGGGGCAGAGGCCCTCGAGCTGGCACGCTTGCGCCGGCCGCAGTTGGCTCTTCTCGACCACATGATGCCCGAAATGGACGGCGTGGAAGTCTGCCGGAGAATTCGCGAAAACCACATCACCCGGGGCATCGCTGTCATCATTCTAACCGCCCGTGCCGACGAGGCCACCAAACTGGGCGCGCTTCAAGCCGGGGCCAATGATTTCCTCACCAAACCGTTCTCCACCGCGGAACTCGCACTGCGCTTGGAAAACCAGATCGCGATGGCCCGCGTCCGCCGCGAAATGGTCGATCTCAATACCGAACTCCAGCACGCCCTCGAACAGATCAAGGAGAACGAAGTCATGATGGTCCGCAACGAAAAGCTCTCCGCGCTCGGCCGGATGAGTGCCGGGATCATTCACGAGATCAACAATCCGCTCAACTACGCCAGCGCCGGCCTCCACGCGTTGGAGACGTTCACCCGCTCCATGCCGGACAAGGATCAGCCCGACTACGTGGACATCCTCAAGGACATTCGCGAAGGGGTGGAGCGCGTTTCCCAAATCGTCATCGATCTCCGCAAGTTCACTCGCGACGACAAGGCCACCACCGGCGATGCCGACCTCGCGGAAATCGTCGGTCGCGCGCGACGGATGGTCAGCCACCAGGTCGGCAAGGACATCGAGTTCAATTTGAATTCCCCGCAACTCGCCCTGATCAGTGGCAATCCCAACCAACTCGTCCAGGTCTTCATCAACTTTTTCCAAAACAGCATCGATGCCATCCACATGCGGATCGCCGCCAACGGTGGCGAGCAGGGACGCATCGACGTCTCAATCGACGCCGCCGGCGAAGGGTGGCAGGTCACCATCCGCGATAACGGCATCGGCATTCCGCCCGAAGATTTGCAAAAAATCTTCGACCCGTTCTTCACCTCCAAGGACGTCGGCAAGGGCATGGGCCTCGGCCTCTCGATCACCCATCAGATTTTGCAGGCCCACCGGGCGATCGTCGAAGTGGACAGCCGCCCTACCGAGTTTACCCGCTTTCGCATCGCTTTTCCCGCGCCCAGCTTCGAATCGGAACCGGAATCAATTCTCGACCAACCCGCGTGAGTCTATCACTCTCCCGCCGTTAAATCCGCACCCCAACGACTTTCCCATCGACCACAATGAGCAACGAGATCGACGCCTATGACTATCAACGCTACGCCATCCTTTTCGTGGATGACGAGGCAAACACCCGCAAATACTTCCGCCGTTTGTTCGGTGAAAAATTCCGGATCCTTGAAGCCGAGGACGGTGTCGAAGCTCTCGCGGTGTTCCGTCAGAACGCCAATGAGATCGGCATCATCGTGACCGACCAACGCATGCCTAACGAAACCGGTGTCGGCTTCCTCTCGAAAATTGCCGACGACTATCCGGACATCATCAAGATCCTCTCGACCGCTTATTCGGACATCGATGCCGCCATCGGCTCGGTCAACCAAGGCGGGATTTTCCGCTACATGACCAAGCCATGGGACATTCCCCAGTTGGAGGTCACGCTGCGCCGCGCCATGGAGTTCTTCACCGTCAAGCGCGAGCGTGACGCGTTGTTAGGGGCGAAAATGCAGGCCATGGGCAATGTCCTGCTATCCAGCCGTCTCGCCGCCTTTGCCCTTGCCCCGGTTTGTGCCGGCATCAAGTGCGATCGTGCCGCCGAGGCCATCGCGTCGTTCGTGCAGACCGCGGTCGCCGGTCGCCGGACCGGTTCGGACGGTGACTCTGCCTTGCGCTCGCCGGATTGGGCCCGCCTCCACGCCCGCCAGGTCGCGCTCGCATCGGAGCTTGAAAGCCGCCTTGCCACCGCTCTGGCTCCCTCGGATTTGGCACAACGGACCGCGGTGCTCGCCAGCGAACTGGAAACCGCCGGTGCCGCCGGAATTTCCAATGCGGTGAATGGTGCCGCCACCCGGCTTTCGAGTCCGGTGGACCCGACACCGGTTCTGTTGGACGCCTTGTTCGGCCGCAATGAGGAAACCGCGGTCAGTACCTCGGCCGTACGGGTGCTCGCCGCCTACATGGCGGTTTACGATGCCGGCGGCGTCACCCGGCGCATCCGTGGCGAAGGTCTAACCGTCGATGTGCTGGCTTCCACCGCACCCCCAAAAGCCAGCAACCCCGGCGCGGAAGTCGCCAAGTGGCTGATTGATGACGATCTGCTGATCTCCGCCGCCCTCGGTTTGCTCTAACTGCCAAACACCCGGAACTCTCTCAAAGCGCTGGAACCGTAGGTTCCGGCGCTTTTTGTCTTCCAACTATCTGCGGGGTTCTGGCACGACGATCGCCCGCGGCGGCTGGGGAAACGGGCCTTCACCCGTGGCGAGGTGATCCTTAATCAGAAACCATATCGCTATCGCCAGAAGTAGAGAGAGGACCTTTGCGATCCAATTTTTGCCCAGTGTCAGTTTCATGTGATGGTTTGCCGGAGAAGAAAATTTCCGAGATCTTCTCGCGGAACTGTTTCTCAGTTAGATTGCGTTGGAGCACTCCGTTCTCGCAGATGGAGATGCCGCCGGTTTCCTCGCTGACCACCACCGCGATGGCATCCGTGCGTTCCGTGAGGCCGATCGCAGCGCGGTGGCGCAGGCCCGTTGAGCGGTCTTGCATCTGCCGTTCGGTGACGGGAAACACACAGGCGGCCCCGGCCACGCGGTCGTCGGCGATGATCATCCCGCCGTCGTGCAACGGCGCTTTCGGGTGAAACACCGTCATCGCCAGTTCGGGAGAAAACTGCGCATCCAGCACCACGCCGCTGTCGAGATGTTCCTTGAGGCTGATGCCGCGCTGGATCGCGAACAGCGCGCCGATGCGCTTTTTCGAGAGGTTGATCACCGCATCGGCGAAGCGTTCGAGGAATGCGAGCCGCCGCTTGTTGGAAAACGAAAACAACCGGTTGCTGCCCAGCCGGGCGAGCCCGTTGCGCAACTCGGGCTGGAAAATCACGATCAAGGCGAACGCCAGGATCGCCGCCGCGCGGGTGATGATCCACTGCACGACCTCGAACCTGAAAATCGTCGAAACAAATGTTAGAACGACCAGGATAGTCCCCAGCCCCACCAGGATCTGCGCGCCGCGGGTGTTCCGGAAAGCGCGGTAAATTTGGTAGATGCAGGTGGCAAGCAGCAGGATTTCAATCCCGTCCCGCCAATGATCGTGTAGGAATTTCAACATGGAATGATGTCGTTCGCGATGATACGCCCCGCTTGATGATTGTGGCAATCTTAGAAATCCGGCGGAGGGGCAAGACGCGGTCTGGCGCAATACATTCGGGACCGCCGGCGGTCCTCACCGGATCGATCTAGCGGAAGTTGCTTCCGATTTCGAATTGGGGAACGACATCGACGGCCCCGCCTTTGATGTGACGTTGCCAGACAGAAAAAAGGCGACCGCAACATTGAGTTCCGGCCGCCTTGTAACTTCCTGATTTGAACCCAATCACGCGGGGGCTCCAATGGCGCCCGGAATCGGACCAGGCCCTTCCGGGCGATCTTCTTCCGTAGGCTTGGCGACGGGCTTTTTCTTGAGTTCGTCGGGGACCGGTGGTGGCTTGGGGGCGGACGGCGGGTTGCGCATTTCGCCGAAGTCAATGATGTCCTTGAGATGGCTGGCATCGAGGGTTTCAAACTCCAACAGGGCATTCGCGATGATCTCGACCTTGTCGCGGCCTTCGCTGAGGATGCGGGTGGCGATTTCGTAGGCTTCGTCGATGAAACGCTTGATTTCCTCGTCGATGACGCGGGCGGTGCTCTCGCTGTAGTTGGTGCGGCGGCCTCCCATGTCGCCACGGCCGAGGAAGACCGGGCCGTCGCCTTCGCCGTATTCGACCATGCCGAGCTTGTCGCTCATGCCCCATTCGCAAACCATGTGGCGGGCGAGCGAGGTGGCTTGGCGAATGTCGCCGGATGCGCCGTTAGAAACGTCGTCGCTGTGGAATCCTTCGGCGATGCGGCCACCCATGGTGACAATCAGGTTCGCGAGCGCTTCCTTTTTCTGCGTGGAATATTTGTCGCCGTCCGGGAGATACATCGTCGCGCCGAGGTAAGGACCGCGGGGGATGATGGTGACCTTGTGGAGCGGGTTAGTGTCGGGGAGAACCATGTTGAGGTAGGCGTGGCCGGCTTCGTGCCAGGCGGTGCCGGTCTTTTCCTTGTCGGACATGGCCAGGCTGCGGCGTTCGCGGCCCCAGCGGACTTTGTCGCGGGCTTCCTCCATTTCGTCGAGCGTGACGGCGGAGAGTCCGCGGCGGGCGGCTAGCAGCGCGGACTCGTTGATCAGATTGGCCAGCTCGGCACCGGAGAACCCGGGCGTGCCCTTGGCGATCTTGGATAGATCCACACCGGCGGCGAGTTTGATCTTCTTGACGTGGACCCGGAGGATTTCCTCACGGCCGTTGACGTCGGGAAGCGAGATCGTGACCTGGCGGTCGAAACGACCGGGACGCAACAGCGCGGGATCGAGCACGTCTGGCCTGTTAGTCGCGGCGATGATGATGACGCCTTCCTGAGTGTCGAAGCCGTCCATCTCGACCAGGAGTTGGTTGAGAGTTTGCTCGCGCTCGTCGTGACCACCGCCCATGCCGTGGCCGCGATGGCGTCCGACGGCGTCGATTTCATCGATGAAAATCAGGCAGGGCGCGTGCTTGCGACCTTGCTCGAACATGTCGCGAACGCGG
This sequence comes from Verrucomicrobiota bacterium, assembly GCA_040385685.1. Taxonomy (GTDB): domain Bacteria; phylum Verrucomicrobiota; class Verrucomicrobiia; order Verrucomicrobiales; family Akkermansiaceae; genus Luteolibacter. Next base: position 62,829 of record JAZKGW010000011.1, on the reverse strand, counting down.
CTGGCGCCGACCCCCACAAACATTTCGACGAAGTCCGAACCGGAGATCGAGAAGAACGGCACATCCGCCTCACCGGCGATGGCGCGGGCTAACAGCGTCTTGCCGGTGCCGGGCGAACCGACCATCAACACACCCTTCGGAATCGATCCACCCAGCTTTTGGAACTTGCGGGGATCGCGGAGGAAATCGACGATTTCAAACAACTCTTCCTTCGCTTCCTGGATGCCGGCGACGTCCTTGAAGGTCACCTTGTTGCGGTCCATCGTCAGCAGGCGGGCCTTGCTTTTGCCGAACGACATCGCGCCGCGGCCGGCGGATTTCATCTGCTGGCGGAACAGGAAAAACAGGATGCCGATGATCAGCAGAAACGGCAGGAAGGTGAAAAGCGCGCTGCTGAGATAGTCCTTGTTTCGTTCGTAAATGGCCTTGTCCTTGACGAGCTTGCTGAGGTCCTCGCTTTGGATCGCGGTGGAAACCGGGACGCTGAACTGGACTGCCAGAGACTTGCCCTGCGGGTCAGGCGGCGGCATCGCGGCTGTCACATCCTTGCGGGATCCCACGATCACCGCGTCGTCCGAGCCGGCAGTGGTCAGGACACGCAGGGCGTTTTCCTTGTCGTCGATATCGATCCATTTCAACGCGAGAAACTTGCGGAGCTGCGCAAATGACAAGGTTTCCACATCGTTCTCCAATGGCTTCTCGGAGGCATTGTTGATTTGCTGGAAGCGGATGTTAGTGCCAAGCAGCTCGTTGATTTCCTCGCGTTGGAGGGTCAGGTTGACGGGGACCTGGAAGTCCTTGTTAGGCGCGTCGGTCTTGGGAAGGGGCAGTTCCGGCTTGATCCAGCCGGTGATGGTGGCATCGAACGAGGTATCGGTGGTGATGACCTTGAGCGGCTGTTTCGACGGGTTGTCCGTCACGATGCGATCCTGATCCCATGCCTGGCGGAATTGCGAGTAAGTCAGCGGCTTGACGATCTTGTTGGTGATCGGATTGAAAAAGGCAACACCGAGGATGACCGTCGCCAGAACCATCAGGCCGAGGACGCGCCAGTTGAAACCGTTGGCGTCGCCCGGAGTTCGGTTAGGGCTGTTGGAAGGCGGAGTGGAGTTCGGTGATTCGGACATGGCAGGCAAGAAAAACCCGGGCGGAAAGTGGCAGCGCGATAGGGACTGCGCGGCTGGATGCCGTTCGGGAGTAAGGGAGGATACCGTAAGGGGCTGAAAAGCAAACCCCTTTTTTGCACGGGCCTTGCGGGTGGGCGCGGCGTCTGCCAAGAAAGGCCCGTGGAACCACCCGAACCCCGGAAAGACCCGCTGCCAAGCTCGCGGCGGAAGGTGCGTGCGCTGCGGTGGTTGCAGGCAATTCCCGGGGTGGGCCGGCTGCGGGCGCTGCGGCCGGGAGCCGATGCCCACGTCGGGGTGCTGGTGGATGCGTTCGCCGCATTTGCGACGCTCGACGACGAGCTCAGCTCGCTGGAGGCTGACTTGATCCTGGACATGCTGCGCAGCGCGTTTCCGGAGGTGGACCACGGTTGGCTGGGCCGGCGGTTGCAGCGGGCGGTGCGCAATCCGCGGCCGTTGCAAGGGTTGGCGATCGAGCTGAAGGACAGTTTCGACGATCCGGGGAAGCTGGCGCTGGGCTTGCAACTGTTCACCCTGGTGGATGCGGCGGGGCGCTCCGAGCGGAACCGGACGAGCTTCGAGGTCTTCATGCGGCGCTTGGGCCGGCCGGATTACGGCGTGGCGATCCTGCGCGAAATGCGCGGCGACGCGGGCGAGCCGGCGGATGAGGACCTCCCGTTCGAACGCCTGGTGTTCGGCAGGGATGGAGCGGATGTGTTGCTGCCGCCGGCTGCGAGCGACCATGAGTTCAGGGTTTATCGGGCGGGGGATTTAATTCTGGTAAGAAACACCGGCATCGCCTCGCTGTGGATCCGCGGGCGGTCGGTGGAGACGGGCACGTTCCTGCGGATGCGCGAGCGACAGCCGCTGGTGGTCCCGGGCTGGACGCTGAGTCACGAGGATCTGATGTTTTTCCTCGATGTGAAGCGCACGGGCAACACCCCGTCGATTTATCTGGAGGGCGGCGATGCCGGGCTAACCGCCGAACGGACGCGCGGCCGGCAGAGCGCGCTGCGGGTGAGTTTCGGGCTCGAGGCGCAGGTCGAGGCGTTGCGCGACACCGAGCTGCACGCCGGCAGCCGCGGCCCGTTGAAAAAGGGCGACCTCGTGACCTGCCGCAATCACGAACGGTTAGGCGACGCCTCGGGCTTCAGCCTTTCGATCAACGAACTCCGCCGCAAGGCCACCCAGTCGGGCCGGCGGTTCAGGCTGGCGGGCGACCGCCAGGAGTATCTCGTTTCCAACGACGCCGCCTCTCTGTCGCCCGGCGACTTGTTGTTAGGTTCGAAATTGTCGCCGAAGGCGGTGTTGTTCATCCGCTACGACGCGCAGGGCGCGGAAGGCGAACTCGTCGTTAGAGAAAGCCACGGGCCGATCCTGGTGGACGGGGTTCCGGTGCGGACCACCGCGCCGTTGAAGGATGGCTCGTTGATCCGGTTGTCCGGCAGCCAGGCGGTTAGATGCCGGTTCAGCGAGGGCTTTCTCGACGAGGAGCGAACCTTGATCGAGTCGCTGCAGGTGGAGGACGTGATCCACGATTTCGGGCCGGAATCGCGGGCGCTGGACCACCTGAATTTCGAGGTGAAACGCGGGGAAATGCTCTGCATCATCGGCCCCAGCGGCAGCGGCAAGAGCACGCTGCTCGCCGTTCTATCAGGCCAGCGCGAGCCGACACGCGGCAAGGTGAAATTGAACGGCATTCCCTTGTATGAAAGGCGTGAGCAGCTTGTGCCATTCATCGCCCACATGCCGCAGGAGGAGGCGCTGAATCCCCAACTAACGGTCCGTGAGCACCTCCGCCATGCCGTTACGATCCGGCGTCCGGCGCTTTCCCTGGCCGAGCACGAACGGCGGGTGGACAGCATGTTGGCCGAACTCGGCTTGCAATCAATCGCCCGCCGGCGGGTCGGGTCGCCGGGGGACAAGACCATTTCCGGCGGCGAGCGCAGCCGACTCAATCTGGGCGTGGACCTCGGCAGCCGGGCGGAGGTTTTCCTGTTCGACGAACCGATCTCCGGGCTCTCTTCCAAGGACTCCGAGCACGTCGCTGAAACGCTGCGCTCGCTGGCTCGCGAAAAAATCGTGATCGCCTCGCTGCATCGTCCGGGCGCGCCGGTGCTGCGCTTGTTCGACAAGGTTCTGTTATTGGATAGCGGCGGGCGGCTCGCCTACTTCGGCACGCCGGCGGCGATGGTCGGTTATTTCCGCGACGCCTGCGAGGAGCTGGCGATTTCCCATCCGTCGGTCAGCGCGAAGTCGCCGTTGGGCGCGGACTTTGTGTTCGACGTGCTGGAAACGCCGCTGAGCTCGATCGGGGGCGGATCCAACACCGGCGCTGCCCGGCGCTTCCCGCCCTCGTTCTGGCAGGAACGTTTCGAGAGTGTGGACCTGATGCAATCGCTGCAACTCGGCGGCGGTCCCGTGTCGATGCTCGGAGAACACCGCGAAGGCGACCGCTTGCCGGTGCCGCCGAAGCCGACGCGACGGTTTCGCGCGGTGGTGGCTGTGTTCGCGACGCATTTCCTGCGCTCGTTGCTCTCGAAGTTGAGGAACCGCGGGACGATCTACAGCACCTGCCTGGAGGCACCGCTGTTAGCCGGCTTGATCGCCATTACCCTGCGCTCTTCGCCGGAAGGTCCCTATCAATTCGCCACCGCGCTGCACATCCCGGCCTATCTGTTTCTCAGCGCCACTGTGGCGATGTTCCTGGGGCTGACGAACTCGGCGACCGAGGTCTTGCGTGACCGCCCGATCCTGCGACGCGAGCGGAACTGCCAGCCCGGCGCGGGATCGTATGTGGTGGCGAAATTCGTCGCCCTGGGCCTGGTCGCCGCCGTCCAGTGCCTGGCGTATTTGGTGGTGGGAAATTACTTTTTGGAGATCGACGGGATGCTGCCCTACCTGTGGATGTGGATGACCCTAACGGCCTGGACCGGCACCGCGATGGCGCTGGTCGTTTCGTCGGTGGTGCAGACCGAGCGCGCCGCTCTAACCGCCGTGCCGCTGCTGCTGGTGCCGCAGATGCTGTTGGCGGGCGCGCTGGTTTCCTACCGGGAAATGAACCACGGCCTGTTCACCAATGTCGATGCCGAGCGTGACCGCGGCGGCATCCCGGTGCCGGCGGTCGTCATGCCCCTGCGCTATGCCTACGAAGCGATGATCGTCGCCCAAGCCACCCGCAATCCTTTCGAAGCGGAACGGCTGCGGCTCCAGCGGCGGATCGACCGCGCGCGAGCCCTCGAAGTGCCGCTGAATGCCGAGCAGGCGGAGCGCTTCGAGCTGGTGAAGGAAGGTCTGCGGCGGTTGCTGGCATCGGGAGCGTCCTCCCGCGAGGAGGCGGAGAAGCTGATCGACCGGATCCGGCGGATTTCCACCTCGGGCTCGCGGATCGAGGTGGAGACGATGAAGGTGTGGCCGGATAACGAAGCGAACGCGCGGCCGGCGTCCGAGTTTTTCGTCAACGAGCGGATCGACTTGTTAGTCCGCGAAGCAGAAACCTTCCGCAACGACTACCGCGACAAGGAGCGGCGGATCGTCTTCCACGCGCTGAAGAAACCGATCCCGTTCATGACCACCAAGACCGGGAAAACCGTCCAGGAGTATGTCGAGCGCGATGATGAAATCGAAACCCAGAAATACTGCGGGATCGTACTGATCGGGATCGTCTTCGCCTGCGGCGTGCTTTCGACGATCATCATCTCCAGGCAGAACCGGCAGACGAAGTAGGGGAATCAAGTGGGCCGTGCAGGCCAACCCAAAGGCCCATGCGATAATCTGAAGGAGATGTGATCGCGCGTCGACTGACTCTATCGACTTCTCCTGCCATAGCCCGGTGAAGAGCATCTAACTGTCACGCCTTTCATCTTTACAGTTTCCAGCGTGCGCGCCCTAATCTCTCTCTTTATCGGTTGGATTCCGTGTGCCTTCCAAACCCGCTCACTCAGCGCAATCATGAGAATGAACCCTCGCTTCCTCCCCGCGTGTGGCGACGACATTTTTCACACTGCAAATCCCGCACACCCTATGAAAACCGTCCGAGCTGTCCCATTTGGCGTCATGGCCGCGTTGCTCTCGTCTTCGCTGCTCATGGCGGTGCCCACGGAAATCGCTCGCGAGTCCTTCGAGGGAGCGGGCGGAGCCATCGGCTTCACCACCACCGTGCCGCAGTTCGATGAGCCGAGCATCGCTACGAGCGACTTCTTCTCGGTCGTTCCCAACAACGGCACGAAGCTCATAGGTGGCACCCTCACTGGCGGCGACGGGGCTTCCATGTTCGCGGCGGAGGATATCGACACCACTCCGGCTTTGCTGTCACCTACGCAATCCATCACGTTCAACGCGGTGAACATCTCGGGAAAGACGAGCACCTCGGTGAAGTTCCTACTCGCGGCGCCAGGCACTGGCCCCGCCGCCGGGGGCACGCAGGATTTCTACGACCACTCCGCGACTGCCGCCGATATCGACTTTGTCCGCGTGGAGGCGAGGTGGCGGACCCTTCAATCCGGTGTTGCAGTTCTCGCCCACCAACCCGGCTCCGGCGTTGAATGCCCCGCTGTCTCTGGACACTGACTTCAACGGCCTCGGTGGCCAGGGCACCACCTTGACCGCGGCCTTTCAGGAATTTGACGCTCCTTTCCCCACGGGCGTTTCCGTCCAAATCCGCGTGGTGATGCACACCAACGCCACCAATGAATACATCTGCATCGACAATGTCCGCATCTTTGGCGACAGCCCCGTCACCGCACCGCCGGTCCTCGCCGGCGTGCCCGGAGCGGCGCTGGTCTTCACGGAAGGTGGGGCGGACGCCGCACTGGCACCGGCCATCACGGTGACGGATACCGACAGCGCGAATCTCGCTTCCGCGACCGTCACCATTTCCTCGGGCCTCACGACTACCGAGGACGTTCTCGCCGCCACTCCCAGCGGTGCCATTGTCGCCGGTGATATTGTTTATAACTCCGCCCTCGGCAAACTGACCATCACCCGCAGTGCTCCGCTGGCCACTTACCAGACCGTGCTCCGCAGCGTGACCTATCAGAATACGAATGTCACGGCACCCAGCACCGCCACGCGCAACATCACCTTCGGCGCGAACGATGGCGTCAACGCCAGCAACTCGCCAATCCGCCAGGTGACGGTGGTGGACAACATCGCCACCCAGAATTTGCCGTTCACCGAGACCTTTGAAACGGACGGACGCGGCACCCGTTACGCGATCGATGGCCGCTTCACCAACGGAGCCGCCATGTTCGACCGCGGCACGCCTGCCGGAGTCACCAATCTCGACGGCACCTTCGCCATCATTGCCGAGGACACGCTGCTCGATGCCGCGCCCACAAAAGCCGTGGCCTTCCTGCTCAATACCGCGCCCTTCGGCACCGTCAGCGCTTCCGTCCGCCTCGGCGCGCTCGGCGGTGCCATTTACGATACCGGTGATGTCATCGCCATCGAGGCCAGTGTGAATGGAGCCGCTTTCACCACCGTCGCCGCCTTCCGCAGCACCGGGGGGAGCGTCCACCCCGATGGCACTCGACACAAACAGCGACGGCATCGGCGACGGCACGCAGCTTTCCATGGCGATGCAGGATTTTTCCTTTGCCATGCCCGCCGCGACCACTCTCGGGCTGCGCGTCCGCTGCCAGAGCAACACGACCGGCGAGCGTCTCATCGTGGACCGCATCTTGGTGACCGGCAATGCCCGGCCGACCGTGAGCACGCCCGTTCCCGATGTCACCGTCAACGAAGACGCGGTGAATGGCAGTGTGAACTTGCGGAGCTTTTTCACCGACACCGAGGACCTTGCAGCCGGTCTGACTTACACCGTGCAAACCAACACTAACAACAGTTTGGTGACCACCAGCATCAACAACTCCACCGATGTGCTGACGCTCGATTACGCCGACAACGTTTCCGGCACGGCGAACCTAACGATTCGCGCGACGGACACCGTCGGCTTGCTTGTGGAAGATACTTTTCTGGTGACGGTCAACGCCGTCAACGACAAGCCCGGTTTCACCGCGCCCCCCGCCACGCAGACGAATGAGGACGCGGGCGCGCAGTCGGTGCCGTCGTTCGCGACCGGCTTTACGCCCGGACCGGCCAACGAATCGGCGCAAACAGTCGCCAGTTACGCCGTGAGCAACATCAGCGCTCCCACGCTGTTCGCGACACCACCGGCGGTCGCCGCCAACGGCACGCTCACCTACACGCCTGCGGCCAACGCCAACGGCATTTCCACTTTCCAACTCCGCGTGCAGGACAACGGTGGCACGGCCAACGGCGGCGTCGATCTTTCCGATCCACTGACGGTCACGATTACGGTCAATGCGGTGAACGACAAACCCACCTTCACCGCCGCGGCTCCGCCGGCGGTGAATGAAAATGCGGGCGCGCAATCGGTGGGCGGCTTCATCACCGGTTTCACCGCGGGGCCGGCAAATGAATCGTCGCAGACCGCGCTCGGTTTTTCGGTAAGTGCCGTGAGCCGGCCGGCGCTGTTCGTGGCCGGACCCACGGTCATCGGCGGTGCCTTGAACTACACGCCCGCGGCAAACGCGATCGGGAGCAGCACATTCGAGGTCCGCGTCACGGACAGCGGTGGCACGGCCAATGGGGGCGTCGCGGTTTCCGATCCGCAGGTATTCACCATCGCCGTCAATCCCACACGCGAGCACATCATCGGCAGCGCGAAAATCCTTCCCGAGCCCGGCGGCGGTTTTCGCATCAGCTTCGTCGGCAATCCCGGTCAGAGTTACACGGTCCAATACTCGGCCACGATGAATGCCGCGGATTGGCATTTGCTGAGTTCGGTCATCGTTGGCGCGAATGCCGTCGGCAGCATCGTCGATGTCCCGCCCGTGAACACGCCAAAACGCTTCTTTCGCTTCGTGGTGCCGTAGCAGAACGCTTCTCCGGCGGCGTGCTCTCGACCATCATCATCTCCCGCCAGAACCGGCAGACGAAGTAAGAGAGTTCAGGGAACAGGAGTCGCCACGCCGGGTTTCAACGCGGAAATATCAGGTAACCCTTTGCCAGATGAAATCTTTATCCTGCGACTGATCGACATTGAATCAAAGCCGCTGCCGGATGAATCTTCCCCCGCCTTGCCACATTGCCAAACCTCACGAAATTCCTTGCCAGCCCAAACTGAAAAGCTCCCGAATGTCTGTTATTTGAGACCCCGTGTACTGACCCCGTTCATGAAACGATTGCTCTGGCTCTCCTTGTTGACGGCTCCGCTTGCCCACGCGGACAGCGTGTTGTTCGCCGGCACCGGCAAGGCACCACAGCACACCTACCGGATCCCGACGCTCGTCACGACGACGAAAGGATCGCTCATCGCCTTCGCCGAACTCCGGAAAAACAGCATGGCCGACCTCGGTGACATCGACACCGTCATCAAACGATCGACCGATGGCGGCAAGACCTGGTCCGCGGAAATGGTCATCCAGGACATGGGCAACGACACCATCGGCAACGCCTGTCCCATCGTCGATCCGAAGACCGGCCGCATCCTCGTGTTCACGGCATGGGCCCGACTGCCGGAGTCCAAGGTCAGCCCCGGCTTCGGTGAGGACTCGCGGCGCGTGTTTCTCGCCCACAGCGACGATGACGGGCTCACCTGGTCCGCACCCGAGGACATCACCCGCCAGGTTAAGGCGCCGACCTGGAGTTGGTTCGTTCCCGGCCCCGCCAGCGGTATCGTGATCCAACACGGGCCGCACCGCGGACGCATGGTGATGAGTGCCAACCACCGCGAAACAGCAGGAGACGCACCCGGCTACTACGCCCATGCGATGGTTTCGGACGATTCCGGAAAAACTTGGAAATCCTCGCGCTCTTTCGCCGCCCGCCACACCAACGAGTGCGAGATCGTGGAACTCGAAAACGGCGACCTGATGCTCAACATGCGCAACCACGGCTCTCCCAAACGCGAGCGCGCCATCGCCATCAGCAAGGACGGCGGCGAGACGTGGGGGGCAACCACCTGGGACCCCGCGCTCCCGGAATCGCAGTGCATGGGGTCGATCCAACGCCGCTCATGGCCGCAAGGAAACAAGCCCGGCTCGATCTTCTTCATCAATCCCGCGTCCAACCGCGGGCGCGAGAACCTCACGCTGCGGGCGTCCCTCGACGACGGGAAAACCTGGCCCCTCTCCCGCCTGATCAAAGCAGGCGACGCCGCCTACAGCCATCTCGCGGTGTTGAAGGACGGATCGATCGCCGTCGCCTACGAAACCGACGCCTACCGGAGCATCCGCTTTGTCACCGTGGCTCCGGACTCGCTGGGCAAGGTGCCGGCCAATCCCTAACCCTTCCAACTTGTAGCGGCGTGTCTATGACCGTCGCCGGATGTCGTCGGAATCCCAAATCGATGGGGTCTAATAACAGACTCAAGGAACGATTTCATTCTGACCGGAGTGTCCCTGGAAACTAAAACCACAGATGCCGGAGTGGTTCGTCCTTCGGGTTGGTTTTCGCAGTATGATATTTGAAGCTGATAGAGCATCGGACTTTCCCGCCCCATCAACTCTCCACCGGCCGCGCTGCGACAAGTGTCCTCCGACTCATTTTCTCACGGCGGTGAAATTGCCCGTCCGCGAGGATCCGGAAAATGGGGGGATCTGACGGTGGCATTTTGGCTTTGATCGTGCGAAGTGGCGATTAGCTTGCCGCTTGGCAGATTGTAACAAAACGGGAGCCATGCGAACGTTTTTCCACGATCGCATCCGCCTGTTCCACCCAAACCCAAGTCCCAAACCCTACCGATGACCTCATGGTCCAATTTCGTGACGGCATCGCTGCTGGCGTGCTGTGCATTCAACGCTGCTTCCATTTCCGCGGCTCCGGCAGTCACCCTCATCACTCCGGCACCCGATGCCCAGGTGGGCGTGCTGACCTCGGTGGCGATCACCTTCAGCGAGCCGGTCGCCAGCGTCGATCCCGTGGATCTTTTTATCAATGGTGAGACCACCCAGGCGGTCAGTGGCAGTGGCGCGGGACCCTACATATTCACCTTCACCCAGCCTCAGCCGGGCTTGGTGGGCATCGAGTTCGCGGGGGATCACGGAATCGCCGCGGTCGGTGGTAGCGGATTGTTCGTGCCGCCGGATTCGTGGAGCTATACCCTTGCCGATGTCCAGGCTCCCGCGACGACGGTGGTGGCGCCAGCTCCCGGGGCGACGGTCGGCACGCTGTCGCAGGCGGTGGTTTCATTCAGCGAGGTAGTGACCGGCGTGGATGCCGCGGATTTCACGATCAACGGCGTGGCCGCCACGTCCGTTTCCGGATTCGGTGCCGGCCCGTACACGTTTGCTTTTGTCCAGCCCGCGGCCGGCGTGGTTAGTTTCGGGTGGGTGCCCGGAAATGGCATCGTCGATCTGATAGGAAATGCCTTCGTCGGCAGCGGTTGGAGCGTCACCCGCAGCGTGGCGGGTGCGGGCAGTCTGGTCATCACTGAATTCGTGGCCATCAACGCATCGGCCTTTCTCGATGAAAATGGCGATAACGAGGCATGGATCGAAATCTATAACTCCGGCGGCCAGGCCGTGAGTCTCAGCGGTTGGGCACTAACAGACGATGCGGGCACACCCGGCAAGTGGACGTTTCCCGCCCGCTCGTTGGGCGCGGGAAGTTATCTGGTGGTCTTCGCATCCGGCAAAGACCGGCGGCCCGTAGCCAGCGAGCTTCACACGAACTTCAAACTTGGAACCGCCGGCGGCTATCTCGCCTTGGTGAAGCCCGACCAACCCGTCGTCAAAGCCAGCGAGTTCAGCAGCTACCCGGCGCAGCGGGCGGGATATGGCTTCGGCCTGTCCGCAGGCGTGCCGCGATACTTCGCGCCGCCCACGCCCGGCGCGGTCAACTCCGAGACCGTTCTATCCGCCGTCGCGGCGGTTCCGCAACCGGGGACGGCCCGCGGCTATTTCACCAGTCCGTTCCAACTCACTCTAACCAGCGGCACCGGCGGCGCATCCATCCGCTACACCACCGATGGCAGCGAACCCACCGCCGCCACCGGAACGCTCTATTCCGCGGCAATCCCTATCAGCGTCACAACCGTCGTCCGTGCCGCCGCCTTCGCGACGAATTTCGTCCCCAGTCCGACGGTGACGCACAGTTATATTTTCCCCGCCAAAGTGATCGACCAGCCCGGCAACCCGCCGGGTTTTCCTAGCAACTGGGGGACCAACGCCAGTTTTCCCGGAAGCATTGTGACGGCGGACTATGGCATGGATAAAGACCCGCTGCGGGTCGACCCGAACAATTCCGGGTCCGCCCTCGACCCGGTGAAAGTCCAGCGCTTCGACGACGGCTTGCGCCAGCTCCCCTGGCTCTCGATCACTCTTCCTAACAGCGATCTGTTCGCCTCCACCGGCATGTATCACTCGAACAACGTGCAGAACAAAAGTTTCCCGGACAAACTCTGTTCCGTCGAAATGGTGTTGCCCGACGGGACCACCGCTTTCGCCACCACCACCGGGCTTGGAGTCCATGGCAACGCCAGCCGCGAGCCGAACAAGAATCCCAAACACGGCTTCGGCCTTAAATTCAAACCTGAGTTCGGTCCCTCCAAACTCGACTACCGGCTGTTCCCCGAATCCGCGGTGACGGACTACGATGACATCATCATCCGCGCCGAGTTCGGCACCAGTTGGCGGCATTGGTCGGACGTTTCCAACAATATCAACGGTGCTTTCCAACGCAGCCGCTCGACGGGCATCCGCGACCAATGGGTCAAGGACACGATGCTCGAAATGGGCGGCGTCGCCAGCCACAGCCGGCTCGTCCACCTCTATCTGAACGGCCTGTATTTCGGAGTGTATGATCTAACTGAGGATCCTTCCGCGAGCTTCGGCGAGAATTTCCTCGGAGGTCAAAAGGAAGACTATGATGTGTATGACCAGGGCGTCCTCAAGGAAGGCACCTCCACGGTTTACACCGCGATGACTTCGCTGCCGTCGGCAAATCTCAATTCCACTTATGAACAGTTCAAGGGCTACCTCGATGTCCCGTCCTTCATCGACTACATGTTGTTGCATTTCTACCTGGGCCACCAGGATTGGGGGCTGAACAAAAACTGGTCCGCACTACGCCAGCGCGCCGGCGGGACCTTCACCACGGAAGGGAAATTCCGTTATATCCCGTGGGACGCCGAGAATGTCCTGCTAGATACTAACGTCAGCCGCGTGCCGAATGCCGGCGGCGGCACCGATGTGCCCGGCGGACTCCACACCAAGCTCGACAACAACGCGCAGTACCGCCTCGATTTCGCGGACCGCGCCCACCGGCATCTGATCGCTCCGGGCGGCTCGCTCACCCAGGCCCGCAATACCGCCCGCTGGCAGAAATGGCAGACCGTGCTGGACAAACCCATCGTCGCCGAGAGCTGCCGCTGGGGCGACTATCGGCGTGACGTGCATCCCTACTTGGAAGGGAGCTACCCGCTCTACACCCGCGAGTCCCAGTGGCTGACCGAGTGCTCCCGCATCGTGAACACCTATTTCCCGACGCGCGCGACCATCATCATGGGACAACTCCGCACCGCGAGTCTCTTTCCGACCTTGAACGCGCCAGTCTTCACCGCGGGGGCCGGCGGCGGTGTTGTGGGATCGGGGCAGGTCACACCCGGCTATCAGCTCGCCATGGCACTCCCCGCCGCGGTCGCCGGCACCACCAGCGCGGGCACGATTTACTACACCACCGATGGCAGCGACCCGCGAGTTATCTATAGTGGAACGATCGATCCTGAGGCGAAAACCTATACCACGCCGCTCACCCTCAACGCCGCCACCCTCGTCAAGGCGCGGGTTCTCTATCAGAGCACCTGGAGCGCGCTCAACGAGGCGCTTTTCACCACCGACTCCGCGCTGCCTTCCGTTAGTATCACCGAGCTGATGTACAATCCTCCGGCCGGCGACGAGTTCGAGTTCGTGGAAATCCAAAACACCGGAACCATGCCCATCGACCTGAACGGCTGGAGTTTCACCGGCATCAGCTATGTGTTTCCACCCGGCTCCGTCATCCCTCCGAAATCCCACATGGTCATTGCTAACAATGACAATCCTGCCGGTTGGCGGTTGAAATATCCCGGGGCCACACCGTTCGCCTACTATGGCGGCAGCCTCTCCAACGGCGGTGAGACGGTCTCGCTTCTCAACGCCGCCGGCGTCGCCGTGTCGTCGGTGACCTACGACGATGTCCTGCCCTGGCCCTTGTCCCCGGACGGCAGCGGCGATTCGCTGGAGATCGCCGACGCCACCGGCAATCCCAACGACCCGACATTCTGGCAAGCCAGCGCGGTGCCCGGCGGCACCCCCGGCACCCCGAACGCGGTGCCCGCACCGCCGGTCATCACCGGCCAGCCGCAGGGTCTAACTGTCCAACAGGGCGGCAGCGCGGATTTCACCGCAGTGGCCTCCGGGACAGCCCTCCGCTACCAGTGGCTGTTCGGTCCCACCGAGATCGGCGGAGCAACATCACCCGCCCACGCGGTCAACCCGGTCCTGCCCGCGCACGATGGCTTCTATCGCTGTGTCGTTTCGAATCCCGGCGGCACCGCCACCACCGATCCCGCCGCGCTCGTCGTCACCCGGACCTTCGTCCAATGGCTCTCCGCCACCGACCTAACCGGTCCCGCCGCGGCCGCCGGTGCCGACCCCGATCTCGACGGGATTTCCAACATCGCTGAGTTCTATCATAACCTCGACCCCAAGATCCCGGCTTCCGCGAACGACCGTGCGGCGCTTCCCGCGATCTCCACCACGACCGTTTCCGGCGCGACCTCATTGAGATTCGTCTATCGAAAAAATGCGCGAGCCCTTCTGGTCCCGCCGGTTTTCGAATCCTCCACGACGTTGACCGGGTCATGGTCTTCGGTGGCTCCGACATCGATTGAAAACCTCACGCCCGATCCCGTCACCGGCGACCCGCGGGCGAGGGCGACATTCCAATCACCAGCCGGAGCGGGTAAGGCATTCTATCGAATGCGCTTCAACCCGTGAGACATGTGACACGCTTGCAAGGCGGGATTCTGCTGTTAGCTAATTTGCGGAGGTGACAGTTAAGTCTCGCCCTAATTTTCCAGCTTGCCATGCTCCCACCGCCATGAACGCGACCGCCACCACCGTCAAGCTCCTCATCCTAACCACGCTCGGCTCACACGCGGCGGTCGTCCTCAACAGCGCCAGCATCGGTCCAGGGTTTGGCCCTTATCCCAGCGCATTTATGGTGGCCAACCGCGACGTGACGACTGGAGTGACAGCCACCACGGCAATAACCTTCACATTCGCGTATGCGAGCATCGCCCAAGGATACGGCCTATTCCTCATGACGGCTGGCACCGTGCTCGATGCTGCCTACGTCAATGCCAACCCGGAATGGATCAATAACTGGAATACCCCCGGCAGCGCGACTCTCACGCTTGGCAACGGGGCCAGCACCTTCCTCGGCTATTGGGAAATGAACCCCCCTTATGGAGGTCGTGGCGACCCGCCTTACTTGCTCCATAACGTGGCATACGAAGCCGATCTATTCGGCTGGGCGCAAATCCAGAATCAGGCTGGTACACTCGTTGTTACCAGTTCGGCCCACAACACCGATGGCGCTCTTGCCATTGGGGCCACCATCATCCCGGAGCCGTCCTGCACACTACTGGCACTCATCGCCGCAGCGGGCGCGGTATGGCGGCGCGGGGTTCAACCCCAAAAAATTGGTTAGGATTGAAATTAGTTAGGGTCGGTCCTCGCGGGACAATATCGTAGCTGATAGGGTAATGGACTTTCCCGTCCCATCAACCCTCCACCGGCCGCGCTGCCACCAACGCCAGCGCCTCCATCACCGCGAGCACGGCCGGTGGATCGAGCGCTTCGGGCACGACCGCGCCCAGGACCAGGCAGCCGTAGGTGGTGTCCACCGGGATGACTTCCAGTGTGGCACCGGCACCGATCTTCACATGGACATTGCCGGCTGAGGCTCCCGGGCGGCGTGAGGCGAGCGCCAGGCTGCGGGCGAGGAAGTGCAGGCGGCCGTGACTGCTTTCGTCGAATATAACAGCGCCCTCGCGGTCGAGGATGAAGATGCCGGTGGCGGAGAAACTGTCGTGCAGCCAATCGCGGAAGCGGGTGATCCGATCGAGGAACGGGCCGCGGGCGGTGGTCTGGATTTCCGCGGGGGCTTGGAAGGGGGAGTCGAGCGGCGGGGCAGGCTCTTCGCTGGCGGGTGGTGGCGGCCGAAGACCGCCTGAAGGCGGGACTACTAACGCAAGAGGCTCTTCGCGGACGGGTGGGGCTGGCAGAGGAGGGGGCGCGGACTGTTGGGGAATCGGATCGTTTGCGAAGCCGACGAAGGCGTCGTCGAAACCGGCGTCCGGCGCGGTCACGGCGGGTTCGCGGTTGGGCTTCATCAGCCGTTCGGCCAAGCGCCGGACTTCGAGCGGATCAAGCCATGGATTGATCGGGTCCATCAGCCGCGGGCGGCATGCTGTCCGCTGTTAGGTTCGAGTTTGGCTTCGATCTCCGCGCGCAGGGAATCGAAGACGACCTGCGCGCCCGCCCCGTCCTCAAGCACGCCGACGGGCAGGCCGCGGGCGCTGGCTCTCACGAAGATCCCGTCGCGGGGAATCTGGGTTTGGAACACCATTTCCGGCGGCAGCAGTTGGCGCAGCGCGGCGGCGGCTTCGGTGCTTTCGGCGAGGTCGTTCTGGACCATGGTCAGGCAGACGCCGAGCACGCTGAGCCGGGGATTCATCACCCGCAGGCGGTTGAGGCCTTCGAGGAGTTTGGGCACCGAACGGATGCCCAGCGGCTCGGCCTGTTGGGGAATCAGGATCGCGTCGCTGGAGGCGATCACATCGCCGGTCACGCCGAACAAGCCGGCGGCGGTGTCGATGATGCAAAGGTCGAAGCCACGGGCGGCGATGCTGCGGAGAAAGCCGCGGACGCGGGCGAGATGGGCGCCCATGCCGCCGCCGCCGGCCTCGTAGTCGCTGGCCTGGCCGCAGGCGACGAGCGAAAATGTTTCCAACCGGGTGGGCACGATCAGGCGTTCGAGCGGAGTTCCCGGATCTGCCAGATAGTCGTAAAACCCGGAGAGCAGCCGTGATTGGCGGGTGAGGGAAAGTCCGACGGAGCCTTGGGGATCGGCATCGACGAGCAAGGTTTTCACTCCAGCGCGGGCGAACGAGTGGGCTAAATTGATCGAGACGGTGGTTTTACCCACTCCTCCTTTTTGACTGGAAACGGCAATGCTGATCACTCGAGGCAGGGAATTGTTGCGTGAGGGTAGCTTCGGCTTGCCACATCGGAAGTCTTTTCTTCAGGATGCCGGTGCCAAGGAGGCGCTGAGTCCCAGCCCGTGCATCCCGCCAATTATTTATGAACTCACGCATTCCCTATGGTTCGGCGGCCTCTGCCGCGATCCTGTGCAGTCTCATGTTAGGGAGCGGCGGTTGCCGGAAGGAGCCGGTCGAGGTTGCGGAGAAGAGTCCCCCGGTCGTGGTCGTGGCATCCGAGCTGGCCGCTAACAATCTCGGCGCCTTGCCGGGTGCGATCTATCGGAACCAGGCGGGCTCGCCGATCCACTGGCAGCCATGGACGAAGGAAGTGCTGGCGCGGGCGAAGGCGGCCAACCGACTGGTGTTCGCGGTGATCGCGATGCCGCAGCAGCCGGGTTTCCAAAGCGTGCTGGCGGCGTTGGCGCATGATCCGGCCTTGGTTGCCACCATCAACGATCATTACGTGCCGGTGCTCATCGATGGCGATGCCGCACGGGAAATGGGGCTTCTAACCGGTGATCTGTGCAGCGAAATCAAACGCGGCCTGCAGTTGCCGTTGTTTGTCTGGATGACGTGTGAGGGGAACCCGGTCGCTTGGATTCCAGTCGCCAAATCCGCCGCGGGAAACGTATCGGAATTGTTCAATCAGTCCCACATGATCGTCTCGCAGACTTGGGAGGAGGACGCGAAGAACCACAAGAGTTATGTGATGGATAACAGCGCCTTGGACAACGCCGGCCGCCGCGAGCGGATTTCCCGCCGCAAGAACTCCAAGGTCATGAGCCTGAAGCCGGGTGAGGATGCGATCCGCAGCCTGCGCCAGCTCAATTCGTTTTATGATCCTGTCTCCCGCACGTTTGACGAGGCCGGCGGGTTGTTCCCGGCGGGCTCGATCGATCTGCTGGCGACTGCGGCGATGCAACCGGGCTTGCCTGCCGAGGTCCGTTCGCGGTGCATGGAAACCACCCGCGAGTTGATGGTCGATTTGCTGCCGAGTGCGATGTTTGATCCACTCGAGGGCGGGGTTTTTTCATCGCGCCGGGGGAATTCCTGGGCGCTGCCGACGTTCACCCGGGATTGCGTGTCGCAGGCGCGCGCGGCGCTGGCGCTGTTCCACGTTTACCGGGCGACCGGTGACCCGCTGGTGCTGGACAAAGCGATCGGGCTGGTCGCGTTTTCGGAAAAGGCTTTTATCACGTCTGAAGGGCTGTTTTCCGTGGGATTGGGGGAAGAGACGAAGCCGGCAGCGTGGCTGTGGAGCATCGAGGAAATCGAAAAAGAATTGCCGCCGGAAGACGCCGCCTGGTGGATCAAGGCGACTGGCATGAAGGGACTGGGGAATTTGCCGCCCGAGGTGGATCCGCGCCGCGAGTATTTCCGGAGCAACAGCCTGGGAATTGGCAGGATGCTGGCGCAACTCGCGGCGGAGCAGGGGCAATCGCTCGAAACGTTTGCGCCGCGCTTTGAAGCCATCCGCAAGAAGCTCCTCAATGTCCGCAATGCCCGGCTCGGGAAGCTCGTCCGCGATGATTGTTCGCACGCTGGCGCGACCTTCCGGATGGTATCGGCCTACGCGGCGGCGTTCGGGGTCACGGGCGATGTGAAATTCCGGGACAAGGCGGTCGCCTTGCTGGACAAGGGCCGGATCGCGTTTGGCGGGGGACCCAAGTTGCGGATGTTCTCGAAGGATGCCCCGCAGTCGATCGGCGAAGGCCGGGCGTTTCTCTACGGCTTGGCGATGCAGGCAGCGCTCGATGTCGCGACCGTCACATCGGATGAAAAATGGCTGGTTTGGTCGGAAGACTTGGCAACGACCGCCGCGGAGTTGTTCACCGATGCCGAATTCCTCAAGGAATGCCCGGACGACGCGCGAATCGTCAATCTGCCAGTTACCGATCTGGTGATGCTGTTTGATGACTCCACGGCAGGCTTGATTTCCTTCGCCGAGGTCCGTCTGGCCGAGCGCAATCGCCCGCTGGTGCCGACTTTCAGCCAGCTGGCGATGCCGTTGCCGTCCTACGCCGTGGAGCAACCGATCCTCCACACCGACCTCCTGCAGGCGACGCTGGCCCGCGAGTGCAAGGTGACAATCGTCGCAGGCAGCGGGATTTCGCCGGAGCTGAAGCTGGCCACCGAGCGGTTGTCGTTGCGGATGTTCCAGCGGCGGGCCGCGAGATCCAAGGACGAGGTGCCGGCGGGATCGGTGATGGTGATTTTCTCGAATGGCGAGTCCCGGATTGCTGCGACTCCGGCTGCGTTAGAAGAAGCGGTCTTGCCCTCGCCCAAAAAATCGTAAACTTTCCCTTCGTAAGCTTAACTTGCAACCCATGATGAAAACGAAATCTTCCCTTGCCGCTCTTTGCCTGTTGTCGATCACGCTGCCTAGTCACGCGGATACGTTTGTTCTGAAGGACGGCACGACCCTCGAAGCCAAAATCATCAGTGAAACGGCTGACGAGTACGTGCTCGAGGTCCAAGTCACCAAAAGCATCAAGGACGAGCGAAAGATCTTAAAAGCGGATGTCGCCAAGAAAACCGCCGATCAGCCGGATTTGAAGGCCTTTGAAGCCATCGCCAAACTGTCGCCGACCGCGGATCTGATGTCGGAGGACGACTATCTGGTCCAGATCGCCGCGGTGGAAAAGTTCCTCAAGGACTACCCCGCCAGCAACAAGGCCAAGGAAGCCAAGGCGATCCTCGCAACCCTCAAGAGCGAGTCCGCCCAGGTGGCTGCCGGCGGGATCAAATACAACGGCAAGATCGTCTCGCCCGGGGAGTTCAAGGCGAACGCCTATGACTTGGACGCCCGTATCGAAGAAGCGAAGATCCGCCGCCAGGTGGAGGCCAAGGAATATCTCGCGGCACTGCGGGCGTTTGGCGATTTCGACCGCGATTACCGCACGACGCTTTCTTACGGTGCCTTGTCGCCGTTGATCAAGCAGGTCATTCAAAACCAAGTCGCCGAGGCCAAGCAGTTGTTGCTCGGTTACGATGCCCGCGTCAAGGCGCGCGATGTGGGTCTCCAACAGATGGCCGCCGAGGACCGCAAGATCTCTGAAAACGCGATCAAGGCGGAAGCCGCCGAGTTGGAAAAGCGCTACAAGACCGAGAAGGACGCGAAGCAACTGTGGGTCACCCCCAGTCCTTTCAACAAGGCCTCGCTCGAGGACACCGTCCGCGTCGGGGAAGCGGAGCTCATCCGCATCGCCGCGGTGAAAACCGCCCTCGGAGTCGATGGTGGCAAGGCCTACCGCGACCTTTACAACGCGGTGCACAATGGTGGAAATGCTGCCGCCGTCACTGCCGCCCTCACCGCCGCGAAGACCGCGCTGGTGGCACCGCGCTACCTGGCACCGCTCGAAACGGCAGCCAAGGGCCGCAAATAAAGTGCCCGGAGCATCCAGCTCCGAGTTCATCTCCAGTTCCATGTCCGCCTCCCGCACCGCCAGCCGCAGCCGCAAGACCGCCGAGACTTCCATCGATCTATCCATCGACATCGACGGCTCGGGCATTTCCACCATCGACACCGGCGTGCCGTTTTTCGATCACATGCTCACGCTGTTTTCGAAGCACGGCCTGTTTGACCTCAACGTGAAAACCGTCGGCGACATCGACGTGGATTTCCATCACACCATCGAGGACACCGGCATCGTCATCGGCGACTGCCTGCGCGAGGCGTTAGGCACCAAGGAAGGTATCCGTCGCTATGGCTGCTGTTACCTGCCGATGGATGAAACGCTCGCGCGCGTCGTCGTCGATCTCAGCAACCGCCCGCACCTCGAGTTCCGCGCGCCCGCAGGCACGCCGTCCGCGCCTAACATGCCATTCACGCTGGTCGAGGAATTCTGCCGCGCCGTCGCGTCGAACCTGCGGGCTAACATCCACGTCGAGCTGTTGTACGGCCGCGACGGCCACCACATCGCCGAAGCCGTTTTCAAAGGCCTCGCCCGCGCCCTCCGCGACGCGTGTGAACGCGACCCGCGGGTGATCGGCATTCCCAGCACCAAGGAGGCGTTGTGAAAGTCGGCATCATCGATTACGGCGGCGGCAATCTCCGCAGTGTCGCCAACGCCCTGCGCTCGCTAGGCGAGGATCCCACGATCATCGCCAGCCCCGAGCAAGCGGGCGACACGACGCACTTGTTACTGCCCGGTCAAGGCGAGTTTGGCGATACCATGGAGCGCCTCGAACAGCGCGGTCTGGCAACTTTCCTCAAGGACTGGATCGCTGCGGACAAGCCTTACTTTGGCATCTGCGTCGGCTATCAGATTTTGTTCGACTCCAGCGAGGAAGCGCCGGCTGCGGCCGGCCTCGGCATCATTCCTGGCACGGTCCGCCGCTTCCAGGACGAACCGGGCCTGAAAATCCCGCACATGGGATGGAACTCCGCCACGGCGACCCGTGGCGAGACCCGGGTCTGGCAGGGCCTCGGCGAGGATCCCTATTTCTATTATATCCACTCGTACTTTCCCGATCCGTTAGACCCCGCGTCCGTCCTCGCGACAACGACCCACGGCACCCAATCCTTCGCCGGTGCCGTCGAGCGGGGGCAAATGTTCGCCTGCCAGTTCCACCCGGAAAAAAGCCAGGAAGCCGGACTCCGCCTGATCCGGAATTTCCTCGGACTCTGAGAGGAAGAATCCAACCGCGGATTTCGCGGATAGCACGGATTTTGAGAGTCCATACTCATCCATTCCTTAAATCCGTCTCATCCGCGAAATCCGCGGTAAAAACTCTTCCTTCCGGGTCCGGAAATAGAAACCACGAAGGACACGAAAAGGTACGAAGAGTCAGAAGGGTGGAGACGTTTGCTCCATTCATCCGGGCGGGTTTTTAACCCACGCTCAATCACTAGGAACACGTTAGAGGGAGGCTGCTTCCTAACGTAAACGCCTCACGCCACACCCCTCTGATTTTTCGTGATCCTTCGTGTTTTTCGCGGTTTGCATTTTCTCCTTCGGGATCAACTCGGCCCGGCACCGGGAAACATGGACAGCAGCGGGATTTCCGATAGACGTTGCGGCTCATGAAAGCACTTCAAACGATCGGCTGTTGGACTGTCGCGATTTCGTTCGCCGCCATGGTGGCTCCGAAAGCACGGGCTCAGGAGGGGGATCCGAACAAGATTACGGAACACGATAAGAAGGTTTTCCGCGATCTGGTGAATGGCCGGAAGGCAAAAGCCGAGGCCAGGGTCCGGTTGTTACTGGCGATCACGAACGCGCGGCAAATCGGTCTGGCGTTGTTTGAGTTCGAGAACGAATACGCTACGTTTCCCGACGGCGAGACCGCCGTGGCGGTGAAGCAGGCGACGGGAACCACGGCAGAGGTCAAGGCGGTGACTGCCAACGATTGCTTCTTCCAGTTGATCGCTGCCGATAACGTGAAAACCGATCGCATCTTCTCGCTGGATGAACCCGCGGCGCCGGAGAAAGCGGAGAAACGGAAGCCGCTGGAAAAGATCGCCAAATGTTCCTTCGCCTATGTGTCGGGGATGAACGCCGCCCGAAATCCGAGCACCCCGGTGGTGGTGGCTCCGCTGGTGGACGGGAAAACGACTTTTGACCCACAGGTCCTCGGCGGGAAGGCGGTGATCCTGCGCGTGGACAACAGCGTTTCGACATTGCCCATCGGGGCGGATGGCCGGGTTTTGATCGACGGGAAGGACGTTTTCGATCCCGCCCAGCCGTTCTGGAATGGCAAGGTCCCGCCGATCAAATGGCCTCAGAAATGATGCTAACAAAAACGCCGCCCGTTCTTCCGAAGGGGCGGCGGTTAGGAGTTGTTAGCGGCCGATCAGGCGTAGGACGACTCCACGCGGTTGGCGACGTCGCGGTAGCCGTAATCGACTTCGTAGATTTGCTTGAAGCAATCGAGCGCGGAGACCTTGTCGCCCATCTCGGTGTGGATGAGGCCTTTTTCGTAGAGGACTTCCTTCTTGGTGTTGTCCATGGCGACGAGGTCGGCGAGGGCGTCCGAGAGTTGTTTGATGGAAAGGTCGAACATGCCCTTGGCGCGGAAGGTGCGGCCTAGCAGCAGGAGCACCTTGGTGCGGATGTGCGGGTTGCGCGTCGCCTGCTGGAGGTGGGGGATGGCGGCGCTGTGGTCGCCGGCGTGGTAGAGGGCGCTGCCGAGTTCGAAGCGGAGCTGCGGGTCGGTCGGGTTTTGATCGACGCGCTTCTGGGCTTCGGCGACTTGTTCGGCGATGCGGTCGGCGCGGCGGGCGGCGAGCGCGGCCTTGAGTTCCTCGTTGTCAGGATCGGCGGCGACACCGGCTTCGAGCATCTTCAAATCGGTTTCGAGCGCGCGGTCTTTCATCGCGCCGGCCTTGGTGGCGAGGGCGACGTCGCCATTGCTGAGCGAGTGCGCCCAACTGTAGAAGGAGTGGGAGTTGTGCCAGTCTTCGAGTTGCTCGTAGAGGCCGGCGAGATCTTTGACGGTGGCGAGGTGGTTGGGATCGAGGTTGTATTTCTCGATGGTCTTGTCGCGGCGGTCTTCGAGTTGCTCGCGGGTGAGGCCGGTGCGCGAGGCTTTTTCGAGTTCCTCGAACTCGGCAGTGTTTTTCATCAGCGACCGCATGTCGGCGTTTTCATCCCACTTCGCCTTCTGCATGGAGGCGCGGGCGGAGGCGTCCTTGGAGCCTTTGATCGCGGGGCCGTCGGTCGGGTGGTGCTTGATGATGTCGTTGTAAACTTCCGAGGCGAGCAGCGGCTCTTCGCGGGAGATGTAGAACTCGGCGAGCTTGTGAAGCAGCTTGGCGTTTTCCGGGCTTCCCTTGCGGACGGTTTCCAAGGCGAAGGCGGCGGTTTCAAAAAGTTCGAGCTTGAGACAGGTGTCGAACAGCAGGTCGTTGGCTTGGTCGTTGAGCGGATCTTTTTCGAGTTCCTTTTCGATCAACACAAGCGCCCCGGTGGGGTCTTTCTTGGCCTGGCCGGCGATTTTCATGATGCCCATGCCGCCGGATTGCATGCCGAAGAGGCCGGCTTTTTTCTTGGCGCCGCCGGCAACCTGCAGTTCGCACTTGCGAAGCATTTTGCGACCTTCGAGAAAGCCGGGGCTGTCTTTGAGCACGGCTTGGAGAAGGCTGATGCCGTAGGGGAGGTTGGAGGTTTGAACGGCGCTGAGCGCTTTGAGCCAAAGCGGCTTGAGGTTCGGCGGGAGTTCTTTTTCGGTGATCTCGGGCATGGCGATGGAGTTAGTGCGGATTTTTGGGAAAATGCCAACTTGCGATGGCTGGGTGATGAAAAGTGAAGCGTCAGTGACAGCTTGGCAAGCATCGGGTGAGGGAGAAAAGCGAAGGAATGACGGAATCGTGAGTTTTTTGGGATTGATGGCGTGGACGGGGTACGATACCGACACGCCGTGCGGCGGAAACTTCCGGTCCGCACTTTTCATTATCTCAAGTCATCATGCCTCCTCGCCCAAAGAACTCCGGCCGTCGTAACAACCGCAACCGCTACGGCCCACCGAAGCGCTCCAGCAAGGATGAAGACGAGAAGGCGGTGGAAGTGGACGGCGAAATTTCATCGGTGCTCGCGGGGACCATGTTCCGCGTGAAGTTGGAGAGCGGCCACGAGGTGCTGGCGCACATTTCCGGCAAGATGCGCAAGCGGTTCATCCGCCTGGTGGTGGGCGACAAGGTCAAGATGGAGATGTCTCCGTACGACCTGACCAAGGCGCGGATCGTTTTCCGGCTTTCCTGATCACATGTAGTCAGCTCCGACTTCGGCGGCTTCGAGTGCGGCGACGGATGAGTTGTCGCGCCTTTCGATGACGATGTCGCCCAGCAGCTCGCTCTGGCGGACGACGAATTGATTGAGCTTCATCAGTTCTAGCAGCGCAAGAAAGGTGACGATCACCTCGGCCTTGGTGGTGGCCGTTTGAAAGAGTTCCTCGAAACGGCGGGCTTCGCCTGGCTTGAAGTGGCCTAACAGCAGATCGATCTTGTCCGAAACCGTGTAGCGGTCGTCGATGATATCACCGAAATCGTGGGATTCCTCGAACCGTTTCAAGACGTTCTGGAACGCGCGGATGAGGTCGAAAATCGAGACTTCCGCCAGTGCGGCAGGTTCCTCCGGCGGCTTTTCCGCGGCATCCGGCTGATGGGCGAAACGTCCTTCCTGCTCCAACTCGCGGAGGCAAAGGAAACCGGCGGCGTCCTTGAATTTCTTGTACTCGATGAGCTGGCGGATCAGTTCCCAACGCGGGTCGTCATCCTCGGCATCTTCCTCGGGCGGTTGATCGACCCGTGGCAGAAGCGTCCGGCTTTTCAAATACATCAAGTTCGCGGCCATCACGATGAACTCTGACGCGAGGTCGATGTTCAGCAGTTTGAAGGTGTTGATGTAGTCGAGGTACTGGCGGGTGATGCGCTCGATGGAAATCGAGTGGATGTCCACCTCGTCTTTCTTGATGAGGTAGAGCAGGAGGTCGAGAGGGCCTTCGAAAATCTCGAGGCGAACTTTGTAATCAGTGGCTTCCACGGAGCGGGTCGTAGGGGATGGCGGGGGTCTGTGCGAGGGTAAATTTCCCTCGCTTCAGCGGCGGCGGGTCGTTTTACTGATGGGGCTGCAAGGCGAGTTGAATTATGGAATCCGAGCAATCGCAAAATTTTAATGAGCGGCTGAGCCAATGGGTCGCGAACCAAGGATTTTGGTTTCAGATCCGTTATTCCATGTCCGCCAGCGGAACCACGGGGACGGTCATGTTCCATCTGCTGAAACTCGCTTCCAGAGTGTTCATTTTCCTGCTGATAGTGGCAGTCGGAGGCTGGGTGTATTTGGTCAAAGTTACCGGCACGAAAAAATTCAACGACAACTTCAAGGCATCGCTCCAGGAAGGTCTTTCCGCGTCCGAGATCGAGCTCAACGGATTTTCACAATCCCATGGTCAACTGGGAATCAACCGGCTCTCCTGCCAGGGTGGCAACAAGACGTTTTTCACCTCGCTGGAGGCGAGAAACGTCCGCTGCAAGATGGGCCTCCTCGATGGCATCGCCGGAAAATGGGATACCGGAACCATTTCGATTTCAATGCTGGATCTGGAGCTGCGGGCCGGGGCGGACGATCCGGAGTCGGCCCAACTGCTCTCCAAGGCCCTGTTTCAGACCTCCCCGCGGGTTGCGATGAACACGCTGGATGTCGCCGACGCCAACCTGCGCTGGGGATATTCGGACCGCACCCGGGGAGCCATCGAGAATAGCGTGCTCAAGGTCCAGCGCGTGGAAAACGGGATGAAGCTGAATTTCAAAGGCGGGACATTCTCGCAGAACTGGCTGCGAAAACTGGAAATCGTCAACCTGGTGATCGCTTGCGATCCGGACGGTCTGACTTTCGAAAAAGCCGAGTTCCAACGGGATTTGGGCACGGTCGATCTCTCGGGGTTGAAGGTGGTGGGCGGCGAACGCCCGATGATCGAAGGAACCGCGAAGATCCGCAAACTTGCGATGGAGGATATCGTGCCAGCAGCCGTGAGAACCTTCATCGAAGGGGCGATCTCGGGGGACTTCCAGGTATCTGGGTCCACCAACTCGACTGACGGTGTTGGCTTCGAGGGACAGGTCACGCTCAAGGGCGAGGATTCGATTTCGTTGCGGAAGCGAATCCATTTGCTCGATGCACTCTCGACGGTGGACTTCGTGCGCAACTACCATCGGGTGGATTTTCGCGAGGGATCGTTTCATCTGAAAACCAGTGGAGGAGGAATGGACGTCACCGATGCGAAACTGAAGGCGGAAGATCTGTTCACCCTCGAAGGGAAAATGCGGGTGAGATTGCCCACACCGGAAGAGACCAAGGCGGCAATGGAAAGCAGCACCGGACCCGGCAGCTCGCCGATATTCAATGGTGAGGATGCCGAAGCCGACCCACTCGAATCCAAGGGCGAGGAATTGGACTTCACGCTGGACAAGGCCGGCAAGGTGACCAAACGCCCCAAGGACAAATTCAAGCCTGAGAATACCACCTCATTGTCGAGCCGCCTGGCCCTGAGTCTCGAAGCGCGTCGCCTCGATGCCCAAGCCTCCGAGCGCTTGTCCAGAACGCTTCGCTACGAAGGCGAGTTCGGCATCACCATCCCCGCGGACGCCTTCGAGCGCGCGCCCCGGTTGATGCAACTATACCCGCTGGACCCGAAACTCAACCGGATCCCGATGACGGTTCCGATCGAGGGAACGCTCTACGAACTCACGCTGAAACAGGCGGAGGATCTTTACAAACAGGCCCGCCGTTAGAAATCACGCGGTTGCCGCGGCCAAGCCGAGGCTGTTATAGATTTCCCGGGTCGCGTGGCTTTTGTTCAGGGTGTAAAAGTGAATCCCGTCCACGCCGGCGTTGAGGAGTCCGGCGCATTGCTCGGCGGCGTAGTGGATGCCCACCCGCTCGACCGCTTCGGGGCTGGATTTCGCCCGGTCGAGCGCCCGCATCAACTTCGCGGGATACCTCGCCCCGGCGGCGAGTTCCGCCATCCGCTTCATGCCTGATAGAGAGGTCACCGGCATCACCCCGGCGATGATTGGGACGTGGATTCCGGCGAGTTGGCAGCGATCGCGGAAATCGAGGAAGTCATGGTTGTCGAAGAACAGTTGGGTGCAGATGTAGTCGGCTCCCGCGTCCACCTTGGCTTTTAGGAAATCGAGTTCATCCACCCGGTTGGGGGTCGCGGGATGGCCTTCTGGAAAACCCGCCACGCCGATGCCGAAGCCGCGCGGATCCGGGTGGCTGCCTGATTCGTTGAATTTGCGGATGAACCCCACCAGATCGGCGGCGTGGCGGAAGTCGCTTTCCGACCAATCGTAACCCGGCTGGTCCTTGGGCGGATCGCCGCGCAGGGCGAGGATGTTGCTCACGCCAGCCGCGGCGTAACGTTGGAGAATTTCCGTCACTTCCCGTTCGGAATGGCCGACGCAGGTGAGATGGGGAATTGGCGGGATCGAGGTGGTTTGCTTGATGCGGACCACCAGATCGTGGGTGAGCTCGCGGGTTCCGCCGCCGGCACCGTAAGTCACCGAAACGAACGTCGGCTGGAGCGCTTCGAGCTCGCGGATTGCCTGATAGAGATCCTCCCAGGAGGCCGCGGTTCGCGGCGGGAAAAACTCGAAGGACAGTGATGGTTTTGAATCGTTGAGAATGTCTTGGATGTGCATGGCGGGAGGGTGATGGGAGCGACAGGTTTTCCGATCCGCGGACCGAAACTTTTCCAAGCGATTGGAGTTTCTCTGCAAGTCAGCTCGCGGAACGCGGCTAAAAGAGCGTCAATTGCCCATGAAAACAATCCCTGTTTCCTTTCTTGTTGCGGGAATGCTGCTGCCCGCGGTTTGCCTTGCCCAGCCTCCCGAACCACCAAAGGACCCACCTTCCGGCGAAAAGGGCGAGCGCCGCGGCCCGCAGCGGGATTTCATGGAGGCATGGAAACTCGCGGATACGGACCACGACGGGTTCATTTCCAAAGCGGAATTCAATGCGATGCCGCGGATCATGAATCTGCCCGAGGAAAAACGGGAGAATCTGTTCAAGCGTTTGGACAAGGACGCCGATGGCAAGTTGAGCCGTGAGGAGTTGGCTCCTCTGAACAAACCGCGTGACGGACAGGACAAGCCAATGAAGCGGTTGTGGGAACTCGATGCTGATAAAAGCGGTGGAATCAGTCTAGCGGAGTTCAAGGCGGGCCAGCTCTTCATGAAGCTGCCACCCGAAAAGCAGCAGGAGGTTTTTCGCCGACTCGACACCGACGGCGACGGCGTGATCACGCCCAAGGACAAACCGGAACCTCCCTTCAAACGCCCGGATGGCAAACCCCACCCCAAGCGCGGCGAGGGCGAGCACCCGGACGACGGTGACAAACCGGGCCAGATCAATCGCAAACTCGATCTTGATGGCGACGGCGCGTTGTCATTCGAGGAATTTCGCAAAGGACCCGCGGTCAAAAACCTAACCGAGGATGAGCAGGAAGATCGTTTCGAGCTCATCGACCGCAACGCGGACCACAAGATATCGCCGGAGGATTTCCCTCCGCCTCCGCCGCCTCCCACAACGGATCCGAAGTAAGCGGAGGGCCATAAGGAGGGCGGCCGCTCATGTCCGCCTGCCACCGGCACAAAAAAACCGGCGGCGGGAGACCCGCCGCCGGTTTTTGGAATCTGCTCAAGGAGCCGCGGAGATCGACTCGGCCTTGGCGGTGGAGGCGAGAACTGCCTCGCGGATGTCGCCACCCTTGCGGTTGCTCCACCAGAGGACCACCGGCGAGGCGATGAAGATCGAGGAGAAGGTGCCGACGACGATGCCGATGAAGATGATGACGCCGAAGTCCCGCAGTGCGGAGCCGCCGAGGAACGCCAGGATGGCGACGCTGATCAAGGTGGCGCCGGAGGTGAGCAAGGTTCGGGACAACGTCGCGTTGACCGCTTCGTTCATGATCTTTTCCACGGAGTCGGTGCGGGTGAGTAGCATTTCCCGGACTCGGTCGAAGACGATGATCGTGTCGCTGATGGAGTAGCCGGCGATGGTCAGGACCGCGCCGACGTGGATCAGCGAGAGTTCGCCGCCCATCAGCACCACGAAACCGACGCAGATGATAAGGTCGTGGAAAATCGCGACGAAGCCACCCAAGGCGAACGAGAATTCGAAGCGGAATGTCATATAGACCATGATTCCGATCAGGCCCATGAAGATGGCGACGAGCGACTGGGTCAGGGCGGAATCGCCAATCAGTGCCGAAACTTCATCCTGGCTGGCATCGATGGCGTAGACTTGGGAATCGGCTTTTTTCTGGCCGAGTGCGGGGATGGATTCGCGCAACTTCTCGGTGATTGCCTTCGCGTCGGCGGTGGCGCAACGGACTGTCAGCATGGTGCCGGTCGTCACGTTGCTTTCCTCCTGCGGGTAGGCGGCTTTCGAAAGCGTCATTCCCTCCACGACCTTCTGGACTTGATCGAGGGGAACCTTGGTGTCCTTGCCCAGTTGGAACTTGATGAGCGTGCCACCGGTGAAATCGATGCCGAGTGCGCGCTCGCCGCGGACGGCGAAGGCTCCGACTGAAATGACAATCGTGGCAAGGGCGATGCCGATGGCGAGGCGGCGCTTGCCCATGAAATCAAAATTGCGGGCCTTGATGAGATCGAGGAAGGTGAGCTTTTTGATAAAGCCGAGGTCGATGCCCCAGCGGAAAATAACCCGGGTGGCCAGGATCGCGGAGAACAACGAGGCGGTGACGCCGATGATGAGGGTGATCGCGAAGCCCTTGATCGCGCTGCTACCGAGCCAGAATAGAATGACGGCGGTGAGGAGGGAGGTGACGTGGGAGTCGAAAATTGCGGAGAAAGCCCGGTCATATGCCGCTTCGATAGCGTTCTTGAGGGATTTTCCGGCCTGGATTTCCTCACGCAGGCGCTCGTAAATCAGCACGTTGCCGTCCACGGCCATGCCGATGGTGAGGATCATGCCGGCGATTCCGGGAAGAGTGAAGGTGAAGCCGAACATGGCCATGATTCCGAACAGCATCACGGTGTTGATGATCAGGCCGATGATGGCGACGAAGCCGGAGAACCGGTAGTAGAGCAAAACCAGGAGGAAGGTGGAAATCAGTGCGAGTCCGCCGGCAGCGAGGCCTTGCTGGACAACGGCATCCCCGAGCGTGGGTGAGACCATGCGCATCTCATCGATCTCCAAGGCGTTTTCCAGCGGGTTCATCAAGGAGTTCGCCAGCTTTTGCGGTTCGCCGGGATCGCGGAGACCTTCGATGATGAATTGCTTGCCCAGCGGGACTTGGTTGACCACCGGCGCGCTGATGACTTCGCCGTCGAGTACGATGGCAATGCGGTCCACCTGCGGGCGCATGTCCTTGGTCAGGGCGATCATCTTGTCGGTGCCGGGTCCGTTGAGCGTGATGTCCACGGCGTCCTGTTGCTGTTGTGAAGGATTGGCCATGGCGATGTCCGAACCGCCGAGCGCGGGCCGGCGGCTGAGCAGGATCGGGGTTTGGATTTCCGTGCCGTCTTCGGTCTTGTGCTTGTAGGTGAATGACAGGTAGCCGGGGATCTTCTCGGTGCCTTCGGCAACCCGGGCGGCCATCGACTTGCGGTCCGGCCCGAGCTCGTCGTTGCGCGGACTCACCCGGCGGAGCTCGAGTTTGGCGACTTCCTTAAGGGTGGTCCGGATGCGTTCGGATTCCTGGGGCGAGACGCCGGGCATTTGCAATAGGATGCCATCGCTGCCCTGGCGGGCAATGATCGGCTCGGCCGTTCCCATGCCGTTCAGGCGCTTTTCGATGACCTCGATCGCCTTGTCCACTTGGGATGTTGTGATCGGCATTTCAACGCCATCCTCGCCGACCCGGGGCTTGATGTGCAGCGAGAACGAGGAGCCGCCGAGGATGTCGATGCCGCCTTTGAGCCGCTCCTTGGGCGGCCACGTCGCGGCGAAGCAGAGTGCGGTGACGCCGATGAGCAATACGGTGCCGACATTTCGTTTCCGGCGTTCGATTTCGGTCGCGAAGTACCAGAAAAACAAAATCAGCAGGGCCAGTCCCAATAGGAAAAGCGTCAGTGGATCTTCGTAAAAAGCGAGTGCTGCAAGCATGGTATGAACGTCAGGTTTGGCTCCGAAAAAGGGGCGGGGAATCAGTAGGGTCGGATGGATTTACTTCGCGGCGGCGGTGTCCTTTTTATGGACAACGGCAACGGCCGCTTTGTCGAATTCAAGCATGGTGCCTTCCGCGACCTTGATGATCACGGTGTGCTCCTTCACATTGTGAATGATGCCGTGGATGCCCGAAGTGGTCACCACTTTGTCTCCCGACTGGAGAGCGGCGATGCGGGCGGCGATTTCCTTGCGCTGGCGTTGCTGCGGGCGGATCAGGAGGAAATAGAACATGACGGCCATCAATCCGAACATGATGAACTGACTGCCCATCGGGTTGGCCGGCGGTGGAGTTTCCGCGAGAATGAAACAGATAAAAACAGGGATGGATGTCATTGGGAATCGGATCGGGTGTAGCGACGGACGAAGGAATCTTTATACGCGGGGAAGTTTCCCGCAGTGATGGCTTCCCGCGCTCCGGCGGCGAGGGACAGGTAGAAATGCAGATTGTGGAAGGAAAGCAACCGCAAACCTAGGATTTCGCCAGCACGAAAAAGGTGCCGCAAATAGGCGCGGGAGAATCCGGCGACATGGGGATGGGCGCTCTCGCACAGCGGCCGCGGATCCTTGGCGTGGATCAGGTTCTTGATGTTGATCGGGCCGTCGAGGGTCATCGCCATGCCGTGGCGGGCGAGCCGCGTGGGCATCACGCAGTCGAACATGTCCACGCCGCGGGCGATCATTTCGAGAATCTGTGGCGGCGTGCCGAGCCCCATGGCATAGCGCGGTTTGTTCTCTGGCAGAAACGGCACCGCGTTGTCGATGGCGCGGAACATCTCATGCTCCGGCTCGCCCACCGAAACTCCGCCGATGGCATAGCCGTCAAAGTCCAGCTCGACCAGTTCGCGAGCCGATTGTTCCCGTAGATCGGCGTAGATGGAGCCTTGGACTATCCCGAAATGACGCTGTCGGCCATCACCCGAGCGCGGGTCGTTGTCTGTTACCCAGTCCTTGCAGCGCTTGGCCCAGCGGCTGGTCAGTGCGAGCGATTTGGCCGCATAGGCCTCGTCGCAGGGATAGGGCGGACATTCGTCGAAGAGCATCGCGATGTCCGATCCGAGTGCGCCTTGGATTTCCATGCTGAGTTCTGGCGTGAGCAGCATTTTCGAACCGTCGAGGTGATTTTGGAAACGCACTCCCTCCTCGGTGATTTTGCGAAGTTTCGCCAGCGACCAGACTTGGAAGCCGCCCGAATCGGTGAGCAGCGGCTTCCGCCACGTGCTGAATCCATGAAGCCCGCCAAGCTCGCGGATCAGCTCATGGCCGGGCCGCAGCCAGAGGTGATAGGTGTTTCCAAGAATGATCTGCGCACCGAGCAACTCCAGTTCGGAGGGGTGCAGCGTCTTGACGGTGCCCTGCGTGCCCACCGGCATGAAGATCGGTGTCTCGACCGTTCCATGCGGCAAAACAAGGCGCCCGCGGCGGGCGGAGGTTGTCGGATCGGTGGCGGAAATGGAAAAGGACACGGAGGAGCGGGGGGAAATAGGCGAGAAGCCCAGCCGGGCCAAGCTCAATCACGCGCCTCCTGATTCGCGAAAAAAATCGGGCTTCTCAGAAACTTTCGATAGCGGGTGGAGTTTTGTCGCTGATCGGAGTGCGTGGATTCGCAGTTGAAATATCTCGGAATAAGTTTAACTAGCGCGCCTCTCATTGCCGAATATTCTCCCACGACGTTTAAATAAAACCAACCAAACCACACATATGAAACTACTCCTCACCGCGCTTTGCGCATCGTTCATGGTCGTCCCTGCATTCGCCTGCGATTGCGAAAAGGGCAAGGTCAGCAAGGAAAAGCAGGAAGAAAGCACCTTCGTGACTGGCGCTGATTGCGACAAGTGCAAGAAGGGCGAAGAGACGAAGGAAGAGGGCACGATCGCCGGTGCCGATTGCGACAAGTGCAAGAAGGGTGAAGAGACGAAGGAAGAAGGCACGATCGCTGGAGCCGATTGCGAAAAAGGCAAGTGCGACAAGGAAAAGAACGAGGAAGGCGCCCTCGCCGGTGCCGATTGCGACAAGTGCAAGAAGGGCGAAGAGACGAAGGAAGAAGGCGCCCTCGCTCATTGCGGCAAGTGCGACAAAGACAAGAAGGAAGGCGACGGCCACAAGGAAGACGACACCAAGAAAGAAAAAGGCGCCCTCGCCTGATTTTTTCCAACAAACCATTCATTTCAGAAAGCCGCCGGAAGCACTCTGGCGGCTTTTTTGCGCCCTTGTGTAAATGGGATCACGACCCGGTTGACCGGCGGCGATCCAATCCCCCAACGTCGTGAGCATGATGGATGTCGTCTGTGGAGTGATCGGAAATGAGTCGGGGCAATTCCTGGCCTGCCTGCGCCCGGCCGGAAAGCACCTCGGCGGGCTGTGGGAATTTCCCGGTGGAAAAGTGGATCCTGGAGAATCTCCCGAAGCAGCGCTCGTCCGCGAGTTGCGTGAGGAACTCGCCGTGGAGGTGGAAGTGGGTGTCGCGCTCACTCCGGTGATTTGGAGTTATGAAAATCGGACGATCCGGTTGCTGCCATTTCACTGCAAGATCGTGCACGGCGAATTGCAGGCCATCGAGCACGAGGAGCTTCGCTGGTGCTCTCGGGAAAACGTAAACGAGCTCGTCTGGGCCGCTGCGGACCTGCCAATCCTTCGCGAAATTTTCACCGCCGATCCCGAACAAAACGCCAAATTGACTTCGTAGGCTGTCCCACTAGTTTCGTCCTTAGCCCAAAACCCATGAAACCCTTATTCACCTTTGCCACGCTGGCGATCGCAGCCTCGCTCGGCGGACTCTCCGCTCAGGAACAGAAGCCGCCGGCAGATGCGGCGTTCATGAAAAAAGCAGCGCTGCAAATCGATTTCCATATCGCCTCTTTCTACCGCGCGAAGAAGCTCGACGTCCCCAAGGTGACCGACGACGCGACCTTCCTCCGACGCGCGTTCCTTGTCTCTGTCGGGCGCATCCCGACCGCCGAGGAGGCGCTCGCGTTTCTCGAAATCGAAGATCCGACCAAGCGCGAGGCACTGGTGGACTACCTGATGAAATCCAAGGGCTATTCCAGCCACATGACGAATTGGGTTTTCGACCTCCTGCGCATCACCGATGGCCGTGTCGGCACCTCGGCGACCAACGAACCCTACCGCCATTGGGTCCGCACTGCGATGACCAAGAACATGCCTTGGAATGAATTCACCAGCCATTTGATCGCCAGCTCCGGCGACGGCTGGGATCAGAACACCGCGGCGGTCGGATACTACACTCGCGACCGCGGCATGCCTCTCGACAATCTATCCAACACGATGCGCGTGTTCCTCGGTGCCCACATGGAGTGCGCCCAGTGTCATGATGACCCGTTCGGCACCACCGAGCGCCACGATTTCTATCAGCTTGCCGCATTCACCCACGGCCAGACCATGGTTCGGCGGGAAAAAATGCAACCGCTCTGGGACGAGCTTGCAGACGATCAACAAAACAAAGCCGAGGAATACCGCGCGGCGCAGGTCCTCTGGGACCGCGTTTACGGAATGTCCCTCGGCGGTGGCGGCACCGGCCAGATCGAACTGCCTGCGGACTATCAGTACCGCGATGCCAAGCCCGGCGACATCGTTGGTGCTCGCACCCCGTTCGGCCAAGCCGTCCGCATGTCGGAGAAAAAAGTCGATACCGATGGCCGGCAAAAACTCGCCGACTGGATCGTTGCCAGAACCGGTGAGCAATTCGCCACCGTCGCCGCCAACCGCATGTGGAAGCGCGTCATGGGCAAGGGCATTTACGAGCCGGTCGATGAATTCATCCCCGCCAAGAAATCCAACTATCCGGAATTGGTGACCTATCTCGGAACTTTAATGGCCGATCTCCACTACGACCTCCGCGCCTTCCAGCATGTCCTGCTGCTGACCCGCACCTTCCAATTCGCCACCAACCCGAATCCCTCGACTGTCGAAGGCGGCGACGATTTCCACGGGCGCAAGATCGAGCGCCTTTCCTCCGAACAAATCTGGGATTCCCTCATCACCCTCGCCGCAGGTGATCCCGACAAGACTCCGCCGCGTACGCTCGATGACCGCATTTTTGTCGGCAACAAACCTGTCCTCGCCGGCAAGAAAACCATGACCCAACTTTCCAAGGAAGTCCTCGCCCTCCAGTCGGAAGCGGAGGTCCGCGCCTACTTCAGCAAGTTCGTGAGCGAGGTGAAAAGCGGAACCAGCGCCAGCAGTTCCAGCAACGGCAATTCGATGATGATGGGCATGACCGCAACCCGCACCTATAACAAGGACGCGAAAGTTAGAGCTTCCGAGCTGCCGTCCCCCGCACCGCGCGATCACTTCCTGTTCCTTTTCGGCGCTTCCGACCGCGAGGTCGTGGATGCCTCCACCCGCGAGCCGAACGTGGGCCAGGTCCTCTCGCTCATGAACGGCTTCGTCCAGCGCGAACTCGTCAACAAATCCTCCGCCCATCTCTACAAAACCCTCGAAGGCGCGAAGACCGACAAGGAGAAAATCCGCCGCCTCTACATCGCCATCCTCAACCGCCCGCCGACCGACGAGGAAATGACCTGGATGCTCGACGAAGTCAAAAAGGACGGCAATGCCGGTTACCGCAACATCGTCTCCGCCCTCGTCATGTCCTCCGAGTTCCTGTTCCTCCAATAAAACCCACCCGCCATGAACCCCTTCCTCAAAGCCGATGAACTGACCCGCCGCCAGTTCGTTTCCAACGCCGCCCGCGCCTATCTCGGCGTCCATCTGTTTCCCATGTTAGGCGGCACCCTCGCCAGCGCCGCACCCGAAGCCACCGTCAAGGGCGGCACCGCCAAGAACGTCATCTATCTGTTCATGTCCGGCGGCATGAGCCACGTCGATACCTTCGACCCCAAGCCTAAGAAAAAGGAAGTCATGGGCAAAACCGAAGCCATCCCCACCAAGGCGGACGGCATCATGGTCGGTCATTATCTCAAGAAAACCGCCGAGGTGATGGACAAGGTCTGCGTCATCAACTCGATGAACTCCACCCAGGGCGCTCACGAGCAGGGGGCCTACACCATGCACACCAGCTACGACCTTCGCGGCACCATCAAGCACCCCTCGCTCGGTGCCTGGGTCGTGAAACTGGGCGGCCGCATCCACCCCGAACTTCCCGGCTTCGTCGCCGTCAACAGCTCAGCCGATCTAACCGGCGGCGGCTTCCTCGGCGCGAAATTCTCCGCCGCCCCTATCGGCAGCCCCGACGATGGCCTTCAAGACTCGCACCGCGCCAGCGATGTCACTCCGGAAAACTTCGAACGCCGCCTCTCGCTTGCCGACAAGATGAACCGCCAGTTCCACGGCCGCTATCCGAATGCCGACGTCAAAGCTTATGAGGAACTCTATCGGGAAGCCATCGCCCTGATGAATTCCAAGGACCTCAAAGCCTTCGATCTCGGTCAGGAATCCCAAGCCACCCGCGACCTCTACGGCTCCGGCCGCTTCGCCCAAGGCTGCCTGCTAGCCCGTCGCCTCGTGCAAAACGGCGTCCGCTTTGTCGAGGTCCAACTCGGCGGCTGGGACACTCACTACGACAACTTCACCGGCGTCGAAGGCCGCTGCAAGGAGTTCGACCAAGCCTACGCCGCCCTCATCACCGACCTCGAAAAAACCGGCAAACTCAAGGACACCCTCGTCGTCGTCGCCACCGAATTCGGCCGCACCCCCGAGATCAAGATCGAGCATCAGAGCGGTCGCGATCACCACCCGAGCGCCTTCTCCTGCGTCCTGGCAGGAGGCGGAATCAAGGGCGGCACCGTCCATGGCGTCACCGACGCCTCCGGCGGAAAAGTGAAGGACGGCATCACCAGCGTTCAAGATTTCAACGCCACCATCGCCTACGCCCTCGGCCTGCCCTACGACACCGTCATCATGTCGCCCACCAAGCGCCCCTTCAAGATCGCCGACAAGGGCGTCCCCATCACGACGCTCTTCGGTTAGGCCGGCCGGAATCCGGTCGGGATGAAGTTGCCGCTGGCTTGACAGGGCGGGGGATGCCTGAGAAGCAGGGGCTGTGAAAGCCCTTCTCATCATCACCATGTCCGCCGCACTAACAGCAACCAGCGCCCTCGCAGCGGGCGAATTCCGCCACGTGGTCTTTTTCAAGTTTAAGCCATCGGCCACGCCGGAACAGGTGAAGGAAGTCGAAAAGGCCTTCGCTGAGCTGCCGAAGAAGATCCCGGCGATCATCGGCTACGAATGGGGCACCAGCGAAAGCGTGGAAAAGCTCAACGACGGATTCACCCATTGCTTCTTTGTTAGTTTCAAGGACAAGGCCGCGCTGGAGGCCTATCTGCCGCACGAGGCCCACAAGGCATTTGGAGCAAAGCTCAATGGACTTATGGAAAAGGCGTTCGTCTTCGATTACACCGCGAAGGCGGAGTAAATTGAGGAGGGTCACTCCACGTTCTGCACCTGCTCGCGGATTTTCTCCAACTCGGTCTTCGCTTCCACGACGGTCTGGGCAATGCCCGCGTCGTTGGCCTTGGAACCGATGGTGTTGAATTCGCGGAAGAGTTCCTGACAGAGGAAGTCCAAAGCGCGGCCAGGTGGCTCGGCGGCTTGCAGGTATTCGCGGAATTTCACGAAGTGGGAATCGAGCCGGGTGATTTCCTCGCTCACGTCGCAGCGGTCGGCGAAGAGCGCAATTTCCTTGGCCACGCGCTCGTCGGCGGGGTCGAGTTCGAGACCGGCGTCGCGGAGGCGTTTGGTGAGCAATTCGCGTTGGCGGATGGGGCGGCCGGGCGCTTCCGTTTCAATCTTCCGCACGAACGAATGGAGGGTGCCGAGGCGTTCCCAAAAATCGGCCATGAGATGGTCGCCTTCGCTTTCGCGCATCGCGGCGAGTTGGGCGAGGGCGTCGGTTAGGGCCGGCTCGATCGCCAGCCACGCGGCTTCGGCGTCGATCTCGCTGCTGCCTGCGGCAACGATCCCCGGCTGGCGGAGGAAGTCGGCGGCGGCGGGAATCACCGGATAGCCGACGGTCCGTCCCAACTCGCCGAACGCCTTGGAAAAGGCCAGCGCGAGCGCGGGATCGATCCGGAAATCCGCGACCGCGCCTTCGGGGCGCTCGATGTTAACGGATACCTGGATGCGGCCCCGCGAAACAACGGTTAGCACGGCTTTGCGGATGCGGGCGTCGAGTTCGTTGAGTTCGCGCGGGGCTTGCACCACGACTTCGGCCTGCTTGCGGTTGACGGCGCTGATTTCCACGGTGGCCTGCCACGCGTCCGTCGCCGCCGAACCGCGGCCGAATCCTGTCATTGAATGCATGGACGCAAGATGAACATCGAACATCGAACGTCCAACATCGAACGCTGAACGGAAGAAAATTTCTCCACTTCGATGTTCAACGTTGGACGTTCGATGTTCGATGTTCAACGGTCTCCGCATGGCGAAGGTGCTGGTGGGTCTTTCAGGCGGCGTGGACAGCGCGGTGGCGGCGGCGCTGCTGGTGGAGCAGGGCCACGAGGTGGCGGCGGGCTACATGAAGAACTGGATCAACGACGAGGGGATTCCGGGAGATTGTCCGTGGGAGCAGGACATCGAGGACGGCCGCGCGGTGGCGAAGTCGCTGGGCATCGAGTTCCGCGTGATCGATCTAATCGATTCGTACAAGGATCGGATCGTGGACTATCTGGTGGAAGGTTACCGCTCGGGGATCACGCCGAATCCGGACGTGTGGTGCAACCGCGAGATGAAGTTCGGGGTGTTCCTCGACTATGCGTTGGCGCAAGGATTCGAGCATGTGGCGACCGGGCACTACGCGCGCCGCAGGACTCTGAGCGACGGCTCTGCGGCGATTCTGCGCGGAGCAGACCCTAACAAGGACCAGAGTTACTTTCTATCATTGATGACCCAGCACCAGGCGGCGCACGCGCTTTTCCCGACGGGGGAAATGCTCAAGCCGGAAGTCCGCGAGGTGGCGCGGCGGTTCAACCTGCCGGTGGCGGAGAAGAAGGACAGCCAGGGGATTTGTTTCCTCGGGCAGGTGAAAATGAGCGACTTCCTGCGGCACTATGTCGAGGACACGCCGGGTGAAATCGTGGATCCGGCAGGCAAGGTGTTAGGGGAACATCGCGGGCTGCATCTTTACACGCTGGGCCAGAGAAAAGGCCATGGCGTGGCCTCGCCGCGCGATGGCATGGCCTACGTGGTGGTGGGGAAGGACGCGGCGAAGAACCGCCTGATCGTCGGCTGGGATACCTTGGATTCCGAGGGGCTTTATACGAGTCAATGCACGGTGGGATCGCTTTCCGAGCTCAATGAGCCGTTCGATACCAAGCGCTTGATAGACGCGCAGCCGCGCTACCGGGCGAAGGCGGAACCCGCCGTGTTAGAGCCACTCGATGACGGGAAGATCCGCCTCAAATTCCAACGTCCGCAGCGGGCGATCGCTACCGGACAGATTTGCGCGTTCTACGATGGAGGACGGCTTTTGGGCGGCGGTGTCTTTGAAACCACCGGCTGACGGCTATTTCCCGAATCGATAGACGGTGATCACCGCCGCGTGGTCGGAGGGCCAGACATTGTCCACTACCGGTGAAATGTCGCATCCCCAAACCCCGATGGTTTTTGCCACGGCGGTTGCAAAGGTGCGGGACGAAATCGGACGGATGGCCGTGCCCTTGTGGAAAATGTAGTCGATCCGGTCCTGAGGCTCGCCTTCCTTGTGGATGGTGGACCAGGTGGTCCCGGGTTCGGCTGCCGGATCGGGATGGAGCTGGCGGAATGAATCGACGAGTCCGGCTTTGAAGGGAAGCACGCTCGCTGGCCATGGAACGTCCGCGACTCCGGAATGGCTGGTGGAGGTTTTTTCCACCCAGTCCAGATGGGAGGGGGAATTGAAGTCACCGGTTAGAATGACCGGTGTGGCCTCGCATTGCGTGAGATGGCCAGCCATCGATCCAAGGATTCCGCTCATTTGCGCGGCACGCGCCGACCTTGCTTCTTCCGCCGCGACCTGGGCCGCAGTGGCTCCCGCAGGACGGGCCGCGTATGGGCCATAGTGGCCCGCATCTAGGTGGATGTTATAGAAAATGAAATCTCGCCCTTCGGAATCTCCCGCACGGATTTTAGCGGCAACGGCGCGGGAAGCATCGATTCCGGTCACTGCGAATGTTTCGACGATCGGAAAGCGGCTGATGATTTGCGCGCCACCGGTTCCGGACTTCACGCGGTGGAAGCCGAGCGCTTGCGCCAGTTTGTCGGCGGTTTCAATCGAGCATTCCTGCAGCCCCACGACATCCGCCCCGGATTCTTTGATGGCGGCGACGGCTTTCGGAATGCCGTTGTTGACCTTGGAGAACTGGTACCAGCAATTGAAGCTCATGACTGATAGTTCCGCATCAGTTCCGCCTGCGTGGAGGGCCGCCGGCCACGTCGCCGTGAGGGCAAGAATAGGGAAAACCAGCCGCATGGTGCCGAATTTATCAACCGCCGGTGCGAGGCGGACGTGGCTTCTTCTTGGTGTCCGGCGTGACGTCGCGCATGCCGGCACCGCCTTGTTTTTTCGCCTTCTCCATCTCCGCCTGGCGTTCGGCCATGCGTTGGACGAATGACTTCTTGTCGCTGGTGGTGCGGGCCTTGAGCTCGGGCTCTGGGACCTTGCTCATCAGCCAGGTCTGGCCGATGGAGAAGATGTTCTGGGTGGTCCAGTAAAGGGCAAGCGCGGAGGCGAAATTATAACAGAAGAAGAAGAACATGAACGGCATGAACATGATGATCTTCTGCTGCATGGGATCGCCGGTCTTGGGCGTCATGCGGATTTGCAGGAAACTGGAAATCGCCATGACGATGGGCAGGATGTTGAACGGGATCGACGCTCCGAAGAGGGGCAGTTCGAATGGGAGGTGGAACGTATGGAGCGTGTCCGGCTGGGAAAGGTCATTGACCCAGAGGAAGCCTTGGCCGCGGAGTTCGACGGCGTATTGGAGCATTCGATAGAAACCGAAGAAGATGGGGATCTGGATGAACATCGGCAGGCAGCCGCCGAGGGGGTTGATGCCGTATTTCCGGTAGAGTCCCATGGTCTCGGTGTTGACCTTGTTAGGATCGTCGGCGTATTTCTCTTTGATCTTGGCCATCTCCGGCTGGAGCATGGCCATCCGCTTCATGGTGTGGGTGGACTTGGCGTGGAGCGGCCAGATGACGATGCGGACGGTGATCGTCAGGAGAATGATGGCGAGGCCCCATGACCAGTTTTTGGCAACGCCGTCGAGGAGGTTGTGATAGATATTGAGGAGCCAGTTGAGGGTGCGGGAGACGATCGAAAACCAACCGTATTGCATGACATCGCCCCAGCCGTCACCCCAGGCACTGTCCATTTTGCGGAGCATCGTGTTGTCCTTGGGACCGACGAAAATCAGGTATTTGAGGGTTTTCGGTTCGCCGGGGTTGAGGGTGGTGGCAGGAAGCTGAAGACCGGCACGGACGGAGGTGATGGGGTGCGCTCCCTCGGTGAGCTTGACCTCGGTCGATTTCGCCCACACCTCGCTGATCGACGGCTCCAGGGGGCGGACCACGGTGGCGAAGAACTGGTTGGTGACGCCGGCGAATTCGACAGGCTTGTCGCTATCGCTTTTCAAAATGGATTTCGCGGAGCTGATCATGCCGCCTTTGAAGCCGGAGCCGGCCTCGAAATGGATGCTGCCGTTAGAACGCCAGAAGAAGCCGGTTTGATCGCCCACCTCTGCCTGATAGGTCGGGGCCGATTCGCCGAGGAAAATGCTCCACTGGTTGAGGTTGATCGCGTTGGTGGCGGCGTTTTCCAACTTGAGTTCGAAATCGAGCAGATAAGGCGCGCCGGTTTTGTCAGACTCGACCAGCGAGAAAGTTTTCTTGGCGATCAGGCCGGAAGGGAGCTTGGCGATGTAGACCGCTTTTTTACCCGCGACTGATTCGTCTTCCTTGTAGGCGTAGGGGATGTTTTCAAGGGTTTCACCGGCTCCCGCGAGACCACCGATCGGGCCCGCGCCGAAATGGTTGACTTTGACCAGGGTGTCCTTGCTGCCGACTTGGTACTGCTTCTTGAATTCTGCGTGTTTGATCCCGCCGCCGATGTTGGTCAGGGTGAAGATGACTTCCTTGCTTTCGAGGGTGATCTTCTGTTCGTCGGTCGATGGTAGCTGAGGCTCGACGGTGAGCTCGGCGGTGGTCGTGGTGACGGCGTCGATCTTGGGCGCGGCGGATTTTTGGAGGGCCTCCTGACGGGCACGTTCCGCGGCCACGGCGGCATTATTCTTGGTGGAGTAGTAGAGGTTGGCGGCGAGCAGGCCGCCGCAGAGGGCGAGGACCACCCAGGTTTTGCGATCGTACATGGAGCTTGGAGGAAAGTTTAAGGGTGGGGTGTTTCGCGGTGGCAGGCGCAGGAATGTTTGGTGGATTCCGCACCTCGGGGCGACGGGACGGGGTCATAACCGCAGCCACCCCATGGATGACAGCGGAAAATCCGACAAATTCCATACCACGAGCCGAGGAAGGGGCCGTGGAGTTCAACGGCTTGCAGAAAATAGTTCGAGCAGCTCGGTTCGTAGCGGCAACCCATGGCGGGACCGGAGACGGCTTTGAGCATCGGGTTGAGGATCCGTTGATAGAAACGGATCAGCACTCGGATCACGGCGGTGAGCAATCGCGACATCACGATTTTTCCGCGGGTCGGGGAAACAGTCCGAGCCGCCGGGCTTGGCGCAGCCAGTCTTCTTCCAGTTCGGCGAAGGTGGCCTTGGAGCATCCGGGGCGGGCGATGACAACGAGGTAGCGGCGGATTTCCAAGAAGGCAGGTGCGTGTGACTGGACGAGCGAACGGAATCTCCGCCGCAGCAGGCTGCGGTCATGCGCCTTGCCGCTGCGTTTGGTAGTAAT
Source organism: Verrucomicrobiota bacterium (assembly GCA_040385685.1). Taxonomy (GTDB): domain Bacteria; phylum Verrucomicrobiota; class Verrucomicrobiia; order Verrucomicrobiales; family Akkermansiaceae; genus Luteolibacter. Next base: position 19,927 of record JAZKGW010000011.1, on the reverse strand, counting down.
GAAGCCGGTGCGGATCGTCGGCAGGGCCGGATCCGCGAGCGTGCTCAAAATGACGAACCGGCCGGCTTTCGCCTGACCGGTGTTCTTGACCCGCGCGAAGTCCGCGCGGTGGGTCATGCTGCATGTCCGCGGGAGTCGCATGGCTGGGAAGCGGTGGACTCGCGGCGCAGCGCCGAAGCGTGGCTTCAGCCGTGTTGCGTCGTGTGACGGCTGTATTGGATCTCGACGCCCTTCGGAACAAGGCGCTTGCGGCCCTTCTGGCGACGGCGGCGGATGATGTCGCGGCCGGATTTGGTGGCCATGCGAGCCCGGAAGCCGAATTGGTTTTTCCGTGTGCGCTTGGATGGCTGATAGGTGCGTTTGCTCATGGCGTGGGCCTCAAATAAAGGTTCGTAATCCGACCGGTGTCCGGCTCGGGGCGCGAACTCTATGCCTCGGAAGCAGGTTGTCAACCCGGCAATGGCCGCGAAATGAGATTTTTTCCGGAGGGCAAATCCGCTGCAATGATCGAAATCCAAAGTCCGTAGTGAGGCGATGCGATGCGTGTGGATGATTTGCTTGGGCTTGCCGACCTTGGCGCACGCCGATTCGCAGTCATCGAAATTCGATGCCGCGCGGGCGATTCTGGAAGTCCGCTGCTTGGAATGTCACACGCAGGAAAAGGCCAAGGGCGATTTGGTTTTCACCACGCGGGACGGCATGATCAAGGGAGGCGAGGGCGGAACAGCGCTAGAACCCGGCATTCCGGATGATTCCGAAATGATGAAACGGGTCCGTTTGGCCGCCGATCACGAGGACCGGATGCCACCGCAGAAAAGCGGCCAGCCTCTGGCACCAGAGGAAATCACCGCGCTCAGCCAGTGGATCGAAGCGGGCGCCCCATGGCCCGACGGCGAGACCTTGGCACCCAAGGCGAAAACGGCATTGCCGCGCTGGGATGCCCTGCCGGACCCGCAGATTGTTTCGATCGAAGCATTTCCCAAGAACGTCGCTCTCGAAACTGCAGCCGATTTCCACCGGGTCATCGTGATCGCCCGATTGAAGGATGCCTCCACCCACGACATCACCGCCCAGTCGAAACTAACACTCGCGGATAACTCGCTGGTCCATCTGATCGGCACCTCGCTGACTCCGAAGAAGGACGGTGCCACCAGCTTGCGGATCGACTACCGCGGACTGAGCACCGAGGTGCCGGTGACCGTCAAAGATGCGGAGAAGCCCCGTCCGATATCCTTTCAGCTCGACGTGATGCCGGTCCTAACCGCCGCCGGCTGCAACACCGGCTCCTGCCACGGCTCGGCGCGGGGGCAGGATGGATTCCACCTTTCGCTGTTTGGCTTTGATCCGAAGGGCGACCACTTCCGGCTCACCACCGAAATGGCGGGCCGCCGCATCAATCTGGCGCTGCCGGAAGAATCGCTGATGCTCACCAAATCCACCGGCGCGGTCCCCCATACCGGCGGCAACCTGATGAAGAAGGACAGCCCGTTCTATAATACGCTGCGGGAGTGGATCCGCCATGGCGCGAATTTCGACGAAGGGGAGATTCCCCGCCCGACCGGCATCGAGGTGCAGCCGGCGCAGGTCGTCCTAACCGGCGGCGACGTGCGGGTTCCCTTCACCGTCCGCGCGCAGTACTCGGACGGGACGGACCGTGACGTGACGACTCTTTCGCGGTTTTCGAGTTCAAACGACAATTCGGTTTCCATCAATGTCCGCGAAGGGCTCGCAGCTTCCAAGAACCGCGGCGAGGCGTATTTGTTAGCCCGGTTCCACACCTTCACCGAGGGCTCGCAAGCCATCGTCGTCCCGGCGGATCTGGCTTACACGCGACCTGAATTCCCGGCATTCAATTACGTCGACACCCATGTCGCGGAGAAACTCAACAAGCTGCGCATCATCCCGTCCGAGCTCGCGGATGACGAGTCCTTCCTCCGGCGCGTGTTTCTCGACATCGTCGGCGTGCCTCCAACCGTCGCCGAGCGGGAAAAATTCCTATCAGACAAGCGCGCGGAGAAACGCGAGGTGCTGGTGGACGAGCTTCTCGGGCGCAAGGAGTTCACCGAAATGTGGGTGATGAAATGGGCGGAGCTGATGCAGATCCGTACCTTCAACAACGGCCCCCAGCAAGTTTCCTACAAGGCGGCGCTCAACTACTATCAGTGGCTGCGCGAGCGGATCGCCGGCAATGTGCCGTTCAATGACCTGGTCAAAGAGCTGTTATCGGCGAAGGGCGGCACCTTCTCCAGCCCGTCGACCAACTTTTTCCAAATCGAGCAGGACGTTCTCAAGCTAACGGAAAATGTCGCCCAGGTTTTCATGGGCACGCGCATCCAGTGTGCGCAATGCCACAACCATCCCTTCGACCGCTGGACGATGGATGATTACTACAGCTTCGCCTCGTTTTTCGCGCAGGTGAAACGCAAGCCCGCCGAAGATCCGCGCGAACGGGTGATCTACGACGAAGGCGGGGAAATCCAAAACCCGGTGACCAAACAGAACATGGTTCCGAAATTCCTCGGCGGCCCGAGACCCGACCTCGGCGGCACCTCGCGGCGCGTGGCCGTGGCCAACTGGCTCGCATCGCCTGAGAACCCGTGGTTCGCCAAAAATGTCGTCAACATCGTTTGGGCGCATTTCAACGGCGTCGGCATCGTCGATCCGGTGGACGACGTCCGCGTTTCCAACCCTCCCTCGAATCCGGAATTGCTCAACGCACTCGCGGAGAAGTTCGTTTCCTACAACTACGATTTCAAGAAACTCGTGCGGGACATCTGTACCTCGCGGACTTATCAACTGGCCACCCGCACGAATGAAACCAATGTCACGGACAGGCGGAATTTTTCCCATGCGATGGTTCGCCGGGTGCGCGCGGAAGTCCTGCTGGATTGCATCTCCCAGGTGACCGCCACGCCTAACAAATTCAAGGGCCTGCCACTCGGCGCGCGAGCCGTGCAAATCGCGGATGGCAACACCTCGAACTATTTTCTAACTACCTTCGGCCGTGCCACACGCGCCACGGTTTGTTCGTGTGAAGTCAAGATGGAGCCCAATCTCTCGCAGGCCCTCCATTTGTTGAATGGCGATACCACCCAGAAGCGAGTCCGTGACGGCAAGCTGGTGGAGAAGCTGCTCAACGAAAGAAAAAGTCCGGCGGACGTCATCACCGATCTTTATCTAACCGTGTTGAGCCGCCTGCCGACGGATGTTGAGCGGGAAAAACTCCTTGCCGCCGTGGATGAGCAAAAGGAACCGGCCAAGGTTCGCGAAACGCTGGAAGATGTCTTCTGGGCCTTGCTGAATTCGAAGGAGTTCATCTTCAATCATTGAATGACCGGTGGGCGACCCTGCCACTTGGAGAATCAAAGGTTGCTTTTGCCTGGATTCACGTTGGTGACCTGAGAAGGAATGATCAGCAGAGGGATGATCGTTGGAAAATAGGGCCGGTCGAGGGGGTTCTCGATGGGGGGAGCAACGATCGCGGCCACCTCGGAGTCCTTGGCACCTTTGGCGCTTTTCGCACTCTTCGAACTGTCACCTTCGCCGTCGCCGGAGTTAGGGTCGAGCTCGGTGAGCAACGCCTGGACAGCGGCGATGGAATCCGGTGCCGTTGCGATCGCGCATTGTGAAATGATCCGCATGCTATCGGGCGCGGCATTGATGGCGGTCTTGACGATGGCGACAACCTTAGCGACATCGGCATCGCTCTTGGTGATGGCCGATTTCACGATTTCACAAGCGCATGATGGATTGGCGCCCACTTCGGATTCGACGATTTCTAGCACCTTGGAACCATCGAGCTCGATTCGCTGTTCCACCGAGAGTGAGACGGCTTTGCAGTCCGCAACTTCCGCGTTGCCCGCAGGTTTGCTGGATTCACGGTGGACGGTGGCCATGCGGATGAGGCCGCTTTCCAAGCTGTTAGCCTCGATTTCGTAGGGCTGTGGTTCGCGACTTGAAGTTGCGTTGCGACGAAGATTGAGATCGACTCCGGATACTGCGCTTTGCGGGCCGGTCTCCGGGGTCGAAGATCCGACTTTTCCTTCGGCCATTGCGCGGCGGGCTCTGGCAATCGCCTGAACCGTGGATGGACTCACCAAGGACGAGCCTTCTGTGAAGGTTGGGGTCTTTTTTACAACGGTAAAGTCGGAATTTTCGCTGAACTCCGGGGAGTGGGTGGTGCTGGCCGAGTTCTGAGCAGAAAGCGTGGCTATCGTGCTGAGGACAAGGGCAACAACCATGTGGGGGGACACGGGTGTTTTCATGGGGGTGGGGGGAACGGGAAAACTCCACACGATCCATGGATGATGTGCAATGCTTGATAATCTAATTTTTTATAAAATAAACTGAAGAAGTCACATTGTGATGAAAATCAACGATATGTGAATTTAATCAAGCATGAGATTTATCATTGATTTAAATATCTTAAATATCTTGCCAGCCTTACAAGCTTGGCGAATCCGTGGTAAAACTGTCCGTGGAGGCTGGGGGAAAGCCCAAGTGTTAGGCCTTGATGCCGCCGGTGCGACGGGAAATATTGGAGGAATTCCTGTCAGACGATACCCGGATTCGAAAAACTCATGCCCCGCCCGCGCTTTTCAAAATGATCCCGAGCCCCCGTCAAATCTTCGCCAGCTTCGAACGCGGTGAGATCGATCGCGATGAGATGCATTCCTTAATGGCATTGCACGCCCGCGAGTTGATCGAGGAAATGGAACAGGACTATCAGAATCCGGCCGCGGCGTGGATCGAAAGCTTGCTGGCCAGGCGGGCTGCAAACCGGTTGGTGCGCCTTCATGGATCGAGGTTGCTGCGAGAAGTGCTCGGCGCGCTCGCGGACGTGCCTGAATTCCCTCCTGTGCGGCATCTGTGGAATGCCGCCCATCCGGATGTGCCGCTGCATTGTTTCCTCCGAATCCGACGGGAGCCTGTTTTCCGGATTCTCAGCCTTCAGGCTCTGTCGGGGGAAATCCGCGTGGTGATCGAACATGGCCGAGCGGCGAGAGGCGAGGGGACCCGGCGAATGTTCCTGTTGAAGCGCGACGATCATTGGAAACTCAAAGCTGAACCGGGTTGAAGAGCCAGCCGCAGCGTGAGATTGTATTCGTGAAGGCGGTTTATTTATTCGGTTGGCTAACACAACTGCAACACTCGGTAGTTTCTACTGGCTAGGTATTGAAACATCAGGTCCTTCACCTCTTGAGATTGATTATTCGTGACCGACATACTGAGTCCCCGCCATTCGTCGATCATCTGCGCCGTAATCGAGCTCATGCTCGGGTTGCCGTCGTAGTCCTTGAATCCGTCCAGGATAACTTTGCGGGACAGCCGCGTAGCCTTCTCGTCGTTCCCTCGGTCGGGGGCGTAACGAGTCAGCACCTCTCCGTGGTACCCGACATGATTGTGGCAACTTCTGTGAGTTCCCGCTGGCGGTATTGCACCTCTTGGACCGCATTTACCAAATCTTGGTTTTCTTCAACGTAATCGTCTTCGGCCTCGGACCACCGCCTTTCGGTGTGATGGGCTGGAAATAGTGCCAGCCTTCTTTGAGGTAAGGTCCCCTGATCTCTTCCAGACGAGTCAGGGTAGCAAATCAACCGTTAATTTGCGCGGCATATCGCAAAATCGACGGAAATTCGATGGCGCGTGTTTTTGCTCTTGCGCCCCCATGCTCTGATGGTATCAATGCCGCGGCGAGAGAAACAAATATTCATTCTCAACGGGTTACACCAAATAGCCCGGCCTGAAAAGTGCAACGCCTCGGTAGCTCAGTTGGTAGAGCAGTTGACTCTTAATCAATTGGTCCTTGGTTCGAATCCAAGCCGGGGTACTTTCATAATCAATGTGTTGTGGAAGATTGGGTTCCCCGTTATGACCATATGTTGGCCATGAAAAACCGAAGCGATGGTGGTTTATCCACTTATCGTGCCAGTCAGGCAGTTCGTGAGAATGGTGTGATGGCCGAGGTTTGGTCCGGAATTGGAATTGGACGGCTAAATTGAATCGCTTGATACCCAGCGATGCTGATACTGCTCCAGCAAAGGCATGCCCTACAAATCCCCAAGTCCCCCATCTGGTGATGTTCCAGCAGACATTCATACCGCGGTAGAGATCGCCTCAAGGTGGATCCGCACACGGTATTGGCTGTGCCATCATTCTTACGGGGCGGTACCGCCAAGAAGCCGCAAGTCATCCCGGTGATGCCCGGCAGCCGCCGGCACCTTGCCATACGTTGTACTGCGTCGTGGGGCCATGCTGGCATGTGCCGCGATACTTGCGGCCATCCCGGCGGGTTCAAGCGCCCGCTGCTCTTCAGTGGGAGGGTGATCCGGGGTGGGATTTGAGGCGGCCCACAGACCTCACTGTAGAATCTCAAAGAACATGATCCATCTATGGGACCAAGCTTTCTCCATGAAGTTCCACGGAGAAAATCGTTTCGATCGAGCCCAAACTTCTGATAGAGATACGCGAATACTCACTTCCTCCCCCTGATCCCTTGGGAGAAAAGCGCACGGTAAAGGTGATCGCTTCGCCTGGCAGCAAGGTCTTTTTTGCAGGGATCGGGGAGATGACAAAAACATCCGAATACAGCTCGAAAGAGGGGGAGATAGGTAGCGCGGCTGAACCTATATTGGAAATGGTGAATGTTTCGACCGCACTGTTCGACCCAACCGCAGTTGGAGCAAAGGTCATATGCGTATTATAATCCCCGGATTTGATAGAGTTCGGGCTTTCCAACCGCAGTTTCCCCGGGGTGACTAGGAAGGAGCCTTTTGTATTGTAGCCCATCAGCTCGTATCGCTCGTGATTGCCCTTGCGGCCTATCCTCTTTACCATGCCAACATTCTTGGCCCACCATTCCTCGGCAACCTGTTGAGCTGTCCCAGCTTGAATAAAGATTCTGAGGTGGATGCAATCATTGAACGTTCCAGCACCAACTGTTACTGGGTTCCTATCCATAAGCTTTATCGAGTATGAAATCTCTCCGAGGTATTCTCCCTTCTCATAAAAGTCCGCCTTGCCCTTCACTGTCTGCCCGACCCGCATTAATGCGGGGATGACCATTCCGCGATCCAGCCTGTCGGACGGTCCGTCGCCCGATCCTGTTACCTCGTCGGAGCCGAGATAGACACATTTTCCCGAAGTCTTCCAATACTCGTAAAGCCTGCTATAATCCCAATTCTCAAGGCGTACAAACTTTTCATTGTATATCACACCGGTTTCCTCAAGGAGCTGGCTGGCAATACTTTCATATTTCACCGGGTTAGCACGTCCGGAATACATCTTCACAGTCATTTTAGGCTTGACCATCTTGACCCGGAAATCCCACAGGGATTTCCCACCATTAGTGTAAGCGTAGAGCCAGTTCGCACCCTCTTTATGGATATTGCCATAACGCCCATAATCGGCGGTTCGCACCGTTTGCTCCGCCCTGACTATTGAAAAACTTAGCAACAGAACGATTGGAGCGAGCCATTGTTGATACAAGGACCGGTATCCTGAATGCCGCTTACGCGTCCCTGAGTTCTCTGCTGATTTCGTGATCACGAGATTATGGTGGTAGTCCTCGATCTATCTGGCAATCAGATTCCCCAATCCCGACGTCCTCCTCGCCCTGGACCCGGTTGCCGTAGAGTTAGCGATCTGGTTTTACGACACCGGTTATGACACCCATGCCCCGGACACCGACGAGCGTAGCGCGGTTGCCGCAGCGCATCCCCGGTGATACCGGACCTCCGCCGGCACCTTGCCGTGCGTTGTAGGGGCTGCTAGGCCCATGCTGGCGCTAAGTCGCGATGGAAGCGGATGTTTCGATGCTGTCACGCAGTTGCCAACCTACGTTTGGTCTTGGCGTTGGCAAAGGGCCGGAAGAGCACCGGGATGACGAGGAATATTCTTAGTTGATCGCCTCTAGGCCCGTCGTGGTCACCAACACCTCACCGCGGCCCTTCGTCAACAACGAGCAGGTTTACCTTTGCGGCGGACGAACTCAACCGTCAGCGTAGTGGAGGCACCTGTTTCGGTGACGGTGATCGAAGGGAGTCCCGAAGTTCCCGAACCTGCAATCATGGCTGGTTGTCGGGACCTCCGACGTTCATGTTGAAGGCGTATTTGAGAAGGTTCCCCACGCCGTCGTTGAAAGGTGTAGCATTCGCTGCGGCATTGGGTCCGCTGAGACCGGAGGTTGGGTCGGGAGCCTGCGCCCTGGTCTTTCGACCGTGGTGCGGGTGAAACTGTGAAAAACCGTGGATGGGTCCGGAAGGGGGAGCGAGACGGCTGCTAGGAGGTGGCAATGCCGACCGGCACCTTCATGGATGATTTGAGATCAACGGCCTGTCCCCGCTTTGGGGACTATTCATTTGTCGCTGCCGGGCTGAATCTTGGGCCTGACGTTGGTGTGCGGGCAAGGCGCCGTCATGTCCGATGGTCTTTTCCAGAATGGAAGAATGGCTTCAGGCACCGGAAAAACGACGATGAACCGAAGACTACTCATCATAAGCAGGATTTTTCTACCGATGATGATCGGGAGTTCGTTGGCGGCTGCGGCACCGGTCATGCTTCAGGCGAAGTCCGCTAACGGGCAGACACTGGAGCAAGCGCCAGTCCAGGCGAATGGCCGGAGCGCCAGCGCATGGAGTTGTGACGAAAAGTCCGGGGCCTTGACGTTCAGGGCGGCCAGCCAGATTGCAATTCCCGCCGACGGCGTTCTCTATCTGAAAGTCGCGTATCTGGACGAAGGCTATGGCAGGCTGAATGTCCAACTCATCCCGGATGGCGAAAATCCGATCAAACCGGACCGGTTTCTAGGCTGTCAGCGGACGAATTCCGGCAAGATTGTTTCCGCACTGATGCGGTTGAGCGGGATCCGGGTTTCGGGAAACGGCGGGATTTCGGTCAGGGTCGGAATCGAACGATCGGCGGGTGCGAAGCTAGCTATCGGGGGTGTTAGAGTTCAGGAGACTCCGTTTGAGGAGCCGAACTTCAAGTACGTCATTTCCGATCCATGGAACGGCCCTTACCGGGGTGCCCGTGTGAAGCCAGCGGATAACAGCACCTTGAAAGGCAAAGTGATGACGGGCTATCAGGGATGGTTCCGCACGCCGAACGACCCCGACGGAAGGGGATGGGTGCATTGGGGAAATATCCAGGAAGGCGAGTTTTCCATCGACATGTGGCCGGATGTCTCGGCCTATCCGCCGTCGTCGTTAGAGAAGGCGGCCGACGTGAAATTGAAAAGCGGCAGGCAGGCCTATCTGTTTTCCTCGGCGTGGCCCGCAGTGGTGGACACCCATTTCCGCTGGATGCGCGAGCACGACATCGACGGTGCGTTCCTCCAGCGGTTTGTTACGGACGATTTCAACTCGATCAACGGCCGGCCCGAGTGGGTGTTGGCAAATGTGCGTGCCGCAGCCAACCGCGAGGGACGCATCTGGGCGGTGGAATACGACGTCAGCGGCTATCCGGACGGCAAGCTGTTGGAAACACTCAAGACCGATTGGAAGTGGTTTGTGGACCGATTCAGGATCCTCGATGATCCCAACTATGCCCGTGAGGGAGGCAAGCCGGTGGTCTTCGTTTGGGGGCTGCCATTTCCCAACAGAAATATATCTCCGGAAACGGCCAATGCCGTGGTCGATTTTTTTAAGAACGATCCCAAATACGGCGGAACTCACCTCATCGGGGGGATCCCGGGAAACTGGCGGGAGATGGCCGCTCCGTGGCAGGACCACTTCAAGAAGTATGACAGCGTCCTCTCATGGATGTCGCAGTCCTATGCCGAGGATGTCGCGGACTTGGGGAAGCTCGGGCTTGCTTACCATGCCCATGTGATGCCGGGGTTCTCATGGGCCAATCTCAAACACCTCCCTTCCGGAGATTCGACCGTGGCCTACACGCCACGCGATGGTGGCCAACATTACTGGAACCAGCTTTCCAAGGTCGCCAAGGCCGGCTCGGACCGGATGTTTGTCGGAATGTTCGACGAGTATGATGAAGGCACGGCGATCATCCCGATGAGTGACGATTCCCCGCCGACGCCGACGAGGCCTGGCGTCGCGGCGACCTTTTATAACGGTTCTAACGCCCAAGAGTCGGGAAAATTCGTCCGGTTGCCACGGGCTGAGCTCGAACTGGGAACCGCTGCTCCCGCCAAGGGCGTTTCCGCTGAGAATTTTTTTGTCCGCATGGGAGGTCGGGTTACTTTTCCAGCGTCAGGCCAATACACGTTCTCTGTCGAAGGTGCTCCGGGAGATGACGTGGAGTTGTTTCTCAACGGCTCGAAGGTCCTTGTGGCAAATCCATTGAACGGGGTGGCGACGATGCCGAAGGCGATGACAGTTAGAGCCGGATCGACCGCGGACTATCGCCTGGATTACCGCCACCGCACGGGTGCCGGGACTCTCCGCCTGCTGTGGGAAGGGCAGGGAATTCCGCGCCAACCGGTGCCGCAGGACGCATTGCAGGACGCCTGGGGGCGCTTCATCACCAACGACGGCAAACCGTCGGACTCGTGGTTGAAGCTCACGCGAATGGGCAAGGAGATGATGAATCGCAAGCGCGATGCGGATTCTCCAATGCCATGAGCAAGTCGCTGTAGTTAGTTGTCGCTCACTTCGAGCCGTAGGAACTTCTTCGTTTCTCCGAGCGGCACGGACAGGCTGCGCTGATAGGTGTGGGTCGGAGCGTGGTAGAGTTCCGGCTCGAAACCCGAGCCTGACCACGAGGTGGATCCGAGTGACGGCGACCACTGGGCCCGATAGAAAAGGGCGGGCACCGCTTTGCGATAGCGGAATGTGAGTTTCCCTGGCTCGCTGGCGTCGTTTGGACTTTCGAGCGTGGGAGCGAGTAGCGCCGCGTCGTTCCAGAGCGGATCGCCGCCGAGCGCGTATTCCAACCAGTTGGAGAGTCCGTCGTGTTCGGGGTCGAGCTGCGGACCGGCGTTGATGCCGCCGGGGCTGCCGAAATAGAAGGTTTGCCACGAGGGGAAGTCGCCAAACGGTTCGCCGGATGTGCGCACGATGAGGCCGTCCAGCTTCGCGTTGTTGACGCTCGCCGTGGAAGAGATGTTCAGCACGCCGTCGGTGACCACTACGGTGGTGCTGAAATCGAGCGCCGTGTCGTGCCCGACCACCGCGTGGATGTCGAGGTTCGAGACGACCGGAACCCCTTCGACGCTCATGGAAAACACGCGCTGTCCGTTCGCGTTGAAAAAAGTCTCCGAGAACATCAGCGTCACCGCATAACTGCCATTCGCGAGCGGAATCGCGTAGGTGAAATCGCCCCACCGCTCGTTCTGATAGATGGCGTCGTCACTCGTTCCCGCGATTGGATCGGAAGTTCCCGCGCCGTTGCCGCCGGTGTAAAACTGGTCCGCGGTGAAGACCGTGCCGCTTGCGCTGGTAAAGTCACCGCCGCTGCAATTGATCGCCCGCACCACCGATTGCGGGCGGAACGGCCGCTGGGTGTGCGCGATGGCGTTGCCGGCCAAATCGCGGACGTTGCGCACGCTCAGGATATAGCCTTGAGCCGGATTCAGGGTGGAAGTGTTCAGCCTAACGGAGCGCAAGTCCGGCGCGGGAATCGCGGAAGTCACGACCGTGCTTTGATTGAGGGAATAGTTGGCCGGGTCCGACAGCCAAGTTTCATCCATCAGATCGTCGAATTTGAGGGTGATCGAATTGAAGGGCGCGCTGCAATCCACGGCGGAGATCCTCGGCGCACGGGCGACTCGCGTGGCGCCATTGCCGTGGAAACAAATCCAGTTCAAGCGGAAGAGATTGGTGTCTCCCGGGTTCCGTTTGAAGACGAAGAAGAGCTCATGCGTGCCGCCCGGATCGGTGATCGGCGCGGCGATGTGGCGGAATCCAGGGGCACCGGAGGGACTGAACGTGGCCGTGCTGAGCAGCGGGCCGGTGGGTGAGCCGGCATGCACTTCGACGCGGCTTCCCGCCACGGACGGCTCGACGCGGTAACTGACCTCGCTGATCTGCCAGAGATTCATCGGCGTGAACGCGATGTAGTCACTATGGTCGATCGCCGTGACGTCGGACAAGCTGCCCGCGGCGTCGGTCGTGTCGGTGACGGTCACGCCGGAGAGCGTGGTGGCGTGTTCCGCCTGCCGCACTTTCGGCTGCAGCATCGCCGTGCGGGTGCCCGTCGTAGGTGCAACTCCCGGCGCGCCGCCATCGGTGTAAGAGGCGAGAAAGGCGAAGAAGAGGTCGTCGCCGAATTCGTGCGAACTGCCAGCCACCGTTTTCCCGGAGGTGCCGGTCGCCTCGCCCAATCCGTGGCCATGGCTCGCATGGCCGAGGACGAATTCCACGCGCACGTCGCTGCCGGAAATCGCGCCCGTTTCCGTGCCGCCACCCTCCGCATCGTCCACGCGGAGCTGCCAGCCAACTTCGTCATCCCAATCGAAGAACGAACCTTCCGGCGGCGTGAGAAAGGTGATGGCCGGAGCCGCATTTCCCGCCGAGATGCCGACGCTCGCCGAAGCGCTCTTGCCGCGCGAATCGGTGACGCGCAGCTGAGCCGTGAAATTGCCCGCCGTTAGGTAAGTGTGCGCCGGATCGGGTGCCGTGGAATCGACCGTGCCATCGAGATCGAAGTCCCAGGCGAACGTGAGCGTGTCGCCCGGATCGGGATCAAATGTGCCCGCGCTGCTGAACTGCACCGCCAGCGGCAAGGAGCCGCTCGTCGTGTTTGGCGCGACCTTCACCAGCGGTGTTAGGTTGCCGCTGTCGTAAACGATTTTGACGATTTGCGCGTCGGGGTTGCTGCCGCCGAACCCGGTGCCCCATTCGATGAGATACATCGCGCCATCCGGTCCGAACGTGAGGTCCATCGGCCGGCTCAGGGAAAGGTTCGGCGCGAAGTTGAGGAGCTTCAGCAGGTTTCCGTTAGCGTCCGTTTTCACCTCGTAGAGATGGTTGCGCGCCCATTCCATCAGGAACAACGTGCGATCGTAATACGCGGGAAACGCGGAGTCCGACGCCCCCGGGACGTGGCGATAAACCGCGCCGGCCATCATCGTCCGCCCGCTGCCATCGCGGATCGCGGGGAATTCCGTCGAGGTGGCGTAGGGATACCAGACGAAGGCGCCCCGCGTCGCGGGAAGCGTGCCGAGGCCGGTGTTGTTGGGGGAGGCGTTGAGAGGAGCCGCGGGATTGAAGGTTCCGCCCGGGGTGCTCGTGGGGTAGTTGAAATCCCGGTAGGGGAAATTGTTCCCTATCAGATAGGGCCAGCCGTAGTTGCCGGATGTGCGCGCCTGATTCACCTCGTCGTAACCGCGCGGGCCGCGCGTCGCGGAATCGCCGCCCGCATCCGGACCGACCTCGCCCCAGTAGAGGTAGCCGGTGAACGGATCAACCGCGATGCGGAACGGATTGCGATTGCCCATGGTGAAGATTTCCGGACGGGTTAGCGGCGTACCCGCGGGGAAAAGATTGCCCGCGGGGATCGAGTAAGTGCCATCCGGTTGCGGGGTGATGCGCAGGATTTTCCCGCGCAGATCGTTGGTGTTCCCCGAGGTGGTTTGTGCATCCCACGCGCTGCGGCCCGCTTGTTCGTCGATCGGCGCAAAGCCATCCGAGGCGAAGGGATTCGTGTTGTCGCCGATTGACAGATAGAGCGAGCCGTCCGGGCCGAACTCCATGCCGCCGCCGGAATGACAGCACTCGGTGCGCTGGGTGGGCACCTGCAGGAGCACTTTTTGCGATGACAGATCGAGCTGGTCGCCGATGACGGTGAAACGCGAGAGCATGTTCCCCGGAGTCTGATTGTTAGGCGAATGGTAGAGATAAATCCAGCCGTTGGTGGCGAAGTTCGGATCCAGCGCGAGACCTAGCAGGCCGTCTTCGAGGCCGGTGAAAACGGGCAACGTGCCCGCGACGGTCGTCGCCTGCGTCGAGGGATGATAGACTTTCACCTTGCCGCCGCGTTCGACGAAAAAGACCCGGCCGTCCGGCGCGACTTCGAGCGCCATCGGATCATTCACATTGTCGTCGAGAACCACCTTCTCGAACCGGTTTCCGATCGTCGCCCCGGCGTCGCCCGGCTCCTTTCCCGCGGCCCATTCGATGCCGCCTAGCAGGTGCGCGAGGAAATCCGGTTCCGCGAAAGACTCCGTCGTGTGCCCCAGGGCCGAGTACCACGAGCGCCCGCCATCGAAATTCTGGCACCACGCGATCGGATGATCATGACCCATCGTCCCGCCGGAATAGGTGGTTTCATCCAGCGTCGCCAGCACGTGCACGTTGCCGCGCGGGTTTGTTTGGAAGTTATACCACTCGTCGGTCCGCGCCCAGCGCTGCGGACTATTCTTGGTGGAAGGATGTGACCGGTCCAGCATCAGCACCGTGGCCGGTTGGGTGGCGGGATGGTTTGCGAAATACGCGCCGACTAACTGCCCATACCACGGCCACGAGTATTCGGCATCTGCCGCTGCGTGGATTCCCACGAAGCCGCCACCCGATTGGATGTATTGCTCGAAAGCGGTTTGTTGCGCCGCATTGAGCAATTCCCCGGTGCTATGGAGGAAGATGACGGCATCATAGGTCGCGAGACTCGCCGCGGTGAACTGGGCGGCGTCTTCCGTTTGCACCACCGTGAAATGATGCGCGGTTCCGAGCTGCTGGATCGCGGTGATCCCCGCCGGAATCGAGTCATGCCGGAATCCTCCGGTCTTGGTGAATAGTAGCACGCGGAAATCTTCGTGCGCGGTTGACGCCGAGATGCCGGCAAAAAAGCACACAGCTATAACAAGGATAGAGCGCACCTGGAAAAAGCTGTTGAGATTCATCAGGATCAAGGGTTTTGATTCACCATACGCGACATCGCGTGGTTCACCTTCACCAACGTATTGGAAGCGCGATAGTCCCCAAATCGGGGACGAGGGCATACGTTTCGCGTTTTGTCCCCGTTTTGGAGACTATCCGCAGGCCGCACCAACTGCCAGTTTGGTCTTTCCAGAAATTACGAAACCCAAGCCACATGAAAAAAGCCCTGTCCGCCGCCGCCATCTGCGGCCTCGTCGTCGCCGGTCATTCGCACGCCCAGCTTGAATATGTCGATCCCACCATTGGAGGCGTCGGCATCCTGCTGGAGCCGACCCGCCCGACCGTGCAACTGCCTAACAGCATGGTGCGCGTCTATCCGGTGCGAAAGGACCTTCTCGACGACCGGATCCAGTCCTTCCCTCTGACCATCATCTCACACCGGCTGGGCGAGTTGTTTTCGATCATGCCACATGCAGGCGTTCCGACCGAAGCATCCTGGAAGCAACCGGCCACCAACGATTTGGAGAAAACCACTCCTTATTACTATTCCACCCGGTTGGACGACTCGCTCATTGGCATTGAATTCACTCCTGCCGAGCGCTGCGGTCATTTCCGTTTCAACTTCCCTGACGGAAAACCGGTGGTGCTGCTGACCAACCGCAAGGAAGGTGATCTAACGATGGATGCGAACCGTGCCATCTCCGGTGTGGAGAAGTTCAACGGCATGCAGGCTTTTGTTTGCGGGGAATTCAGTGCGCCTGTTACTGCCGTGCGAACCGAGGACGGCAAACAGGCGCGCCTCGTTGTCACAGGAAGCGAAGGTGTGAAGATGCTGGAATTCCGCTATGGTATTTCCTTCATCAGTCTGGATCAGGCGAAGAAGAACCTCGCCAAGGAGATTGCCGGATGGGACTTCGAGAAAAACAAATCCCACGCATACGACGTCTGGAACAAGACTCTGGGACAGATCAAGGTCGAGGGTGGTACGTTGGCTCAGAAACGCGTGTTCTACACCAGTCTCTACCGCTGTTATGAGCGGATGATCAACATCACCGAAGACGGTCAATACTACAGCGGCTTCGATCACAAGGTTCATCAGGACGAGCGTCCGTTCTATGTGGATAACTGGCTGTGGGACACTTATCGGGCATTGGAGCCGCTGCAGACCCTGCTCAATCCGGGACAACAGTCGGACAAGATCCATTCCTATGTCCGGATGTCCGAGCAATGTGGCGCGATGCCGTCGTTCGCGGTCCTTTGGGGCGACTATGCCTGCATGACGGGAAATCACGCGGCCCCTTGGATCGCCGATTCCTGGTTCAAGGGAATCCGCGATTTCGATCTCAAAACGGCTTACGATGGTCTGCGCAAGAACTCGCTGGATGCGACGATTCTTCCATGGCGCAACGGAGCGAAAACCTCGCTCGACGACTTCTATAACAAAAACGGCTATCTGCCGGCGCTCCGTCCGGGTGAGAAGGAAACCGTCGCGGAAGTGCATCCGTTCGAGCGCCGTCAAAGTGTCGCTGTCACGCTTGAACAAAGTTACGACGACTGGTGCATCGCCCAACTGGCGAAAGCCCTCGGCAAGAAGGACGACGCCGAGCTTTTCCTGAAACGCTCGGACAACTACAAGCAACTCTACCGCGCCGAGAAGGGCTTCATGTGGCCCAAGGACGACAAGGGCGAATGGATCGAGCCGTTTGATCCCAAGTTTTCCGGCGGCATGGGGGGGCGCGACTATACCACCGAGAACAATGCCTATACCTATAACTGGGACGTCCAGCATGACATCAAGGGCCTCGCTGAATTGATGGGCGGCAACAAGGCCGCCGAAGCCAAACTCGACGAGTTGTTCCGCGAAGATCTGGGTAAATCGAATGTTTCGAATGGGATTCGTTCCAAATATGAATTGTTTGCTACCTTCCCGGACTCCACCTCGATGGTTGGCCAGTTCTCGATGGGCAATGAGCCGAGCTTTGCCATTCCCTACATCTACAATCATCTCGGGGCGCCGTGGAAAACCCAGAAACGGGTGAGACAACTGTTGGAATTCGCGTTCACCGACACCGCCCACGGCATTCCGGGCGATGAGGACGGCGGCGGCATGTCAGCGTTTGTCGTGCTCTCCATGATGGGATTCTATCCGGAGGTTCCCGGTGTGCCTGTATATGAAATGGGCAGCCCGGTCTTTGAAAAGATCTCCATCAACCTGCACAACGGCAAGCGTTTCGAGATCAACGCCAAGGGCAGCTCCCGTGATCACAAGTATATCAAGAGCATCAGTTACAACGGAAAGCCGGGCAACGCGCTTTGGTTCCGTCATGACGATGTGCTGGGCGGATTGAAGATCGACATCGAGATGTCGGACACACCTAATAAGGAACTCGGCACGGCGGAGGCCGATCTGCCGCCTTCGGCCAAGGACGTCGATCCCACCTCCTTTGAATCGGCGAAGAAGCTTTAGGATGGTTTCATCCCATGACATTCCAATCGTGCCGGCCGGATCCCGGCGGTTGAAACGCGTCCTAATCAAACTCGCGTTCGGTCTGATCGCAGGCTGGACTGGCATTTCCCAATCTTCCGGTGCGTCGGCGGATCTTGTGCCGCTTTCGGTCTCGGACGGGATCTGCGCGCAGACGACCGTGGCAGGACAGTCGGTCTGGCAGAATACGGGCAACTCGAGTTTCCTCTACTTCCGTAGACCTAACAACTTCGCTTTCACGGTGGGCCAGACGCTCTACGTCCGCGCGACGTATTACGACGAAGGCGGCGGCAGAGTGGGCATGCAATACGACGGGCAGGCAGGCGCGTTCACCCAACCCTTCGTCCACACCCGGACGTCCCGGGTGGACACGGGCAAATTCGTGGACGGCTATTTCGAGTTGAAAGCGGTGAACTTCGCGCGCCGCGAAAACGGCGAGACCGATTTCCGGCTGATCTGTGGCGCGCCTGGCGGGATTCCGGTTTCCGTCCAAAAGGTGACGTTGCAGGATGTTCCTTTTTCCGATCCGGACTTCCTGTTAGCTGTTTCGCGTCCGTGGATGACGCGTTACACCGGCGCGGCGCGCGACTATGTGGATAACACCACTTTGAAGGACAAGGTGATGGTCGGCTATCAGGGATGGTTCCGCACGCCCAATGATCTCGACGACAACGGCTGGTTCCACTGGTGCGGCAACGACACAATGAGTCCCGCGAATTTCAACACCGACATGTGGCCGGAACTTACGGAATACGACCCCGCCACGCTCCACCGCGCGGGGAACGTGGTCACCCGCAACGGTCAGCCGGCATATGTATTTTCGTCCACCTCGCTCGCCGTGGTGCGCACCCATTTCCGCTGGATGCGCAAACACAACATCGATGGCGCCTTCGTGCAACGCTTTGGTCCGCAGGCGGGGGCGCAGCCGGAGTGGGTGCTCAGGAACATCTCACAAGCCGCCGCGGAGGAAGGCATCACCTGGGCGATCGAGTATGATGTTTCAGGCATGGCGAACTCGACGGTGGCGGCCAAGCTGCAGGCGGATTGGGAATGGCTCACCACGCAGTTCGGTCTGTTGGATGATCCGCGCTACGCCCACGAAAATGGAAAACCGGTGGTCTTCATCTGGGGATTTCCCTTTGCGGACCGTGGATTCACAACGCCCAACGCCAATGCCGCCGTGGATTATTTTCTCAGTCAGGGGGCTTACGTGATTGGCGGTATTCCTAACATATGGACCACGCTGGACGCCGGCTGGCAGGCGCATATTCTCAAATACAATGGCGTCCTCGTCTGGCAGAACCAGGGGACCTCGGACGGCGCCACCTTCCGCAACCGCGGCCAGGACTTTTTCCCACATGTCTGGCCCGGTTTCTCCTGGGCCAATCTAACCAAGACTCCGGCCGTGCCTCCCACCGCGTTTACGGACCGGAACGGCGGGCAGTTCTACTGGACGCTCGCGTGGAATTGGATCCAGTCCGGCGGCGCTGACCGCCTGTTCGTCGGAATGTTCGACGAATACGACGAAGGCACGGCGATCATGCCCATGAGCGATGACCCGCCGAACCCGCCGGCGGAATACGGCCGTTTCATTGACAACCAGGGCAATCCCTCCGACTGGTGGATGATGCTAACGGACGAACTGAAGCGGATGATGCTCCACCAACGGACGATCACGGAAGCCCTGCCGACGGTGGCCAGCCTCGCGAACCGATCTAACATTGGAGACGAGGCGACGGTGGATCTCGGTGCCAGCGACGTCGCAAGTTCCCTGAATTTCGTGGACAACGGCGACGGCCACACAGTCGTGGAAACCGTCGGCGGCAAGGAAAGCCGTGGCAACACGACACCCGCCACGGATCTCTACATGTATTTCAATGTGGCCAACGGGTTCGCCTCACAATTGCCCGCGGGCGACATCACCGTGGAGGTGGAATACTTTGACGCTCCTACCAACACGGTCCTCGGCCTTCAATACGATAGCACGACCGCCGCCTACAAGAATCACCCGCAAACGATCACCACCAGTGGCAGCAACCGTTGGCGGCGGGTGCGGTTTGAGATTTCCGACGCCTGGCTGGGCGGGCGGCAGAATGGCGGTGCCGATTTCCGCCTCACCTTCGGCGGGAAGAAGTTGAACGTGAACCGGGTCTGGGTCCGGCTGCCGGAGGAGATGACCTACGCCAAGTGGGCCGGCGTGCGTTTCGGCGGTAACCCGGACATCGCCGGCAAGTCCGCCGATCCCGATCATGACGGCGTGACCAACCTCTTGGAATACGCCCTCTCCATGGACCCAATGGCCCCCGATACCACCGGGCTTCCCGCTGTTAGCCTCGGATCCGGATCTATCACCTTCACCTACACCCGTCCCGCGACCGCCAGCGATCTCAACTATCAGGTCCAGTGGAGCGCGGATCTTTCCACGTGGTCCGGCGTGGGGATAACGGAAGAAATCCAGTCGGATAACGGCACGCTGCGTTCGGTCGAGGCGACGATTCCGCTGGGCGACACCAAACGGTTCCTTAGGCTAAGGGTGACCGGCGAATAACTCGCTTACGGCTTTGGCGCCGGTGCCGGGGCTTTGGTGGTGGCCTGGTCCTGGAAGGTGACGACGCGGGGGCGGCCGGAGGCGGGGTCGATGAAGGCGAACATCAGGTAGCGCATG
>JAZKGW010000010.1:233355-246917 GCA_040385685.1 Verrucomicrobiota bacterium | reverse complement strand
GGCTGGCCAAGCTTGAGTTTGAAGAGGACGCGGCCGGCGTTGACCGGGTCACCGGCATCCAGCAACTGTTTGCCTTCGGCTGCGAGGTTGTTGCAAAGCTCGGTTTGCTTTCTAACGAGCAGCTCGACGAGCGGCTTGTATTTGTCGAACTGATGGGACGACTGGCTGGACGGGCCGGAGATGATCAACGGCGTGCGGGCCTCGTCGATGAGGATGGAGTCCACTTCGTCGATGATCGCAAGGTAGTGGCCGCGCTGGACCTGCTCGTCCTTGGTCGAGGCCATGCCGTTGTCGCGAAGGTAGTCGAAGCCGAACTCGGCATTGGTGCCGTAGGTGATGTCGCAGGCGTATTCGGCCCGGCGATCCCACGGCGGCATCTGGTTCTGGATCGTGCCGACCGTTAGGCCGAGGAAGCGGAACAACGAACCCATCCACTCCGAGTCGCGTTTCGCGAGGTAGTCGTTGACGGTGACGACGTGGACACCGAGGCCTGTTAGCGCGTTCAGATAGACGGGCAGGGTGGCGACCAGGGTCTTGCCTTCACCGGTTTGCATTTCCGCGATCATGCCGCGGTGGAGGGCGACGCCGCCGACGAGCTGGACGTCGAAATGAATCATTTCCCAAGCGAGCGGGCGGTCGTTGACGATGATCTCGGTGCCACACAAACGGCGGGCTCCATTTTTCACCACCGCATAGGCCTCGGGCAAAATCTTCTCAAGATACTTGGCGCGGGATTTTCCGAACTCGCCTTCGATGTCATGGAACGCGGACTTCGCGGCTTCAATGGAAGCCGGCGTGGCGAGGATGGTCGATGGCAGCGATGGGAATTCCTCGCGCAGCACCGACAGACGGGCCTCCAGCGTTTCGGCAGTCACGCGGAGCTCGGCATCATCCATGCGCTCGATGATCGGTTTCGCCGGTACCTCAAGAGCGTGATAGCGGGCGAGATGATTCTTCCAAGTGTTCGTGAATTCGAGGAGCTTTTCAGCCGGCTCGCGCTGCAGCGCTTCTTCAATTTCGTTGATACGAGCCACCGTCGGGCGGATGCGACGCACTTCGCGCTGGTTCTTACTGCCGACGATTTTTTGGAGGATCCACTTGATCATATAGGAAAGAGGTAGGGCGGAATCAACCGCCGGGGGACAGGCGATACACTAGCATTTCGGCGGGTGCAAGCGCTAGAAAGTGCCGGAAATCCGGGGTCGGATGACGGGTTAGATTGTCATCGCCTGGAAGCCGCCATCGACAATCATTTCCATGCCGGTGATGAACGAACCCGCCTTGGCGGAGGCGAGCAGCAACGTCGCACCGATGAGTTCATCGGCATTCCCAAAGCGCGACGCCGGAGTCTGGCGGAGGATGTCCAGGACGCGGGACTCATCGAGCACCTTGCGGTTCTGCTCGGCGGGGAAAAAGCCGGGGACCAGCGTGTTGACGCGGATGTCCTTGTCGGCCCACTCGCGGGCGAGGTTGCGGGTCAGGTTGTGAACCGCAGCCTTCGACGCCGAGTAGGTGAAGACGCGGGAAAGGGGATTGAGGCCGGAAATCGAGCCAAGGTTGATGATCGAGGCGGGGCGGGCATCATCGATGAAATACTGGCCGAAGACCTGACAGGCGCGGAACACGGCTGACAGATTGGTGTCGATGATGCGCTGATATTCCTCCTCGGGGATTTCGAGAAAAGGGGTGGGGGAATTGGTGCCAGCGCCGTTGATGAGGATATCGACCTGGCCGGAGCGCTCCAGCACGGTGTCGAGCAGGTTGTGCAGCGACTCGCGCGAAGTCACATCCACCGGGACGAAATAGCCTTTGCCGCCGTGGCCTTCGATTTCCGTCAGACGCTGCTCGGCCTTTTCGGGGATCCGTCCGCCGAGGACAACTTCCGCGCCGGCGCGGGCGAGACCGACCGCGATGGTGCCGCAAAGTTCGCCGGTGCCACCGATGATGACAGCGGTTTTTCCGGATAGATCGAAGAGGTCCTTGAGATAAGCGGCGGTTTGCATGGGTGAAGTTTCAGGAGAATCCCCGCCGCTGCCAAGCACCGATTGGGGGGATTCCGCGATCGGGATTGCGGGAAGTTCGCAGGCCGATCACGATGCCGGCGTGACCTTCTCCGAGAAAATCCCGTGGTTTGGCAACGCGTCGAAAAAGAAGCGCTGGCTGGTGGGCGTTTCGGGTGGAGCGGATTCCGTGGCACTGCTGCATTTGCTGGTGGCGGAGGGATTCCGGAACGTCGTCGTTTGTCATCTCGACCACGGCCTGCGCGGGCGGGCTTCCACTGACGACGCGAAATTCGTGAAACGGCTGGCGGACGACCTTGGGCTGCAATGCGAGATCGGCCGGGCGGATGTCCGTGCGCGAATGAAGGCGCGCGGCGAATCGCTGGAGACCGCCGCGAGGAATGCCCGGCACGGCTTTTTCGGAGAGTGTGCGGGGAAACATCGCTGCCCGCGGGTTTTGTTAGCTCATCACGCCGACGATCAGGCGGAAACGGTGCTGTGGAATCTGCTGCGAGGATCGCACGGGTTCAAAGGCATGCGCGAACAACAGGATTTCACCGCGGAATCCGGCACTAAACTGGAATTTCACCGTCCGTTGTTAGCCGTCCGCCGCCCGGAACTGGTCGCGTGGCTTGCTTCGAGGAAGCTCAAGTGGCGCGAGGATGCGAGCAACGCGGAACCGGTTGCTGTCAGAAACCGTCTGCGCAACGAGGTCATTCCCTTGTTGGGCGAAATCTCGGGTCGAGACGCCGCGCTCGCGTTCGTTCGTGGCGCGGCGGATGCGGAGGACATCGAATCACTTGAAACCTGGGCGCTTGCCCAAACCAACGTCCTCGATCCACAAGGGCGCCTACATCTGGGCGCACTGAGGAAGCTCCCGACTGTTCTCCAGCGGATCTCTTTGAGGAAATTTCTCATTGACCACGGAATCAACACGCCGGACCGCGCCTTGATCGAGCGTGCAATGAGCCTGCTCGATGTGAAAAATCCGGCAGCGATTAATCTGCCCGGCGGCGCAAAATTGCGTCGCCGCGAGGCGAGATTGTGGGTAGAGAACTAGGTTTCGGCGATCTCGGCGACGGTCGGCTCCAAACGGATCACAAATTAACGAAAAAGATTTCTTTATATGTGACCGGCGTCGGTGTAGTTCTCCAACTGAAGCAAGGGAGCACCCTATGAAACGAATTATCAAAACAGGAGTGTTGGGCATTCTGGCGGCGGGAACTGTGATGGGAGAGGAGCCGGTGGAACTGAAGGGCGAGGTGAAATTGCCGCCTGATGTCCGCGGCGAGGAGATTGCAGAGTTAACAACTCCACCGCTGGTGCCGCCGCCGATCAAGCGCAATCACCCGACGAAGGTGAGCGTCAAGCTGGAGGTCGTCGAAAAGGTGATGAAAATGGCGGATGGCGTGGACTACACCTTCTGGACTTTCGGTGGATCCGTCCCCGGAAAATTCATCCGCGTGCGGGAAGGGGATGTCGTCGATTTCGAACTGATGAATCACCCGACGAGCAAGATGCCGCACAACATCGACCTTCACGCAGTGACCGGTCCCGGCGGTGGCGCGGCCGCTTCGTTCACCGCACCCGGCCACAGCACGACGTTCTCGTTCCGCGTCCTCAATCCGGGACTGTATGTCTATCACTGCGCAGTCGCTCCGGTCGGCATGCACGTCGCCAACGGCATGTATGGCTTGATCTACGTGGAGCCGAAAGGCGGCCTGCCGAAGGTCGATCACGAATACTACGTGATGCAGGGTGACTTCTACACCAAGGGCCGCTATGGCGAGCAAGGCCTGCAACCGTTCAGCATGGAGAAGGCGATCGACGAAAAGCCCGATTATGTGGTCTTCAACGGTGGTGTCGGAAACATCGCCGCTGACAAGGCGCTGGCCGCGAAAAAGGGCGAAACCGTCCGCATCTTCTTCGGCAACGGCGGGCCCAACTTGACCTCCTCGTTCCACACCATAGGTGAGATTTTCGACAAAGTATATATCGAGGGCGGAACGGCGTCGATCAACCAAAACGTCCAGACTACCCTGGTGCCGGCGGGTGGCTCGGCCATCGTCGAGTTCAAATGCGACGTCCCGGGCAGTCTCATCCTCGTAGACCACTCCCTGACCCGTGCCTTCAACAAAGGCGCGCTCGGCGTGATCAAGGTCGAGGGCGAACCGGACACACTGGTCTATTCCGGCAAGCGCCACGACCGTGTCTATCTGCCAGAAGGCGGCACTCCACAAACAATGCCTGACCAAGGCCAGCCACTCGCCGTCGCGGCGAACAAGCAGGAGCGGGTCAAGCGGGGGGAAAACGTCTTCACTGCCAACTGTGTGGCCTGTCACCAGGCGAATGGCCAGGGCATTCCCGCCGCATTCCCACCGCTGGCTGGCTCCGATTTCCTGAACGCCGACAAGACCCGCGCGATCAAGACCGTGATCCACGGCCTGACCGGCGAAGTCACCGTCAACGGGCAGAAATTCAACAGCGTCATGCCGGCGCTCGCGCTCCAGGACGAGGATGTCGCCAATGTGCTGACCTACGTTTACAGTGCTTGGAATAACAACGGAACCGAAGTCACACCGAAGGACGTTGCCGAAATTCGCGCTGCGAAATGAAACTGGCCTGCGTCATCGCTTTTCTCTCCGGCGCCTGCCTGATCGCGGGTGCCGGAGAAATCGCGACGTCGTCCATGGTCGCCATCCCCGGTGGAATCTATCAACGTCCACTGGAGAAGGGCGGCAAACTGCGGACGGTGGCGCCCTATCAGCTCGATGTCCGGCAGGTGACGAATGCCGAATTCCTCGCCTTCGTCACCGCCCATCCCGAATGGCGGCGCTCGCGGGTGAACCGCCTTTTCGCCGATCAGGGATATCTATCAAACTGGGCGGGCGACACCGAACTCGGTCCGGCAGCTCCGCCGGACTCTCCCGTCGTGAACGTCTCGTGGCATGCCGCCCGCGCGTTCCTGAGAACCATTGGCAAGCGCCTGCCCACGGTGGACGAGTGGGAATTCGCCGCGCGTGCCGATGCGGAAAAATCAGATGCTAACAACGATCCGGTATTCAAGGCGAAGATCCTCGATTGGTATTCAAAACCCTCGCCTGCCGTCCTGCCCGCCGCCGGATCGCAGCCGGTCAATTTCTATGGGGCCAGCGGCATGCATGGCATCGTCTGGGAGTGGACCCGGGATTTTGTTTCCGCGATGACCAGTGGCGAGGCCCGCTCCGACGGGACACAGGATGCCCAACTCTTTTGCGGTGGCGGTGGCGCCGATCCTAACCAAGCCACCGAGTATGCGAACTTCATGCGGGTCGCATTCCGGTCTTCCCTGCAAGGCGGCTTTTGTCTCCCGGGCCTCGGTTTCCGCGGAGCGAAGGACGCAACTCCTGAAAAATCCACCGAATCACCATGAGAAACCTCATTCTAACAACCGCGATTCTGATTTCACCACTCTCGGCGCAGGACGCCTCGCATCCGGCACCCGCCGCTGATGCCGCTTTGCCCCAAGGCTCGCTGTATGTCCTCAATTCCGCCTGGACCGACCAGAATGGCAAAACCGTCGAGTGGTCCAAATCGCTCGGCACGCCCCGGGTGATCGCACTCGGTTACGCGACCTGCAAGGGCATCTGCCCGCGAATCATCGCGGACATGCAGCGGATCGAAAGCGGCATTCCCGTCGATTCGAAAACCCGTTTCACCTTCATCACCCTCGATCCAAAAAACGACTTGCAGCCACAGATGAAGGCGCTCGAGGAACGCCATCACATGGACGCCAAGCGCTGGGATCTGCTGCGAAGTTCAGAGGACGATCTCCTCGAACTCGCGGTCGCCCTCGGCGTCCGATTCGACCGCTTGCCCAATGGTGTCGATTTCGCCCACTCCTATCTAATCGCCGTAGTCGGCCCCGACGGCAGGATTCTCCACAAATGGACCGAGCCCAAGGACGGCGCCGAACCCTCGATCAAGGTGATCAAGGCCCTGCCGAATCCGTGAGGAAAATAGGGGGTGGACGAATGGCACGTCGTTAGACTGTTTGCGTTGTTCTTCCGTCCCGGCAGGACAGGTGGAAATTAGCCGGTGGCGTCAGCCGCCGGACGTTGATCCCCAAATCATTCCAGCCCCGGCAGGGGTGGCGGAAGGGCGGCATCATCACAGATACCGATCATTACATTTCACCTCGCTGCGTTTCAGAAGGATTGCATGTTAGCAACGGTTCCAGCGCCCCTGCCGGGGCGCTTATCTGTTTCATATCGCGATCCGGTGGCTCACGCCACCGGCTAATTTCCGGCTACCCCTCCGGGGCAATGGAACATCGTCGGAAACCGGCTTAATTACGTGTCATTCGGGTGTGGACCTCTCGTCCCTACGTATGGACGAGACGTCTATGCCTTAGGATTCACCCCTCCTCATCCCTCTTGAAAAACCTCCGAGCGTGCCACAATGCCCACAGCGCGGCGGCTCCCGCCCAGGACCAGGCAGCGTATTCGAAATGGGTGATCATGACGCGCGGCAGGAAGTCCGCCGAGGCACGGGTGGCGGCGCCGAGCACGGTGGCGAACACAATCCCGCGGGCGATCCACGAGCGGTTGGCGAATCGCTCCACCGAACCGCTGTGACCGAACAACACGCGGCTGGCGGCTATCAAACAGACGAGTCCGAATCCGCCGACAAATAACAAATGCTCCAGCGCGATGCGTTGGGCGGCAAAGAACACCGGTGCGATCAAACCGGCCGCAGCGAGCGGGATGCACCAGAACCGCAGCGCGTTGGCCAGCGTGCCGACCTTGGGCGAGTCCTTTTTTCCGATCCAACGGACATGGGAGATGGCGAATAGAAACGCAGCGGCCCGCAGCAGCAGCCCGGCACTCTGGTTCATCCAGATTTCCACCGGAAAGCTCGCGACCAACCCCACTGCCGCGACAATCATGTTTCGCCATGACTTGCGGGTTTCCTCACCCGGCTCGGGTTCGCCGAAGGAATTTCCCAGCAACCTCGGGAAAAGGAAGATGCCCACGCCCATCACCGGCCCCAGCAGGAATCCCTGATAGAGCAGCAGGCCCGCGAGCCGGTAGAGCTCCGTGGTGGTCATCAAGGACGGGAAGCTCCACAGCACTGTGCCGGCGAGGCCGCACAGCAGTCCGGTGCCAGCCAGCAGAAGTGGCGGCGGTGGCAGGTCCTTGCGGAAGAAAGCCAAACGCGCCGCCAGGGCGAGAATGAAGGATGCGAGCGCGCCCAGGAACAATCCATCGCCCCATGCAGTCAGGCCGCGGAGATGACAGATGCCGCTCGCCACATGCAGGGCGAACAGGGGAATCAATTCCCACGGCTTGAGCCGCGGCGCGGTGAGGATGCGCGGACCAGCGGTGCCGAGGAAGCCGATGACAAACCCGCCGCCGAACGCCTGGATCATCACATGGGCGTGGCTGATGCCCGGGTAGAAGCTCAGTTTTCCCTGATAGAACAGCGGCCACATCAGTACTCCGGCGATGCCAAACAGGATCCCGCTGAGAAAGAACAGCCGGTAAGGTTCGCTGCCCAGCCAGAGCAGTGGGGTGGCGAATAAGCGCTTTTTTCTTTTCGCGTTTTTGCAGTGCGGGAAACTCATGGGTCTGGAGAATGGATTACGAATCCCGGTAGCTTGCGTAGCGCGCCTTCTGCTCCGGCGTCAGCCGCTCGGGATCGAATCGCGGGTTCGGGATCTGGTGGATCTTGGAGTGGATGACGCGGGCCATGTCTTCGGCGCAGCGCACGATGTGGCCCGCATTTTCACCGGAGAAATGCTCGTCCACTGTTTCGCGGAACAACTCGAGCCAGCGTTCGAACAGCCACTCCAACGTCGTTTCAGCAAGCAGCTTCGCATGAGCACCCAGCGGATCGCCGCGGAAGGGTTCGGCGCGAAACAGCACGGTGTCCCAGAAATTGTAGAGCTTCGGCAGATGGGTTTCCCAATGGACCTTAACCACGTCATCGAAGACGTGCCCGAGCGGCGCGTCGGCGCGGACCTTGGTGTAGAACGCGTCCACCAGCCTGACGATGTCGGGACGTCCGAGTAGGTCGGGTTTGTCGGTTGCGGATTTCATGAAAATGGAATGGTATCAGGCTGGGCAAAGGGCTTCAGTATGGATTTCTGAATCGGTTAGATAGCACCCCGGATCGGATCCCCAGATGTGGTCGCACTCGGTGGCGGCACGGGTGCGGAAGCCACCGCCGCAGATCGGGAACCAGCGGCAACCGGCGCAGCGGCCTTGCATGAGCATCTGGCGGGTGGCGGTGTCGAGTTGGCTGACCGAACGGATTTCCTCCAGCTCGGCGGCGGAGTCGGGATTTTTTCCCTCCCAGATTTGGGAGAACGGCGTGCGCTTGACATTGCCGAGTTTGACGCTTTGCCAGAATTGGTCCGGGTGCACATTGCCCTGGGTATCGATGTTTGCGACGCCGCGGCCGGAACTGTTATTGCCACCGCCGTTCCATTCCAGGAGCTTGCGGGCCTGGGCGAGTCCGGGGTGGTTTTCCCGCTGCATGCGGAGCAGCAGATAGGGGCCATCGGCGGGCTGGGTGACGGTGAGCACCTCGCGGCGGACGCCTTGCTGGTGCCAGGCTTTCACCCGGTCGATGAGGGTGTCCAGCGCATGGCGGGATTCCTCGGGGCGGAGGATCTGGAGCGCGGCGCCGCGGCCGGATGGCACGAGGTGATAGAAACAGACGCGCTGGATCTCCTGCTCCTCAATGAAATCCAGGATGCGTTCGATGTCGGAAACGGTGTGGCGCGTGAGGGTGAGGCGGAGACCGGTTTTCTGATCGACCTCATGGCAGTTTTTGAATCCCTCGACCGCGGCCTTGAACGCGCCTTGCTTGCCGCGGAATTGGTCGTGGATGTCGCCGATGCCGTCTAGCGAAATTCCGACGTAGGCGACGTTGGCGGCTTTCAAAAGCGCGGCTTTCTCCGGAGTGATGAGCGTGCCGTTGGTGGAAATGGTGAGCTTGAGACCTTGTTCGGTCGCGTAGTCCACGAGATCGAAAAAGCGTGGATGGATCAGCGGTTCTCCACCGGAAAACAACAGCGACGGGATGCGATAGGCGGCCAGGTCGCGGACGACTGCCTGCATTTGCGGCCATTCGAGTTCTCCGGGGTAGCGGGCGGCCATGGAGTCCGAGTAGCAATGAACGCAGCGGAGATTGCAGGTGCGGGTGATGTTCCAGACGACGATGGGCTTGCGGGTGCTGGCGCTGGCGGCGGCATCCGGGCCGAGACCGTAGCGGAGTCCGTCGGCGGGTTGATCGTGGCCGGTCCAGAGGCGGGTGAGATTGATCATAAGATTTGTGGTTTAAATATTGGAGATGGCGGGCTTGCGTGAGCCCGGTTGATAGGAGCAGGAAGGATCTTCGGCGAAGGGATCTCCGGTCAGGCCGTAGGCGCGGGCGCGGGAGCCACCGCAGATTTTCCGGAACTCGCAGCGGCCGCATTTTCCGCCGAGCGCGTCCGAGTCCCGCAGGGAAATGAAGAGCGGGTGTTCCCGATAGATTTCCGCCACGTGTCGATCGCGGGCATTGCCGCAATCGAGTGGCAGGAATCCGCTGGGGCTGACGATGCCGGTGTGGGAAATGAACATGACCCCGCGGCCATCGCGGATGCCGAGCGGAGCGCGGAAACCGGGGCGTCCCGAGGGGCCGCCTTTTCCACGCTGGGCAAGCACCCGCCGGAAATGGTGGCCTTCCGTGGTCTTGATGCCGAAGGGAACCTTGCCGACGAGGTCCGACATTTCCTCGAAGACGCGTTCGAGGTCATCGGGATCGGGCATGTCGGCGGCTCCGGCGCGACCGGTCGGAACCAGGATGAAGACACTCCACATGACGGGTTTCCACTGGAGCATGAGATCGCGGAAGGCGGGAAACTCGTGGAGATTTCCTTTAGTTAGAGTGGTGTTGATCTGAATGGAGATGCCGGCGTCCTCCGCCAGTTCCATGGCCCGGACTGTGCGATCAAAAGTGCCTCGCACGCCGCGGAAGGCGTCGTGGGTTTCGCGTGTCGCGCCATCCAGGCTCAGCGAGAGTCGCTCGATGCCGGAGGCGCGGATGGCGTGGAAATCGGATTGAATGAGCCGCTCGGTGGCGGACGGACTGAGGGCGACGCGCAGGCCGGCGGCACTGGCGCGGGCGGCGATGTCTAACACGTCAGGTCGTTCCATCGGATCGCCGCCGGTGAGGACGAGCATAGGTGGTTTGAGTTCCGCTAGCTGGTCGACGACGCGTTCCGCCTCGCTGCGGGTGAGCTCGTTCGGGTCGCGGCGGTATTGGGCCTCGGCGCGGCAATGGGAGCAGGCGAGGGCGCAGGCGCGGGTCATTTCCCAGAAAACGAGGAACGGACGTTCTGCAAACGGGTCCTTCGACGACGGGCGTTGGTCGTTTGTTAGTGGTCGGGAAATGGCTTCTGGCGGTGCGATCATCGGCGTCACGGACTGAGTCTTGCAGCGGGTTTTGGAAAAGAAAAGCCAATCACGAAAATAAATTCGTTTATTAAGTTTTGCGGTTGCTCCTAAGGTCCCGCCGCTATGAAAAACGTCAGACGATTATGGATGCTGGTGGTGGTCTGCTCCCTCGCGGTCTTGGGGCTGTTGCGGATGGCGCTGCTCAGCCTGCTGCCGCTCGGACTGATGCAAACGGTGGCCAGCGTGAACCACGGGCTGTGGTATGCCCGCAGCGAACAATTCCTCGACAGTGGTCTCATGGACACTTTCAAATGGCTGCGCGTGGTCGGTGATACCTTGTTCGCCATCGGCACCATTACGCTCAGCTGGTTTGTTCTCGGGCTGAAGACCGGCTGGTCGCTGGTCCCCGAGGATGCGCCGACGAAGTGAAAAAAACTGCATGTTCACCTACAGCAAACTCGCCCAAGCCGGGATCGCCGCCGTCAGTTATCTGGCGGCGGTTTCGTCGGAAAAGCGTCTGGCAGGAAGCGCGGAAATCGCGGAATCACGCGAGCTTTCGCGTCAGCTCGTCGCGAAAATCCTGACCCAGCTTTCCGCCGCCGGCCTGGTGGAGGGAAAGCCCGGTCCCACCGGCGGCTATCAGCTCGCGCGACCGGCTTCCGAGATCACGCTTCTCGACGTTGTCAAAGTGTTCGAGGATCCGCAGGACCGCGTGATGTGCCCCTTCGGTCCGAACTGGTGTGGCGTGGGACCAAATTGCCCGCTGCACAACACCTTGCTGGAAATGCACCAGAAGGCGCTCGACCGCCTCGATGAGGAAACGTTCCAACAGTTCATCGGGCATCCGCATTGATGCGGCGCGGGATATTGAGCGGGGACATGGAGCAGAAACGAAAGGCACGTGGTTATGCCGGTTTTTGACGAAGTTCCATTGCCCCGGAGGGGTAGCCGGAAATTAGCCGGTGGCGTGAGCCACCGGACGCTGACCCCCAAATCATTCCCGCCCCGGCAGGGGCGGCAGAAGAGCGGCATCACCACAAATACCGATCATCATATTCCACCCCGCTGCGTTTCAGAAGCTCCACATATTCTTCTTGGAACGTCCGCTTCCGATGATGCTCTTCCTGCTTGGCAATGTATTCCCGCACCATGTCGCGCTGCGAAGCGCTCACGGTAAAAGCTCCATATCCCTCCTGCCAGGAAAACTCACGGTCTCCGGTTTCCTCATGCACCCAGCGCGAGGAAACAGCCTTCACATCGCGCACGACATCCGCGAGGCGGGCCGTCGCCCGCAAGCCGACGAGAAGATGGACATGGTCGGCAACACCACCGATGGCTTCCGGCATGCCCTCCACATTTCGAACCACGCCACCGAGATATGCGTGCAATCTTCCACGCCAAGTTTCGGCGATGTTAGGGACGCGGTTCTTCGTGCTGAAGACGAGATGGTAGTGAAGCGATAGATGGGTCGATGGCATGGTAGCAACGGTTCCGGCGCCCCTGCCGGGGCGCTTGGTTGTTTCATATCGCAATCCGGTGGCTCACGCCACCGGCTAATTTCCGGCTACCCCTCCGGGGCAATCGAGTTTCGTCGAATACCAGTTTAACTACGTGCGATTCGTCTTCACGCACTAGCTATGTCCGGGCTCTAGCTGAGCAGGCAGTCGATCAATTCGCCGGCGGAGTAGCCGCCGGATCCATCCGGCAGCAGCGCCCGGATGCTGGCGATGTCATCGCCCAAGGTGACGACTTCGGCTTCACTGTAGCCGCCTGACCGGTTTTGGCCGAGGCCGATGGCCGCTCCTAACGAATTGCACAGGCACACCGCGCCGATGGTGCGTGAAACGTCGCCGCCCTTCGCGACATAGTCTTTCACCGGTTCGGCGGAGCAGCGGAAACCGACACTGCCATCGGCTTTCATGAACGGTTCGCGCAGGACTCCGATGTCACAGATGCGGTTGCGGGCATCGTAGATTCCGGGATCTGCCAGAGTTTCTGGAACGTTGGCGACCTTGAAGGGGAAACCGGTGGGCGAGGCGGCGGGATCCGTGAAAACCTTGAGGTCCTGGCGGCGGATGGAATCGAGGATTCGGGATTTTAAACCGGGATCGAATCCGGATTCACCACTGAGGGCGAAGGCGGTGCCGACCTGAATTCCGGCCGCGCCAAGCGCTTGGGCTTCGCGCAGTTTTCCCGCCTGGCCGAATCCGCCGGCAAGCCAGAACGGCAAGCCGATGTCGCGGAATTTCCCGGCGTCGATCTGATCACGCGGGCCGTAAACCGGTTCGCCGGTTTCGCCCAGGGTGACGCCGCCCCGCGGTGGCGCGTTGTGGCCACCGGCGGTTGGGAACTCGACGACGAAACCGTCGACCTTGCCGGATGCCTTGCGCCGCAGGTTTTCCGCGAGCACGGGCGATGAGACGACGGGGAGGAACTTGGGCCGCTTGAGAGGCGGTGAAACAAATCCGCAGGCGGCGGGTGGGTCGAAGGTGAGGATCACCGGCTCGGTGGCTCCGGTGACATCGATCCGCAGTTCGGTGGTTAGATTTTCGGCCAGCCGGTCGAGGACACCGGGGATCTGGCGCGGGATGCCGGCACCCATCAGGACGAAGTCCACGCCGGCAAGCATCGCTCCGTAGAGCAATGGCAGGGTGGGGATCTGGCTTTTCTCCAGCAGGTTCAGACCGACGACGCCGTCGTGGTTTTCCTTCGCCAGCCAGATTGAGACGAAGCTGGAGAGGATGGAAAACTCCAGCGACGGCTTGGACGGCGGCAGCGAAGACATGGGGACCGGTTTGAACGAGGCACCGGTGGCTTTTCCTCCGTCGATGAAATAGCGGTCGAGGAAACGGTCGGCGACTTGCTGGCACGGGTAGGCGGTGAGGGCCCGACGGAGGTGGCCGCGGTCATCGCCTAACTGAAGCTGGCGGGCGATGACCACGTCGATCATGGTGCCGGAGACGACGCCAAGCTGGCCGGTGGTGGAAACGGCGCGGGCGAGGCGCCAACCGGAAACGCCGACGCCCATGCCTCCCTGGATGATTTCTGGCAGACTAACGGCAATTGGGATGGTGGATGTCATGTTGAATGGAATGGTTCTATGTTGAGAGAGTTTTTCAGCTGCACTCCTGGCTGG
>JAZKGW010000010.1:34191-233345 GCA_040385685.1 Verrucomicrobiota bacterium | reverse complement strand
ACCGGCGCGGATGACTTTTTCCGAGCCGCAGTGGGAACAAGTGATGCCCATGTAAACGACGCTGGACGGGCTATCAGACTCGATGGTGAGTTCCCGGACGGGACGGTTGACGGCGTTGCGGTCCATCTCCGCGATTTCCACCATCGGCAGTTCTTCCTGCCCATGGTCCGGCGCGGTGGCCTGACGGTAGCCGCGGAGGAATTGGCAGCCGATCCAGCGGAACACGTAATCGGTGATGCTGAAGGCGGTGCGGGTGGCGGTTCTCATGATGGTTTTCGGTGGAAAGCGGGGTTGGCGTCGAGTGCTGGTGGACGATGGAACAAGTCTGGAAGTGAATCACGAAAAATCATTCGTTAATTAACTTTCATTCGTCGGAAGGCGGGGTAGGGTCGCGGCGCTATGAGACATGTAACCAATGTATTTTCACCTCCGGGGACGCCCCTGGAGGACCGCACTGTGGGGGAAATTGTTGCGGAGCGCCCCGCGCATTCTCGGATTTTCCAAGCATTTGGGATCGATTTTTGCTGCCAAGGCGGACGCACCTTGCGCGAAGCCTGCGAAAAGAAGGGGATCGCCCTGGATGCGGTTGTAGAACAACTGGAGGCTGGGTCGCGCGACAAGTCCGCACCGGAATGGAATCCCGCGGACCTGCCGCCGGCCGAGCTGGTGACTTACATCGTGGAAACCCATCACCAGTTCCTGCGGGATGAAATGCCTCGACTGCTGGCGATGGCCACGCGGGTGGCGCAAGTGCACGGTGGTCACACACCGTCACTGGTGAAGGTGCTGGAAGTCTATCAGGGCATGATGGAGGAGCTGTCGAGCCACCTGATGAAGGAGGAGCAAATGCTGTTTCCCGCCATCATCCGGCTGACCAAGGGCGAAGCGGCGGCGATGCCGCTGGACGGCCCGATCGCCTGCATGCTGCACGAACACGAAGACGCCGGAGCCGACCTCGAAAAGCTGCGCGAGCTGACGAACGGATTTATACCGCCGCCGGAAGCCTGCAACACCTACCGCGCGTTGTTCGCCGGGCTGGCGGAGATGGAGACCGATCTCCACCGTCACATCCATCTTGAGAATGCTGTGTTGTTCCCGAGCGCGCTGGCGCTTGCGGAGAAGCAAAGTTGATTCAGGACACGTTCCCGAGCGGCCTCTTCGGGGGGAGGGGCCGCGAGGGATCAAGTGTTAGCGGGTTGCCGCGTTCGGATTGACCTCGGCGGGGTAGGCGGACCAGACTTTCTCGAAGTCATTGGGTGGCTTTTCCGCCTGACGGATCAGGCCGTTGGCGGTGATGGCAAGCCAAGGATGCATCTCCCCGCCGAGCGATTCGATGACTTGGACGGTCCAGACATTGCAAACCCGCGGGATGAAATACTGGTGCCGCGATTCCAATAGAACGCCGCCACCCCAGCTTGAGGTGCCACAGACGATGGGTTTTCCATCAGTTCCCCGGGTGCTGCAGTCGTTGAGAAAAGCGGCGAGGTCTCTGCCGCGTTCGCGAGCGACGAGTTTGCGCCAGACCCGCTGGTGAGGGCAGACGTCCACGACATTCCAGTTCGCGGGAATGAGCTCCATCACCGACGGCGATGGCATGAACAAGGCGCGGATGAATTTCCACGGCGAGTGCAGGCCTTTTTCCACGTAGGCGGTCCGGTTGCCCCAGCTGAGAGTGACGTATTTCGGTGTGCCGAAACCCGCCGGCGGGACGAAGCCGGACTCGATCAGCCAATCATACTGGAACACCATACCGGTGTGCAGGTCGTCGGCGATCAGCCATACGAGCACATCGGGATCTTTCGCCACCGGGCCGGGTGCGGGGGTAGTGGCGGTCTTGCTAACAGTCGCTCGCCAGGTAAGCGCCGGTGTGTCCGGCAGGCGAATCCCGCACGAACTCATCGACGTCGTGGCGACGACGATGGCAGCGAGATTCCTTATAGACCCCGGGCGCGGCATCAGGCGGGAAGGAATGAGCAAATGTATTCGCAGATGCCGTCGTCCACTTTGATCGTGAAGCCGCTGTTGCCGGCGACGTCGAAGGCCGAGCCTTCCTCGATCACGATGACCTCGCTGGTCCCGTCCAGGGTGACCTCGCAGGCCCCGGCGATGATCTCCATGCGCTCTGGAGCGGCGGTGCCAAAATGGAATTTGCCCGGATAGATCAGCCCAAGGGTTTTCTTGGTGCCGTCGGTGAAGTGAACGGTGTGGGAAACGACGCGGCCGTCGAAATAGACGTTGGCCTTGGCATCGACGGTGACGTTGGGAAAGGAAGACATGGGAGGTGGTTGCTAGTTTTCAGTATTAAGTTTTCAGGAAGAGGAAGAAGTGCCGAGTGGGCAGTGAGCAGAGAAAAGAGGTGGTGCGTGAAAGTCTTTTCTGATCACTGCTAACTGATCACTTCTTCACTCTGTCGGAAGGCCGCTTTCCTTCCAGGAGTCCCAGCCGCCTGAGAGGACGGACGACGAGTAGCCGAAGCCCGCGAGATGGCTCGCGACCGTCCGGGCATCCGCGCAGAGCAGGTTGGTGCAATAGACGACGATCGGTTTCCCGGCGGCGATCGCGGCCTTGATTTCCGCTTCCCGTTTGACGATCTGCGCGTCGCAGTCCGGCTTCGGCAAACTGATCGCGCCGGGGATGTGACCGAGATTATAGAAATATCCGGGGCGGGCGTCGAAGATCAACACGTTCCCGGATTGCTGCAAGGCGAACGTCTCGGTTAGGGAAATCGAAGTAACCTTGCCGCGTTGGTTCATCCCCACGGCCTTGTGTTTGGCCGGTGGAGGGGGCTCGGCCTTTTTCACCGGAGCCTCGGACACTGGCTGGGCGCACGAGGCGAGGCCGGCGGCGAGGGCGAGAGGCAGAAGCTTGAACCGGGAATCGATCATTTGACGATTTCAAGGAGCTCCACGTCGAACACGAGCGTCCCGGCAGGCGCGCCAGGAGGTGCGGTATCGCCGTAAGCGAGTTTGCCGGGGATCCAGAGGCGGCGCTTTTCGCCCTCGACCATCAGTTGCACGCCTTCGGTCCAGCCGGGGATGACTTGGTTGAGCGGGAAGGTGATCGCTTCGTCGCGGGTGATCGAGCTGTCGAAGAGTTTGCCATCGGTGGTCCAACCGGAGTAGTGGACTTTCACTTGGTCGGTCGCCTTCGGATGGACCGTGCCGGTGCCCTTGGTGAGGACGCGCGAGGCGATGCCGGAGGCGGTTTTTTCCGCGCTTTCGGGAGCCGCGGCAACGTCTTCAGGAACGGCAGGTGGCTTCGGTGCTTGCTTGATGGAAATCAGTTCGACATCGAACACAAGCAGCCCGCCTGGGCGGCCACCGCCGGGATTTTCGCCGTAGGCGAGACCGGCAGGGATCCAGAAGCGGCGCTTTTCACCTTCGACCATCAATTGCACGCCTTCGGTCCAGCCTTTGATCACCCCGTTGAGCGGGAAGCTGGTTGGTTTGCCGCGCTGGACGGAGCTGTCGAAGAGTTTTCCGTCGGTGGTCCAGCCGGAGTAATGCACCGTGACGGTGTCCGCGGCGGCGGGATGCTTGTCGCCTTTGCCCGCTTGGAGGACTTTCGAGGCGAGGCCGGATGCGGTTTTGGCGGCATCCGCGGGAGGGGCGGCTACGTCGGATGGGGTTTCAGGCATGGTAGGTTGGGCGTGGACGGTGGTTGAGATGGCAAGAACCAACCCGGCCGCTGTCGGGATCATGGCTCGCAAGGATTTCGTTAGGAAATTCATCCGCGCAAACTCCACACATCGGGGAGGTCTGTCAATCCCCGGAATTGGCCGAAGTTTTCAGTAGCGGTTGCTCTGGGTTCTCGGCTGCCGGGAACGAACCTCCATGACCGATGGCTCGTGGCAGTAGGGGCAAAGGAACGAATTCCGGAACAAGATCGCGATGGCCGCCCTGAGACGATAGCTGCCGAACAGCGTGCGAGCATGGCGGTGCTTGGAACACCCATTGCTGGCGAGCACCGGCGTCAGGCACAAGGGGCAGCGCGTGCGGGCCGCAAGGAGCCATTGTATAATGCTCATCAGAACGCAGGCCAATCCCAAGCCCAACGCGATGATCGTCAGGTCCTGGTCGCCTTCGATGAATGAATACACCAGCATCCCGACAACCGCTGGGACGGCCACGCATCTGAAACAGAGCAAAAACGCGACGAACTTGAAGCGAGAGATCGTGGATTTTGAGGGAAATCGATGCATCGCGGGTTTCCTAGCAAATAAAACAAACAGTTAGAACGAGTTCACTGCAAGCTGTTTGTCAAATATCTGGCAATATGTTCGCAGATACATGCTCGCACATGCCGTGCCAATAAATGGCCGCCGGCACTCCTAAGCGGAATCCCTAGAACAGCAGGGCTTGGCAATGGCCGGCGGTCGCGGCCTTGGCCGGACCTGACAGCAGCGCGTCGATCCGGGTCAGCAGATCAAGCGAAGGCATTTCATGTCCTTCCAACAGAACCCGCAACCGGGTCCGCCACTCGTCCACCGAGCCGCCTTCAGTGGCGGCCAAGGCCATCGCCGTTTCCGTTAGCCGCCCGCTCACCCTGAACTGACGGCCAGTCCGGCGCAGCCAGGCGTCGAAATAAGGGCGGTCATTGTGCGGCGAAACCACGCCACATCCGTGCCTCAATTCCAGCGGCCGGTCAAGATTTCACTCACTTGCGCGAGCGGCCTTTCTTCCCCGTCGGATACCTCACAGCCTTCATCGGCGGGGCAGGGGAGTCGTTTTTCAACTCCGCGATCTGGTCCCGCAGATGCGCCGCTCGCTCGAACTCCAACCGCGACGACGCCTCGCGCATTTCCTCCGTTAGCTCGGCGATGACGCGTAGCTTGTCGTAGGTGCCCACGTCGTCGGCGACCAGCGAGCTGTTGAGTTTGTCCGCGTGTTCCTTGGCGTATTCGTGGGTGTGAAGGCTGTGTTGCAGCGCCCGCTTCACGCTCTGCGGGGTGATCCCGTGCTCTTCATTGTGCGCCTGTTGGCGGCTGCGGCGGTATTCGGTGATGTCAATCAGCGCCTGAATCGAGTCGGTGATCTTGTCGCAAAACAGCACGCACTCGCCGCCGATATGGCGCGCCGCCCGGCCCGCGGTTTGGATCATCGACGTCTCGTTGCGCAAAAATCCTTCCTTGTCCGCGTCGAGGATGCACACCAGCGAGACTTCCGGCAGATCCAGTCCCTCCCGCAGCAGGTTGATCCCTATCAGAATGTCAAACGTCGCCGCGCGCAACTGCCGGAGGATTTCCACCCGCTCCACCGCGTCGATGTCCGAGTGCAGGTAGCGGCACTTCAGGCCGGTGCCCTGCAAATACTCCGCCAGGTCCTCCGCCGTTTTCTTCGTCAGGGTCGTCACCAGCACCCGTTGATGCCGCTCGACGCGCTGGCGGCAGAGTTCGATGGTTTCATCGATCTGGCCCTTTAACGGTCGCAGGATCAGCACCGGATCCAACAGACCGGTCGGCCGGATGATCTGCTCGACGACCAACGGCGTCCCGCGCCGGCTCGGATCGAATTTCTCCACCGGTTCGTCGTTGCCGCTCGGCTTGATCCGCGCCTTCTTCAGATCGAACAGCGAGATCCGCTTGCCACCCTCATCCTTGCCCTTCACCTCGATGAATCGCTTGTTTTCCGGGCGCGAGTTGATCACTTCGAACGCACCCGGCGTCGCCGAAACATAGACGCGCTGCCCCGTCATCTGCATGAACTCCTCGAACCGCAGCGGCCGGTTATCGAGCGCGCTCGGCAGCCGGAAACCGTGGTCCACCAGCACCGTCTTGCGGCTTTTGTCGCCCTCGTACATCCCGCCCACCTGCGGGATCGTCGCGTGGCTTTCATCGACTAACAGCAAAAAGTCCCGTGGAAAGAAATCCAGCAGCGTGTACGGCCGCGCTCCCGGCTCGCGGCCGGTGATGTGGCGCGAGTAGTTCTCGATGCCCTGGCAGAATCCCATCTCCGCCATCATTTCCAGATCGTAGTCCGTCCGCATCCGCAGCCGCTGCGCTTCGATCAATTTCCCTTCCTTCTCGAACTTCGCGATCTGATTCTTCGCCTCCTCGCGGATCGCCACCATCGCCCGTTTCATTTTGTCGCCCGGCGTCACGAACTGCTTCGCCGGGAAAAACGTGTGGTTCTCCAGCCGCTCGATCGCGTGGCCAGTCAGTGTGTGGACGCTGGTAATCCGCTCCACCTCGTCGTCGAAGAACTCCACCCGGATCGCCGTCTCGTCCAGATACGCCGGATGCACTTCCACCACGTCCCCCCGCACCCGGAATTTCCCGCGGCCGAAGGCGATGTCGTTCCTCTCGAACATCATCCCAACCAGCGACGACAGCAGATCCTCGCGCGTCAGCTTCTGCCCGACCCACACCGGCACCATCATGTTCGCGTAGTCCTCCGGCGAGCCCAAGCCGTAGATGCACGACACCGACGCCACCACGATCGTGTCCTGCCTGGTGAGCAACGAGCCCATCGTGCTCAACCGCAGCCGCTCGATCTCGTCGTTGATTGACGAATCTTTTTCGATGTAGGTGTCGCTCCGCGGGATGTAGGCCTCCGGCTGATAGTAATCGAAGTAGGAAACGAAATACTCCACCGCGTTGTGCGGGAAAAAGTTTTTGAACTCCGAGTAGAGCTGCGCCGCCAGCGTCTTGTTGTGGCTCATGATCAGCGTCGGCTTGCCGAAATTCCGGATCAGGTTCGCCATCGTGAACGTCTTCCCCGACCCCGTCACCCCCAACAACGTCTGGTGGTGGTTCCCCGCCGCCAGCGACTTCGTCAGCTTCGCAATCGCCTGCGCCTGATCCCCCTCAGGCTGGTAGTCACTCTCAAGTCGAAACGGCATCCGCGCCGATCCATAAACCCGGATCGCCCGCCCCGCAAGACCCGCGCGGCCCGGGTTGGCAGGTCCGAACGATTTGCCGTCTGTCCGAAAAATAGGGGGTGGGGACGTCTCGTCCCCACGCATGGCACGTAGATAAGCCGGATTTAGACCAAACTCGATTGCCCTCGAGAGGTGCTAGATGGGAGTGCAGCTATCGTTGCTGCGGGACCGCTCGCCCTTGCGTCGCTTGCTTAGGGTCGGCCATTACCCGCGAATTCGATCGCGGTCTCTCAACCGCCATTCCAAGAAATCCTTACATAATCCCATCCTTCTGCTAGTTTGGCCTGAATCCTGCATCCTCCCACTGATCGGTTTTCAACCCGTTTTTTAGTGGGGCCGATCGGTCCCCGTCTCAGTTCCTCATACGCTATTGCGTAAAAATTCAAATTTACCTTGATCTTAATCGCCCTATCCATCAGACAAAGCCCGAAAGTTGCCACCGCGAGCGCTGCCCGTCGTGTTCAACCCCGCCCCCCGCATTTGTTTCCTCCCCGCTTTGGCCTCCAGCCGGATCTCTGCTGTAGTCTAACCATCGTCACTCTCCCCCGATGAAACCGAAATACTCCGCTTCCGCACACCGCCCATCGAAAGCTAACAAATCGCCGCGTCTGTCGGTTTCTAGCCTGTTTTCAAGTGCGGATGATCAATGCTCACCCCGTTTATCTGTTACGCGATCGCGTTAAATGCTTAATTTATCTTGATTAATAGGACGGGGCCTCCCATACGAAGCCCGTCAAACGACCTTGCGAGCATTCCCCGTGATGCCAATTGATAGATTTCGTTTGAGTTTCACCTCCCCGTTTGAGTTTCACCTCCCCGTTTGAGTTTAGCCTTCACCACTCGGTCTTACCGCCGTTTCGGACTCACCCCATTCTCGCACGCTGTTCACCTTCCCCAATATGAAATCAAAGTCTGTAATTTCTTTCTCCGTTTTGACCTCATTCCTGACTATGGGGCCTGCCAGCTCACTGTTAGGCGCGGCGCTGTATTGGGATACCGATAAAAACACAACGGGGCTGCAAGCAGGCAATGGAGATTGGAACTCTTCCAACCAAGCCAATGCCAACAGGAAATGGAACGAAGCTATCGGTGGTGACGGCGCTGACCACGCGTGGACAAGTGATAGCGACGCATATTTTGAAACCTCCGGCCCGTCGGTGGTGACCTTGACGTCGGTGATTTTCGTCAATTCCATCACATTTAACGGCACCGGCTACACGATTGCAGGTCCGACTTCGGGTGTCGAAGTCCTAACGCTCACAGGTGCCGGCACGATCACCGTCAATGCCGATGCCACCATCTCAGCGCGGTTGGGTGGAACTGTGGGACTCAAAAAACTCGGCGCTGCAACTTTAACCCTCTCAGGCGCGAATATCTACACCGGACTCACTGATGTGCAGGCTGGCACCTTGGCTCTCGGCGCTAGCAACGTTTTCGCTGACGCCTCCACCCTTAAGGTTTCAGGAGGCATTCTGTCACTAGTCGCTAACAACGACACGGTGGCGGGCGTCCAACTAACCGCTGGCAGCATCACCGGCTCCGGCACCCTGACGAGCACCACCGCGTTCGACCTGCAAGCGGGTAGCGTCAGTGCCATTCTCGGCGGTTCGGTCGGCGCGAACAAGACGACGGCGGGAACGGTAACACTGTCCGGAGCCAATACCTACACCGGCCTCACCGATGTGCAGGTTGGTACGCTGGCTCTCGGTGCTAGCAACGTTTTCGCTGACGCCTCCACCCTCAAGATTTCAGGCGGCATCCTATCACTCGGCGCTAACAGCGACACCGTTGCGGGCGTGCAACTGACCGGCGGCAGCATCACCGGTTCCGGCACTTTGACAAGCACCACCGCTTTCGACCTCCAAGCGGGAAGCGTCAGCGCCATACTCGCTGGTTCGGCCGGTGCGAATAAGACGACAGCGGGAACGGTAACACTGTCCGGAGCCAATACCTACACCGGCCTGACGACAGTCACCGCCGGTACGCTGGGGTATGGTGTTAGTGATGCAATCAGCACGGGCGCGGTCACCGTCAATGGCGGAACCTTGGCGCTATCGACCTTTTCGGATACAGTCGGCGCGGTTACGCTTTCAAGCGGTAGCATCACCGGTTCGACAGGTGTCTTAACCGGCACTTCCTACAACGTGACCAACACGGGCTCGGTGAGTGCGATCTTGGCTGGATCAGCGGTGACTTTGACCAAGACCGGAGCTGGCACGGCCACGCTTTCCGGAGCAAACACCTACACCGGGATTACCTCCATCAATGACGGAACTCTGATCGTTAATGGCAATCAGAGCAGTGCGAATGGAGCGGTAACCGTTGCCAATATCGCAAAACTCTTTGGTACTGGCACGATTGGTGGAGCAACTA
Source organism: Verrucomicrobiota bacterium (assembly GCA_040385685.1). Lineage (GTDB taxonomy): Bacteria > Verrucomicrobiota > Verrucomicrobiia > Verrucomicrobiales > Akkermansiaceae > Luteolibacter. The sequence continues at coordinate 224,093 of JAZKGW010000010.1, read as the reverse complement.
CTATCCACGGCACGCAATCTTCGGGTGCTTCCGCGGGAGCAGTGGGGAACCAGAACTTTTCTAGCAGCCTTACCTACAAAACCGGTTCAATTTTCGAATGGGACTTGAATGCCAACTCGATCGCCAGTGGCTTCGATACGCTATCCGCAGTGGGCAATATCAGTGTCGAAACGGGGTCGGTGTTCAAGGTAGTCTTCGGAACCGGCGTTGATCTGGCCAATGCGTTCTGGAGCACACCGAATACCACCCAGACTTGGTCGATGGCATCGATCTTCGGGAAGGCTTTCAGTTCCGGTAGTTTTACGAGCGTGGTCAGCACGGCCAACCCTACCACCCAAGGCTCTTTCACCCTCACCGGTGGCGGTACTACCCTCACCTGGACCGCTGTCCCCGAGCCCACCAGCGCACTGGCTGGAATCCTGCTAGGTGCGGGACTTCTCCGCCGCAAGCGCAACCAACGCCAATCTGCGTAAGCGGTTTCGCAACCTTTCCTAACGGGCCATGGTGACGTTTCACCCTGGCCCGTTTTCGTCAGGCAGAGGTCCGCCGCCACCATTCACTTTTCAGCAGGCCCCAGTCGTAGGTTTCGCGTCGTTGCAGGATGAATCCGGCATTTGCCAAGTTTTTCTCAGGTGGAACCAGTGTGTTCGCCTTGAGCCCGGTAACGATGCCGAAAAATCGATAGAGCGCCGCCACGATCAAGCGGCTCCGCCAGCGGGCCGGGCCGGCGGGGGCGATTTCAAAATCTGCGAGTAACCAATCCGCCTCGGAAGCGGCCAGCTTGCCCAGCTTCCTAACCACTGCGGCGAGTCCGTCCGGCGGGAAGCAATCGAGGAAGAAATTCGTCACGATCAAATCGAATTGGTTAAGCGGTGCCTGCCATTCCAGCAGATCCGTCTGCACGAACTCGACCTGAGTCGATTCCACCTTGGAACGCGCGATGCCCAACATCCGCTGGCTTGAATCCACCACCACGATCCTCGCATCGGGAAACCGCCTGACACACTCCGGCAGGAATCGGCCATGCCCTTCGCCCGCCAGCAGCACGTTGCGTGGCACCGGAATTTCTCCCAGAAACGCCAACCGGCAGCGCTGCAACTTGCCGCCGGCGGTGAACCTTTCCATCGCTCGATAGAAGGGCGCCAGTCGATCGCAGTTCATGGGATTGCCTCCAATACGAGTTTCCCCGGACAATGGCTAACGGGTTCCTTCGTAAACGGTCACCACGCCCAAGGTAAGCGGAGTGAAACCGGTTTTGCCAAAGCCGCAGGATTCCAACAGATCGTTCATGCCTTTGCCGGAAGGAAACTGTTCGATGGAACCACCCAGGTATTCATAAGCGTCCTTCTGACCGGTGAGCCAGCCGGCCAGGTGCGGCAGAACGTGGTGGAGATACCAGCGGTAGGGACCGCGCATGGGTCCGTTAGGCAGGGAGAAATCGAGAATGACCAAACGGCCTCCTGGCTTGAGGACGCGGTGCATCTCGCACAGTGCGGCCGGGTAGTCGGCCATGTTGCGCAGGCCGAAGGCGACGGTCACCACGTCGAACTCCTGGTCGGGGAAAGGCAGATTGAGCGCATCGGCGACGATGGTTTTGGCGATGCCGCGGCTGGCGGCGTGGGCGAGCATTTCCGCGCAGAAATCCGAGGCGATGACCTCGCATTGCGGGCACTGGCTTTGGATTTCCAACGCGAGGTCGCCGGTGCCGCTGGCGACGTCCAGCAGCCGGGCGGGCTGCCATGCCTTGATCCGATTGGTGACGACCTTGCGCCACCAGATGTCCATGCCGCAGCTCAGGACGTGGTTGGTGAGCACGTAGCGGTCGGCGATTCGGGCGAAGGCATCATGGACGTAAACGGCGTCGGGCATGGGGGAGGGGTAGACCGGATGAATTTTTGGACAAGGGCGAAGTATGCAATGTGAGGTCACAGACCGGAATCCAGACTCAATCGAGGAGCGGGACACCCCGGCAACGGCCTGGAACCGGAGGCTCCAGCCCCGTTGTTACAGCCATTTCATTTTCTTGAAGATGACCAGTTGGACCACGGCGATGACCGCCATGATGATCATGAGCCAGATGTAGCCGTGTGGCTGATAGAGTTCCGGCATGTTGAGCGGGAGCTTTTCGCCCGACGGCGATTCGGTGGCGAAGTTCATGCCATACACGCCGACGATGAAGGTCAGCGGGATGAAAATGGAAGTGATGACGGTGAGCACCCGCATGATCTCATTGGTGCGGAGGCCGACGCTGGAGTGATAGAGTTCCATCAGCCCGGACGTGAGTTCCTTGTAACTTTCCACCAGGTCCATCAGTTGGACGGTGTGGTCGTAACAGTCGCGCAGGAAAACCTTGGTCGGGGTGGTGACATAGCCGGAGGTGTCGTGGAGCAGCGAGTTGACCACGTCGCGGAGCGGCCAGATGAAGCGGCGGAGTTGCGTTAGATTGCGCTTGTATTCGTGGAGCGTCATGACCATCGCGCTCGAAGGCCGCTGCAGCAGGTCGTCCTCGAGTTCTTCAATGGCATTGCCGAGAGTTTCGAGCACGGGATAATAATGGTCGATGATCGAATCCAACAGGGCATAGGCGAGATAGTCGGCCTTCGCCTTGCGGATTGAGCCGTGACCGGAGCGGATGCGTTCGCGGACCGGCTCGAAGACATCGTATTCGGCCTCTTCCTGGACGGTGATGAGGAAATTCTTCCCCAAAAAAAAGCTGACCTGTTCTCCGCAAATCCGGGCCCTTTTGTCTTGGTAAACCATTTGTCCGACGATGAAGAGATACTCTGGAAAAATCTCAGTCTTCGGGCGCTGGCCGGTATTGAGGACGTCCTCAAGCGCCAACGGGTGGAGGTTGAACTGCTCGCCCAAAGTCTTGAGAGCTTCGACGTCGCCGAGGCCGTCGATATTGATCCAAGTGACCCCGCGTTTGTTGAGATGCGGGCCGATTTCTGCAACATCGGCGATTTCCCGCTCCTCGAGACGCCCGTTTTCATACTCGATGAAATGGATCTTCGGAGGGACGACCTTGCCATCGACGAGATGGGGAATCAAGGTGGCCGGAGAGGAACCTGGTGCGGCGTGGCGGGTCTTGATCATGCGCGCTCGCTCGATAGCTTCAATCCTGCGGAAGGTCCAGCCCGATGGCGTGGTGATCGCTGACTTCGCGCGCCGAGTCGAGCTGGATGGCGGTTAGATCGCCAAGGCCCAGGGTGAAGATGTAGTCAAAAGTGGTGGGCTTGTAGTTGCCGAATTTGTCACCGCGCCAGGTCAGGCGCTCTTCCTGCGGGACGTCTGCCCAAGTGTTGCGGAAGCCCGCGGCGGTTAGATCCGCGACCACGTGGTCGCCGGGAAATTGGTTGTCCTGGTTGGTGTTGAAATCACCCGCCAGGATCCAGCCGGCGATGGCCTTGCCGACCAAGGCTTTTTCCATGATGGCGCGCTGGGCGATGAGTTGTTTCGCCTGGTCATTGCGCATGGCGATGCATTCTTCCGGATCGCCCCGGTTGCTTTTAAGATGATTGCCGTAAACCATTATCAGCTTGCCGCTTCCCTGCTCCAGTGCAGCCCAGGAGAAACCGCGGTGATGATTCGGGATGTTGGCTTTCCAAGGTTCCCATCCGGCGGCGCGGCAGGTGATTTTGGATGCGATGCCGATCTGCTGGTTGCGGATTTCCCCAGTCTCGGGATCGATGAAACTGCTGACGACGTGGGTTGTTAGGCCGGGCACGGCGGAAGCGAGTTCGTTGAAGGCGGCCCAGTCGCGGACTTCGATCCCGATGAAAACATCCGGGTTCATCGCCTTGAGCGCTTCGCGGGCGAGCTTCATGTGTTCATCGGCTTCCGCGGCGGAAGCGGTCGGCCGGTGGCCCGGGAACCATTCGAGATTCCATGCCACGACTTTGAGAGGGGCTGCGTGGAGGCCGGTGATAGCGAATGCGAACGCCGCGAGGGCGAGGAGGAGGAGGCGGAGTGATTTCAAGGTTTCGGGGTTCTAGGGTCAAATGTGGCAGGCGCGGATGATGAGCAGGGTGGAGGCCAAAGTCGTCGAAACATTGGATTTCACAAGTGGCTTCCGCGGAGAATGACACCGGTCGGTGCAAAGTAAATCACCGGCTTGGCTAGGTCCACCAGCCTGGCCGCGAAACGTGCCGACGAAGTGTCCGGGACAGATATTTCCAAGCGCATCAAGCGCCACCAATCCTTGAGGGCTACATAGCCGATGCTCATGGCGCGAATGCCGTCCACCCTCACCAGTGGCGAATGCGGCTGCGTTCACCGGTCGCCGCCGCCTTCCTCCGCGGGCGTTTTGTTTTCGAGAATGTTTCTCGCCGCCATCAGGTTCTGCATCTGCTCTGCGGAAACTTTGGGGTATTCGAGTTTGAGATCGTTGATGGCGGCAACGATGATCTCGGCAACCACCGCTCGGGCGAACGGCTTGCGGTCGGCGGGGATGACATACCACGGTGCCTTCTTGGTACTCGTCGCGCTCAGCGCGTCGCCGTAGGCTTTCTGATAGTCATTCCAAAGCTCGCGGTCCGGCAGGTCGGTCTCGGAAAATTTCCACTGCTTTTTCGGGTCGTCCAGACGCGCCAGGAAACGCTTCTTCTGCTCGCCTTTCGATAGATGGAGAAAGAACTTGATGACCACCGTGCCATTGCGGGCGAGGTGTTTTTCGAAGTTGTTGATGTCCTCGTAGCGCTTCTCCCAGAACTTTTTGTCCGGCTTGCCGAACTGCGCTTCATCGATCCACTCCGGGTGGACTTTGACGACCAGCACATCCTCGTAATAAGAGCGGTTGAAGATCCCGATGCGGCCACGTTCGGGCAGAGATTTCATGCAGCGCCACAGGAAATTGTGATCCAGTTCTTCAGCCGACGGTTGCTTGAAACTGAATACCTGGCAGCCTTGCGGATTCACGCCGGACATCACGTGGCGGATCGTGCCGTCCTTGCCAGCTGCATCCATCGCCTGGAAAATTAACAACACCGACCGGGTGTCATTCGCGTAGAGCAACTCTTGCGCGGCATCCAGCTCCACGCGGTTTTTTTCCAGAATCTCCTTCGCGCGTTCGTCGAGGTCTTTTTCAGAGAGATTCCTGGCATAGTCCGACGCGTTGCATTCGGTGGGATAATCCTTCAAGTTCACGTTCGAACCGGCCTTGACGAGGAATTGGTCGATGATGTTTTTGGGAATCATGGGAGAAGCGGATGTTTAGGATTTGATAGAATAGGACACGAATGGAATGTGGCTTCGTCCGACACCACACGATCAACCATCCACACACAACCATCCACCATCAACTTCCCAATCGCAGTGCCGACAACCCTGATCGTCTCCCCGCTGCTCAAAGACGAGCCGTCCACCATCACCTCCTATCAGCGGTTCCGGGTTTCACGGAATCACCCTCACTCGATAGAAGCGTTTCGCGGGCTTGTCAGCGGCGGAATCGGCGGCCTGAAGAATCCCGCCGGTGCCGGTGAGATCCGGACCGAGGGGGGACCATGAATCCGGGGCGAGGGTGTCGCTCATCTCGACCCGGTAAACGATGCCGGGGACACTTGCGAATGTTAGAATGTAGGCGCCGGGGGGCGGGGTTGGCACGAATCCGGATTGGAGGATGGCAAACCGGCTGACGGAATTGTCGGGACCGGTGCCTGCTAGAAATTCCTGGAGGTTGTTCATGCCATCGCCATCGGGGTCCGCGGTTGGAATAGCGCAGAGGGTCGTGAAGTGGTCGGTTTCCCACCAGTCGGGCAGTTCGTTGGCGTTGGTGTCCACGATGTTCAAGAGGTTCAAGCGCCCGCCGGATTTCACCAAGCCGCTCAAGGCGGGGACGGGGGTGGTGTGATTGATGACCCGCCCGACCCGTTGCACGGCGGTTTCGGCGGGGAAATTCCGCGCGCTGAAGGCGACGGCCGCGGCGACCTGCGGGGTGGCCATCGAGGTGCCGTTGAGGAAATGATAGATGGTGGCCGGGATCACGGCGTTTGCCACGGTGACGGGGGAGTTGACCAAGCCGAGCAGGCTGACACCGTCGGCTTGGGAGACTCCGACGGTGGGGATGAAGTTGGCGGGAGGGCCGAGGGTACCATTGCCGATGGGTCCGGCGACGTTGTTATAGATAATGGCCGCCACGGCTCCGGCGTTCATGGCGTGAGTGACTTTGGTGCCGAAAGTCTCAATGCCGCGCTCGATCAGGGCGATGTTTCCCGCGACGGTGGGGGGAAACTGGGCGGCCGAATTTCCGGTGCCGCAGATGATCAGCGTGGCGGTGATAGCGGGAGTGGTGCCAGCGTTGAGGAAGGCAGTGGCTGGAAAAGGGGTGGTGCCGGCGGCGGCGGTGGGGGAGGCGGTGGCAAGCCAAGTGGGCTTGAGGGAGAGGATGTTGGCACCGGGTGCCGCGAGATCGACAGTGGTGGCCCCGAAGTTTGAGAAGCTGGCGAGTTGATCCGTCTGGCTGCTGGCGGCGACGACGATCATGTTGGGGAGTCGGTAGTTGGCGGGGTAGGTGGGGGTGGTGTCGTCGTTGGCAGACTCGTTGCCGGCGGCCGCGCAGAAAACGATGCCGACATTTCCCACGGCGGTGATGGCCAGGGATTCGGCGCTGCTAAAAGTGCCGCTACCGTAAGACGCATTGATGGCAACGATGTTCACGCCATTTGATTTCATCATGGCAGCGTATTCCATGGCGGCGATTTCCGCGGCGGTGGAGAGGGTGGTTTCGTCGATGGCGACTTTGAGCGCCATGATGCGGGCCTTGAAATCAGCGCCGATGACTCCGAGCGAGTTGTTGCCGGTTGCGGCGATGGTGCCTGCGATATGGGTGCCGTGGACGCCCGTGTCGGCGACGTTTGAGTTGTTTTCAGGGAAGTTGAATCCGTGGATGTCGTCGATCCGGCCATTGCCATCGTCGTCGAGGTTGTTGCCGGGTGTCTCGCCCGGGTTGGTCCATAGGTTGGCGACGATGTCCGGGTGAGTGGTGTCCAAGCCGGTGTCAATCACGGCCACCACGACTTCGGGGTTGATCGGGCGGGCCAGGTTCCAAGCGGGGGCGAAACCAATGTCAGCGCCATTGGTACCGACGTTTCCATTCACACTTTGGCCGGTGTTTTTCAAGGCCCAGAGCGTGCCGAAGAAAGGGTCGCTCGGTTGCAGCGAGGAGACATGGCGGAGGTAGATGGGCTCGGCGACGAGGACATCCGGGTCGTTTGCTAGCTCCGCGATGAGCGCGGCGGTGGACTTGGTGGAGGAACTGACCAACCCGATGACCTGCTTGTGGTGGTTCGAAAGCCAAGCGAAGTGGCGGGTCATTTTCGCGGAGCGACGGACGGCTGCGGCCTTGGCGGTGTCGAGCAACACATTTTTTCGATAGGTGACGATGACCTCGCCTTCCACAAACCCGGCCATCGGCGCGGCGCGGACGGTTAGAGCCAACGCGCTGGCAAGCGCCAGTCCGGCGAGGAGCTTGCGGAGGAAGGACGGGTTAGTTAGGAATCGCGGTGACATGGGCTGAATTACCCAAGCAGGCAATGCTTCCCTGTCAAAGTGGCAATACCGGACTTCTCCGGTGGGGCATTGGATTTCGGCGAATTCGCCTTGCGAGGCGGAGCTTCCATCGGCAAGCATTCCCCACGTGACGCCCGAACTTGAGAATTTGTTTTCATTTCTCCGCTTTCCCAGCATTTCCACGGATTCAAGCCACGCCGGCGACGTCCGGGCGTGCGCGGAATGGTTGATCGCGAAACTCACAGGAATGGGCTTGGCGGCTGAACTCCACGAAACTCCCAAGCATCCGGTCGTCGTCGCGCGAAACGAACACGTCCCGGGCCGCCGGACGGTGCTCATTTACGGTCACTACGATGTGCAACCCGTCGATCCGCTGGCATTGTGGACGAGCCCACCGTTCGATCCCGTGATCCGCGACAACAAGATCTGGGCCCGCGGCGCCACCGACAACAAGGGGCAGATGATGGCACATGTGTTAGGCGTGGAGAAAACGCTGCGGGAAAACCAGGAGCTGCCGGTGAATTTGATTTTCCTGTTTGAAGGCGAGGAGGAAATCGGCAGCCCGAGCCTCGCGTCGTTCCTGCTCCATCATTGCGACGACCTGAAGTGCGACGTCATCGCCATTTCCGACACCGGGATGGTCGCGCCCGGTGTGCCCACCCTCGGCTACGGCTTGCGCGGCATTGCCTGTTGCGAAGTGATCCTCCGCGGCCCGAAAGGCGACCTCCACTCCGGCCTGTTCGGCGGTGCGGTGGCCAATCCTCTGGCAGCGATGGCGCGGCTGATCACCAGCTTGCACACGTTCGACGGTCGTGTCTCGATCGAAGGATTTTACGATCAAGTGCGCCCGCTCGAAAAATGGGAGCGCGAAATGTGGGCGAATCTCCCCGGCGTGAGCAACGCGGATTTCCTCGAAGTCACCGGCTCGCCCGGCTTGTTCGGCGAGCCCGGCTATTCGTCCGCCGAACGGACTTGGGCGCGACCGACCGCCGAGGTGAACGGCATCGGTGGCGGCTATCAGGGCGAGGGCTCGAAGACCGTGCTGCCCGCCGAGGCGTTCGCCAAACTTTCCTTCCGCCTCGTGCCCGACCAGAGCCCGAAGGACATCATGGAAAAGGTGAAAAGCCACATCGACTGGCATTGCCCGCCCGGCGTCGAAGCCGAGGTCCGCGTCGGCCACGATGGCAAACCTTACGTCACCGATCCCAACTCGAAATTCGGCCTCGCCGCCCAAGCCGCGCTGCGAGCCTCTTTCAATGCCGAGCCCGTCCTCATCCGCGAGGGCGGCAGCATTCCCATCGTGCAAACCTTCCGCGACATCCTCGGCGCGGACACGCTCCTGCTAGGCCTCGCGCTTTCCGACGCGCAGGTCCACGCTCCTAACGAGAATTTCCCGGTGGAAAACTTCGAGGCCGGGATCCGCTTGAACCAGGCTTTGCTCAAGGAGCTGGCACTCTGAAATAGGTCTTATAGGACCTATACGACCTATCTCTCTTCTCCATGTCCGATCCCATCACTCCCAAGCTCGACTTCATCCGTGAGATTATCGCCGATGACCTTGCCACCGGCAAGCACGCCACCACCATCACCCGCTTCCCGCCCGAACCTAACGGCTACCTCCACATCGGCCACGCCAAGGCCATCTGCCTGAACTTCGGCATCGCGCTGGAAAACGCCGGCACCGGCGCCAAGTGCCATCTCCGCTTCGACGACACCAACCCGGAGAAGGAGGAAACCGAATACGTCGAAAGCATCAAGGCGGACGTCAAATGGCTCGGCTTCCACTGGGGCGGCGACCTCTATTTCGCCAGCGACTATTTTGCGTTTTTCCATGACTGCGCGGTTCACCTGATCAAGAAGGGCAAGGCCTATGTCGAACAACAATCCGCCGAGGAAATGCGCGCCAACCGGGGCAATCTAACGACCCCCGGCACGCCCTCGCCCTTCCGCGACCGCCCGGTTGAGGAAAGCCTCGACCTCTTCGCCCGCATGAAAGCCGGCGAGTTCAAGGAAGGCGATTGCGTCCTCCGCGCCAAGATCGACCTCGCCTCGCCGAACATGAATCTCCGCGATCCGGTGCTCTATCGGATCATGCACGCGGAGCACCACAACACCGGCGGCGAGTGGTGCATCTATCCGCTCTACGACTTCGCGCACCCGCTTGAGGACGCGCTCGAACACATCACCCATTCGCTTTGCACACTGGAGTTCGAGAACCACCGCCCGCTCTACGACTGGTTCATCGACAACTGCCCGGTACCGTCCAAGCCGCGCCAAATCGAGTTCGCCCGGCTCGGCCTAACTTACACGGTGATGAGCAAGCGCAAGCTGCTCCAACTCGTGCAGGAGAACCACGTCGGCGGCTGGGATGACCCGCGCCTGCCGACTTTATCCGGTCTCCGCCGCCGCGGCTATCCTCCGGAAGCCGTCGTGCATTTCTGCAAACGCGTCGGCATCACCAAATTCAGTGGTACTACCGATGTCGCGCTGTTGGAATTCGATGTTAGGGATTTCCTCAACACCTCCGCCCCGCGGCGGATGGCCGTGCTCGACCCGGTGAAAGTCGTGATAGAAAACTGGGCCGCCGAGCCCCGCGCCACCGTCGAGGTTCCCAATCACCCGCAGAACCCGGACATGGGCAACCGCGACATCCCGATCTCCAGCGAGGTTTGGATCGAGCGCGAGGACTTCATGGAAATTCCCGAAAAGAAATTCCACCGCCTCGGCCCGGACCGTTATGTCCGGCTCAAGGGTGGCCACATCATCCGTTGCACCGGCTTCGAGAAAGATGCCGCGGGAGCCATCTCTCTCATCCGCGCGGAAATCCTGCCTAACACCATCGGTGCCGACTCGCCGCCAGGCGTCGAGTGCAAGGCCGCGATCCACTGGGTTGATGTGGCCACCGGCGTCGATGCCGAGGTCCGCATTTATGATCGGCTCTTCACCGTCGAAGACCCGGACGCCGCGGAAGGCGGTTTCCTAACGGTCATCAACCCGGATTCATTGAAAACTCTAATCGCCAAAGTCGAGCCCGCGCTCGCCGCCGCGGACGCCGGGTTCTCCTGCCAGTTCGAGCGCACCGGCTACTTCATTGCCGACGCCATCGACCACCAGCCCGGCGTGAAACCCGTCTTCAACCGCACTGTCGCGCTTCGGGACTCCTGGGTGAAGAAGAGCGGGAGATGAGGAGGGTGGGACTTTGGCCCACCCGGGTCGACGGAACGTCGACCCTCCTTAACCATTGTAATCACCAACAACCCATCTAACCTGCCACCATGTTCAAACGCTTCTGGTGGGTTTTCCTCGCGATGGCGGGAAGCGGGATTTTCATGTGGCTCGCGTTGTCCCCTGCTGATCCAGGGAAGAAAGTGACCGGTGCGATTTCAATTCAAGAGACCTCTGCGGATCGGCCGGCAGCACGGAATTCCGATTTGCCCGGCGCGGAGCATGAAAAGGAGATTGCCCGCGAAAGTTCGCGCCACAGTGCGGGGGAGATTGAGAGACATCAGGCCGAAGAACGACGCCTCGTGCATTTGAAGGAAACGGTTAGGGCACAGGAGGAGAAAGTGGAGGAGCGGAGGCAGGTGCTTGCCACCATCGTCAGAACCAAGGGCATCATCTACAAGGGATCTGATGCCGATTACTCGGTCAAGGCCAAGACTCCCGAGGAGGCAACCAAGGCAGCTTTGGATGCCCAGGATTACGTCGATGCAAAGCGTGAATTTGAAACGGACCAGAAGTTATTGCGGGAGATGAAGCTCAAGCTGATTTCTGAAAGGAGTGTCAATGAGCCAAGTGGGAGATAGGGACGTCGCCCTACCCGGTTCGCCCGAAGTGCGACCCTCCTTAGTCATTGCCATCCCCAGCTACCCATCTAACCTCCCACCATGTTCAAGCGCTTCTGGTGGGTTTTTCTCGCGATGATCCCTGTCGGCTCGATCTTGGGCCTGTTCGTTGCGGCGGTCATCACCTATGTCATGCCCAAGATGTATGAGAGCGAGGCGGTCATCGAGGTGAAGCCGATGGTGGGTCAGTCGGTTCCTTCAGCGATGACTCCCCAGTTCTTTGGGACTGAGTTTGAAAAGATCAAGAGTAGCAACTCGCTGGGGAAGGTGGTTGATCACCTCGAACTCATCAATAAATGGGGCGTGGACAAGGAAACTGCGATCCGGATTCTCAAGGGCATCGTGAACACCCAGAACATCCGTGGCACGGATTTGATCTCCATCCGGGTGCGGCACACTAACAGGGAGGATGCTCGCGATGTCACTGCGGAAGTTGCCAGAGCTTACCGGGATTACCGGATGGAAATCTTGAAAAGGGGAGAAGATCAGAGGGTGCTCGAATTGAAGAAATCGATTCGGAATCAGGAAGACAAAGTCGAAGAGCGTCGGAAAGTTCTGTCGATCATTGTGAGAACCAAGGGGATTAACCCCAAGGGATGGGATTCGCTCGATGACAACGTTGAAACCAACTCTTCCGACGATGCGAACCACCGGGCGGTGGATATCCAAGATTACCTCGATGCCAAGCGGGATCTCGAAACGGACCAGTCTCTGTTGCAATCGCTAAAGCTCAAAATGATCAACGACGACATCACCGCCAAGTTGGCGAAAAACAGCATCGTCGTTCACGAAGAGCCGCAAATCGCGCAGACACCGGTTTCGCCGAATGTTCCCTTGAATCTAATGGTTGGAACGGCACTCGGGTTCCTGCTGTCGCCGCTGCTTTCGCTGCCGGTGATCTTGTTGTTGAGCCGATTGAAACCAGCGAAGGTGGTGCCCTGATACCAGTTGCCCCGAGGGATTGGACTTCATGCTGATTCTCCAACATTACCATCGCTCATAGCCCGCCACTCCAGGGGTGGGTTGATGGCCAACCCGTGTGGCGAGTACCTTGGGGACGAAAGAACGGGGCGACCTATCTCGACCTTTCTGCCGTCCCTGCGGGACTCGGTGCCATGTGGGCGGCCCAGACCCACCACTCAAGTGGTGGGCTATTCTCGGATTTCTGGTTCACAAAGCGCCCTCACTCGTTCATTTCTCAGGTCCGGTGCGAATCATTTCATTCATTCTCCTGTTGCTAGTCATGCGCGCGGGCGCGGCGGAGACGTCAGCGCAACCGGGGGTGCTGGCGCGGGTCTGGCAATCCCAGGATGGCTTGCCTAGCAATATCGTGCGCTCGCTGGTGCAGTCGAGCGATGGCTACCTGTGGGTAGCCACGGCGGAAGGGGTGGCTCGTTTCGATGGCATCGAGTTCGAGGTGTTTGAGCCCGAGGGCGAACTCCGGGGGGGGCGGCTGGCGTTCTCGCGACTGTTCGCGACCTCCAACGGCGGGGTCTGGGCAGCGACCTATCAGGGCGGGTTGTTCAAGGTCCACAAGGGGCGGTTGCGGCAGATTCTGGAGAACATCCGGCCCGCCAGCCCGCCGGTGGTGACGCAGTTGATCGAAGATCCCAACGGGGCAATATTTTTCAAACGCGGTCCCGATTTCGGCGGGATCGATGCCAAACTGGAGGTTTCCCAAGTGGTGCCTACCGAGGAGTTGGCACGGGAGTTTGATGAGGATTTCCAGAAGCAATTCGCAGGGGGGCGGATCATGGAGCCCGGTGGCAGGCCGGAGCTCCGCGACCGCACGGGGGGACTTTGGCAGGCGGGTGTCGGCGGCGGTCTAACCGTCTCGGTGGAGGGCGGCGCTCCGGTCCCGGTCGAACTGCCCCAGCGCGGCCTGGCGTATGCGGTGAACGAATTGTTGGAAGATAACGAGGGCGATGTGTGGGTGGCGTCGCCGATCAACGGCTTGATGCGTATCCGTCACTCGCGCGTCGATGTTCTCGACATCAACGCAGGGCAGAACGACCGGGCGGTGTTGGCGTTGATCGAGGATCACGCGGGCACTTGGTGGATCGCCAACCGCCGGGGCGGGCCGAGCGAGTGGAAGGAGGGGAAGTCACGCCAGATCCAACTTCCCAGCGCGCGCTCCACGGCGGCGCTGTTCGAGGACCGCGATTCCCGGCTGTGGGTGGCGTCGCAAAACGGCAGTGTTTACCTCCATGAGGCGGGTGTCCTCCGTCCTCAGTTTTCGAGGACACAGGTTCCCTCCAAAGTGAGATCGATCACGCAGGACTCGAAAGGCACGCTGTGGTTTGGCGGCAACCAGGGGCTTGCCTCGTTTGCGGGTGACGAAGTCCGCCAGTTCGGCAAGGCGGACGGAGTCACGGACCCCGATCTCACGGTGCTGCAGCCGTTTCCCGGGGGCCGGGTCATTGCGGGAAGCGCGGAAGGCCGGGTAATGTTAGGCGACAGCCGTGGCTTCGAGACGATCGCCGCCCCGGCGATGATGAGGCACCAGTCGATCTCGGGAATTCTCCCGATCTCCGCCAAGGAAACCTGGGTCACCACCTTGGGCAGCGGGCTCTATCTGTGGGACGGGAAAAAGTGGACTTGTTTCGACACCAATGACGGCCTTCCGCATTTGCGGCTGACTTGCGTGATCGACGATGGCCGGGGCTGCCTGTGGCTGGGTTCACTGGGGGGGATCATTCGGGCCGAACGGAAGGAGTTGTTAGCACGCGCCCGCAATCCGGTGGCCGCCGTCAAATGGCTGCGCCTCGATCACACCGATGGCTTGCCATCCCGCGAGTGCATCGGCGGCTATCAACCGGCCGGATGGCGGGCCAAGGACGGCATGTTGTGGTTTCCAACAGGCGGCGGCATCGCGCGGGTGCGGCCGGAATTCGTGGAAGTCAACAAGGTCGCTCCACCGATTTACCTGCAAGCTGTCAGGGCCAACGGCGTGCTGCACATTGGGGAAAACGGCCCCATCACCACGGAGCCCGGAAGAGCGCGGTTAGAGTTCCGGTTCGTCGGGCTGAGTTTCAGCGCACCGGAGAAAATCACCTATCGCGCGCGTCTGGCAGGGCTGGATGATACTTACCGGGAACTGGGTAACCAGCGCGTGGCCGCCTTCGAAGCCGTGCCACCGGGGAAATATACTTTCGAGGTCATGGCGGTGAACGGCGATGGCCTGCCAAGTGTGGTTCCCGCCCGGATCTCGGTCGTGATCGAGCCACATTTCTGGGAGACGGCGTGGTTCTATCTATCCGTCGGCGCATTCATCCTGATGATCGCCGCAGGTACGGGTTGGCTCGCCGCACGGGCGCGCATGAAGAGCCGGATCCAGGCTTTGAAGGTCCGCAACGCAAGGGAAGGGGAGCGGTCACGGATTGCCCGTGACCTGCACGATGATCTCGGTGCCAGCCTAACGGAGATTTCCATCCTCGCGGCGCTGGCCTCCGAAGACGCGGCGACCGGGCCCTTGCAGCCGGCGCTCGACCAATTGTCGGTCAAGGCCAAGCATGTCGTTGGCAGCTTGGATGAAATCGTCTGGGCGGTGAATCCGCGCGAAGACACCCTGCGCTCGCTGGTCGATTACCTTGCTGCATTTGCCCGCGAGTTTCTTGACATCGCCCGCATCCCGCTGCGCATCGATGTCGCCCGCGAGATCCCGGAATTCCCGCTAGCCACCGCTCAGCGGCATGGTGTGTTCCTCGCCGCCCGCGAGGCACTTAACAACATCGCCAAGCATTCCGGCGCGACCGAAGTCCAGTTGCGGATTACCCTGGCCGACTCCATGTTAGAAATCCGGATCGAGGACAACGGTTGCGGTTTCGAGCCTGATTATGCCGTTTCTGGCAACGGTCTTGAGAACCTGAAACAACGGATGCAAGAAGCCGGTGGCGACTGTCGTATCGAGACCTTCCGCATGCAGGGGACCACGATTTTTCTGACTCTTCCCTTGCTTGCCCCGGTCAAACCCGTTTCTTAATCCCATGCCGACTGCCAAGGATCCGATCACCGAGATTGCAATCGTCGAAGACAATGCCGCGCTCGGCTCGGGCCTCCGGAAAATCGTGGAATCCGCAGAGGATTTCCGCTGCCTCGGAGTTTGGACCAGCGCCGAAGAGGCGTTGAAAAAAGTGGATGCCTTTCGGCCGCAGGTCGTCCTGATGGACATCAATCTTCCCGGGATGTCCGGCATCGAGGCCACCGCCCGCATCAAGCAGCATCTTCCGGAAATCCAAGTCATCATGGTCACCGTTTACCGCGATCACGACCAGATTTTCGCCGCGCTCAAAGCGGGTGCTTCCGGCTATTTGCTCAAGCGCTCCACGCCGGAAGAAGTCCGCCAGGCCATTCGTGACGTCCGCTCCGGTGGCGCGCCGATGAGCGCGGAAATCGCCCGCCGCGTGGTTGAGGCGTTTCACCAACCGATCAAGTCGCCCGAGGCGGAGGCGGTCAAACTCTCCAAGCGCGAAACCGAGATTCTCGAGCTTCTAACAAAGGGTCTGGCCAACAAGGAAATCGCCGACCGCCTGGATATCAGCGTGGAAACCGTGCGGGTCCACCTCCGCCGCGTTTACGAAAAGCTCCACGTCCACTCCCGCACCGAAGCCGCGATGAAATTCCGCGACTCCAAGGACGACCAGCGGGGACCGTTCGGATAATTCCAAGGATACGATCGGCCGATGCTGTTAGTCGGCGTGAAGCAGGGTTCCCACGAGCCTTGGAATTGCCATGGTAAATGCGGCTTTCTCCCAGCATTGCGGTAGGAATTCGCGGACGATCTGGCGGGATCTTACACAACAAATCCGCGATCTTACAAGCAAGCCGGTCGGAGATGGGACAGAGTGATTCAAGTTCGCCCGCGAACTCGATTGCCGAAACCCACGCATCCGCCCCGCATGTTTCAGATTTCCCGTTGCCCGCCCAGGACCTTGGATCGCTCCATGAGGCGTTTGCGGCGTTCCATGTCATCCGCCGTTCAACTCCCCCACAAACGGGGGGGTGGAGGCATGGGAATTCATTGGATAAAAATCCGCGTGCCTGTTACTTCACCTTGTCTTTGCATTCTCAAGCTTGGATCCGGGCTGGATTTTCATTTTGAGTGCAAGTTCTCCGCAATGACTGGATCGGTAACTCCCCAAGAGAATCGGTGGTTACGGCAACGATGGGTTTAGGAAAGTGCTGGCACCTGCCCAAATGTTGTCTCCGGTGCGATTCTCAAAATAAACTTCGAGCTGTAAATTTTCATTTGTAAATACATTGTGAACCATTAATGGTCTCCCAAGGAACTCATTCCGACCCCGATCCGTCATGAAAACAAACCCAAAAAGAACCCGGCAAGCTGGCTTTGCACTCATCGTCACACTCAGTTTGATGATCCTGCTCACGGTAATTGCGGTGGGGTTGCTGACGCTTTCGAGCATCACGGTGCGTTCGACGTCGCAGGGTGCCTCTCAGGCGATTGCCAATAGCAATGCGCGTCTCGCCCTGATGTTGGCGATCGGAGATTTGCAGAAGTCACTGGGGCCGGATCAACGGATTTCCGCCACTGCCAGCAGCTTCAGTCCGACGGCGGTTCCGCAGCCCAATGTCGTGGGGGCGTGGACCGGTCTCGGCTGGCAAGGGCCCACCGGAACCGCGCCGATGCCCAGCGAGAAGGCTGCGAAATTCCGCGGCTGGTTGGTCTCGACCAAGGACGTGGCGAGCGCGATCGATTTCACTTTCCCGACCAAGGCGCAGAACGCCGATTCCGTTTGGCTTGCCAACCCGGCCACCACCGGCACGATTGCTCCCAACGATGCGACGATGAGGGCTGAACGGGTCCCGATCACCATCGGAACCTCCCGCGGCGGCATTGCATGGATGGTTTCGGACAACAGCACCAAGGCTGCACTCAACGTGAAAAGCGTCAACTCCATGGTGTTGGCAGAGAATGTCGCCAACCGCACCGCACCCAGCTCGCCACGGCCTGACGTGCTCAGCAAGGCCTTGGGTGGGATCACCGATCCCGGCAGTTTGATCAGCATGCAAACCGCCGTTCTTGCTGTCGGTGTGGACAACAAACTGGAAGTGAACGCTCGCTCGCAATCGCTGACCAGTTCATCCCTCGGCCTGTTGACCAACCCGGTAACCGGGGGCCTCAAAACCGACCTGACGCCGCTGATGGAAGGAACGACCGCCCTCTCAACCGCCCTTGGTTCGAACAATCCTTACTTTCCCTCCACTTCCGGCAATGGTGACGGCGCGCCGTCGTGGAACTACCTGCGCAGCCACTACATTCTCTACAAACGGGTCACCGGCCAAGCCACCGGAATCCCGCGCTTCAACTTGCTGTCAGGCACCGATATCGCTCCCTCCACGTTGGGGATTCAGCCCAAACCGACCAAGGAAGTTCTGTTACCGGTGATCGCAAAACTCCAGATCATGTTTTCCCTGGTGTCCCATCACTCTCACATTTCGGATCGTATCAATGCCTTCAATACAATCGGTGTCCCCCAGGGAAATAACAACCATGCGGTTCCGCACTTGGTCTATGATCCGGTCATCACGCTTTACAATCCCTACGATGTTGAACTGCAACTCAGCCAACTTCGGATCCGCGTCTCCGATCCTCCCGTGGGATTCCAGTTCCAAAAGCATGACAAGGCGGCAGGCACCAATCCATGGTATCGTCCCGAGTTCGGTTCGGGTGAATTCCACGGTTTGGGCCGGTTTCAAATCGCGAAGGAAAGGGACGCAAGTGCGCGCAAGACCTTCGTGTTCTATTTGACGAACAAGACCGCGACGGTCGAGCACGGCGCGCCGGTGGTGCTCCTTCCAGGCGAAGTGAAGGTGTTTTCGGCCTGGGTTGAAAAAAATTGGACATGGGGTCTTGAGGCCGGGACTGGCTACAGTCCGCGCTCCTTCTTCGATTGGGATATCAACAACCGAATGGGCGAAATTGATAAGCGGACCAACAACACCAAAGGCGTCGAAGCCGTTCCCGGCCTTGATTGGCGGGCCGGTCTTCAGACCGACCACTTGAGTTATGGCAGCGGTCGGGCCCAGGATTCCAAATACTCATGGGAAACGGGTGTTCTCGGCGCGGGTTGGCTCTCGTTGAAAATAACCGACGACGTCACGGTCAACTGCAAGCCCCTGCGCTGCCTGCCTACTTCCGACACCACCTCGCCCGACTTCAAGGTCGATGTCTTGGCTGGAATCAATGACGGGGCTGACTCCGACATCTTGCGGACCTTTGAGTTTCGTCTGGGAGATGTGGCCACGGAAATGTCCACGACAACCGCAGCTTCAAAGATCATCAAACGGAAATTCAACAACGGCAGCATTTTGCAAACACCCACGGATACCAGTCCAGGCGGCAAGAGTCCTTTCGCGATTTTCACCATGTCCGCTAAGACCACAAGGGACACGCGGGATGACAGCAAGGCTTGGGCCTTCAATAACATGGTCACTGACGGTGGCTCTCATGACAGCCGCAAGATCGGCAACGCCGCGCAGAGTTATGACTTGCGACTTGAGGAAGTTTCGGACTTCACCAGCTTCCCGGGTGTCGAATACGACTCTAACAAACAACGGGGCTATTTCGGTGCGATCGCCAAGGCCAGCCTGGGCGTCTCGGTCGTGCCGATGTATCGCGTGCCGTTGACTCCGGCCGCATCTCTTGGTGATTGGATTGCCGGCAATCTCGTCACGTCGAGCCAGTATCCAAGGGTCAACTATGCGTTGGGGAACTCGTTCGCCCATCCGCTGATTCCCAGCGACCAAATCAAAAAGACCTCGCCGATGGGCGGTGGCGTGCAGGTGTTGGATCATTCTTATCTCATGAATGCCGCGCTTTGGGACAATTTCTATTTCTCGACTGCCGCCAATTACAACGCGAGCGTGTTCAATCCCAAACCCTTGAAACCCGAAGTGCTGGAAAAATTCTTCAGGGGTGAAAAGCCGATGCTCAATTCCCGCCTGGTTCCCTATATCTCCGCCAAAGGCGACCCAAAGACCTTGGCCACTGAATACGCCGCGAAGACTGATACGATATTCTCGAAGGAGTTTGCCAAAAACGCGATGATTCAAGGGGCGTTCAACGTCAATTCCGACTCGATCGATGCCTGGCGCTCGGTCCTCTCATCGTTGCGCGATGCCAGCGTCAAGGGCTACTCCAATCAAACTCTCGCGGTGAAGGACAAGACTGCGTTCGTTAGAAACGGTCTCCCTGTCGCTGGTTCCGCCGATGACGCCAACCCGGCGAACTCAGTCAACGCCCTGGGCCAAATCCGCTGGGCCGGGTTCCGCGCTCTAACCGACACGCAGATTACGGAACTCGCCACGTTGATCGTGGCTGAGATTCGTGCCCGTGGCTCGGAGGACAAAGCCCCCAGCTTGTGCCTTGGCGATTTCATCAACCGCCGGTTGGGCAGCGCTTCGAGCCTCCATGCCCTCAAAGGCATTCTTCAGACCGCCATCGACAAGTCGACCATCAACACCACATTCCATGGCAAGGATTCCAACAACATCAGCAGTAGCGGGCTTGCAGCCAACCGGGTCGCCGGGCTCGCCAACGCGCCGGCCCTCAATGGCTTCACCGCTGACGGTGCGGCCCCGATGTTGACTCAGGGCGATCTATTGACCGGCCTTGCTCCGATCATCACCTCGCGGGGCGATACCTTCACCATTCGCAGTTATGGCGAGTCCCGGGCTGCCAATGGAACTACCGTCGTCGCCCGCGCGTGGTGCGAGGCTACGGTCCAACGCATTCCCGAGTTTGTGGATGTCACCAATGCACCGGAGGTGCTTCCCTCCGCCCAAACGCCCGCCAACGTGACCTTCGGCCGTCGTTTCGTGGTCACCTCCTTCCGTTGGCTCAACCCATCGGAGATCTGATCCAACCCGAATAAGGTGCGCCCTCACTTGCTGCTTTCCTCGGGCCAACAACCACTCTAGGTTAATACGAAAATCGAATGGTCCTGACGGCTGGATCTTCGTTCCCAAAACTCAATCCACTCATCATCATGCGCCTCTTACTTCTCATCGCTCTGACCGCCAACGCTTTCGCCCAGCAACCCGCACCTCCCGCGCGGGAGGTGCGTCTCCGGTTGATGGCATTTGATAATAACGCCATTCCTGCTGAGTCCTACGTTTTTGATCCCGCCGTGACCCAACCGGCTCCAGGGGTTGCAGCTCCGATCAAGGGCTACCTGAACCATGAGGACATGGCCCTAAAGATAGTCGGCAATGACCTTCTGTTCTCGAAATCCATGAAGGCCGAGGACATGAAGAAGCCCGAGTTGCAACTGGCCAAGGTGACACTTCCCAAGGTGGGGAACCGCTTTCTGTTGGTTTTCCTGCCCGGTCCCGACCAGAAATTCCGGGTTCTGCCATTGGATGACTCGATCAAGGAATTCCCGCTGGGCTCTTACCGCGTGATCAGCCTGAGCAATTTCCCGGTGAAACTCACGCTGGAGGAAAAAGCCTACGAGTTCAAACCGGGGCAAAGCGCGCTCATTACCGATATCCCTGTGCAGGAGAACCACCACAGCGCCATGTACGCCTTTTCCCAAGTCGACGGCAAGTGGCAGCGGATCGGTTCCGGATCATGGCCGGAATTGGGGAAAAAACGTTCTATCCAAATCTTCTTTGACAACCCAGAGTCCAAACAGACCGAGCTCCGTGGGTTCCGTGATGTTTCCCCACCGGTTCCAAGCGCGGCACCAGAACCCACCAACGCTCAAGTTCCATGAAAACCCTGTCCCTGCTTGCGATTGCCCTTGTTTCCCTGCCTGGCCTGCTATCAGCCGCGCCTGCGGCGGCGGAGCAGCCCGTCAACGTTCGCGCGATTTCCTTCCACCAGGATTTCCCGGCGGAAATCCACGCCCACGATCCCACCGGGAGTTCCACCGCGGGCTTGATCGAGGTGAAATCGTTTCTCAATCACGAACCGAATACCCTGAAAATCAAAGGCAATCGCCTGGTGTTCACCCGCAAGTCCAATCCTGTTAGCGCCACGGATGTCAGCGAACTGCTGGGGGACGTGGAATTGCCTGCCGGCTCCAAGTCATTCATCCTCGTCTTCCTGCCCGACTCGGTTGAGCCGGGAAATCAGCACTCCCGCGTGATTGCCATTGACGATAGCGTTAAGGAGTTTCCCGCCGGATCATTCAAAGTCGCGAATTTCTCGGCTTCCCCGGTGAAAATACTCCTTGAAAAGGACACTTTCGAATACGCGCCCGGCGACGTGAAAGTCATCGACAAGCCGCCATTCGGCGAGAATCAGGCGGCAAGCATGGAGGCCTATTTCAAAAAGGATGACGAGTGGAAGATGATCTCCACCGGCTCGTGGCCCAATCCGGGCACCCGGCGGGTGCTTCAGGTTTTCACCGAAAATCTGGCCACCAAGGAGATTGAACTGAAGGGAATCCGCGACGTCGTGGTCCCTTGAGGCGGGCGGACACTCTGTCCGCACGTTGTTCAAGGAAGGATGGAGGTGTCTGCCAGCGCGCAGTTGGGGGTTCCTGCGGCGCTTGGATGCGAATGTCCAATCCCTTGTGTTGCGTGCGAAATCCAGCCGGATTACCCCGTATGGGCAGTTGACCGTGGATTTGGCGAATCGCAAATTCTCGCCTGCTAGGTTTCGCGGTTCCATCCGTCCAAAGCCCATGACTCCTTTTATCAAGACCACCGCCTGTTTTGCGCTCGCCACGATCCCTCCGCTTTGCGCCGCCGCGCAGATTGACGTCCGTGCCGTCAACAAATTGCCACTCGCCCGCGCCAGCCAGACCATCGAGATCCCGGCCAAGGATCTGGCAGCTTTGGAAGCGAAGAACCTCAACCTGATCCACGTCAAGGACTCCGCTGGCAAGGAACTGCTCTGCCAGGCCATCGACAACGATGGCGATGCGCTCCGGACCTTCGACGCGGTGTTGTTCCAAGCCGATTTCTCCCCAGGAGAGACCAAGACCTTCACCGTGACCGTCGGTGCCAAACAGGTCTATCAGAAGGAGCAATACAAAGCCTTCGGGCGCTTCGTGCGCGAACGTTTCGATGATTTTGCCTGGGAGAACGACCGCATCGCCCACCGCACCTACGGCAAGGCGCTGGAAACCTGGCAGGGCGAACCTCTCATTAGCAGTACCATCGACATCTGGTCCAAGCGCGTGCCGCGGATGGTCATCAGCGACTGGTATCTTGCCGACGACTATCACGTCGATCACGGCGAGGGTGCCGACTTCTACTCCGCCGGTCTGAGCCGCGGCTGCGGTGCCAGCGGATTGTGGGCGGGAGACAAACTCTGGACCTCGAAGAATTTCATCAGCACCAACGTCCTTGCCAACGGTCCCATCCGGGTTTTGTTCGAACTCGAATACGCGCCGTTCGACGTCAACGGCGTGAGCGTCAGCGAAACCAAGCGGGTTTCGCTGGATGGGGGCCAGCAATTCGACCGCTTCGAAGACCGCTACAAGCCTGCCGCTGGTAACCTCACTCTAACCGCCGCCATTGGGCTCAAAAAAGTGGCCGGTGAGAAAGTCGAATCGGATGCCGCCCAAGGCTGGCTTGTGAAGTGGGAGAAAATGGAAAAAGGCGCCGGCAACCAGGGGCTTGCCGTGATCACCCGGCCGCAGGATTTCGATAAGCAGGTGGAGGACAAACTCAACCAACTCGTCCTTGCCAAAGTGGCTGCCACACACACCGCGACCTACTGGGCTGGTTTCTGTTGGGACAAGGCCGGCCGTTTCACCGATGCGGATGCGTGGAAGCAACACGTCGGCGAGTTCGCCCAAGGCTTGGCATCTCCCATCGAAGTCACGGTGACCCCATCCAAATAACCGCCATGAAATCCGTCATTCTAACACAGCTGCTGGCCGCCGCACTCAGCTTTCTATCTGCCGCCGAAACTCCGAAAACGGAATTCTTCTCGGACTGGCCGAAAGGAGCCTCACCGGCGGAAGTTGGAAAGCGCGTCGCTGAGAACATCATTCCCCGGAAATTCCGCTTTGAAACCAACCCGGCCAAGGCCTCTCACGGGGTGATCTATCCGGAAGTCATCGCCTGGTATGGAGCATTGACGGTCGCGAAGCTAACGGACGACAAGGAGCTAACTGACCGGCTGGTCAAGAGGTTCGAGCCATTCCTGACCGAACCTGGCTCGCAACGGATCAACCGCGTCGCCCACGTCGATTACCGCGTCCTTGGTGCCGTGCCGTTGGAAATCTTCATTGAAACCAAAGACCCGCGTTGCAAGGACTTGGGGTTGAGCTTGGCCGACGCCCAATGGGAAAAAACCACCCCGGACGGCATCACCGCAGAGGCCCGCTACTGGATCGATGACATGTACATGATCCCGCTGGTCCAGACCCAGGCCTTCCGGGCCAGCGGCGACGCCAAGTATCTAGACCGCGCGGCGCTTACGATGAGCACCTACCTCGACAAGATGCAGGAACCTAACGGCCTGTTCTACCACGGCACCAATGCCCACTTTTTCTGGGGCCGCGGCAACGGCTGGATGGCCGCGGGATCGGCGGAGCTGTTGCGCTCGTTGCCGGAAGATCATCCCCGGCGCGCGACGATTCTGGCAGGCTACCGCAAGATGATGGCGGGACTGCTCGCGAACCAAATGGACAACGGCATGTGGCGTCAACTCATCGACAAGCCTGAGTCGTGGCCGGAATCGTCGGGCACGGCGATGTTCGCCTTCTCGATGGTCACCGGCGTGAAGAATGGCTGGTTGGACGAGAAAACCTACGGCCCGGCCGCCCGCAAGGCGTGGCTGGCACTGGTCGGCCTGCTGGATGAAAACGCAAACCTGCGCGAAGTCTGCATTGGGACCGACAAGGGCTTTTCCGAGCAGTTCTACAACGACCGCCCGAGAACCGCAGGTGACCTGCACGGCCAGTCGCCGATGCTGTGGACTGCAAGTGCGCTGCTGCGCTGAGTTTCACTTCACCTCATAGCCGGTTAGATCCGGCTTGAACAGCGCATCGTCCAACTTGGGATTGAAGCGGGGATTCTGAAAAACCGTCCGCAGACGTGACTTGTCCTGGAGTTCCATTTCCATCGCGCGGAGTTCGTTTTTCTCCGGATCGATATCGATGAAGATCCACGGGATTTGTGCCCGGACCCGGCGATCCCTAGCCTTGAGCGTGTATTGATGGATGCCGGACTCCACGCGGGACCCGATGACTTCAAATGCCTGATAGAAGCTCTCCGCCGATTGGAACGCCCGTCCGGAAAGCAGCGAAAAGCGGGCGGCTTGGGGTGAGTCTACGCCGGTTTGGCGGGCGGTTTTGGTGGCGGTTTCGATGAGTGTGAGCGTCGTGCCGTCCGAAATCGCCAGCGTTTCGATCGGCTCGCCTAACTGCCAGCGAACCTTGTCCGGCTTGGAAAATGACAAGCGGCCGGGAGTGGTCACGGGATTCTTCAGGGCGGGCAGTTTGCGTTCCTGGACAAACCCTGCGTCGAGCGTGGTGATGGAAACCTGGCGCTTGAGCCAGGCATCGAGCGCAGCGTTGTCCGCGCGGGCAGTGGCCAAAGTGAGAAGCGGCAGCAAAAGAATGAGGAAACGCATCTCCTGAGTTTCAGGACGGCAGGAAAAGTTTCAAGCGCGATACCTCGCCATCGTGCTGAATGATGGGAGGCTTGCAGGCGGTCGGGCAGGGCATGTTGCCGCAATCCGGAATCAGGACCGCGCGAACCCTGGAATCCGAAATCGTTTGCGGTAGGCACCCGGTGCCATCCCGGTCGTGCGCTTGAACAAGCGCCTGAAAAATGCCGCGTCCTCGTAGCCGACATTCCAACTGATCTCTTCCACCGGCGTATCCGTGCGTTCCAACCGGCGCTTGGCATCTTCGATTCGCAGACGTTGCACGTAGCTGATAGGTGTCAGGCCCGTCGCCGCGGCAAAACGCCGCTTGAACGTCCGTTCGGCGAGCTTTGACCGTTTGATCATCTCCTCGACCGGGTTGGACACTTGGAAGTGGCTGCTAAGCCAGCTCTGCGCGCCTAGGATTTCGCCGTCTCCGTGGTCGCTTTTGCCTTCGAAGACGATGTAGGGCGCGAGTCCGTCCTGATGCCATTGCAACGCGAACATGCGCGCCACCTCCTGCGCCGTCGCAGCGCCGGCATGGTGCGCGATGAGATACAGCACCATGTCGTGCCAAGTGGTTGACGCACCCGAACTGACCAGTTCCTCGCGCAGTCCCGAGATCACGAGCACGCGTTCGGGGTGGATTACCACGTTCGGATAAAGGGCGGAGAATGCGTTGGCATAGCCGAAATGCACGGTCGCTTCCTTGCCATCGTAAAGCCCGGTCTCGGCGAGGAGAAAAACTCCCGAGCAAGCCGAACACAGCACGGCTCCACCCTCATGCATCCGCCGCAGCCAGTCCACCAACTGCGGGTAGCGACCCTTTTCCCAACCGGACGGTTTCAACAGCACCGATGGCACGATGACGATGTCGCAAGCCGCGATGTCCTCGATCGCACGCTGCACTTCGATCGGCACGCCGCTGGCAAGCGGCAAGGCTCCCGTCATTTCGCCGACAATTTCGATCCGGAACGGCGGCTCCGAGCCGAGAGTGGCGGGACCTATCAGCGAGACTCCGTTCATCACATCGTAGATGCCGGCCAACGTGGAAATGACCGCGTCGGGCAGGGCCAGGAGGGCGACCTGCAGGGACTTCGAACCGGGGTTGTTAGTTGGTCTGATCATACTCGTCCGGTGTGGCACGAATGAACCGATTGCGGGCACTTCTGCCTCTGGTGCGAATTTCCACCGACGCTCATCATCACCGCCACCTCACCAAATAGCGTGAGCACCCGAAAGGAAAATGGAAATGAACACAACCGTGATTGATCAGGAGAAGCTGGAAAAATTCACCATGCGCGCCATCGGCGACCTAACCGCTGGCTATACCGGCGTGATGGTCAGCCTGGGCAGCAAACTCGGACTCTACCGCGCAATGGCCGGTGCAGGCCCGCTCGGAGCAAAGGAAATCGCCGCGCGCTCCGGCTGCGCCGAGCGCTACGTCCGCGAGTGGCTGAACGCCCAGGCGGCCGGCGGCTACCTCGCGTATCACGCCCAGGACGACACCTACGAACTCCTGCCCGAGCAGGCGATGGTCCTGGCCGACGAGGAAAGCCCCATTTACCTCCCGCCCGCCTGGAACGTCCCGGCGGCGATGTGGTTCGACGAAGAAAAGGCCCTCAATGCCTTCCGCACCGGCAGTGGTGTGGCGTGGAGCGAACATGACGGGCGGCTCGCCTGCGGCGTGGCCGCATTCTATCGAAACGGCTACCGCGCCAGCCTTGTCCCGCAATGGCTGCCGGCGCTGGACGGCGTCGTGGCGCAACTCGAAACCGGCATCGACGTGGCCGACGTAGGCTGCGGTCACGGCCACTCGACCCTCCTCATGGCCAAGGCGTTTCCGAATTCGCGATTCCACGGCTTCGACACACATGCCGCTTCAATCGACGAGGCACGGCAACACGCCGCGGCAGCGGACATCACGGATCAGGTCGATTTCGCACTCGCCGAAGCCAACGACTATCCCGACCGGCGCTACGGTCTCATCTGCTTCTTCGACACCCTCCACGACTTGGGCGACCCGGTGGCAGCCGCACGACATGCGGCCGCAATGTTGGACCCCGGCGGCACGGTGATGCTGGTCGAACCATTTGCTCATGACCGGATCGAGGACAATCTCTCGCCGGTCGCGCAGCTCTACTATTCGGGATCGACCTTGATCTGCTGCGCGCATGCGATTTCCGAAGGCGGCTCGCTTGTGTTAGGGGCGCAAGCAGGTCAGGCACGTCTGGCCGATGTGTTCCGCGAGGCGGGCTTCACGCATTTCCGCCGTGCCGCCGAAACGCCGTTCAACCTGATTTTCGAAGTAAGGCTTTGAGGAGCGTCACACCGGTTCAACCCCAGCGGTGAGGGAAAACGAGAGAATGCATCATCTCAAATGTCCGCTTGAGCGCCCCCTCCAACCGCTTTCCAGACCGGACCGTTGGGGTCGTAGGGCGGCGCTTCACCCTTGGTGTCCGGATTCGGCAGGGATGGGTCAACCCGGAACAACGGCAGGATCGGCGAACCGCCGGGATCCTTCTGATAGGTCGCGCCGACTTCCTCGATCAACAGCGAGACGTTGAAGTATCCGCCGGGGATTTCGCCAATGAGAATCTCGATCGGATAGGTTTGCCCTTCCTTGGCCTCGAATTCCGGGCCGACGGCAAAGCCTCCGATGTTCTTGTTGGTATTGGGAGTCTGCGTGTACTGATAGAATGTGATGGGTACCTTCATCGGACTCAGCTTGCGGACTTCCTTGGCGAGTTCGGGATTGTCCTTCTTGCCAGTCAGGTCGTCACCGCGACCGTTCATGTGGGTGCCGGTGCTGGATAGTGTGTAGCCGTAGTCGAAGACCGGGCGGTTGTTGAAGCGCACGACCAGCATGTCATCGCCCGCGCCGACGAAACGGAACTTTCCCGTCCGAGGTGCCTGGACGGCTCCCCGATAGACGACGATCCAGCGGCGCGGCTGCACTTCCTTTTCGCATTCGAAGGCGGCCGGTGCTCCCTCAGCCGACATGATCGGGATGTGAAGTTTGGTCTGATAGAGCACGCGCGGAGCCTTGAAGTATTTCTCAAAGACTTTCTCCTTGAAGCCACGTCTGACGATTTCCTTCAGCTCGGTCCGCATCTCATCGTCGGTCATTTTCGTCGGCTCGCGGCCGGTGGTTTGCTTGAGATCGTAGAAAGTGCCGACGAGTGCACCCGTGCTGGGGTTGATCATTCCGAAGGGGTTCTTGGTCCCGTTGCCGGTGCTGATGCCGGGGGCCAAGCCATTGCCAAATCCCAAGCCGTTGCCGTCACCCTTTCCACCGCCGCTGCCACTGCCGCCCTGGCCGCCCGCGAGCGCGCCGGAGCTGAGTCCACCGAGGGAGGTCATCCGGGTCAATTCCTCCGGCTCGGGAATCGAGATGCCTGTAGCACCAGCCGCGACGACCCGCGAAAGATCCGGCTGCACCATCTGGACACGTTGTTTCACCTTCATCTCGGACGCCGAAGAACCGCCACCGCCGGAATTGGGCATGAAGTCGACGACTTTCGCCGGCTCCGGAGGGATGATTTGGAGCACCCAGATCACGCCGATGGCGAGCAGGATCACATGGAGAAACAGAGAAATGGACAGCGAGCCACCACCAAATTTCTGCCAGAACGAGCGGTTGGTCGTAGCGGGAACGGGAGACGAAACGGTTTCAAAATCAGGGAACGGGTCCATCGGGGCAAGGTTTTGACGATCAGCGTCCAGGTAAAGACGCATTGAAACCTTGTTTCTTAGAAGAATTTTAAATCAACCCGGCGATACCGCGACCTAGCCCTGGAGGCGTGGGACACCTTCCTCCCGTCCGGTCCAGCAAAACGAATCAATCGCCCTCCATACGCGAGTGTGTCGGACTACCGACCCTATCAACTGGATTTCAGGATCCCATGCGCAGTTGGAGCAGTTCTACAATTTTGACATGCCCGTCTGCCTTGGCCAAGTCCAACGCCGTCTTGCCTCTTTCGTCCTTCGCGTGAATGTCGGCTCCGTGTTCCAACAGCCACATAGTCGACGCAGATTTCCCGAATTTCGCCGCTATCATAAGCGGAGTGTTCCCCATGCTGTCCCGGTGCTCTATGTCATTTCCGTGAGAAATCCACCAAGTTATCGCAGGGATTTGTTCGGATACAATTGCCACCGTGAGAGCGTCTCTCCCGCTATCAGACTGTTTACCGGGGTCAGCGCCCTCGCGAATAAGCAGCTCAATCATACTGACATCACCTCCTGCAGAAGCTGACAAGAGCGGAGTGTAGCCACGCCCATCCGTCATATTCACGTCAGCACCACTTTTGAGTAAAAGGTCAACTATTGGCTGATTTTTTTCAGTGACGGCACGCATCAGCGGCGTTTCTCCAAAACGATTGAGCGCCTTGTTTGGATTAAGACCATGATCAATCAATATTTTTACGATATCTTCATACCCGCCCTCTATCGAGGTTGCGATCAGGCTCGCATGATTTTGGTCCTGGATATCAACGTGAACTCCGGTCTCCAAATGCCTGACCACCTCCTTTGTATCTCCGTTTCTGCACGCAATGAAAACAGGATGAAGGTTGGGATAGAACTCTGCGATAAATATTCCAAGTGGCATGACTCAATGCAAATGTGGAACCCTGACAACTTCAATTGCATTCACGGCCGGGAAATCACGGTTTCACCAACTCGGGAGCGGGGCGCTTTTTCTCCTCGCGCTTGTCGTCCTTCTGCCGGGTGAGCCAGGCGATCACGTCGCGGAGTTCGGTGGGGGTGAGCATGTGGGCCATCGGCGGCATGGAGGAGACCGGCGGAGTCATGGACTCGAAGTCGCCGCGGGAAACGCGGAGGACTTTGCCGCTGCTGTCGAGATCAATGTGGTCCGGGGTGTCGGCGATGACTAGGCCGGAGACGGATTTGCCGCCCTTGAGGGTGACGCTGGAGATGCCGTAGCCCATGGCGACCTTGGCTCCGGGGTTGGCGAGAGATTCGAGGAAGAACCGTGGATCCCCGCGCAGGCCGACGCCTGATAGATTCGGTCCGGCCTCGCCGCCGCCGTGGCCACCGGCATGGCAGCGCATGCATTGGGCAACCGGATGGGATTCGAAAATCCGGCCGCCATTTTCGAAGTCGCCGCCTTCGAGCGACGGGAGCCACGCGGCGAGCGGATCGGTGGAAGCGGATTGCGAAGATTTGAAAGCTTCGAACGCGGCTTTCACCTCGGGTTCGGGACGTTTGCTGGCGGCTTCCAACAGTTCGAGCGCGGCAGCCGAGACGCCGTTCCGCTTCTGCAACTCGGCGAGCTGGGCAACAAACAGGGAGGCGGCCCCGGGAATCTGAACCTCGGCGGCAAGCTTCCACGCTTCCTGTTTGCGGTGGGTGCTGCCGTTATCAACGGACTTGGCAAATCCGGCCAGCGCGGCGGCCGGGGTGGATTTCATCAGGCGGCGGAGCGCACCGATTGCTAGATCGTCTTCTTTCCCGGCGGCGAGCTTGGCGAGCAGGTCATCGAATCCGGCGGGCTTGCGGGTGGCGTACAGTTCGAGTGCCTCGACTCGGGCGGGGCCGGGAACCAGGTCATTGAGGACGAGCGCCCGCAGCGCGGCATCGGGCACGGAGGTAAGGTCGAGGTTGTTCTTGATGACCAGCGAGAGGGCGGGCGCGAGGAATTTTCCTTCAGTCTGAATGAGCGGGGTGACGTTGGCGGCGAGGACGCCGCGGATGAGTTGCGGATCGCGAGCGGGCAGGGGAGCCCTGCGGCCGGTCGATTGATCCACCGAGTGGGGCGTGGTCCATTCGGCAAGAAGACGGAAGGCTTCGCTACGGGAAATTTCCGGGGTCGTCGGGTCGAGCGCGACCTTGAGGACGCGGCGGGCGTTCGTATCATCGCCGGTGCGGAACGCGCAATGGAGGAGGCGACGCCAGATCATGGAGGTCCGCTTGTTAGCAGCGGGTTGGTCGAGCAGGGCGGCAACTAACGGACGGGCCGCGGTGATATCCTGGTCGTTGATCGAGCGGATGGCTTCATCGACGATGGCCGGATCGGCATCGGGGAGGAAAGTGGCAAGCTCCGGAGATTTGAGGCGACGCAGCGCGATGACGGCAGCCATGCGGACCTTGGGGCTGGCGTGAGTCTTGTGCCCGGCGAGCTGCGCGGGAGATTGTAGCAGCGAAAGGGCGTAGGAGCCGGAGTGGCGGAGATACGGATCTGAGGATTTTTCCAACAGCGTGAGAATCGCGGGAACCGAACCCGTGGATCTCATGCGGCCCGCGGCGATCGCGGCGTGGAGCTGGACGCGCGGCGAGCTGTCGCCAATGAGCTTTTCAAATGAAATGCCATCGGAGCCCAAGCCCGACTCGCCTAACATCTTGATCGTCTGGGTGCGGACTTCGACGTCCGGATCGGCCAGCAGAGTGAGCAGGGCCTGGCGGGCCTTTTCCCGGAGAACTGGAGCGGCGGTCGGGCTGTTAGCCGTGCCGGGCAAAACGGCGGAACCGCGCCGGGCGATGATGCCAAGGCCCCAGACTCCATGCAGGCGGGTGAGCGGCTGCATGGTCTGCGGGGACGCCGCACTGGTGAAAATGGTTAGCCCGTCCGGGCTGCGGGTGAGAGCTAGCTGGGCGCGGAGGCGGACGCGCATGTCAGGGTGCAGCAGCAACCGGCCAAGGTCGGACGCGGAGCGCTTTTCAAAGCCTTCCTTGATCAGAGTGGCGACCTGCGCAGCTTCTTCGGCACGCCAAGGTTTCTCTGCCTCGAGCGAGTAGACTCTGCCATCGTCATGCGAGACCCAGCCGGTGATGAAATCGCTAACCGCGATTTTTCCATCCCACGAGTACTCAACGTCGGTGGCGGCCGCGCCCCAATTGAACTGCCGGGAGTCGGTCATTTTCATGCCTGCGCCGGAGGACTCGACCTTGAACGACCAAATACCGGAGTTAGCCGCGCCGCCGCGGTAGTCGCAGACGAGGAAACGGCCGGCTTCGCTTTCAAGGAAGCCCGTGCCGGGATGATAGGTGAGGCCGGAAGGGCCGGATGTTAGGTAGGCGATCGGCGGAAGGATGTAGGCAGGTTGCGCGGCGTTCGGCATTTCCCACATTTTTTCGTCCATCCAGCGGACCGGCGGGCGCTCCTCCATACCCATCTGACGGAAATGGACGAGCAATCCCTGGTTGCCCATGTTCCACCCGGAGTCCGCGCCCTCGACGACATAGACGACGCGCGCCTTGTCGCCTTGGTCGCAGTTGTTGTCCACCGAGATGGCGTTGCCAAGCTCGTCGAAGGCAAGCTCCTTGGGATTGCGCAGGCCGGTATGGATCACTTCGAAGTTGGTGCCGTCGGGATCGAAGCGGAACACGCAGCCTTCGTCGGGCATTTCATACTTTTTCCCCTCGCGGGTCACGATGTTCATCCCGCGGTCGCCGAGCGTGCCGTAGATCCGGCCGTCCGGCCCCAGCGTGAAGCCGTTCAGATCGTGGCCGGAAAAGGAAATGCGCACGCCGAAGCCGTCCTGGATCACGTCGCGGACCTCCGCTTCGCCGTTGCCGTCCTTGTCTTGGAGCGCGTAAACCTTCGGGATACAGGCGAGGAAGACAGTGCCTTCATACGCAAACACTCCGGCCGCGGGGCCGTCTAGCAGGTCGTTGAATTTCCCGGCGAAGATGCCGTTCTTCTGATAGACTCCCTTGTCATCGGGATCGGTTAGCACGCGGACCAGGTCTTCCTTTTCCGTGAGAAACTTGAGCGAGGTGATCGCCTCCTTGTCCTGCCATTTCTCATGGAGCTTGCGGCGGTCGGCCGTGGTGCGCGACGAAATGTCGTCGAGATACCAATAGAGATGCGAGCGGTTGTCGGGCACGCCATGGCGGAAACGGTGCGTCTCGCTCACGTAGATCTCGCCCTTCTCGCCGTAAGTTAGAGCGGTCGGCGAGGTAACCCCCTGGCTCTTGAAATCCGCGATGACGGTGGCCTTCGTCCCTGCCGGGATCGTCAGGCCCGGAATGGCGGCAGTGGAAACCAGCGCGGCGGCGGGTGGCTTCCC
This sequence comes from Verrucomicrobiota bacterium, assembly GCA_040385685.1. Classification (GTDB taxonomy): domain Bacteria; phylum Verrucomicrobiota; class Verrucomicrobiia; order Verrucomicrobiales; family Akkermansiaceae; genus Luteolibacter. The sequence goes on along the minus strand of JAZKGW010000010.1, from coordinate 191,139 downwards.
GCCACGGGTCACCTGGGGAAATTCCGGCTTAGCCGCATCAGTTAGAATGAAGTGATCCGCGGCGATGACGCCCCAATCGCCTGACGCGGAATCGACGATGCGGATCGTCGCTGACTTCCCTTTCAAATCGGCGACCTCCCAGATGACCGGTTTGCACTTCAACGAGTTTTCACCGGTGGCTTCTTTGACCACTTTGCCGTCCACCACAAGTTGCACGCCGACCTTGCCGGGGTGTTTTCCTCCGGCGATGAGGAAGCCGAGGAAATTCTCCGTCAGCTTGAATTCCGGCGAAACCAATTCGCCGGTGGCCGGGTCCCCGCCGTGGGCGGAGCACGCGAGCGATTCCCCGGAGTAATTGCTCAGCTCGGCGGTCAGTCCGTCGCAGGTTCCAGCCACCGGCGCATGGCCGAACGCGCTGCCCTCGACTTTCCAATCGTCGAATCCATCTCCCTCGAAGGCGTGCAAAACCCGGCTGGCCGCGACGGCTGGGATAGCGGTCAAGATCAGGCCGGAGGCACAGATGAGGGCGGATTTCAGCGGAACGCTGCGATTGGAAGGTTGATTTGTCATATGATACCGGCTTTTTCCTCTCGGATGAGGTGACAGAACGGGATCGGACTGTCTAGCCTTACAACATGGCATTTGAAATTCACCCGCGGCTGGCTTCCGGCGGCTTTGAACTCGGAGGGATCGGCGGCTGCCGCCTGCTGCTGAAGAACAATTCCCTCTTTCCTTGGCTCATCCTTATCCCCGAAGTCGAAGGCATCGAAGATCTTCACGAGCTTGAGCCCGGCCAATACGTCGAAGTGATGCTGGCGCAGAGGCAGGTCTGCGAATTCGTCTCCGGCTATTTCGAACCGGAAAAGCTCAACCTCGGCTGCATCGGCAACCAAGTCCGGCAAATGCACATCCAGATCATCGGCCGCTCGTCGGACGATCCCGCCTGGCCGGGAACCGTTTGGGCGTTCGAGGGGAAACAGACATACAGCGACGAGGAAGTCGAAACGATCCGCGCGGCGGCGAGGATATTTTTGGACCTCGAATGAGTTTCTAACGAAGCGCGAAGTTCATTACGCGCGGCGACCTATCGAATCACCTCCAACTGCCCCTTCTCTCTGATATCCGCGGAGGACGCACCGATCATCACGTCGTAGGCACCCGACTCGACAAGGAACCCGTGGGTTTTCTCGTCCCAGAACGCCAGCTTGTTAGCCGGCAGGGCCAGCGTCACGGATTTCGTTTCACCCGGCTTCAGGCTGATCCGTTGGAACCCACGCAATTCCTTCGCCGGCCGCTTCACGCTGCTCTTCACCTGATGGACATACATCTGCACCACCTCGTCGCCCGCGAGTTTGCCGGTGTTGGTGATGTCGACACTCACATTCACGCTGCCGTCGGCTTTGACGGATGCCGCGGACAATTTCAAATTACTGTATTTGAAATCGGTATAGCTCAAACCGTGGCCGAACGGATAGAGAGGCTCGCCATTCACATACATATAAGTGAAACCCTTGGTGATATCATATTCGTCGAGCGGCGGCACTTGGGATTCTGACGCATAAACCGTGTGCGGCAAGCGCCCGGCAGGATTTACCTCACCAAACAACACATCCGCGATGGCATGGCCACCTTCCTCACCCGGCCACCAGGCTTGCAGCATGGCGGGAATATTCTCCTTCAACCACGGCACGGTGAGCGGCCCGGCGCTCATCTGCACAACCACCGTGCGGGGATTGGCGGCGAATACGGCTCTCACGAGCTCCTCCTGATTTCCCGTTAGGCCGAGCGATTTGCGGTCGCGCTCCTCCTGCTCGATGAGCGCGTTAGTGCCGACGAAAACGATGGCGACATCCGCCTGCCCGGCGAGTTCAACGGCTTTCTTCAGCTCGGTCTCCTTGTCAATCTTGTCCTCGGACGGCACCTTGATCCATGGATGAGAGCTGCCGCCAACCACGCCGCCGTAGGTGTGGAGGATCTCGATGCCGGGACCGACCCGGTCCTTGATGCCTTCCAAGCCAGTGATGACCTTGCCGGTCTTGCCGTTGTAGTTGTTGGTGACGATCTGGGTGGCCAGCGGACCGAGCACCGCGATGCGCTTGAGTTTGGTTTTGTCGAGAGGAAGCAACTGTTTGTTGTTTTGAAGCAAAACGATGGACTGCTGGGACGCCTTGAGTGCGACCGCTCGGTGTGCGGCGCTGCCAACAACGTCGGGAGAGATCTTGCTGTAAGGCCCGGATTCGAACGGATCGAACTCGCCGAGGCGCATCCGCACGCGCAGCACGCGGGTGAGGGCGTCGTTGAGGCGTTCCTCGGTGAGCTTGCCCTCGCGGACGGCGGCGGGGATTTTTTCCATGTATTCCTTGTCGGAGAAATCGCAGCCGGCCATCACCGATTGGGCGACGGCATCGACGTAGGTCATCTTGCCCTTGCCATGACCCTCGACCATCGTCTTCACGCCGCCGAGATCGGAAACGACGAAGCCCTCGTGCTTCCACTCGTCCTTGAGCAGGTCGGTCAGGAGCGATTTGTTGATATTGTTAGGCGTGCCATTGATGGCGTTGTAACTGGCCATCAGCGAGCAGGCTTTGGCCTCGACCACGGCGTCGCGCCAATGCGGCAGCCAATACTCACGCAGCATCCGTTCGGAAACGGCGGAGTTTAATTTCATCCGGTCCGTTTCCACGTTGTTCACCGCGTAGTGCTTCAGCGTGGCGGCGAGTTTCAGGTAGCGGGGATCGTCGCCTTGGAGTCCTTTCACGTAGGCGACAGCCATCCGACCGGTTAGGAACGGGTCCTCGCTGAACGCCTCGTGATTGCGGCCCCAGTAGGGATTGCGCTCGATGTTGATCACCGGCGCCCGGTAGATCAGACCCTTGTGTTCGCCCTTCGCCTTGGGGTCGAGATGCCAACCGTTATAAATGGCGCGCGCCTCGTCGGAGAGCACCTTGACGATCTCGTTCTGGACGAGATCGGTGTTCCAAGTGGCCGTCATCGCGATGCAGGTTGGGAAGAATGTGGTGGGTTCGGTCCACTTCACGCCGTTGAGGCACTGGTTCCATTGATCGGCGCGGATGTTGAGTCGCTCGATCCTGGGGCCCTTGTGGTTGAGCAGGATTGCTTTTTCCTCAAGGGTGAGTTGCGAGATCAAGTCCGCGACGCGCTTGTCCAGTGGCTGGCTGGGATCCCGATAAATTGGCTCCGCGGAGAGTGCGGGATTGGCCAGCGAGATGACGAGGAGAAAAGCGCGCGCGAGTTTGATAGGTTTCATTTTGGATTGAGTCCGGTGATCTTGAGAGTGATGGGAATTTTGCCGCTGTCCTTGCCGGTGACCTGCACCTTCAAGCCGTTTGCGTCCTGGGTGAATCTTAGGCTTCCGGATCCTCCAAGCCGTTCCACGTTCGTCACATTGCCAACCGACGGGTTGATAGAAGTGATGATCGCCTCGCCCGCCGCCGGGGAGCCGATGGCAAAAAGCGCGCCGTCCTTGACGGTAAAGTGCCAGCCTTTCTCGCCGAATTTCGTCCAGGGATGCGAACCGTAAATGCCCTCGCCGTTGACCTCGAGCCACGCGCCGATTTCCAACAGAGACTTCTGCTGGTCCTCGGGAATGGTGCCGTCGGCCATCGGTGATAGATTGAGCAGATAGAATCCACCCTTGCTGACGGTGTCGATGAGGCGGTTGATAATTGACGTGCCGCCGGTGACTTTCATGCCTTTGGTGTAGCCCCAACTGCTGCCTATGGCGTCGTCCACCATCCATGGTCCGGGACGAATGTCGGCGGGCGAGCGGCTGCCGATCTTTTCGAAGTCGATGATCGAGCCGACCTGCTTGGTGTCGTCGTTGCTGGGCGCGTAAGCGATGTATTTGGTGCTGATGGAAACCTCCTTCTTCCACTCTCTGGCGCGGTTGTAGTAGTAGGCGGCGATCCGGGTTTTCAACGGGTCGAGAACGCGGAGGTTGGCACCGTTGTCGAACCACAGTAGGTCCGGCTGGTATTTGTCGATGAGTTCGAAATTGCGATTCACCCAGTCGGTTAGGAAGCGGGTCATCGCCTCCGGGCTGCGGTCGGCGACGTTGTAGAACGACGCCCAGTCAGGGTCGTAGAGATCCGCCTTGGCGGCTTTGAGCCGGGCATTGAGTTCGCCGGAGGGATTGATGAAAGTGAAATTCTCGACGCCGTGATTGGAGAGGCCGTATTTCATTCCCTGCTTGCGGACGGCCACGCCGAGGTCGCCAATGAGGTCGCGCTTTGGCCCCATTTTCCTGGCGTTGATGGGAGTCAGATCGCTGTCCCACATCGCGAAGTTGTCGTGATGCTGGGCGGTGGGCATCACCAATCTTGCACCGGATTTCTTGAACAGCGTCGCCCATTCATCCGGGTTGAATTTTTCCTGTTTGAAGAGCGGGATGAAATCCTTGTAGCCGAACTTCTCCGGCGGGCCGAAATTTTGGGTATGCCAATCCAGCACCGCCCCATACATGTGTTTCTGATACCATTCGTTTCGATAGGCTGGGACGGAGTAGAGGCCCCAATGCATGAAGATCCCGAACTTGGCCTCTTTGAACCAAGCGGGCGACTGATAGTTTTTCTCGATCGATTCCCAGGTCGCGGCGAAGGGACCTGGCGGCATCGGCTTGGTGACCGCCGCATCCGCCGCGGCGACGATGGCGGGAGTGGCCGGTGGCCCCATGACGCCGTAGTCGTAGAGCTTGGAGTCAGGAGCACCGCCGCGATCCGGTTTGGGCGCGGCGAGGGCAGGCAGGGTCAGTGCAACAAGGATAGTTAGGGTTTCGAATTTCATCGCACTGAGATTACGGGTCGCCGGATTCTTGAATATCTGACCTATTCGGGTTAACCGATCCTATCGCAGCGGTTCAACGACGGCGGCGATGTCCTGCTCGCCGTGGCCGGCGGCGATGCCGCGTTCAAACGCCTTCAGGGCGGCGGCGGCTGTTAGCATGTCAATCTCCAGTTTTTCGCCTTCGTGGATTGCATACCCAAGGTCCTTCGCCATCAGCCGGAGGAGGAAATGGGGCGTGTAATCCGGCTCGGTCATTCGTACCGAAAGCGTTTTGAACAATGGACTGCCGGGCGCACCATTGGTGAGGATCTCCAACGCCTTCACGCGATCGAGTCCGCTGCGCTCAATCATCGCCACGGCTTCCGCGAGCGCCGCGACCTGCACGCCGCATACGAAATTGTTGACGAGTTTGAGCATCGCGCCGCTGCCAATCGGACCTAACGGAACGATCGATCTGCCCATCGCTTCGAGAACGGGCCGAACCTTGCCGAGGGTGGATTCCGGACCTCCGACGAGGAAATTGAGCTCTCCCGCCGCAGCCTGGGCCTTGCTGCCGGTGACCGGCGCGTCGAGAAACTCGCAGCCTGATAGTTTCGCGGCGGCGGCGAGTTCGTTCACCCAGTCGACCGTGACCGTGCCGCACTCGATGCAGATGGTGCCGGGCGCGGCAGCTGCCAGAGCGCCGTTGTCACCGAGCCAAAGCTCCCGCGACGCGTTGTCGTCGGCGACCATGCTGATGATTACCTGGGCATGAGCCGCCGCTTCGCGCGGGGAGTGCGCGAAATGAGCGCCTTCCTTGCCGATGGCAATCGCTTTTTCCGGGTTGCGGTTGAAAACGGATAGAGGGAATCCCTTGGTGAGAAGCTGCCGGGCCATGCCCGAGCCCATCAGGCCGAGCCCGAGAAATGCGATGTGGGGTTTGTTCATTGCTAGAGAGGTTGGATTTGGATCACGGGTGCTTCGCCGGGTGCGACGCGAAGCGAGTTACAAAGCGCCCTGCCGAAGCCGGCAAAGGAAATTTCCATCTGATCCTGGTCGGCAAGTTCCACGCCGTCGCCGAAGCTCAGGGCGCAGGCACCATAGTAATGGACATGCAGGTCTCCGGGACGCCGGTGGGTTTCGAATTTGAAATGATGTTGTTCGATGTTCCGCAGGCTGTGGCACATCTCGCCTTCACCGGTTAGGATTTCCTTGGACCAAAGTTCACTTCCGCCGCGGCGGATCGTCACTTTGCCAGGCACGGAATCAAACGACGGGTCGATCACCAACTCCGGCCCGAGCGAGCAGGTGCGGATCTTCGATCCTGCCAGGTTCAGATAGTTCTTCTTCTCAAACTTGTGATCGGAAAACTCGTTGCCGATCGCCATGCCAATCCGGTGCGGTTGCCCGGCGGCATCCACCAGATAGATACCGGCGATCTCGCCTTCCTCTCCACCATCATCGGCGTAGGGCGGCACATCGAGCGGTTCGCCATGGCCGCGCAAAATGGTGCCGTCGCCCTTGTAAAACCATTCGGGCGGAATGCCGATTGCGCCAGCGGCCGGCTTGCCGCCGTCGACGCCCCAGCGGAACATTCTCATGCTGTCGGTGAGTTGCTCGTCGCCGGCGGTGTGCATCGACTGGCGGTTCTTCGCGCTGCCAAGATGAGTCAGCCCGGTGCCGGAAACGAGACACCGCGCCGGGTCGTCCGGGTGGTCGATCGGGAGCAATAGTTGCCACGGGGATTTTCCTTCATACACGGAATCGTAGTCGAGCAACTCGCCGACCGCACGCTCCTGGATCAGTTCAACTAAGGATGTTCTGCTTTCGATGGCTTGTTGCGCCAGTTCGTAAATCGAGGAGGCTCCCGCTAGCAGCCGCAGGTGGGGTTCCTCAACCAAGGCTAACCGCCGCGTCGAACCGTTCTGGATTTGGACGAGGCGTTTCATTCGATGATTTCGAAATTTTTGAGGCTCTCCTCATTGACGGTTAGACCGAGCCCGTGGGTGTTCTCATCGAGATCGATGTAGCCGTCTTTCGGGATCGGCTCGCCATCGAAGCAATACCAGAAAAGCTCGTTGCCGACCTCCACATCCACCTTCGGGAAGAACTCGGCCATCGGCGAGTTCAGGCTGGCCATCACGATGTGATAGTTGTGCATCTGTCCGGCGTGAGGGATGACGGGGATCGAATGCGCCTCGGCCAGCGCGGAGATCTTCTTCGCCTGCGTGATTCCGCCGACGCGGTTGGTGTCGAACTGGATATAGTCCACCGCGCGCGCTTCAATGAGTTCGCGGAATCCGTACAATGTGAACTCATGCTCACCACCGGCGATGGGCACGCGGCCGTGCCTTTTCAACTCCGCATAGCCGTGGATGTCATCGGGAATCACAGCTTCCTCCAGCCATCGGAGATTGAATTCCTCGAGGCGCGGAATCATGCGCTTGGCGTAGTCGAGATTCCAACCCATGTAAGCGTCGGCCATGATGTCAACGTCGTCGCCCACGGTCTCGCGGACGGTGCGGACTAGGTCCAGGTTCTTCTGCATGCCCGCTGCTCCATCAGTCGGGCCCCAGCCAAAACGCATCTTCATTGCCTGATAGCCCTCGTCCTTGTAGCGCTTCGATTCGCTGGCGAGTTCGTCTAGCGGAGTCGAATAGAGGCGGCTGGCGTAAACAGGAATCTTGGGTTTCGTCCGCCCGCCGAGCAGGCGATAGACCGGCTGTTTCGCCGACTTGCCGAGAATGTCCCACAGCGCGATGTCCACCGCGCTGATCGCCACCATGCCGATGCCCTTGCGGCCGAACGCCATCGTCTTGCGATACATGTGCTGCCAGAGAAACTCGATGTCCCACGGATTCTCGCCGATGAGCAAGGGCGCAAGGTAGTGATCGATCACCTGCTTGGTGATGCGCGGCGAAAGCGCGGCGTTGCCGATGCCTATCAGCCCGTCATCCGTGAAGATCTCGACGATCAGCCAACTGTGGAAAGTGAACGTGCCCATCGTCGATTTGCTGAGCATCGGCGAGACTGCATCCATCGGGTTCGTGCAGAAATGCGGTGGCAGCGGGACAGTCTTGCCACGCCATTCGATGACGCGGGTGCGGATTTCTTTAATTTTCATGATTTAGGAGCGTGAAAAGACAACGGTTGGATCCGGGGGATGACGAGACAAATGAGCACGAAGGCCGCTACGTGCATCGACCCGGAAATGACCAACGCCGGGGTGTAACTGTAGCCGTGGTCGCGCAACCAGCCCACCACTTGGCCTAACAATACGCCGCCCATTGCGCCGCCGAAACCGACGAGTCCGGCGAGCGTACCGACGGCGCGTTTCGAAATCATATCGGTGGGCAGGATCATCACAAGAGTGGACCATGATTGCTGGCCGAAGAACGCGAGGCTGAAAATGAAGATCACCCAACCGACGGACTGCAGTTGTGGCGCGAACATCACCCACGGCATCAGGGCGGCGCTGGCACCGAGCGCGATCTTGCGCGAGGCATTGACCGACATGCCACGGCCGAGCAGCCAGCTTGAAAAACTGCCACCGGCCAGACATCCGACGCCGGACGCCGCGTACGGGATCCAGCCGATGCTGCCTGCGGTTTTGATGTCGAGGTGGAACGCATCGAAGAGGTATTTCGGCAGCCAGAACAGATAGAAATACCATGCTCCATCGCTGAGGAATTTCGCGCCCACCACGGCCCATGTTTCTCGATGTCTGAGCAGAGCCCTCAAGGAAATGGCTGGTTCGTTCACAGCGGCCGCGAGCGACTGGTGAGGCGTGCGATACGCGCGCCACCACCAGATGGTCCACAACAGGCCCATGCCGCCGGTCAGGAAAAACACCCAGCGCCACGGCGCCAGTCCGAGCCAATAGCATTGTGTTAGGACCAGCGCGATAAGCGGTGGGGCGATCACCGCACCGACTGCGGTCCCGGCATTGATGATCCCCATCGCCGTCGCCCGGTTGGTCCCGGGAAACCATTCCGCCACCGCGCGTGTGGCGGCCGGAAATCCTCCGCCTTCGCCGACTCCTAACAAAAGCCGGCTCGCTGCCAGAGCGATCACTCCACCGGCGAGGCCGTGGCTCGCGCAGGCGAGCGACCAGAAGATCATGATTGCGATAAACCCGCGGCGAGTGCCCATCTTGTCCAACAGCATGCCGCCGCCGACATACATCAGTCCGTAGGTCACAAGGAACGCGGAGTCCAATCCAGCCTTCACCTGATTGCTGAACGGAATGTCCTCCTGGATCGCCTTGATCGCCCACGGCAGGGTCTGGCGATCGAGGTAGCTGATCGCGATCGCCACGCTGACGACGAACGCGATCTTCCAACTCGAGATCGAGGAGGGTGGGATGCCTGGGCGTGTTGGGTTTTCTAGCTGCATTCTCGTCCTGACGCGGCGCCCCGCTTGGGAGTGTTTGGAGAAAGTAATCGGCGATCCCTTCGTGATCGATGGACTGATGTATCAGTGGAGATCTAAGGCCTGACAAGTTTTTTCGCCGCAAGATCCCTCGACCTTGACATACGGAATGGCGTATTGGTTTCTCGCACGGGACGGCAGCGCGCCATTTCCCGTCATTTCGTGAAAAAGAAGATCGCCACATCCCCGCTTTCGAAAGCTATCAAGTCGCCAGCCCGGAAGGGCGCGGCCGTGAATCCCCGTGGGCAATCTCTGGCCGAGTTGGCTTATATCGAGATTCGAAACCAAATTCTGAGAGGGGAGCTTCCATTCGGAGTGGCGATCGCACGGCGCAAGCTGGCGGAGAGTCTGAACATCAGCGTGCCTCCTGTAACGGAAGCCCTGCAGCGGCTTGAGCGCGACGGTCTGGTTGAAAGCAAGCCGCAGGTCGGAACGCGGGTGCGGATACCCACCCGGGACGATGTCGAGGACCGCAGTTTCCTGCGCGAGGCGCTGGAAACCCAAGCGGCGAGGCTCTTTTCAGAAAGGGCTACTGCTGAGGAAAAGAAGGAGTTAAGCCAGATGGGACGCCGGGTTGATCAGCTTTACGCGGCCTGCGAGGAGAGCTCTGACGATCGCGAATTTCTGTTTTCGGTTAACAGCTATCACATGAAGCTGCACCTTCACATTGCGGCGTGCGCGCGCTGTCCGTCATTGCGTGAAGCCATCGAAAAGGAGCAGGTCCTGATCTTCAATTGGCTCTACGACACTGCGGTGCAGCGGCGTATTCTCGGGTCGGATTTCCACGCCCGTCTGACAGATGTCCTGGCGCGTGGAACTCCGGATGAGGCAGGGGAGGCGATGCGCGCTCACATCCGCCACGGCTTGCAGGAGGTTCTCTCCGGCTTGGATCGCATGGCCCAGATGGAAAGCGGTTGGCGCCATAAGAAATCGTCCTGATTTTTTGGCGGTTGGGTGGTATGTTAGAATCTCCGGCTGCGTCTGTTCGCGGGTCGTTTGAGAAATGGTTCTGCGCCTAAAATCCGGGACATCACGATTTTCTCTTGCCGTTTCATTACTGATACATCAGTAACTCCATAAAGCATCCGTTGGAGACTGAGATCCGCGGGCTTTCTCCGAACCTCTGTTCCTCCTAGCCACCCACAAAAAACCCATGAAACCCAAAGGCTTCACCCAAAACCTGCCCGGCACTTCGTTCACTCTTAAAGCCTCCGTCGTCCACGCCATCGCTGGCGGGTTGGCCGTTGCGACATTCCTGCCCTCCGCCCGTGCGGCGAATTTCGTCATGAGCGCGGGTGATGCGTTGAACGCCAGCAGCTTCAACGCGGGGACCAATTGGGTAGGTGGAGCCGCACCGGCGGCGAACAATACCTATCAGACGGGATTTCTGCTCCGCACCCCCACAGCCAACACCGCGGTCGCCTTCGCCGGCGATTCGCTGGAAGTTCTAACCGGAGGGACTTTCCGGCAGAAGACCATTGCCAACATCACGGTAAACAACCTGATCCTTTCGGGTGGCACGCTGGAGCTCTCCGCGCCGACTGCTGGCACAACCGGCACGTTATCCGGTGGCATTATGTTGGCCACTGGCACCACTTCAACCCTCCGTTCCGGGATTCTTGCCGCCGAAGCCACCAATGTTTACACGGTTAACTCCGTCATTGGCGGATCGGGAAATTTGACGACCGGCACTGGCATGTTCGGAACCGTGATCCTCGCTTCGGGCCACACCTACACCGGAACGACAACGATTGGTTCGGGCACGGTGCAGATTGGAAACGGCGGCACCTCAGGCGCGCTTTCCCCCGGCAGCGCGATCACTAACAACGGGATTCTGATCTTCAACCGCAGCAATGGGGCTTCGCAGGGAACGGATTTCGCCGGGGTGATTTCCGGCACGGGGATCGTAACCCAAGCCGGCACCGGCACGCTGACACTTTCCGGAGTGAACACCTACACCGGCCAGACCCGCATCAACACCGGCACGATCAACGTCACCGGTTCCGTGGGCACGGCCACCAGCGGAAATGTGATCGTCGGCAACGGCAACAATACCAACGGCACCCTAACGGTGGCTTCGGGCGGCACGGTGACCGGCAACGAAGTGTGGTTCGCGGAAGCGGCGGCTGTCGCAAACGTGTCCAGTGGCATCGGCACCCTTCCGGAGGGAGCCACAATCAATTCCCGGACTTGGACCAGTGTCGGGCGCAGCGGAACGGCCGCCAGCAGCGGACTTCTGACCATCAGTGGCGGCACCTTGAACGTGCGGACGGGAGGGACGGCCGGCAGCCTTGAAATCGGGGTTTACGATGCTGCTTCCGGCACGCTCAATCTCAGCTCAGGTGCGGTCAATTTGCAGAGCAATTCAAACATTGCCTTGGGAGCGCAAACCACCACTGGAACCGGAACATTCAATCAAAGCGGTGGCACCGTCACCTTCTATTCGGACGCCGGCACGACGGTCGGCGGAACCGGCGCGCTCAGGATTGGTGGAGGGGCTGGGGGGACATTTATCTACAACCTCAATGGCGGAACTCTCACCGTGCCGTCGGTGACGCGCACCAGCGGCACTGGCACCTTCAATTTCAACGGCGGCACGCTGAAGGCGGCTTCCAACACAACCCTTTTCATGCAAGGCCTTACGCGTGCCAATGTGCGCGACGGCGGTGCGGTGATCGACACTAACGACCACAGCGTGACACTTGCCCAGGCGCTGGAGCCAAGCAATGTCGGCGGCGACCTGCAAACGGGCGGCCTGACCAAGCTTGGGGACGGCACCCTGAACCTGGGTGGGGCCAACACTTACACAGGGGCCACGAATGTGGAGACGGGCACGCTCGAACTAACCGGTTCGATGGCCTCCAATGTGACCGTGAAAAATTTGGCAGCCATCACCGGGACCGCGGTTTCGACGGGGTCGCTGACCATGGAGGCAGGTTCCACTCTATCAGCCTCCACCTTGTCTCCGCTCCAAGTCAACGGGGTTGTTTTCGCCAACCCGACTACCCTGAGCTTCAATGGAATTCCGGGCAACGGAGCCGAATATGTCCTGCTCAAATATGGAGCGGGGGGAGTGGCGGGAATCGACAATTTGTCCTCTCCGGGGTTCCGCACCGTCATCACCAACGACCCTGATAATTTCCAGATCAAGGGATTGGTGACCACCGCCAGTCTGACGTGGGACACAACCGACGGTTCATGGGCCTTGGGAGTAAGCGGCTGGGCCGGCACCACGTCCACCTTCTTCAACGGCGATACGGTGACCTTCGGCGAACGTCCGGCAGCCAGTGTCGTCAGCCTCACCGGTTCAGTCGCGCCTGCCGAGATCATCGTGAACAATATCACCAACCCTTATACTTTCAGCGGCAGCGGTTCCATTGACGGAGCCACCGCGCTGATCAAGAACGGCGCGGGTGCCCTGACGATCTCGACCGCTAACAGCTATTCGGGAGGCACCATCCTTAACGCGGGCATCCTGAACATCAACAGCCCGACCGCTTTGGGAACCGGTGCGTTGACGATCAACGGCGGTACGATCGACAACACCAGCGGCGGTGCGGTGGTCATAACCGGCAACATCCCGCAGACTTGGAATGCCGATTTCACGTTCACCGGCACCAACAACCTCGATATGGGGACCGGCACCGTCACCATCGGCGACACTGGCACCGATCGCACGGTGACGATCAGCGGCGGCATTCTTGCCGTGGGTGAAATCAACGCGTTCAGTCATGGACTCATCAAACAGGGTGCGGGCACTTTGGAAGTTGCCGATGTCGGAGTCGGCGGAGCCGGGAGCGTGGTTTCCGGAGTGCTGAATGTCTCCGCGGGCACCCTGCAAATCAACCGGACGGGAGCAATCGGCACCGCCACCGGCGACTTCACCGCAGCAGGCATCACGGGTACCGGAAACATCACCAATGGTGCCGGAATTGCCAGGTGGATCTTTTCCAATCCGCCCACCGGCAGCTTCACCTTCTCAGGGAGCCTGGCCAATGGTGGAGCTGGCGGGCTTGGCTTCAACAAGATGGGTGCGGGCACCCAAATCCTCTCCGGCTCCAATTCCTACACCGATACCACCACCGTCGGCGGGGGCGAACTCGTCATCACCGGAACGAACAGCGGCCCTGGCACCAACGTCCAGCTCAACGCGGGAAAGCTGACCTTGGCGAATACACAGGCGCTCGGTGCGGCGAGCTTGATTCGCCTGGTTGGAACCGACGTCGCCCAGCTTGAACTGGCGACCGATACCGCCGGCACTCCCTACAACGTCGCGATGGCAACCGCAGTAGGAGCCAGCGCGGCCATCACTGCCAATCGTGCGACACCCGGTCCCGGCATCAACCACATTCTAACCACTCAGAATCTTGCCGACGGGTTTGGCGGGGTCACCCTGAACTTCACGAGCGGAACGAATGTTAACTCCGGCTCGGGCAGGGTCACCTTCACCCAGTTTGGCCTCAGCGCAGGTTCGGTTCAAACTACCACGCTCAATCCAACCACTGCAAACGTGACGCTCGGCAGCGTGAACAAACAGTTCAACAACTTTTCCCAGACTCTTGGGCTCGGCGGTGCCAGCGGGGACAATCACATCACCGGTGTGGTTGCTAACGGACCTGCGCTTCTCGGAGCTAACACCATTTCAGTGGTCAAGTCCGGTATCAGCACATGGACCCTCGCGGGAAATAATACCTACACGGGCACCACGACCATCAGCGGCGGCACTCTCAATATCACCGGCGACAGCTCCCTCGCAACGGGTGGCGTGACGGTGGCGTCCGGTGCGACTTTGGGAGGCAATGGCAATATCGGCGGGAATGTGCTCATCAGTGGCGGAGGAATTCACGCGCTTGCCGTGGCCGCAACTCCCGGTGCGCAGGTGAAACAGACCGTCAGTGGTTTGCTGACCCACACGGGAGGCGATATTTTGAATCTAACCGCGGTGGCGCAGCCTGACGACGGAAACTACATCCTCGCGACAGCGAACGGGGGTATTGTTTCCGCGCCGACCACGGTCAATTATAGCGGAATAGTCGACGGTTCCGTTTCGGTGATGGGCAATAATCTGGTGCTTACCGTGGGGGGCACGCCATACACGAATTGGGCCATTTCCAAGGGTCTACACGGCGATCCAAATGCTAACAACGGCGCGACGCAGGACCCCGACTTCGACGGCATTTCCAACGCCCTTGAGTTCGTTCTCGATGGGAACCCGCTGGCGTCCGACACCGGCAAGCTGCCGGTTCCAAGCCAGGATGCCACGAACTTCTACTTCGATTTCGACCGCAGGGATGATGCGGGCGAAATGATCCTGACGTTCGAATCTGGCACGACGCTCACACTCTGGTCAGCCTCCGTGCCGATCCCTTCGAACAGATCTCCCATTGCCGGCCCCCCTGTGACCATCACGGACAATGGAGGCGGGACTCATCATGTGAAGGTCACCGTGGCGAAATCTGGCGATACCACGCTGTTCGGCCGGCTCAAGGCCGTGAAGTAGTCCCGGCACGCATCGCCAATCGTGCTGTCCGACATTGCGCGATGAGAAAAAGCCGCAAGATCCCGCTCTCTCGGGCGTAACGTTGCGATCATGAAACCCACTCTCATCGCGCTTCTGGCAGCGACCACCATCGCCACCGCGGCACCTGTCGCCCTCTTCAACGGCAAGGATCTATCCGGCTGGGCGGCTGATGTGCCGAAGGCCGACAAGGATCCCGGGATCGCTCCCAGTTTCATCGTCCGTGACGGATTGCTAGTGAGCCTCGGCAAACCCGAGGGCCACCTCGTTACTGCCGAGTCCTTCTCCGATTACAAGCTGGTCGTCGAATACCGCTTTCCCAAACAAGGCGGCAACTGCGGCGTGCTCGTCCACGCCTCGAAGCCGCGCGCGCTTTACGGCATGTTTCCGCAATCCATCGAGGTCCAGATGTTCCATGAGAATGCCGGCGACTTCTGGTGCATCGGGGAAAACATCGAAGTACCCGACATGGAAAAGCGCCGCCCGCACAAGGACGGCCAAAAGTTTGGTGGTGGTCCGGACGATGCCCGCAACATCAAGAACCTAACTGACGGGTCGGAGAAACCGCTTGGCGAGTGGAACACCATGGTGATCGAATGCAAGGGGGCTGAAGTGACGGTTCATGTGAATGGGACTCTCGTGAACCACGGCACGAACTGCACCGCCAAGGCCGGCAAGATCGCGCTCCAGGCCGAGGGCACGGAGGTCGAGTTCCGCAAGGTGGAGTTGACGAAACTGGGGGAATGATGGTTGGGATTCTCGGTCCTTGGAATATCTAACTCCGATGCTCAAACCTCTCGCCATTTTCCTGCTCAGCTTGCTGCCGCTCCATGCGGAGCCCGGCGGGAAAATCGTCGAGGCCGCGCGGAAACAGATCGGCGTTACCACGGCTTACGTGCCGGATTACGTGTCGTTGGGATTTCCTAACGGCGACGTGCCGAGGTCGGGCGGCGTTTGCACCGATGTGGTCATCCGGGCCCTGCGAGACGGCTTGTCCGAGGATTTGCAAAAGCTCGTGAACGAGGACATGCGCGGGAACTTTTCCGCCTATCCGAAGAACTGGGGACTCGCGAAACCGGACAAAAACATCGACCACCGCCGCGTGCCGAACCTCCGCGCGTTTTTCAAACGCAAGGGCTTCGAACAACCGCTGCCGAAAACCGGCGATGTTTCGAAGTTCCTCCCCGGCGACATCGTCACCTGCACCGTGGCAAAGACACTGCCTCACGTCATGATCGTGAGCGACCACAAGACATCCGACGGCCGCCCGCTCGTCATCCACAACATCGGTGGCGGTGCGCGGGAGGAGGACGCGCTGGCGACTTATCCTCTAACGGGACATTACCGGTGGAAATGAGGAGAATGGACGCCCTCGTCCATTTTTGCGGCGACCTCAAGCGTCCGGGTTCCGCCTGGAAGAATCCAAAGCGCGGTCGCCGCTGCGTTTTGCCAGCGCACTCCATGGTTCCCGGTTGCAATCTTGCGGATCGATCAGACGTTTCCGCCCGCCCTACGAACAACGAAATTAACAAGCCATGAACCTCGAATTGAAAAACAAAGTTGCCCTCGTGACCGCCGCGTCGGGAGGGATCGGCCAGGAAATCGCCCGCTCGCTGGCGGCGGAAGGAGCGAAGGTGGTCATCAACGGCCGGACTTCGGTTAGCGTGGAAAAGGCCGTTGCCGAGATTAGGGCGAGCGTGCCGGAGGCGGATTTGGTGCCGTTGGTCGCTGACAACGGAACCGCCGAGGGCTGCGCGACCACAATCCGCGAACTGCCGCAGGTGGACATCCTCGTGAACAACCTAGGGATTTATGAGGCCGTCGGATTTTTCGATGAAACCGACGAGGCGTGGCAGCGGTTGATCGAGGTCAACATCATGAGCGGCGTGCGGCTGGCCCGCCACTATCTGGCAGGAATGCTGGAGCGCGGGCAGGGACGGGTGGTGTTCATTTCCAGCGAATCGGGCGTGAGTCCGGCACCTGAGATGGCGCACTACAGTGCGACGAAGACCATGCAGCTCGGCATTTCACGGTCGCTGTCGGAATTGACGAAGGGCACGCAGGTGACGGTGAATTCGGTGCTGCCCGGGCCGACGCGCACCGAGAGTGTGGAGAAATTCATGCAAAACGTTTTCCCCGGTCTTTCGCTGAAAGAAGCGGAACAGAAATTCATGTCAGAGAACCGTCCGACCTCGCTCATTTCACGCCTCATCGACCCCAAGGAAATCGGCGACATCGTGACCTTCATCTGCAGCGCCCGCGCGGCGGTGATCAACGGTTCGTGCATCCGGGCGGAAGGCGGGCTGGTGCGGAGTGTCTTCTAAAGACCCAAACCGGTGGCGGAGAGTGAAGAGTTAGGCGGCCCCGTTTCACCTCTTCCTCTTCTGCAGCCGCTCGCTCAGATAGAGCACGGCGAAAGCGATGGCCGCGGAGATGGCGGCGAGCTTCCAGACGGTTTCATCCTGGCCGAGCTGGACGTGTTGATAGATGGCGACCGAGAGCGTGGTGGTTTGGCCCGGGATATTGCCGGCGACCATGATGGTGGCACCGAATTCGCCGAGGGCGCGAGCGAAGGCGAGCAGGCAACCCGCGAGGATCCCGCGCTTGGCGAGCGGCAGGGTGATGAACAGAAAAACCCGCCATTCCGGAGCACCGAGGGTGCGGGCCACCTGTTCCATCTCCGGACTGACTTCCTCGATCGCGGCGCGGGCGTTGCGGACTAACAAGGGCAGCGACATCACGGACAAGGCCAGGATCACCGCTTTCCAAGTGAAGACGACATCGGTCTGGAAAGTTTGATCCAGCCATGCACCGAGCGGCCCGCGGCGACCGAACAGGCGCAGCAGGACCAGCCCGGTGACCACCGGCGGCAGGACCAGCGGCAGGGCGACGAATGTTTCGACCAGCGTCTTGCCCGGCCATTGCTTGCGGGCTAACAACCACCCCAGCGCGACCCCTGGCGGCAGGATCAGCGCCGTCCCCAGCAGAGCCATCAGCAGTGAGAACGCGACGATTTGGATTTCTTCCTGGCTCATGGTTTAAGCGTGGAGAATCCGAATTTGACAAAAGTTTCAGTCGACTCCTTTCCCGCGAGGTGGGTAAGGAATTTCCGGGCTGCGGCGGCGTTGCGGGAGTCTTTGACGATTGCCATCGGATAGATGATGCCGGGGGTGTCGGCAGCAGGAATCTCCATGACGACTTTCACCTTTTTCGAAATGGATGCATCGGTCTTGTAAACGATACCGGCCTCCGCGTTGCCGGATTCCACCACGGCGAGGGCGGTTCTAACGCTTTCCGCGGGGACGATTCTTGGTTGGAGGAATTTCCACAGGCCGATCTTTTCGAGCCAAGACTTCGCGTAAATTCCGGCAGGCACCGCCCGCGGGTCGCCGATCGAAAGGTGCTTGATGGCGGGGCCGGCGAGATCCTTGGGCAGGGTGATGGTCGGGCCCTCCGGGGCGGTGATGACAACCAGCGAGTTCCCTAGCAGGTCCTTGCGGGTGTCGCTGGCGATGAGTCCGGCGGCCGCCAGAACGTCCATCTTCGCCTCGTCGGCGGAGAAGAAGATGTCAGCTGGTGCACCGGCCTGGATTTGTTGGGCTAGGGTGTTGGAGGCGGCGAAATTGAATCGGACTTTTTCGCCGGTGGCCTTTTCGTAGCTGGCGGCGATTTCCTTGAGCGAGTCGGTCAGGCTGGCGGCGGCGAAGACCGTGATGTCCGCGTGGAGGAGGGGAGAGGTGGCGAGGAAAAGTGCCATTGCCAGGCGAATCGGTGATGTCATTGGGGGAAATTGGCTTGGCGCAGCCTGACTGGCATTCGTCGGGCGAGCAATCCCGGGAACTCCGGATTTTTTTCATAGGTGGTTTTGCCGCGATGCGCTACATCCGGCCCATGGATGAACTGACACGCGATCATCTGATTTCAAAATGCCATCCGCCAACAAGCCTCTCAACACTATGAGCGAAGAAGAACGAGAATTTGGTCCCCAGCCTTTAACAGCCGTAATGGAAAAATGGGGCCTCGAAAGTCACGACTTGGTCGAGGCATCGGACGAACAACTCACCTACAAGCAGGTGCAGCGGGCCAAGTCCGGCCGCAAGCTTACGCTCAAGATGATGATGAAGGTCGCCCGTACTCTCAACCTCGCGATCTGGGCGAAGCTTGAAGCGCCGAACCGCGAGAAGTTCGTCCAATACCTTCACAAGGATATTTTCTCCTATTCCAAGGGTTTCAATGCCGAGAAGCACGATCCCAACCAAGGAATGTTTCCAAATTAGGCATCAGGAGAATTGGACTTCGGTATCGCTTGGAGACAGCTGCTCTGCCCCCCGGTTCAACGATCCACTACGCTGCCAATATCGTGGTTGGCTCACTGCCGTTTAATGTCGACCGCAGCTAACACCCATCGACTTGAATAAGCTTTCTGGGACTTGAAGCACTACTAAGGGGTTGCCTCGTGCGTTGCGGACATGTCTCATGGCGCGTCCCTATCAATTCTGTAAATGGAGCGAAAACGCATCGCCATCGTCACCAGTTTCACCCGCCTCGGCCAGTGGCGGGGCATTATGCGCTACGGTCAAGTCGCGGGCTGGATTTGCCAGCGGCATGATCGGGACAGCCTGGAAGGGCTGGCCGCGTGGAAACCGGACGGAATTCTTTTCCAAGTCGACGAGTTCGACACGCCGTTGTTGGAGCACATGGCGAAATCGGATTTGCCCAGCGTGGGACTGCGGGCACTGCACGGTCACGAGAAGAAGAAGCCGCTGGTTCTGCTGGATCTCGCCGATTTGGGACGTCAGATCGCGGGACACTTCGTGGCGAGTAATTATCGACGATTGTGTTACCTCGGTCCTCACTCCGACCTGAAAGCGAACGCAGGTAACACCCACATCCAAGGCATGCGGGAGATTGCCCGGCAGAACCACGTCGCGTTGGAGTGCATTCATCCCGATCACCCCGCGACGTGGGAGCTGCTAGGCTTGTCTTACCGCGAGATGACCTCAACCGGCTGGACCCGTTTCTGGGAACTTGGCCCGGCGTTGATCAGCCATCTTCTGAAAAATCCGGAACCTGTGGCTGTCTTTTCCTCCTTTGTGGAGCCTGCAATGGAGTTCATGGAGATGGTGGACGAACGAAAAGTGGCGATCCCCGACCGGATGGGAATGGCTGCGCAAACTGAGGATGCCCTGACAGGGGCCGTCACGAAGGTCCCGTTGACCTGCATCGTGCCAGACTATGAAAAGCAAGGCTACGAGGCCGCGTCGTTACTCGACAGGATGCTTCGAGGGGAAAAGATTTCCAAAGCTCACTGCCAATTCATCTCGTCCAGCGAATTGATCCTGCGCGACAGCTCGAACGAAATCGTGACTTCAGATCCGCTGGTGCGCGCCATGGTGGATCATTTGAGAAAGAACGGCTTAAAATTCGACTACACTCCAGCCTCGATGGCGGAAGCGTTTGGCTGTTCACTCCGGCTCGTTCAGCTCCGTTTCCAAGAAGCGTTGGGAAAAGGCGTGGCAGAGATTATCAGGGAACATCGGACGCGGCACGCGGCGGATTTGATTCGAAACACCAAGCTCCCGATGCAGCAAATCGTAGCTGATTGCGGATTTTCCGACCATCATCAGCTGGCACGTGCCATCCGCAAGACCTTCGAGGTAACGCCGTCGGAACTTCGGCAAAGAACTTCCAGCAATCAGTAGTTCCTTGCGAAAGTCTGTTTCGCGCAATCGAATGGGTTTCTTGCGCATCCTTCATCTTTAGATTGAAGGAGCCACGGGAGGCGTCCAATTCTGGAAGGGCAGCAACCAATCGACCCGAGAGTCGTGCGACCGGCGATCTGCATGACCTTCCAAGAATTCAAATGACAGTTTCCCTTATTGAAGTTGCTCCGGACGTTGTGGATCCTCTATCCGCAAAACCGGATTTCCGGCGGCGACGCGAAAGCCTGATTCGGGCGGCGCGCTCCTTCACCGCGACGGCCGAAGTGGTTCTCATTTGCAACCCGAAGGACATCTACTACTTCACCGGCGTTCAGGAAGGAATCTCTTGGCTGATGGTGGCGGAGACGGAGACCGTGGTGGTGACGCGTCATCTGATGGAGCATGAGGTCCGGGAAATCGCGTGGGATTGCGAGGTGCTCTTGCCGTCGCGGCATTCGACCGAGCGGCCGGATGTCGAGTTGTTCGTCGTGTTCGAGCTGAAGAAACGCCGGCTGCTTCATGCGGTCATCGAACCCGCCAAAATTGTGGCTTCAAGCTATCTGGCTCTCACGCTCCATGCTTCGCAGGCCGATCTCGATCTGCACGCCGTCACCGGTCTAACTGAAGAGTTGCGGGCAATCAAGGATGCCGGAGAGATTGCCTTGATCCGGCGCTGCGCGGAAATTGCCAGCGAGGCCTTCCTGCAACTTATGTCAGGCGGCGCGTCCCGCCTCGTCGGTAAAACCGAGCGTGAACTCGCGACCGAGTTGGAGAGGAACATGGTTTCCCTGGGTGCCGACAGGCAGGGATTTCCCGCAACGGGAATTATCGTGGCCAGTGGTCCCAACGCCGCGAATGCCCATCACCGGCCCGGCCTTCGCAGGGTTTCGCCGGGCGAGGGGGTGCTCATCGACTGGGGCGCGGAACTATCCGGCTACCGGAGCGACATGACGCGCACCGTGTTCGTCGAAAGCGTGCCGGAGTATGCGCTGGAAGCTTACCCGGTGGTGGAGGACGCGTTGAAAGCGGCGTCCAAATTGCTCGCCGTGGGAGAGTTGATGGGAGAAATCGATCGCGCCGCGCGGGAACATGTGATTCTATCAGGATTACCGGAGTTCCATTATGGCGTGGGACATGGCGTGGGGCTGGACATCCACGAGGGACCGTGGCTCCGCGCCCATTCCACCGATATTCTGGCGTCTGACATGGTGACCACCATCGAGCCCGGCATCTATCTTCCCGGCATCGGCGGCATCCGCATCGAAGACCTCTTCCATGTCCTCCCGGCGGGACCCGTTTCGCTGGGCACTCTGCCCACACACCTTGACGCCATGGTGATAGGTTAGTTCGATAGGTGAAAATCCGCTTTGCAAAACTCATGCACCCATTTGTCAAAACCTTCCTGGCACTTCTGCTATTCACGGCGGTTCCGTCCGCCTTCGCGCTTCCGGTGACAGTCGATCCGGCATCCACCCTTGTCACCTCCTGGGCCGTCGAATGGGAATCACCGGGCAACTTCGAAGGCTGGGTCGGATCCGGCGTCACGGCGACGGTAGCCGGAGGGATTCTCTCGGGCACCGCGACCTCCACCGATTCTAGGGTTCAACTTTCAAATTTCGCCAACGGCCCGGACCTTGATCTCGGCTACAACGATTTTCTCG
The DNA here is from genome assembly GCA_040385685.1 of Verrucomicrobiota bacterium. Lineage (GTDB taxonomy): Bacteria > Verrucomicrobiota > Verrucomicrobiia > Verrucomicrobiales > Akkermansiaceae > Luteolibacter. Next base: position 169,045 of record JAZKGW010000010.1, on the reverse strand, counting down.
AACTCCGCGCGCAAGTTCCCGCGGCCTACTCCGGATCCATCCAAATCTATTACGGCACGACCAGCTACACCATCGCGACGGCCACCGGAGGAACCACCACCGCGTCCACCACTGGCTTTGGAGCAAGCCGCGTGATCACCATCCCGGGTGCCAGCATTCCGAAGGACGGGGCATTCCATACCTACCGCGTCGAACTCGGTCTCGAACCTTCCTGGCGCGCGACGCTGCGCGACCTGCGGGTCGATGCCGTGGATGGCGCGGGCTCGTCCGGCATGGCGTTCGCCTTGGACTTCCTCCGCATCGGCGACGAACCCTCGGCCACCGTCTATCAGCCACGCTACACGACCGAATGCCCTGCGGCGGGCGGCACCTTCACCCTCCCTAACGGCGGTGCGACCCACACGGTGCAATCCATGGAGTCCAAGCACTTTCGTTTCCTGTGGAGCTCCCTGGTGGACGACAGCGGCAGCTGGACGGCGAGCATGCCGCACGGGACCTTGAGAAATCTGGAGGAAGCGTGGCAGGTGTATGTGAAAAAGCTCGGCTACCGCGAGCCGTCCCGCTCCATCGGAACAACCATCGGAACGCAATACAAACTCAACGTCACGAGTTGGCATTCCGGCTATTGGGCGGGACCGGATGATTTTAGTGGAACCTCCCTGGCCCGGCTTAACATCACGCCGGACGGCCTGCGGGTTGACGCGCCGACATGGGTCATCCCACACGAGCTGATGCATTGTTTCCAGTTCCACAACACGACGGGCAACGTCCCCGGTGAGTGGTTCGAGTTCCATGCCAACTACGGCCGCGAGCGCTGGCTCCAGCACTATCAGGCATTCTATCCGAATACTTCCGGCATCGACCCGACCCACATGCGATCGGCGCACCTGAACATCGGCGAGGGCCGAGAATACTACCTGTGCTGGCCGTTCTTCCAATACATCGACGAAAATCCAGACGCTCTATCCGATCTCGGCGACGGCACGACCGTCAAACTGTGGCAGCAAACGAATGGGGGGGAATATCCGTTCATGGCACTGGAACGCCTGACGCCATCAAGTTCGCTGAAGGACATCGTGGGAAATTTCGCCCGCCGCGGTGCCACCTACAACTATTCGTCCAAGACGGCGGTGACCGCCTCGCTCGCGTTGTTCGGCCAGCCCCTCGACAACGCGGCGACCTCGCGCTGGCAGTTCACCGACTTGACACAGCGGATCGATGATCCCACCTGGTGGCGGGTGCCCTATGAAATGGCCCCGGCGCAGGGAGCTTACGCGATTCACGAACTGGTGCCGACCGGGACCGGAGGGGGAAGAATGGTTTCGGTGAATCTCCGCGGCCTGCCAGACAGCGCGCGCGGCGCGGACTGGCGGGCAAGTTTCATCGTCATCGCGGATGATGGCAGCGAACGCTACAGCTCGCTGTGGGGCAGTGGTTCGAACTCCGTGACCCTCGCGGCTAATGAAAACAAGGTCTATCTATCAGTAGCTGGCGCACCGGCGACATTCTACTACGGCGGTGCGGATGAAGTGACTTATCCCTACCGCTCGCACCCGGCGAAAGCGCGGTTTCCTTACGAAATCCAAGTCACCGGCGCCAATCCGAAGCAACGCGACAACGGTCCGACCACCGGGCTGGTGGTGCACTCCAACGGCGGCGGCTACAAGGCGAACTCGGCGACGGTGGCCGCCTCCGTTTACCTCGGTCCGAATGCGCGGGTGTTCGGAACCGCAAATGTCAGTGGCAGCGTCCGCATCGAGGATTACGCGATGGTATCGGGCAACGCGCAGATCTCCGGCAGTGCCGTGGTGAGCGGCCACGCATGGGTTCGCGGCGGAACGGTGAATGGCAATGCGAAGGTCCGCGACTGGGCACTGGTGGACGGGGGAACTCTATCAGGAAGCGCTCGTGTTCTGGAGCATGGCAATTTCAAGGGTGGCTCGGCGACCGACACTGTCACCATCAAGGGCAGCGCCGCGTCGCTGCTAGGAGCGCTGACCGGCAACGCGATCATCGATGGCAACTACGGTGATTTCTTTTCCGGAAGGGACATCGCCAACAGCATCGCCTTCGGGCACTTGCCTTACGCGGGCGCACCGGACAGCTATTTGAAGGCGTTGCCAACGGGACTCTATGCCTCCTATGACTTTGCCTCCGCGCACGACTCCCGCATCCGCGATCAATATGGCGTGACCGACGGTTTCACCGTGGGATCGCCGACATGGATTGCCGCGGATGCGAAAAGGAAGGGATTTCTGTCGTTCAATGGCACCACACAATCCGTGATGTTGGACCGCAGCGTCGCGGACCTGCGGGACTTCACGTTCACCGCGTGGGTGAAACCGCTCGGAGGCGCGACCAACCAATCGGTGCTGTGGCTCGGATCGTCCGCGACGAGACGCTTGTATTTCACGCCCAACGACGGCGCGGGTCATGCGAAGTTTTCGATCGTGAATGGCGGAGCTGAGCAAACGTTGCTGACCTCGGCGGCGCTCGTTGCAGGTCTCTGGTCCCATGTGGCGGTGACGCTCGACAGTGCGACGACCACGGGCGTTCTTTATGTCAACGGTGTGGCGGTCGCCAGCGGACCGATCACCGTTAGGCCGGATCAACTGCTGGCCGCCAACACCGCGGCGGGCCTGCAACACAACTATCTAGGGCGTTCTCAAGGTTCCACGCTGCCGATGTTTTCGGGAGCCTTGGACAATGTGCAATTTCACCTCAAGGCATTGGCCGCCGAGGACATTCTGGCAATGCAGCCTGCGACCTCCAGCGCGACCAGCGGCACGCTTTACGTGGATCTGCGCGCCAGCGATGCCAGTGCCGGAGCCGCGACCTGGATCAACAACGGGACGATTGGCAATTTCACCCGCAACAACTCGCCGGCAAAGGTGGCGAATGTCCTCAGCACAGGAATTCCCGGCGTTCAATTCAACGGCACCAACCAGGCCTACACGGGACCTAACACCGTGGCCGACATCGATGGGGCGGGCGACCGGACGGTCGAGGTATGGGCCTACAATCCGAGTTTGGCAGCGGAAGAAACCACCGTTTCCTGGGGCCACCGCTGGTCGGATCGCCAGGACATGGCATTCAACTTCGGCAACGACCCTAACTGGGGCGCCGCCACCCACTGGGGGGACGACGTGGGGTGGGGGACGGCACCCACGGCCAACGCCTGGCACCATCTGGTTTACACCTACGACGGCGCGACCAACGTGAAAGTTTACATCGATGGCGCGCTCGCCAATTCGAAGACTCTCGCCGGGGCCCTCGCTACCTATGTCGGCGAGCCGGTGAACATCGGCTGCCAGCGTGAGGCCGCGAATGGCGCACGATCGCTTTATTACAGCGGCTACCTCAACAGCGTGCGGGTGCATGGCGGGGTGCTCACTGCTTCACAAATCGCTGGCAACTTCTCGCTCGGACCCTTTGGTTCACCGGGCAATTCCGCGCCGGCCGCTACTTCCCAATCGACGTCGGTGAGTGAAAACAGCTCGGTGCCTGTCACGCTAACAGGCTCTGATGCTAACGGCGACAGCCTGACATTTTCGGTGACCGGAACTCCAGCGCACGGCACGCTCAGTGGAACAGGCCCGAACCTCATCTACACACCTGCGGTGAATTACAACGGCCCCGACAGTTTCAGCTTCACGGTCAGCGACGGCGCTGCAAACTCTGCGGAGGCGGTAGTTTCGCTGACCGTCCATCCAGTCAATCAAGCGCCGATGGCATTGGCCACGGGCGTGACGTTGGATGAAGATAATCCCAAAGGCATTGCCCTCGCGGGAAGCGATGCTGATGGCGACAGCCTGGGCTTTGCGGTGAGCATTTCCCCCGCGCATGGAAATATCACCGGCACGCCGCCGGATCTAACCTACACGCCTGAGGCAAACTATCATGGGCCGGATAGTTTCAGTTTCACTGTCAACGACGGGACCGTAACTTCCGCCGCGGCGACGGTGGATCTAACGATAAATCCGGTCAACGACGCTCCCTCGCTTTCCCCTATTCCCGATCAAACTGCGGATTTCGCGACGGCCATTATGATTCCGCTCACGGTTGGAGATGTGGACAGTTCCATCGATTCATTGACCCTCGCCGGATCCGCGCTGAATGCCTCGCTCATACCGTCCGGCAACTTCAGCTTCACCGGAACTTCCGCCAACCGCAACGTCAGCATTATTGCCGCCGCGGGACAGTCAGGAACCACCTCCGTGACGGTCGCTGTGAGCGATGGCAGTGCCACTGCGGAACGGACCTTCGCGGTGAGAATCCGCTCTGCGCTCGAAACGTGGCGCAATCAGCACTTCGGGACGGACATCGCAACCGGAGACGCCGCCGACGATGCCGACCCGGATGGCGACGGCCAATCTAACGTCAAGGAATACGTGGCGGGCACGGATCCCCTGAATTCCGCGGATTTCATCAGGCTTGTCGCCGTGTCCGGTTCCCTCGGGAGCTTTACCACCCAAGGCAAGACCGGCAGGATCTACCTCCTGCAACGATCGGTTGATCCGTCCACCGGTGAATGGCAGGAGACGAGTTCCCAAGGTCCCCTCGCTGCGGATCAGCAACTGGAGTTCTTCGATCTTGATCCGCCGCTGGGAAAAGCCTTCTATCGACTTCAGGTGGATTGGCCCGCCTCCCCTACCTGATCGTCCTGTCCATGCCCGGGTTTCCCAATCTCCTCCAAACCCGCGTCGGGCGGCTTGTCGGGTTTTTCGGACTCTATGTCAGCGAGGGCTTGCCGCAGGGATTCACCGGCGTGGCGGTTGCGCTGGAGTTCAAGCGGATGGGAATGACAGGTGAGGCGATTGGTACGTTCCTCGCTACCATCATGTTGCCGTGGGGCTGGAAATGGTTGGCGGGCCCGCTGGTGGACAATTTCCATCTAAAGCGATTCGGCCGCAGGAAACAATGGATCATCGTTACGCAGCTCGGCATGCTCGCGACCCTCGCGGCGGCGCTGTATTTCTTCCCGACCTTGACCGGCGACCCGCACCGTATCGTGGGACTGGCGCTGTTCTCCGGAATTTTGTTAGCGCACAACTGCTTCGCCGCCTGCCAGGATGTGGCGATCGACGCGCTGGCGTGCGAAGCCCTGCCGGAGCACGAACGCGGCACCGTCAACGGCCTGATGTTCGCGGGTGCCCAGGTCGGCGCGGCCATTGGTGGCTCGGGAGTGTTGTATTTGAAGGGCGTCTTGGGATTCTCGACAGCCTCGCTGATCGCTCCGCTTTTGCTGATGGGACTGCTGTTGATGGTGATCCTGACCATATTTGAAAGCCGGGTGCGGAGGGCCATGGATGCACCGGTTAATGCTCCCAGCCCGGCCGCGCGGGGATCCGCGATTGCCTATCTATCAACCGTGCTTCACGTGTTATTCCGCACCCGCCGGGGATTTCTCGGCCTCGTGCTGGCAATCATTCCTTTCGGAGGAATGGCGTTGAGTCTCACCGTTTCCACGGTGATCACGCCGATGCTCGGCATGACCGATAACGAGATTGCCACCCTCGGGTTGGTCAGCTCGCTGGTTTTCACGGTTTCGTGCATCGCTGGCGGATTTCTATCAGACCGGATCGGGCGGCGTTTGTCGCTGACGCTGTTTTCCCTAGGCACACTGATTCCCACGATCTGGATGGGATGGACACTGGGTGATGCGGGTTGGACTCATCCCGCCCCCGCGCTCCCGGACGGGTCCTGGCCTCGTAACGACGGGCTGATCTCCGCGTGGTGGCTCGCGAGCATGGCTTACTCGCTTTTCAACGGGCTGATGTATGGCATCCGCACCGCGTTTTACATGGACATCATCGAGCCAAGAATCGCGGCCACGCAGTTCACCGCGTGCATGGCGCTGATGAACTTGGTGACTATTTATTCCTACTGGTGGGAAGGCAAGGCGATCTCCTCTGTTGCCGATGGTGGTTGGGGATTCACCTATTCACAGATTTTCTATCTGGATGCGGCGCTGGGGGCGGTCTTCGTCGTTCCCTTGTGGCTGGCAGGTACGAAACGACCTAGCACTGATCCAGGGGAAACGGCCTGCGGCGAATACACCGCCGATTCGGCAAATGCCTAGGAAGTGGATTTTTCCGGAGCGATCTGAAAGCGGACCGTTCAGGGAACATGAGAAACTCGGCCTCGCTTTTCCTAGTCTCATTGGTCCTAGCGGCAACCGCAGCAGCCCAGATTTCCGTCGGCGGAACGAAGCGTGAGCTGCTCGGTGAAACGCCTTGTTAGTCGGCCGGGCGAAGGATCGCCATGCCCGCATGGGGCTTTTCGGGGAATGAACAGGAGCTTCGCGAAATACGCATCAAACGCCCTTGCCCGTTTTCGGGAAAACATGAAAACCTGTTGGAGCATGAACTTGGGGAAAGCCAATTTCAGATCATTCTGACTGATGGCTGCCCCTGGGAAGATGTCCTACTAACCAATCAACGGCCCCTGGCCGCGATTCATGTCCGCAATAACCCTCGTATCATGAAATCAGGCTTACGATTAACCGCTTGTCCCGTTCTCCCTGCGGATCCGACCTTGGCCTATCACCCCGGAAACCCGCAACCCCTATGATCCGCAACATCGTCGTCCTGGGTGCGGGCAGCGCCGGCCTGATTGCCGCGCTAACACTGAAGCGGAAGCTTCCGCAGCTTGAGGTGCGGGTCATCCGCAGTCCGGAGATCGGGATCATTGGGGTGGGAGAGGGGACGACCGCGGCATTCCCGCGGCATTTCTTCGAATACCTCAAGCTCGATCCCGCGGATTTCTATCAGCATGCGGAACCGACGTGGAAACTGGGCATCAAGTTCCTGTGGGGGCCGACGCCTGAGTTTTACTATTCCTTCGATCGCGAATATGCGGCCCGGCAGCCGAACCTCGCCCGCAACAACGGCTTCTACATGGACGATGGCATCCCGTGGGCAGGGCGCATCAGTGCTTTCATGGCGCACGACAAGGCGTTCCCTCGAAAATCCGACGGAACTCCTGCGATCCATAACAAGCACGCTTTCCACATCGAAAACCTCAAACTGGTCGCTCTGCTGGAGCGCTGGTGCCGTCAATATGGCGTGGCGATCACCGACGGCACAATGGAACGTGTCGAGCTTGAAGCTTCTACCAACGATCCTTCGGTGGCCGCCCTGCATCTCAAGGACGGCGAGCGCGTGACGGCCGACCTTTTTGTGGATGCTTCGGGCTTTCGATCCGAACTGATCGGCAAGGCGCTCCGCGAATCCTACGTGGATTACTCGCCTTCGCTCTTCTGCGACCGCGCGGTCATCGGTGGCTGGTCCCGGACCGACGAGGTGATCAAGCCTTATACGGTCGCGGAAACCTACGACGCGGGCTGGGCGTGGCAAATCGAGCACGAAGACTGGATCAATCGCGGCTATGTATATTCCTCACCGTTCATTTCCGACGAGGAAGCCCTAGCCGAACTCCTCCGCAAGAATCCTAAAATTTCGAACGAACCCCGCGTAGTTAGATTTCGCAGCGGCCGCTATCAGCGAAACTGGATCGGCAACGTCGTCGGCATCGGCAACGCGGTGGGATTTGTGGAACCGCTGGAGGCAACCGCGTTGCAAGTGGTCTGTGTCGAATCATCAACCTTGGCGGACACGCTGGCCGATTCGCTGCAGGACCCGGGCGACTACATCAAGCTGCTTTACAACCGCTACAACGGCGAGCAGTGGGACGAAATCCGCGACTTCCTCGCGGTCCATTACGCCTTCAACAACCGCCTCGACACGCCGTTCTGGCACGCCTGCCGCGCGGACACCGATCTGGCGGGAGCGGTTCCCATCGTCGAATTTTTCAAGGAGAACGGTCCCAGCGCCGTGGCGACGGAGGTCTTGCTCAAACCGACCAACTCATTCGGCATCGACGGCTATCAGGCGATGCTCGTCGGCCAGCGGGTGCCGCATGGCAAGCGATACACGCCACCTCACGCAGACCTCAAGCATTGGCAACACTATCGGCAGGCCGTCGCGAAGGATGCCAAGAACGGCTTGGATGTTCGGGAATGCCTCGACTTCCTGCGGCAGTGCGGCGTCGCCTAACAAGTAATTCGATCTCACATCAAAAATCCAATATCCAACATCAGTTTTCGCAAATACCCACATGAAATCATCAAAACACAATCTGTTCCTATTCCCGATGGCCATCTCCTGGGCATTCACCCCGCTGGCTTCACACTCCGCTGGTGTGGAAGTGGCTGGAGCGCTGGCGGTTGATCTCAGAGCCGACCATCCTTCCGCGGGCACTGCGACTTGGGACAACATCGCCACCTCTAACACGGCTGAGGATTTCACGCTTTTCTCTGGTGGCGATCCCATTAAGACCACGATCAGCGGTGTCGATTTTGTGCGACTTGATCCCGACGACAACTACGTGGGACCGGACGCACCGGAATCCGCCACAGGAGCCGGTCCGCGCAGCATTGAAGTGTGGGTGAAGAACGACGCCGTCGCTGACGAAGAGATCATGGTCGCGTGGGGCAAGCGCGGCGCCGAGCCGCAGAACTACGCCTTCAGCTATGGAACCAACGGAATTTGGGGAGCTCTCGGTGGCTGGGGTTCCGGCGATGTGCCGTGGTATCAGACCGGTCCCGGCGCGCCCGCTCCGGCCGCGTTGCATCACCTCGTGATCACCTATGACGGCACTACGACCAGGCTTTACTCGGACGGCGTGCTGACGAACTCGCGGGTTCATGCCCTGAATACTTTCAACGATCCTAACAAGATCATCATCAACGGCGCGTGGGAAGGGGACAACTCGACCATCCAGCGTCCCAACTCGGGTGAAATGGACTACTCGGTGATCCGCGTCCATACCGGCAGTCTTACGGACGCCCAAGTCCTTGCGAACTATCAGGCCGGGTGGGGTGGGAGTGTTGTGATCGGACCGAAATGGACCGGCGCGACCGCCGATTGGGGAACGGGCGGCAACTGGGATTCGCTCTCCGTTCCATCTTCATCGCAAGCCGTCATTTTCGGAACCACCGGTGCGGGAGCCACCGCGACCCTCGACACTGGCAGGACCCAGACCGGTCTGGGATTCGATGCCGCGGTTTCCACCACGATTGATGGCGCGTTCCCGCTCACCCTCGACAACGGCACCTCCTTCGCCCCGGTTGAAGCCACAGGCACGCACGTCATCGGAGCGCCGCTGGTCCTCGCTTCGCCCGTGAAATTGGACGTGGCGCCCGGTGGCACGCTCTCCATCAGTGGCGGCATTTCCGGAACCCAGGATTTGACGAAAATAGGCCTGGGCACGCTGGAGATCTCCGGCACTAACACCCGCACCGGCAACACGTTCGTCGATGCCGGAACCTTGAACTACACTAGCGGTTCCGTCGCCAGCCCGGTGACCGTCCGTTCCGCGGGCGTGGTCTCGGGAACGGGCAATCCGACGCTGGCTCTCATCGCGACTTCCGGCGGGACCGTAGCTCCAGGTGGAACTGGGACGGTGGGAGCCACCACCGTGAAAAGTCTTACCATGAACAACGGCGGCGTGCTCGCAGTGGATTTCGGCGCGGGCAATGACACACTGACCATCACCGACGCGCTCACCATTAACTCCGGTGCCGTCCGTGTCCTGATGGCTGGAACATCCAACCCATTCATGACTAACGGAACCTACACGGTCGCGACCTTCGGCTCGATCGCTGGCAGCGTTTCAAATCTTTTTGTCGCCAATGCGGCTGCGGGCCACACTTATGGTTTCTCGGTTGTGGGAAATTCCCTGGTCCTCACAGTGAGTTCGGCTCCTGTTTGGAACGGCGAGGCCAACCCTAACACCCAATGGAGCAATGCACTGAACTGGAGCGGCGTCGCCGTCAGCCACGGCAGCCGGCTTGAGTTCGCGTCCGCGCCGACCGCGCCCGCGAGCAACAACGACATCGTCGGCGGCTTCTATCAATCGCTTCTCTTCGGAGCGACGTCCTCCGCCTATCAGGTGACGGGCAGCGGCGTCACCCTGACCGGCGATGGTATCGGAAGCATTGTCACGAACGACTCGGCGGCCCTGCAGGCGATCGCGCTTCCGCTCGAAATTCCCAATCCCAGCTCGGTGACTGCGAACGGCGGAGCAGTCACAATTTCTGGCGCGATTTCCGGGACCGGCTCTCTCGTGAAGAAGGGCACTAAACTCCTCACCCTCAGCGGCGCTAACACTTTCAGCGGAGGTGTCATCGTTCAGCCGGGAAATGCCATCATCGGCGACAACGCAACGTTGATCGGCATTGGCTCGGCCTCCGCGCTTGGAACAGGCCCGCTCACCCTTCCCTCGGCGGGTCTTGCAAACCTATCGGGTGGCCCGTTGACTCTCAGCACGGCTAACGCCCAGACATGGAGCGGCCAGGTGTCATTCACCGGTCCCGCGCTGAACATGGGCGCGAGTGCCGCCACCCTGGCAGATCACGCTGCCCTGACGATTGACAGCACGTTGACAATAGGTGGCATTACCGGCTCCAGCAATCTTACCATCCGGAAGGGAATCCTGTCGCTGATCTCCACCGCGGCGCCTCAGGAAATCCATCTCGGATGGGACTCCACATTCTCCGATGTCGGCGGGGAAGGCGAGTTACGGCTGACCGAGGGAACCCCGTCGATATCGGTTGGCACCCTCCGCCATCGCAGCGACACCAAAGCCCACTTGTTGATGTCCACGGGCACTTTGAACATCAGCGGTGATTGGCGGTTAGGGCACGACGGTTATCCCCCCGCGACATGCGGCAGCGCCGTAATCACCGGCGGCACGATCAACCATACCGGTGGCGTCTTCGACATGGGTTTCAACGGCGCGCAATCCAACGTCACCTTCGGGGGGAATTCCACCTACAACGGCGACGGGAGGTTGTTGCAAATGGGCTTCGCCTGGCAATCGAGGAGCACCCTCACCATCAAGGACACCGCCACCGTCACCAGCGGCGAGGTCAGGTTGGGCGACTTCAACGACGTTCCCGATTCCTTCAACCTGTCCAGCCTTACGGTCAGGGACAGCGCCACCTTCAACGTCAACGGCGACATGTTTCTCGGTCGCCAGCAAGGGGGCACGGGCGGCCTTGATGTCCAGTTCAACCAACAGGGTGGATCCACCACCGTGACAGGGGCGGTGCGGCTCAGTCAAACCGGAGGAAATCCAGGGCTCCTCAACATCCACCTCAATTTGCTCGGCGGAACCTTCACCTCGGCCTCGGTGAACGACTCCGCGCCCGGTTCTGTCCTAAGCTTTCAAGGTGGCGCTCTGAAAATTACAACGGCAAACTCCATTGCGGCGGACCACATTTATGTCTATCAGGATGCGAAAATTGATACCGGAGCCAACGATATTTTCCTCAGTGGTCCGTTGGAAAGCCCTGTCGACAGCGGAGTTTCAAGCGTGGCAATCGCGCAGGGCGGCACCGGCTACCAGTTGATTCCGCCCATGGTTCGTTTCAGCGGCGGATCGGGCAGCGGAGCGACGGGCGTTGCCAACGTCGATCCAGTGACCGGTGCGGTGACGGGCATTTCTATCACCTGCCCCGGTTCCGGCTACCTCGCGGGCCAGGAGCCGGTGATTCAACTGTTTGGCGGAGGCGGCACCGGCGCGGCCGCCGGAGTGGTCTCGCTCGCCTCGAATTCCAGCTTCACGGGTGGATTGTCGAAATCCGGTGTGGGTAAGCTCACCGTCGTTGCGGCCAGCAACTATCGCGGGGATACCAACGTCCAGGAAGGAACCTTGACGCTGACGACTGACACGCTAAACGACAACTCCACAGTCCGGCTTGGAGCCGGCTCCACTCTTGACCTCCAGACCGGCGGATCATCCGATACGGTGAGGAAATTCTTCATCGGCGGGGTCCAGCAGGCCGCTGGCGTATGGGGAGCGGAAGGCACGGACGTCGAACATGAAACCACCAGCATCATTGGCGACGGTTTCCTTGTGGTTACTGAAAGTGGCGGCACCTCGCCTTTCCAAAGTTGGATCAGCAGCCCTTCGTTCGGTTTGGCAGTCGCCGACCAGGATCTTGGAGACGACCCGGACAACGACGGCACCAGCAATCTGTTGGAGTTCGCCTTCAAGGGAAATCCCGCCAGCGGGACCACCCGTGGATTGAGGTCGCATCTGCTTCAGGACACCAATGCCTCCGGCACCAAGGAACTGACGCTTGTCGCCGCGATCCGCCGGGGAGGAGCATTCTCCGCCGGCCCTAACGGAACCCTCGTCGGCACCGTGGATGGCGTGACCTACACCGTTTCGGGCAGCCAGGATCTGATTGCCTTCGACAAACAGGTGTCCGTCGTGGGTCCCCCCTCCGACACGGCTCCGGCGGGCACCGGAATGCCTTCCTTGGCCGGGGAGGACTGGCAGTATTGGGTGTTCAAACTCGATGCATCCGAAGGGCTTTCAGGTAAAGGTTTCCTCCGGATCAAGGCAGAGTAGTCGTGCCTGAATGTGAGGAGGGCCGGCATGGTGGATTGCCCATGCCGGCCTCTATCCGTCTTGCGTGGCCGGGGCGTTAATTTCCACTTGTGCCGAAATTCCATCGTGTGTCCGCGATTCAGGCAAGACGACGAACTCCGGATTTATCACGGTGTGCGAACTGAATGAAACCCATCAAACCCTGCCCGCTTCTCTTCAAATAGAATTCCAAAATTGAAAACTTCATTTTATCTCCTAACGAAATCCGCGGCACACCGCCCGCAGGTTCTTGGCTACATCGCAATGGCAGCGGCGTTGTTATGCCAAACGTCGCCAGCCGCCACCGACCCACCCGCGGTCAATCTGGCACTGGTTGCGGCCCCGACGACGTCTTATCACTCCGGCGATACCAATCCCGGAGCGCTAGCGGATGGAGAAGCTCCGCCTAACTCGGCCGATCTTAGCCATGGTTCCTATGGCAACTGGCCGCACACCGGCATCGAGTGGGTTCAGTATGACTGGACACAGCCGATCGCGACCAAGGAGATTTCGGTTTACTGGTGGGCGGATGGTCGGGGAGTGGGAGTGCCGAAGGCCTGCCGGGTGTTGTATTGGAATGGCAAGGAGTTCGTGCCGGTGGAGCATCCAAATGGTTTGGGAGTCGCGCGTGATCAATTCAACGTCACTACTTTCGACGAGGTCCGCACCGACAAGCTGCGGCTGGAAATCGAGTCCGACGGGAAACTCTCAACCGGAATTCTCGAATGGAAGGTGGACGACTCCGGGCATTCGCCCCCATTTCCGCCGTCGGTGAGTGCCGGGGTGGACCGCATGGTGGTGATCGGTGGAAACACCTATCTATCCGGAAAAGTGAAGGCTTTGTCCGCATCCCCGCGCGGAACTAACAGTCGGTGGAGCGGGGAGTCCGGACCGGGAACAGTCTCGTTCAAGAACGCGGACTCCGTTGAAACCACGGCGACCTTTTCGCAACCCGGCGACTACGTGCTCAAGCTAACTGCCGGTGAGGACAAGCTCGCTTCCTCGTCCACACTCAAAGTGCGGGCGGTGGCGCCACCGCCGCAGGAACGCCTCGATGTCGTTTACACGAAGCGCTACAGCATCGACAGCCCGCTGTGGAGCTCCCGCGTCAAGGCGCTCGTCGTGAATTGGATTCCGCACTGCATCGACTACAACAACCGCACCGATCTCAAGGAAGGGCAGGGCGGCATCGACAACTTCGTGGAGACGGGCAAGGCCCTGCGGGGCGAGCCGCATGCACGGCACAAGGGATATGTGTTCGCCAACGCCTGGGTGCATCAAACGGTCGAATCCATCTGCATCGCGTTGATGGTCGACCCGAAAGGCGACGCCGAGATGATCGCCGCGCAGGAGAAAATGAGGGCGACACTCGAAGACTGGATTCCCAAGATTTTGTCAGCTCAGGAGCCCGACGGATATTTGCAAACTGCCTACACTCTCGCCGACCGCCGGGCATGGCGGGAAAAATGGTCGCCGGAACATCGCGCGGATCATGAAGGATACGTCGCCGGCTATTTCATCGAGTCGGCGATCAACCACTACACGCTCACCGAAGGCAAGGACCTGCGCCTCTACGACGCCGCCAAGAAGCTCGCGGATTGCTGGGTTGCCAATATCGGGCCCGGAAAGAAGGAATGGTATGACGGCCATCAGGAGATGGAGCAGGCGTTGGTTAGGTTCGGACGCTTCGTCAACGACATGGAAGGCGGCGGCCGCGGCGACGCCTATGTGAAGCTCGCGCGCTTCCTGCTGGATTCCCGCAAAGGGGGGGAGGAATACGATCAGAGCCATCAACCTCCGATCAAACAATATGAAGCCGTCGGCCACGCCGTCCGCGCCACCTACAACTACTCGGCGATGGCCGATGTCGCGGCGGAAACGGGCGACATGGACTATCAGAGCGCGGTGATGTCGCTGTGGGACAACATGGTGAACAAGAAATACTACGTAACAGGCGGCATCGGCAGCGGAGAGACTTCAGAAGGATTCGGACCTGATTACTCGCTGCCCAATCATTCCTACTGCGAATCGTGCTCAAGCTGCGGCCTTATCTTTTTCCAATACAAACTCAACCTCGCCTATCACGACGCGAAGTATGCCGACCTTTACGAGGAGACGATGTATAACGCGCTGCTCGGAGCAACCGATCTCGATGGGAAGGTCTTTAACTACACCAACCCGCTGATCGACGGCCGCCGCACGCCGTGGCATGTGTGCCCTTGTTGCGTCGGTAACATTCCGCGGACGTTGTTGATGATTCCCACATGGACCTACGTGAAGGGCAAGGATGGCATTTACGTCAACATGTTCATTGGCAGCCGCATCAATGTGGAGAAGTTAGCAGGCACCGACGTGGAGATGGTCCAACAGACCGATTACCCGTGGAGTGGAAAGATTTCCATCACCGTCAATCCCAAGGAGACGAAGAAGTTTGCGGTTCGCATTCGCATTCCCAATCGCAAGACCAGCGAGCTGTATTCGCTCGTTCCGGAAATTGGCGGACTGAAATCGCTCGCGGTGAACGGAGAATCCATCACGCCATTCATGGAAAAGGGCTACGCCGTCGTGACCCGCGAGTGGATAGCCGGCGACCGCATCGAGTTGGAGCTGCCTCTCGCGCCGCAACGCATCACCGCCGATGAAAAAATCACCGCGGACCGGGGACGGGTCGCGCTACGCTACGGCCCGCTCATATACAATGTCGAGCGCGCCGACCAGAGCGACATCAACCGCGCGCTGGGCTCGTCGCCGCTTGCTGCGGAGTGGCGCGGCGATTTGTTAGGGGGCGTGGTGACGGTCAAGGGCTCATGGGCGGACGGCAAGCCGATGCTCGCCATTCCCAACTACGCCCGCATGAACCGTGGCGGAAAAGTGGCGGATGACGAAGCCACCGGCGATCCTTCGGTCAACTATGCGCCCGGCGCCACAAGCCCCGGCAATCCCTCGCCGGCACCCGCTCGGAGGGCCGGGAGAAATACCGGCGGCCCCGAATCGATGGTGTGGATCAAAGCTCAACCCTAGCCTAACATGACCTGCCGCTTGTCCAGCATTCTCAAAATCGCCGTTATGACTGGCATGGCCGCCTTCCTGCCCGCCAATGCCCAGGACGTGCCTGAGGTGAAGCCGGTCCCTGACGCGTTGCGCGAGAAATTCCATCTTGCGCCGTTCTATCAGAAGCACCTCGACCTCGGCGGCTTGCCGATTCTTGGGTCTGAGAAAGTTTCTAACTACGCCATGCGCGAGGCCGCGTGGATCGTGCGCCAGATGTTGATCGCGCATCCCGAGATCGCCGACTCCCTCAAGGCCAGCGGTGTCCGCATCGTGGTGATGGCATATAACGAATATACCACCGACGTGCCCGAACAGGCGGACTGGAAACCGAAGGATCACTGGGATCGCCGCGCCCGGGGCATGGGGGGCGACATCTCCAGTTGCGGCGAGGAGAATCTGCTATGCTATCCCAACGATCCCTATTCCACCGAGAATATCCTCGTTCACGAGTTCGCGCACACCATCCATGGCTACGGGCTGAAGAAGCTCATTCCGGATTTCAACGAGCGACTGAAAAATGCATTCGAAAAGGCGAAGGAGAAGGGGCTCTGGAAAAACACCTACGCCCTTACCAACGAGCATGAGTATTGGGCGGAGGCCGTGCAGGACTGGTTCGACAACAACCGCCAGAACGATGCCCAGCACAATCACATCCATACCCGCGCGCAACTGTTGGAATATGATCCGGGTGTCGCCGCCTTGTGCCGCGAGGTGTTCGGCGATGGCGAGTGGCGCTATAAGAAACCCATGGAACGTCCCGCGCAACAGCGGAGTCATCTCGAAGGGTTCGACCCAACCAAGTCGCCTGCCTTCAAGTGGCGGGGTGGCGAGACGACCGTGAGGCCTCCGTCGAAAGCGGTTTCACCCGTCGTGCCGATCGTGGCGCGGCCGGTGCCCATTTCCGCCGTGAGATTGACCGGCGGACCACTCAAGCACGCGCAGGATCTGAACGCGGATTATCTGCTGAAATTGGAACCCGACCGCATGCTCTATCATTTGCGTGAGCGCGCCGGCCTCAAACCGAAGGCCAGCGAAGGCTACGGCGGCTGGGACGGTGGAGGACGCCAGCTAACAGGCCACATCGCCGGTCACTATCTCTCCGCGGTCAGCTACATGTTCGCCGCCACCGGCGACGTGCGCTTCAAGGAGCGCGCGGATTACATCGTGGCGGAGCTGAAGGAAATCCAGGACAAGCAGGGCGATGGTTATATCGGCGGCCTGATGGCGGAGGTCCGCAAGGATGGTCAGAAGGTGCTGGTGGAGGGAAAGCAGCGCTTCGAGGATCTCGGCAAGGGCGTTATCGAGTCCGGCGGTTTCGACCTCAACGGCATGTGGTCGCCGTGGTATGTGCAGCATAAGATTTACGCCGGCCTGCGCGACGCCTATCGGCTGACTGCCAACCGGACAGCGCTGGAGGTGGAAGTGAAATTCGCCGAATGGGCGGAGCGCATTCTATCCAAGCTTGATGCGGCGCAGATCCAGAAAATGCTTGCCACCGAGTTCGGCGCGATGAACGAGATCATGGCCGATCTCTATGCTGACACCGGCGACGTGCGGTGGCGCAAGGCGTTCGATCTCTTCGAACATCATGCCATCGTCGATCCGTTGGCGTGCCAGGAGGACAAGCTCGCCGGGACGCACGGCAATACCCAGGTGCCCAAGCTGTTCGGCGAACTGATCTATCACATTTACACCGGTGCGGCTGCCAATGGCACTGCAGCGAAGTTTTTCTGGGACCGGGTGGCGCACCATCACAGTTTCGCAACCGGTGGTCACGGCAAGGACGAATATTTCGGCGAGCCGGACAAGCTCAACGATCGGGTGGATGGTCGCACCGCCGAGACCTGCAACGTTTACAACATGCTGAAAATGGCGCGGACGTTGTTCTCGCTGGAGCCGGACATCAAGTATGCCGAGTTTCAGGAGCGTGCGCTTTTCAATCACATCCTCGCCTCCATCGACGACAAGGACGGCCGGGTTTGCTACATGGTTCCAGTCGGCCGTGGCGTGACGCACGAGTATCAGGACAAGTTCCGCGACTTCACTTGCTGCGTCGGCTCGGGCATGGAAAGCCACGCGCTGCACGGCGCTGGCATCTATCACGAATCCGGCGACAAGCTGTGGGTGAATTTCTACACGCCTTCCACCGTGGAGTGGGCGGCCAAGGACGTGCGGCTCGAAGTGAGCACCGATTTCCCGGAAGGCGAGTCGGTGAAATTGAAAATCGCCGTGCCGTCGCCGACGAAGTTGACGCTCGCGCTGCGCCGCCCGTCGTGGGCGGGGGAGGGTTTTACCGCGAAAGTGAACGGCGAAGTTCTAACCGACGTGTGTTCTCCCGGTCACTATCTCGAACTCACGCGTGAGTGGAAAGACGGGGACACCATCGAGCTGATCCTCCCGAAAATACTCCGCGCCGAACCTGTCCCCGACAATCCGCGCCGCGTGGCGTTGCTGTGGGGACCACTTGTGCTCGCAGGCGACCTCGGTCCGGAGGAGGCACGCGACTCGCACTCCGCAGTTCCCGTTTTCGTCACGCACGATGAGAACGTCGCGAACTGGCTGAAGCCGGTCGATGGCAAGCCCGGCGCGTTTCGAACCAACGGCGTGGGCCGGGATCGCGATGTCGATTTCGTGCCATTCTATCGACTGCACCGCCACACGTATGCGGTGTATTGGGATCTTTTCACGCCGACAGAATGGGACAAGCGCGCAGCGGAAATCGCGACTGAGCATGAAAGGCAGGAAAAACTCAAGGCGGCTACCGTCGCTTACGCGCAACCCGGAGAAATGCAGTCCGAGCGCGACTTCAATCAACAAGGCGAGAACTCCGAACCCGACCGGATCATGGGACGTCCCGCCCGGCGGGGGAGAACCTGGTTCTCATTTGACCTGCCCGTTGACCCCGCGCATCCCGCCGCGCTGGTCGTGACTTACTACAACGACGAGTGGCGTAAGCGGACGTTCGATATCCTTGTGGATGGCAAGCGCGTCTGCAGCCAGACCGTCAAAAAGGGCGCAATACCCAAGTTTTTCGATACCGAATCTGCGATTCCAGCCGAACTGATCCGCGACAAAAGGAAGGTCACCGTCCGCTTTCAGGCAACCGAGGGCAATGAGATTGCCGCTGTTTTCGGAATCCGTACGATTCGCTCGGATAGGGGATCTTCGATAAAAAAGTAGCTTAACGAACATTTGTTCAGCTACGCCGAGGCCTACCATCCCCGCTGGGTGGATCGGAACGAGGAACTGATGCCGAAGTGAACGGAACCGCTTTCTGAGCCATGCTCGCGAAGACGGCTTCCATTGCGGGGAGGAGTGCCTCAAGTCCCCGGCAAATTCAATTTCCCGAGCTCCGAGTCGATGATCCGCTCGCATTGCTCGATTTGGAGTTGCCGGCGGGTTCGCGCTTCCTCGGCCAACTGCTCCAGCGTGTCGATGTCGTAAAGATAGACTTCCTCGATTTCGCCCACCGCCGGGTCGATGTCCCGCGGCACCGCGATATCGATGAAAAACAGCGGCCGGTATTTGCGCGCGCGCCGGGCCTTTTCCACGTCCGCGCGGTGGACGATGGCGTGGGGCGCACCGGTTGAGGAAATCACCACGTCCACCCGCGTCAGTACGCTTTGCCAATCGTCGAAGCGCACTGCGCTGCCGCCCATTTCCGTGGCCAGTTCCTGCGCCCGCTCGAACGAGCGGTTGGTCACAAAGATCGATTTCGCGCCCCGCGACACCAAGCTCTGCGCGGTTATCCGACTCATCTCGCCGGCCCCCAAGATCATCACTTCGCTGTTTTTTAGATGGCCGAAAATTTTCTCCGCGAGGTCCACCGCGACGTTGCCAACCGAAGTGGATCCTTCTTGGATCGACGTTTCCGTTCTCACCTTTTTGCCCACCCCGAACGCTCGTTGGAAAAGCTTGTTTAGGACTGCTCCCGTAGCTCCGGATTCAAGCGCTGATTGATAAGCCTGTTTGACTTGGCCGAATATTTCCGTTTCTCCTAGCATCATGGAATCCAGTCCGCTAACGACCCGGCAGAGGTGACGGGCGGCGTCGGATTTTTCCATCCGGTAGAAATGAGCGGCCACGCTGGAGTCCATTTGGATCTTCTCGGCGAGGCGGGTCTCCACAAGTCCGAAGGCCGCCCGGGCGTCGTTCGCTGCGAGGTAAAATTCCGTGCGGTTGCAGGTGGAAATGACGACGCCCTCGGCCGCTTCAGCCAGCGCGACCAACTCGTTCGCCGCTTCGCCGAGCTTTGCGCTGCCCACGGCAAAGCGCTCCCGCACGTCCACAGGGGCGGTGCGGTGATTGAGACCGAGACAAAGAATTTCCATCAGACGAATGCGAAAACCACCAGCGAGAGCACGAATAAAATCACCGCCGACAGCGAGAACCGCCGGCCCGTCAGTCCCCGCACCTGCTTCACTCCCAGCAGCACCCCGTAACCCACCCACACCGCAACCGCCGCGATCAGATGGCCCCATGCCGCTTGCGTCCGCGGCATCAGAAACCCTGCCACGATCCCGATGGTCAGCAATCCGCTGCCCAGCCACAGCAGCCGTTCCAGGGAAATCAGCAATTCGCGCACTGGCGGCAAATTCCTGAACAAGCCGCTTTTCAAATGGTGCTCCTTCAACTGGCGGTCCAGCACCAGAAACATGACGCCCGCCACTGCGGCCAGGGCCAGCGCGCCGTAGGCCAGCACCGACATCGCCGAGTGGGTTTCGTGCCAACCGTTGCCGCCGGCGAGTTTGCCGGGATTGGCTGTCAGTGTTCCTGGAATCAGCGCGGCGGCTTGGAAAATGACCACCACGGGCGCGGTGAAGACTCCCAACAGCGAGATCCGGTAAGCCGGGCCAACCAACAGATAGAACAAGCACAGTGACCACGCCAGAAACGCCAGGATTTCGCCCCGGTCCATCAACGGACAAGCGGCCCTCATTTCCCCGCGGAGCGCCAGAAAACCGATCTGGCAAACGAACACCCCGATCATCCACACCACCGTCCAGTGGCTGCGTTTGCCGCCATGGACCGAAATCATGCCCCACGCCCCACCCACGGCAGCGAGCAGGGTGGCGACAATTAGAAACCAGCGGTCCATGCCCATCCATGGATCCCCCGCGTGCGGCGTGCAAGTATCAACACGACCTACCGGGACATTCCGTGATCAATCTTCTCCGTCAGTCAACTTCGGCGGAATCAAATAGGCCAGCGACCCGTCGCGCGATGGCGGGTCGATCCGCAAGCAGGCAAGCGCCCCTTTTTTCACCTCCACCTCTCCATGAACCAATCCGAGAATCCACTCGATGAGTTGGGAGAAATCCGGCTCGTGGCCGACGATGGCAACCCGCTTGAAATCCCGGAACGCGGCCAATTCCCGGATCGCGCTGTCCGGCGTCATCCCACAGGCGAGCCAGCCTTGGATCACGGCTCCTGGCATCTCCGCGGTTTGGCAAAACTCCTCCGCGGTTTGCCGGGCGCGGAGCAGCGGACTCGTTAGAACGATCTCCGGAAGAGCTCCCGCGCCTTTCAACAGTTTGGCTGCCCGCCGTGCTTGCTCGCGGCCCTTTTCCACCAAGGCCCGCGAGAAATCGCCGTCCACGCTGGTGTTTTCCGCCTTGCCGTGCCGCAACAGAATCAGGTCCATTTTTTGAAAAGCTGAGATGCTGAGATGCTGAAATCACATCGTCATCCCGCCATCGACGGCGATGACTTGACCGGTGATGTAGCGGGCGGCGGGGCTGGCGAGGAACGCCACCACTCCGGCGATGTCTTGGGTTTCGCCAAACGTGCCGAGCGGGATCTTGCCGATCACCGCGTCTTTGACCGCCTGTGGCAGTTCGTCGGTCATGTCGGTGGTGATGAATCCGGGAGCCACGGCGTTGCAAGTGACACTGCGTCCAGCGAGTTCGCGGGCGACCGCTTTGGTGAAGCCGATAAGCCCGGCCTTGCTCGCGGAATAGTTGGTTTGGCCGGCATTGCCGATCAGCCCGATGACCGAGGCGATGTTGATGATTCGCGGATCCTCCGCCTTCATCAGCACGCGCATGAACGCTTTGACGGTGTTGAAAGCGCCTTTGAGATTGGTATCGAGCACGGTGTCCCAGTCGTCCTCCTTCATTCTCATTAGCAAGCCGTCGCGAGTCACGCCGGCGTTGTTGACCAGGATGTTCACGGTTCCGAGTTCGTCGCCGATTTTCTTGGCCAGTTCCTGCACCGCGGCATGGTCCGCGACATCCATGGCATAGGCGGTGGCGGATCCCGGGAAAGCCGCGTTGATTTCCTCGGCTGCCTTGCCGCAACTCGCCTCACTGCGGCTGACCACCGCGACCTTGGCACCCTCGGCCGCAAGGGCCCGGGCGATTTCCTGTCCGATTCCGCGGCCACCCCCGGTGACCACTGCGATTTTGTTAGCGAAGCGCTGCATGCCAAGACCGTGGCGACCCGGAGGGGCGGGTGTCAATTCCGACGATGAGCGATACCTCTTTGAGGGCGGCTCAAGCCCAGCCCTCCTCGGCATCCATCACGTCGAAAAATGTCTGGATGTCCGCGCGATCCGCGAGCCCGGCTTCTGCTTTCGCCTTTTCGAATCCGGTGGTCGCCGGGTCCCGCCACCCGCGCTTGGTGAGGAAGGCATTCCAGACTTCGATCTGCTCCGCGTCCGGCTTGCGGCCGTTGGTGAAGGCCCAATCGAGGATTTCCTCATCGCTGCCACCTGCCAGCACCCGCGCGCGGAGCGCGTCGAATTCCACGCCGAGAAACTTGCACAACCGGTCGTCGAAGGTGCGGTTGCTGGGGACGATTCCGACGTGGTAACCCTTGGGGAGTTTGCCGTCGGCATGGAGCCGGATTTTGTCGAGGACACGGGCGAAAACAACAATGCCGCCGGTCTGGAGGCGCGGGCTGCGGATGGGGAAGCTCATGGTTAGGGGAGGGCGCATTTTGGTTAAGCAGGCTGAAGCGCGGGTGGCAAACTAACGGACCGCCGGGCGAGCTGGCAATCCTTATTCCAGCGCGAAAATCGAGCGGTTCGGGTGATGATTGAATCATGCGTTTGACATCGGCGTTTCATTCGCTTGATTCGGCGCCACCTATGCGCGACCTCACCATTCCCGAATCCGGCTCGAAGCGAAAATTGTTGGATGCCGCCGAACAGTTGTTTGCGGATAAAGGCTTCGAGGCGGTTTCGGTCCGCGACATCACCCAGTTGGCGAAAACCAATGTAGCCGCGGTCAACTATCATTTCGGCAGCCGCGATGCACTGTTAGGATTGGTCATGATGCGCTACATGGTGCCGATCAACGAGGAGCGGCTGGCGCGGCTGGAATCGATCGAGCGGAAATGGTCGGGCAAAGCCGTGCCGCTGGAAGAGCTTATCGACGCCTTCGTTCGGCCGCTGGCGACGCAAGTGAGGAAATCCGATCTATCCGAACGGTTGTTCTACAAGTTGGCCGGACGGATTTTCGCAGAGCAAGGCGATGGGATGCCCGCACAAATCGAGGACCAGCTCCGGCCGGTCATCGAGCGATTCACCCGGTCTTTTGCGAAGGCCCTGCCGACAGTGGCGATGGAAGAATTGGTCTGGCGCATCCACTTTCTGGCCGGCGGGATGATACACCTGCTGACCCATCAGGACCTTGTTCTCCGCCTGTCGAGCGGCGCGTCTGGGGCCCCCACCATGGAGGCGACATTGAGCCGCTTCATCCGGTTTGCCGCCGCCGGTCTCCGCGAGGGAACGCCGAGCGACGAGCCGGTGAAAAAAGGTCCGCAGGCGACCTTCAATTTCTGACGGAACATGGAAGTTGAGAGTTGATGGTTGAGAGTTGAGAGCAAGAAAAGAGCAGAAACCCTTAGGGTGCGTGGACGTCTCGCCCACGGCATTCATTCATTCGCTGCCCTTCGCTGTCACACGTTCTCCCTCTTCGCTCTCAACCCTCAACTCCAAACTCTCAACTTCTTCATTTCAGAGTTTCCAAATCGCGGGACCCACCTAGGTTCCTGCCCCCTATGTCCGCCAAGATTCGTTTCACCTCCGCCACCGCCACCGGGCTGGTGCTTGCCAAAGTCGGCCATCCCCAGCGCGATGAGCCGCTCCAGACTTCCAAGGAAGTTTTCAAGGTCGGGGAGAATGACCAGGAGCCGCTTGCCGCCATTTTCCTCAAGCCGTTCAAAAACCTAACCGCCCACCGCTTCAGCCATCATTCGTCACTCGACCAGCACGAGATGAACGCCTACGCCGCGGCCATCTTCGCCTCCGACGACGGGCTGTTGGAAAAAGGTTGCGACATCGCGAAGCGCCTCTACGCAAAATCAAACCACCCTAACATCAAGTCCGGCGACCTCTGTATTTCCCTGATCAAGGATATCGACATCGACGGCGAGCTCATCCAGGGCCTGTGCATTCTGAAATCCGAAAGCGTCGTCCCGTTCCTCAGCATTTCCACCCGCGATGGCGACCTTGAGCTTCACACCGAGCAGGGGATCAACCCGGAAAAAATCGACAAGGGCTGCTTGATCCTCAACCACCTCGCGAGCAAGGGCTATTACGTTCTCACCTTCGATCGCACCGGTTCCGACTCCCGCTTCTGGGTCCGCGATTTCCTCGGTGTGGTGCCCATCACCGACAGCCCGTTTCTAACCAACAAATACGCGAGCATGGCCGTCGCTTTCCTGGAAAAGGAGAAGAAGGAAAGTCCCAGGAAGCCCTCAGCCGATGATGACACCCCACCGTGGGACACCTCCAACGCCTCCCGCGATGCCATCACCTATTTCGAGGAAAAGCAAAATTTCAGCCTTCAGGAATTCGAGGAGCAAGTCCTTAAAACCCCCGAAGCCAAGGCCAAATTCGCCGAGCACCGCGGCAGGATCGAGGAAGAGCAGGGGCACAAACTGGAAGATTCCTTCGAGATTTCGAAAAAGGACGTCACCAAGGCGAAGAACAAGATCAAGACTGTCATGAAGCTCGACACCGGGGCGGAGGTCCGCCTCAAGCCCGCCCTCGCCGCCAAGCCGGATGCCGTGTTAGAGCACGGTTTCGATGAAGCGAGGAAGATGAAGTTCATCAAGATCTTCTTCAACGAAGACCTCGCCGACTGACCGTCGTTGCCCGGGGGGCTTGCGCGGATGGCTGGAAATCTCCAGTTTCCCGGCGAACGATGCCAGCGCTGAAGCATACTTATCCATTTGACCCGTCCTACGGCTACTCGCCGGAGGATCTGCTGGCGGTGGGCGCGCCCGATGCGCCGGCGGATTTCGAGTCGTTCTGGATGGCGCGCTACGAAAGGGCAGTGGAGATGGATCCGGCGCTGGTGCTGGTGGCGAAGGGGCGGGTGAAGCAAGGGTGGCGGGTGCATGATATGGTCTATCAGTCGACGGGCGGGGCGAAGATCGGCGGCTGGTGCCTGACCCCGGCAAAAGGGACCGTTGAGCGGGTGATGGTGGTCCTGCATGGCTACGGCGGGAGGGAGGAGCCGGATTTTTATTGGTCGTTCGAAAACACGGCCCTGCTTTTTCCCTGCTCGCGGGGGCTCGGCCGGAGCCCGCATCCACCGGTTTCGGCGAATCCGCTGTGGCATGTCTTGCACGACAT
This sequence comes from Verrucomicrobiota bacterium, assembly GCA_040385685.1. Taxonomy (GTDB): domain Bacteria; phylum Verrucomicrobiota; class Verrucomicrobiia; order Verrucomicrobiales; family Akkermansiaceae; genus Luteolibacter. The sequence goes on along the minus strand of JAZKGW010000010.1, from coordinate 143,967 downwards.
CCAGGACCGGGACCGCTACGTGCATGGAGGGTGTGTGGAGGATGTGTGGCTGGGAGTGAGCGCGGCACTGGGGTTGTTTCCGCAGGCGGCGGGGCGGGTGGGGTTGATCGGCACGAGCTTCGGCGGCGGGATCGGGGCGCTGGCGCTGGCGGGGGACCGGCGGATCGCACGGGCGCATTTCAACGTCCCGAGCTTTGGCAATCATCCGCTGCGGTTGGCGCTGGAAACGACTGGCAGCGGAGCTTCGGTTAGAGCGATGCACCGTCGGTATCCGAAGACAGTGGAGTACACACTCTCCTACCACGACGCGGCGGTGGCGGCGCGGTGGATCGGGGTGCCGGTGCATTTCGCGTGTGCGTTGTTCGACCCGATGGTCGCGCCGCCGGGACAGTTCGCGATCTACAATGCGGTGCCGGGGGAGAAGGCGCTGTTCACGTTGCGGGCCGGGCATTTTGAATATCCGGGGCAGGCGGCGGAGGAGCGTGCATTGTTACAGGAAGTTCACCAATTTTTCGCGCCGCTCTAGCCGGTCTTGGCATACATCCCGCATCAAGTGAAACCTTGATGAACCGCGAGTACCACAAATGGTGGAGTCCCAGCCTGAACCGGGACATGGAGTTGTTAGTCTTCGGCCACGCCGGGGCGAAGGTGCTGGTTTTCCCGACGCGCGACGGGCGTTTCTTCGAATTCGAGGACATGCGGATGACGGAGGTGCTCCGGCCGAAGATCGAGGCGGGGCACTTGCAGCTCTATTGCCTCGATGGGATTTACCATGAGAGTTTCTATTGCTGGTGGGCGCATCCCAGCGGGCGGATGCGGCGGCATCTGGAATTCGAGGCTTACATCCTGGACGAGGTGTTTCCCTTCATGGAGGAGAAAAATCCGCATCCCTGCGTGATCTCGCACGGTTGCAGCTTGGGGGCATTCCAAGCGGCTAACATCGCCTTCCGTCACCCGGAGCGGTTTGCCAAGCTGGCCGCTTTCTCGGGACGCTACGATCTGACGCAACCGGTCGAACATTTCGGCGATCTGTTGGATTCGCACTACGACGAGACGGTCTATTTCAACATGCCGACCCATTTCCTGAGCAATCTGGAATGCCCGGAGACACTGGAAAATCTGCGCCGGATGGACATCGTGCTGGTCATCGGCGAGGAGGATCCGTTCCGGGAAAACAACGAAACCCTGAGCCGGATCCTGGAGAGCAAGGGCATCGGCCACCGCTTGCACTACTGGGGAGAACGGGCGCACCGCGGCCACTACTGGCGGCAGATGGGTCCGTTGTTCGTGTAGGATGAGGTGGCGGCGATGAGAGGCCCGCGGTCACAACCTCAGATCAGGCCACGCGAGGAAACTTCGTGACGACTGACGGATAGATGCTTTTCCCCTCGTTGGAAAATCTCACGACATCTTCGGCCGAAAGGTTGCACACGATCTCTTGCAGTTCCTCAGGAGACAGGGTGTTGTTGTAGTGCGATTGAATCAAGGATTCCAGTTTGGTGCGGTTCTTGGGACGATTGCCTTTGGAATCGCGGAGCTGGGCGCACAACTTTGCGAAGTGATCTTTGGGCAGACAGCCGAGGACAGGCACTTTCTCCAGCGAGTCGTATCGCGCGACGGAACGCTTTTGCCCGAGCAGATATTGCACCAGAAGATCGTAGTCTGCGTCTTTTGAGATGATGTGAAAGCAGCCGGTTGAGTCCTCGGCGGCTGCCTTTCCCAACTCCCGGGCGAGCACGAGATCCGCCGCATTGTGCCCTGCACGCGGTGACTGGATGATCGTCAGTTGACCCGGATGAGCCTGCAGGAAAAGGCTGACGGAAGTCGGCAGCTTGGTGTCCTGAGGACCGATGATTAGATAGATTCGCACCGGTTTCCCAGCCGCACGGGAGAAGTCGGCTTCCTTCCGGTTTTCGTAATCGATGAAGATGTGGTTCGTGCGGGACATGGTGGGCGACGTTTCAACATCTGGCAGGAGAGTGATGGATGATTGAACTCAGCGCTCGCCGGACGGAGCCAGCTGTTTCATTTCCTCGGAACTTTGCGGGAATGTCAGCAGTTCGAGCAGGTGGCTTTGGAGGGACGTGGTGTCCTCCAGCAGCCGCTGGATCTCGGGAAGGATTCTTTCCCGCTGCCCGTCGAGTTCGGCGCTGAGCGAGCGGAAGTTGGCGAGGGTGTCGGGCATTAAGGCGGGAAGCAAATCGTGGACAAAGTGGTTCTGTTCGCGGACGAGAAGGTCGATGGACTCGCCCCGCTGTGCCGCTCCCGGGTGAAGCGGGTGGGCCAATTGGTCCTTGAGTTGTTCGAGCGCGGGCTTCTGCCAGATGGCACCGTGCTGCTCGAAGCCTTCCGAAGGGTCGGCATTGCCCATGGTCAGAAGGCATTTCATGAGTTGTTCGGCCTTTTGAAAAAGAAGCAGGTTCCGGCCAATCCTCTTGAGTACTTCCTCGTAGGCATTGTCCTTTTCAAAATCACAGTCGGTGATCACGGCCATGGAGGCGGTGCGCGAGTGCGGCAGCGGCGGGACTGCGAGGCGGGAATGCAGCGGCCGTGACGCGACTTCGGTGAAGGTGCTGGCGGCGGTGGAGCAATGGAAACGATCGGGTCCCATGCTGGAATGTTGGATATCGTCGATTTCAAGCATTCCTGAACCATGCCACGACTCCGGTTTTGAGGGAACCTTGGAGTTTGCCGCAATGACGTAGCGGGGATATGGCCGATTCTGGGACACATCTTTCCACCAGCGATGGGCTGAGCGGCCGTTCCAAACGGCCACCAAACCGTGATCTGATAGGTGTTGGAGGGGGCTCTTTACGCCAAGCGGCTCGGGAGTTCTCTGATAGAAGCGGGATCGTAAAAGACCTGCCTGCCTGGGACTGGACAGGCGGGCGCTCCGCTTCCAAAGTCGTCGCGGATGTCAGCCGCTCCGTCACCGCTCCGCATGCCGTTGTTCCGGGCACTTTGGCTCGGCAGCATTGTGTCTAACATCGGGACCACCATGAACGACACCGCGGCGGTGTGGACAATGACCACGCTCACCGGTTCGGCCACCATGGTCTCGCTGATGCAAACGATGTCGAGCTTGCCCATGTTCCTGTTCGCCCTTCCCGCCGGGGCGCTGGCGGATCTGGTCAACCGGCGGCGGCTCATTCTGATCGCGCAGGCCGGGGCATTGGTTACGGCGCTGGGGATGGCGGCGCTGGCGTGGTTCGGGATGTTGAACCAGTCGCTGCTTCTGTTAGCGACTTTTCAACTTGGGGTGGCGGCCGCGTTCACGACGCCGGCGTGGCAGGCGTTGATTCCGGAAATCGTCGGCCGTCAGCAGCTCGCGCCGGCCATCGCGTTGAGCGGGGTGGGCTATAACATCGCGCGGGTGCTGGGCCCGATCGCGGGCGGTCTGCTGTTAGCTTCGCTGGGTCCTGCGACGGTGTTCGCCCTGAACGCGGCTTCGTTCATTGCGGTCATCATCGTGATGAGCACCGGCACGTATATCGCCACACCGCGCAGCGCGCAGCGCGAACAAATGCTTGGAGCGATGGCTGCGGCGATCCGTTACGTCCGCCACGCCTCGGCGATGCAGTCGGTGCTGGCACGCGGCGGGGTGCATATTTTCGCCGCCGTCGCGCCGGTGGTGTTGCTACCGATCCTCGTTCATTCGAGGCATTGGAACGCCTCGGATTTCGGAGTCATGATGGGCTGTTACGGGATGGGGGCCATTTTCAACGCCATTGTGATTTTGCCGAAATTGCGCGCCCGTTTCACGTTCGACCAAGTCCTTTGCGGTGCGAGCCTGGTGTCCGCGGCGGCCACCGAGGTGGTCGCCCTCGTGCCGGGAAAGTTTTGGATGGGGGTGGTGCTAGTGTTCGCGGGAGCCGCCTGGATGACCGGGCTCAACACCTTCAGCGTGGCTTCGCAAAGCGCCTTCCCTAACTGGGTGCGCGCCCGCAGCTCGGCGATCTATCTGGTCGTCATGCAGGGCGCGTCGGCAGTCGGGGCAATCGTTTGGGGCCAGTTGACCGGGCACTTCAGCGCGCCCATCGCCCTTGGTGTCGCGGCCGGCGGACTGGTGCTTAGTGCGATCCTGAGCCGTGTGCTGCCTATCAGTCATGTGGAAAAGCTTGATCTCAGCCCGTCCAACCACTGGCAGGGCCATGCCCTCGCCAACGAACCGGGACCCGACGACGGCCCGATCCTGGTGACGCTCGAGTATCACATCGACCCCGCGGAGGCGGTTGCATTCCGCGCGGCCATGTTTCACCTCCGGGAAACCCGGCTGCGTGATGGCGCTTTCCGCTGTTCGGTGTTCGTCGATCTCGATGACGCGACGCTCTATCGCGAAACTTTTCTTGTCGGTTCGTGGGCCGAGCACCTCCGCCAGCATGAGCGCGCCACCGTCGAGGATCAACGTGTCGAGCAAGCGGTGCTGGCCTTCCACCGTGGGCCGGAACCGCCGGTGGTCAGGCATTTGCTGATGACCAACCTGCGGGAAAAGCGCGTCTGATAGACCCGGTCACGAGGTGTTGCCCCCACCCCGCGTAATCCGCCTCGACCTTTCCGCGGAGCGTGGTATCGAAGAAGCACGCTATGGATCAGGAACCAGAGAACGCATCGGAGATCACCCCGGACAATCCAGCCAAGCCCGTCATTCCGCCACCCGACTTGTCGCGGCCAGCGCCACCTCCGCCCTCGCCGATGGAGAGCATGCCGAAATCCTCGCCACCGCCGTTGGCCGCCGTCGGCAATCCAGAGGCCAGGGTGAAATTGGGCGGCTCCTTGGAAGAGGGAGATGAATCGCCGGCCGCGGCCCTCGTAACGTTCAATACCCGCATGACCGCCGCCGCTATCGACATCGTGGTCGCCATGGGCATCACCATCGGCCTAACATTCATTTTGCCCGGATTTGCCACCCGGCTCGCCTGGTTGACAGGAGTTGCCTATATGGTCACTCGGGACTCACTGCCTTTTCTCGGCGGCCAAAGTGTCGGGAAAAAGGCGATGAAGCTCAAGGCCGTCACACTCGAAGGGAAATCCCTCGTCAAGAATTGGGAGGCCGCGTTGATCCGCAACGGCGTGCTGATTATCCCGTTTTTTGGCTTGGTCGAACTCTTTATCCTGCTCACCCGCGAGGATAAACCCGAGCGCGGCCGCCGCCTCGGCGACGAGTGGGCGAAGACGCAGGTGATCCCGGAACCCAAGCCTCCGGTGCCGGAGGAAGCCGGTTGATTTGCGGGCTTTCCAAGCGTCCAGGATCTTGTCAGTTTCCCGCCATGGAGAGTCACGAGGTCCTTAAACGCGCATTGCGAAAAACCACACCGAAGGCCGTCGCCGCCGAATTGGGAGTATCGCTGTCGCTGGTTTACAAATGGGCGGAAAAGCCCACTGAATTCGGTTCCGGCAGCCGCAATCCGTTGGATCGCTTGCTTCAGATCATCGATCTCAGCGGCGACAATGGCATCGTCGAGTGGCTGTGCCGCCAGCAGAACGGGCATTTCGTGAAGGACCCGGATGTGACTGGACATCAGTTTGATCACGTCCTCATTGCCACCCAGGAAATCATCGGGCAGTTTTCCGATCTGCTCAACGAGATCTCGGACGCCAACGACGACCACTCGGTTACCAAGGAAGAGGCCGTGAAGATCCGCCAAGTCTGGGACAAACTGAAAAGCTACGCGGAAGGATTTGTCCGCCGCTGTGAGAACGGCGATTACAAGACGATGCCGCGCGTCCCGCCGGGGAGCTAACGTCCTATCAATAGACCCGCGGCCTGCTGATTTCCGCCCGTGGCGGTCACAGCCACTTGTTGAAATGGACCGTCAGCCAGCGCCGACACGGCGGCGACAACCTGTAGCCCGGAAGACACGCCCATCCCTTCGCCTAACACCATGCGCGGCGACCAGCGCGGACCGCGCCAGTCCGCCCACGCGGCGGTTTCGGGCAAATCATAGCGCGCGACACCGGCGCGACCATCCACCAGCAGCGTATGACCGTCGTCGGTTGGAGCGAGGCGTTCCCGGACTTTCCGCGCGGCCTGCTGGTGGCTGTTAGCGGCCAGCGAGACGGGCTCCGGCAGCCGGAGCAACCTCGCCGGTCCAGCCGCCGACTCGAGATAGATCGCCGCCGCGCCCTCCGATGGCAGGTAATTCCGCGAGTAGCAGCGCAGTCCCTCGGCGCTCAGCCAATCGATTTCCTCGGCGGAGACGACCAGGCAGCCATCCACGTCTCCGCGCTCCAACCATTCCACCGCGAGGTCGATGCCACTGAAAAAGCCGGTGCTGTCGGCGATCAGGGTATCGTTGGGTGAAGCGCTGCCGATGAGCGCCGACAAATGGCTCGAGGGGGCATTGAAGACGGTTTCCGGAAACAAGATCGGACTTGCCAGCGCGGGATCCGTTAGTGCCTCTGCGAAGAATCGGTTCGAATAGTTCACGCAACCGTTGGTCAGCGTGAAAATCACGCCCACACGCAATTTCCCCGCCGCGATCTCCGCCAAGCGGGCATCGCCTAACGCCTCGGCCGCGGCGGCGGCGGCGAATTTTGAAATCGGGCTGGTCCGGCGGAGTCGCGCGAACTTCGGGGTCGTTGCCCCATCCGCCGGCACTCGCAGGACTGGCGTGCGGACCGGCGTCTCACCCGACATCCGCTCGAGAATGGAAGGCGTGATCCTTTCTCCTGATAGAATAGCGTGCATCAGGGCCTCCACGCCCCAACCGGCGGGGGAGACGGCTCCTGTGCCGGTGATGGCGATCGGCATTCTCACGTGAGTCCCTCCTTGCCGAAAACCAGCGTTGCATTCGCCCCGCCGAAGCCGAACGAGTTCGTTAGAACCCGCGACACCGGTGCCTCGCACGGCGTCCTGACAAGGTCGAAGCTGCACACCGGGTCCGCCTCGCGCACGTTCAAACTGGCCGGCAGCCATTGACCTTCCATCGCGAGCAGCGAAATCACCGACTCCACCGCGCCCGCGCCGCCGAGCAGGTGCCCGATCGCGGATTTCGTCGAGCTGACTTTGATTTCGCCAACGGCCTCGCGGGCCCAGCGCTGGATGGCGTTGCCCTCCGCGACGTCGTTGAGCGGGGTTCCGGTGCCGTGGGAATTGATATAGTCGATCTGCTCCGGTGCCAGTCCCGCCATCGAGCACGCCGCCTGCATCGTCACCAATGCCGCATCGCCTAACGGATGGGGCTGCGTGAGGTGATGGACATCGGTGGCCGCGCCGTAGCCGAGGATTTCCGCGATCACCCTTACGCCACGGGCCTTCGCCGAGGCTGCGGATTCCACGATCACGAAGCCCGCGCCTTCGCCCAGCGCCAAGCCGTCGCGCTCCGCGTCGAATGGCCGGGGGATGCCCGATGGACTGAGCGCCTGCAGCGCGTCGAACCCGCAAAAAACCAACTGGCACAATGCGTCGTAGCCGCCTGCCAGAACGATGTCCGCCCGCCCCGAACGGACGAGATGAAACGCCTGGCCAATCGCGTTCGCGCCGGATGCGCAGGCATTTGAAATGATCCGGATCGGTCCGCCGACGTTGAGCACGCGGGCCATGTCCGTCATCTGACGCTGCGCCTGATAGAGTTCCACCCGCCGGAATTGGCGCCCGCGGTGTTTCGGCGTCGCGAGGGCTTGTTTGAAATAGTCTTCACCGATGGGCATCGCCGCGGCGGACGTGCCGACGACCATCGGGATTTCTCCGCCTGATAGACCGGCGTTCGCCAGTGCTTCACGGGCGGCAAGCAGGGCGAGGCGTGTCCCGCGGTCCATCCTCGACCACGATTTTCCCGGTTCGTCCGGCAAATCCACTTGCCCCGCCGTGCCGACCCGCTGGCGGGACACGTCGAACAGAGTCACCGGAGAAAAGGCCATCCGCCCCGCGCGGAAGCCCGCGGCATTTTCCGCCAGATCCCGGCCCATCGAGCTGATGATGCCCATGCCCGTCACCACCACCGGACGGGATGGAGGGGGCAGGGGGGAGTCGGAGGAGTAGGCCACGGGAAAATCTGAAACAGTTAAGGCTCGTCAGAGAGGGTGCACGCTAGCTAGGCACGCACGCGCACCTTGTCAAATGCCGTATCTCCGCTGGTTAGAAACCTCCCGCCGCCACGCCACCCGCCCCGCCATCTTCGACGGGGACCGCGTCCTCACGTTTGCTGACCTTGCGGCGGCGGTTTCGCTGGCTCCAACGGCAATCGAGCCGGTGGTCGCCCGCAGCGGCAGCATTGAATTCTTCGTGGAAATCCTGCGGGCTTGGCGCGATGGCCAGGCGGTCATCCCGGTCGAGCGGGATGCCACGGAGCCGGTTCTGCAATCACCTCCGCCCGCCGGAACCTGCCTTGTCAAATACACGCCCGGTGCCAGCGGCTTCCCCCGTGGGATTTTTCTCAACGCCGCCCAAGTCACCGCCGATGGCGATCGCCTGGTCGAGGCGATGGACCTTTCACCCGCCACACCGAATCTAGCAGTCGTCTCGCCGGCGCACTCGTATGGGTTCTCGAATCTCGTCCTGCCGCTGATTTTGCACGGGGTTCCGATCCATTTGGCCCCAGTGCCGTTTCCGCGGGTGATCGAGGAAATTTTCAGAAACCATCGTGCACTGGTCGTTTCCGCGGTGCCGTCCATCTGGCGGGCGTGGCATCGCGCCGGGGTCCTCAAGGGCGCGCCGATCTCGCTGGCTCTATCAGCCGGTGCGCCGTTATCGCTTGCCTTGGAGGCCGAGGTCTTCGCGGCAGCCGGCTTGAAAATCCACAATTTCTACGGGGCCAGCGAGTGCGGCGGGATTTCGCTGGATACCTCCGCCACGCCGCGCGAGTCCTCTGAGGACGTCGGCACACCGCTGCCCGGAGTGTCAGTCGGAATCGGCCCCGATGGGCGGTTGCTGGTCGGAAGCAACGCCGTCGCCACCGGCTACGACGCTCCTCGGGCGGACGACGTGTTAGGCGGCGGGAGGTATCTCACTCGAGACCTAGGATTTCTCGACGCCTCTGGAAAAGTTCATCTAACTGGCACTTTGGGCTCTGCGATCAATGTCTCGGGGCGGAAAGTCAGTCCCGCCAAAGTCGAAGCCGCTATTCTGGCAACCGGCCTCGTTCGGCGTGTCAAAGTTTCAGGCATTCCAAGCAATGATCCCGAACGCTTCGAGGAAATCTCCGCGACGGTCGAACTGAATCCGGGCGTCGCGCTTGACGAGCTGAAGTCCACCGCCGCCGGGAAATTGCAGAATTGGGAACTCCCGCGGCATTGGAAGACAGACTAGCCGGAGTGCGCGATGCTCTGCCCGCGCACTCCGTGGTTAGATATCCCCGCCGTCGGAAGGCAGGCGCCTCGCCCGGGCTTTCAGATTCAACAGTTCCACGGCCAGCGAGAAGACCATCGAGAAATAGATATAGCCCTTGGGAATGTGGAAGTGCAGGGCTTCCGCCATCAGCGCGGTGCCGATCATGATCAGGAAGGACAACGCCAGCATTTTCACCGAGGGATGCCGCGAGACGAAGTCGCTGATGGCCCCGGAGGCGAGCATCATCACGCCGATTGCGACCATCACCGCGACCATCATCAGCGATACACGCGTGGGGTCGTTCACCATGCCAACCGCGGTGATCACCGAGTCGAGCGAGAAGATGATGTCGATCATCGCGATTTGCACCAGCACCCCGGCGAAGCTCGACTTGGCGGCGGTGGTGAGGGTGGCTTCCTCGTGGCCTTCCAAGCTGTGATGAATTTCCTTCGTGGATTTCCAGATCAGGAAAAATCCGCCGACGAGGAGGATGAGATCCTTTACGGAGATTCCAAGATGGCCGCCGTGGGCCTTGGCGCTGGGCATCATGTCCCACACCGCCGGATGCACGGGGACCTGGAAGAGCGGGTTTTGCATGCTCATGATCCAGGTGATCGAAAGCAGCAGGACCATCCGGGCTCCCATCGCAAGGCTCAATCCGAGCAGCCGTCCCTGCTTGCGTTTTTCCTCGGGCAGGCGGTCCACCAGGATGGAAATGAAAACGATGTTGTCGATGCCGAGGACGATTTCCAGCATCGTCAGGGTAAACAATGCGCCCCACGCCTGCGGATCGGCGAGCCAACTGAAGTCAAGAAGGGAGGCGATGATCATGAGAGGGAGGCGAACTCGAGCGCCCGTTGTTTCATCTGGTTTGCCATTAAATTCAAGGCATTTGCCCGCGTCGGCGCAAGATGTTCTTTAAGCCCGGTGCGGTCGATGAAGCCCATGTCCGCCGTTAGAATGTCATCCGGCGTCTCGCCGTCCAGCACGCGGACGAACAGCGCGATCATGCCCTTGGTGATGAGTGAATCGGAGTCGGCGAAATAGCGGACCTTGCCATCCTCGGGCCGCGCGTCGAGCCAGACCTGGGATTGGCAGCCTTTGATCAGGTGGGCGGGATTTCTCGAAGCTTCATCCATCGGGGCGAGCTTTTTCCCGAGGCCGATCACGTACTCGTAACGCTCCGTCCAATCCTGGAAAAGCGCCAGTTCCTCGAGGACCTGCTCCTGTTTGTCTGCGATACTCATGCTTGGCGGGAGTGGAGCGCGGGAACGGCCGCGCCGCAAGTCCGGATCAAGTCGCTGGTGCGAGTCTTTGCAGGAGTAGCGCGGAAATGAAGGCGACGGGGGGGACGAGCACCGACACAATCACCAACGAATGCCAGTCACCGCCGGAATAGGCCGCCAGCGAGAGCGAAACCGGCAGCAGCACCATCCAGTCGACGAGGGGAATTCCCGCCAGCAAGCTGGAAACCAACAGTGGAACCGGTTTCCGCCTGTATCTCAGGCAAACGCTGGTCCAGGCCAGATAGGGCACGGCCGCCGGCACGCTGTAGATGGGGTATAGGAAAAGCTCCTTATTTCCCCATGCCACGCAAACCGCCGTCGCCAGTAGAAGCCCACGGGCCATCACGGCAACCCGCTTCGGCGGCTCGGCCATCGACTCGTATCGCGCGCTCAGCGACAGCCCCATGATATAACAGAACAGCCCTGCCGCCACCGGCCACACGTAATCGACATACCGGTGAAATGCCATGAACCCCATCACCGGCAGCAGCGCGCGGCACAGCCCCATGGGGATCACGGCCCAAGCCGTCCGCTTGTGCCAGACGGTGTAGATGACGATGCAGAACACAATCCCTCCCGCCACCATTCCGCTCCGCATGTCGGCCAGTCCCGCCAACGCCACGCCTAGCAGCCCGAGCGCGATGGCTAGCACCGAGTAGAGCCCTTGTGGAAAAAGTCCCCTTGGCAGCGCCCGCTCCGGCCGATGCTTCGCATCCCACTCACGGTCCATCCAGTCGTTGAGGAAGTTTCCAGCAATATAAAGGCAGACGCCCGCTGGCAAAAGACAGCCCGCCGCCCGCCAAGGGATTGAGATTTGTCCCGTCTGCAACGTCCCCAGCACGACGCCCACCCACACATTGCTAATCACGCTCGGGATATTCGCGACCCGGGCGGTGGACAGCAGCGCGTGGAGTTTTCCTGAACGGTTCATTGGCAGGCGGATCATGCGAGGGATCTGCCGGATGGCCAAAGCAAATTCCCGCGTGAAAGCCAAGGTCCAGTCCCTCAGTAAACTGCCAGCTTGAGCAACTTCCCCGTTTCAAAAGCCCGAATCCCATGCGCCTGTTATCCGCCCTTGCCCTGTTAGCGTTCTCTGTCGGTGCTGTTGCTCAAAACGCTCCCAAGAAAATCCCGCCCGCTGGCATCGCTCTATCCGAGACCGACCGCAGCGAACTCACCGCCGGTGCCGCCGCGCTGCATGCCGACATCACCGCGCTGGCCCGCAAGCTATCAGGCGATTCCCGCCTCCTCGCGCTGATTCCGGACGTGGAGATCTTCCACAAGGCCGTTAGTTGGTCGCTTGCGGACAACACGTTTTACAACCCGAAGGAAATCGACTTCGCCAAACATCTTCTCCGCGAAGGCCGCGAGCGTGCCCGGCAACTGGGGCTCAAGAAAGCCCCGTGGCTCGATGCCAAAGGTCTTGTCGTCCGCGGCTACCGCTCGAAAATCGACAATTCCGTCCAACCCTATTGCCTGGTCGTCCCGCCGGACCTCGATCTCACCAAGCCCGTCCCGCTGATGATCTGGCTGCTAGGCCGTGGCGAGAAACGCACCGAGCTCTCCTTCATTGCCGATCGCGAAGCTGGCCCGCCCGACCTAAAACCGAAGAACGCACTGATCGTCGTGCCCTACGGCCGTTTCTGCAACGCCACCAAATTCGCTGGGGAAACCGACGTCATGGAAGCCCTCGCCGCCACCCGCGCTCAATACAAGATCGACCCGTTGCGAATCGCCGTCGCCGGCTTCTCGATGGGCGGAGGCAGCACCTGGCATCTTGCCACGCATTTTCCCGGGCTGTGGTGCGCTGCGTCGCCCGGTGCCGGATTCGCCGAGACGCCCATTTTCACCAAGTTCACTAACAGCAAGGAACCGCGACCCGCATGGGAGCAAACCCTCTGGCGGCAATACGAAGCCACCGGCATTTCCGGCAACCTCTTCAATGTCCCCACGCTCGCCTACTCCGGCGAACTCGACGGCCAGAAGGAAGCCGCGGATCTGATGGAAGCGGCGATGGCCAAGGAAGGACTCAAGTTGGAACGATTCATCGGACCGAAGACAGGCCACAAATATGAACCCGAAACGAAAGCCAGTCTAACCACACGCTTGGAGGAACTTATCACCGCCGGCCGCCAAACCATGCCCCGCGAGATCCGCTTTTCCACTTACACCCTGCGCTACCCCGAGTCCGCGTGGGTGCGCATCGAGGGCATGGAAAAGCATTGGGAACGCGCCAATGTCCACGCCACCCTCGGGGCCGACAAAACTCTATCCGTCGAAACGAAGAACGTCTCCGCGTTGCACTTCAATTTCCTTCAGCCTGTCTCTCCACCAGGCAAGGTCACCATCGACGGCCAGAAGCTCGAAATTTCCGGTTACGACAAACCCATCCTGATGTTAGTGAAAACCGACGGCACTTGGACACGGGCATCAAAACCGCATGGTCTCCGCAAACGCCCCGGCCTAACCGGACCGGTGGACGATGCTTTCATGGACTCCTTCGTCTTTGTGCGCCCCACCTGCAAGCCGCTGAACCCAGCGGTCGGCACCTGGGTTGATGGTGAACTAACAGCCTCCCACCAACTCTGGCGCGACGTGTTCCGCGGCGAGGCCCCGGTCGTTGACGACACCGCGATCAGCGCCGCCGACATTGCCAACAAGAACTTGATCCTCTGGGGGGATCCGTCGTCCAATAGCGTGATCGCCAAACTCCTCCCCAAACTCCCGCTCCACTGGGACGCCAAAAGCCTGACTTTCCGTGGCAAGACTTACAGCGCCGCCGACCACGCGCCGATTCTCATTTTTCCCAACCCGCTCAACCCGGCCCATTACATCGTCCTTAACAGCGGCATCGACTTCCGCGCCGACGGCTACGGCAACAACGCGCTTCAAACCCCGAAGCTGCCTGACTGGGCCATCGTCGATCTAATGACCCCGCCGGACGCCCGCTGGCCCGGGAAGATCGAGGACGCCGGTTTCTTCGACGAAGCATGGAGATAGGTTTTCATTAGACGCCGTCCATTGCCTCGGCTATCAATGGCAGCTATGAACAAAATTTGGATCGTTCTCATCGCCATTGTCGGGCTTGTGGTCGTTCTCGGACTTGCGGTCGCGGGAAGTTACAACAGCCTCGTCGGGAAACAGCAGGGAGTGGATGCCGCTTGGGCGCAGGTGCTCAACCAATATCAGCGCCGCGCGGATCTGGTGCCAAATCTGGTGAAGACCGTGGAAGGTTCGGCGAATTTCGAGAAATCCACGCTGGAAGCGGTGGTCAACGCGCGGGCGTCGGTGGGAAAGGTGACCGTCGATGCGAGCAAGGCGCCGGAAGATCCCGCGACGCTTCAGAAATTCCAGGAAGCGCAGGGGCAGTTCAGCAGCGCGTTGAGCCGTCTGCTGGTGGTGGCGGAAAACTATCCGGACCTCAAGGCGAGCGCGGGATTCCGCGACTTGCAGGCGCAACTCGAGGGCACTGAGAACCGCATCGCCGTGGAACGCGGACGGTTCAACGACGTGGCGAAGGACTACAACACCGGCGTGAAGAAATTTCCCGCGGTGCTGTTTGCGGGAATGTTTGGGTTCCATCCGAAGCCCTATTTCCAATCCGACGCCGGCAGCGAGAAAGCACCCGAGGTGAAGTTTGATTTCGGCGGCAAGCCCTAACGGTCGATGACTCGCTCGCGGCATCGCCCGGCGTGGCTCTTGACGCTGGTCGCCTTGTTCTGGGGCTTGGCCACGGTCGTCCACGCGGCGGCTCCGCTGCCGGCGAGTCCGACGCCGCATTATATCCGGGACGACGCGGGCTGGCTGAGTCCCGAGGCGTTCCGGGCGCTGGACGCGAAGTTGGAAACATTCGAGCGGGAAACTTCGTCGCAGTTCGTGGTCGCGATTTTACCGGAAGTTCCGGAGGGCGAGGAGCTGTTTGATTTCAGCCAGCGGCTGTACGAATCGTGGAAGCCCGGCGGCGCGGAGAAGGACAATGGCGCGATTTTCCTGATTTTCGCCAAGGACCGAAAGCTGCGGATTCATACCGGATTCGGGATGGAAGGCGTGCTGCCCGACGCGCGGTGCAAACAGATCATCGCGGACATCGTGGCGCCGCGACTCCGTCAGGGAAACCGCGAGGCTGCGGTTAGCGCCGGGGTCGATGCGATGATCGCGGCTGCCAAGGGCGAATACACCGGTTCCGGCAAGACGCGACTGGATCGCGAGCAGGGGAGTGACGGGGAGAGTCTCATCTTTTTTCTGATCCTGGCGCTCATCATTTTCGGAGTGATCTTCCCACGCTTCTTCGGAGCAGGAGACGTGATTTTCAGCGACCGCGGCCGATGGCGGTCGGGCGGTGGCGGCTGGGGTGGGGGCTTCGGAGGCGGCAGTGGTTGGGGTGGAGGAGGAGGTGGAGGTGGCGGTGGCGGTGGATTCTCCGGCGGAGGTGGCGATAGCGGCGGTGGAGGCGCGAGCGGCGACTGGTAAACAACACGAGATTGCGATGAGACCCGTTTTAACAGAAGAAGAGGAAGCCTTGCTGGTCGATGCGATCCGTGCGGAGGAACTCCGTACCAGCGCGGAGATCCGCGTTTGCGTCACCTATAAACTCATCTGGCGGCACGAACGCTACGCCTGGAATGTTTTTGATAGAGCAGGAATGCGCGATACCCGGCAGCGGAACGGCGTGCTCATCGTGATGATGCCCACGGTGAAGAAAGTGGTCATCATCGGCGACACTGGAATCAATGCCGTGGTCCCGGAGGATTTCTGGAAGGAAACGGTCGCTGCCATCATTCGGGAATTACACGAATCCAATGCCCTGGACGCCCTCCGCGAGGGACTCCGACGGCTAGGCGACACGCTGTCCATCCATTGGCCGCGTGAAGGGGATGACGTGAACGAGCTTTCTGACGAGATTCTGAGTTGATGTGACGCGGATCGCTGTGCCGTCGGGAATAGCAGAATATGCGCAGTCCTACGCACAGTATCGGTAGCGGGTCCGCCCCACTCCGGGGACAATGGCGGCGCAAATCGAAGCAATATCACCATGAAACAATCCATCACCCTCCTCGGCGCATTCGGACTTCTCAGCTCGTACGTCCTGGCCGGATCCGTTGCCACCAACATCAGCACTCCGGTCGCCACCGCATCCAGCGACGGGTTTGCCCAGGCCCGCCGGCCGATCAGCAATCCAACGCTTTTCGACCTCGCGCTGCCGACGACCAATGTCCATCCGCTGTTCCTCTATCATGCCCTGCCTGATCATATCAACACCACGCTGGGCAACCTGCCGCTCGGCGGCGACGTGGAACTTTACGCGCTTCAGTTTGAGATCGCGCTGAACGACCGCCTGTCGATCGTCGCCACCAAGGACGGCTACGTAGACGTCAATCCTGACAGCACCGCGAGCAGCGAGAGCGGCTTTGCCAACCTCGGAGCCGGGATGAAATACGCATTCATCCTCGATCCCGTTTCTAAGACCGCCTTGAGCGGATCAGCCACTTTCGAGCTTCCCACCGGCAACAGCGACGTCTTCCAGGGCGAAGGCGATGGCGCGGTGAATCTCATTCTATCAGGATTGAAACTCGTCGATTGCTGGCAGTTTGCCGCCGGTGCCGGCGTGCAGATTCCGTTTTCCGACGAGCAGTCCACCGAAGGATGGGTCAGCACCCACGTCAGCTACGAAGTCTGCTCCTGGTTCATTCCGCTGGTCGAGGTGAACTGGTTCCATGTGCTCGATTCCGGCAACGGAACGGGCAACTACCCTGACCATGTCGGCGGCGCGCTCCCCGCAGTCATCGAGTTCGAAGGCGGCGACCTGTTCAATCTCGGGGCCGTGAATTCCGACGAGAACCGCGACCTCGTCACCGCCGCGTTCGGCTTCCGTTCGCGCCTAACCAACTCTATCGACGCGGGCGTGGCCTACGAGATCCCGCTGACCAACGACGAGAACAGCCTGATGCGGGAGCGCGTGACGGTCGATCTCGTCTGGAAGTTCTGATTCGCTTTCCGGGGAAACATGTAGTGTCGGAGTCCGGTGCGGTTCGCCGCACCGGACTCTTTGCGGATCTACCCGAATAACAGAACGGATGCTCTGCCGGCACCTGCTGGAATTCCGGGGACTGTTTGTAAACGT
The DNA here is from genome assembly GCA_040385685.1 of Verrucomicrobiota bacterium. Lineage (GTDB taxonomy): Bacteria > Verrucomicrobiota > Verrucomicrobiia > Verrucomicrobiales > Akkermansiaceae > Luteolibacter. The sequence continues at coordinate 127,292 of JAZKGW010000010.1, read as the reverse complement.
GAAGTGAGTGCTTGAAATTCGGGCAACGGCGTCCCAATCTCCCGACGCCATGAGTGATGAAGCCCGCCCCAAACCGTTGTTTTTCGTCGTCCTCGCCATCGTGATCCTCGGCCTTGTGGCCTACGGATTCCGCTCGGCGATTTTCCCGAAAAGTGAGTCCGGCAAGCCGGTTACCATTTCGAAGGACGAGCTGTCCGATGCGAAAGGTGTGGAAGCGGCCGACTCGAACGTGCCGACCACCGTCAAGGAATACTCTTTCAAGGCCAGCGAGAAGCTGCCGCCGATCACCCAGACCAGCGGCTATGATCCGATGAACGCCCGCACGGTGAAATTCGCGCTCAACGTCTGGGCCGGTTGGGCTCCGATCATCCTTCAGAACGAGGGCGCCAACCCCGGGAAACTCTGGACCACTCCCGGCGGCGAGCCGTTCAAGGTGGAGTTGGTGCTGATCGACAATCCGGTCGCGATGCGCGACGCCTACGCCTCCGGCAAGGTCCATATCGGCTGGGCGACGCTGGACATGGTTCCGCTCTTCATGGACGAGCTGAAGAAGGACCCCCGAATCATGCCGCGCATTTTCCAACAGGTGGACTTTTCCAACGGCGGTGACGGCATCGTGATCCGCCGCAATGCCGCCAAGGATCCTAACAGCCCGACCATCTCCGACCTGAAGGGCAAGAAGGTGGTGCTCGCGCAGAACTCGCCGTCCGAATATTTCCTGCTCAACGCTCTGGTCAACGGCGGGGTGCAGCCCGGCGAAGTGAATTTCATCTACACCGAGGACGCGTTCCAGGCCGCCGCCGCCTTCAACAGCGACAAGTCGATCGCCGCCTGCGTCTCGTGGGCACCCGACATCTACAATCTCAGCGAAATCAAGGGCAATCACATGCTAGTGAGCACCGCGACGGCTAACAAGCTGATTGCCGATGTGTGGTTCGCCCGCGGCGACTTCGCCCGCGACCATGCGGACATCTGCGAAGGGCTCGTGCGCGGAATCTTCGACGGCATGGAAAAGATGAAAACCGATGCGGGCAAGAAGAGCGCCGCCTCCCTCATGTCCAAACTCTACAGCATCCCCGAGGCTGACACCCTCGGCATGTTGGCCGACGCGCACTCGACGAACTACGCGGAGAACCGCGACTTCTTCATGAACCAGAACAACCCCGCCAACTTCGAGCGCACCTGGAACACCGCCTACCTTCTCTATCGGAAAATGGGCAGGATCACCCAGGCGGTGCCGTTCGACAAGGTGATGGATTTCTCGATCCTGCAAAAACTGGAGGGCCAGGAACCTTACAAATCGAGCCGCAACGAATACCAAATCAACTTCGCGCCCAAGACGGTGCAGTCGATCAAGGCCGAGGGTGCCGAGATTCTAACCAAGGTAGTGACGCTGCATTTCTATCCGAACTCATGGGACCTGCGGAAAACCATCACCGTCCGCGAGAACGGCAAGGACATCGAGAAACCCTACGAAGCCGGCGTGGATGTAGTGCTGGAGGAAGTCGGCAAGCTGGCCGGCCAATACGGCGCGGCTAACATCGTGGTGGAAGGCCACACCGACGGCTCGATGCGCAACCAGGTAAGCCCGCAAATGGTCAAGGAGCTCTCCGCCAACCGCGCCGCCGCGGTGAAGACGGAGATCCTCAAGAAGTTTCCGAACTTCAACGCGAACCAGTTTTCCACCGACGGTGCCGGCTGGGATCGCCCCTTCGACGCGAACGATCCTAACAACCACGCGCTCAACCGCCGGGTGGAGATCAAGGTGATCGCGCTGGAGACTCCCGAGTAAGCGCCTTCTGGATTTGATCCCATTTCCATGAGTGAACCCAAAGACCCTGTGGGGTACCCGCAATCCGGCTTGTTGCAATCCTGGTGGAAGCGGGTGCTGACGATCCGCGACACTCCGAGCTATGTCGAGGGAGCGTTGTTCGGCGCGGCTTGCATCGGATTCGTGCTGCTGGCATGGTGGATTCTAACCGTAGGGGAGGGGGACTCGCGGCTGGTGGATGCCTACACGCTGCCCAGCCCGCGGGAGACATTCGAGTCGTTTCCCGACCTGTGGCAGCGCGAGTTGTCGCTGAGCATCGTGATTTCACTGGCACGCGTGCTGGGCGGCTTCCTGTTAGCGGCGGCGATCGGAGTGCCTTTGGGAGTGATCGCCGGGAGTTATCCGCGGGCGAACGCATTCTTCAAACCGCTGGTGCTGTTCGGCCGGAGCATTCCCATCGCGGCGTTGATCCCGCTGACGATGGTTTGGTTCGGGCTCGGCGAGTTCAACAAGGTGATGTTCATTTTCCTTGCGACCATCGCGTTCGTGATCTTCGACACGGTGAACACGGTGAACGCCGTGCCCGACCGCTTCATCGACACAGCCTACACGCTCGGTGCCCACGGTTCGCGGAAAAAAGGCGCGCGGATCGCGGTGTTCGCCGGTGCGGCTTACGGGCTTCTCATCATGGTCGGCTGGTATCTGCTGAAGGAGAGCGACGGCGGCTCACTGATTATCGAGTTTTCAACAGCAGCCGCGTGGAAACGTTTTGGCATGGGCTTCGTGATGGGCTTCGCGCTGTGGTTTCCGATCGCCGGGCACCAGGTGTTGCGGAAGGTCATCCTGCCGCTGGCTCTGCCTGATATTGTCAACAGCCTGCGGCTGATCTTCGGGCTGGCATTCGGTTATATTATGTTAGCCGAGGTGATCAACGCGAAGACTGGCATCGGCGCGCTCATCATCAACAGCCAGCGGCGCGGCTTTCAGGAACACATTTACCTCTGCCTCTTCATCATCTCGTTGCTGGCGTGGGCCATCGATCGTTCGATCATGCTGTTGCAGCGTCAACTTTTCCCCCACATCACCCATGGCGAAAATTGAACTATCAGCTTCGGAGGAACCTTGCGAGCTGAAGGACGCACCGCCCGCTCCGGCGGGCCTTCCCCTAGTGGTTGATTTCAAAAATGTGACCAAGACCTTCGATGTGGGCACGCATCGGGAGTTCACGGCGATCAAGGACGTCACGTTCTCGGTGGAGGACATTCCGAAGATCGGGGAATTCATCGGTGTGCTCGGGCCGAGCGGCTGCGGAAAAAGCACGATGCTTCGGCTCATCGCCGGGCTGGCTCCGCAATTTCCGGCAACCTCGGGCTCGGTGTTGGTCCACGGTGAGCCGGTGACGGAACCCGGGCCGGACCGGGGATTCGTGTTCCAGGACTACGCAAATTTTCCGCATCGCACGGTGCTCGACAACGTCGCTTTCGGGCTGGAATGCCAGCAGGTGCCGTTGAAAGAACGTCGTGACCGCGCCCGCGAGTGGATCGCCAAGGTCGGCCTTGATCCGAAGAAAGACGCCTTGAAATATCCCCATCAGCTCAGCGGTGGGATGAACCAGCGGGTCGCCATCGCGCGCACCCTGATCATGCGTCCACGGATCATCCTGATGGACGAACCGTTCGGTGCGCTCGATCCAACGACGCGCCAACGGATGCAGGACCTGTTGGTTTCCCTGTGGCGCGAACTCGAGGCGACCGTGTTTTTCATCACCCACGACATCCCGGAGGCGGTCTACCTCGGCGACCGCGTGTTTATTTTCACACCCTCGCCCGGCACCATCGCCCACCAATTCGCGGTGGCCCCGCCGGACCGTCCGGCACGCGAAATGCAGGTGGAACCGGCATTCCTCGAATCGGTACGCCACGTGCGGTCGCTGCTCGACAAACTGGAAGCGGAAAAACATAAGAGGTCATCGTGAACAAGGCACCGGAATCATCCGACGGACTGGGCGGCGCACTGAAGCGCGCGTTCACCTGGCACTGGCATTTGCTGGGTCTGGGCGCGGGTGCTGCCATCACCGTCCTGAGCGGCGCACCGATGGTGGTCCTGCCGTTTCTCGCCGCTGCGGAACTCGGCTACCTTGGATTTCTCGGCTTCAATCCGCGATTTCAAAATGTCCTCAAAGGGCAACGCAAGATTCCGCCGCCGTTGCCCGCTGATCCGACACAGCGTTTCCAGCAGTTGATGGCCTTCCTCAACCCGGTCGATGCCGAGCGTTTCGAAACCTTGCGTCACCGGTGCATGGAACTCCTCAACCTCCGTCGCAGCATGGGCACGAAAGAGGGAGTATCGGGCGCCGATGATTTCCGGGGCGAGTCGCTGGATCGCATGCTGTGGCTGTTCCTGAAATTGCTCCACCAGCGTTCCGGGCTGGAGCGGTTCCTCGGTGCCACCCGGCGCGATCAGATCGAACTCGAACTCAAATCCGCCGAGCAACAGTTGGCCACCGCCCAATCCCGCGACACGGCGGCCAGCCTTCCGGAAAGCCGTCTCACCACCTCGATCCGCGACCGCGTGGTGACAATCCGCGAGCGCCTGGACAACCACACCAAAGCCTCCGAAGGGCTGGAGCTCGTGACCGCTGAAATCGACAAGACCGAGCAGCAGATCACCCATCTCTGCGAGGTCGGCATGACGATGAGCGATTCCGTGGGCCTGAGCGTGCAGATCGACAGCATTTCAGCGTCACTGCAATCTTCCGAGAAAATCTTCTCCGAAGCATCCTTCTCCCAGATTTACGATGACGAACCGGCCCCGCCCCTTCTATCAGGCAACGCGGGCCGGACCGCCATCCCGCAGTGATCATTCCTAACAATAAAACGAAAAACACGCCATGTTCCGCCGCCTATCCAATATCTTCCGTGGGTTCATCGGGCTCTTCGTCTCCGGCCTTGAAAAGCGCAACCCGGAAGCCCTGCTCGAACTCGAAAAGGAGAACCTCCGCAAACAGATCGCGCAGTTCAACCAAGGTCTATCCGCCCACGCCGGGCTCTGTGAGAAGCTCATCTCCCAGGTAAAGCGCCAGGAAGCCGAGGAGCAAGACCTCAAGGCCAAGGCCGCCGCCAACCTCCGTGCCGGCAACCAGCGCCTAGCCGGTGAAATCGCCCTCGAACTCCAGCGCATCCGCAAGGACCTCGCCGACAACCGTTCCCAACTGGGCGACGCGGAGAAAACCTACAAGGAACTCGTTCTTTCCCGCGACACCGCCATCAAGACCGCCCGTTCCAAGATCGAGTCTCTCCGCAAGGACCTCGACAGCATGAAGATGAACAAGGCTCTCGCCGAAATGAACGAAATGGCCAGTGGCATGCTCACGACCATCGGTGGTTCGGGCGACACCCTCGATCGTCTCCATCAGATGGTGGAGGAGGAAAATACCAAGGCCGCCGGTCGCGCCCGCGTCGCCCGCGACAGTCTGGACACCACCCGTTTCAAGGAACAGGCCGCCGAACGCGAAGCCCTTGAGGACATCGCTCTAGCAGACCTTGCCGCCGAACTCGGCATGTCAGTGCCCGGTGCCGAGGCAGCGACTCCCACTGGTGAGATCAAGAAGGAGATGACGCCCCAGTAATGAGCACTCCGACATCACCCGCCCTGCCGCCGTGGGCGGGGGAAGTCATCGATCTTTACGAATCGGGTGCCTGCGCCCAATTCATCCTCCACGGCAACGTGGAGGACCGCGTGCTGCTGCCGGTTGCCGGTGCCGCGCCGAGGATCGTTTCGCTCGACGTGTTTCTGCGGGAGAGATTGTTAGGGAGTTTCGATGTCGTCATCAGCTACGACCTGGGCAATGGCATCCGCGTGGAAAAGGGGGGCGACCGCTTCGCCGAATGGCCGCCCGCCGCGAAGGACGTCACGCTGGCGAAAGCCCCGCGCGAGGCGATTCACGTGCTCACCCATTACCTGCGGTTCTGTGCGAACATCGCCCGGCTCAAGCCAGATAAGGCGACGCGCGTCGCGGTGATCGTGAAGAACGCGGGTCTCATCGTGCCGCCCTCCCCAGGTGGCGCGAGTTACGAACTCAGTGCGATCGCCAGCCAGCTTCGCGACTGGGCGGCGGATACCACCATCGCGGAGCAACACTGCACGACGTTCCTGCTAACGGAAAATCTGAATGACCTGCATCCGCTCGTCGCCCGCAATCCCCAGGCGGCGTGCATCGCCGTCCCGCTGCCGCAGCAGGCCGAATTGCAACCCGCACTGGATTTCCTGAACGTCGTCTATCCGCTGCCGCTCAAGGCGTTTCCCGCCGATTTGTCCGAACCGGCCGCCGCTCTGGCAGGTGCGACGCTCAGCTCCATCGAGACCTTGTTGCAAACCCGCCAGCATCACGGCAAGGAACTCACGCCGCAGGATCTGATCGGGTTGAAAAAGGCGCTCGTCGAAAAGGATGCGCAGGGCCTCATCGAGTTCATCAAGTCCGACCGCACGCTCGATGATCTTCACGGCCAGGAGTCGATCAAGACCTGGCTCCGGCAGGACATCGCCCTCTGGAAAGCAGGCGACTTGGCAGCCCTTCCCATGGGCTATCTGTTTTGCGGACCCGTCGGCACCGGCAAGACGTTCATGGTCGAGTGTCTCGCCGGCGAGGCGGGCGTGCCGGTCGTGAAGATGAAGAATTTCCGCGACAAGTGGGTCGGCAGCACGGAGAGCAACCTTGAGAAAATCTTCCGTCTGCTAGACGCGCTCGGCCGTTGCATCGTCTTCGTGGACGAGGCGGATCAGGCGCTCGGCCGGCGAAATGCGGACTCCGGCGACTCGGGTGTTTCCGGGCGTGTCTATGGGATGATGGCCGAGCGCATGAGCGATTCCCGCAACCGCGGGCGGATCCTGTGGGCGCTCGCCACCAGCCGTCCGGATCTTGTTGAGGTGGACCTCAAGCGCCCTGGTCGGGTGGACGTGAAGATCCCGATTTTTCCCACCGCCACGCCCGAGGAAGGCTATCAGCTCATCCGCGCGCTGGCGAAACGGCGGGGAGTTGCCTTGGAAAAAACGCTGCCGGAATCGTTCCGCGCGTCCATTCCCGACCTTCTAACTCCCGGCGCTGCGGAGGCTCTTTCGGTAAAACTCTACCGCGCATTAAAAACCGGTGCCACATCTCCGGATGAAGCGCTTGCCGCCGCCCTCCGCGATTACCAGCCGCCGGTGCCGCTATCAGTTATTCAAGCTCAGATCGCCCTGGCCGTAGCGGAAGCCACCGACCTCGGCTTCGTCCCGGAGCGCTTCAGGATCTAATATCAATGGGCTTCGACCAGGGAAAATTCAACTTCAAAGCGAAGCAGCGAGAAGGGACGTTGTAGCGGCGGTCCGCGACCGCCGTGCGTTAGAGAACGCCTTTTGCGCTTCCCATTGGCATCGACTCTCACAGAGAGCCGCTACAAAAAAACGGCGGCCCTCGCGGACCGCCGTTTCAGATAGATTCTTGAATTCAGGAATCAGATTCCCTTTTTCACGACGTCGGTGAGGAGGTCGATGACGCGGTTGGAGTAGCCCCACTCGTTGTCGTACCAGCTGATGAGCTTGAAGAACGTGGAGTTCAGCTCGATGGACGAGCCGGCGTCGAAAATCGAAGAAGCCGGGGAGTGGATGAAGTCGGTGGAAACCACTTCGTCATCGGTGTATTCGAGGATGCCCTTGAGGTAGGTCTCGGATGCCTTTTTAAGGGCGGCCTTGATTTCCTTGAGGGAAGTTTCCTTCACGGTCTTCACGGTGAGGTCGACAGCGGAAACAGTCGGAGTCGGCACGCGGAACGCCATGCCGGTGAGCTTGCCGGCCACTTCAGGGCAGACAAGCGCAACTGCCTTCGCGGCACCGGTGGTCGATGGGATGATGTTGATGGCTGCCGAGCGGCCGCCTTTCCAATCCTTCTTGGAAGGACCGTCCACCGTTTTTTGGGTGGCGGTGTAGGAGTGGATGGTGGTCATCAGGCCTTCGGCGATGCCGAATCCTTCCTTGAGCAGCACGTGGACGATCGGCGCAAGGCAGTTGGTGGTGCAGCTCGCGTTGGAGATGATGTGGTGCTTCGCAGGATCGTAAAGCTCGTCGTTGACGCCGACGACGAAGGTGGCGTCCTCGCCCTTCGCAGGTGCGGAAATGATGACCTTCTTGGCACCGGCGGTGATGTGGCCCTTGGCTTTTTCCGCTTCGGTGAAAAGTCCGGTGGACTCGATGACGATTTCCACGCCGAGGTCTTTCCATGGCAGACCTTCCGGGCTGCGGGCGCTGACGACTTTGATGTCGTGGCCATTGACGACGATGATGTCATCGTCCTCAAGCTCGGGGGACGACTTCTTCGAGGAAACGGTGCCTGCGAAGCGACCCTGCGTGGAGTCATACTTCAAGAGGTAGGCGAGGTTGTCGGCAGGAACGATATCGCCGACGGCGACAACGTTGAAGGTGGTTCCGAGGTGGCCTTGTTCGACGAGGGCACGGAAAACAAGGCGGCCGATGCGGCCGAATCCGTTGATGGCGATGGTGGTCATAGCAGTATTTGGAAATACCGATGCGGCTTTTCCGCCCCGGCGGCGGGATTGTGCACGCGGAATGCCAAGCGTCAATCTTCAGGGCAAAAACCTTGGTAAATCCCGGATGGGCGGTTTTCCCGGCTGAAATGAACAGTTTCGGACTCCGGCGGGAGCCGGCCGGCCGCGTTCCAAATCGCCGCGGATGCCACCTCAGTCCTAACGGGGCGAAAACCGGGATGGCCCGAAGGTGCGCGGAGTGGTATTCCTATCAGCCCGTCGGCCGGATGCTGGCCACACAACCTTTATGACCGCACAAGCAATTCTTGAAGAAATCAGGCCCCTGGGTAAGGACAGTTACAAGAAAGTGCTCCTCAACCACGGCGTGAAGGAACCATTCTACGGCGTGAAGATCGAGTATCTGCAAAAGATCCGGAGGCGCATCAAGAAGGATTACCGTCTGGCTCTCCACCTCTACGACACCGGCGTCTATGACGCGATGTATTTGGCGGGACTCATCGCCGACGACGCGCGGATGACCCGCGGTGATCTGCAGCGGTGGGTGGAACGGGCTGACAACGGTGGATTGTCCGGATTCACCGTGCCGGGGGTCGCAGCCGGAAGCCCGCACGGATGCGAGCTGGCCATGGAATGGATCGAATCGAAAACCGACCACATTGCCGCCGCCGGCTGGGCGACGTTGAGCTGCCTGGTGTCGATCAAGGACGACGCGGAGCTCGACCTGCCGGAACTGGCACGACTGCTAGAGCGAGTGCGGCGGACGATCCACCAGGCTCCGAACGACTCGCGCTATCAAATGAACGGGTTTGTCATTTCACTGGGTGCCTGTGTCCGTCCGCTGACCGAAGCCGCCTTGGAAGCCGCCGAGGCCATCGGGCCAGTTAAGGTGGACATGGGCAACACTGCCTGCAAAGTGCCGTTCGCACCGGACTATATCCGGAAGGTGGAAAAGCGCGGTACCCTCGGCAAGAAGCGTAAATCGGCGAAATGCTGACCGCCCTGTGGACTTGGGTACCGTCCAAAGATCCTGCCCGAGTGCCCAAACCCCGGCCTCTAAATTCTTGACGTGGAACTTTGGCATCCGCAATCTGCCCGAAGAACAGGAATCCTAACACCACCATGGACCCCCAGCCACCGCCACCGCAACCGGGCAGCACGTTTCCACCAACCGCCACCAATTGGAGGCTCTATCTGGAACTGCTGGCGTTCACCGCATTCATCTTTCCAGTTGGCCAGGTCCTGGGGCCGCTTGTCCTGTGGCTCGTCAAAAAGGACACCATCCCGCAAGTCAACGAGGAGGGGAAAAAGGTCATCAATTTCAACCTCTCGTGGCTGCTGTGGGGAATCTTGAGTTGCGGCCTGGGCTTCATCGCCTGGTTCATCATCGCAATCATTGCCACACTCAAGGCAGCCAACAACGAGCCGTTCCAGCATCCTTGGACGATCGCGTTTTTGAAATAGGGCTGACCATGGAAACATTCGGGCATTCCGCTCCGACAGGCTGCCAGCGTTAGCGACTAACACCGCTTCTTCCCGCCGCCAGTCGTTTTCCTCCGATAGTTGACGAAAGGACTCGCATGGAGTCAGTCCCGCTGGCGCACGTCACGCAGCTTTTTGAACGTGAGCAGCACGCGGATTTCACAGTGGGTGACTACTGCTTTCACTGCCCATTGCAGCATCAGGATGAGAAATATCAACGGCATCAACACCATGCCGGGAGGAACATTGAGTCCAACGGGCGTTCTGGCGGAAATGGAGGATCGATACGTGAAGAGCACAAAAAATGCGTGAGCGAAAATGTAAGCCGCCAACGCTGTTGCCGCGATTGTGCTCCAGTATCTTTGATTGGCGAGTCTGACTAACTGCTCTTCCAACTTGGTGTCGTCATCAAGCGCCGCTTGGAATTTCTCGTCGAGTTGCGTCAGCATGGGTGAAGCAGGTGTGAACCCGGCAGATTGATGCCAAGTGCGAAATCCACGGCGGTCACAAACCGCAGCGAGAATTGCCTCAACGCCGCTTTTTCCCGCCGCCGGTCTTTTTCCGGCGCACCGACTTGATCGGTGAGTCATCTAGCAGCGCGGTGTAGATGTATTCGAAATCTTCGAGCTTGCGGCGCGGAATGGGTTGGTCGATGAAGATTTCCACGGACTTCGCGTAGTCGAGCTCGTCGGCGGTTAGAATGGTGAACGCATCGCCTTCGGCCTCGGCACGGCCGGTGCGGCCGATGCGGTGGACGTAGTCCTCGGCGTTTTCCGGGACTCGGTAGTTGATGACGTGGGAGACGCCGGAGATGTCGATCCCGCGGGCGGCGACGTCGGTGGCGACGAGGATTTCGTAGTCACCGGCCTTGAACCCGGCGAGCGCCTTCATGCGATCGACCTGGTTGATGTCGGAATGCATGGCGGCGACCTTGGGCTGGCCGGTGGATTTGATCAGCGAAGTGAGCTGGTCCGCTTCCTTGCGGGTGCGGGTGAAGATCATCACCGAGTGATAGTCGGTTTGTTTGAGAAGCTCCAGCATCAGCTCATCGCGCTGGTCCATGGCGACCGGATAGAAAGCATGGGTGACGCTGGTCGGGATGGACGTGCGGGCGATCTCGATGCTGAGCGGATCGGTGAGACACCATTGGGCGAAGGTCTGGATCGCCGGCGGCATGGTGGCCGAGAAGAACAACGTCTGGCGGCCTTCCCACGGGCAGAGGTTGACGATTTTCCGGACTTGCGGAAGGAATCCCATGTCGAGCATGCGGTCCACTTCGTCGAGGATGAGCACTTTGATTTCGCCGAAGCGCATCGTCGTGCGGTAGAAGTGATCGACCAAGCGGCCGGGAGTGGCGACGACGATATCGGCTCCTGCGGCGAGTTGCTCGGACTGAGTGCCGAGGCCGACTCCGCCGTAGAGCAGGGCGACTTTCAGGCCGGTGTGCTTGCCGTATTTTTCAAACTGTTCGGCCACCTGATGGGCCAGCTCGCGGGTGGGCTCGAGGACGAGGATTTGGGGTTTCCCCATTTTTTCGATCTTCGAAAGGGTGGGAAGCGCAAAAGCGGCGGTCTTTCCGGTGCCTGTCTGGGACGCGCCGATGAGGTCGCGTCCTGCAATGATGAGCGGAATCGCCTGTGCCTGAATCGGCGTAGGCGTGGTATAACCGGACTCCTCAATGGCTTCCAGAACGGCTGCGGAGAGCCCAAGTGTGTCAAATCCCATACGGCGGCGTAGGTAAAGGGCGGAGCGACCCGGGTCAAGATGCGATTGTCCGGGCACGCAAGTCCCGATTTTCCACCCGTTCGCCCTGATCGGGGATGCGTCGGATCAAGCACCCCAGCTGGGTGGACTTTGAGTGCTTGCCGCCGCACTTGGCCAAGAGCGATATGGCACTTCCCATTTTCAAGAAAGGTCACCCTTTTGTGGGTATTGTTGGCAATCGGAACCGGCGATAGGGTGCCATGCTAAGATTCGCAAACCCACTTGATGTCCAAGCCAGCAAAAATCCTCTCCCTTGTCCTCTGGCTGCTCCTCTGTGGGCCTCTTCTCGCGGCGTTCAGTCTCACCACCGCCACCGACTTTTACACCGTCGATACCAATGCGGGCCTCGTTTTCAAAGTCCGTCGCACCGACAACGGCTCCAGCACCCAGTCCGCGGGCGATCTGGCGAGCATGGTTTACAATGGCGTGGAATATCAGAACACCTCGCGGGGCTCGCAGCTCAACTCCGGTTTCGATTTTCTCTACAACGGCGTCTCTGCGGTCACCGTCGATGCCGTGGTGGTCAACACCGACTACATCAAGGTCACCGTCGTCGCGGGAAATCTCACCCACTACTACATGGCGCGGAACGGCTTCCCGCAGATTTACATGGCCACCTATTTCACGACCGAGCCGGACACTCTCGGGCTCTGCCGCTATATCGTCCGTATCCCTTCCGCGCTGCTGCCAAACGGGCCAGTGCCTTCCGACATCCGCAACAACACCGGCGCGATCGAATCCGCCGATATCTTCGGTATGGCCGACGGGACCACCCGCTCGAAGCACTACTCGAACATGCGGCTCAAGGACTGGTCCTACATCGGCGCGACCGGCACGAACGTCGGCATGTGGATGCTCCGCAGCAACCACGAGGGAGACTCCGGCGGACCGTTCTACCGCTCCTTGCTGATGCAGACCGGCACCGACCAGGAAATCACCTACATCATCAATTACGGCGAGGCCCAGACGGAGGCCTTCCGCACCCACATCCTCAACGGCCCCTACGTTCTGTCCTTCACCAACGGCGCGGCACCCACCGGGCCGGACACGTCGTGGGTTGCCAACATGGGCCTAACCGGGTTTGTCGGCACCGCCGGACGCGGCGGGGTTTCCGCGACGGGCATCACCGGGCGCGATACCACCTATCCGTTCACCGTCGGCTTCGCCAATACAACCGCACAATATTGGACGGATGCCGCAGCAGGGAGCGGGGCATTTTCCAAGACCGACATGCTGCCAGGGACCTACACCATGAAGGTCTATAAAAACGAACTTGCCGTATACACTGCCGACGTAACCGTCACCGCCGGGGCCAATACGGCGCTCGGCAGCCTGGCGATTGCCGCCGATCCGAGCGCGACGGTGCCGTTATGGCGGATCGGAAATTGGGACGGCACTCCCAACGAGTTTCTCAATGGCGACAAGGTCACCACCATGCACCCCTCCGACGTGCGGATCACCCCGACCGGCACCACCACGGGATGGAATCCGGGCGTCTACGTCATTGGCAGCTCAGTTCCCGCCACCGGCATGCCTTGCTACCAGTGGAAGGACGTGAACGGAACGCAGGCAATCCAGTTTCAGCTCACCGCGGGCCAACTCGTTGCCAGTACCGTCCGCATCGGCTTGACCTGCGCCTTTGAAGGAGCGAGGCCGAAAATCTCAGTCAATTCCTACAACTCGGCCAATCCCACTCCTTCCTCCCAACCGGACACGCGGACCCTAACCGTCGGGACCTATCGCGGAAACAACGTCACCTACAGCTTTGCCGTTCCCGGCAGCGCTTTCGTCGCCGGAACCAACACACTGTGGGTCACGCCAATCAGCGGCTCGGGCGCGACCGGCTACCTCAGCGCGGGCTACAGCATCGACAGCATCGATCTCTATCAGGGCACCGCGCAGACCCTGCCTCTGCCGGCGGCTCCCACCGGCCTCTCGGCAAATGCGGCCGGTTCCGCGGTCAGCTTGAGCTGGAGCGCCGCGAGCGGGGCCACGGGATACACGGTGCAACGAGCCACCGTTAGCGGCGGGCCCTACGTCACGGTCGCCAGCGGGATCGGCACCACCAGTTACACCGACACCGGCCTAACGATTGGGACCACTTACTACTACGTGGTTCGCGGTTCGAATAGCAGCGGCTCGGGACCGAATTCCGCCGAAGCCAGCGCCACCGCTGGCGGACTGGTGGCGTGGTACACGTTTGATGGAAATGCCCAGGACGTCAGCGGCAATGCCAATCACGGCGCCGCCAGTGCCGTGACCTATCCGATTGACGGCAACGCCGCTCAGACCGGTCTTTTCAATGGCACAAGTTCCCACGTCGTCATTCCCCGCTCGATCCAAGACGATTTCACCGTGGCCCTGTGGATGAAGGCCACCGGCACCGGCGGCACAGGCACGCAGTGGTGGTCCGGCGACGGCATGGTCGATGGCGAGGTCAACGGGTCCGCCGCCGATTGGGGGTTGTCCCTGCTCAATGGCAAGGTTGCCTTCGGCATCGGTGCCACCGACATCACCTTCGCCTCAACTTCAAACGTCAACGACGGCCAATGGCACCACGTCGCCGCCACCCGCAAAAGCACCGGCGGCGCAATCCAGATCTATGTCGACGGTTCGCTGCAAACCTCCGGCACCGGCCCGGCGGGCACCCGCACGGCACCACCATCCCTGCGCATCGGCAGCCTGCAGACCGGTGCTGCGGCGAGCTTCTTCAATGGCGGCCTTGATGGTGTCCGACTCTACAACAAGGTCCTCACCGCCACCGAAATTGCCGCCATTTCCAGCGCCGGATTGCAAACTCCCGCGGCTCCCACCGGCCTTGTCGCGACACCCGTCGGTGCAAGCCAAGTCAATCTAACGTGGACCGCGTCGCCCACCGCGGTCAGCTATACGGTGAAACGCGCCACCGTCAGCGGCGGCCCTTATACCATGATCGCCAGCGGTCTAACGGCGATCAATTTCAGCGACCCCGCTGTGACCGCCTTCACACATTACCACTACGTCGTTAGCGCCACCAATGCCAACGGCGAAGGCGCGAACTCCGCCGAGGCCAGCGCCACTCCGCTTCCTCCGCCGCCTCTTGTCCACCTGCGATTCGATGAAAACAGCGGCACCGTCGCGTCCAATTCCTCAGGCGTAAACTGGAACGGCACCCTCGTCAACGGACCTTCGTGGGCCACCGGCATGATCAACAACGCCGTCGCTCTCGATGGCAACAACGACCACGTCACCCTGCCTGCGGGCGTCGTCAGCAGTCTCAACGATTTCACGATGGCGGTCTGGGTGAAATGGACCGGCAGCACCGATTGGCAGCGCGCCATCGACTTCGGCACAGGTACCACGAACTATCTGTTTTTCTCGCCCCGCGCCGGATCCGGCACCGCGCGCTTTGCCATCCGCACTCCGGCCGTTCCGGAGCAGGTGATCGATGGCCCGCCCCTGACCGGCATCGGTGGCTGGACCCATGTCGCAATCACCCTTTCCGGCACCACCGGCACGCTTTACATCAACGGCGTGTCCGTCGGCACCAATGCCGCCATGACCCTCAAGCCGTCCAGCCTCGGCGGCACGACTAACAACTACCTCGGCAAATCCCAGTTCGTCGCGGATGCCAACCTCAATGGCTCGCTCGACGAATTCCAAATCCACAGCCGCGCGCTGAGCCCTGCGGAAATTGCCGCCCTCGCCGCGCCGCCGCCGGCACCCGCGGGAGTCACCGCCAGCCCTGGCAATGCGCAAGTCGCGCTGACCTGGAATGCGGTTGCCGGTGCCACCGGTTATAACGTGAAGCGTGCCACCGTCAGCGGCGGGCCATACACCACCCTTATTTCCAATTTCGTGGCCGCCGCTTACACCGACGCCGCCGTCACCAATGGCACCACTTACTACTACGCCATCACCACCGCCGCAACCGCCGCCGAAAGTGCCCGTTCCGCCGATGTCAGTGCGACCCCCGTTGCCCCGCCACCGGCACCTGCCAGTCTAACCGCCACCGGAGGCAATGCGCAAGTGGCTCTTTCCTGGAATGCCACGGCCGGGGCCGCGAGCTACACGGTGAAGCGCTCGCTAACAAGCGGCAGCGGCTATGCCACGCTCACGACCGTTGCCGCCACCGGCTACACCGACACGGGCCTCACCAACGGCACGCCCTACCACTATGTCGTCAGCGCCTCCAACGCCGGCGGCACCAGCGCGGACTCCACCCAAGCCAGCGCCACCCCACTCTCCGCGATCCAAGCTTGGCGTCTCGCCAACTTCGGTTCCTATGACAACACCGGCGACGCAGCGGACAACGCGGATCCCGACGGCGACGGCACCTTGAACGAAACCGAATTCCGCCTCGGCTTGGACCCGAAACACGGCAGCTCCGCCTTCAAGGCTAGCGGTGCGCACACCCCAGCCGGCTTCGTGCTCACATGGCCGTCCGCCGCCGGGCTAACCTTCGAAATTCGCCGCGGATCAGCGCCCGGTGCGATCGGAGAGCTCATTGGCTCGGTCACCGGAATCGGAACATTCACCGACACCACTCCGCCTCCGGGCGCGGCATTTTACAGGATCGTTCTGTTGCCTTGAAGCAACAGCAAGGGGGTCAGGTCGGAGCGCGACGGCGGAAATTTCCGGGCTTTTGAAAATCGCGGTTGGCACTTGCGGGAAAAGGGATTGTTATAGCTATGAAAGCGCAGGAAACAACCCGCCTGAACCGCCATGTCACAAGCCATCATCGACCCCGAGGAAGTCCGCCGCTTTGCCGCGGAGTTGAAGCGTTTCAATGGAGATCTGCGCGAGCGGACCGGCTCGCTGATGGCGCGGTTCACGGCGCTGGGCGATTCCTGGCAGGATCAGGAGCAGGAAAAATTCGCGACCGAATTCACCCAGTTGATGAAAACGCTGAAGTCGTTCCTGGAGCTTTCCGACCGCCACACACCTTACCTGTTGCGCAAGGCCGAGCGGATCCAGCAATACCTCGACCAGCGCTAAACCCGCGATGTCCGACCAAGTCAAAATTTCCTCGATCGACGCGCTCGAAGCGTTCCGCGCGGATTTGATCCAATACATCGCGAAGGCCCGAGTCGCGCTGGAGGACATGGAAGGCGACGTCCGCCGCACCCAAACCTGGCTCGACACCGACCGCGCCCAGCATTGGGGCGGCCAAATCAAGCTGTGGACGAAAAATCTCCATCAGGCGGAGCAGGAACTTTACAGCGCCAATCTAACCAACCCGCAGGCGGCAAACGCATTTCAAAAAATGGCCGTCGTTAAGGCGAAACGGAAACTCGAGGAAGCCGAGGACAAGAT
Organism: Verrucomicrobiota bacterium; assembly: GCA_040385685.1. GTDB lineage: Bacteria > Verrucomicrobiota > Verrucomicrobiia > Verrucomicrobiales > Akkermansiaceae > Luteolibacter. The sequence goes on along the minus strand of JAZKGW010000010.1, from coordinate 110,444 downwards.
GCGGGTGGTGAAAAAATGGCGGCAGTCCTTCGAGAACCGAGCCACACCTTTTTTGCGCCAACTCGACCCGATGTTCTATCTGGTCGGCCAGCAATTGCCCAAGGGCGTGTTTGCGCTCGGGGAGTCGATCAAGGCGCTGCAAGCCTACGCCGAAAAAAGCACGCCAACAAAGCCCGCCGCTCCGGCTCCAACAGAAACAGGGGGTGAGCCATGAGCATGTCCGGCAGCAAGGGGCTTCTCACCCTCGCCACCCGCAATCTACAGTCGCGGTGGGGCGAGACCCGGTTTTCATGGCGGGACCGCAAGGCTCAGGAATTCGATGACTTGTATCTATCCGAGTTGATGAATAGCGTGAATTCAGCCCTCAGGGTCATCGACGAGCTCGATCAATTGCTAGAAAAAGTTCATGCAGACTGCGACTGAATCCACCGATCTCCGCTCCGTGCAGGGACAGCTCGAGCATCTGAAATCCGGTGTTGCCGCCGTCATCACCCGTGAGAAGGCGCTGATCAAGGAGCGCGCGGAGCGCTTGCTCGCGGTCCGCCGGGAAATGGTCCTGCGCGAGGAAGCGGACGCGGAGAAATTGACCCGCCGGATTCACGAACTGGCGGCTGCCCGCCAACAGGCGATCGACGAAGCGCAAGCCGTCGCGGAAGCGCGTGGCGCGAAGATCAATCAAGCCTATCACCACAGTCGTTCGGCCCTTGCGAATCGTGCGCAAGGTGTGAAGGACCGGCGAATCGGGCAGGTGCAAGGCTCGATCATGCGCAACCGCCAGGCCCGGCAACAGGAACTGACCCAGGCGAAGGAAGCCCATCAGGCGTTCCAAACCCAGCTCGCCGCCGACCGGAAAGTCAGGCGCGAATTGCGGATCACCGTGCTCAAGGCGCTGCGCTCCTATCAGCTGTTGCTGGCGAACCGGTTCAACGGCAAGCGCGCGATGACTGCGGAAGTGGACCGGACCGGGACGCCGGAAAAACTGCGCGAGGCGTTGCTAGAACAGTTAGCACGGGCCAACGAAGCCACAGAGGCGGCTCGCAATCTGCCGCTGGCGAAATTTTTTCGCTTCATCCCCCTCTGGCTGCTCGCCGCGATCATCGGCGGGGCACATCTCTGGTGGGCATTGCGCCTCGGAAGTTCGGGAATCGGCCCGATTCTCCCATCGCTTCTCATTGCGGAAGGACTGCTGCTAGGAATCTGGCTGGTCGGGCTCATGCTTTCGATGCCAACCGTCCGGCGCGCTTCGGAATCGCTGGCGGCGGCGCGGCTGTTGGAAAGCTCCGCGGAAAAGGAATCCACCACGCGCTTGGCGGCGATGGATGCCGAGATCCAGAACGAACAGGCCGTGGAGGGACAAAGCCTCGGCGAGACGTTCCGCGAATCGGATAGCGAGTGGAAAGCCCGCTTGAGCGAGGGCCAGAAAAAACTCGAACGCCAACTCGCTCGGCTTCCCGGAAAGCTGGAACAACTCCATCGCCGGAAACTCGCGAAAATCGACGCCGAGCACGAGCGCGCGCTCGAGTTCGTCCAAGCGGAAGCGGACGAGCGCACGGTTCTCACCGAAGCTGCTAGAGCGAAGGCCAATGCCGTGGTCGATTCCGCGATCGATGGCGAAATTGACTCCCTGACGATCCCGTGGCGGGACGACGTGCTGCCACTCTATCAATCGCTCGCGGAGTCGGAGGCGAACTCGCTCTCGGAATTTCCAGCATGGACGACGGAGGTCTGTAACAACTGGACACCACCCGACGAGGCGCCACCATCCGTCCGGATCGGCCGGGTCGAAGTGGACGCCGCGAAACTCGCCGGCGGCTTGCCACATGATGCACGGCTCGCGCTCCCAGGCGGGGAGAAGCTCGACGTCCCGTTTTCGTTAGGATTTCCCGACCAGGGATCCATCATGATCGAAAGCGATGGCACGGGTGGCGGTGCTGCGACCCTCGCGCTCAATTCCACCGCGCTGCGCTTGTTAGCCTCCCATCCGCCGGGGCGCGCTTCGTTTGTGTTCATCGATCCGGTTGGACTTGGCAAGGATTTCGCCGGCTTGATGCATCTCGCGGATTACGAGGAAACGCTCATCAATCACCGCATCTGGACCCAAAGCACGCAGATCGAGGAGCGCCTTGCCGAACTCAACGAGCACATCGAAAAGGTCATCCAGATGTACCTCCGCAATGAGTATGCGAACATCACGGAATACAACGAACAGGCGGGCTCGGTTGCCGAGAAATACCGTTTTCTCGTCATCGCCGGGTTTCCTGCCGCCTTCAGCGAAACGTCGTGCAAGCGGCTTCTATCAATCGCCTCCAGCGGCGCGCGCTGCGGCGTGCATCTGTTAATCCAGCGCGACCTGCGCCACCCGCCGACGGATGCAGCGCTCGACGACGAACTCCGCCGCGCCTGCCTGCGGGTGACCTTGCGCGACAGCGTCTTCCATCTATCAGGCGCATTGCCGGGCGCGGACACCGTGGTCTTCGATCCGCCTCCGACGCATGAGGATTCGATCACGCTGGTGCATCGGATCGGCAAGGCGAGCATCGACTCCAACCGCGTGCAGGTGCCGTTCGCCCACATCGCACCGCCGGCGGACGACATCTGGCAGTCCGACACGACCGACGAACTGCGAGTGCCGATCGGCCGCACCGGTGCGAAAAAGCTCCAGATGTTGGCGATCGGGAAGGGGACCCGCCAGCACGCGCTTGTCGCGGGCAAAACGGGATCCGGCAAGTCCACGTTGTTTCACGTCATCATCACCAACCTCGCGTTGTGGTGCAGCCCCGAGCAGGTCGAATTCTATCTGGTCGATTTCAAGAAGGGCGTGGAGTTCAAATGTTACGCCGCCAAACGGTTGCCGCACGCGCGGGTCATCGCCATCGAGAGCGACCGCGAATTCGCGCTCAGCGTGCTGCAACGGATCGACGTCGAGTTGAAGCGCCGCGGCGAATTGTTCCGCAAAGCCGGCGCACAGGATGTGGCGGGCTATAAACGCACCGCTGGCCACGAGCCGCTGCCCCGGAGCTTGCTGCTCATCGATGAGTTCCAGGAGTTTTTCACCGAGGACGACTCCGTCGCGCAGGAGGCCTCGCTGCTGTTGGATCGGATCGTGAGACAGGGCCGCGCGTTCGGCATCCATGTGATTCTGGGTTCACAAACCCTTGGCGGAGCTTATACCCTGGCCCGCGCCACGCTGGGACAAATGGTCATTCGCATCGCCCTCCAGTGCAACGAGGCCGACGCCGCCCTGATCATGGAGGACGACAACCCCGCGCCTCGAATGCTCACGCGGCCGGGCGAGGGGATTTACAACGACCAGGCCGGAGCGTTCGCCGCTAACAGCCCGTTCCAAATCGTCTGGCTGCCCGAGGACGAACGCGATGCCGCGCTCGACAAGGTCAACGCGCTGGCTTCGCACGGTGGAAAGTTGCCGCCGTCGCCAATTGTTTTTGAAGGAAACGCTCCGGCAGACGTCCGAGACAACATGGAGTTGAAAAAGCTGCTTTCTTCCAAATCATCCGCCCGCCCGGTGACCGCCCGCGCCTGGCTGGGCGCGCCGAATTCGATCAAAGGCCCGACCGAAGCGCAGTTCCAGCGCCAAAGCGGCAGTCACTTGTTAGTCGTCGGTCAGTCGGCCGAGCGCGCGTTGTCGTTGCTGGCCATCAGCATCGTTTCCCTCGCGGCCCAATACCCGCCGGATCAGGTTGAATTCGTGATCCTCGATCCCCATGCCTATGACAACGGCGAGGACGGATTTTTCCAGAAACTCGCCGCAGTACTGCCCAACAAGATCCGCATCGGCGGTCCTGCCGAAGTCCCGGCGCTGATGGCGGACCTTTCGAACGAACTCGAAGCCCGCGGCCCGTCGTCCGGCCGCGACGCACCGGAAGTTTTCCTCATCGTCCACGATCTCCAACGCTTCAAAGCCCTCCGCCCGGACGACGAATTCCGCTTCTCGATGGATGAGGACGCCTCGGCCGGAGCCACTCCGTCGCAGGCCTTTTCCAACCTGCTAGGCGAGGGCGGCCCGGTAGGCATGCACGTGCTCGCCGCCACCGACACTTGGAACAACGTCAGCCGCTGGATCCCGCGCAAACTGATGGCCGAGTTTGAAATGCGCGTGCTCTTCCAAATGAGCGCCAACGATTCCTCCAATCTAATCGACTCGCCCGCTGCCACCACCCTCGGTCTCCACCGCGCGCTGTTCCATAACGAACACTACGGCACCCTCGAAACGTTCCGCCCGTACGCGATGCCCGACGACGCGTGGCTGGACGAAATCGCGGCCGTTGCCCACCCCTGAGTGCGGCACGCCCTGCTGCCGCCTGAGGCGGATGGAAGCTCTGCTCCAGGTGGTTCGGAGTTCTTCCTAACTCTCTCGCAGAAGGTCTTCACCTCGCATCCGTCAAAGCCGGATCCGCCACAGGCGCGAGCAAATCGTCGCGCACTTCATCGAAAATCGCCAGGATCGACGACTCAGTCGGATTCCGCGGTTCCACTGAGCTGATGAAAGTCTTGATACGGGTGAAACATTTTTGTAACACCTCTTACCGATGACGGAATGCCCATGGCTTTTACTGCTCTACAGTCTTCCCAAGATGGAAGGCAGCGCGCGCGTGGGAATCTGGCGGAAGATGAAGAAATCCGGGGCGCTGCCATTCAAGGCGTCCGCCTATCTGCTCCCTAACCGGCCCGAACTTTTCGAGCGGTTCCAATGGCTGGCCCAACAGGTCCAGGACGCGGGCGGCGAGGCGACGGTGGCATTCGTCTCCGAACTGGAAGGGATCAGTCACGCGGACATGGTGCGGCAATTCAACGAGTCGCGTGCTGGCGGGTACGCGGAGTTGATTGCGCCGCTCAACGACGTGATCGCCCGCCAGCGGAAAAAGGCGGATGACGCGGTGCGACCGGAACTCGAAAAGCTGCGGCGTCAGTTTGAGGATTTGCGGAGCTTGGATTTCTTCGATTGTCCCCGCGCGCATGACGTGGCGATGTTGCTGGAGCGGGCCGCATCGCTTCCCGAGAAAAAGTCACGGGGCAAGGAGCAACCGGTTCTATCAACCCGGCGCTACGTTGGAAAAACCTGGCTGACGCGACCACAGCCCGCGATCGACCGGGTGGGCTCCGCTTGGTTGATCCGGAAGTTCATCGATCCCAAGGCGAGCTTTGTATTTGCAAGGGATCCGGCGGCATTTCCCAACGCGATTCCCTATGACATGACCGGAGTGGAGTTCACGCATCATGGCGAGGAATGCACATTCGAGACCTTGTTGAAGCGCTTCGATCTCCGGGAGAAAGCTTTGATAAAACTGGGAGAGATGATCCACGATGCGGATTTGGAGGATGGGAAATTCCAAGCCATCGAGGCCATCGGCTTGGACCGCGTTTTCAAAGGCTGGGCGAAGCTGGGACTCGCAGATGACGAAATCCTGAGCCGTGGCTTCCTTTGCTTCGACGCCCTTCACGCATTACTGAAAATCAAATCATGAACGACCTATCAACTGATGCGCCGCCGGTGCCCACTTTCCGCGAGGCGCTCCGTTTCTGGTCCAATCTCGGCTGGATCAGCTTCGGCGGGCCTGCGGGGCAAATCGCGATCATGCACAAGGAGATCGTCGAGCGGCGGCGCTGGTTGTCGGAGGATCATTTCCTGCACGCGCTGAACTTCTGCATGTTGCTGCCAGGGCCGGAAGCGCAGCAACTTGCGACCTACCTCGGCTGGCGGCTGCACGGCGCGCGCGGAGGAATCGCGGCGGGCGTGCTGTTCGTGCTGCCTTCGGTTTTTATTCTGTTGGCGCTCAGCTGGCTTTACATGGCGGGCGGCGGGATTGCATGGATCAACGGGATATTCTACGGGCTGATCCCGGCGGTGATCGCCATCGTTCTATCTGCGGTGAAACGGATCGGCTCGAAGGCGTTGAAGTCGCCGAGCCTGTGGGTGTTGGCGGGCTTGTCGTTCGTCGCGATCTATCAGTATGAAATCTCCTTCGTTATCATCATCGTTGCAGCGGCCTTGATCGGGTTCGTGGGCGGGAAGATCTATCCGAAGCAATTTCCCGCCGGCAAGGGTCACGGAAAATCAGACGTCGGGGAGCTTCCCTGCGTGGTGCTGCCACCGTCACCGCGAGCGAGCATAGGACGGACGGTTTTGACTTCCTCGATCTGCCTGACGCTGTGGTGGGTGCCAGTGATCGTTGTCGGACTGTTGTTAGGATGGAAGGAGATTCATTTCCAGGAAGGGTTGTTTTTCAGCAAGGCGGCGCTGGTCACCATCGGCGGCGCATATGCGGTGCTGCCCTATGTCTCGCAGATGGCGGTCGAGCATTACCGGTGGCTCGGACAGCATCAAATGATGGCGGGACTCGGTTTGGCGGAAACGACGCCGGGGCCGCTGATCATGGTCTTGCAATTCGTCGGCTTCGTGGCGGCGTGGCAACATCCCGGCAATCTGCCACCGCTGGCGGCCGCGACGCTGGGCGCGCTGGTCACGACGTGGGTGACGTTTCTGCCCTGCTTCCTGTTTGTGTTTTTGGGAGCTCCGCACGTCGAGGGCCTGCGCGAGCGCCCGGCGCTGGCATCCGCGCTAACAGCGATCACCGCCGCGGTCGTCGGGGTGATCCTCAATCTGGCAATCGTCTTCTCCGATCATGCGCTGCGGCCTGCGGCGGGAGTATTCGACTATTTTGTCGCGGTCGTCGCCCTCGCGGCGTGGCTGGCGATGGAGCGGTTCAAGATTGGAGTGATTCCGACACTGGCCGCTTGCGCGGTGCTCGGTTTGATTTGGAAACTGGTGTTCTCGTAAAAGAACTGCAGGAGATCGTTTTCAGGTTGGACCCATTTCAACCGGGGAGTGACCGCTATTCGGCGGGCTCGATCGCCGGCTGTTTCTTCAACTTCGCGCGGGCGATTTCAATGACCATCGGCAGGATGGAAATGAAGATGATCCCGAGCACGACGAGCTCGAAATTTTTCTTCACCACCGGGATGTTGCCGAAGAACCAACCGCACGGCAGGATGAGTGCCACCCACAGCACGGCGCCGATCACGTTGAATGACATGAATCGGCGGTAATCCATCTCGCCGGAGCCGGCGACGAATGGCGCGAAGGTGCGCACGATGGGCACAAAGCGGGCCATGATGATCGTTTTCCCGCCGTAACGAACAAAGAACTCGTTGGTCTTTTCGATGTGGCTGGGTTTCACGATCTTCGGGAAACGGCGCATCATCCAACCGCCGAATTTCCGGCCGATCCAGTAGTTGACCGTGTCGCCTAGGATCGCGGCTATCAGAAGAATCGCGGCGGCAATCCAGATGTTCAGGTTGGATGTTGGATCGGCGGCGATCGCACCGATGGCGAAGAGCAAGGAATCACCCGGCAGGAACGGAGTGACGACCAGGCCCGTCTCGCAGAAGATGATTAGAAACAGCAGTCCGTAAACGAGCATCCCGTGGGCGCTGATGAATTCGCGGAGGTGCTCCGGCAGGTGCAGGAAAAGGTCGAGGATTTCGTTCATGGTTAGCTGTATTCCGGCCGCGGGTCGCGGGTGAGAAGATCCTTCATCGCAAGTGGCACGGACTTGCCTTCGTAGAGGATGGCGAAGACCGAGTCGATGATAGGCGTGCGCACGCCGACGCGGCGGGCGAGCTCGTGGATGGACAAGGTGTTAGGCACGCCTTCCGCGACCATGCCGAGCGCGGCCACGGCCTCCTCCAAGGATTTGCCGCTGCCCAGCGCGAGGCCGACGCGGTGGTTGCGCGAATGCTGGGAAAAGCAGGTGACGATGAGATCGCCGACGCCGGAAAGCCCGGAAAAGGTTTCCATCCGCCCGCCGAGCGCGACGCCGAGGCGGGTCATTTCCGCCAGCGCGCGGGTGACGAGGGCGGCGACCGCATTGTCGCCGAGGCCGAGGCCGTGGGCCATGCCGGCGGCGATCGCGTAAACGTTTTTCACCGCGCCGCCGAACTCGATGCCGGCGAGGTCGTCGCTGGTGTAGGAGCGGAAATTGGGAAACGTGAAGAGGTCCTGGAGGCGGACGGCGAGGTCATGGTCGTCGGAGCCGATAACGGCACAGGTGGCCTTGCCGGTGGCGATCTCCTCGGCGTGGTTAGGACCTGATAGGGCGGCGATCGGATTGTGGGGGAAAACCTCGCGAAGCACCTGGCTCATGCGGGCGCCGGTGGATTTCTCGATGCCTTTGGCGCATGACAGAAGCGTGGTCCCGGGCCGCAGGTTTGCCGCGGCGAGCGTGAGTGCCACTTCTCGGGTGGCGGACGTTGGCACCGCGAAAAGAATCAACGGATGGGCAAGCGCGTCTCCGATAACCATGGACGAGCGGACGTTATCGTCCAACAGGACGTCGCTCAGGTAATGCGGATTCCTGTGCCCGTGGTTGATCGCATCGACCGTTGGCGCATCGCGGCCGATGAGCAGGATCGACTCCAGTTTGGGAGCCAGCAGTTTCGCGATCGCCATGCCGAACGACCCGGAGCCGAGGATGGCGGCGGAGGTGAAGTTGGATTCAGACATGAGTGGATTTGGCCTTGCGGGAGAAGCGGTGTTCGGTGCCCTCGCGCAGGCGCTGGATGTTAGTCCGGTGTTTCCAGATCGCGAGGAGGCCGATGAGGATTGAAAAGACAAGGAGTGGCTTGTTCCATGTGCCGTCGGCAATTCTGCCGTGTCTCCACGAGCCATAGATCGTGATGATAGGCAGCGATGCGGCAGCCACCATACTGGCGATGGAGACATAACGGGTGATCAGAAATGCCAACAGCCAAACAGCCGCCAGCACCGCCAATCCCATCGGCATCAGTGCGAGAAATACGCCCGCAGAGGTGGCGATGCCCTTGCCGCCCTTGAAGCCGACCCATGGGGAATAGTTATGCCCGAGCACCGCCGCGAGAGCAGTTAGAATGTGGGAGAGTTGGCCTTTCAGAGCCTCTGACGCGGGAAGATCCAGGATCCAGGCATCCGGCAGATTCAAGGTGAGCAGCGGTTGGTGGCCTGCGATGTGGCTCACGTTGAGAGCAAGCATCACCGGGATGAAACCCTTGAGCGCGTCAAGCAGCAGGCAGATGATGCCAGGCTTTTTTCCCATGACCCGCAGCACGTTGGTCGCGCCGATGTTGCCCGAGCCGTGGTCGCGGATATCAATGCCCTTCGCCTTGGCGATGAACAGTCCGAAGGGGATCGACCCTAGCAGGAAGGCGAGCAACGGGCAGAGCCAAAGTTGCATCACTCAACAGTGGCGGATTGGATGGTGATCGGCTCCACCGGGACGTCGCCGCCGAGCTTGGCATCGGCGCGTGTCACGGCGGTTTTGATCTTGTCCACCACGTCCATGCCTTCGACGACTTTGCCAAACACGGCATAACCACCGTTGCTGGGGAAATTGAGTCCCGCGTTGTCCACCACGTTGATGAAGAACTGGGCGGTTGCGCTGTTAGGGTCGTTGGTGCGCGCCATGGCGATGGTGCCGCGGTCGTTCTTGAGACCGTTCTTGCCCTCGTTGAGAATGCCCTTGCCGGTTTCTTTTTCGACGAGGTCCTTGCCGTCGAGTTTGAAGCCGCCGCCCTGAATCATGAAGCCATTGATCACCCGGTGAAACACCGTGCCGTCATAGTGTTTCTTCTTCACGTAACCGAGGAAGTTTTCGACGGTGATCGGGGCTTTCTCCGCGTTGAGTTCGAGGACGATGTCGCCCTTGGTGGTCTTCAAGCGGACTTTCGAAACCTTGGCGGCGGTAGCTGGAGCAGGCTTTTCAGCCTCCTTCGCGGGTTCGCACGAGGCGATGACAGGGAAAAACAGGAGGGCAACAAGAGCGAGTCGGCGTTTCATCGCCGGAATCTCTAGGTGATGCGCGGGCAGAGTGCAAGTGCCTGTTGAGGGTCATCTCGCCGGTTGATCTCCGGCGGCCAAGGTGATTTCCTCGGCGCATGGAAATCCGCAACCACGGGCAGCAAGTGCCCTTTACCACAAAGGACGGCTCGACGATTCGGAGCCTGTTGGATCTTTCAAACGCTCCGGTCCGCAACCAAAGCCTCGCCGAAGCCACCTTGCCTGCGGGTGCCGAAACGGAACGCCACTACCACCGCCTCAGCGAGGAGTTTTACTACCTGACCGCCGGGCGCGGGATGATGGAAATCGACGGCACGGTGCGCGAGGTCTCGCCAGGCGATGCCATTCTGATCCCGGCGGGGGCGTGGCATCAGATTCGGGCCATCGAACCGCTGCGGTTTCTCTGCTGCTGCGCACCGCCGTATTCGCACGAGGACACTTATTTCGCGTAGTTCAAAGGAATGCGTTCGCTGTTAGAATGATCGAGATCGCGACGACAGCGATGCCGGTTTCCACGACGGTCCAGGTTTTCAAGGTCTGTGAGATTGACATGCCGAGGTATTCCTTCACGAACCAGAAACCGGAGTCGTTGACGTGGGAGAAGATCAATGACCCGGCCCCCATGGCGAGCACCAGCAATTCGCGGTTGGTATCGGGCCGCGCTTCGACGATCGGCAGCATCAGGCCGGCCGCCATGGTGATGGCTACGGTTGCCGAACCTACTGCAATCCGCAGCAACCCGGCGATGATCCAGCCGAGGAGGATCGGCGTTACTGGAATCTGCAGGGCCAGATCCGCAATGGCCTTTCCGACACCTGAGTGTTCCAACACTTTGCTGAAACCGCCGCCGGCTCCCACCACCAGAAAAATGCTCGCCGCCGGGCCAACGCATTGCTCGCTGAATTTCAGAATCTGCGCGCTGGTGAGCCCGCAATGGGTGCCAAACGACCAGAACGAAACCAGAACCGCGATCAACATGGCCACCACCGGCGCGCCGACGAAGTCCGCGAGCTGCCGAACCGGATCCTCCGGCTTCAGCGTCACATCCGCCGCCGTCGCCAGCAGCATCAGAATCACCGGCAGCAGCATTGTGAAAAGACTCAGCGCGAACCCGGGGGGGCGGGGTGCAGCACCTTTGCCGGATGCTTCCGCCCCGAGACCACCGAGCGCCACTGGCACCCGCGGCGCAACCCAGCGGGCGAGGAAAGGACCGGTGATCAGCGCCGTCGGCAAGCCAATGAGCAACGACCAGAGGATGGTTTTCCCGGTGTCGGCACCGATGACCCCGATGGCAACCATTGGTCCGGGATGCGGTGGGATCAGCCCGTGTGCGGTGGACAGTCCCGCCGCGAGGGGCAGCGCCAGATAGAGAATGGGCGTCTTGGTTTGGCGGGCCAACATGAAGGCGATCGGCCCAAGCAAAACGATGCCCACGCCGAAAAACACTGAAATTCCGACGAGAAACGCGACCAGCATGATGGCGTAATCGAGGCGCTTGATCCCGAGCAGCCGGACCATCCGGTTTGCAATCACCTCAGCGGCTCCCGATTCCGCCAGCAGCTTTCCCAAAATAGTTCCCAAGCCGATGATCATCGCCAGGAAGCCCAAGGTTTTTCCAACACCTTCCTGGAAGCTTGTCGCGATACCGGGCAGCGACATTTTTCCGGAACCCACGCCGACCACGATCGAGGCTAGGATCAGCGCGATGAAGGCATTGCACTTGAAGCGTGCGATCAGGACGATGAGACCGACGATGGCCCCCAGCGCGAGAAACAACAGCCCGTTTGAGGAAAGCATCGCGATGGGGAAACACATGACGAAGCTTTGATAGCGACTTGGGCGAACGGTGCAAATGCCTAATTGCCAAGGTCAGGCACTGACGATCCGCAGCTGAAGGTCGATCAAATCGTTGACCAAATGCCCGCCGAGATGACGGAACCATTTTCCCGAACCGTAGAGGACGTTCCAGAGCGTGCGGTCGAAAGCAATCGTCGCTTGGGCGGCGAGCTTGCCGTCGGCAGTGACTCCCGCGCAGGCCGGGAACTCCAGCGTACCTGAAACGCCCTTCAAGGTGAGGATACCGGTGACCGTTAGATTCGGGCTGCCCGGGGTGGCATCTGAAAGATGGTTGGCGCGCGTCACCACGAATGAGGCTTCTGGATAGACTCCAGCATCGAAAAAATCGTGGTCACGCAAGTGGCGAATCAGCACGTCGTGCAACGAATTGCCCGTGAGGTCGAGGCAGGTGATTGCTTGCATGTCGATGGTGAACTCTCCGCCCGCAAGCTTCCCGGACTCGATCCGCAGCGAGCCGGATTTCAAGCCGATGAAGCCCTCGTGGCGGTTCAGAAGATTGCGGCCGATCCACCGGATGCTGGACTCACCGAGGTCAATGGAATGAACTCCCTCGGGGATGACCGGGGACACCGCGGCACTGACAGGAGATACGTCCAACGGATATCCTGCGGACTTCCAGCCCTCAAAGCCGTCGCGGAAGTCGTAAACTGCCGTGTAGCCATGGCGGCGAAGTTTTTCCGCTGCCATGCGGCTCTCAAGGCTGGCGGAGTCCGCCCCATAGACACAGACAGGGGTCCGAAGATCGGGAGCGAGAGCAGGCATCCGTTCGAGGAATATAATTTCATAGACGCAATTGCTCAATGCGTGGGGCAGGCGCGAGCACTTGCAGTCCTCCTCCAACCGGACGTCGACCAACACGGGCGGACTCGGTCCCGCCAACAGTTGCTTCAGACTTGAGGCGGTGATGGGAGCATCGGATTGTTCCATTGGGGAATGGAGAAGCAGGTTGTCACACATGCAAGCCAAATGCCGCCGATAACAGGTTTGCCGGGGCCTGATGAGTTCGAACATTTCAACGTCGCGAGTGACTTTGAACTAGGCAAACCGGAAATTCTTCATATCTTAATACAAACCCTAAAAACTATGAAATCCACCGCCTATCCGCCGCCTGAAGCGACCCAGCCAGCACTCGATGAGATCTTGGAACCGGTCAAAGTTCCGGTGAAACTGCTGGACCGGGACGATCTCCCGCTGGCGTCCGGCACGGCAACACTTCCGCTCCTCCTCGGGGTGGGAGTTTTTTGGCCGAATTGTCCGATGCCCGCGGCGAATCAACTCGCTGCGGTGAAATGTTTCGCCCTGCCGTCCGGTGAAATGATGAAAATCAAAACCTTGAAACTTTGCGCCGACAACCCACCGCGCTACGAGTTTTGGGTGAGTCCGACTTGATGGCAAAGTCCGTCAGTGGGAACTGAGGGGAGTGGAAGCGGCTTCGTGAAGTTCCTCAGCGGCTTCGAGTTCAGCGCGTTCCTTGGCGATGACCCGGACAAGTTTGAGCGTGGTTTCCTCCCAGTTGGAAAGCAGCTTGGTTGCTTGCTTGCTGCCGGTCTTTGCGAAATGCAGTTCGATGAGCGCCCGGATTTCGGCGATGTCCTGGGCGCGCTTGATCGGCAGGGCGACGACCATCTCCGAGTTGACGCGGGAGAAGAATTTCCCGTCCACATCATAGACATAGGCGGTGCCGCCGGACATGCCGGCACCGAAATTTTTCCCGGTCTTGCCTAGAATAGCGACCGTCCCGTTGGTCATGTATTCGCATCCGTGATCGCCGACGCCTTCGACCACGGTGGTCGCACCGGAGTTTCTAACGGCGAATCGTTCGCCCGCACGGCCGGTGGCGAAGAGTGAGCCGCCGGTCGCTCCGTAAAGGCAGGTGTTCCCGCAGATCGTGTTGGTGGCGGCTTCGAACTTCGCGCTGTCTGAGACGCGGATGACGATTTCACCCGCTGCCATTCCCTTGCCGACGTAGTCGTTGGCCTCGCCGATGAGTTCGAGCTTCACGCCGGAGACAAGGAAGCAGCCGAACGATTGGCCAGCGCTGCCGCGGCAGGTGATATGGATCGAGTTGGCGGACAGGCCGCGGTCGCCATGGATTTCCGCGATCCGCCCGGAGAGGCGGGTGCCGATGTTGCGGTCGGTGTTGACGACGTCATAGCTGAGCGCTACCGGCGGACGGTCGGGCAGAAGCTTGACGGCATCCAGGATCTCGGGCGGAACGGAATCAGATCCGTATTCCGGAGATGTGGGGGCGGGACTGTTGGAAACCGCCACAACGAGATCGGCGAGGATCTGGAGATCGAGGGCGGGCTTGGCGAGTCCATCGTTGCGATCTTTCGCACAAATCCGGGAAATCGACTCTGCGGGATTCCCTGAATGCGCGGCGAGGGCGGGAACGACATCTTTGAGCAAGGCGCTGAGATCAAGCGTGTTGGCCTTCGGGTGGTTCGGGATGTGGCGCTGCTTGAGGAAATCCGGACGGCCGATAAGTTCGTCGAGCGTGCGAACACCGAGCCGGGCCATGTGGCTGCGGGCTTCCTCGGCAACAGCCGTGAAATAGTTGATGACCATCTCCGGCGTGCCCTTGAATTTTGCGCGAAACTTCGGATCGGTGGTGGCGATTCCGACCGGGCAGGTGTTGAGGTGGCATTTCCGAACGTAAACGCAGCCCATGGCGATCATCGCCGTGGTGCCGAAGTTGAACTGCTCAGCTCCGAGGATAGCGGCGATTACCACGTCGCGACCGTTGCGGATCCCGCCGTCGGTGCGCAGAACGACCCGGTCGCGGAGGTTGTTGATCAGCAGAGTTTGCTGGGCTTCGGCGAGGCCGAGTTCCCACGGTGAACCGGCGTGCTTGGTGGAAGAAAGCGGTGAGGCACCGGTTCCGCCGTCGTGACCGGAGATCAGGATGTTGTCGGCGGAAGCCTTTGCGCAGCCGGCAGCCACCGTGCCAACACCGGACTCGGCAACCAATTTCACGGTGATCCGGGCGCGCGGGTTCACCTCCTTGAGGTCGTGAATGAGCTGTGCCAAATCCTCGATCGAGTAAATATCGTGGTGGGGCGGGGGGGAAATAAGCTGCACGCCGGGTGGCGTGTTGCGCAAGCGGGCGATGAGCGCGTTCACCTTGTGGCCGGGAAGCTGGCCACCCTCGCCGGGCTTGGCACCCTGTGCCATTTTGATTTCCAGCTCGCCGGCATTGACGAGATAATATGCCGAGACACCGAAACGTCCCGAAGCCACCTGTTTGATGTAAGAGCGCGCGAAATCGCCGTTGGCATACGGCTTATAGCGGACCGGATCCTCGCCCCCTTCACCGGAATCCGACTTCCCGCCAATGCGGTTCATGGCGATGGCCAGCGTCTCGTGCGCCTCCGGCGAAAGCGCTCCCAGTGACATCGCTGCAGTGGTGAAACGACGGCGGATCGACTCCATGGGTTCGACTTCTTCGATCCCGATCGGGCCGCTCGAATTCGCTTCGAAATCGATCAGATCCTTAATCGCTACTGGATTGGTTTCCAATGCAATACGCACATATTCCTCGTAATCCTCTGACTTGCCGGATTTGACGTAGGTGTGGAAGTTCTTGATGACCTCGGTGGTATAGACATGCCGCTCGCCAGCCTTCCGGTAGCGGTTGTAGCCCGGGTCGCCAAGGTCCAGCGTTTCGCTGTTTGGAACGACTGTTTCGAACGCGGCTTTGTGACGAATGATTGATTCATCAGCGATTTCAGTGAAGCCGACGCCGCCAATTTTCGAGGGAACACCGGTGAAGGAAAAGTCGACCACTTCGCGTCCAACTCCGATGGCCTCGAAAGTCTGAGCGCCCTGATAGGAGTTGAGCACCGAGATGCCCATCTTCGACATGATCTTCAGAATACCCTTTTCAAGCGCCTTACGGTAATTGGTCATCGCCTTCTGGGCGTTACTTTCCCCCAGCTTATTCTTACCGACATCTGCAGCGAGGAGTTGTCGAACGGTGGCGTAGCCGAGATAGGGGCAAATCGCAGTCGCCCCAAAACCAAAGCAACAGGCGATTTGATGAACATCGCGGGTTTCCCCGGATTCCAGGACCAACGAGGCGCGCATCCGTTTGCGGATTCGAGTCAGATGGTGATGGATGGTTCCAATGGTGAGCAGCATCGGGATTGGGACGCGCTCAGCTGAAGTCGCACGGTCGGAGAGAATGATAACGTTTCGGTTCTCCTGAACCGCAGTTTCAGCTTCGAGGCAAAGCTCGTCGAGCCGGACTTTCATGCCGGAAGGTCCCTGGGAGCTTGGCCACGTACAATCCAGAACAATGGATGGGAATCCTTGATCGTCAAAGTGCTTGATCTTTTCAAGCTGGTGCTCAAAGAGGATCGCACTATCGAGACTGACTGTATTGCAGTGCTCCGGCGTTTCGACGAGCAAGTTCCGCTCCGGGCCCAAACCTGCCCCCAGCGACATCACGGCCCACTCGCGGATCGGATCGATCGGGGGATTGGTGACCTGAGCAAACAGTTGCTTGAAATAAGTATATAGGAGGCGCGGATGAGTGGAAAGGACCGCCAGCGGGATGTCGTCGCCCATGGAAAAAACCGCTTCCTGCGCCCCCTTGATCATCGGTGGAAACACCATGTCGAGCTCCTCCAGAGAAATGCCGTGGGCGACTTGCTGGCGGGAAAGCTCCAATGGCGAGAAATCCAATTCCGGCACGTGAGCGTTCGGTGAAACGAATTTGCGAAGCTCCACCCGCTGCTCATCGATCCATCGGCGATAGGGCTGCTGCTGGGAGAGCTCGTCCTTGATCTGGCGGTCGTATTTAAATTCGCCCGTCGCGGTATTCGCTGAAATCATCTGGCCTGGACCAAGGCGTCCCTTGCGCACGATGGTCGCATCGTCAAGAATGACCGCTCCGGCTTCCGAGCCGATGTAGAGAATGCCGTCTTCCGTGATCTTGTAGCGTGATGGGCGAAGGCCATTGCGGTCCAGCGAGGCGCACAGCTTGGTGCCATCGGTGAAAGCCAAGCCCGCCGGACCGTCCCAAGGTTCGGAGAAGGAGCGGGTGTATTGGTAAAAGGCCCGCAGTTCGTCGGAGATATCCTCGTCATTTCGATAGGCGGGTGGAACGAGCATGCACATCGCGTGTTCCGGCGAACGGCCTGAAAGGATGAGCAATTCCAACGCGTGATCCAGCGATGCCGAGTCAGACTCGCCGTGGCGGATCAAGTTTTTCACCAACTCGATATCGTCGCCCCAGACCGGCGAGGCGAAGAATTCCTCTCGCGAGGTCATCCAGTTGCGGTTTCCTTCGACGGTATTGATTTCGCCGTTGTGGCACATCATCCGGAACGGCTGACCCAGCGGCCAAGCCGGGAAGGTGTTGGTCGAGAACCGCTGGTGATAGAGTGCGATCGCGATCTCGTAGTCCGGATCGCTGAAATCCAGGTAGAACGCCCGCAACGCGGCGGGCATGGCCAGAGCCTTGTAGGAGATCAACCGACTGGAAAACGAAGGCATGTAGAAGCCCTGAATTTCCTTGGTCCGGTGCTCGATTTCACGGCGGCAAAGGTAGAGCTGACGCTCAAAATGATCCGCATCCATTCCGGCGGGGCGGGTCATCAGCAAATGCTCGATCTGTGGGCGGCTCGCGAGGGCGATTTTCCCCAATGCATCGACGTCCACCGGCACCTCGCGCCAACCGATGCGGGCGATTCCCCGCTTGTCAGTCACCTCGGCGGCAAGTGCCTTGATCTCCGCAGTCGCGGCGGCATTTCCTAACGGAAAAAAGAACACGGCCACAGCCAAGTCCGAGTCATTCTCCACAGAGTGTCCGAGTTTCTCCGCCGCCTTGCGAAAAAGCGGGAAGGGGATCTGGGTGAGGATGCCGGAGCCATCGCCCGTCTTCATATCGGCATCAACAGCCCCGCGGTGGGTCATGCAGCAAACGGAGGTAAGCGCATAATCGAGGATCTGATAGCTGCGTTTTCCTTTCAAATGGGCGATAGCCCCCATGCCGCAGTTGTCGTGTTCTTCGGAAAGCCGGTGCAATGATCCGGCAACTAGCGGGGTGCTTGGGTGGTAAAACGCATTCATCAGAAATTCAGGGAATCCACGGCCGGGATCAGCCCCGGGTGTGGGCAGCGAAATAGAAGAGAAGTCGCCAACACTGCCAAGCAGGAATCGTGCCTCTCGCCGGAACGACAAACCGGGGAATCGCGTTTTGCCCGGGCTCAGTAAACTTCCATGTTTTCCTCGGGCGGTAGCAAGCCGCGATCCACGAGAAACCGGTCCGCGGCACCGATGGTCAACTCGAAGTTTTTGTGGCTCACATTGAAGTTGAAAAAGCTGTGATCCGCCCGTTCGAAGTGGACCAACTCGCAGGAATTACCGCGCCAACGCATCCGCCGGCGGAATTTCTCCACTTCCTCAAACGGGGTGATCCGATCGGATTTACCGTGGAAAAACAACATCGGCGGCAACTTGCGGCGGATCAGTTGCGTCGGGCTGAGACGCTTCGCCGCTTTTGAATCCGGGAAACGCTCGAAGGCAGGGCCTTTCGACGCGGTGTTGATCAGCGTGCTGAAAAGGATGAGTGCCTGTGGATGGCAATCGTAGCCGTCAACCGGTGGCAGGTTCTTCGCAGTCGGCAAGGTGGCCAGCAGAGCCAGATAGGCACCGCCGGCGGCGCCACCGACGGTAATTTTGTTAGGATCGAGATTGAAGGTGTCGGCGTTGGAGCGCAACCAGCGGATGAGATCGCGCGCATCCTCAATCGCCTCTAACGGGCCGGTGCCGTGTTTGGCCGAAGTCCTGGTCTCCGCGGCGACCGTCACCGCACCCCGGGTCGCGAAGTGCAGGCAGTGGGGAACAAACTGCGTCGGCGTGGGTGAATCCCAGAAACCGCCGTGAAAAAATACAATGACCGGGCGCGGCTCGGAGCTCATTTTTTCCGGGAGAAAGAGATGAGCCAGGACATCGCCCTGCGGCCGTTGCTGATAGACGTAGGTGGCCGCATCCTTCAAAATCTCACGATCGCGCGCCTCGCCAATCGGCGCCACTTTCTGCAAAATACTGCTCATAGCTGAAATCCTGCCGTTCCCAATCGGATCGGACTGCAATTTGTTTGTTGTGGGATGGGCCGTCTTGTCCAATCGTTTCGCGTATGAATCGACTGATTTTTGCGTTTTCGCTGATTTTTGCATCCCTAGCAGCCGCTCAGGAGAATTTGCGTCCCGCCCTTGAAACCACTTATCGTGCGTGGCGGGAAGCGATGATCCGGCGCGATGCGTCCATCTGGCAGCGGGTGACCGCCGAGCATCGGCGGGTCGAAGTGCGCAATCGCATCGTGTCGGAGAAACAACCATTTCCCGCCGCGGTTTTCGATTTGCCGGCACCGCCGCCCTCGCTGGAAGGACTTCAATTCCTCGATGCCAAACAGAACGGTGCCACGGCAAAGGCGTCTTACTTTGGAAAAATCGACTTTGGTGTGGGCGGCGAGCCGACCGAAAACCTGCTCGTCCTTTCCTTCGTCAAAGGCAGCGGGGGATGGCTCTATGATCGGGCGGACTTCGTCAACCTAGTAGCCCTAACAGCTGTCCGCAAGGAACTGGCCGCAGGAAATCTCAAGTATTTGAACGAGACTCCGGAAGCTCAACCCTCGGGGCAAATTCCACCGACACCAGTCTCCGCACAACCCGCGAAGCATGTGGCCAAGGTCTACGTGTTTTGCCCTGGCCGCGAGGTGCAGGTCCAGATCAACAAAATCAGCCATCATCGGTTTGCGAACGCCAAGGAAGCGGAAATCGTGATTGGAGGTGCCTTGGATGGCTCGAATGAGGTGCAATATTCGGTGAAGAAACTCGAAGGGGGCACCGGCAAGGAAGTGATGACGATCCGGGTGTATTTGATGTCGGAGGTGGCTGGAGAAAAGCCGATCAAAGCATTCGAATATCAGATCGCCGCCGGTGAAACTCCGAAACCGTTCGGCACAGGGAGTTTCACCATGGACGCCGCCACAGCGGCGAAACTCGTCGGCAAATAGGCGGTTGATGTGAACCCGTTCAGAGCCCGGCTTGACATGGGGGAAATTGGGCTGATGCGTGGTCCAAAGGCAGCAAACTCCATTCCGCATTACATATATTGTAACAAGTCATAAAATGCAACATCCATGCTGGCTGCTCGTCACCAAAGCGGTTTGGATTCATCCCGATGAACCAATTCCAGAACGACGTCGCAGATCTCATGGCCGACACCCAAGGTCGTCTCGGAAAAACCCGGCGACCGCTGTTCCGGATCTATGAAATCCATTCGGCGATCCGCAATGGCTCGTATCCTAACTGTTCCAAGCTCGCAGAGCAACTGGGCGTCCAACGGAAAACCATTCAGCGCGACATCACCTTCATGCGCGATGAACTCAACCTGCCGGTCAAATATGAGGAGACCTTGCACGGCTATTGTTATGAGGAAGATGTGTCGGACTTCCCGATTTTCCAAACCACTGCGGAAGAATTGGCCGGGCTGTTTCTCGCTCGCACTGCGTTGGAATCCGTCCGTGGAACCCCTTTGGCGGAAGCCATGCAGCTGGTATTTGCCAAACTCACCCGTGGGATGCACGGCAAAATCCAGTTTGCCTGGAGCGATCTCGACGATGCTTTTTCACGCAAGACCATCGACCAAAACCCCCGCAATGTGAAACTCTTCGGAGAAACCGCAGAAGCTATTTTACATCAACTTGTTACAACCTTTCATTATCGAAAACTGGGAGCGGACCACTCGGAACCTCGGCGGGTGCAACCGCTGCATCTTGGCGAGGTCGATGGGGGCTGGTATTTGATTGCCCACGATATCGAACGTGCTGCATTGCGCACCTTTGCCCTGCCGAGAATCAGCCGATTCAAATCCACCAGCAAAAAGTTCGAACGACCTCGCGATTTTGTGGGCAACGATCACCTGAAACAATCCTTCGGCATCTGGAGCGTTGCCGGAGATTCTTCCCGCCAGATCGTCCGGGTGGAATTGAAGGACTACGCCGCCCGTCTCGCCCAAGAACGCCGGTGGCACCCGACTCAGGAGATATCTAACCAGAACGCGAAAGGCTCGCGGGTGGAGATCCGGTTTGAAGTCGGACGGCTTGAAGAGGTGTTGCGCTGGGTGCTTAGCTTCGGGAGTCAGGCGAAGGTGCTTGGACCACCGGAGTTGGCGAAAATGGTCCGCGATGAGGTCGAAGCCATGCGGATTTGACGGACCAACCACCCATCGACAAAACCCAATTTCGTTCTTACCTTCCCGCCCATGCGCCGCTTCATCCTGCCCGTTTTCATTGGTCTGAACCTGATTGCCTCCGGTGCGCCTGATGCCGAAAAACCACCGGAAAGTCCACCCAAGGACGCGCCGCCAGCCAAAGTGATTGAACCGGTGGTTCGCGAATCCACGGTCACGATCAACGGCGCGAAAATCCCCTACAAGGTCACGACCGGGAAATTGCAGCTCAAGGAGGACGACGGAAAAGCGCGGGCCTCCATTTTCCATGTCAGTTACGTGCGCACCGATACCAAGGATGCGGCCAAGCGTCCGGTGATGTTTGCTTTCAATGGTGGTCCGGGATCGTCGGCAGTCTGGCTGCATATCGGCGTGCTCGGCCCGAAAATCGTCCAACTTCCCGGCGACGGGACGCAGGCTCCCTTTCCTCCGGTTCGCGTGGCTGACAATCCGCTGAGTGTTTTGGATGTTTGCGACTTGGTATTCATCGACCCGGTTTCCACGGGCTACAGTCGTGCCGAGAAGGATGTGAAGCCCGGCGATTTTCACGGGCTGGATGAGGACATTGAATCGGTCGGTGATTTTATCCGCCGCTGGGTGAGTGAGCATGACCGTTGGGCATCGCCGAAGTATCTGCTGGGCGAATCCTACGGCGGGATCCGGGCCGCTGGACTTTGCAGCCATCTGCAAACCCGCTACGGGATGAGTCTCAATGGGGTCGTCATGCTATCCACCTTGTTGGATTTTTCAACGCTGCGACCGGCCCAGGGAAACGATCTTGCCTATCTGGTTTTCCTGCCATCACTGACTGGCGTGGCACATTTTCACGGGAAAATCCAAGGGGATCGCGATGCATTGGTGAAGGAAAGCGCTGGCTTTGCCTTCGGTGAATACGCGGCGGCCTTGCTCAAGGGAAATGAACTCGATCCAACGACGCGCACGACGACCGCCGCCAAATTGTCCCGATTGACCGGCATTGATGCCGCCACCTGGCTCGCCCACGATTTGCGTCTCGATTCCACGTTCTTCCGGGGGGAGTTGCTGCGCAAGGAAGGCAAGGTCCTAGGCCGGTTCGACGGACGAGTCGCGTGGGATACCACCGACAAGTCGGCTGACTCTCCTGAATACGATCCATCCTATTCCCTGGCCTATGGCGCGTTTTCCACCGCCATGCTCGACTACCTCGGTCGTGATTTGGGATACAAGGAGGACCAGCCCTACGAAGTTCTAACCGGCAAAGTCCAGCCGTGGCGATGGAACTCGAGCAACGAAGTCGTCAATCTCAGCGGCCGCCTGGCAACTGCCATGAGGGACAATCCCCATCTGCGGGTGCTCGTAATGGGCGGCCGCACCGATCTGGCAACCCCGCCGGAGGGAGTCGCTTACTCGGTCCGTCACATGTTGAATCTACCAGCGAATGTCGGGCGGAACATCTCAACCGCATTCTTCGACGGCGGCCACATGTTCTATCTTAATCCACCCGATCTTGTGAAATGCCGGGCTGACATCGTTCATTTCATCCAGGCTGGAAATCCCTGAATCCTGTTAGCCGGCAACTCCCCCGCCCCGTTGCCATTGCCTCTGGTTCGGTTGTTAGTGTTCCCGGAGAAGTCTGTTAGCGGCAGAGGGTATCACAATTTCGTTGGAAGTCCGCCTTAGATGAAGGGCGGTGCCCCATGATCGCGACTCATGAGCGATGCGAAAAGCCTTCACCCAACATGCGCGCTCGGCCGCCAATCTGGCAAGCCACGCGCTTTAGTGAACCCAAGAGCACCATCAAGCTCGCAATACCAACACCATCCATGAAAACGAAAGCACTGTTGTTTTTATCCACCGCCAGCCTGCTTCATGCAGGAAGTCCAGACTTGGAAACCCCTATCGCAGCCAAGCCAGAGCCTTGGATCAAGCCAGTGATTGATATCCGCGCCCGTTACGAGTTCGGTGACACCGAGAATCTGGACACGTCCAATGCCTTCACCGTTCGCGAGCGCCTCGGCCTGAAGACCCAGGCATGGAATGGATTCAGCGCACTTATCGAAGGTGAGTTCAGCCAAGCCATCGTCGATGACTATAACGGCGGTGCTGGCCCTGACGCCGATCCCTTCGATCCGGCTCGTACCACCATCGCGGATCCTGAGACCAACGAGCTCAATCAAGGATACCTGCAATACGAGGGATTTGACACCACCGCCAAGGCGGGCCGCCAGAAGATCATTTATGACAACGCCGCATTCATCGGCAATGTCGGCTGGCGCCAAAACGAACAAACTTTTGACGCGTTTTCCATCGTCAACAAGTCGGTCGATGGGCTCACGGTCAACGCCGCCTATATCGACCAAGTCAACCGGATCTACGGTTCGGACGCGGATTCTCCCATTGGCTTCACTCCCGGATTCACCAACGTCCAGGATGTCGATGCGAGTGTCTACTTGTTCAACGCTTCCTACGCGGGAATCAAAGGCGTGACCCTTGGTGGCTATGCCTACATCATGAACTTCAAGGACATCAGCGCTTGGGATAACAATACCTTCGGGATCAGTGCCAAAGGGGCTCTTTGGGGCATCGATCTTTATGGCGAATTCGCTTACCAGGACAAGGCCGGCACCCTTGCGGAAGATACCGCGCTCTATGCCCACGTCACTGCCAGCAAGACCTTCTACAAACAGACGCTGACGCTCGGTTTGGAAAACCTGGGGGCTGGATTCAAGACCCCTCTTGCCACCGTCCATGCCTTCAACGGCTTCGCGGACGTCACCGATCCCGCCCGGATCTCCGGCGCGCACAACGGTCTCACGGATCTATACGTGTCCCACACGATTCCGATCTTCTGGGGCATGAAATGGATGAATGTTGTCCACACGTTTGGCGACAATGAAATCTCGGCCGGTTATGGCTGGGAGTATGATTCCGTGCTCATCAAGAAGTTTGATGATAACTTCACCGCGCTCGCAAAACTCGCCGTCTTCGAATCCGAAGGAGATGTCTATGTGAACAATCCCTTGAACGCGGGCCTTCCAGACACCACCCGGTTCTCGATCGAGCTGGATTATACATTCTGACGTTGGTTTCGTCGGTTACTGCACGAAGCGGGTCATTTCGGTCAATCGAAGTGGCCCGCTTTCTATACCGTAAAGGTGGATGGCATCGCGGCGAATGCCATTTCACACAGTCCGATGAATGCCTCCTCAACGAGACTCGGTTCCCGCTTGGGTGAGTGAAAAACCCCCCATTCACGCTCGATCCCGGGTTCTTCGATGTTGACGACTTTCAAACTGCCATCTTCGATTTCGCGGGCGGCCACCCATGGGGCGACAATACCCACACCGATCCCAAGCTTGGCCATTTCCTTGATCGCTTGCATGTCACCGAGCACCAGGGGCTTTTTTCCATGGCCGCCTTTTTGTTCCAACCATTCTTCGATCAATCGATAGGTCTCGGTGGCCTTGGCATAAATGATGAACTGTTGATCATTGATGGACGATAACACCGACGAACTATCAATTGCCCAAGGATGGAAAGGCGACACGACAAGGGCGAGACGATCCTTGAACATCGGACGGTAGCCTTCATCGCCTTTTCCCCGCGGCTTGAGGCCCACCACCAGATCGAGGTCGGCACCGGCCAGGCGGTCTAGCAGAACAGTGGTGTCACCGGCTTCGATGATCGGTTCACATCTCGGAAAACAGTCACGGAACTCCCGCAGGACGGATGGAATCAAAAAATGACAAAGACTGTGTGGAGCTCCGATGCGGATGCGGGTCTGCCCCCAGCGACGCAGGCCATCGAGATCACGACTCGCTTGTTCCAATTCGAAAATCACCCGCTTGCAGCGCCGCAACAGAACTTCGCCTTCGACCGTGACCGCCACGCGCTTTCCGGTGCGATCCAACAATCGGCACGAGAGTTGCTCCTCAAGGGTCCTCAACGAATGACTGACAGCCGATTGAGTGACGAATATCCGCCGCGCGGCAAGCGTGAAGCTTCCCTCCTCGACCACGGCTACAAACGCCCTCAATTGTCTTAAATCCGGAACCCAGTCCATAATGAACGACTCTCATTGAAAGCCCGCCCGAGATGAGCAGCGCTTGTGCCAAATTCTGACCTTTGGCATTCCACGCGCTTATCAGATCCGCATGGATGGATCTCCCGGCCGGCAACATGGCAGCTACCCGCTTCGGCTGGGATTCGTCCCCCTGAGTGATTGTGCGCCGATCGCCGTCGCCATGGAAACGGGAATCTTCGCCCGCTACGGATTGAATGTGGCGCTCACCCGGGAGCTGGGCTGGGCGAGTGTTAGAGATAAGATGTTTTATGGAAATCTCGATGCCTCCCAAGCGATCGCGGGCATCGCTTTCGCACTCGGCCTGGGTCTGAGCGAGCTGCGATGTGAAGTGGTCGTCCCGTTGATACTCAATCTGCACGGAAACGCGATCACGCTTTCGAACGAACTGAAACCCGCGGAGATCGGCAAGGGCGACGGCTTGCAAAGGTATCTCACGCATTCATGGAAGAAGGACAGGCCCTTCACCCTGGCCGCCACTCATCGCTATTCCTCCCATCATATCCTACTCTATCAGTGGTTGCGGCGCTACGGTCTGTCGTCGCCTGCCGATGTGGAGATCATCTTTCTCCCGCCGCCGTTGATGCCACGTCACCTCAAGGCAGGTCATATCGACGGCTATTGTGTCGGCGAGCCATGGAATTCTGAGTCGATCCTGGCTGGAACCGGTTGGTGTCCGGCCACCTCCGCGGATCTTTCCCACGGTCATCCCGAAAAAGTCCTGCTCGTGACCGGCAAGTTCCTGCGCGAGCGGAAAGATGAATCGATCGCCCTGGTAGCGGCTCTGCTGGACGCATGCAAGCTCTGCCAGGATCCGGAATTCCGCGATGATATGATATCGATTCTCGCGATGAAGGAATACACCGGCGCTTCGGAAGATGTCTTGAGGAACAGCCTCGGCAAGAAATTCAACTCGGGCGCGGGATCGACAAACAGCGCATCCTTCCACTTGTTTCACGGCGAAGCCGTGAACCGGCCGACCGTTGAGAAGGCTTCATGGGTGCTCGCCGGACTTCGCAGCATCGGCATCCTTCCGGACGTCACTTGCGGATCCCTATCGCGTATTTATCGGGAAGACCTGTTCCACGCCGCCACCCTTTGCACCCAAAGCACATGAGTTCACTTCATTTCGACGATGAAACGTCATCCCTGATGCATTTGGCATAATGATTAATTTGGCACCCGGCCCGCTATACCGACGGACGACACCTTCAACCGAACATGGAACCAATACATTCATTATCACGCCGGAAGTTTCTTGCAGTCTCCACCAAAACAACCGCACTGGGCCTGCTCGCCTCCGGGTTGCCGGCTGGCTGGATCGGCGCGCAGACCGCAAGTGAGGCCCCCGAGACCCCGAACGTCAATTTCGGCATCATCGCTCTAACGGACTGCTCGCCCATCGTCATCGCCCATGAAAAAGGCTTGTTCAAAAAATACGGGATCACCTCCACAGTCACCAAAGGCGCAAGCTGGGCGGCCATCCGCGATTCGCTGGCCAATGGCGACATCCAGGCAACCCACATGTTGTTAGGTATGCCAATTGCTTCCACCATGGGCCTCGGCGGCGCGCCGAAGAAGCCGATGATTGCTCCGTGGTTGCTCAACCGCAACGGCCAGTCCATCAGCCTTGCCAACTCGCTGAAGGGCAAGGTCGCCGCCGACCCCAAGGCACTCAAGCCGCTGGTCGATGCCGCCAAGGCCTCCGGAACTCCGATGTCCTTCGCCATGACATTCCCACCCGGCACCCACGCCATGTGGATCCGCTACTGGCTCGCCGCCGGCGGCATCAATCCCGGCGACGCATCGGGTGGCGGTGCGGACATTTCGCTCATCACCATCCCGCCGCCGCAGATGGTCGCTAACATGCAGGCCGGAAAAATGGACGGCTTCTGCGTCGGCGAACCATGGAATGCCAAGACCATCAAGGACGATATCGGCTTCACCGCCATCAACACCCAGGACATCTGGAAAGATCATCCGGAAAAAGTCTGCGCCTTCACCGAAGAATTCGCCGCCAAGAACCCGAAGACCGTCAAAGCCGTCCTCAAGGCGCTCCATGAAGCCAGCGTCTGGCTCGACGTCATGGACAATCGGGTGGAGCAGGCGAAGATTGTCAGTGCCGCCACTTATATCAACTGCCCGCCGGAAGCTCTGCTGCCGCGTCTCCAAGGCAAGTATGACATGGGCGACGGCCGGAAGTTCCGCGATCCGAACTACATGATCTACAGCGAACGCAACTGCAACTATCCGCAGTTGAAATATGGCAAGTGGTGGCTCACCCAACTCCGCCGCTGGGGCTTCACCGATGGTGCGCCTGACTACGAAGGAGTCGCCAAGCAAGTCATGCGCGCCGATATCTACGAGGAAGCCATGAAGGAAATTGGCTACGCCCACGGTGGCCCGAGCACGACGAACGAAACCTTGTTCGACGGCTCGGTATTCGACCCCGCCGGAGACATGGAGGCATACGCCGCTTCGTTCGCCGTCAAGACCCTCAAAGGCTAACAACCCGCAAACTGGCATTCATCCTGCCTTCCCCGGGGCGGACCGTCCTACCGGTCCGCCCCTCTTCTCACAAATCTGGAAAGCCTGAAACTCATAATCCGCCAACCGGCTGCATGAAACTATTCTATCAACTCAAGATCGACGCCATCCTTCTCCCTGCCATCGCCCTGCTCATATGTCTGGGTGGATGGGCTCTCATTGCTGGCCATGGCAAGACCACCGTTTCCGTGGACGACTGGGGAGACAAGGTGACCAAAACCGAGCGCTTTGGCCTGTCCAAAAACCTCCCCTCTCCTGTCGAAACCTGGACTGCCAGCAAGCCCTACATTGTCGAACCCTTCGCCAAGCGCGGCGAACTCGACCAAGGCATCCTCCGCTTCGCCTGGCTTTCACTCAAGCTCGTCGCCCAAGGCTATGCCATCGCCCTTATCCTTGGCACGCCCATCGGTTTCTTCCTCGGTCTATCGAAGAACTTCACCCGCGCCTTCGATCCGATTATCCAGATCCTCCGGCCCGTTTCCCCGCTCGCTTGGCTGCCGCTCGGGATGGTTCTATTCAGTGGCTTGAAGGTCATGGATGCCAGCGGCCGTTCGGTCTTCGGCACGTCCGATGCCGCCGCGCTCTTCACCATCGCCATCTGTGCCATGTGGCCCACTGTTCTCAATACCGCGGTCGGCGTCCGCGCGGTGCCACAGGATTATCTGAACGTCGCGAAGGTCCTCAAGCTCTCGAAAGCTAAAACCCTCTTCAAGATCCTCATCCCATCCGCGCTGCCCTACATGTTCACCGGTTTCCGACTCTCGTTAGGCATTGCCTGGCTGGTGATCGTTGCCGTGGAAATGCTCATCGGCAAGCCCGGTGTCGGCGGCTTCCTCTGGCAACAATACAATGCCAACAGTTATGCCCATATCATTCTCTCCATCCTCACGATTGGCTTCATCGGCTACATTCTGGACCGCGGCATGAGCCTCGTCGAAGGACGGTTCCGTTCGGCTTGATGAAATGGGACTTATATGACCTATACGACTTATGAGACCTATTCTTGAACTCTCCGGCGTCTCCAAATCATTCGGCCGCTCACATGAGCTTCACAACGTTCTGCGTGACGTGGACCTCACTGTGCAGGAAGGCGACTTCGTTTCCATCATCGGCTATTCCGGATCCGGCAAGAGCACGCTCATCAACTTGATCGCAGGCCTGCTCAAGCCCACCGTTGGCAGTGCGATGATGGATGGCAAGACCATCGATGGTCCCGGTCCCGAGCGTGGCATTGTTTTTCAGAACTACTCGTTGCTTCCTTGGCTCACCGTTACCGAAAACGTCCGCCTCGCCGTGGACCAGCTTTTCCCGGCCATGTCCGCCCAGGAGCGCAAGGAGTACACCGCGAAGTATGTGGACATGGTGAAACTCACTCCCGCGTCCGGCAAATACCCCAAGGAACTTTCCGGCGGCATGCGCCAGCGCGTGTCCGTCGCACGCACTCTCGCCGCGAACCCGCGGGTCCTTCTGCTGGATGAGCCGCTTTCCGCGTTGGACGCCCTAACACGTGCCACCCTGCAGGATGAAATCGCCGACATCTGGCACAAGCACCGAACCACGGTCATCTGGATCACCAACGATCCCGACGAAGCACTGCTCGTGGCTGACAGAGTCATCCCGCTGTTACCCGGCACCGACGGCGCGACTCTCGGCGGGGAGATTTCCGTGACCATTCCGCGTCCGCGTTTCCGCAACGATGTTTTGAAGTCCGTGGAGTTCAAGGACCTCAAGCTCCAGCTCGTGGAAACGCTTCTCAATGCGAAGAGGGACACCATTCCTACCGTGGTCAAAAAGCTCGCCGCCCCGGATGTCCTGCCGGAAGACCTCGGCAACCGGCGGCCGTCCAACCTCTTCAATCGTCCCGCACCCCGCCGCCGCTCACAGCTTGAGCGCGAGGAACTCAAAATCGAAGCCTCATGAGCACCGCCCACGCACCCGTCCTCGAACTGTTCAAACTCACCAAGGCCTACCCCTCGGCGAAAGGCCCAGCCGTTATCGTTAAGGACTTCACGCTCAATTTCGCCGCCGGGGAGTTCATCACGCTCATCGGACACTCCGGTTGCGGAAAATCCACCGTGCTGTCAATGGTTGCAGGCCTAACCGATGTCACCGACGGCGCGATGATTCTTGCCGGTCGTGAAACCAACGAAGCGGGCCCAGACCGCGGCGTGGTCTTCCAATCGCCTTGCCTGCTGCCGTGGATGACCGCGTATGAGAACGTCATGCTCGGCGTAAACCAGGTCTATTTCACCGCGTCCAAACAAGAGCGCCGTGAACTCGCCGAGTATTATCTATCAGTCGTCGGCCTCGGCAATGCCATGCATAAGTTCCCCGGGGACCTCTCCCAAGGGATGCGCCAGCGCGTCGGCATCGCCCGAGCCTTCGCCCTCCAGCCCAAGATGCTGCTCCTCGATGAGCCATTCGGCATGCTCGATTCCCTCACCAAGATGGAACTCCAGGAAGTCCTGCTGGATCTCTGGCGCCGCAACAAACTGACAACCCTGATGGTCACCCATGACGTGGACGAAGCCATTTTCCTCTCCGACCGCGTGGTCATGATGACCGACGGCCCCGAGGCTGAGGTGGGCGACATTCTAACTATTCCGTTCGCCCGCCCGCGGATTCGCGCCGAGGTCATGGCTGACCCCCGTTATCTGGAAATCCGCAACCACCTGCTCACTTACCTCAACGAACGTTCCCACATCCGTCCTAGCAGAATCGCCGCCCTCAAAGCGGAGGGAGCTGAAGCTACTGAAGGCTGCCCCGTGCCCCACGCCGCCGCTTACTCTTCGTAAGGAGCGTCGGCATTCTGCCGATGAGGCCGATGCGGTGTGAAAGCAAGGCGCGCAGCTCTTCTCTTTCACGGCCCATCGTCGGGTGGGCCGAAGTCCCACCCTTCTTATTGGAACGCCTTGACTGCCGCGGCGATCACCGGATCCTCCCACCCATCGATGGTTTTCCGTTCATCGGGGGGCAACGAGTTGATCTGGCAGCGTTTTTGAAAATTCGCGCGGCTTGCTTCATCGATCGCCACTGCGACATCGGGCGTGATCCCCTTGCGGTGCGGAGTGTTCCCCGAGGGCGTGTGATAGGTGGCAATAGTTAGGCGCAGTGCGGTACCGCCGCCCATCGGAATGATGTTTTGCACGGAACCTTTACCGTAACTCAGCTCGCCCATGATGGTGGCGCGTTTTAGATCTTGGAGCGCCCCTGCCGTGAGCTCCGAAGCGGAGGCGGACATCCGGTCCAACAAAACGACGATTGGATATTCCCGCCGCCGGCGCTGGCGGTCCGGGGTCTTGAGCGGTTCCGCCGAATCCCCTTCCCGCCCGCGGGTGGTGACCACGGGGGTGTTAGGAGGCAGGAACAAGCCGAGGATTTTCACGGTCTCACCCAAATCGCCGCCACCGTTTTCGCGAAGATCTAAAATGAGGGACTTCATGCCGCCGTCCTCGAGTTCGTCGAGGGCGGCTTCCATTTCGCGGGCACAGCCGTTGCCGAAAGTCGCGAGGCGGATGTAGCCGAGGCCGGCGTCCTTGTTCCAAATTTTCGATTCGGCGACCGAGCGTTGCTCCACCACGCGATGAACCAACGTGACCTCGAACGGGCGTGGGGCGGCCGGCGACTTGAGCAGCAAGCGTGTCTTCTCCCCGGCAGCGCGGCGAAGTGGGCCGGGCAGATCGGCGAAATCCACGCCTTGGGTTTTCCGACCGTCGATTTCCAACAAGGCCGAACCAGGCAGCACCCCGGCAACGGCTGCCGGACCTAACGGGGCGACCGCCGCAATGTAAGGTCCGTCGTCACGCAGGCCGAGGGTGAGTCCGATCGATGGCGATTCGGGATTGAGATCCTGGTGCTCTTTCATCTGCCCCGCCATTTCCGGATGAATGAATGACGAGTGCGGATCCAGGCTGGCGAGCATGCCTTCGAGCGCGTGATTGACCAGCCGTTCGTAGGCCAGGCGATCGACGTCCGGGTGCCGCTTGCGGACTGCTTCCAGGACCTCGACGAAACGCTCGATCGCCGGATAGGCCGCTTCCTCGGGATCGAGCGGCGCGGTTGGGGCGGCGATGGCGACAGTGCTGATCCCGCAGAGCAGGCAAACGAATCTCATGGATGAACGGGTAACATTTGCCGCGCCGGGTGATAGAGAAAAATCGACATTCGGGAGGGACGAAAATCGCGTTTGTGAAGCACATTCTTTTTTATGTTTTGGATTGCGAGGAAGCGGGTTGGGGCTACTCTGCTGACGACTGCTGTGTACGACTAATTTGGTAGCTGGCCCGGACCGATGTGATTAATCGGGGTCATCTTCCAGTGGACTATGTCATGCCTTTTTAGGAAGACGGAAAACCACTGGCCGACCCCACTTATTGAGTTTACGGAACGTGGCTCACAGCGCCAAGGACGGCACAGCGGTTTTCTTTTTTCCCCTTCCAACGAAGGGTCGCGAGTCGATTTCCTTGCGTGAATTTCCCGGACTGCGCATCGTCCGCGCGTGATGCGATTTGCGGTGCTGGGCAGCGGGAGTGCGGGAAATGCGGCGGTCGTCGAATGCGGCGGGCTGCGGCTGATGATTGACGCGGGATTGAGCGCGAAACAATTGTCGCTGCGGTTGCAACAGGTGGGGATCGATCCGGCGTCGCTCGACGGGATTTTACTGACTCACGAGCACGGCGACCATGTCCGCGGACTCAAGGTTTTTCTTAAACAGAATCCAGTGCCGGTGTTCACCACGGCCGCCACCGCGCGGGTCGTGCGGGAGGCCGGGATCGACGGCGGGACGTGGAAATTTTTCGAAGCGGGCCAAGTGTTCGCCATTGGCGGGATCGCGGTGGAGACCTTCGCGATCCAGCACGACGCGGTGGACCCGGTCGGGTTTGTGGTCGGGCAAGGCACGCGGCGGTTGGGATTTTTATCGGACGCCGGGTTCGTGACCCGCAGCATGACCGAACGGCTGCGCGGACTGGACGGGATTTTCGTCGAGGCAAATTACGACGAAGGACTGCTGGAAGCCGACACGAAACGCCCGTGGTCGATCAAACAGCGGATCAGCTCGCGCCACGGACATTTGTCCAACAGCCAGGTCACCGAGTTGATCCGGGACATCGCCCACCCGGCGCTCGGACAGGTGGTGCTCGGCCATCTGAGTTCGGATTGCAACACGCCGGAAATCATCCTGGCGCGAATGCGGGCGTGCCTAGCAGAACTCGGACATGGCCATGTCGGGCTTCATTGCGCGTGCCAGCACGAGCCGTCGGGTTGGTTCGACTTCCCGAGTGTCCCCGCTGTCAGCCTCCACCCAGGATCACCAGCGATCTAACGGTCAAAGCTGCGTTGGATGACGCTCCAATGCGGACTTCGTCGAACGTCACGCCCGCAGGCAACTTGCCGGAGCAGAAGGCGGACCCCAGTGGAACGCTGCCTTCGTGCAAACTGACTTCGCCGGTCTTCCGGTCGTAGCGCAGGGTCACCTTCCTCGGACCGATCACAGGATTGCCGGGCAGGATTACCGGAATCCGTTGCTTCACGTCGAGCGACCAAGTGCGCTCCGGGCCGAATGAGTCGCCGAAAAACAGGACTTCAGTGCCCTTGCTGAAGAAACTCATCCCCGCCCAACCGTCGGTGTGGAATTCTCCGTTAGACGGCCGCTCCACTTCGAGGGTTGCGAGGAGCACCGGCTTGCCTTCATCCGGCACCGCCTTGGGAAGCCGCCGGAATAGCGAGAAATTCAAGCCTTCGATGCGGTCTGGTGAAATGGATGGGTTGCCGTGGTCCACCCGCCAGTCGGACTTGACGAACTGGCCGGCCACGATCGATTCGAACCGGCTCAGACTCTTGGCGAAACGATTTCCATCGGCCGCAAAGCGCTCGATGCCATCCGCTCCCGAGACCCGGCCCGCCTCGCCGGTGGATAGAATCTCGCCTTCACGATTGCCGTTGATGCGCATTCTAACTTTCCCTTCTAGGACGTGCAACTCGTCGGGACGATCCCCGTGGGTCTCGATTCCGAACTCCGTTCCCAGATCCACCGCGGACATCGAAGCGGTGGTGACCTCCAGTTTGCCGCCGGATTTTTCCGAACGGAAGCGCCCGCGCCCTTCTGCCAGATGGAGGGATTCCGGCGAGACAAAAGTCAGGGTGGAAGGACCTTCGATCAGCCCGGAAACCCCGGGACCAGGCGAAAGGCTCGCTTGCCCCTGCAACAACTGGAGCGTAGCGCCCTGATAGAGATTCACCGAACTCCCGCCGACGGGTGAAGCGCCCTCAATCTGCCAGACCGCGTCGGGTGAGAACTGGACCGCGGCCATCACCGGTGCCGGCTTGCCGCCCACACCGGCATTTCGATAGATGGCAACCGCAAGCAACACGACCGCCGCCGCCGCGGCCAACCAGCCGATCCTGGCGGGAACCGTCCAGCGCGAAACCGGCGCGATCTTGCCAGGGACCGGCTGGCCTTCGAATTCCTCACACAGCGAATGATGCACCATGGCGTAATCTCCGTAGAGTTTGGCGAGTTCGGGTTCCACTCGCATGCGCTGCTGGAAACCAACGAAGGCTTGTTGGGAAATTGATCCATCAAGCACTTGCTGGATCAATTGGTGATCGGTTCGTTTCATCCGGGGTTGCTTGAGGCTGCTAGAAGTTGGCGTTCGATGCAACGCTTGAGCGCCGCGCGGAGATTGAAGAGAATGGCTTTGAGGGTTCCGGTACTGCGGTTGGTCGCGGTGGCGTATTCCTGGAGCGAGGAACTGGTTGCGTAGCGGTGGTGCAGAAGGTCCCGGTCTTGGGGGCGAAGGCGCAACAAACAGCTGCGCAGCGCCAGGTGACGGTCCTCGAGTTCAGCGGGTTCCATTTCGAATTCCGGCGACAGGCGCTCTATCAAATCGTCGTCAAAAATCAGCCAGCCATGGGAGATCAAGCGGCGTCGATGATTGAGCATGTGATAGCGGATCGTTTGGAAGGCCCATGCCTTGAAGTTCGTTCCGAGTTCGAAGGAATCGCGTTTCTGCCAGAGGGTGATGTTCACTTCCTGCAAGAGATCCCGCGCACCCGAGCCGCCCGGTGCGAGCGAGCGGATGTAGGCAAGCATGGAGGTTTGGTGATTCGTCAGCTCCGCGACGAATTCCTCCGAGCCTGCTTCGTTCGATGGGTTTTCACTCATGCTTGCCTACTTTCAGGAAATGTCCGCAGGCTGCAAGCGGTTTAGGGCAGATGCCTCAGAAACTGGTCAATCCTAGTTTTCGACAGCCCTGAGCGACGCTTTGGGAACCGAATCCCTCCAGAATTCTCAGGCCGTGAAAGGACGGAACAGGGACGCTGCGTTTCCTCCAGTCGAAGGTTATGTTTGCAGCGGGTCCTTGAACCTTGCACGCTGGCTTGTGACACCGCAAAGCCCGCGAAATAGAAGTTCTAACTCAAGCGCTCCATGAGATTTCTCCCTGCCGCCGTCATTCTAACTATTTCCGCGGGGCCGGGTTGGCTCTTGCTCGGTCAGCAGCAACCACCCTCCCCGCCCCCGCCGGCGGCCGCCGCCAAACCCGCGGCCGCCGCTTACACGACGGGCGTGGCGACAGAGGACGGGATCGGTAAATTTTTCCA
Organism: Verrucomicrobiota bacterium; assembly: GCA_040385685.1. Classification (GTDB taxonomy): domain Bacteria; phylum Verrucomicrobiota; class Verrucomicrobiia; order Verrucomicrobiales; family Akkermansiaceae; genus Luteolibacter. The sequence continues at coordinate 75,309 of JAZKGW010000010.1, read as the reverse complement.
TGGCCGGGAGATTGCCAAGGTGATGGGGCATCCGGCGATCGGCTGGCTGGAGCGTGACGAGCGCGAAAAGGAGGAAGCCCCCAGCAAGGCGATCAACGCGCTGGATCTCGCGCCCGACGCGGTGATCGCCGACATCGGCGCGGGATCCGGTTACTATTCGTTCCGGATTTCCCCCAAGGTCCCGCAAGGCAGGGTGATGGCCGTGGACATCCAGCCTGAAATGTTAGAATTCCTGAAGAAGCGCGCGGGCGAATTGAAGATCACCAACGTGATCCCGCATTTGGGAGCCATCGACGATTTGAAACTGCCCGCCGCCTCGCTCGATGCCGCGCTGCTGGTCGATGCCTATCATGAGTTTTCCCATCCGGCGGAAATGTTGGCGTCGTTGGTCAAAGCACTGAAGCCCGGCGGGAGGGTTTTCCTGCTGGAGTTCCGCGGGGAGGATCCTCAAGTGCCAATCAAGGCGCTTCACAAGATGACCGAGGCGCAGGCTAAATTGGAATTCGAGTCCGCGGGACTGCGCTTTATTTCGAACCGCCGCGAGCTGCCATGGCAGCATTTCATGGTGTTCGAGCGGCCGCGGGAGAACTAACGCTTGATCACCGGGAAGCCCGCCGCCGGGCGGAGATTCGCCGGCGGCTCGATCTGGAATGAGCCGGTGTCGCCGAGCTGATAGGTGGTGTAGGCGATCGGGATGACCGTCAGCAACAGCGCCGGCTCGTCGTCGCGGGTGATGGTGCCGATGTGAACCACGGCGGCGCAGTTCGGGCTCTTTTTGACAACCAAAGGATCGCCGGGCTTGAAAAAACTGGCAGCCTCCGGTTGCGGCGTGGGAAACACATACTCGATGAACACCGGATAGGGCATCGGTTTGGTGAAATCGTCGGGCTTCACCAGCGCCTGCGCCCGGATCACGAAGCCCGGGTCGAAGAAATCCTTGGGGCCCAGCTTTCTTACCGACTCGATCTGATAGTCGCCCTCGACGTAGGTCAACAGCAGCGGCCGGTCAAAATTGGTCAGATAGTTCCGCATCATCAGCGAGTTCACACGGAGCCGCTCTTCCTCGGTGTGGGCGAATCCCCATTTGTAGAGCTCCTTGGGCGCGAAGGCATTACCATCCGGAACATCGGTCAGCGCGTATTTTTTCAAAGCCGGCTGGCGGCCGAGCTTGCCAAGGATCTGATAGTTCCGGGGATTCTCCGGATTGCCAAAGATGTTCAGGCACACCCCCCAACTGACGACTGCGAAGCACAGCGCCAGCGCATTGGCTAACAACCACCAGAAATAGGCTGGCCGGCTCGGTGGCGGTTCTTCGACGTTGCGGGGCACGACAGGTCTAATTCTTCAGGGTGTGCCGCAAGCCTCGCCGTCAGCGACCGGGTGGGCGCCGGGCTCTTCGTCGGTGGTTTCGAACGAGGTGCCGCAGCCACATGAGCGCGCGGCGCGGGGATTGTGAATCTTGAATCCCGCGTCGGTCAGGTCGTCGGAATAATCGATTTCACAGCCACGAAGGCGGTCGAAACTATCAGCCGCGACAATCACGCGGGCCGCTCCGGATTCCACGACCTCGTCTCCGGGCTCGGGATCGGCGACGTTCATTTCATATTGCCAGCCGGCGCAGCCGCCACGGCGCACCGCGAGCCGAAGGCCGGCTTGCGGGGATTTCGCCCGACTCGACAAGAGTTTGCCGAGTTCTTCAATGGCTTTGGGAGTGATCGTGATCATGTTCGCTGCGCCAACCTAGGGGCTTTCCCCGGGATTTGAAACTGGAAATCTGAAGAAGCTACATCGCTACCGTTTCGTGGTCTGCGGGATAGCCGCGGATTCCAGATTTTTCCAACAATCCAAATCAGAGAAAGGTCTTGACGTGTCATCCCTTGACCTCTTCATTCCGCCCCGCCCGCGATTTTTCACGGTGCCCCTAGGCTAGGTGGGGTGTATCCTAATTTTTGACTCAATCGAATATATTCCATGTCTTCATCCAAAGATCCGTCCAAAAAACCCGTCGTAAAACCTCAAGTAAAGGTTCCCGGCGTGGCAGCTCGCAAGGAGGACTCGAAGGACACCAAATCGAAAAAGCCGCCCGTCGTCGTCCCCGCCCCCAAGGCAACTTCCAAGCCGGCTGTTAAAATCCCGACGAAGGCCGTCGCCAAGGCTCCCGCGAAACCCGCGGTCGATGCCAAGCCCGCGACCGTCGAAAAACCCGCTTCCGCCAAGGCGAAAAAGGAAACGGTCGATGCCAAGCCCGCCACCAAGGCTCCCGATGCCGGCAAGCGCCGGATCGATACGCCGGAAATTCAGGAGAAGATCCGCGAGCTCATCAAGCTCGCCAAGGAGCAGGACTACCTGACCTACGACGACATCAACGAGATCCTGCCTAACGACCTGGTAGATCCGGATGACGTCGAGGCCATCATGGAGCGGCTCCGCAACATGGAGTTCGACATCATCGACGCCTCCGAGGTGGACCGTTACAAAGACAAGAAGCGCGACGAAGGAGATGGCGACGAGGAGGATGTCAAGGCCGACCAGAAGCTCGATATTCTCGACGACCCGGTCCGGATGTATCTCAAGCAAATGGGCCAGGTCCCGTTGCTCACCCGCGAGCAGGAAGTGGAGATTTCCAAGCGCATTGAGGACGCGGAGATTGAAGTCGCCCGCCACCTCCATCTGTTTGGATTCGTCACCGATTCCTATCTGGAACTCGCCGAGAAGCTCAACAAGGGCAAGGAGCGCTTCGACCGCGTGATCCTCGACAAGAAGATCGAGTCCCGCGAGCGCTACATGAAAGGCCTGCCGAAACTTTGCGACCAGCTCAAGGTCCTGCACCACGAGAACGACGACCTGTTCCGCCAGCTCTCCGCCAAGAATCCGCGCAGCAAGAAGAAGCTCGAGGAGGAATTCCAAAAGAACATCCAGACGCTCAACCGCGTGTTCACCCGCTTCTACTACAAACAGAAAGTCGTCGAGGATTTCTGCGAGCAAGTGGATGACTACATGCAGAAGTTCTGGAAATACAGCCGCAAGCTCGCGACCGATCCGGAAGACAAGGAATTCGTCACCAAGCTGCGCGAAGTCCAACAGCGTTCGTGGCACACCTTGGAAACCTTCGAGGAGGCTAACAAGCAACTCCGCCACTGGCTCAAGGAAGCGCTCAAGGCGAAAACCGAAATGGTCGAGGCCAACCTCCGCCTCGTGATTTCCATCGCCAAGAAATACACCAACCGCGGCCTGTCGTTCCTCGACCTGATCCAGGAAGGCAACATGGGCCTGATGAAGGCGGTCGAAAAATTCGAATACCGCCGCGGTTATAAATTCTCCACTTACGCCACCTGGTGGATCCGCCAGGCGATCACCCGCTCCATCGCCGACCAGGCCCGGACCATCCGGATCCCGGTCCACATGATCGAGACGATCAACAAGCTGATGCGCGTGCAGAAGCAGCTCGTCCAGGAATACGGCCGCGAGCCGTCGCCTGAGGAAATCGCCGAGGAAATCCACTTGCCCGTCGAACGCGTCCGCGCCGTTCTCAAGATGGCCCAGCAGCCGATTTCGCTGCAAGCGCCGGTCGGTGATTCGGACGACACTTCCTTCGGCGATTTCATCGAAGACAAAGCCGCCGACAATCCGATGGAAGAAGCCGGTTTCTCAATGCTCAAGGACAAGATCAAGGACGTGCTCGACACTCTAACCGAACGCGAGCGCGAGGTCCTGGAACAGCGCTTTGGCCTCAAGGACGGCTACAGCCGCACACTCGAAGAAGTGGGCCGCCAGTTCCAAGTCACTCGCGAGCGGATCCGCCAGATCGAAGCCAAGGCCCTGCGGAAAATGCGCCACCCCACCCGGATTCGGAAGCTCGAAGGCTTCATCGAATTGCCCGGAGCCTGAGGAGAAAGGACACTCCCGTCCTATCTGTTCGCTTAAAAAATGCCGTCCTTCCCAGAGCTTGAACAACTCCTCGCAGAGAAGTTCGACGGGATTGTGACAATGGTCTTCGAGCCGCGTGGGATCATGGACGGGGAACCCCATGCAGTCGCAGATGCGTTTGTTAGTAGGCATGGCTTCAAACCAATTCAGAAACGGTGGTCATTGCTCGATGAGTCCACCGCGGCTAGTTTGATTTCGAAGATGCTCCATCGCAGTCTCGCCTACCACGTAGAGATGCTGAGCCAGAAGACCTCTGAGCACTTCGCTCACGCTTTCCGAATGCTGTTCGATCAGTTTTCGGTCACGTGTGTATCGAACGGATCTATTGGTCAGGACTCCGCTGGATGGGCGCCGATCACAGCCTCGACTTTTGAGATGGCAGTTGTGATGTATGACGCCACGAAAATTGGGATGATTTGCGTCGAAGACGAAGACTGAGCAGCGAACGAGCCATGGATGTCAACCGCCCATCAGCTCCTCAGTTGCCAGCTCAATCTCAACCCATCACACGGTGACATCACATCGAATGTTATTCGGGATTCTCCAGGTCACAGGCAGGATTGTTTGTGGGAAACCAGAAGGAAAAAATCGTTTTGCCAATCCACCCCTTGGAGCCGGTGGTATGTGGATGGATGTTCTGATCCGTATTCGGTCACGAAGCGCAGCACGTCGGCGTCGTCGAACCAGCGGGCGTCGCCTTTCTCATTTACGAAGCAGTGTTCACCGGTCCGGTGTTCGCCGCAGGCGCGCATCGTTTCAAGCAGCTCGCCGATGGTTAGATCCTCGTGCGGAGCTGGTCCGTCGATGGCGGAAGGATCCGGACGATCCTCCAATTGGACAGAGATTGACTGGGTAGTTGTCATGGGTTCTGGGGGTTTTTGACCAAAAACCTATTACACGCGGCGTCCCGGTTTGGCAACGCCTGCCAACGCGGCCCCATTCTCTCGCTGGCAATCGCGGGAAATTACCGCTAACTTTCTCGGTCAAATCCCCCAATGCCATGAATGCTCACTTCCCCAGCAGAATATTCCCCGCCGTCCTCGCCACCGGGATGGCTCTGACGACCCCGGTTCTTGCCAAACCCGGCGACCTCGACCCCGCGTTCGGCACGGCGGGCAAGGTGGCGACGGACTTCGGCGGAGTTGAAATCGCCGCGGACGTCTCGCCAGTAATCCTCAACGGCAAAATGATCGTCGCGGGCCGGGCGGGCAACGACTTCGGCGTCATGCGCTACAATGCGGACGGCTCACCGGACTCGTCTTTCGGCGCCGGCGGCAAGGTGACCACCGACTTTTCCGGCAAGTCCGATGAAGCTTTCTGCGTGGGAGTGGGATCCGCGGGGGTATCGCTATTTAATATCGTCGTGGTGGTCGCGGGTGGCCAGGCGTTCAATGGCAGCAACTATGATTTCGCGATCGCGCGCTACGATTCCACCAACGGATCGCCGGTCACGGGTTTCGACGGGGATGGTGAGGTGACTACCAATTTTGGCGGCTACGAAGCGGTGAAACGAATCGTTCTTCAGGTGACCCAAGGAACCGGGCCGGTCATGCTCCCGACGATCAAAATCGTGGCCGGGGGCATCACCGATCATAACAACGACTTCGACAACTTCGACTTCGCACTGGCCCGCTACAACGCCGCCGGCGTGCTCGACGGAACCTTCGGTGTCGGCGGAAAGGTCACCACCGATATCGGCGGAGAGGATGAATTCCTTTTCGCCATGCTGCCGCAGCCTGATTTGGGCATTCTTGCGGGTGGCACCACCACGAGCGGGGGCAAGCGGTTTTTCCTGCTCGTGCGCTATGACAAGTTCGGCAATCTCGACAATTCCTTTGGCACCTTGGGCAAGGCAGTCGTCAATTTTCCAGGAACCGATGGAGCCGATTGCCTGGCGTTGGCAGCGCAAGCGGACGGAAAAATCATCGCCGCTGGCGAGACCAGTCCAGGTTCCCTGCTCGTTGTGACCCGCCTCAACACCGACGGAACCGTGGACGAGACATTCGGCACCGCCGGCAAGGTCGTCATCCCCGCGGCCATCGCGGCGAGCTTGACCAGCCTCACGGACATTGCCTTGCAGGCGGACGGAAAAATCCTTCTCGCCGGTCAAGCCGCCGGTGCTGGTGGTGTGGGTTCCGACCTCGGCCTTGTTCGTCTGAATAACGACGGCTCGCCCGACCTCTCGTTCGGGAAGGGCGGGCGAGTTGCCACCGACTTCGGAGGGATCAACGAGTCCGCCGCCCGCCCGGTGGTTAGAAGCGATGGCACCATCGTGGTGGCCGGCCGCACCGACCACGGTGGCAACCATGACTTCGTCCTCGCCTGCTACCAAACAGCCCAAGCCGACGCGCGGCTTGGTTTCGACAGCCGTGTCAAACTGGGCGACAACCGTTACAACCTAACTGGCTCCGGCCAGACGCAAAAGACGGGCATTCCACGCGATGGCGGCAGGAAAACCGTTCTGATAGGCATCCAGAACGAACGGCCGCTCACGGACTCGTTCACGGTCCGCGGAACGCCCGGCAACGATCTGTTCAAGGTGAAATATCTCCACAACGGGGCCAACGTCACCAACGCCATGGTGAACGGAACCCTCAACACCGGCACGCTCAACCCGGGCGCGATCTATCTGCTCAAGGCCCAGATCACCGCCGAGACGTCGAAGAAGGGCAAGTCGCGCACCTTTTCCGTCCGTGGCGACTCCGCCTTCAGCCCCAACGGGAGCGACCGTGTTCTCATCAAGGCCGAGAGCAAATAGGGGCCTCCTTCGTCCCGTCAATAGGCTCAGGCCTCGCAGCATAACCGTCGGATCCCCTGCCCCGCGAACGGAAGATCCGCACGCCGATGAGGGCTGCCACGTGTTTCCGTGTGGCGTGCCTTTCGTCACTGTGCTCTTCTCTTTTCGTCCCATGGAACCCGCAGAAGATTTCACCACCATCGAATCCATCTTTGTCCGGCATCGCAACGCGCTGTTAGTGCGCGGGCAGTTCACGCCAATCTACACGGACTACTACCTGCACCTCATGCAGCACAGTGTCCACCCGCCGGCCGAACTGGACCAGATGCTCAAGGACATGCTCGCCCTGTTGGCTCTGCACCTCGTCGCCCGGCCGTGGGCGGAGAGCATCGCATGGACGGCCAATCTCCGCGCGCCGCGGATCAATCTGTTTGTCACCGGCAGCTCGTTCGAAGAGTCCGTCGCCGGCCGGATCTTCACCGAAGACGTCCGCGAGCCGGATCGGAATTTCTTTTACGCCCAGACGACCACCACCGAGAACAGCAAGCCGCGGACCTCGACCTTGGAGATCGAAGGCAAGGACCCGATCGCCTGGCTCTCCCAGTATTACGACCAGTCCGAGCAGCGCCCGGGACGCGCGTTCCGGTTGGAGGATGAGAATTTCGCCATCATCGCCGCCCAGCCGGACTGCGACCTCGAATGGCTGGCCTCACTCGATGCCGCTGCCGTCGAGAAAATTTCCGAGACTGAGGAAACCACCCTGCTCGAATCCCGCCGCTTCCGTTTCAATTGCGGCTGCACCATCGACAAGATCCTGCCCATCCTCGGCGGTTGGAAAGACCGCCTGGACGAGCTGTTCGGCGACGCCGAATTCATCAGCATCCAATGCCCCCGCTGCGCGGCGAAGTACCATGTAACGCGGGATATGATCGTCTAACCGACCACGGTGCTGTGGGGCGGACTGTCTGAAATCGAGATTTGATAGGGATTTTGCGAACGGTCCATGATGATTGGCGTTTCATTTGCCCGACTCGCAAAACTCCAAGCGATTTTGGCGTTGGAAATGCAGATGGATCGCCGCAAGTGAGTCCTTGACGGCTGATCCGGTGGTTCGCACGGTTCGCTTGATCCATCAGCATTCCATCATGAGCCAAACCACTCTAACTCCGGAAAATCTCGCGCCCATCGTGGCAAGTCTCGCGGCGGAAAACCGCGCTTTCATGGACACCTATCCGGGCGAATCGGATCGCCGGCAGGCGGTGCATACGGTTTACGGCGGCGCGCATCTTTTCAAGGCGGACTCGACCGGGAAACTCGGTGAGGTGGCGTTGCGATCTTTGAGGGATTTTGCTCCAAACGGGGCGGGGCTGACACGGATTCTGGGTGCCGACTGGGATCTTCCTTTCGCGGAAAAACTTTACGCTCGGATTGTGGAAAAGCTCGGCCGGGAGCCGATCGAAGACTTCCGGCTGGATTTCGAGGACGGTTATGGCAACCGCGTCGATAGCGAGGAAGACGGCCATGCCGTGCAGAGCGCGCAGCAGGTGGCAGCGGGTCTGGCAGGCGGGACCTTGCCACCGTTCATCGGGATCCGGATCAAGCCGTTCAACGAGGACTTGCGGGAGCGTTCGATCCGCACGCTGGATATTTTCATCACCACCTTGGTGAAGGAAACCGGCGGCAAGCTGCCGGAAAATTTCGTGGTCACCTTGCCCAAGGTCCAGCTTGCCGCGCAGGTTTCAGCCTGCGCCGCCCTGCTAACTTTGCTGGAGGAAAAACTCGGGCTCGCCCATGGCAGCATCCCGATCGAGCCGATGATCGAGACGCCGCAATCGATCATCGACCGCCACGGGAACTGTCCGCTGTTAGGCATTGTGCAGGCGGCGGAGGGACGCTGCCGCAGCGTCCACTTCGGCGTTTACGATTACACCGCATCGAGCGGGATCACGGCGGCCTATCAGGCGATGGGCCATCCGACCTGCGACTTCGCGCGGGCGCACATGATCGTGTCGCTGGCCGGGACCGGAGTCCATCTATCGGACGGGGCGACCAATATCCTGCCCGTCGCTCCGCATCGCGGGGAGTCGCTGACCGAAGAGCAGGTTGCCCGCAACTTCGAGGCGGTCCACGGGGCGTGGAAAATGGGTTACGACGACAACATCCACTCGCTGGTGAACGGGATCTATCAGGGCTGGGATCTCCATCCGGCGCAACTCGTCGCGCGCTACGCCGCCGTTTACAGTTTTTTCCTGGCAGGACTGGAGGCAGCTTCCGGTCGCTTGAAAGCCTTCGTGGAAAAGGCCGCGCTCGCCTCGCTGTTCGGCGATGTGTTCGACGACGCGGCGACCGGCCAAGGGCTGCTGAACTTCTTCCTGCGCGGGATCGCCTGCGGGGCAATTACCGAGGCGGAGGCGCTGGAGACGGGGCTCTCATTGGAAGAGATCCGGTCGCGGTCGTTTTACAAGATTCTAACGGGAAGACGGAATCGCGCGGGATAATTCCCTCCCGTTCGTGGTTCAAACCCTAAGGTTGGCAACGGTCCATTGCGGTTTGACGAATCGTTTCGCAGCCCCCACATTCCGCCGCGATGTCCGATTTGAAACATGTGCTCTTTGTATGCACGGGAAATACTTGCCGCAGTCCGATGGCAGAAGGGCTTTTTCGCCAGGCGATCGCAGGGCGGGACGACTATGAAGTGAGTTCGGCCGGGGTGTCGGCGTCGAAGGGCACCCCCTGCAATCCAGAGACCGAAGCACTGTTGAAAAAGCGCGGTGCGATGCTGGAGAGTTTCGGCAGCCGCCAAATCTCAGACGCCGTGCTCGCGGCAGCCACCCATGTTTTCACCATGACCCGCGGCCACATGCAAACCCTGGAATCCCGGTTCCCGGATCATGCCGACAAGTATTACCTCGTCCGCGAGTTCACCGGTCCCACTAACAAGGGGGATGGCGGCGACGTGTTTGATCCCATTGGACTGGGACGGAGGGCCTACGAAGAGGTGGCCGATATCTTCGACCACGCGATCCCGTCGATCATCGCCTACATCGACCAGACGTCGAAATCGCAGGAAGAGCGGACTGGCTGAGCGCTAAGCTCAGATCATCCCGAGTTTCATTTTCCCTTCTTCGGAAATCATTTCCTGATTCCAGGCGGGATCCCATACGAGATCGACGCGGGCGTCGTCGATGCCGTCGATGGTCATGATTTTTGCCTGCGCATCAGCCGCGATGACCGGTCCCATGCCACAGCCGGGAGCGGTTAGGGTCATCTTGACGGCGACGGTTTTCTTGCCCTCGGCTTCCTCGATGATGCAGTCGTAAACGAGTCCGAGGTTGACGATGTCCACCGGGATTTCCGGGTCATAAACGCCTTTGAGCTGGCTCCAGACCTGTTCTTCGAGCGGGGCGTCCTTGAGGCGGACGACTTCTGCCTGCTTCTTGTGTTCTTCCTCGGGATCGACGCCGAGCGCGTCCGCATCCTGGGAAGAAATCCGCGCCAATCCTTGGGAAGTCGCAACCGTGTAAGTGCCGCCGAGGCGCTGGGTGATGAAGACCGCGGTGCCGGCTGGCAGCGAAAGCGTGTCACCGCTTGGGATTTGGATGGCATTGACTTCGCGGGTGAGCTTGATTTCCTCGTGCATGAGCGGAGTTAAAACGAGCACCCCGCCGACGGCAAGGGATGAGTTTTTTCCTTGTTGGTGGATGATCGGGTGGTCCAAACCGCTGGAAATGGCGGATCATGTGGGCAACGTTCATTTTCGCGCACTGGAATTTCATGATCCACTCACTCTCCATGATTGATTCCGACCCGGTTCCGAATCCCAGGATTCCGGCGGGTCTCGGCGACGACCGGAGCGGCGTGGCGGCGGCATTGATCGTTAGAATGGCCAAGCAGGATGGCTCGGCGCTCACCGAGTTGCACGGGATGTGGAGTCCGGTCTTGCTGGGAATCGCCTGCCGGATGTTAGGCGACCGGCGGGAGGCCGAGGAAGCGGTGCAGGACACTTTCGTGCGGATGTGGCATAGGTCGGCGGACTACGATCCGCTGCAATCGCCGCCATTCGTGTGGGCCTTCGCAGTGATGCGGGGCTATTGCATCGACCGCCTGCGTTATCGCCACCGTGGCAAGCGGGATTCGTCGCGGGTGGTGCCGATCCATTTGCACGCGCCGCCGGAACTGACCGAGGATCCGCAGGTGATGGCACTCGACGATTGGCGGCGGGTGGGGGCCGCGCTGGATCTACTCGGGACGGACGAACGCCGCTGTTTGGAGCTGGCGGTCTTTTTAGAATACACCCAATCGGAAATCTCGGCGCACCTGGGAACACCTTTGGGGACGGTAAAAAACCGCCTCCGCCGCGCCTTGGAGAAAGTCCGCGATCAACTTTCACGCCATGAATTCTGAGTCCCACGAGAGCGCCGCCTGGCGGATGTTTGGAATGCTCGACGCCGACGAGGCGGCCGCGTTCGACGAAGCGATGCGGCATGATCCGGAGTTGAGAAAAGCCTATCAGGAATTGGAGCGCCTTTCGGCGGCGGTGGCAGTCACCGCGATCACTCCCATCGCACCGCAGGCCGGTCAACTCGAGCGCTTGTACCTGAGGCTGGGCATCAGCAATTCGAAGCGGACGAACTGGCTTGGGATCTCCGGCTGGGCGGCGGCCGCAGTCCTAACGCTATTCTTGGTTCTCGGCCGGACCCACGACGCGGGGAAAAGCGCGGCCACGCAACCGGCGGTGCATCCCGCCAGTGGCCAGCCTCAATCCGTGGTGACTCCTCTGGAACAAAATCCAGTGACTCAAGAGGATCGGACTCTTACCCGCGTGCCGGAAGTCATCGTTGACCGAGAAATTCCGGCCACCCGCCAGGATGGCGATGCCAGAGTGATTGCAAAAGTGGAAACCAAACGGCTGATCCAGGAAATCGAGGTGCTCCGCGAGCAACTGGAGAGCGTTTTGGAGCGGGACCGCCAGCGGTTCGAATCCGTCCCTGGCATGGCCTGGCCTATCGTCGTGAGGATGCGCCCGCCGGAAGCATTCACCGACACTCCCAGTGCTCTCGCCGCGAAACTGGACGATCCACCGATCACATCGATGCTTGGCGACGCGCTGGCCTCCGCCAACCAACCGCCACCGCTGTTGGTGGATCCATTTGCAGAGAGAGCCATTCCGCCCCCCGTTGCCCCGGTTCCATATGTCGAGCCATCGGCCATTCCGATTTACGATTCCGCGCGGGATGCAGGCACGCTGGTTGTTAGCAATTTGCCAGCCCCCACGGTGGACGAAGCATACAACTTGTGGGTCACGACCAAGGCTGGCGACAAACCGGTGTATGTAGGCCGGCTTCCCGAATCCAACGTCCGTGGCGGCGAGTCGTTCGATTTCAGTCTGGGCTCCAAAGCCACCGTGCCATCGGGATTCATCCTTACCAAGGATCGCCAGGGAACACCTCCCCCACCCTCGCAGCACAGCACGGTGCTTCAAGGTCCGCGCTGAGAATCTAGCGGATGGTGCCGGTGATTTGAGCACGGCTGGAAATCCTTGCCATGCCGGGGCATTTCGCCAGCATGTTCAAATGAACGATTTTGAAGCCGACCTGCCGAATTCGCGCATCCAGGACATGCCGTCGGACCGGCGGCCACGGGAAAAGCTCGCGGCGCTGGGTCCCGCCGCCTTGGACAATGCCGAACTGATGGCGTTGTTCATTTCCAGCGGACAGAAGGGTCGCAGCGCGATCGACATAGGTCGCGGACTGATCGCGAAATACGGCTCGATGGGTGCACTTGGCGGCATGCCGGTTTCCGAGTTATGTAAGGAGAAGGGCCTCGGTCCGGCAAAGGCGTCCATTCTCGCGGCCGCTTTTGAACTCGGGGCGCGCGTCGCCCGCGAGCAATTGCAGGATATCCCGCTCGATACGCCGGAGTTGATCCACGATTTTTTCGGCCCGCAACTCCGACATTTGACCCAGGAGCAGGTGGTGGTCGCGGTGTTGAACTCGCGGCTCCGGCACATCGGGACCTCGGTGATTTCGGTTGGCACCGTGAGCGATTCAAGCGCGCATCCGCGGGAGGTTCTGCGGCCGGTGATCACGCGCGGGGCGTTCGGGTTCGTGCTGGTTCACAACCATCCGTCGGGCGACCCGAGCCCGAGCCGGGCGGATGAAATTGTGACGCGCCGCTTGTTGGAAGCGGCCAGCCTGATGCAGGTGACATTCCTGGATCATGTCATCATCGGCAGACCATCTCCGGGCCGGCTGGCGTATTACTCCTTCCGCTCGGCGGGAATCATCCCGTGAGTTGCTATTCGGGATCCACCGCCCTAGTTTCATCCCACGCTTTTTCATGTATCACCTGCACCTGACCCGGAACCTGCGCTCGCTCGCGTTTTTGCTGATCGTTGTGGCATTCCTGGCGGGAATCGGGCTGCTGTGGTGGGCAAATCGGACGGGCCTGCCGGAGCCTTGGCGAGCCGCCATCGAACAGGAAATCGCCAAACACGGCGCACACGTGAAAATCGGCGGATTGCGCTACGACCTGCTGCAAGGAATCGTCGCCACCGACGTGCGGGTCTATGCCGAGCCGGAGCATTTGCAGGAAATCTCGCGGCTGGAGCGCGTCATCCTCGATTTCGATAAAACCAAACTGGCCCGAGGCACCATGCGCCTGAATAAGATCCAGCTCGCCCATGCCCGCCTCAGCATGCCCGTGGATCCGAAGAATCCGGAGTCCGAAGCGCTCCAGGTGACCGACGCCAACGGCACGGTATTCATGCCCGGCGACCGCCGGTTGGAGGTCCGTGGCGCCCGCGGCAAAATCGCCGGAATCGACGTCAAGCTGGACGCCCGCATGATCGGCTATCAGCAGGGGGGCAAGACTCCCCCCGATGATTCATACATCGGCAGACGCCGGGCCCTGCTGGCCAAACTGCTGCGCGAGCTGGAAAAATGGAGCTTCGACGAAAAGCACCCGCCGGCGATACAGATTTCCGTCGAGGGAGACGTCAACAACTGGGCCACGGTGACGGCGAAGCTGGGGCTGCAAGTGAAAGACATGGAGAAGAACGGCCATCGCTTGGACGAGATTGCCGTCGAGGCGGACATGGCGGGTGAATTGCTAACAATCACTTCGCTCCGCGCCAGCGATCGTCGCGGCGTGCTCGAAGGACATGTCGATTACAACATCAAGGACCGCGAGGGACGTTTCGATATTTCCACCTCGCTGGAGGTGCCCGAACTGCTAACAGCCTGGCTCGGTTTCTCCCTGCCCAAGAACGTGCGGCTTGGCGGGAAGCAGCTTCTCGAAGCCGAGGGAGATTTCGTGATTGATGAGCGGAACCACCCGCAGATCCGGGCGACCGGACACCTCCGCTGCGAGTCGGTGAAACTTCGCGGCGTGCCATTCGAGGCCGTCGAGACCGCGTTTTCATGGCGGGATGGGAATCTCTTTCTCCGCGACCTGCTGCTGGACCGCGGAGATGGCAAGGCGCAAGGGAAGATGATGATCGAGTGGCCGTTGGTCCGCCTGGAAGCTCACAGCACTCTGCCGGTACCTGTCTATCAGCAATTGGTCGCGGGGCTGGGGCTGCCGATCGTGCAGGTGCTCAAAGACACGAGCGAGCGCGAAGGCGCGGCGGTCGACATGACCGCCGAAGGTGGATTCGACCTCACTAACAAATTCGCCTGGGCCTACACCGGCAGCGGGACCGCAAGGAACCTCAACTACAAGGGAGTACCGGTGAATTCCGCAGCCTGTAAATTCAGCCTCAATCACCAGGAGCTGGATTTCCACGATGGCACCGTGGTATTCAATTATTCGAAATACGCCCTCCACAGGACTTTCAACGGTGCCAGCGAGGGCACCGCCAAGGTGGGCCGGATCCGCTATGACGCCCCGAACAAAATTGTCGAAGTGGAAGACGTGCGCGGGGCCGTCTGGGCTGCGCCGCTGGTCCGGCTCTTCTCGCCGAAAGTCGCGGACAACCTCGAACAATACCGTTTCCATCAGCCCCCGGATTTGAAGGGTTCCGGCATGGTGGATGTCACTCCGCAAGGGCGCACGGCGTTGAACATTTCCTTCAGCTCGGACCATCCGGCGGATTATGTGTTTCTCGGGAAAAATCTAACTCTCGGCAGGCCGCGCGCGCAGGTCGGGATCCGCGGCGAGCGGGTGTCTATCAGCAATCTGAAGGCCGATGCCTTCGACGGTCCGGTGGCGGCGGATATCGATTACCTCGGCGGCGGCAGACTCCAGGGAGAACTGAGCTGGACCCGGCTCTCGATCCCCGATCTAACGTCCACCTACGGGTTCCAGATGAAAAGCGGTGGGAATGTCACCGGGCGGATCGGATTCTCGCTAACCGATGGCAAGGTGGAGACGATGGATGGCGAAGGTTTGATCGCGTTGGAGGACGCGGAACTGTTTTCGGTGCCGATGTTTGGTCCGCTCACGCCGCTGATCGGTGGTGTGCTCAATGACGAACGGGCGGGCCGCCAACAGGCCAAGCAAGCGTTTTGCACCTTCAAGATCCAAAACGGCGTCCTCAGCACCAACGATTTCCAAACGTCCACCAGTTCCCTGAATTTCGCGGGTGACGGCTCGGTGAACCTGAACGACCGCACGCTGGACATGACCATGCGGATGAATGCGCGGGGCTTGTTAGGACTGATCACGCTGCCCTTGCGCCCGTTTTCCGGCTTGTTCCAGTTTCACGGGACGGGCCCTTTGAAGGAGGCCAAATGGGAAAGCATGAAGGTCACTCCACCTCCTGAATCCCAGAGGGAAATCCTGCTGGCCCCTCCCAGGGCGAAGGCCGTCCTCGGTGACGAGTGAATGACATTTCTGAAAGTCACGCCTTGCACCCGCCAGCGGGAGGTGCCACTAATCTTCCACAAGGACGAATCAAAAAGTTTCGTCCAAAACAGAAAGCCAACAGCCATGTCCAATTCATTTTCCAACGCTAACAGTCTCGATCCGGAAGCCGGATCCACCCAAACTCCATCGGTCGCCCAGGCGGCGAACGATCTCCGCGTGGCCGCCGGCGAAAAGGCTCGCGAGCTGGTCCACACCGCCGAGGAGAAAGCCGCCGCGCTGAAAGAGCGGGCCATGGAATCCGCCCAGCAGTTCCGCGAAACCGCCGTCGAGCGGGCCAGCCAGTTGAAGGCCACCGCCACGGAGAAAGCGACTGCATTCAAGAGCGCGGCCACCGACAAGGCCCAGCATATGAAGGAAACCGCCACCGAGCAGTGGCAGGACACCCGGGTGAAAGCCAAGGAACTGCACATCACGGCAGAAGACTACATTCGTCAGAATCCCACCAAATGCGTCGTTGGCGCTCTCGGTGCTGGGTTCCTGATCGGCCTTATCGTCCGCCGCTGAGCCTCCGGCCTTCGCCAGGTGAGTTTCCTTGCCCCCCATGAATCAGTCGCCTGACATCGGTTCCGCGTCTGCTGAAGAATCCGCCGGGACGCGGATTCCTCCCGCCAATTGGCGGGAGGCTTTGATGGCCTTGATCGCGGCCCGCTTCGCGTTGATTGAACTCGAATCGAAAGACGCGGCCAAGCAAGGGGTCAAACGTGCCGCGTTGATCGCCGCCGCCTGCATCTGTGGCATTTTTGCCTGGGCACTGCTGGTGGCTGGATGCGTGTCGCTGATCGCCGAAACCAACGACTGGCCTTGGTATGCGGTGGCGATTGGCGCCGCAGTCATTCACCTGTTGGCAGGGATCATCCTCGTAAGCATGGCAAAATCCCCGGCAAGTGCCGCATTTCCCTTCACCAAGGCAGAATTTCAAAAGGACCGCGAATGGATCGAAAACCTCCACAAAACCCCGAAATCGAACGATTGATCCGCCTCGGCGCGGCCTCACGTTCCTGCCTGACCAGCGAAGTCATCGCCCTCAAGCAGCGGTTGGATTTTCCAACGCGGATTCGTGGCTCCTTGAAGAGTCATCCGACCGCGTGGCTGTTCGGCTCGCTGGCATCCGGGTTCGTCGGCAGCTTGCTTTTCCGGCGCAAACCCGCGGCCACCGCAACGAAACACCGCGGATTACCTGTAACGCTGCTAGGTCTCGCCTTGACCGCCGCCCGTCCGTTCGCAAAGGTTTGGCTTGCCGACCAAGTGAAAAGCTATCTCATCGGGCGGCCGGGTTCGTTTCCGGCCAATCCTCCCCGGAGCCAATCCCAATTTACAAATCCAACTTAAAATCCAATTTCATGTCAGCCCACACGGTTCTGGATCACGTCGATCAATACCTCCAACTCGGACGCGACTACGACTGCTCCGACCTCCACCTCCCGACTTCCTACCCACCCGCCTGGCGGCGCTTCGGGCAACTCTCCCCGATCTGGCCCGATCACCAGCCACTCACCGCCGAGGATACCGATCGCCTTGCCCGATCGTTCCTCACGGAAAAGGAATGGGCACGTCTCGACACTCATGGTGACATCGACTTCGCGTATTCTTCCGAGAACGGCCGCTACCGCGCTTCCGTCGTGAAACAGCGCCTCGGGCTGGATCTGGTTTTCCGGATCATCAATGACAAGATCAAGTCGCTTGAGGACATCGGCCTGCCGCTCGAGCACATCCTGCCCCTCACCCGCTATCAGAACGGGCTCGTCCTCGTCACGGGTTCCGTTGGTTCAGGCAAATCCACCACTCTTGCCGCGCTCGTCGATTTCATCAACCGCGATCGCGAAGACCACATTCTAACACTCGAAGACCCGATCGAATACGTTTTCGAATCCAAGGGCTGCCACGTCAACCAGCGCGAAGTTCACAAGCACACCGAGTCGTTCGCCCGCGCCCTCCGCGGTGCCCTTCGGGAAGATCCAGACGTCATCATGGTCGGGGAAATGCGCGACCTCGAGACCATCCAGCTCGCTCTAACCGCCGCCGAGACCGGTCACTTGGTGCTCGGCACCCTCCACACCGGCAATGCCCCGCGGACGCTCGACCGGGTCCTCGACGTCTTCCCCACCGACCAGCGCGAACAAATCCGGATCATGGTTTCCGAGTCGCTGCGCGGCATTCTTTCCCAACAGCTCGTCCCCCGCGCCGATGGCAATGGCCGCGTGCTCGCCTTGGAGCTGTTGGTCAATACTCCAGCCGTTTCCAACTGCATTCGCGAGGGCAAAACCTTCATGCTTCCCGGCGTCATGCAAACCGGTAAAAACGTCGGCATGATCACCATGGATGAATCCCTGCGCCAACTCTATGTCAAGGGCATCATCTCCAAGGACGAAACGCTCTTCCGCTCCGACGACAAAAACCAGATGAAGTCATTCTTTGAGTCCTGATTCCCCTCGATAGCCGCCTTTAGTCACTCGCAAAAACTCCTTTCGCTTCCCTTTCCGCCATGGCTCAGATCGACACTCTCTTTCGCTATTTGATTTCCAACAAGGGCTCCGACCTTCATCTCTCGGAAGGCAACCCGCCAAAGATCCGTGTCCACGGCGCGGTGGTGTCCGTCGCCGATCACCCGGTGCTCGAAGGCGAAAGCTTTCGTGATCTGCTAGCTGAAATCTGCGAACCCCATGCCTTCCAAAAATACATGGAAAGCGGTGACCTCGACTTCGCCTACGAGATGGACGAAGCATCCCGCTTCCGCTGCAACTACCTGAAGCAACAGAACGGTCTCGCCGCTGTATTCCGGATCATCCCCACCGAAATCGCCTCGCTCGAGAGCCTGGGGGTTCCGAATGTCGTCAAGGAATTCGGCCATATGCGGGCCGGCCTGGTCCTCGTCACCGGTCCCACCGGCTCCGGCAAGTCCACCACGCTCGCCGCGCTGCTAGATTACATCAACATCAACTTCAACCGCCACATCATCACGGTTGAGGAGCCCATCGAGTTCGTCCACCGCAACAAGAACTCGATCATCACCCAGCGCGAGGTACCGATCCAGACCCCCTCCTTCGCCGATGGCCTCCGCGCCGCCCTGCGTGAGGACTCTGACATCGTTCTCGTCGGAGAAATGCGCGATCTGGAAACCATCTCCCTCGCACTAACCGCTGCGGAAACCGGACTGCTCGTCTTCGGCACCCTGCACACCAACAACGCCCGCAAGACCGTTGACCGGATCATCGACGTGTTCCCCGCCAACCAGCAATCGCAGGTCCGCACCATGCTCGCCGCCTCGCTCCGTGGCGTCGTCGCCCAGCTACTCTGCAAACGCGTGGACAAACCCGGCCGGACCGCCGTGCACGAAATCATGTTCGCCACCCCCGCCGTGGCCGCCATCATCCGGGAAGGTGCCACCCAAAAACTCTACGACGTCATCACCGGCGGTAAGAACGAAGGCATGCAGTTCATGGACGAATCGATCTGGTCGAAACTCCGCGAAGGCATGATTTCGCCCGAGGAAGCCTACATGAAGGCCATCGACAAAACCCGCTTCAAGAAATTCCTGCCGGAAAATCTATCACACCTCGGCGACGCATCGGGTGAGAGTCCGATGACGCACTAACCGGATGCGGGAAATCAACCCGCGAACGATTTCCGCAACAGTTCCAAGCTTTTGGGAATCGCAGTCAACGGGTCTTCCTTGCCCTCGAACTCAAGCGAAACATAGCCCTTGAAGTTCGCCTCGCGCATGATCTTGCCGATCCGGGCGTAGTCGAGTTCCAACGTGTACCAAACACCGCCTCCGAAGTAGGTTTTTGCTTGAAGCAATACCGTCTCCCCGGCCAGCGCGGCCAAGCGATCATACGGATTCTCCAGAAAATTTCCGGTATCCAGGGTTACCCGCAACCACGGTGAGTTCACGGCATCCACCACCCGTTTGACGCCTTCCACGGTGCGCCCGAGGCCCCAGTGGTTCTCCAACCCCATGATGACTCCGCGCTTCCCCGCTTCCTTCGCCAGCTCCTGATAGGCTTCGATCACCCAGCCGTAGGCATTCTCCTCGTTGTAGCCGGCCAGCGGCTTTTCCTCTCCCCGGTTC
Source organism: Verrucomicrobiota bacterium (assembly GCA_040385685.1). Lineage (GTDB taxonomy): Bacteria > Verrucomicrobiota > Verrucomicrobiia > Verrucomicrobiales > Akkermansiaceae > Luteolibacter. The sequence goes on along the minus strand of JAZKGW010000010.1, from coordinate 55,708 downwards.
GCCATCAGTTCGTCGAAGGATTTCGAAGTCCCCCAGGTTCCCGAGTTCACCCGCATCGTGGGAATACCCAGCTGATAGGCCTGCTCCAGGCAGCGGATCGTGTCATCCAGGTTTTTCTTCCTGACCTCCTTGTCCGGAGAAAGAAAGCCCTGGTGCGTGGAATATCCCATCAGATCGAGTCCTAGCAGAAAGGACTGCCGTTTGATTTTCATCAACTCCGCCGGCTCGGTTGAAATCAACTGCCGTTGCAGGATTTCCACGCCGTCAAACCCCATCCTCGCAGCATGCTCCAGACAAACGTCGACAGGACGCAACGCTTCCCGGTGAAATCCCCAGAAAGAATAAGTCGAAACCCCGATCCGGTTCCCCCGTCCCTTCACTTCGATTTCCGTAGCCTCGGCTCCCGCCAACCGCGGGGTAAGCGCAGCAGCGGCCGCGGCGGTGATAAAGTGGCGTCGTTCCATCTGGTGAATCAAACAAGCCGCTCGCGGGAAGGGAATCAAATTCCAAGGCTTTGAGCGATTTCGATCTCGATGGCCTTGCTCGTCGGCGTGCCGCTGCCTTCCGCCTGGCTGCCCACCGGGACTAACAAATTGGCCTCAGGGAAATAGGCGGCGGCGCAGCCTCTGGGCATTTCGTAGGGAACTGCCGTGAAGGACTTGGCGATGCGGCGTTCGTCGCCCCAGATGCTGGTGATGTCCACTTGCGAACAGGGCGTTATTCCCCGTTCCTTCAGATCATCGGGGTTCACGAAAATGATGCGGCGGGCGTTGGAGATGCCGCGGTAGCGGTCGTCCAGGCCGTAAATGGTGGTGTTGAACTGGTCGTGGCTGCGGAGAGTTTGCAGAACGAGCCGCCCGGGTGAAACCTCGAAGACATCCATGGGGGCGAGGCTGAAGTTAGCCTTGCTGCTGGGGGTGTCCCAATAGCGTTGTTTCGCGGGATTGGGCAGATAGAAGCCGCCAGGCTCTAACACGCGGTTGTTGAAATCGTCGAATCCGGGAACCACCCGCTCGATCAGGCTGCGAACCCGGTCGTAGTCTTCCGCCAACCAGCGCCAGGGCACCGGGTTGCTGGAAGTGTGCACCGCTTCTGCCAGACGGGCGATGATTTCGACCTCGCTCAGCAAATGCGGGGAGGCGGGTGTTAGAACGCCCCGGGACATCTGGACGACTCCCATCGAGTTCTCACAGGTGACAAATTTCCCCTCGCCATCGCGTTCGCTGCGACCGAGACATGGCAGAATCAGCGCGGTGCGACCGGTGACGAGGTGACTGCGGTTGAGCTTGGTGGAAATGTGGCAGGTGAGCTCGCAGTTGCGCAGCGCGGTGGCGGTGAAGGCGGTATCGGGCGAGGCCTGAAGGAAATTTCCACCGAGCGCGAAGAAGACCTTGGCCGCGCCGCGGTGCATGGCGTGGATGGCGGCGACGGTGTCGTAGCCGGGCTCGCGCGGCGACCGGATCCCGCACTCGCGGTCGAGCGCGGCGAGGAACGGCTCGGGCATTTTTTCGAAGATCCCCATCGTGCGGTCGCCTTGGACATTGCTGTGACCCCGCACCGGACAGAGGCCTGCCCCGGGACGTCCGACCGCACCTAACAACAGGTGGACATTGACTACCTCACGGATGGTGGCGACGGCGTTGCGATGCTGGGTGAGGCCCATTGCCCAGCAGGTGATGAGCCTGCGGGTGCCGCCGAGCAGCGTGGTGGCCAGGGCGCGGATTTCATCCTCCACCACGCCGCTCATGCGGACGATATCGGGCCATGAGGTGGTTTCGACGAGGGCCCGGTATTCGATCAATTGCAGGGTATGATTGCGGAGGAACTCGGAATCCACCCCCGTGCCGGGACGGGCCGATTCCTGCTCCAACAACGCCTTCGCAATTCCGCGAAAGAGCGCAAGATCGCCATTCACACGCACGCGGACAAAGCTGGACGCGAGCGCGGAAGGCCTGCCTAACAATGAAGCAACCGGATGCTGCGGATGGATGAACCCGACCAGTCCGGCCTCTTTCAGCGGATTGATCGACACGAGCTTGGCACCGCGCTTCACGGCGGTTTCCAATGTGCCCAGCATCCGCGGATGATTGGTGCCGGGATTCTGGCCGACGCAGAGAATGGTGTCGGCTAGCAGGAAATCATCGAGAGTGACCGTGCCCTTGCCGACGCCGATGGATTCCTTCATCGCGAGCCCGCTCGACTCGTGACACATGTTCGAACAATCCGGCAGGTTGTTGGTGCCGTAACTGCGGACAAATAGCTGATAGATGAAAGCCGCCTCGTTGCTGGCGCGGCCCGAGGTGTAGAAAACGGCATCGTTGGGTGAGGCAAGGGATTTCAGGTGGCGGGAGATGATCTTGAAGGCATCCTCCCATGAAACCGGCTGATAGTGGGTGGAGCCTTGCCGGAGAATCATCGGCCTTGCGATCCTTCCCTGCCGGTCATGCCAAAGATCGCTTTGCGCGGCCAGTTCCGCGACCGAATGCGTGGCGAAAAAATGCTCGTCGGCAAGTTTGCGGGTCGCCTCGGAGGAGAGGGCCTTGGCTCCGTTCTCACAAAACTCGAACAACGAACGGTCTCCATCCGGGTCCGGCCACGCGCAACTGGGACAATCGAAGCCGCCCGCCTGGTTCATTTCCAGAAGTCCGCGGGTGCCGCGGAATGGGCCGGCCTCGCGCAAGATGTGGTTCAGCGATGACGTGACGGCGGGCACGCCGGCCGCCCATTCCTTGGGCTTTGATTGTTGGATCTTCCCGTCATCATGCATCGACCTCAAACAAGCCGCGGGATGAGGATCTTTCAAGCGTGAATCGGAAGCCCCCGCTCTCTACAATGGGCCTTGGCAAATCGAGCCGTTTCGCCTTGGGTTCGCGCGGTTCCACCCTCCCCGTCATGCGCATTTGCTTCTCCACTTGGTTTCCCGCCGTCTGTCTAACCGTCCTCGCAACCTCCTGCGGAATTTTCCCGGATGGCGCGCCACACAAGGCCAAGGCGTTACTCTATCAATGGAACGACGATGGCGGCCCCGGCGAGGTGAGCGTGGACATCGATCTATCCGAACAAATCGCCATCTACAAGCGGGGCGACCGGTTGATCGGCTGGTCGTTCGTTTCCACCGGCAAGGAGGGCCACGCGACCGCCACCGGCAACTACACCATCACTGAAAAGCTGCCGATAAAGCACTCTGATAGATACGGCTGGATTGCCGACGCGGCGGGAAATGTCACCAACGGCGACGCCAAACCGAGCACTCCAGTCCCGCCCGGCGATCACTACACGCCCGCGCCGATGCACTACTGGATGCGGGTCACGTCGTATGGTGTCGGCATGCACGCGGGGGAAATCCCCCGCCCCGGCGAGGCTGCCTCCCATGGCTGCATCCGCCTGCCGAGAGACTTTGTTCCCAAGCTCTATGAAGTCACCAAGATCGGAACCCAAGTGAAGATCACGCGCGGCAAGTCGAAGAGCGGCACGAAGCCCGGGGCAATCGGCTGACTGGATTATTCTTCCTCGTCATCGCCATCCTCATCCTCACCGAGATCCTCGTGCATTGCGGAGAGTTCCGGCGAGGTGGAAAGATCCTCAGCTTCGGTGAAATCGATGTCATCGAGCGACGCCACCGGATCGTCGCTCAGCCGGGCACTGGCTTCGTAGGCATCGGCCACCGCCTCGCGGGTTTCGTCCTCGGCCTCGTCCAGCCCCTGCTGGACCAATGTGGCATTCACGTCGTCATCCACATATGGCGGGGCCATGGGCGAGCGCGGATCGGCAGAGGCGGGAGTTTTGGGATCGATGGGAGCCATGGTGGATTGGGGATTATTACTTGATATCCTTCGCACACTCCGGACCGCATCGCAAGGTGGTGTGCCGCAGATGATTGAATTCCCTGCTCGCCCCCGCCGCCCGCGGCTGGCATAGTCCCCCCCGAGAGCACCATGGCCACACCAAACTACCAATTCGAAAAACGCCGCCGCGAGTTAGAGAAAAAAGCCAAGAAGGAGGAGAAGCGCCGGCAAAAACTGGAGGCCGGCAACGCTCCCCAAGACATCGTCGGAGAACCGGCCGAACCCGCTGGCGACAATCCGCCGCCGCTTGACGCGCCCGAGACCTGATCGCGCAAGGCAGCCGCCTCTATCAGTCGATGATCCGCCGCATGGGGATCATGTTCGAATATTCGAATCCCCGCTTTTTGAAGAACTCCTGCGACTCGGCGCTGATCCGGTCGGTGAGCAAGGTGATGCGCTTGAAATGTTTTTTCTTCGCGAACTCCGCGACGTAATCGACCAGCATCGTGCCATAGCCCTGGCCGCGGTGGTCCGGGTGGATCACCACATCTTCCATCAGAATCACGAAGCCGCCACGGGCGGTGGAAATCGTGAACAGCAGATTCACCATGCCGAAGATCTGATCATGGTTGCGCACCACGAAAATCCGGCCGCGGTTCGGCTGCTCGAGGATCAATTGCAAGCCGCGCTCCTGCACCGCGCGGTCCGGCGTAAAATCTCCTGACAAGGCGAACAGATTCATCACCAGTTCCGTTAACGCCGGCAAGTCTTCGATCGTGGCGGGTTCCACGCGTGGGAGATCATCCTGGAGACCGAGAGCTGCCGACTTGGGATCCGATTTCACGCACGCTAGTTTGGCACGAATTCGGAATCGGGAAACCAAATTTTCCCGCAGTCTTAATTTTCTTTTTCGGTTGCGGGAAATTCCAACAAATCCGGGCGGCTGGCCCGCGTCCGGGCGAGAGCCTGCGCCTCCTTCCATGCTGAGATTTTTCCATGGTGTCCGGAAACCAAGACCTCGGGCACCGTTAGGCCCCGGAACTCGATCGGCCGGGTGTAAGCCGGTGCCTCCAGCAGGTTGGGATCGGAAAACGACTCATCCACCGGCGAGCGCTCGTCACCCAGCGCACCGGGCAGCAGCCGGATCACCGCGTCGCAAAGCACCGCCGCCGCCAGCGCGCCGTTGGTTAGAATGTAGTCACCGATGGAAATCTCCTCGTCCACCAGCGCCTCGATCACCCGCTGGTCCACGCCTTCGTAGTGGCCGCAGAGGATCAGCAAATGTTCCGCCGTCGCCAGTTCCCGGGCCACCGCCTGCTTGAACGGCTTGCCCTGCGGCGTCATCAGGATCACCCGCGTGCTAGGGCCGCGCAACGACTCCACCGCCGCGAATAGCGGCTCCGGTTTGAGCAACATTCCCTGCCCTCCTCCGCATGGCGAATCATCGACCCGCCGGTGCTTGTCTTCCGACCAATCCCGCAACTGGTGCCCGATCACCTCGACCAACCCCGCCGCCCGCGCGCGCTGGATGATCGAATCGCTCAACGGAGCGAGCGCCACTTCAGGAAACAAGGTCACGATATCAATCCGCATGGCGCAAATCTAGCCAGCACCAATCGGCCAATCAACGCCGAAGGCTGCCGCGCTCAGGACGGCCCGTTAGCCCCGCGTTTGAAAGGCCTGCGGAATGTCCAAAGCGCGGGTTTTCGCGGCCAGAACATTTCACTTTCTCCGCGTCGTCGGCGCCGTCATTATAATGAAATTGGCCACCTCGCGCAGCTTGGCAGAAATCTCACTGTCGAGTTTCCTCGCTTCGTCGTTGGCGGCAGGCGATGGAGGAATCATGACCACGTCTCCCGGTTGCAATGAGATATCGGAAGCGATGATCTTCTCAAAATCCCACTGGTCGCGAGGCGGCAAAGACCTTACCCACGCCACCAGATCGACATTTCTTGGAGGTTGCGCCTGTCCTCGCCGGAATATCCGGACCTTGCTCCAGTCGGTCAAAACGCCTTGATAGGCGGCGGCGGTGCCAACGAGGCTTCTTCCCGCGACAACTCGTTTGATATTCAGCCCCTGAGTGATCACGGTGGCCAAATCATCGGACAGCCGTTGTTCCCAAAAATTTTCCGAGAAATGGAGATCGACGACGTCACCGTCGATCAACCGGAATCCGTGCGGCATCTGCTGCGATAGGTCCACGGTGATTGGAGTTTCCACGCCCTTGCGGATCACGGATATGCGGGTGCGGTCAACAAACTGAGCCACATCGGTTGGAATATTTCCCAAGGACTCCCTCATCCAAATATTCCCATCATTCAAATTGGGCGAGGAAGTCCAACTTTCGAGCCGGAAGAGGGCCGAGCGTGGTTCGACTTTGGAAAAGAGATACTGGCCAGGGTAAAACTGGGCATCGTTGGAACTGTTCAGTTCCACTATGTCGCCCCATTCCAAGGCGGGCCACTCGGTGCGAGCCGGGTCGCCCTTTTTAGGAGTCCAATTCAACACCGTTTCGAAATTCCCCGCGTTCTTGCGGCGGAGTATCCGCAGATTGGCGATGCGACTGCTGTTGCTTTCGCTGCCATTGAAAAACGGCCACATCCCCTCGGCCAGTGACGGCGGCGGACTGCCCGGCGCGGGCCGGACTTCCATCGGGTTGATCGAGCCTCCAGCCCCTTGTCCACTCCGCGAGAGCAGGATGGCATCCGGGCGTTGTTCCTTCGGATAGACCAACCGGTCCCTCACCAGCGGGAGCAGCTGAAGGGAAGTGCGTTGCAACAGAGCCTTGGCATCGGCCACGGTTGCCCCGTGTTTGAGGAGCGCTTCGACGGCGCTTGGAGGGATTTCCTCTTCCCGCGAGACCATCCAATCCAATGGAGCGAGACCACCGGAGTCCCTGGCGTTGGGATCCGCGCCTTTTGAAACCAGAAGATCGACCATCTCCGCGGTGGTGGCGAGATGGAGTGGCGTGCGTCCAAGGGAATCCACCGCCTTGAGGTCCGCGCCGGCGTCGATCAGGCGCTTCGCCACTTTGATCAGTCCGGAATTCGCAGCGTCGTGCAGCGGCGTGACTCCATAGGTCGGGAAACCGAGGTTGGGATTGGCCTTTGCCTTCAGCAGGGTCTCGGTGAAGTCAGGATGCCTGAGAACGGCGAGCTGCAGGGGCGTGAGCGCATCGTTGTAATCCGAAGCGGTGAGAGGAGCGCCGGCTTTGAGCAATTCCATGGAGATTTCATCGCGTTTCAGCTCCACAGCCAGTTGCAGCGGGGTGAATGGAAACCGTCTGTTTTCATACATGGGCGGCACAAATGGATCGGCCGCTCCGGCGGGCCACCGCATGCCCAAATCCGGTCCGCTGCGTTTGAGGTCGGCTCCGGCGGCGATCAATGCCCGTGCGGTTTCGCGGCGGTCATACAGCACCGCGAGATCAAGCGCCGTCCAGTCGCCCTTCGCCTTGTTCGCCCTCTCCTCCTTCGCCGGGATCACCCCTTGCGGGTCGCGTTCGATGGCGAAAGTGGCGTCGATGTTAGCCCCGGCGGCGAGCAGGGCGGTCACTGCGCCAAGGCGCCCGCGGAGCGAGGCGAGGTGCAGCGGCGCGAGTTGCTCCCTGGTGGTGCGGCTGTTCGGGTTCGCCTTGTTCTCCAACAGATAGGCGATGACCTTGGTTTGCCCCATTTCCGCGGCGTGGTGCATGGGTCGCCAGCCGATTTCGTTGGCTCCGTCGAGCAAGTCGGGACTGTTGCGGGCGATCTCCTTCAGGCGGGCGATTTCCGTGTCCTGCGGATCGATCGGAACTGCGGGTTCGGCAAACGGATCGGTCGGAGTTTCCGCAGCCGGCGCGTCGAGCGCGGGCATCCCGAGAGCCGTGAGGTTTTCCCGGCTCAGGCGGGCGAGGTCTTCCTGTTCGGGAAATCGGGCGATCACCGTGCGGAATGCGGCGGCGGCGGCGTCCTTGTCGTTTTTCTTGCGGGCGATCTCGCCGAGCCGGAACGTCGCGGTGGCGGCCAGCGAACGTTGCCGGTCGTGCGCGGCGACCACGGCGTGGTAGCGCTCGGCGGCTTTGTCGAAATCGCGGTTCGCCTCTTCCTCGAACAAGCCCTGCCGCAGCAGATCTTCCGGCAACGTTTCGGCGACGATGGAAGTTAGAGAAAGCGTGGCGATGAATAGGAAGCGCGTGATCATGGGCGGAGCATGCATGGAAATGAAGGGCAAGTTGTCAGGGTTTTGTCAGAAATTCTCAAGCCGGTAGCCGACGCCATGCACCGTGACGAGGTGACGGGGATTTGCGGGATCGACCTCCAGCTTCTGGCGCAGGGCGAGAATCTGGTTGTCCACCGTGCGGGTGGTGGGGAAGCATCCGTGGTCCCAAACCTTGTCGAGAAATTCCTCACGGCTAACAGGACGGCCGTTCGCCGCGGCCAGCACTTCGAGCATGCGGAACTCGCGGGCGGTGAGCGGCACCTCGGCAGCGTCGCGGCGGCAGGTGAGTTTTTGGAAATCGATCTCCACTTCTGCTAGCCGGATCGAAGCGGGTGGCTGGGAATCCGGCGCGGCCCGCCGCAACAGAGCGCGGATGCGGGCCAGCAATTCCGGCCCGCTGAACGGCTTCACCAGATAGTCGTCCGCCCCGCCGTCGAGGCCGCGGATGCGGTCGTCCACGGTACCGCGCGCGGTGAGCATGAGCACCGGAACGGCGCGCCCGCGCTTGCGGATTTCCCGGCAGATGGCGAATCCGTCGATGCCGGGAAGCATGACATCGAGCAGGATTAGATCGAATTTTTCGGAGAGCGCACGCTCGAGTCCGCCGATGCCCTCCGCCTCCGACCGCACACGGTAACCGGCGTCTTCCAGCAGCGGGACCAACGCGGCGCGCAGCGAGGCTTCGTCTTCGATCAACAGCAATCTCATGGCTTGATAGGAAGTGATAGAATGAAACAGGCACCACCGCCCGGCGCGTCCTCCACCGTGACTGTGCCACCGTGCGCTTCGGCGGTGCGCTTGACCAAGGCCAGCCCGAGACCGGTGCCGGGCGTCGTGCGGCGGAGCTCATCGCCGATTCGATAGAACGCGTCGAAAATTTTCCCGCGTTCGTGGACGGGCACGCCGGGGCCGCTGTCGCTCACCGCGATGCGCCACGATTTTTCGCCGGCGGGGACGGCGTGACAGGCGACTTTGCCGCCGTCGGGCGTGTGTTTGAGCGCGTTGTCCAGCAGGTTGAGCAAGGCGCGGCGCAAGGCAGCCACATCGCCGCAGGGAGGTTCCGGGAAATCGGCGACCTCCACAACGACGGCGACATTTCTTCTGCTAGCCATAGGCTTCACCAGCGAGATGGCATCCGCGACCATCGCAGCCACGTCGAAGGATTCGTGCGGCTCCGCATTTCCTCCGCGGGTGAAGGCAAGGACGTTGTCCACCAGATCGCCGAGCCGGGAGCATTCCTCGCGGATCATCCGGGTGTGGTCCTCGCGTTGGCCGGCGCGGTCGGCTACGCCGGATTCCAAGTTTTCCGCCAGCAGACGCATCGCGGCGAGCGGCGTACGCATTTCGTGGGAAACGGCGGCCATGAACTCGGATTGCCGCCGTGCCAACTCGACAGCCCGCAGGTAGGCGCGCCCGGCTTGGACCAATCCAAACATCACCGCCAGCCCGGCTACTGAGATCACGGCGGCCATGAAATTCCGCATCCGCACGTCGTTCCGCGTGAATGCCGCCTCATCCGCCAACACGATTTCCGCCCGCCACGGCTCGCGGTTGACGGCGATGAGGGCGGATTTTCCGTCAGGACCGGCCACGATTTTTCCCGCCACGGTCAGCCGAAGCGCCGTGCCATCCGGCAGATTGGTGGATTCGCGGGCCTGGGCTTTTGAGGCGATCGCCCTCACTTCCGTCTCGCTCCACACCCGCCATTCGCGGGCCTTCGGATTCAGCTCAAACAGGTAGAATGTCCCGTTTTGCCAGATCCACCTTGAAAGCAAATCGTCATCGGAGTGGTTGATGGCTCGAAACAAAGCCGCCTCCGTTTCGGCACGCTGCCACCGCTCGCGCCAGTTCTTGAGAGCTGGTGGCGGCTCAATCTCCAGCTCCACGAAACGCCGCTCCGCCTCTTCCAAAAATGGCGGCGACACGAAATCCAAGGAGCCGGCGAGCACCCCGGCCAGTTCCGCGAGGCGGCCGGGGTCGGATTCCTTGCGCAGCAATTGGAGGGCGGCGAGCTTCCGCAACGACAGACCCGCCGCCGAACGCAGGGATTCCGGACTGCCTAAAACCCCTTCGTAGTCGCCCGCCTCGTAGCGGTCCCGCGCGGACTTCGCCACCGGATCGTCATTCGGGGCGGGTGGATTTTCCGCGTTGCTTCCAATCGGCAGCGGCGACCACGGCCCCGCGTCGCTCCTGATTTCGTCGAGCGCCCGTCCGGCGGCCATCCGGGCGCTTTCGAGGATGCGCTGCGAGCGCGTTCCAGCGTCCGCCCGCCACCCATTCCACGTCAGCGCGAGCAAGGCACAGAACGGCAGCACCACCCACAGCGAGTGGAGGAGAAACCGTTTTAAGGGGGAGCGGGCGACTGCCATGCAGGCGGAGACTGGCAGAATCTCTTCCCCGGTTGTCACAAAATTGTCATGAGGAATGGCGAAAACCTCTCACGGCTTCCAAGGGAGCAATTGTCTTCAAACTTGGCCGTTAGGGTTTGATCGGATCCTCGCAGATTCACATCAAGTGGATTCGCTGGGTGCCCCCCTTGAGTCAACGACGTGCCAGGCTGACTCGGCCAAAGCGTCCCAAGCGCGACAAAAACTCGCGCTGTTCTAGGGCGGTCCGTAGTCAGCCGATCGTCTCAAAGCCTTGCTGTTCCAGCGATTGATCTACCTCCAAGTGCCTTTGCATGATTCCTGCGAAAAGGCTGACGCAACCCTCAATTAACCATATGAACTTCATCCAAAGATACCAACCCGCACTTTCATGGGTCAATGAAATCGACCGCCTCTTCGACCGCAACGTGTTCAATCCGACGATAGCCACAGGCCCACGCGAGGCGTTCCAGGAATCCGACAATGCGTGGATTCTGCGCCTGGATCTTCCCGGCTTCAGCAAGGAGGACATTACTCTAACGGTGACCGACCGCACCTTGCAACTCACCGGGGAAACTCCGCCTGAGCGCCCGTTCGGCGGCAAGTTCGAGCGGCAGTGGAAGCTTGGCGCCGACATCGACCCCGCGGCCATTTCCGCGCGCCTCGAAAACGGAGTGCTGGAGCTCACGCTGGGCAAGCAATCGCCAGTTATCCCGCAAGCCACCACCATTGAAATCCAATAACCTAACACCACCACGTATGAACGCCTGCAATTGCCCCACCGAAGCAGCTCCGTCCAAGGAGCAGAATGAAACAATCCATCGTCCACAGTTCCGCATCACCGAGGATGCGAATGGAACCAGCGTCCACGTCGCCCTGCCCGGGGTTCGCAAGGAGGATCTGAAGCTAACACTTCATGAGTCCAGCCTGCGGATTGAAGCAAGGCGCACCGATACGGGTTCGGCGCGGCGCTACGCGCTCAGCCTCCGTTTGAGTTCACGGCTCGACGGAACGAAGACCGCCGCCGCGCTTGAATCGGGCCTGCTGACCCTGCAAGTGCCAATCCGTGAAGAAGCGAAGCCGCGGCAAATCGCGGTGAACTGAACACGGTGAGACAAGGAGCTCTGCTTGATGCGGAGCGGAGATCTTCAGAAGAGGAACAACCTCCGCACCCCATGGAGTAGAGCTGCCAGCACTCCGGACTGCGCGACGCTCTGGTCGCGCCCGTGGTGGGTCCGGCTCTGCCGGATGCGGTGGGGAACTCTTCTGCCTGAGAGTATAGGAAGAGCACCCCGATCGATGCCCTCTTTCGTGCATCGCCGCCGAACGCACGGTCACAGGCGAGGAAGCCGCCTAACCAAAATTACAATCCGGCGATCCGACCTCAATGTCTGTTATTTGGTCGTCGATTTGGAATTAAGAATTTGGTCAGCCGCATGTTTGAGACTGGGGTCATCGACCGAACCCGCCCAACGACGGGCATCTTCCATATCGCCTGTTTCGACCATTTTTTGAGCGACGGCCAGCGCGGCTATGCTTCGGACTTGCCCGGGGTGAAGTCCGGCCGCCCAGCCACTTGCCCCCAAACTATCGTCCCGCAGCCACAAATCAATCGCGGTCCTAACCGCGGTTCCGCGAGTATTTTCCGGCAGTGAGGCCGCCCATTCGGACGCTTCCTTATTTCCCTTGCCCGCAAGATTCACGACGACCCGACGGAGCAAATCTCCCTTGGCCACGGATGCAATCTGTTTGTCGCCGAGGTTTCTTGCGATCCAATCTGCTGCCGCGCGGGGATTGTCATCGACGGCGGCAGTCAATTGTCCGTAGGCCGTCATATCGCTGCTTCCGGGAGGAATATTGAGTCCACGCTTGCTGTAGGCGAGCCTGCCGAGCACCACTTCGGTGTTATTTAATACTGCTATGCCCAACCCCGGTTGTTTCAAAATATCATTCAGGACGTCCTCGGGTAAAGTCCCCAGGCGTGAGATAAGATTCGCTTCGATCTGGGCATTTACATCGCTGAATCGCTCGGCGGCTATTTTCTTGTAAGTATCTATCAGTCTATCCGGCGGGCAGTTTTCAATCATTGCCGAATAACCGATAACCAAATTCCGTCCCGGAGGAATCATGGCGCACAGTTGCAACGCCGAGTCCGGATCATGCGTTGCGAGTTTCCGGATCAGCTCGATTCTCAGCTTGTTTGACGTCTCCTTCTTTTCGATCTGGCCGAACAGGTCAAACAGAGCCTTGGGATCCTTGAGTTCCCCGGCGATCATTTCCCGCCCCACATCAAAAACTTCATAGAGTTGCGGGCCATTCAGGTGTTTGAGCAAGTCCTCGTCGGATAGCCCTTTTAATTTATCCGCCATTCGCTGCTGTTGCTTTCGTCCATGGACAGCAGTCGCCTTGTAGGTGTTGGATCGAGCTGATAGCTCCGCACGCCCGCGTGTGGAGTCTTCCGCCGGTTTGACGGCTTTATCCCGGCAAGCGGAAAAGGCCAACGTTATCGCCAATATGCCAAGTGCGGTCAACCACACCGAGGGTTGATGGCATGGCGCAGGTGCGCTCATTCTTGCTTCAGTTCGAACGGGAGTAGCACGGCTATGAATCGAGTTCTTAATTGGGTCATCGCGCATTAACAATAAAGGTTAACAGCACTCCGGGCTGTTAGCGGCTGGGATTCCGGGTCCGGACCGAGTCGAGGTATTTGACCGCGGCTTCTGTGCGGGAGCGGACGTGAAGTTTCTCGTAAATGTTCTTCAAATGGCCGCGGACGGTTTCGGTGCTGATGCCGAGCCGATCCGCGATTTCCTTGTTGGCCAGGCCTTCGGCGATGAGTTGGGCGACCGCCGTTTCGCGCTGGGATAACCGGACGGGCTCCGGCTCGTTCTCGGCTTTCGGGGTGTTGACATGGAAGGCCTCGACGACTCGCCGCGCGATTTCGGCACTCATCGGCGCACCGCCGTTATGGACGTCGAGAATCGCCTGGCGAACGTCGGCCGCGCGGGAACGTTTGATCAGGTAGCCGCAGGCACCGGCCTTGAGGGCGTCAAAAATTTTCTCATGTTCGCGGTGCACCGTGACGATGATCACCTGGATTTCCGGCAAGTGACGCTTCAGCAGCGCGGTGGCCTCGATGCCTGACATGCCCGGCAGATTGATGTCCATCAGGACGATCGAGGGCCGGAAGGCATCGATCTTTTTCAAGCCCTCCTCGGCCGAGCCCCACACGCCCATGCAGATCGCGTCCGGGATCGATTCGACGACTTTTTGAAGGCTTTCGCCAAGCGCGTGATTGTCCTCGATGATGGCGACTTGGATGGTCTTCTTGGGTTCCAGCGACATGATTTGGCAATCTACGAACTGTGCAAGCCGGGTGCAAGCATAGGGACATGGAAACGCACCACCGTGCCGCCGCCGTCCCGGAGCGAGACTTTGGACTCACCGCCACATGCCTGCATGCGGACTTTGAAATTGCTCAGGCCGTGGCCGCGCGACAAGGCATAGTCATCCACGCCCTTGCCGTCATCCTCCACCGTGATCGCCAGCGTGTCGTTAGACAGGGCCACATTCAGCCACGCCGACTTGGCCTCCGAGTGCTTGACGATGTTGTTGAACGCCTCGCGCACCGCGAGGAAGACCGAGTGGCGGACGGTGGCATCCAGCGGCAGGTCCGGCATGCCGATGGCGATGTTGAGGCGCAGCCTGATGCCCGCCCGGTCGAGGAACTCGGTGGCGAAACTCGCGAGATAGTCCAGCAGCGAGGCGAGCGTGTCCTCGCGGGGGTTCACGGCCCACACGATTTCATCGAGCGTTAGACCGAGCGCACGCGCTTTGCTGGAAAGGTCGTCCATCTGCTTTTCGAATGCACTGCCCACCGCTTGCTCCGCGCCGAGGTCGGCCAGCAGGGCGATCTCGGTAAGCGACGCGCCAAGGTCATCATGGAGATCGCGCGCGATGCGGGATCGCTCGACTTCGCGGGTGTTGCGTATTCGCAGCGCGGAAATCCGCCGTTTGAGCCGACTGCGGGCGATTAGCCAGCCCACACCACCGGCCAGCAAAATCACCGCCACTATCGCCTGGGTGACGAACCAGGCGGTCTCCCAGAAATGTGGCTTCACCTCCACCTCCATCGTCGCCGGCGCGGGACTGAGCAGGCCGTCGCCATTCATCGCGAGGACTTCGAAGCGGTATTTGCCCGGCGGCACGGACTCGAAGGTTGTTAGTCGCTGGGTGCCCACTTCCCGCCAACTGTTCTCGAGCCCTACCAGACGGGTGCGGTAGTTGACTTTTTCCGGGGAACTGAAATTGAGACCGTGATAGAGAAACTCAAGCCGCGTGCGGCCGGGTCCGAGACGGAGCACGCCGCCGGGGAGCTTCTGTGAGACCCCGTTCGCGATGACTTTGCGCAGGAAAACCCTCGGCGGAGTGCGGTTGACCATCGTCCGTGAGGGATCGATCCGAACCACGCCCAAACTGGTAGGGAACCAAATTGCACCGTCGTTGAAACGCCATCCCGCCGGGTGATGGCCACCGACGCACTCGCGGGTCGGCAGGCCGTCGGAACGATCCATCCGCAGCCAGTGGATCGGCGCGTTGGGGTCTCTCGTCCGCGCCAACAGGTCGGCCCGGCTCGCCCGCAGGATCCCGCCGGTGGAGCCGAACCATAGATGCCCTAGCTGATCATCGATCACATGGGTGAGGCGCAAATCCGGCAGGCCCTGCGCCCGGTCGAAGCGATGCCAGCGCTCGCCATCGTAAAGAAACAAACCCGCGCCGAGCGTGGTGACCCAGACCTGGTTGGCGGTGGAAACGAGAATGCTCGACACCCGGCTGTAGGACAAATCGGCGGGCGTGCCGATGGTTTCAAGCCGGCCAGCCGTATCGCGGAGCACAAATCCCTGCGCGGTTCCCAGCCACAGCTCGTCGGTAGCTCCTCCGGTCATCACGGTGACTTCGCCGCCGGGGTATCCCGCCTCGGCTTTCATCTCAGTGACGCGCCTGCCAATGGAGCGCATCAGGCCTAACTGACCGCCGAACCACAGCGTGCCCTTGCTGTCGTGATAGATCGCATTGACCTTCGTCGGGCCATTGTCGCCCGGGTATTGCCTAACAAACTGCGAGTCCTTCCAGCGGAAAACCGGGCCGTCGGTGGATGCCGCCCACAGATAGCCGTCACGGTCCTCATAGAGCGCGGAGACCTGTCCGGCGCCGGACTCGCTGACGAGTTCGTGATGTTCGATCTTGCCGTCGATGATCCGGTCCACGCCGCCCCTGCGATTTCCCAGCCAGACCTTGCCGCTGCTGTCTCCAATGACTGCCAGCACGGCGCCTTCACTGAGTCCGGCGGCGGCGTTGACGACCTCCACCCTGTCCTCGCGGAAAAGCACCAGGCCGTTCAGCGCGGTGGCAACCCAGATGTTTCCCTCTAGATCTTCCAACAACTCGGTGACATGGGAATCCGAACTCCCGCGCGGCATTGTGATCGGGCGTCTAACTCCTTCGGGCGAGGTTACCGTGAGTTCACCCGCCGGCGACACCGACCATGTCGATCCACTTCGGTCCACCAGCTTTCCAAACGTGCCATCGGGACCGATCCGTCCGTTGATGGATCGTTGATCGAGATCCGCCTTGAGCGCATCGAGAACCGCGCTTTCCGGCTTCTCCAGGCGTACGATCTGGCGGTCGCGGATGCGCCAGATGCCCTCGCCCCGCCGTACGATCACGCCGCCGGTGGCGAAATCAACGACCTGGCTGACGGGTGGTGAATCCGCGTCACTGCCATCCTGCCAGACGACGCTGGCCACGCCCTTGTTGATGCGGAGCAAGCCGCCTTGTGAGCTCGAAAACCAAACTGTCCCATCGGCGGTGGCGAACAAGCGATTGTCTCCCGAGTGTGGATACGGGAACCCGGGGATTTGCTCGACCCGCTGGAACTCGATGCCGTCGAAACGCACGATGCATTCCGAAGTGGCGATCCACAAATGGCCGTCGGTATCCTGCACGATCGAGCGGACGAGGTTGACCGGCAAGCCATCCTCGGACTGCCAACTGCGGAACGAATACTGGCCTTGTCCATGGGCCGGCGGACACACTAACAGACAGATTGCCGCCAGCAGCGCGAACCATCCGCGATCGAAGAACGATCGGCGGGGTGATCGGCAGAATACTCCCTCACTCTCCATCGGCAGCGGTGGCGACCAAGGCAATCTGGTTGTGTCCGTTGTAGTGATAGTCAAGGGAGTAACCGGCGGGCAGCGAATCATCCAGAGCAAATTTACCGCGCAGGCTGCCGTAACTGGCAATGAGATGGACCGGACTGGCGACCTTGGCGGCGCTGGCTTCCACCACCAGCTTCGAGCCGGTTAGATCGAGCTTGTCGGCGACATCAAGTCGTCCGGCGCTGGTCCCCGCGGTTCGGAGAATGAAGGTTCCGTGGAGCGCCACGTTGCCGCGGACGGCGAGGACCCCGCCGGGATCCGGCGATAATGTGGACCCGGAAACCACCTCAACCGCCGCCCCGACAGACCCGCGTCCGCCTAACGCGGCACCGGCGGCCACCTCGACCCCGCCGGCGAGATGTCCCTCGACCCGCAAGCTTCCTTGCATAACCGAAGTGACACCGGTGTAACTGTTAGCCCCGCCAAGGGTGAGCGTGCCTGCGCCGGTCTTGACCAGGCCACCGCTCACGTTGGCAGCCAAGACCGGAGTGCCCAGAGTGAGTCCGGACCCGCTGCCACCGCCAAGGATGCTGACCGCGGGGGCGGATATATAATCGTTTCCGGGATGAGTGATGGTGATGCTTTTGATCGATCCATCCACGAGATCGGCAACGGCGGTGGCACCGCTGCCGCCCCCCCCGGCGATTTCAATCCACGGAGCGCCGAGGTAACCCGCGCCTGCCCGGATGACCGGGATGGTTGGAATCCCGTTGCCTCGCGGAGCCAGCAACGGTTGGTTGATTCTCGCATCGAATCCGTTGGTATCGATGCGGGCGCCACCCTTCCTAACAAATACATAATCGAGCCCTTCGAGGAACGCTTCGCTGGATTTGCCAACCTTGAGCGTTCCTCCGTCGAGATTCAAGCGGCCCACGGCTTCGGTTTGATTCATTTGGCCGATACCCGAAGTGACGAGCGTGCCGCCTGTCAGCAAGTTGACCGTGCCGTCGCCGGACTTGTCGATGGTCCCGGCACCGATGATCATCCGATTGGCGCAGATGACCGTGCCGCGGCCCCGGATATTGAGCACGCCGACGCCTTCCTCACCGACGAGCAGGAGGTTCTCCGCGGCACTGGTGGTGACGCTGCCCGATTTCACGTCCACCACCCCGTGGGAGGGATGGCCCTGGTCGTCCTGATAGCGGCCGATGGCGAGGAAGCCACCGACATCGACGTGCCCGCCGTCGATTTCCATCACGCCGATCCCGCAGGTCCCGATTTGGAGATTCCATTCGTCGGTGTAGGTTCCGCCGGTCATCCGCCACGCCCCCCAAGACTGCCACGACAGGTACGACGCGCCGCCTACGCGCGAGTCGAATTGACCGATCGCTCTTATTTCGCCGCCGCTCTGCAGCAGCACTCCGGAGGTGTCCGGGTATTTGCCGATGTGCAGTTCCTTGCATGAAACCGAGCCACCTTTCATGAACATCGTGCTGGAGCCGCCGCCGATGTCGCCGAGGTTGAAATGCCCGCGGCCGTCAACAGCAATACTTGCGGAATCCTGAAGCGTCAGCGTGCCGGCTTGCTTGGTGCCGATGGAAAAGTACTCCCGCACCCGGGTACTGCTCTGGCCTCTCAAGATCACTCCGGTATCCGCGACCAAAGTGGCGGGACCGTCGATGATGCCCTCGCTGGTAAAGGTCCCGGAACCGTGCAGCAGGGAGATGTCGCCACTGTTAGCGAAAGACCCGCCCTTGCCGAGCAGGAGCTTGCCACGGCCCTGGTGGATGATCCCGCCGCTGCCGCCGAAACTGCCGGAGAGCTCGATGCTGTCGCTGCGGTTGAAGATCAATTGGCCGGGATCGTTGATCGTGTAATGAGAAGCCGCGAGCTGTCCGCTGGTTCCGCCATCGCCGAGGACCAGCGCGCCCGCCACCACTCTCACCAGTCCGTCGTACCCCCCGCCGTCTCCCGTTAGAATGACCGGGCCGCTGCCGCTCTTGATGAATGAGCCATTGCCACGGATCGCCCCGCTGATGACCAACGCGCTGGACGACGGGTTGGCGACCTCGGTGTCGGAGCGGAGGCTAACAGGCGCGTGGATGAAATTGCCCGGGCTGCCGGGAAGTTGGTTGATCGACGCTGCGACACTGTTGCCGGAATCCATGGTGATCGCGGCTGCATCCTTGCCACGCAGGATGAAAGCACCGTTGGCACCGCGCGCACCGAGGTTGAGGGTGCCCAGCGCCAGCGGGAAGTCGAACAGGATCTCCTGGTCGCCGGCGATGGCGCTGGCCAAGGTGGCGATGACGCCAGATCCGTTAGGATGCGCGCCGCCGGCACCGGTGTTCCACTGGTCCGAGCCGCTGCTGTTAGCGAACTTGTGGCTGCCGGATTCCACGGGCGTCCAATTGAAAGCCACCGTCCGCCCGCCCAGATTGATCTTGTCCGGCCCGGCCAGGAAATTGCCATGGATCTCGCCTTCGCTGAGGGCGCGGTTGTAGATCCGGAACTCGTTGAAGAGCCCGCGGAAATTATTGTCGTTCGAAAACTCCGAGCGACCTAACCAGACGTTGACGTCGTCGATCGTGGTCGGTCCCTGTTCGTCAGGAATCACCTCCATCAAGATGGCATTGCGATACCAGTGCCACTCGCGAAGTTCCATGTTGTAGGTGATGACCTGATGGAACTCGACACCGTAGTCCGACTCCGGATAGTCCACCGGGTCGCGATCCGGGCCCCCGTTAGGGTAGGTGCCGACGGAACGGGCGAAACGGTTCACCTGGGTCATTCCGACGTTGCCAAACAAGGTAAGGGTCTCACTGCCGGCGAATGTTCCGCCGGGGCCGCTGATCTCGCCGACCTGGTTGGTGCCGATCGAAAGGATCCGGCACCACGCCTGCTCGGCGGTTTGGGTTTCCCAAAACTCGATGCTCAGATTCTCCCGCGACGAGATCAGGCCATTGGGGAAATCCACGTAGGCGGCGGTCCCCGAGCTGCCGCCCGGCAATTCGACGGCACTGCCGGTGAATTTGGCATCCGTCCCGCGGATCACGGCGGCAAGCCCGCCGATTCTGTCGATCACCGTGCTGCCGTCCGGCGCGGGACCGGCGGCCTCGTTGAATGAAAACCGGTGCATCGGCGATTGCTTGAGCGACTCCCCGGCGAGGCCGGGAAAGCCGGGCAGGTCGGCCTCGTAATTGTGCTTCACCTGCGCCGCTAACAGCGCTCCGGAATGAATGCGCACCTTGGCCAGCGCCCCGGAGAATTGGGTGAATTGTCCTTCCAGTTTCAGATCGCCACAGATCTCGGCGCCGAGATGGATGGGCAGCCGGTCATGCGCGTCCAGCAGACCCACCGCCTTCGAGTTGTCCAGTTTGCCGTCCACATAGATCGACTGGGTTTTCCCGTCGTAGGTAGAAACAAGATGATGCCAATGCCCCGCCGGCGGCACCACCGTGAACGCGGATTCGGATGCCCCCCAGCGGGCGACCGCCCCGAAATCCGGATCCGCGCCGTAGCGGAATCCCGCGAATGTTAGATTCGGTCCCCAGCGCTTGCCCCATGACACGATGGATTCCTGGTCGCGGACGTTGCCCTGATAGACCCAGACTTCCACCGAGTGCTTCGCGCCGGGGCCATGCAGCGCCGCCGTCGTCAGCGGGCCTACAAAACAGTCCCCGTCACCATCGAAAACCACCGCGTCCGCGCCCGCCACCACTTGGCGGGTCGGCGAACCCTTGGGGATGAAATTTCCAGCGATTTCCGTTCCAGACGAATGCTGCTGCCATTTTTCCGCCCCACCGCTGAAATCCGTGGCATCCAGATCCACCAGCAAACTGCCGGCGACTTCCAAAGCTCCCCAGCACAGCGAGCCGCTTGCAAACCAAGCCGCCATGATGCCACGGGAGGATCGCATCAGGTTGGATTTCATTGGACAGGCTTCATCAGTTTTCGCTGGAATGTTGATCCTTTGACGCGGGCGGTGGGTTGTCAAGAAGTGCCCGGATTACTTGGGTTCCGAGACTTAATCGCGCCATAACACCAACGGTTTGGGTCGGGTGAAAAAATCTATCCCGAACCCGATAATTCAAAATCCCCCCCGTTCGGGTTGATTGACCCCGCGGTGCTAGATCGCCGATCCCATCCGTGTAAAAATCCCACCCCGATACGCGCCGCAACCCAGTTCTCCCCATGAATATTTACCCACTCAGCAAATGGATCACCGCGATTGCAGTCTCGGCAGCAGCGGCGCAGGCCGCGGTCGAAGTCGTCGAAGGTCCCGACATTTCCAGACCCAGCACCCTCTACATCGGCAATCGCGCGCCCTTGGAA
This sequence comes from Verrucomicrobiota bacterium, assembly GCA_040385685.1. Lineage (GTDB taxonomy): Bacteria > Verrucomicrobiota > Verrucomicrobiia > Verrucomicrobiales > Akkermansiaceae > Luteolibacter. The sequence continues at coordinate 34,861 of JAZKGW010000010.1, read as the reverse complement.
CCCAGCCGCTTCATCATGCTTCCCGTGGACGCGGTGGAGCCCCAAGGCTGGCTCAAGGAATTCCTTCAGCGTCAGCGGAGCGGTCTAACCGGGCATCTCGGCGAGATCAGCGCGTGGCTGCAAAAGGAGGACAACGCCTGGCTCAGCAGGAATGGCAAAGGCAAATACGGTTGGGAGGAGCTGCCCTATTGGCTCAAGGGCTACATCGAACTCGGGTATATCTTCAAGGACCCGAAGATGATGGCGGAAAGCAAGACGTGGATCGAGGGCGCGCTGGCCAGCCAGCGCCCTAACGGGGATTTCGGCCCCGATGAAAAATTCGAGGACGGCTCGCGGGACTACTGGGCGAACATGATCATGTTGTTCTGTCTCCAGTCCTATCATGACCACACCAACGACCCGCGGGTGCTGGAGCTGATGACGAAGTATTTCCACTATCAGCTCACCGTGCCGGACGCTGCGATGCTTACGCACTACTGGCAGAAAATGCGCGGCGGCGACAATCTTCAGGCGATTCACTGGCTCTACAACCGCACCGGCGATCCCGAGTTGCTCAAGCTCGGCGAGAAAATCCACCGCTGCACCGCCGACTGGACGAAGCAAAACGACCTCCCTAACTGGCATAACGTCAACATCGCCGAATGCTTCCGCGAACCCGCGCAATATTATC